>NZ_UFXX01000001.1:0-1262367 GCF_900447535.1 Dermacoccus nishinomiyaensis | reverse complement strand
TGCTCGCGACGGCAGCGTCCGCGGCGTACTTCGACGTCATCGCCGTCACCCGCCTCTACGCGTGGGTGCCGTTGAGTGTCGGCCTCGCGATGGCGTTCGTCGTCGCGGCAGCCGCGTTCCTGCTCGCGATGCGCTGGGACGAGAAATGGCTCGCCATCGCGATCATGGTCGCGGTCTGCGTGTTCGCGCCCTTCTTGACGCAGGGCCCCGGCCTCGCGCTCGTCGCGTTCCTGTTCGTCATCCAGCTCCTCGGCGTCGCACCCGAGCTGACGCGTCGCTGGGACGAGCTCGGCCTCGCGCGGACCGTCCCCGTCGTGCTCGCCGCGACGTTCTGGATCGACCTCGACCACAGCGTCCAGGTGCCCGTCATGATCGGCCTCATCGCCCTCACCGCGGTGACGACGACGCTGCTCACCGCGACGGTTCGTCCCGACGCGCGCTGGGGTGCGGCCGCCTACGTCAGCGCCTGGCTGCCGATGTGGGTCTTCATGATCCGTGCCGACCGTTCGACGTGGACGCTGTTGGCCCTCGGGGCGACGCTCGTCGCGGCACTGACGTGGTGGGCCCTGCGGCACGCGGGGCGCGAGCTGCGCCTGGGCGCGCTCGTCGTCACCGTCATCAACGCGCTGACGTTGGCCTTCGCCATGACGACCGGGCCGTGGCTCGCCCTGCCGTTCCTCGCCGCTGCGCTCGTGCTGTTCGCCGCGCAGGGCATGACGCGTCAGCGCATCGACGGTCAGTTGGCCCTCGGAGCGCTGGGTCTCGCCGCCGTCGCGCAGCAGGTGGCCTCTCCCACGATCGACCTGTTCTACCGGGGGCGTGCCGCTGAACTGCCGGCATCCGTCGCGGTGAGCGGGCTGCTCATGCTCACGGTGGCCGCCGTCGCGACCTGGTCGGTCCGGGGCCGGGCGATGCCCGCGCCGCACGTCCAGATGACGCTCGTCGGTGCCGGCTTCATCGGTCTGCTGGGCTTCGCGATGTCGCTGATCACCTGCCTGGGTCGCACGCCGTCGGGCTTCTTCCTCGTGCACCTCGTCATCACCGTCGGCACGATGGCGCTCGCCGCTCTCGTGCTCGTCGCCGGCCTGACGCGGCCGCGCCACCTGTCGGCGTCGATGGCGGGGGGTCTCGCGCTGCTCGGCTGTGCCCTTCTCAAGTTGCTCATGTTCGATCTCGCCTACATGGGCGCGATGACGCGGGCCATGACGTGCGTCGGCGCAGGCCTCGTCCTGCTCGCGGCCGGCACCACGTACGCCCGCACCTACGCGCTGGCCTCGAAGGAGGCGAAGCAGCCGAAGGCATCGTCGGATCCGCATCAGGAGCGTCACGTCTGACATGAGCCAAACGCGCACCGGTGACGGGTGGGGCGGACCCCGCCCGTCACCGGTGCGCGTGCGTCGTTCATGCGGCGCGCCACCCCTCGGGACCCAGCCATGTCGCCATCGTCGTGAGCTCGTCGCTCAAGGCGTCCGCGGCGCCTGGGTGTGCGGCGGGGGCGCCCGGCTCCCAGTGGATCGCGTGAGCGCGCAACACCCCGGCGGCGCGGTCGGCCTTCAGGTCGACGCGCGCGACGAGGCGCTCGCCGAACAGGAACGGCAGGACGTAGTAGCCGTACTGACGCTTCGCGGCGGGGGTGTAGATCTCGAGGCGGTAGCGGAAGTTCCACAGTGCCTCGGTGCGTTCGCGCTGCCAGATGAGTGAGTCGAACGGCGACAACAGCGCGGCCGTCTCGATGCGGCGAGGGATCTTTGCATCGACGTGGCGCCATGCGGGTTTGCCGAAGCATTCGACGTCGACGGGTTCGAGTTCGCCCGCCGATACCAGGTGCTCGATCGCCGGGCGCACCTGGGCGCCCTTGAGCCGAAAGTAATCCCTTAGACACAGCTCGGTGCCGACCCCGTGCGCCATCGCGCTGCGCCGCACGAGTTCGACGACGTCGTCGAAGTAGGCGACGTCGCTGCCCGCAGGGGCGTCGATCAGGGAGGTCGGTGAGAAGAACTCCTCGGCCAGCGCGGCGTCGGCGATCTCGTTCGGCAGGACGCGCTCGAGGCTCGCGTAGCGACGTTCGAACTGCGGCGTTCGTCCGGCCGAGGTGATGCGGCCGGCCCAGAACAGGTGCTCCAGAGCTGCCTTGACGAGCGACCAGTTCCAGCCCCAGTGGTCGTTGTTCAGCTGCTCGTCGTGTTCGAGCGCGACCTCGATCTCGCGGGCTGTGGCGGGCGGGTGCGTCGTGACGTGGGCGTGGACGCGTTCGACGAGGTCGGGGTGCTCGGATGCGACGCGACGCATGCCACCCCAGGCGTCCTCATGGGCGCGCGCCATGCGGTGACGCAGCAGCGGCCACACCTGCGGCGTCACGAGACTGGCCTCGTGCGCCCAATACTCGACGAGACGACGTGGCGCGCGGTCCCGAAGCGCGTCCAGGTCGCGCTGCGCATACGGGCCGAGGCGGCTGAAGAAGGGGAGGTAGTGGCTGCGCGTGAGGACGTTGACGCTGTCGATCTGCACGACCTGCAGGCGCGCGGCGGTCGCCGTCAGGTGGCGTGTCGTGACGCTCTCGGGGCGTGCCTTCGCGAACCCCTGGGCGGCCAACGCGATGCGGCGTGCCTGCGCGGTGCTGAGGCGTCGCGGACTGCGGTTCGTCATGTCGCCGACAGTAGTGGGCGGCCCCGACAACCCCGTCGGCTCGGGGTTTTCCGGCCCCGTGACGGCGTGGCGACGCGCCAGCGTCTGGGCAGCACTCGGCACCTGACGGGCGGCGCCGAAGGCCTGGAATGACGGGGTTGTCGCCGGCGCGCGGTAGCGTTCCCGCCATGGACGACGTGCACGAGGAGAGTTTCTCGACCGCGCTGCTGGCGCGCGGCAAACGGCTCGCGATCGTCGGCGCTGCGCTGCTGTGGGTGGCCTCGCCACTGCTCATCGGCGCGTGGGTGACGGTGGCCGTCAAGCTCGCTGACCGGGGGCATGTCGGCGCGCTGCTCCATGCCGCCATGGTGGTGTGGGCGCTGGTCTGTCTCGTCGTCCTGCTGGCCGGGTTCGCGATGCTGCTCGGCGGGGTGTTCTTCTGGTGGCGCTCGCGCGCCGTCACGCAGCCGCCGACCGCCCGCCGTGCGTCGGCGGGCGATGCGGCGTCGCGCTCGGCCCGCGCCGACATGCTGCGGCAGATGCAGCAGCAACTACGCGAGGACGAGGCCCGTCGCGGCGACGGTGCACACGAGCGCGGCGGCGGCTCGGATGACGCCGGCATCGAGGTCGCCGAGCCGAGCGTGGAACGCGTCGAGGCCGACGATTCGGAGGCGCCGCACACGCGCCGGTAAACTCGAAAAGTTAGTGTTCGACGGGGTGCCGCACGCGCGAGCCATCCCACCCGAGGTCGCCCGCCGGCCTCATGAGCAAAGAGGTGCGACGTGCCGGTCGGCAAGGTCAAGTTCTACAGCGCCGAGAAGGGCTTCGGCTTCGTCTCCGGGGACGACGGCGTCGACGTCTTCGTCCCCGCGAGCGCGCTGCCTGCCGGGGTGAGCCAGCTGCGGGGCGGAATGCGCATCGAGTACAGCGTCGTCGACGGGCGCAAGGGCGCGCAGGCGATGCACGTCCAGGTGCTCGACGCGCCGTCGTCGATCGCCGAGCGCAAGCGCAAGCCCGCTGAGCAGATGAGCGTTATCGTCGAAGACGTGATCCGTCTGCTCGACGACCTGTCCTCCGGGTTGCAGAAGGGGCGTTACCCCGACCGCAGCCATTCGAACAAGATCGCGACGGTGCTGCGCGCCGTGGCCGACGACCTCGAGGTCTGATCATGTCTGACGTCCCCTCCGCGCCCTCCGCGGCGAGCGAACCCGTCGAGCCGGCGCCCGCGTCGTCACCGAAGGCTCGCCGCGTCAAGGTGGTGAAGAACGACGCCGTACTCGCCGCTGACGCCGCACGCGACATGGCGCGCGCCGCCGTCGTCGAGATCGCCTACCGCGACACGGTCGGTGAGCACGTGCGCTTCGAGATGAACTCGGAGCGACTCGGCACGCACTACTTCGCGAGCCTGGCCAAGGGCTACCCCGACTGGCAGTGGGCCGTCTCCGTGGCCCGCGCGCCCCGCGCGAAGGTCGCCACCGTGTGCGAGACGAATCTCGTGCCGACGGCGTCGTCGATCCTCGCGCCCGAGTGGGTGCCCTGGGCTGACCGGCTCGCCCCGGGGGACCTGAGCGCCGGCGACGTGCTGCCGTACAAGGAGGACGACCCGCGCCTCGAAGGCGGGTTCGAGGCAACCGGCAACGAGGACGTCGACCAGGTCGCCATCTTCGAGCTCGGCCTCGGCCGCGCGCGCGTGCTCTCGGCAGAGGGGCGCGACGAGGCGGCTCAGCGCTGGTACGACGGAGAGAACGGGCCGTCGTCCGACATCGCCCGCAAGGCTCCCGCGCCGTGCGCGACGTGTGGCTACTTCCTGCCGATGGCGGGTGTGCTGCGTCAGCAGTTCGGTGTCTGTGCCAATGATTGGTCGCCCGCCGACGGCAAGGTCGTCGCCCTCGACTTCGGGTGCGGCGCCCATTCCGAGGCCGACATGGAAGCTCCGCAGGCGCACGACCATCAGGACGCGCCGGTGCTCGACGAACTTGACGTCGACCTCGAGGTCTCTGGCGGCAGCAAGGGTGCGCGCGAGAACACCGAGCATGAGAACACCGAGCACGACGAGGCCTGAGGCAGCGAACATACGGCGAGGGCTGCCCACCACGTGGTGGGCAGCCCTCGCCGCATGATCGCTGCCTCAGCTGACGCCGAGGATCTGCTTGACGGGTTCGATGCCGAAGTAGACGAGGAAGAAGAGCCCGACGACGTACATGAGTGGGTGCACGTCTTTCGCCTTGCCCTTGACCAGCTTGATCAGGATGAAGCTGATGAACCCGGCGCCGATGCCGACGGCGATCGAGTAGGTGAAGGGCATGAGCGCCATCGTCAGGAAGGCGGGCAGGCCGATCTCCATGTCCTTCCAGTCGATGTCGTTCGCCTGCGTCATCATGAGGTAGCCGACGATGACGAGGGCAGGCGCGGCGGCCTCCGAAGGCACCATCTCGACGAGCGGGGCCAGGAAGGTCGTGAGCAGGAAGCACACGCCGGTGACGATGGAGGCGAGGCCGGTTCGCGCGCCCTCGCCGACGCCGGACGCCGATTCGATGAAGGCCGTGTTGGAGCTGATGGAGCCGGCGCCGCCGGCCATCGCGGCCACGGAGTCGACGATCATGATGCGTTCGGAGTGCTCGGGCACACCATCCTCGTCGAGCAGGTCTCCCTCGGCGCCGACGGCGTACATCGCGCCCATGAGGTCGAAGAAGGCGCCGAGCACGAGCGTGAAGATGATGAGGATCGTGGAGATGGTGCCGATCTTGCCGAAGGCACCGAACAGCGAGAAGTCGCCGATGATCGAGAAGTTCGGCTGCGAGACGAACGAGTCGGGCACCTGCGGCACGGTGAGGGACCACCCTCCCGGGTTCACGACGTCCCCCTTGGCGTTCGTCTTGCTGCCGATGTTGCCGACCGTCTCGGCGATGACGGCGAGCGTCGTCGCACCGAGGATGCCGACGAGCATGGCGCCTTTCACCTTGCGGGCCATCATCGCGGCGATGCCGAGCACGCCGATGATGAAGATGAGCACCGGCCAGCCCTGCAGCGTGCCGCTCGGGCCAAGTTGGAGGAAGCCGCCGCCGGCGGAGTTGAAACCCGCGTCGTGGAGGGCGACGAGGCAGATGAACAGCCCGATGCCGACGCTGATGGCCGTCTTCAACGGGTGCGGAATCGCCGCGAACAGTGCCTTGCGAAAACCGGAGATGACGAGCAGGAAGATGATGAAGCCCTCGATGACGACGAGCCCCATGGCGTCAGGCCAGGTCATGCCCGGCAACTTCGCCACGGAGTAGGCGACGAATGCGTTGAGACCGAGGCCGGTCGCGATGGCCAGGGGGAACTTGGCGATCGCGCCCATGAAGATCGTCATCACACCAGCGACGAGGGCCGTCACGGATGCCACGAGGGTGAGGTTCGGCGACGTTCCGCCACCGATGTAATGGCCCGTCGAGTCCGGCACCGTGCCGATGATGATGGGGTTGAGGACGACGATGTACGCCATCGTGAAGAAGGTGACGAGGCCACCGCGGATCTCCCGTCCGACGGTGGAACCGCGTTCGCTGATCTTGAAGTAGCGATCCAGGGCGTTCGCGGGCGGCCCGGGGGCGGGGGCCGAAGTGACTGTGCTCGACATGGCGCACATCGTATTTGGCGCCCGTGTGCGCCGGGAAACGTGCTCAGCGGGTGGTCGTCGCCGCCTCGTCGGGTGCGCGCCCATGACCGGGCCCGTGGGTGACGTCTGCCGTCCCTTCGCCCCGCTCAGCAGAGGCGCGCCGCCGGGTCTGAGGGCGCCGGCACCGAGCTCGGCTGTCGGTGCTTCGCCGCCCGTCAGGGGCGCGTCAACTAGGCTGTGGCGGTGAGCCCAGACCAGCGTCAGCCGAAGCGCGCGCCGCGTGCTGACGGTGCGACGCCCCGCTCGATCGAGCGCGCCCGCGAGATGCGGGAGCGCGCCGAGCACTCGATGTCCTACGAAGCTGGCGTCGTGCTCCCCGCCGAGGGCGAGGCGCGACTCGAGGAATCGCCGTACGAGAAGTTGTTCACCGGCGGCGACACCGTCATTCCGAAGCCGCAGCCGCTGCACGTCGACACACCCAAGGTGATCCTCGTCGGCGTCGCGTGCTGGGTCGTCATGCTCGTCGTGACGCTTCTCGTGCCCGCCCTGCACACGGGCGAGCGTGACTGGTGGCCGTGGACGTGCGTCGCGGGCGCCGTCCTCGGACTCATGGGCTGGGCCTACGTGCGTCGCGGACGTGGCAACGCCGAAGCTGCGTGAGCTCTCGCGGATGGCGTCTTTCCGCACTTCGGCCGAGACCGCGGTCGTCCTGCAGTAGCCGCAGCGCGACGTTGGTATCGAGCAGGATGCTCATCGCTCGGCGCCGAACAGCGCCCCGATGAGCGTGTCGATCTCATCGCCGAAGGCGTCGTCCGCCGTCGTCCACGACGCATCGAGTGTGCCGAACCTGACGGGCTCGGCGACATGCGGGACGAGGTCGACGATGGGCCGCCCCGCCTTGGCGATGGTGATCGACTCGCCGGCCCCGACCCTGGCAAGCAGCCGGGAAAGGTGAGTCTTCGCCTCGTGGATGTTGACCGTCGTCATGTGGTTGGTCTGCTGAACCAAGCTGTGCGGGGAAGGGCTCAGATGTCGCTCTCGTCGACGATGCGGTAGGCGTAGCCCTGCTCGGCGAGGAAGCGCTGACGGTGCGCGGCGAAGTCGGCGTCGACGGTGTCGCGCGTGACGATCGAGTAGAAGTGCGCGGTGCGTCCGTCGGCCTTCGGGCGCAGGACGCGACCGAGGCGCTGGGCCTCCTCCTGACGCGAGCCGAAGGTTCCGGAGATCTGGACGGCGACGCTCGCCTCCGGCAGGTCGATCGAGAAGTTCGCGACCTTCGACACGACGAGCTTGGTGATCTCGCCGTCACGGAACTGCTGGAACAGCTTCTGCCGCACCGCAACCGACGTCTCACCGGTGATGAGGTCGGCGTTCAGGCGTCCCGCGACGGTCTCGAGCTGGTCGAGATACTGGCCGATGACGAGGGTCGGTTCGCCGTCATGCTTGGCGACGATGCGTTCGACGACCGGATCCTTGACCGTCGCGCACGAGGCGAAGCGGTAGCGCTCGTCGGGTTCGCTCGTCGCATAGGCCATGCGGTCGGAGTCGGAGAGCCCGACGCGCACCTCGACGCAATCGGCGGGCGCGATGTAACCCTGGCTCTCGATGTCCTTCCAGGGTGCGTCGTAGCGCTTCGGGCCGATGAGGGAGAACACGTCGTCCTCGCGGTTGTCCTCACGCACGAGCGTCGCCGTCAGGCCGAGACGTCGACGGGCCTGCAGGTCGGCCGTCATGCGGAAGATGGGCGCGGGCAGCAGATGCACCTCGTCGTAGACGACGAGGCCCCAGTCGCGCGCATCGAGCAGTTCGAGGTGCGGGTAGACGCCCTTTCGCTTGAGCGTGAGCACCTGGTACGTCGCGATCGTGACGGGGCGGATTTCCTTGCGCGCACCGGAGTACTCGCCGATCTCGTCCTCCGTCAGCGTCGTGCGCTTGAGCAGCTCATCGCGCCACTGACGGGCCGAGACGGTGTTCGTCACGAGGATGAGGGTCGTCGCCTTGGCCTTCGCCATGGCACCGGCGCCGACGAGCGTCTTGCCGGCGCCACAGGGCAGGACGACGACGCCGCTGCCGCCGTCCCAGAACCCGTCGACGGCCTGACGCTGGTAGGGGCGCAGCTGCCAGCCGTCGGTGTCGAGGTCGATGGGATGGGCCTCGCCGTCGACGAAACCCGCACGGTCCTCGGCCGGCCAGCCGACCTTGATGAGCTCCTGCTTGATCGCGCCACGCTCACTTGGGTGGACGGCGACGGTGAAGTCGTCGAGGCGATCGCCGACGAGTGGCTTGATCTTCTTGTGCCGCAGCACCTCTTCGAGCACGGGCTTGTCGGTGGAGTGCAGGACGAGCTGGTCGCCGTCCTTCTCGAGGACGAGACGGCCGTAACGATCCATCGTCTCGGCGACGTCGAGCAGCAGCGGTTGCGGCACGGGGAAACGGCTGTGCGTGATGAGGGCGTCGACGACCGTCTCGGCATCGAGGCCTGCAGCGCGGGCGTTCCACAGGCCGAGCGGCGTGACGCGATACGTGTGAACGTGCTCGGGGGCGCGTTCGAGCTCGGCGAACGGAGCAATGGCGCGACGCGCCGCCTCGGCGTTCTCGTGATCGACCTCGAGCAGGATCGTCCGATCGCTCTGCACGATGAGTGCGCCGTTGTTCACGCGTTGCCTCTCGGTGGGGTCTGCGGCATCGACAGGTGCCGCGTTCAGGGTAACGGGCGCCAGCGACGGGGCATTCCGACCGGGGTGAGCACCGAGACGGCCGATGTTGTGTCATGAACGCGTGAGATAGCGCGCGTTCATGACACAACATCGGCGCCGCCCGTCATCGAGTGGGCCGTGACGCGATCTCCGTTACCGATGCGTTATTGAGCATTGCTCAACAAGTGACGAGTGGGGCTCTAGGGTGTGCTTCAGATCACATGAAAATGTCATCTCCCGTCGAGCAGGAGGCCCCCGTGACTGCTGTATCCGCACCTGACGTCGCCATCGATCCGAAGCGCCGCAAGCGGCTGCTCGCCGCCAGCCTGCTGAGCAGTTCGATCGAGTGGTATGACTTCTTCATCTTCGGGACCGCAGCAGCGCTGGTGTTCCCTCATGTGTTCTTTCCCGACAGCTCCGCCTTGACCGGAACCCTCCTGTCGTTCGGGACGTTCTGGGCGGCCTTTCTTGCCCGCCCACTAGGTGGCGTGCTCGCCGGCCACTACGGCGACAAGTACGGGCGCAAGCGCGTCGTCGTGATCTGCGTCCTGGCCATGGGAGCGGCGACGTTCCTCATCGGCCTCCTGCCCTCTGCCGCGACGATCGGCGTCCTCGCGCCCGTCGTCCTCGTGACCCTCAGGTTCGTCCAGGGCCTTGCGGCCGGTGGTCAATGGGGCGGCATCATCCTGCTCCTGACGGAATCCGAGGGGCCGAAACGTCGCGGCTTCGCCGGCACCTTCGGTCAGATGGGCGTCCCGATCGGCGTGTTGCTCGGCAACCTCATCTTTCTGGTCGTGTCGCAGAGCGTCTCCAAGGCTGACTTCGTCTCGTGGGGTTGGCGCATCCCGTTCCTGCTGAGCGTCGTCCTGTTCCCCCTCGGGTTGTACATCCACAACAAGGTCGAGGACTCGCCGGAGTTCAAGGAGCTGCAGGCGCGTTCCGCCGAGCGGATGAACGACGCCCCTGCTCAGGCGCCCGCGCTCGACGTGGTCCGCAAGGCGTGGAAACGCATTCTGCTCGGTTGCCTCACGATGGGGGCGACGAATTCGATGTTCTACGTCGGCATCGTCGGTTCCCTGAGCTACGCTTCGAGCGAGCTCGGGATGAAACGAGAGAGTCTCCTGCTCGTCACTCTGGTGCTCTCGGCGCTCAACATCCCCATGATCTTGTGGTCGGGCGCACTCTCGGACCGGATCGGACGGAAACCCGTCGTGTTCTGGTCAGCCATTGGCCTCGCAGTCGTCATCTTTCCCTACTTCGCTCTGCTCGGGACGAAGAGCATCGCGATGTTCGCCATCGGGGCTTTTCTCACGAGCTTCTTCCAGTCGACGATCTACGGCCCGCTCGCTGCTTATCTTGCAGAGATCTTTCACCCGTCGATGCGGTACTCGGGCATGTCGCTGGCGTATCAGTTGGCCGCCATCGCACTGGCCGGCCCGACCCCGATGATCATGGCCTCCGTCATCGACAGAACGGGCAGCACGCACGGGATCGCCGCCTACATGGTGGTGCTCAGCGTCCTGACGGCCGTCGGGGCCTGGCTGCTGCCGGAGACGAACCCCAAGTCAGTTCGCGACGACCCGTCGGCGGTGCCCGGGGTGGGTCTCAACGATGCTGTCTGAGCTCGCGCGGTGAGCTGCGGATGACGGTTGTCGGTGCGAGGTGTTTGGATGGACATCAGCTGAGAAGTCCTCGACCTCCACGAAATCTGAGGTGTTCGCATGACCCGCAAGTCCGGCCTCGACGTCGACACGTTCGACGCGTCCGTCCGCCCCCAGGACGACCTGTTCGCCTACGTCAACAACACGTGGGTTCGCGAGCACCCCATCCCCGACGACAAGTCGCGCTACGGCGCGTTCGACCGCCTTCGTGAGAAGAGCGAGGCGGCGATGCGCGTCATCATCGAGGAGGCAGCGCAGAAGGCGGAGGACGCCGAGAACGGCAACCCGGCCGAGGGCTTCGGCCCGGCCACGCAGAAGGTCGGCGACCTGTACCGCTCGTTCATGGACACCGAGCGCATCAACCGTCTCGGCGTCTCGCCGATCGCGGAGGATCTCGCCGCCATCGACGGGCTGACGAGCGAGCACGATCTGCTCATGCTCCTCGGCCACCTCGAGCGCTACGGCATGGGCGGTCTGTTCGGTTTCTACGTCAGCGCCGACGCGAAGAACAGCGACGAGTACATCGTCTACATCGGCCAGAGCGGCCTCGGGCTGCCCGACGAGGCCTACTACCGCGAGGCACAGTACGCCGAGATCCGCGCCGCCTACCAGGAGCACATGGTGCGGCTGCTCGAACTCGCGGGTGTCTCCACGCCGGAGGCCGTCGCCGACCGCGCTTACGCCCTCGAGGTCGACCTCGCGAAGCACCACTGGGACAACGTCTCGACGCGCGACGCCATCAAGACCTACAACCGCTACACGCTCGACGAGCTGCGCGACGTGCTCGGCGCGTTCGATCTCGACGCGTGGATGGAGGGCCAGGTCGTGCCGGACGGCGCGTTCGCGAACGTCGTCGTCGGGGAGCCGAGCTACCTCGAGGGGCTCGCGGAACTGTTCGCCACCCGTCCGCTCGAGGATTGGAAGGCATGGATGACGTGGCACCTCGTCACCTCCTTCGCGAACTACCTCGGCGACGCCGTGGTCGAGGAGCGCTTCGACTTCGCCGGCCGCACCCTGTCGGGCACGCCGCAGCTGCGTGAGCGCTGGAAGCGCGGCGTCGGCCTCGTCGAGGGCGTCCTCGGCGAGGAGGCCGGCAAGCTGTACGTCGAGCGTCACTTCCCGCCGGAGGCGAAGGGGCGGATGCAGGAACTCGTCGGCAACCTCGTCGAGGCGTTCCGTCGCAGTTTCCGCGAATCGACGTGGATGAGCCCCGAGACGCAGGTCAAGGCGCTCGAGAAGCTCGACGCGTTCACGCCCAAGATCGGATACCCCGACGAGTGGCGCGACTACTCCGACCTGCAGATCGTCGCCGACGACCTCGTCGGCAACATCAAGCGTTCCGCGTCATTCGAGACCGACTACCAGCTGGCCAAGATCGGGCAGCCCATCGACCGCAACGAGTGGCTCATGAGCCCGCAGACGGTCAACGCCTACTACCACCCGATGATGAACGAGATCGTCTTCCCGGCCGCCATCCTGCAGCCGCCGTTCTTCGACGTCGACGCGGACGACGCCGTCAACTACGGCGGCATCGGCGCCGTCATCGGACACGAACTCGGCCACGGCTTCGACGACCAGGGCTCGCGCTTCAACGGAGACGGTGAACTCGTCGACTGGTGGACCGAAGGCGACCGCGAGCGCTTCGACGCCCTGTCGGCCAAGCTCATCGCGCAGTTCTCCGAGCTCGAGACGCGCGACGCCCCCGGCCTCAAGGTGAACGGTGGCCTGACGGTCGGTGAGAACATCGGCGACCTCGGCGGACTGACGATCGGGTACAAGGCGTACACAATCGCCTGCGAGGACGCTCCGGCACCGGAGCTCGACGGTTTCACGGGCGCGCAGCGCTTCTTCCTCGGCTGGGCTCAGGTGTGGAGCGGCACCGCTCGCGAGGCCGAGGCGAAGCGTCTGCTCGCCACCGACCCGCACTCGCCGATGGACGTGCGCGCCAACGCAGCCCGCAACCTCACCGAGTTCGTCGAGGCGTTCGACGTCAGGGCCGGCGACGGCATGTGGGTCGACGAGGACGAGCGCGTGCGCATCTTCTGAGGCACCTTCCGAGGCCCTGAACGGCCACCAGACGGATCGTTCTTCCGGCCGCGGGCGCGGTGCGGTGGGATGGGGCTCATGACCCCACGCCACATCGCGCTCGCGCTGCTCGTCGTTCTCATCTGGGGGCTCAACTTCGTCGTCATCCACGAGGGGCTGGCCGGCATGCCGCCGCTGCTGTTCGTGGCGATCCGGTTCGCGTGCATCCTGCCGATCATGGCGTTCGTGCCGCGCCCGCAGGTCGCGTGGCGCGACCTCGCACTCGTCGGGCTGCTCATGTCGGCCGGGCAGTTCGGGTTTCTGTACTCGGCGATGGCAGCGGGTCTGGCCTCCGGGCTGGCCTCGCTGATCCTGCAGGCTCAGGCGCTGTTCACCGTCGTCATCGCCGCGGCCGTCCTGGGGGGAGCGGCGGCGACCCATCCCACTCATGGGCATGGGCATCGCCGTGGGTGGGCTCGTCGTCGTGGCCCTCGGACGCTCGGGGGCGACACCGCTCGTCGGCGTCCTGCTGTGTCTCGCGGGAGCGCTGAGCTGGGGTGCCGGTAACGTCGCCTCGCGACGCTGCGCGGGAGCGTCAGGCCTCGGTTTGACGGTGTGGGGCAGCCTGTTCGTCCCGCTGCCTATGCTGGTGTTGTCGCTGCTCAGCGACGGCCCGGGCGCTGTCGGTGACGCGCTCACGCACTTCGGCGGCGCGGCGATCGCGTCGACGGCGTACACCGTCATCCTTGCGAGCCTCGTTGGCTACACGATCTGGAACGGGCTCATGGGCATCTATCCGGCATCGAACGTCGCCCCGTTCACGCTGCTCGTCCCCGTCGTCGGCTTCCTCGCCGGCTGGGTCTTCCTCGGCGAACGCCCCAACGCTGCCGCGTTCGTCGGCGGCGCGCTCCTGCTCGTTGACGTGGCCGTCATCGTGCTCGGCCCGCGCGCGCTGACGCGGCTGGGCGCCCGCCGTCAGAGCTCGAAGCGCTCGAGCGTGACGCCGTCCGCGCCGTAGACGAACAGGGCGTGCTGCAGGGTGTCCGCGAGCGCGCGGGGCATCCAGTGGCGCGCATCCGGCCACATCTCGACGTACGGAATCTCGTCCTGACGCACCCACCGGCCGGCGATCTCGTCTGAATCCTGCACCGCGCCGAGGGCATCGGACGCAATGAACACATGCGCCCGCATGTCTTGGGTCAGGTCGTCGTGGGAAAAGCGAAAGTCGAGGACGCCGGCTGGCGCGAGCGTCTGCGCGCGCAGACCCGTCTCCTCCTCGAGCTCGCGGGCGGCCGCCTCCTGCGCGCTCTCACCGGCGTCGATCTTTCCGCCGGGGGCGACGACGCGGCTACGACCGAAGCCGCGCAGCTTTCGCCCGAGCAGCACCTCGTCCGCCCCGTCGCTCGTACGGGTGACAAGGACGAGGCAGGTCTCGAGGGGCGTCGCGGACGTCACGCCGACGCCACGCCCGTGATGCGGTGGATCGAGAACGTCCGCGTCACTGGCGAGGCGTCGCCCAGCTGGCCCGTGACGCGCCCGCCTGTCACGCTCGCGGGGCGGAACAAGCCGCGCTTGATGTCGCCGCCAGCCTCGACGTAGCCGATCCACACGGGAACGCTCTCGGCGGCCGCGTCCTGCAGCAGCGCCAACGTCACCGTCGGATCACAGGACGGGATGCGCGTGTGCGCGTCGTGCTCGCTCGGACGGACGGCGTCCCTCTCGGCGGCCCGTAGACGGCCGGCCAGCTGCTCGGCCTCACCGGCGTCGAGCGTGTTCACCTGGACGGGGGTGGCGCGGCGCGACGGCGTCGGGGCCCGCTCGACGGTGGCGGCGCGCACGACGACCCCGCCGTCGGAGGTCTCGGCGACAGGCGCGTGACGATGCTCGCGCAGGACGTCGAGCAGCGTCGCCGCAGGCATCGGGGAGACGCAGACGGTGGGTGCGATGCGGCGCAGCTGCAGCGACGCGAGGCCCGTGTCGGCGACGAGCGCGTCGAGGGCGGCCTCGTCATCGCTGCGCACGTACGAACTGACCGACCCGACGCGCACGTGGCCGTGGCGGCGCGCGACGTCGCCGAGCAGGTATTCGAGAGCCTGCGGGATCGGCGTCATGCTGTGGCGACGCAGCAACTCGAGCGCCTCCGCCGAGGAGACCCCGTGGTCGAGCAGGCGACGCAGACTCGCGTCGCTGAAGCGGAAAACCGTTGCACCACCGCGGGATTCGACGTCGGCGGCGCGACGCATGAACGTGGCGGCCTCTTCCGCCAGCGGGCCGGGCGCGATGGCGGTGAGGTCGCCCTGGAGCATGACCTGATCGACCGGCTCCGGGAGCGCGGTCGACATGGCGGTCGTCACGGCCTCGACATCCGCGGCGGACGACGGGTCGGCCGCGAGCAGCGCACGCCCGGCGCTGGTGAGCGCGCCCCGGCCGAGGACGCCGAGCCATGCCGCTTCGCGCAGGACGACATCAGCGTGGGTGGGCGCCCCGGCAGGCAGGCGGAGCGGTCGGCGCCAACGCAGCAGCGCTTCGACGTCGTCGATCGTGGGGGCGCTGCCCGCCGGGAGGGCGGCGAGGACGTCGAGCACGTCCCGGCGGCGGGCCCGCATGAGCGGCCACGCGGCGTCCTTGCCGAGGACGTTGACGAGCGTCCCGTCGACGCTCTGACCCGCGAGGCCGGGGGCGCGGACGGTGTCACGCCACGCCAGAGCTAGGGCCGCCCAGCGTCGCGCCGGGCTCCAGGTCGTCCATTCGTCGTACAGATCGGTCGGTCGCCACGTCGCGTCGATCTCTCCGTCGGAGGCGAACAGGCCTGCGGCGTGGCCGATCTCGAGGACGAAGGCGGTCAGTTCGCTCGACGCATCGAGCCTCGCGGCGAGACGACGGTGATCGCGGACGGACAGACCACCGGTGCGCAGGACACGCGGCGCCTCCTCATCCCAGGCGGCGGCGACGTCGTCGAGTCGCCACAGCAGATCGAGCACCTCCCCGGCGGCAGCCGTGTCGGCGTCGGCCTGGTCGACGTGACGTGGCTCGGGTTGTGGCGGCGCCCACGGTTCGCGCGACAGCCGGCCGCCGCGCAGGGCGAGGCCCACCTCGCGCGGGATGACGGCGTCGTCACCGTCGAGGGCGACCATGAGCCCGGCGCGGACGAGTTCGTCACGGACGGCGCGCAGGGCGGGCGTCGTGAACGAGGCGCGGGCGCTGCCCCAGCGCAGTTGCTCGATGACGGCGCGCGCGCGATCGGTGAGACGTGCTTCGGCGTCGGCGACCTCGTCGGGGGTGGTCGTGGGCGAGAGCGCGAGGGTGCTCGGATGTGTCACCAGCTCGGCGGCCGAACGTCCCAATCCTGCTGGGTGCGTGAGGATCTCACCGACCGCGCGAGCCGTTCGCCAGCCGTCGGAAGCGCGCCAGACGAGCGCCTTCGCCCAGAGCTCCCGGATCCCCTGTTCGACGGCCTTCTTCGACGCGCCGAGCGCGGCCGCGGCGCCGTCAGCACCGACGACGAGGAGGGCTTCGACGAGGCGCAGCGCGCCGCCGTCGAGATGTTCGAGCGCACGCTGGACGCTGGCGCGCGTCGCGGCGCGAGCCGCGAGGGAAGTGATGTCCGCCGGCGCCGGTCGCGTGAGGTCGGGGCGCGCGAGCAGGAGGGCCGCGAGCTCGTCGTCGCTGCGGGCCCTCAGATCATCGGCAAAACTGCGCGCGGCTCTGGGCACCCGCACCACGGTAGTCGGCGGCGCGGCCGGGGGCACCTCGACATCCGGTGAAGACGTCTGTGGCGAGACGGCAGAGCGCACCATGGACGTCGGCTGGGTGGGCGGGGGCTCGAGTGCGCGGTATGACGGCCTGCTGAATATGAGCGAAATTCGCACATGCGGACAGGAATCGCGGATGTGGACGTGGATCGCGAAGGTGGACAGGAATCGCCGATGTGGATCGCGGATGGGGACGGGTGGGGCCAGCGTTTTGAGGGTCGGGGTCGTGAGGATCAGTGGCGTGAGGAGATGCCGAAGGAGGCTGTCCATGTTCGGCCGGGGTGCAGCACCATGAGGCCCTCGCCCGTGTTGAACGCATTGGCGGGGCACGTCATCGGCTCCACGGCCAAGCCCGAGCGTCGGTTCTTCGGCTCCGGCAACCCGTCGCCCGTGAACAGCTGCACGTAGCCGAACTCGCGCGCATCGGCCCACAACGTCGTCACCCGCGACGACGTGCTGACGCTGACCTCCCAGCGTGCGGCGTCGTTGCTCGACGACGCGGCTCCGTCAGCCCGTGGCGCCGCGTCTGCAGGCCGCGAGGGCATTCCGCTGCCCGGGCGGGCTCCGATACCGGTGAAGCACGTATCGAGGGTGACGCCGCGCAATGATGCGCTTTCGGTGAAGTCGATCGAGGCTGGTCCACGCCCCACCGGGATGAGCCGCTCGTCGACGGTAAGGGCTTCGTCTAGAGGGGCGGTCAGCGTCACGTCGTCGAGTGAGCTCTCACCTGCCGTCAGATAGGGGTGCATGCCGAACCCGAACGGGCATGGCGTGTCGGAGAGGTTCGTGGCGCGCGGCGTGATCGTCAGGCCGTCGGGGCCGAGCACGTACGTCATCTCGAATCGCACCGTCCACGCCCATCCCGGCTGCGGGTGCAGCGTGACGCCGACGGTGACGCGATGCGTCGCGTGCTCCACGAGCTGCCACGGTTGCCAGCGCACCAGCCCGTGGGCGGCGTTGGCGTGCTCCGGTTCGGTCAGCGGCAGCAGGTACGTGTCGCCGTCGAACGCGTAGCGCCCGCCTGCGATGCGGTTCGGCCACGGCGCGAGGACGTGCCCGCGGGCCGCGTCGGCCATGGTGTCCTCGGCGTATCCATGGACGATGTCCTCGCCGTCGTGGCGCAGCGTCCGCAACCCGCCGCCGACCTCGACGATCGTCGCCTCGTACCCGGACGCCCTGATGTGCCACTGCGTGCCGCTGGGAAGGGTGGGCTGCTCGTCGTTCGTCACGCCCACAGCGTAGGGAACGGGCGCGTCGTTGGGGTTGTCGGCGCCATGCGCCAAGATGGTGAGCGTGAATCCTTCGACTGCCATGGCAAGCGTGATCATCGACGAACTCGTGCGGCTCGGCGTCAAGGACGTGGTGCTCTCGCCCGGTTCGCGTTCGGCGCCGCTCGCGTACGCGGTGGCCGCGGCCGACAAGGCTGGACGGCTACGTCTGCACGTGCGCGTCGATGAACGTTCGGCCGGGTTCCTCGCCCTCGGTCTCGCGAAGATCTCGCGCAACCCGGTGCCCGTCATCACGACGAGCGGCACGGCCGTCGCAAACCTTCACCCTGCCGTCCTCGAAGCACATCACGCGCAGGTGCCGCTCATCATCATGAGCGCCGACCGCCCCGCAGAACTACGCGACACGGGCGCCAACCAGACGACCGACCAAGTCAAGATCTTCGGCTCCGCGACGCGGTGGTTCCACGAGTTCGCGACGCCGAGCGAGCGCGCTGGGCAGAACACGGTGTGGCGCTCGGTCGTCGGTCGCGCGTTCGCCCACGCGACGGGCGTCCCGACGGGCGACGTCGGGCCGGTCCACCTCAACCTGCCGTTCCGCGAGCCGCTGACGCCCGACGTCGCCGACCTCGCGATGGCCGGAGCCGTTGCGGGCGCGGGGGCGATCGTGGCGAGGGACACGAGCGCGACGTCCGATGAGGAAGGCCGGGCTGATGACGCCCCCCCAGCGACGGCACCCGTGTGGCCCGAAAGCCTCGAGGGGCGGGATCGCGGGCGCCCCTGGATGCAGTTGCGTGCTCCGGCATCGACGGTCACCGTCGCGCCCGGCCCGGGCATCGCACCGGTGCCGCGTACGCTCGTCCTGCTCGGTGATCTGCCCGATCCGAAGCTGGCCGCCGAGGTCGCCGAACTCGCCGACGCGGCGGGCTGGCCCGTCATCGCCGAGCCGTTCGGCGATTACCACCGCGGGCGCGCCATGCCGCACGGTTCGCTCATCCTCGCCGCCCACGACTGGCTCGACGAGCACCTGCCCGAGCGTGTTCTCGTCGCCGGACGCATGACGCTCTCGCGCGACGTCGCGAAGCTGCTGCGTCACCCCGAGGTGACCGTCGAGGTCATCACGGCCTCGACGTCGTGGGCCGACCCGTCGCACGTCGTGCAGCGCGTGCACGAGTGGGCCGCCATCGCGCGCTCGCACGAACTCGTCGCGGCGTGCGCGGACCGTCGGTGGTCGAGCAGTTGGCGCATCGCAGGGCAGCGTCTCGCGCAGCGCATCGGGCCGCTCGTCGCGCGGTCGTGGCCGTCCGGCCTGGCCGCGACGTCGACGCTCGTGCAGCACGTGCCGGCCGGGTCGGCGCTGCTCATCGGGTCGTCGAACACGGCGCGTGACCTCGATCTCGGTCGCAACCCGCAGCGCATCGCGCGTCGGGTCTGCTCCGTCGCGAACCGCGGGTTGTCGGGCATCGACGGAGTGGTCTCGACGGCCGTCGGCATCGCGCTGTCGCACGACGGCCCGAGTTTCGCACTCATGGGCGACCTGACGTTCCTGCACGACAGCAACGGCCTGCTCATCGGCCCCGGCGAGCCGCGCCCCGACCTGACGATCGTCGTCATCAACGACGACGGCGGCGGCATCTTCGGCACGCTCGAGCAGGGGCGCAGCGAACTCGCCGAGCACTTCGAGCGCGTCTTCGGCACGCCGACGAACGCCGACCTCGCGCTCGTGTGCGAGGCCCGCGGTGTCGGGTATTCGCTCATCGGGTCGCGTGACGAACTCATCGAGCGCGTCAGCGACCCGGCGCCCGGGCTGAACGTCATCGAGGTGCGCATCGAGCGTCACCTCGAGCGTCAGGCGCGCCACGACCTTTTCGCGGCCGCCATCGACGCCGTCGCCGACGCCGGTGAGATGGACGCGCGCTACGAACGTCGTTGACGCGCCCCACCCTCAGGTATGGTGCGCGCCCGCGTCATCTCGGCAAGAGTGGCAGGAGGCGGCGCCCGCCCGGGGCGCCGCAGCCCACATGGTGGCGCGCCACACGATGAAGGAGAGACGACATGACGGTTGCGACCGACGCAGTGTTCGAGATGCCCGAGGACGGCGACAACGACGGTGAGCGTCTGAGCGAGCAGGACGCCTCCAACATCGACACCCCCGACGCCGGCGGCGAGGCCGACACGGTGAACGAGGACAACGTCCCGCACTCCGGCCTCGACGGTGACAAACTGCAGGAGAACTGATCGCGCTGCCCGGCCGCTCGCGAGGTTGCGGGCGCCCGGGCATGATGCGCGAGACGACGACACGAGGAGATGACGAGCATGGCACTGACCGACTTCATAGAGCAGCTCAAGGCGCGCCTGAGCGGCGCGTCCGACAGGACCGGAGAGACGGCTCAGAACGCAACCGACAAGGCTGGTTCGATCGACGAAGGTGACCCCACGCGCACCATCGTCAGCAACGACCCGGGAACGCCGACGGACCACGCCGTCTGAACCGCATCGTCTGAATCACGCCTCACGCGGGGGCCGAGCAGGCCCCGGTGAAGGTCACGTCGGCCTCGTCATGCACCACGTGCGTGGCGGGGCCGTTCGCCACTGTGATGTCGTAGCCGGTCAGGTGGGACGGGCGACCACTCGAGGTCACGCGAACCTCGATGATCGCCTGATGCCCGGGCAAGATTTCGTGTGGGTGCGCGACGGCGGGAAGTGACGCAAACCCGACGCTCATGGGCGTCTCGGGATCGAGGCTGCCTTCGGCAGGCCCCGCGTCGATGACGGCGAAATCGCGCACGTCGACACGCGACGATCCAGCGCTCGGCGTGATGGCGATGATTCGGGCCGTGTGCCGATCCGTGTTGGCGATGACACCGCTCGGGAAGGCTTTCGGTTCGGACGCGCCGCAGGCCCCGATCGCGAAGGCGACGTTGCCTCCATCGGTGCGGCGCACGTCCTTCGGCCCGCCGAAGGCCGCGACGAGGGCCAGGGCGGTACCCAACGCGACGACGATGGCCGTCCAGGTGCGCGCAGGCTTGGACTCGCCCTGTCGGGGACGGAACGCTGACATCGGTGGGGCCTCTCCGCGTCACCGCGCGGTGACTGCCGCCTCACCCTATGTGTTGCGCCGCCCACCGCGGGCGCTTCCGGGGCGATCGGGGCTGCCCTCTGGCGGGTGCCGGTTGTCGCGCGTCACGACCGAGTGGCCCGGCGCCGCGCCGGCATGGTCACGCGCTTGAATGCACCAGCCCATGTGAGTTCACCAGCCCAGCGCAGACGGCGAGGTGGATGCTCAGTCCAACAGGTGTGCCGCGACGGTGGCTCCGAACTCGCGGGCAGCGGCGAGGTCGTCATCACCCACGCCGCCGAGACGTTCGAAGGGCTCGGCGACGAGGCGCAGTTCGAGGCCCGTCGTGATGGCGTCGAGAGCGCGGCGCGCGCCCGTCGCGTCGCTGCGCCCGTGAACCCAGTAGCTGAACGGGCGCCTGCGGACGTGCCCCTGCAGCGCGCCGTACGTCGAGTCAAAACTGTGCTTGAGTGCGCCGGAGAGGTAGCCGAAGTTGACCGGTGTGCCGAACACATACGCATCGGCGTCGAGGTAGGCCCGCGGGTCGGTCGCCTCCAGCGCCTCGATCGCGACGACCTCGACGAGTCCGTCGAAGAACTCCGGGTCGCTCGCCCCCGCGATCACTGCATCGCGCAGGGACACCGTGGCCAGGGTCGGTGCGTGGCTGATGACGAGAAGACGCTTCATCTGATCGACGCTACCGCCCGGCCGCCGAGCGTGGAACCAGCCGTCCCGCGCGGAGCTGAAGTACCGCATGGCAGGGTTGTGGCGCTCAACTCGCACCGTGAGGGCTGAAAGTCGGCATGGCGCGATCGCAGCTCCGAACGCGCACAAGAACCGGAGCGACGTCGCCAAACCTGCCCTCCTCGCGCGTCAGTCGTCGCGCAACGCCTCGCGCATGGGTGAGAGCTTGGCGACGGATTCGGCGACCTCGCTCACCGGATCGGACCCGGCGACGATGCCGCACCCGGCGAACAGCCTGATGCGGCAGGGGTTCTCGATGTCGATCTGGCCGCTGCGCAGCGCGATGCCCCACTCGCCGTCGCCGGCGGCGTCGATCCAGCCGACGGGCCCGGCATAGCGTCCGCGGTCCATGTGTTCGAGCTCGTCGATGACGAGCGCCGCCTCGTTCGTCGGCGTCCCGCACACCGCAGCCGACGGGTGCAGCGACGCCGCGAGCGTCAGCGACGACGCACCCCCGGCGAGCGCGCCGGAGACGTCCGTGGCGAGGTGCAGCACGTTCGGCAGATTGAGGACGAACGGCGCGTCGGGCACGTTCATCGACGAACAGTGCGGCCGCAGCGCCGCCTCGACGGAGCGGACGGCATACTCGTGCTCCTCGAGGTCCTTCGAACTGCGCGCAAGGCTCGCGGCGAGCGCCAGATCCTGCTCCTCGCTGGAGGCGCCGGCCCCGGCGCGACGGATCGTCCCGGCGAGGACGCGTGAGGTGACGAGCCCCTTCTCCGAGCGCACGAGCAGCTCCGGCGTCGCGCCGACGAGACCATCGACGGCGAACGCCCACGTGTCGCGATAACGCGCCGCCAGACGCGTCAGCAGCCAGCGTGGGTCGATGTCGGCGTCCGCGACGTGGATCTCGTCACGCGCGAGCACGACCTTCCCGATGCGCCCCGTGCGGATCATCTCGATGGCGTCGCTCACGGCGCTGCGCCACTGCGCGGGCGTCAGCGCGCCGTCACGGGCCTCGACGCCCGTCGGTGCCAGCGCCGGCGTGACGTCGGGCAGGCGGTCGCTCGTGCGGTTGATCGTCGTGAGCCACGCTCGCCCGCCGCGGCGCCCGACGACCATCTCGGGCACGACGAGCGCCGAACCCTCGTCGGAGGAGTTGCGGAAACTGAACGAGCCGAACGCGACGAGTCCACTGCCGGGCAGGGCGACCTCGTCCTCGACGTCGGCTGCCGCGACGAGCGCATCCCACCACGACTCGGCGTCGGCGAATCGCTCGTCACCGCTCGTCGCGATCGACGCGGCGCGCCCCCACGCGACGAGACCCTCACCGCGGCGCACCCACGACATCACGTCCTCGGCCGGGCGGCCCGCCGGAACGAGCGAGACGAGATCGCCCGGGTCGGCGAGCTCCTGGGTGCGCACCCGCAGGTGCGGCGTGCGCGCGGCGTCGGCGGGCGATGGGGAAAGGCTCACGAGACACCAGCCTAACCCCGTGCCGCGGACGGCTCGGTGGCGCGAGGCACCGCCGTCAGCGACACGTGATGACGCCCCGCGCGCCTGCTCATTCAGGTGGCCGCGAGGGCACGCGCGCGCGAGTGCGAGAATGGCCCCATGAATCGTGCTGGCCTGGACAAGCGACCCAGCGATGTCGCGCGCATGTTCGACGACGTCGCGGCGCGTTACGACATCATGAACGATCTGCTCTCCCTCGGCCAGGACCGTCGCTGGCGCAAGCAGGTGCTGACGGCGCTCGACCCCAAGCCGGGCGAGATCGTGCTCGACATCGCCGCAGGCACGGGCACCTCGTCGGAGCCCTTCGACGCCGCGGGCGCCCACGTCGTGCCCGCCGACTTCAGCCTCGGCATGCTGCGCGAGGGCAAGAAGCGCCGCGCCGATCTCGGGTTCACCGCCGCCGACGCGACGAAGCTGCCGTTCGCCGATGCCTCGTTCGACGCCGTCACGATGAGCTTCGGCCTGCGCAACGTCGTCGACGTCACGGGCGCGCTCGCCGAGTTCGCGCGCGTGACGAAGCCCGGCGGGCGCCTGCTGATCTGCGAGTTCAGCCACCCGACGAACGGGCCGTTCCGCCGCGCCTACACCGAGTACCTCATGCAGGCGCTGCCGCCCGTCGCGCGCGCCGTCAGCTCGAACCCGGAGAGCTACGTCTACCTCGCCGAGTCGATCCAGAGCTGGCCCGCGCAGCGTGAGCTCGCCGAGCAGATCAAGACGGCAGGCTGGGCCGACGTCGAGTGGCGCAACCTCACCGGCGGCATCGTCGCGCTGCATCGCGCGGTCAAGCCCGCGGCGAAGAATGCGCCGAAGAACCAGCAGTCGAAGAACCAGCAGGTGAAGAAGAAGGGCGGCGCGGCGTGAGCGACGCCGTCGGCACGCGCCCCGAGGCGGCGATCGAGAGCGCCGACGTCATCGTCGTCGGTGCCGGCCCGGGTGGTTCGACGATGGCCGCGTACCTCGCGCAGGCCGGCCTCGACGTCCTGCTGCTCGAGAAGACCCGTTTCCCGCGCGAGAAGGTGTGTGGTGACGGGTTGACGCCGCGCGCCGTCAAGGAGATCGACGCGCTCGGCATCCCAACGCCCGAGAGCGAGGGGTGGATCCGCAACAAGGGGCTGCGCCTCGTCGGGCGTGGCATGCGTCTGCAGGTCGACTGGCCCGACGAGGGAGCCTTCCCCGCCTACGGTCTCGTGCGCACGCGCCAGGACTTCGACGACATCCTCGCCCAGCACGCCGTCGCCCAGGGCGCGCGGTTGCTGCAGGGCGTCAACGTCACGGCGCCCATCGTCGAGAACGGCCGCGTTGCCGGCGTCGAGGCGAAGCTCCTCGGCGAGGACGGGCGTGCCACCGGCGAGAAGGCGACGTACCGTGCCCCGCTCGTCGTCGCCTGCGACGGCAACTCGAGCCGCCTGGCGCTCGCCGTCGGCCGCCAGAAGCGCGAGGACCGGCCGATGGGCGTCGCCGTCCGCGCCTATTACACGAGCCCGCGCACGCACGACGACTACCTCGAGAGCTGGCTCGAACTGCCGTCGACGAACGAGCGCGGCGAGAAGATCCTGCTGCCCGGCTACGGGTGGATCTTCGGCGTCGGGGACGGCACGAGCAACGTCGGCCTCGGCATCCTCAACACCTCGAAGGCGTTCGGCAAGACCGACTACCGCGAGGTCATGCGCCGCTGGGTCGCGACGATGCCGCCCGAGTGGACGTTCGGCGACGCGACGATGGTCGGCGACATCCGCGGAGCGGCGCTGCCGATGGGCTTCAACCGCACCCCGCACTACGCCGACGGCCTCATGCTCGTCGGCGACTCCGGCGGCATGGTCAATCCGTTCAACGGTGAGGGCATCGCGTACGCGATGGAGGCCGCGCGCCTCGGTTCGAGCGTCGTCGCGGACGCGTTCGGCGCCGCGAAGAACGGCGGCGACGTCGCCCGCGAACGCATCCTCGCCACCTACCCCGACGTCATGAAGCAGGCCCTCGGCGGCTACTTCACGCTCGGACGCCACTTCGCCACGATGATCGGTAATCCGCAGATCATGAAGCTCGCCGTCACGTACGGTTTGCCGCGCGAGGACCTGATGAAGATCATCGTCAAGGTGATGGCGAACCTCGCCGACCCGGGCGGCAAGAGCGCCACCGATCGCCTGTACACCGTGCTGACCCGCCTCGCGCCCAACGCGTGAACGGCCCAGGAAGAGTTGAACCATGAGTGCTGAATCCGCGCGCACCTCGAGCGCCCAGTCGGTCGCGTCCGCGATCGTCCCGGACGCCTCGGCGGAGCTGAGCGACCGCCTCGTCGACGGGCTGCAGCGCGTCAACGCACGCCTCGACGTCATCGTCGACCACGACAGCCCGCTCGTGCGTGTGGCCAGCCACCACCTCGTGGACGCCGGCGGCAAGCGTTTCCGCCCAATGCTGACGTTGCTCACCTCGATGCTCGGCACCGGCATCAGCGACGAGGTCGTCGACGCGGCGGCCGGCGTCGAGCTGACGCACCTCGCCTCGCTGTACCACGACGACGTCATGGACGAGGCCGACATCCGCCGCGGTGTGCCGAGCGCCAACGCGGTGTACGGCAACTCGACGGCCATCCTCATCGGCGACCTGCTCTTCGGCAAGGCATCCGAACTCATCGCCCACCTCGGCCCGGAGGCCGTCATCCTGCAGGCCCGGACGTTCGTGCGCCTGTGCGCCGGCCAGATCGAGGACGAGCGTCAGACACCCGACGGCGCCGACCCGATGGAGTACTACCTCAAGGTGCTCGCCGACAAGACGGGCGTCCTCATCGCCGCCGCCGCGCAGTACGGGGCGATGTTCTCCGGCTGCGACGAGCGCACCGTCGAGGTGCTGGGCCGCTACGGCGAGCTCGTCGGGCTCGTCTTCCAGCTGAGCGACGACATCCTCGACATCGCGAGCGAGGCCGAGACGTCCGGCAAGACCCCGGGCACCGACCTGCGTGAGGGCGTCGCGACGCTGCCGACGTTCTACGTCAACGCCTCGAGCGACCCCGCCGACGCGCGCCTGAAGGCACTGCTCGCGAGGCCACTGACGGACGACGCCGAGCACGCCGAGGCCCTCGAGCTGCTGCGCGCGCACCCCGCCATGGAGCAGGCCCGCGCGCACACGCTGACGACAGCGCGCGAAGCCGCCGCTCTCATCGACGAACTCGGCGAGGGCGAGGTGCAGGACGCGCTCAAGGAGGTTCCGCTGAGCGTCGCGACGCGTTCGGCGTGACGGACGCCGGTGCGGGGACGTTGAGACCACGTGCTGACACCGCGTTCCGTCCCGAGGCGTGAACGCCGGGTGTTCAGCAGGTGACCATCTGGGTGTCGAATGTGGTGCAAGACACATGTCCAGTTGAGGGGGCGTTAGAGTCGCAGTTATGCCTCGGCTAGACATCGAAACGCGACGCGCGCAACTCATCCAGGCGGCCGTCGCGATCGCCCTGCGGGACGGCCTGGACAACACGACCGTCCGCCGTATCGCGACGGAGGCGGGCGTCTCGCTCGGCACCGTCCACTACTGCTTCGACAGCAAGAAAGCGCTGCTCGAAGCCATGGTCGAGTCGATCGCGACTCGCGACATCGAGGCGGCGTCACTGCCGTTGCCGGACGACGTCTCGCCCGTCGACGCCATCCGCGCCGCGTTCCGCTACTACTGGTCGATCAGCGGTGCGCAGGCGGACCGGCAGCGACTCGTCTACGAACTCGTCGCCTACCTCGTGCGTCAGGAAGACTCGGGCCCCGAGCTCGCGCGCCGCATCTTCGCCACGAACTACGCGATCGTCCACGACTTCGTCGAGACCTTCCAGACACGCTGGTCGAACGACCTCGGCATCCCGACCGAGGTCGTCCAGCGCATGGTCATCGCCATGACGGACGGCGTCGCCCTCGCCTGGCTCGCCGACGGTGATGACGACAAGGCGCTCGCCGTCCTCGACGCCTTCGCCGGCCTGTTCGCCGACCGAGTGTCCGCGTGAGCGTCTTCGACACACCGTTGGGGCCGATCGGGGCGCCGACGGCCGTCCTCGACCGCGCAGCGTTCACGCGCAACCTGACGGCGCTACGCGACGTCGCGGCCCCCGTGCCGCTGCGCATCGCGACGAAGTCGATCCGCGTGCGCTCGCTCATCGAGGAGGCGCTGCGCCACGACGGCTGCAGCGGTCTGCTCGCCTACTCGGTCGCCGAGGCGCGGTGGCTCGTGTCTCACGGGCTACGTGATGTGCTCGTCGCCTACCCGAGCGCCGACGTCGTCGCGATGCGCGCCATCGCCGACGACGAGGACGCACGCGCCACCGTCACGCTCATGGTCGACTCGCCCGAGCACGTCGCGATGATCGCGCGCGGCGCCACGCAGGCGGGGGTCGTGCTGCGCGTGGCCATCGACGTCGACATGACGTTCAAGGTCGGTCCGTTCACCGCCGGCGCGCACCGGTCCGACGTGCGTACGCCCGAGGACGCCGTCAGCCTCGCGCAGTGCATCGAGCGGACGCCGGGCGTCGAACTCGTCGGCTGCATGTTCTACGAGGCACAGATCGCGGGCGTGCCCGATTCGACGCCCGGTCACCGCCTCATGAAGTGGGCGTCGATGCGCGAGATCGAGGGCCGCCGACGCGCCGTCGTCGACGCCCTGCGGGCGTACTCCGACCTCGAGATCATCAACGGAGGCGGCACGGGATCGGCGCACATCAGCGGGCGTGACGGCGTGCTCGGCGACATCGCCGTCGGCTCCGGTCTGTTCGCGCCGCGTCTGTTCGACGGCTACCGCGCGCTGCGCACCGAACCGGCCTGCTGGTTCGTCTCACCCGTAGTGCGCAAACCCGACCCGCAGACCGCCGTCACGTATTCGGGCGGCTACATCGGCTCCGGGCCGCCGTCACGCTCGCGGGTGCCGGTGCCCGTGCATCCGCGTGGGCTCAAGTACTACGGCCAGCTGGGCGCGGGGGAGGTGCAGTCGCCGCTGCACGGAGCGTCCGCGCGCGGGTTGAGCATCGGCGACCACGTGTGGTTCCGCCACTCCAAGGCGGGTGAGATGTGCGAGCGGTTCGACTCGATCCTCGTCGTCGAGAACGGCGCCCTCGTCGACGAGGTCGCGACCTATCGGGGAGAAGGGCAGAACTTTGGCTGAGTGGAGCAACTGGGCCGGCAACGTGACGGCGACGCCGCGCGAGGTCGTCACGCCGCGATCACGCGACGAGGTGGTTGCGCTCGTGCGGCGCGCCGCGGCGTCGGGCGGGCGTGTCAAACCGGTCGGTGCAGGGCACTCGTTCACGGCGATCGCCGAGCCCGTCGACGTCCAGGTGCGTCTCGATGCGCTGAGTGGCATCGTCGTCGACGAGGCGACGAACCGAGTGCGCATCAAGGCGGGGACGCACCTGTACGACCTCGTCGAGCGGCTCGCCGAACACGGGCTCGCGCTGCCCAACATGGGCGACATCGACCGTCAGACGATCGCGGGGGCGGTCTCGACGTCGACGCACGGCACAGGGCTCGGCTGGACCGGGTTCGGTGGCGCCGTCGTCGGCGGCGAGATGGTGACGGGCACCGGCGAGGTTCTGCGCTGGAGCGATGGCGGGGAGAACGCCGACCTCGTGCCGGCCCTCGCCGTCACGCTCGGGGTGCTCGGGGTGATCACCGAGGTCGAGATGCAGTGCGTGCCGGCGTTCACGCTGGCCGCGACGGAGGGCCCGTCGACGATGACGGCGGAGTTCGCCGGCCTCGGCGCGACGCTCGCCGAGATCGACCACTACGAGTTCTACTGGTTTCCGCACACCGACAAGGTGATGACGAAACGCAACGTCCGCAGGGGCGGTGACGCGGCGGTGAAGCCGCTGCCGCGCTGGAAGGGACGACTCGAGGATCAGTTCCTGTCGAACACCGTCTTCGGGTGGCTCAACGAGCTCGCGGTGCGACGGCCGTCGCTCGTGCCGCGCCTCAACGGCATCTCCGCCTCGACGCTGTCGGCGCGCGAGTTCTCGGATCGCTCGCACGCCGTGTACGCCTCACCGCGAACGGTTCGGTTCCGCGAATCGGAGATGGCCGTGCCGCTCGAGGCCGCAGAGCCGATCCTGCGGGAGATGCAGCGGTGGGTGGAGCGCACCGCCGAACCCGTCGCGTTCCCCGTCGAGGTGCGCTGGGCTGCCGGTGACGATCGCTGGATGTCGACGGCCAACGAGCGTGACAGCTGCTACATCGCCATCCACCAATACGTGAAGGCCGACCACCGCGCCTACTTCGCGCACTTCTGGGACGTCGCCCGCGAACTCGGCGCGCGCCCTCACTGGGGCAAGATGCACGACTACGACGCCGACTACCTGCGCTCGGTCTACCCGCGTTTCGACGACTTCGTCGCCCTGCGCGATCGTCTCGACCCGCAGCGGGTGTTCGCCAACCCGTATCTGGAACAGGTGCTCGGGGCCTGACGGCTGGGCGCACGGGGCCGAGCCGGGCCGAACACGAGCGAAATCGGTGGGATCGAGCGCTGCAGTGCTTGATCCCACCGATTCGCTCGATCGTGGTTGGTTGTCCACAGGGCGACGTCGTTCGCCCAGCACGCCGTGCCCTCGATGGGCGACAGTGTGAGAGTGAATCCGCCACCCGAGCTGCTGCGGCAGCGAATGCAGCACGGACCCCATCATCTGCACGTGAGTGAACTCGCCACCCATGGGCTGACGCATGACCACGTCCGACGCTGGGTCCGTGACGGTTGGCTCGAATCGCTCGGCAACGGCAGCTATCACATCGTGACGCCGCCGACGTCCGAGAATCCGGCGGTGTGGCGCCGCGAATTGGCGCGACGCCGTGTTGCCGCCACGCTCACGGCACTGCCAGACGTGCTTGCCCTCTATGACCGTCGCAAGGGGGGTGAGCATGGCGCGCGTCGTCGTCGATCTCGCGGACGCCCGGGTCGAGTCGCCGGGGGAGAGCCGGCTGCGCTGGTTGTGCCACACCTACGGGATCGCCTTGGAGCCGCAACACCCGATTCGCGACGAGACGGGCCACGTCTTCGCCCGGGCTGATTTCCGGGTTGCAGTACTCGTGTCCTCATCGAGTTCGACGGGCTCGGCAAGTACGACAGCCCGCGCGCCCTGCAGGCCGAGAAGCTGCGTCACCTGCGTCTTGAGCGTCTTGGCTTCATCGTCGTGCGGTTGACGTGGCATGACCTCGCTGACCCGGCGCGCGTCGGCGCCATGATCCGAGTGGCTGCGTGTTCAGGCGGCGGCTGCGACGCGTCGGGCGCGGCGGCTGCGGGTGGCGTGCTGCAGCGAGTCGAGCGTCAGGGCGACGAGGGCGAGCCACACGAGGCCGAAGCCGACCCAGCGTCCGGCACTGATGTGCTCGCCGAGTACGAGCACGCCGCACAGCAACTGCATGATCGGCGTCATGAACTGCAGCAGCCCGATCGTCGTCAGCGGGATGCGACGGGCAGCGGCGGCGAACAGCAGCAGCGGGATGGCCGTCGCGACGCCGCTGAAGGCGAGCAGAACGCTGTGCGAGACGCCGTGCCCGCTCCACGTCAGATCCTTCGACGGCAGCACGAACAGCAGCAGCGCGGCGGCCAACGGCGCGAGGACGACGGTCTCCGCTGTCAGCCCTTCGAGGGCGCTGAGGTGGCCGCCGATGCGCTTCTTCATGAGGCCGTATGCGGCGAACGACAGCGCGAGGGAGATGGAGATCCACGGCGGGCTGCCGTAGTCGATCGCGAGGTAGACGCACGCGACGACACCGATCGCGACGGCGAGCCACTGCAGACGCCGCAGCTTCTCACCGAGCACGAGGACGCCGAGCATCACCGTCACGAGAGGGTTGAGGAAGTACCCGAGCGCGGCCTCGGTGACGTGGCCGCTCGTCACGGCGACGACGTAGATCGTCCAGTTCGCGGCGATGAGGAGCGCCGCGATCGTGATGGCGCCGAGCCTGCGCGCGTCCCTGAACAACCCGCCCAGGAAGCCCAGATTGCGGGTGATCGCCAGCAGGACGAGACACAGCAGCAGCGTCCACAGGATGCGATGGCTGAGGATCTCCCACGCGCCCGCCGGTTCGAGGGCATGGAAGTACAGCGGAAACAGACCCCACGCCAGGTAGGCGAGGAAGCCGTAGATCGTGCCTTGGCGCTGCTCGTCAGCCACGCTTCTCCATCGGTCGTCGGGCCGGGTGATCCCGGCGGGGCAGGTGACACCGGTCAGTGCATCAGAAATCTATCCATTCTCGGTTTTCGTCTCGCGCTGGATGTTCGTCTCACGCAGGCGCCGCGCCAGCCCTGACGCTCGGCGCACCGGGGTGCGCACCGCGTGCTCGATGGCGTCGTCCGTGCCGACGACGGTGAGGTGCGCACTCGCGCGGGTCAGCGCGGTGTAGAGCATCTCGCGCGTCAGCAGCCGCGAACTGACCGGCGGCACGATGACCGTGACGTGCTCGGCCTGGCTGCCCTGCGCCTTGTGCACCGTCATCGCGTGCATCGTCTCGACGTCGGCCAGGCGCCACGGTGAGAACTCGGTGCGTTTCTTCGTCTCCTCGCCCGCCTTCTGCCCGCGGTCGACGAGGACGACGAGGTGCCCGCCCGCGTCGATGACGACGCCCGTGTCACCGTTGAAAAGCCCGAGGCTCGGGTCGTTCTTCGTCACGATGACGGGCCGGCCGACGTACATGCGGCCCGCCACGATGTCGACGCCCCGATCGGCGAGCGAGGCCTCGACGAGGCGGTTCCAGCGGGCGACACCGTACGGTCCGGTGCGGTGCGCGCACAGGAGACGGTGGTGACGCAGGGCGCCCAGCGCCGCGTCACGATCCCCGGCAGCGGCCGCCTGACGCAGCTGCCACGCCGATTCCGCGACGTGCGGCAGCGCGGCCAGGTCGACGTCGCCCTCGCTGAGGTGTTCGACGTCGCCGCGCCCACCGCGCAGCACCGCGGTGACGCCCGCGACCTGTTCGTCCGGCGTCGGCGCCGCGAAGGCCAGCGCGAGATCGCGGCGGGATTCGCTGAGCCGGTGATGCGTCGTGAGGCGCACGATCTGCGCGTCGTCGAGCCCGGAGACGAGGTCGCTCAGCACCGAACCGGCCTCGACGGATGCGAGCTGATCGGGGTCGCCGACGAGGAGCAGGCGCGCCGTCGGCTTGAGCGCTTCGAGCAGGCGCGCCGTCATCGCGAGCGACAGCATCGACGCCTCGTCGACGACGACGAGATCGTGCGGCAGCGGGTTGCTCGCGTCGTGCACGAAGCGCTGCGAGTTCGTGCGATCCCACCCGAGCAAGCGATGCAGGGTGATGGCGTCGGGGGCCGCGTCGGGGCTGACGCCGTTCTCACGCAACGACTCCGTCATGCGCGCCGCCGCCTTGCCGGTGGGAGCCGCGAGCGCAAGGCGTAGGTCGGCTCCGAGCCCCGCGTGGGCGGCGCGGATGATCGCAGCGAGCGTGTAGGTCTTGCCCATGCCCGGGCCACCGGTGAGGACGGTCAGCGATCGCGTCAGGACCGAGTGCACCGCTCCGCGCTGCGCGTCGTCGAGCGCGATGCCGGCGATGGCCACGTCGGCCTCGGCCTGCGACTGCGTGGTGAGGGGAGCCAGCAGTGATTGCCGCTGTGCGATGAGGTCGGCGATGAGGTTCTCGTCGCGGTCATGACGATCCATGATGAGCAGCGGCGGATCTGCGGCGTCCGCGCCGTCGCCGCGCACGTGCACGACGCCTTGGTGCGCGAGCGCACTCGCACGCACGAGATCGGCGAGGGCCGCAGGGTCGGGCACGGCGATCACCTCGGCGAGCGTCATCACCGCGAGGTCGACCTCGTCCTCCTGGTCACGCGCGACCTCGGCGCCCGTCGTGGCGACGCCTGTGAGGTCGAGCGCGCTCGATCCTTCTCGGGCCGCGCGTACGGCGAGAGCGAGCAGCGCGAGCGGCCACCCGTCGGGTTCACCCACGGCGCGGGCGATGCGACGGGCCACGAGTTCGTCGCCGCGGCTGACGAACTCGTGCTCGGCGAGGACGTCGAGTGGGTGGCGTCCGTCTGCGCGACCCGCGTCGGGTGCGACAACCGCCGATTCGGGCGCAGTCTCGACATGGTGGTTGGTCATCGCAGCCTCCCTCGCTCGCGACCGTCGATGATGGCGGACAGCGCGACGACGAGCGCTGCCGGTGGGCGCCACGTGAAGACGCCGAAGGGGGTGTCGTCGTCACCGCGGGGCGTGTCAGCCCCCGCCATGCCACGCACGTAGAGATACATGACGCCGCCGAGGTGGGTCTCGGGGTCGTAGCCGGGCAGGCGCCAGCGCAGGTAGCGGTGCAGGACGACGGCGTACAGAATTGCCTGCAGCGGGTAGGACGAGTGATTCATCGCCGCGGCGAGGGCCTCGGGGCCGTAAGCAGACAACGTGAGCGGGGCATCCGGATCACCCAGGCGGTTCGTCTTGTAGTCGACGACGAAATAGCGCCCGCCGTGACGGAACGTCAGGTCGATCGAGCCGGTCAGGTACCCGCGCAGCGTCTCCTCGCCGAGCAGGGAGGCTTCGAGGTGGTCGGCGTAGGGACGCAGCGGGTCGTCTTCCGGCAGGTGACGGCGCAGGACGTCGGCGAACGCACGCAGGGTCGCCCGGGCGTGGGGGGTGTCACCGCCACCGAGGGGGATCTCGAAGTCCATCTCGGCGATGCGGTCGCTCGTTGCGATCCGACGCAGGCACACGTCGTCGGCCAGGGGCCCGAACGGGGTGGCGAGCACCCCGCGCAGCGCTTCGACGAGGGCGTCGACGTCGACGTCGGCCGGCCAGCGCAGCTGTTGTTCGACGATGTGCCGGTGCAGCTCGGCGTCGAGGTCGTCGGCCTGGAAGTCGGCCTCCTCGAGCACACCGTGCACGAGCGAGCCGAACGTCGCGCCGAGCGGCTGGTCGTGCATGGGGGAGAGAGCGTCAGCCCCCAGGACATCGGGCGCCGACGGCGCCTGCGGCAGCGCGAGGTCGACGTCCGGGTCGAGCTGGGCGCCGACGGCGTCGGGCTCGCTGACGACGCCCGCCAGCTCGTCGGCGCGCTCGCCGGCGGCCGACAGCGCGGAGTACGACGTGCGTCGCCAGGACGTGTCGACGAGGCGTGGGTCGAACCGTGAGAGGTTCATCTCGTCGCTCGAGACGGCGACGTGAACGGGCGTCGGCTTGGCGCCGGGCACGACCTCGGTGAGGGTGAAGGCCCGGTGTTCAGCCCAGGTCTGGAGGGTCTCGAACAGCTTGTCACCGCGCGGCAGGCCGTTCTGCTCGGTCGTGGTGATGACCTCGCTGCGCTTGTCGCTCGTGCGGCGCGTCAGCAGTTCTCCCAGCGACGCGGGGTCGGCGGCCTGACCGAACAGCAGCCGGTGCAGAGCGCTCTTCGAGGTACTGCGTGCCGTCGGTGCCCACCACAACACCACCTTGCTCTGCGCGCGCGTCATCGCCACGTACGCGAGGCGCATCTCCTCGCCGGAGGCCTCCTCGTGCGATCGCGACGCGTTGATGACGCCCGGATCGAACGAGACGACACGGCCCGCCTCGGTGTAGACGATGTCGGGAACCGAGCGGTCCTTGTCCCATCGGTTCCACAGCGTCGGCGCGAAGACGACGGGGTACTGCAGCCCCTTGCTCGCGTGGATGGTCGACAGTGTCACGGCCTGCGCGTCGGAGTCGAGACGCATGAGGCGCGCGTCGGCGGTGACCTTGGCATCCGCGGCGCTCTGCTCCTGCACCCACGCGACGAGCGCCGCGATGCCGCCGCCGGTCGCGAGCTGACGCTCCGTCAGCAACTGCGCGCAGTGCTCGATGTCGGTGACGTCGCGTTCGCCGCCGACGCGGGCGAGGAGGCGTTCGAGCATGCCGTGCGCTCGCAGCGCATCCACGACGGCGGGGATGCCGCCCTCGTCGAACTGCGCCGCGAGCGCGTGGACGAGTTCGGCGGATTCGTCGGCGTCGGCCGTCTCGAGTGCGTCGATGCGGGCGACGTCCCAGCCGATGAGGGGCGTCAGGCACGCCGCTCGCACGCGCTGCGCGCGATGGGGTTGTTCGAGGGCGAGCAGGAGCTCGAGCCACCAGGCCCCGGCGCTGCTGCGCAGTACGGAGTCGCCACTCATCATCACGGCGGGGATGCCGGCGGCACGCAGCTGCTCGCGGACCTGGAGCAGCTGTGCGTGGGTGCGCGCGAGGACCGCCATGTGGTGCGGCGCGAGCGGCGCGTCGGCGAACGTCGTCCCGCTCGCCAGCAGCTCGCTGGCGCGCACCGCGAGGTCGTGCGCGACGGCGCTGCGCGCGCCAGCTGCGGGCAGCGGGTCACCGTTGACCCAGCGCATCTCGATCGGCGCGGCGTCGCCGACGAGGCGGGACGTCTCGCGGTCGGCGGTGACGGGGTGCGCGACGATGCCGGGCGAGAGCGTCACGTTGCCCATGAGGCGGCCGAGGGCGTCGACGAGCGGGCCGTCGCTGCGGTAGTTCGTCGGCAGCGTCGAACGGTGCTCGGCGGTCTGCGACGCCCGCAGGTAGGTGTGGACGTCGCCGCCGCGGAAACCGTAGATCGCCTGCTTGGGGTCGCCGACGAGGATGAGGGAGCGGCCCGCCTCCGAGAACGCCGTCTGGAAGACCTCCCATTGCACGGGGTCGGTGTCCTGGAACTCGTCGACGAGCACGACACTCCACCGCGCCCGCATCCGTTCGCGGGCGATCGACGGGGTTGCACGCAGTGCGGTGCGCAGGTCGACGAGCAGGTCGTCGTACTCGAGGATGCCGGCGCGGCGCTTGCGGCGCGCGTACTCGTTGCGCAGCGCCTCAGCGAAGTCGATGACGGCGCGTTGGCTGTCGTCGGCGGGCGCGTCGAGGGCGGCGCCGGTGTTCGTCAATACGCAGTGGCCGATGAATCGTGCCCGCTCGTGCGAGAGGTCGAACGACGGATCCTGCGCGCGGCGGGCGACGTAAAGGTCGTCGATGACCTCGTCGCGCAGGCCGGTCGTGTCCTCGACGAGCGTCGCGAACGAGTCGGAATCGCCGGCGACGCCGAGGCCCTTGAGCACGTCGTGGCAGAACTGGTGGATCGTCGCGATGAGCGCCGAGTCGAACGACGCGAGCGCCCGGGCGAGGCGGTCGCAGCGCTCGGCGAGCATGCCTGGGTCGTCGCTGCGCAGGGCTGCGACGAGGACGCCGTCGTCGTCGCGGGGCGCCTGCCGCAGCCGCGTGAGCACGCGTTCGAGCTGTTCGCGCACGCGTTCGCGCAGTTCTTGGCTGGCGGCGCGGGAGAACGTCACGACGAGCAGTTCCTCGAGCGGTAGCCCCTCCTCGGCCACGAGACGGGTCACGAGGGCGCTCAGCGTCCAGGTCTTGCCCGTTCCGGCGCTCGCCTCGATGAGGGTCGTGCCGTGCGGGATGGGCGCCGTGACGTCGAACTGCACGGACGGCGGCGGCGCGGGTGCCCCGAGCGGGTTCGTCGCGACGGGTGCTGGGGTCTCGGTCATCGCCCGATCGGTCCCTTCTGGTCGAGCAGCGGCATCCACAGCCGTTTGCTCCGGTCGATGAACACGTTGCCCGCATTGAGCCGGTCGAGTGAGGGCACCTGTGGCGCGTAAACGCGCTGCCACCAGGGGTCGTCGCGTTCTCCCTCGCGATCGAAGGTGCCTTCCCAGACCGGGCGGGCCTTGCTCGCCCCGACGTTGAGGGCGAGTTCTTCGGTGGCGTTGCGCGAGCGTCGCCCGGTGCGGTAGCCCTCGATGAACGCGAGCGACGTCTTCGCCGGCACCGGCAGGGGCGCGCGCAGACCGTCGAGGCGCAGGGCCGCGAGGTCGGTGAGCGCGCCGAGCGGGTCATCGGGTGCGGTGAGGCGGCACTCGCCGTACTTGCCGCGCACGGCGGCGCTCCACTCCTGCCCAGGACGCGAGGCGGCGACCGCGAGGACGCTCACCCAGGCCCGCGCGAGGTGCCGAGCACTGACGGAGCTGTAGTTGACGATCTGGATCTCGTCGCCGATGACGTGCGGGACGACACCCGTCAGCCGGACGGAGGCCGGCCCGCTCGGCCCGTTGAGCGTGAGGGGGATCGACACGTCGATACTGCGTCGCTCACCCGGCGGCAGGCCCTGAAGGATGGCGCCGACCTTGCGCGTGATGTCGCCGATCTTCGACGGCAGCGGGCTCGGTGGCAACGCGCCACTGTGGCTCTCCTCGGCGCTCGCCTGCTCCAGCGGCACCCCGCTGAGGGTGCGACGCAGGAGGCGATCGCCGACGGCCCACTGTTCGAGCGGGTCGAGGTCGATCGGTAGCGCATCCTCGGTCTCGTCGGCCTCGTACGTGACGCCCGTCTGCAGCCGGTCGGACAGGAACGTGCGGGCCGGGTTCTCGATGAACCTCACGAGCTCGTCGAGGGTGACGTCACGGGGTTCGCGGGCCGGCAGCAGGCCGGTGAGCAGCGGCGGCAGCGAGGTCTCGTCGGCGACGTCGCGTCCGCTCTCACGCGCCTGCCGCAACGAACGCGCGCCGGCGAGCGCGGCCGCGTCGTACGAGCCACCCGGCAGGGGTGAACTGAACGTGAAGTTGCGTTCGTCGAACGGTTGCAGCGGGTGGACGAACTCGAAGGGGTGACGCTCGGCGTCCTCGGGGGTCGGCGCGCCGGTCGCGGCGGCCGCGGCGATGAGCTCCTGCAGCGGGACGGCGGGCGGGCGGCGAGTGCCGTCACGCTCGTCGAAGCCCGAGTAGAACGCGATGAGGTGCTTGCGCGACGCCATGACGGCATCGAGGAGCAGTTGCCTGTCCTCACTGCGCGGGTCGCGCTCGCCGAGATGAGGGTCGCGAGCGAGCGCGTCGTCACCGTCGGCGACGAAGGAGCGGGGGAAGCTCTCGTCGTCGAGGCCGAGCAGGATGACGGCCTGGTGCGGCACCGAACGCATCGGCGTCAGCGTGCACACGCTGACGGCGCCGTTGCGGAAGTTGCTGCGCGACGGGCGCGGGCCCCAGCGCTGCTCGAGCATGACGCGCATGTCGGTGAGGCGCAGACCGGTGCGGGTGCTGCCCTCGGCGAGGAACGCCAACTCGCGCTCGAACGCTCCGAGCTGCCACGCCTCGTCGCGTGACGGAGCAGCGACGGCGCCCACGTGACGCCGCAACCAGTCGAACCATTCCTGCGGCGTGAAACTGCCCCGGGTAAGGTCGACGCCCGCTGAGCTCGTGCCGCGCACGGCCTTGGCGGCCGCCGTCACCTCCGTCATGAGGGTGACGAAGGCGCTCGCCGTCTCGATGTCGGAGGTGCCCAGATCGTCGATCGGCAGCAGGGCGCCCGCCGGAGCTTCTGTGTCGGCGCTCATCGCGACGCCGAGTGCGAGCCGGTCGAGAGCCAGCGTCCACGTGTTGGCCGGCATTTCGAGGAGGCCGTACTCGCGGCGGTGCTCGGCGTCGTAACCCCAACGTGCACCGCTCGTGCGCACCCACCGGCTGATGCGGTCGAGGGCATCCGTGTCGAAACCGAACTTCTGGCGCACGGCGGGCAGGTGCGCGAAGTCGAGCACCTCGGATGCGGTGGCGCGCCCGCCGGCGAGGCCGAGCAGTCTCAGGGCCACCTCGGCGAGGGGGTTGGTGGCGGCGAGGCCGCGGTCGGCGAGCTGCACGCGCAGACGCCGACCGGGATGGTGCGCGCCGTCGTCGTCGACGGAGGCGAACGCCGCCTTGATGAGCGGCGCGTACGTCTCGACGTCGGGGCACATGACGACGATGTCGCGCGGCTGCAGACTGCCCTTGGACTCGTCGAGCAGCCACAGCAGCGTCTCGCGCAGTGCGTCGACCTGACGGGCCGGGCCGTGACAGGCGTGAACCTGGAAGGAGGTCGTGTCGTCGATGGTCGAGACGGCGCTCGGGGCGCGGTTGGCGCGGATGTCGGCCTGCAGCTGCTCGAGGCGCGTGCCGGCAGCAGCCCCGCGCGAGGATCCCTCACCGGCAGGCCCCTGCCCAAACGGGGCGGCCGCCGGTGCGCTCGCGTCCTCGACGTCGCGTCGCAGCAGCGTCAGTTCGAGTTCGCGGATGTCACGCCCGAGCGTGGCGAGCAACGGGTGCTCCGCGGCGCGCGCGCTGTCGTCGTCGCGGCGCCGGAGGCCGCCGGAATCGAGCTGGCGCAACCGCTGCCAGAGGGCGTCGCTCGGGTGCGGCAGCCACAGGTGCGTCTCGTGACGTGCGGCGATCGCTTCGAACAGGTCGAGTGTCGCCGTCGACACCCGCGTGTAGCCGAAGAAGTTGACGCGCCGCGGCAGGGACAGCGTCAGCGTGCCGTCGCGCAGGCTGGTGCACACGCGGTCGAGCCGCGCGACGGGCGACTCGTCGATGCCGTGCGCGCGCGCCACGTCGAGCACGTCACGCCACAACCGGGGCTGCCACGCGAGGTCGGGCGCGACGTCGCCGCCGGCACCGCTCTCCCAGGCACGAACGAGCGCGGGACGCTCGTCGCTGTAGCGCGCGAACAGCCCCGCGAGGCGCCGCGCGACCGCGTACCGACGAGACTGGCGGGCACGGTGGAACCACGCGTCGTTCTTCGACGCGCCGCCGGGCAGCGCATCGGCCCCGAGGTGGTGGGCGAGCGTCTCGAACCCGGGGCGCTGCACGGCCGCGTCGACGGCTTCGAGGACGAGCCAGGCGAGCCGGTCGGGGTGCCACGGGTCGTCGAACTCGCGCTCGAGGGCGAACGACATGAACGAGTACGGCGTGTGGACGCTCAGCCCGGCGCACACCCCGTCGTCGCCGATGTTCGCGCCGAGCTCGTGCGCGAGACGTTGACTCAGCCAGCGCTCGACGCCGGGGGAGGGCGCGATGACGAGTTCACGGTCGAACACGTCGAGCGGATCGCTCGCGAGGAGCGAGCCGAGCTGCTCGGCGAGCGCGGTCGGGGAAGCTTCCCGATGCAGGATGAGTGCCACGTCACAGACAGTAGACGCTGCCTCCGACAACCGCGGGATTCCGGGGTTCTTGCGTCCCATCGGCGACATCGCACCTGCCGGCAGGAGCCTATGAACGCCACGGCTGCGGGTGTGGGCCTTCAGCCTCGACGAACCCCCGTCGGTAGCAGGGGCAGACAGGCTCCCCACTCCATCTGTGAGAGGGCAGCCGCACGATGCCCGGCGTCACCGCAGAACGCCCACAGGCGAGACACACGCGCCAGCCTCGCGGGCGCAGGTGGCGCGCCCCGATAGGCTGGGCCGGTGAATTCCGGTCTGCTGGGCTACCTCGTCGTGCTCGGCGTCACCCTCGGGGGCGTCGCGCTCTTCGTCGCTGCCATGGTGGTCCGTCGTGTCCTCGCACCGCGCGTGCCCAGCCCGACGAAGCTGACGACGTACGAGTCGGGCGTCGACCCCATCGCCGGCAACTGGCAGCAGTCCGGTTTCCGGTACGTCGCGTTCGCGTTTCTCTACGTGGTGTTCGCCGTCGACGCCGTCTACCTGTTCCCGTGGGCGCTCGTCCTGCGCACGAGCGGTCTCGGCGTCGCTTCACTGTTCGAGATGGGCATCTTCATCCTCGTCCTGCTCGTCGGCCTCGCGCATGCCGCGCGCCGGGGCCTGCTGGCCTGGCTGTGAGGTGACCCGACGATGACCGACGATTCCCGCACGCCCGCCGCCGACGCGACCTCCCCCACGGCAGGGCCGATCGAAGCCACCGCAGCGCCCGCCGTCGACCTGCCGATGCCGACGGTGCGTCCCCACGTCGGCATGGCGCAGGAGCATGCACCGAAGCCGATGCGGCTCGTCCTCAACTGGGGGCGCCGCTACTCACTGTGGGTGTTCAACTTCGGCCTCGCCTGCTGCGCCATCGAATTCATCGCCGGCTCGATGTCGCGCCACGACTTCATCCGCCTCGGCGTCATCCCCTTCGCGCCGGGCCCACGTCAGGCCGACCTCATGGTCGTCTCCGGCACCGTCACCGACAAGATGGCGCCCGCCGTCCGTCGCCTCTACGACCAGATGCCCGAGCCGAAGTACGTCATCAGCTTCGGCGCGTGTTCGAACTCCGGTGGGCCGTACTGGGATTCTTACTCCGTGACGAAAGGCGTCGACCAGCTCGTGCCCGTCGACGTCTACGTGCCAGGTTGCCCGCCGCGCCCCGAAGCGCTGCTGCAGGGCATCGTCACGCTGCAGAACCAGATCGCGCAGGAGAAGCTGACCGGCGAGAGCATCATGTCGCGCCTCAACCCGTTCTCCACCAAGCGCCGCAGCGCCGCGTCCGTCCAGCGTCCGCTCGTGACGAAGCCGGGGCACGACGTCCCCTCGAAGAAGACGACGGGCGCCACCAAGGCCGACGCCCCGACACCCGACACCCCCACGACCGGTGATGACGCATGAGCCGCGAACCGCGCCGCGTCGACGTCGCGCTCGACGAGTGGATCGCCACGCATGAAGCGCACCGCGCCGACGGCTACACGTTCTTCGACTTCGTAACCGCCGTCGACGAGACCGATCGCGATCTGCCCGACAAGCCGGCCGGTTTCGACCTCGTCAGCCACCTCTATGAGATCGGTGACGGCGACGTCCCCGGCGTGCGCGCGAGTGTCATGACGCGCGCACGGGTGCCGCTCGCCTCGGGTGACGACCCGGCGCACGCGCCGAGCCTCACCGGCCTGTGGCGCGGCGCGGCATGGCACGAACGTGAGACGTTCGAGATGTTCGGCATCGTCTTCGACGGGTTCGACGACGGCACGGGCGCCGGTCTGCGCAAGCTGCTGCTGCCCGAGACGTTCATCGGCACGCCGCTGCGAAAGTCGTTCGTCCTCACGGCGCGCGCGAGCAAGGAGTGGCCGGGCATCAAGGACCCCGGCGAGTCCAAGGGTGAGAGCCCTCGCGCGGGAGCGGCGAAGCGCCGCAAGGTCATGGCGCCGGGCGTCCCCGACGACACGTGGGGGCCGCGATGAGCGTTCTCGACGTCACGTTGCGCAGCGTGGCCGTGCTCGCCTGTTTCATGGTGCTGCCGCTCGTGCTCGGCCAGGTCGAGCACAAGGTGATGGCGCACATGCAGGGGCGCCTCGGCCCGATGGAGGCCGGCGGTTTTCACGGGTGGGCGCAGCTCGTCGCCGACGGCGTCAAGTTCGCGCAGAAGGAGGACGTGACGCCCCGCGCCGCTGACCGGGGCGTGTTCAAGCTCGCGCCGGCGGTGTCGATGTTCAGCTATCTGCTGGCGCTCGCGGCCATCCCGTTCACGCCGAGCCTCGTCGCCGGTGACCTGCCCGCGTCGCTCGTCTACGTACTCGCCGTCTCCGGCATCGGCACGGTCGCGACGCTCATGGCAGGGTTCGGTTCGGGCAACAAGTACGCGACGCTCGGCGCGTTCCGGTCGGCCGCGCAGCTCGTCAGCTACGAGGTGCCGCTCATCCTCGCGTGCGCGTCGTTCGCGATGGCTGCGGGTTCGCTCAGCATCTCCGGCATCGTCCACGAGTGGCACCCGATCTGGTTGCTGTGGCAGCTGCCGGGCGCGTTCGTCCTGCTCGTCGCGATGACGGCCGAGCTGCAACGCCCGCCGTTCGACATGCCCGTCGCCGACTCAGAGGTCGTCATGGGCGTGATGACGGAGTACACCGGCCTGCGTTTCGCGCTGTTCCTGCTGAGCGAGTACGCAGGCATCGTCGTGATGTCGGCACTGTTCGCCGCGCTATACCTCGGCGGGTGGAACGGCCCGTTCGAGGGCGCGCTCGGGTTCGTGTGGATGCTGCTCAAGACGGCCGTCGTCGCCTTCGTCATCTTGTGGATGCGCATGAGCTGGCCGCGGCTGCGTGAGGACCAGCTGCAGCGTTTCGCCTGGTTCGTGCTCGTCCCGCTCGCACTCGTCCAACTCGCTCTCACCGCGGCAGGAGTGATCTACACCGCATGACTCAGCCTCACGAGAACGACGCGTCCACCTCGGGCGACGCGACTCCCGACGCCCCGCGCGATCTCGGTCGCCACGTCCACCCGCTGCCCTCCTCCGGGCGTGAGGCGGGTCCGATCCGCGGCCTGCTCGCCGGGATGCGCACGACTGCGCGCACGATGACGAAGAAGACGTCCGTGCAGCAGTACCCGGACGTCAAGCCCGACCTGCCGCCTCGCAGCCGCGGCGTCATCGCGCTGCTCGAGGAGAACTGCACCGCCTGCATGCTGTGTGCGCGCGAGTGCCCCGACTGGTGCCTCTACATCGACTCGCACAAGGAGACGGTGCCGAGCGAGGCGCCCGGTGGGCGCGATCGTCAGCGCAACGTCGTCGACCGGTTCGCGATCGACTTCTCCTTGTGCATGTACTGCGGCATCTGCATCGAGGTCTGCCCGTTCGACGCGCTGTTCTGGAGCCCCGAGTTCGAGTACGCGACGAACGACATCCGCGACCTGCTGCAGGAGAAGGACGAGCTCGGCGCGTGGATGCGCACCGTCCCCGCGCCGCCCGATCTCGACGACGGCGCACCCGGGGCCGCCGAGGTGGCTGCGGCGAGCAAACCCGCACGCGTGCAACGACGTCGGCCGACGCAGTGAACGCGAGCACCACGACGACGCGGGCCACCGCCCGCCACACCGAAGCCGACACGCCCATCAGCAGCCGGACAGCCAGGACCAGGGGGGAGCGACCATGACCGTCCATGACGCCCTGTTCGCCTGCCTCGGCCTCATCAGCGCCGCGTCCGCGATCTGTGCGGTGACGACGCGGCAGATCGTCCACGCGGCACTGTGGCTGACGGTGTGCCTCGCGACGCTGTCGGGCTGCTACCTCGTCCTCGGCGCCGAACTCGTCGCGCTCGTGCAGTTGCTCGTCTACGTCGGCGCGGTCGTCGTCCTCGTCCTGTTCGCCGTCATGCTGACGCGCGCGCCGATCGGGCGCAGCGGCGACCACGACGCGCCCATCATGACGCGGATGGCCGCCCTCGTCATCGCCGCGGCGACGGGCGGTCTGCTGTTCTCGGCGTTCGTCTCGGCGTTCGGCACACGCCGCGCGCGCATCGACTCGGGCACGACGACCGACCTCGCGCAGAACCTGTTCGGCCGGTTCGCGTGGCCGTTCGAGGTCGTCTCGCTCGTCCTGCTCGCCGCCCTCGTCGGGGCCCTCGCGATGATCGGTTCGCGACGCTCGGGAGGCGGTCGATGATCCACCTCGTGCTGCCGTTCGGCCTCGCCTCGATCCTCGCCGGCGCCGGTGTCTACGCCATCCTCGCGCGCCGCAACGCCGTGCTCATGCTCATCGGTGTCGAACTCGTGCTCGCGGCCGCGAACCTCGTGCTCGTCACGACGAGCGCGATCCTGCCCGATCCGGGCGGCTCCGCCCAGATCATGTCCCTGTTCGTCATCACCCTCGCCGCCGCCGAGGTGACGCTCGCGCTCGGCATCATCCTGTATGCGTTCCGCGCGCGCGGTCACATCGACCTCGGCGAAGGACTCGACGCCGACGAGGTACGCGCCGACACGCGTGAGGTCACGGGCGAGAACAGCGGCGCTCGCGAGGCGAGCGCGACGGCCACCGCAGCTTCGCCGGCCGCGACGTCGACCACGTCGCCGGCATCCTCATCATCCTCGCCGGAGGTGACTTCGTGACGAGCGTGACGTCTCACCTCGCGCAGGCGGCTCTCGCGCTGCCGCTCATCGGCGCGCTGCTGGCGTTCGTCCTCGGACGCCGCAACGTCGTCGCCTTCGTCCTCGCCTCCGTGACGACGGCCGCGGCGCTCGGCGCGTCCGTCTGGCTGGTCCTGCGTCATCTCGGTTCGGGGGTGGCGCAGGACGTCACGACGCTCGACGCGCTGCCGCTCGGGCCCACGCTGCGGGTGCCGCTGCAGTTGCGCGACGACGCGACGAGCGCGCTCATCGTCGCCGTCGTGCTTCTCGTGTCACTGACGGTGCAGCTCTTCGCGCGCTGGTACCTGTACTCCGATCCGCGCTATCGCGTGTTCGCCTCCAGCGTCGCGCTGTTCACTGGAGCGATGGTGCTCGTCGTGCTGTCGAACGACGTGCTGCTCACGCTGATGGGCTGGGAGGTCATGGGCTGGTGCTCGTACCTGCTCATCGGTCACGAGAGCGAGCGTGCTGCGGCCCGCCGCGCAGCGTTCAAGGCCTTCGTCGTCACCCGCCTCGCAGACGCGCCGTTCATCGTCGGCCTCGCGGCGCTCGCGATGGTCGCGCACACGACGCGTTTCAGCGACATCCTCAGCACGTGGACGCACATCGACGGCCCTCTGCGACTCGCCGTCCTGCTCGGCCTCGTCTGCGGCGTGCTCGGCAAGTCGGCGCAGCTGCCGTTCAGTGACTGGCTGCCTGATGCGATGGAGGGCCCGACGCCCGCCTCCGCGCTCATCCACGCCGCGACGATGGTCGCCGCCGGCACCGTCGTGCTCGCCCAGTTCGAGCCGCTGCTCGCGCTCGAACCGACAGCCCGCCTGACGCTCGTCCTCGTCACCGGTGTCACGTCGCTGCTCGCGGCGCTGGCCGCGTTCTGCCAGTTCGACCTCAAGCGGTTGCTCGCGTGGTCGACCGTCAGCCAGGTCGGGCTCATGCTGCTGGCCGTCGGCGCCGTCCCGCCGGGTGACTCGGCCGACGCCGCGCTGCTCCACCTCGTCGGCCACGCCTTCTTCAAGTCGATGCTGTTCTTGCTGCTCGGCTGGCTGTCCGTCGTCATCGGCAGCACGCTCGCGAGTCGCATGTCGGGGTCGCTGCGTCGCCTGCCGCGCACGTTCGTTCCGGCGACCCTCGGCCTGTTCACCATGGCGGGGCTGCCGCCGACGATCGCGTTCGTCTCGAAGGATGCGATGATCAACGACGCAGCGCGCTCGCAGGCGGACGGACACGTCGAAGGGCTCATCGGGTTCATCATGCTGTTCCTCATCGTCGCCGCGACTGCCGCGTATTCGATGCGTGCCTGGCTCATCCTGCAGCACCGCACGACGCTGGAGCGCCGCGGTGAACGTCAGGTCCTCAACGACTCGCACGTCGTTCGCGACGTCGACATCGTCGAACTACTGCGCACCTCGCCCGAGGTCGACGAGCACGGCGAGGAGATCGCCGCCGTCGAGGAGTACGACGAGGACGAGGTGCTGCCGCGCCCCGGCGTCATGGTGCGGTTCATGATGTGGGTGCTCGCCCTCGGCGGCATCTTCGGTGGAGCCCTCGCGCTGACGCCGCTCATCGACATCGACACCCGGCATCTCAACCTGCCGATGATGGGGGCCACCGTGCTGCTCGTGCTCGCGTCGGTGCTCGTCGTGCGCATCATGTCGCTGCGTCAGCTCTACGGTGACGCCTCCCGGCGCCTGCCGCGTCGCATGACGCTGCTCGCCACGCGCGGGTTCGGCCTCGACCGTGCCTACCTCGCGCTGGCGCGGCCGATCGTGTGGTTCGCCCATGTCGTCCACGGCACCGATCTTCGTCTCGCCGCAGCGCACGACACGCTGCCTGCCGGCATGGCGCGCCTCGGCGACCTCGCCGACGCACCGCACACGCGCCGCCCCTCGACGGGCCTGTCGTGGGTCATCGTCGGCGTCGTCGTCGCCTCGGTCGTGGGGGTGACGTTGTGGTGATCGCCCTGCTCCTCGCCAGCGCCCTGCCGCTCGGTCTCGGCGCCGCTCTCATGGCGGCCGACCGTCTCGGACGTCCGCTGTCGCACACCGCCGCCTGGTGCATCGCCCTCCTGACCGCGGCTGCGTCGCTCGGCGCCGGCCTCGCCGCGGCGATGGGGGACGCCGTCGTCGACCGGCCGTGGGTGCCGCAGATCGGGCTGCGCCTGCACCTGACGATCGACGGCATCAGCGCGCCCCTCGTCGTGCTCGCCGCAGCGGTGACGCTGCTCGCCGTCGCCGTGTCGTCCCGTCAGCGTCCGAAGGGCACGCCGGGGCTGTTCTACGGCAGCCTGCTCGTCGTGCTCGGCGCGGCCGTCGCCGCGTTCACGGTGCGCGACGTCATCGGCTTCTTCATCGCCTTCGAGGTCGCCCTCGTGCCGATGTGGGTGCTCATCGACCGCTTCGGTGACGCTGCGCCCGCCGAGCGTCGTCGCGCCGGGTGGATGTTCGCGCTCTACACCGTCGGTGGCTCCATGCTCATGCTCGCGGGGCTGCTCGTGCTCGTCGCCGCGACCGGCACGAGCGACCTCGACCACCTCACGACGGCCGCACACCGTCTGCCATTCACGACGACGCTCATCGCCGCGACGCTCATCAGCGTCGGCCTCGCCGTCAAGGTGCCGCTGCTCGGCGTGCACGCGTGGCTGCCGCGCGCTCACACGGCGGCACCGACTGCCGGTTCGATGATGCTCGCCGCCGTGCTGCTCAAGCTGGGCACGTACGGTTTCGTCCGTCTCGTCGCGCTGCCGATGCCGGACGCATGGCGCCGCATCGCGCCGATCGTCGCGATCCTGGCGGTCGCCGGCATCATCGTCGGTGGCCTCGTCTGTCTCGTCGAACACGACCTCAAACGCCTCGTCGCGTGGTCGTCGATCGCCCACATGGGTTTCGTCATGCTGGCGCTCGCGGCCGGGCAGGTCATCGGTTTCGGCGCCGCGCTCTACGGCAACATCGCGCACGGTGTCATCTCGGCGCTGCTGTTCGCGATCGTCGGTGCGCTGAAGGCGCGCCGTGGGCCGGTCGACGTCGACGCGCCCGCGCTCGGATTGCGTGACACCGATCCGCGACTCGGGTTCGCCCTGGTCGTCGGGGTCGCCGCTGCGTTCGGGCTGCCGGGGCTCGCCGGTTTCTGGGGCGAAATCCTCGCACTCTTCGCGGCGTGGGATGCGCCGTCACGACCCAACACCCTGTTCCACGTGCTGACGGCACTCGCCGCCCTCGGCGCCGTGCTCGCCGCAGTCTACGGCGCACGCGTATTGCGCGCCGTCTGGGCCGGCGACCTCGAGGACGACGCTCGTCGCGCGGCTGTCGATGACGCCCGTCGAGCGACTGCGAACGCTGCGTCTGACGCGGCGGCACAGCCTGGCGCGAGGACGACCGAGCTCGGCGCGGAACCGGCCGGTGCGAGTTCGTTCGACGCGACGGTCGTCGCCGACGCGTCGGATGGCGTGGCAGCCGTCGCGTCGCCGGCCGACGGCGCCGCGGCCACGCAGCGCGTCACGGGCGCGGAGTGGCTCGCGATCGGCGTGCTGACGCTCGCGACGATCGCCCTCGGTCTCGCCCCGAGCCCCCTCATGCATCTCATGAACGACGAGCTCGTCACGCTGCTGGGAGGCGTCAAGTGAAGATCTCCGTCGACGCTCTCGCCCTCGCACCGGCTGCCGCGCCGATGGTCGCGGCGCTTCTCGTGCTGCTCGTCGACGTGGTCTTCCACGCCAAGGCGCGGTTGCCGTGGATCATCGCGGCTCTCGGTCTGGTCGGTGCGTTGGGTGCCCTCGTCGTCGCGGGGCGCCGAGGGCACGTGGCGACGTTGTGCTCCGGCGGGCAATGCTGGTGGCGTCTCGACGCGCCGGGTACGGGCCTCGTGGGGTTGGCGCTCGTCTCGGCGCTCGTCGTCGTCGTGCTCGCGGCGCTCGAGCCGGTGCGTCCGACGTCCCCTCAACGCGCCGCGGTGCGCGCCATGCTCGTGCTGTCCGCGACGGCCGGATGCGTCGGCGTCGTCGCCGCGCGAGACCTCGCATCGTGGCTCGTGCTCCTCGAACTCGCGACGCTGCCGAGCATCGCCCTCGTCGCGTTGCGTGGTGGCCGGGCGGCCGCGCACGGTGCGTTGACGTTGCTCGTCACGGCGCTCGCGTCGTTCGCCGTGCTCGCGCTGGGGTGTGCGTTGTGGTTTGCTGCGACGGGCACCATCGCGATGAGCGGTGACGCCGTCATCACGGCGTTCGCCGACCCGGCCCGCAAGCCGCTCGCCGTCGTCGCGATGATGCTCGTGCTCGCCGGTGTGGGTTTCAAGCTGTCGCTCGCGCCGTTCCACGCTTGGACGCCGGAGGCGTTCGCGGGGTCCGGCACGTGGGTCGCGGCGTTCCTCGCGACGACGTCCAAGGTGGGCGCGCTCGGCGCGATGCTCGTCGTCGTGTCGGCGGCGTCCGCGCTCGGTTCGCCGGCGCAGACGGCCCTCGGCATCATCGCGGCGTTGTCGATGACGCTCGGCAACGTCATGGCGCTGCGTCAGGTCGATCTGCTGCGTCTCATGGCGTGGTCGACGGTTGCGCAGGCCGGTTGGGTGCTGCTGCCGCTCACGAGCGTCTCGGCCGGTTCGACGCATGCAGCCGCACAGTATCTTGCGCTCTACACGCTGGGCACGGCCGCGGTGTTCGTCGTCCTCGCCGCGTTCGAGCGGTCCGGCCGGGCAGTGCAGATCGACTCGCTGCGCGGCATGTTCCGCTCGCATCCGCTGAGTGCGGCGACGATGGCGCTCGGCCTGCTCGCGCTCGCCGGGTTGCCGCCGAGCATCGTCGGTGTCGTCGCGAAGGTCGTCGCGATGAAACCCGTCGCCGTCGACCACTCGTGGTGGCTGCTCGGGTTCGCGGTGCTCAACACGCTGCTCGGCGTGGCGGTGTACCTGCGCTGGATCGTCGCGATGTTCGTGCCGATCGGTGACGCGACGGGCGACGCATCCGATGCGCCGGCCGCTGACTCCGTCGAGGGGGCGGGCGCGACCGTCGTGGGTACGTCCGCAGGCGCGGCGGCCTCGCCGTTGGTCGTCACGACGCGCGGCCACCGCGTCGTCATCGCGCTGATGGCGCTCGTGCTCGTCGCGACGAGCATCCTGCCGTCGTTGCTGCTGCGCTTCTTCTGAGGCCCGCGCCGTCGGTAACCGCGTTCCACCTGCGGCACACCCTGGGCTGGCAGGATGGCAGCATGACTCTGACGCGTGACGAAGCGCAAGCACGAGCCGCGATCGTGCATCCGACGGCCTACCGCATCGACCTCGATCTCGACGCGGGGCCCCGCACGTTCGGTTCGACGACGACGCTGACGTTCGACGCGCAGGCCGGAGCGTCGACGTTCGTCGACCTCGACCCCGACGAGCTGCTGTCAGCATCGCTCAACGGGCGTGACCTCGACGTCACCACGGCCCTCGACGGTCGTCGCCTGCGCCTCGACGATCTCGCCGAGCGCAACGAACTCGTCGTCACCGCGCGCATGACGTACGGGCGCGACGGGCAGGGCCTGCACCGGGCCACCGACCCCGCCGACAGCAACGACTACGTCTACGGCCACCTGTTCATGGACGCGGCATCGCGCGTCTACGCCTGCTTCGACCAGCCCGACCTCAAGGCGCCGTACGACGTCACCGTGCGCGCCCCGCAGGGGTGGACGGTCGTCGCCAACGGCGCCATGCGCGAGGTCGAACCGCAGCTCTGGCGCGCTGCGACGACGAAACCGCTCGCGACGTATTTCGTCACCGTCTGCGCCGGCCCCTTCGCCACCGTCACGGCTGAGCACGACGGCATTCCCCTCGCGCTGCACGCGCGCGCCTCGTTGCGCGACCGGCTCGAGGCGCAGGCCGACGAGATGCTCACCGTGACGCGCGAGTCGTTCGACTACTACCACCAGCTGTTCGGCATCCGATACCCGTTCGGCGAGTACCACCAGGTGTTCGTTCCTGAGTTCAACGCGGGCGCGATGGAGAACCCGGGGTGCGTGACGTTCCGCGACCAGCTCGTCTTCACCGGCGCCGCGAGCCGCACCGAACACCTGTCGCGCGCCAACACGATCAGCCACGAGATGGCGCACATGTGGTTCGGCGACCTCGTGACGATGCAGTGGTGGGACGACCTGTGGCTCAACGAGTCGTTCGCCGAGTACATGGCCAACCGCACGCTCGTCGCGGCCACCGAGTTCGACGACGCGTGGGTCGACGTCGCCGCCGGCCGCAAGGCATGGGGTTACGCGGCGGAGCGGTCGCCGTCGACGCACCCCGTCGCGGGCGCGCCCGCGCCCGACACCGACACGGCGCTGCAGAACTTCGACGGCATCTCCTACGCCAAGGGTTCGGCGGTGCTGCGTCAGCTCATCCACCACATCGGTGACGACGCGTTCATCGCGGGCGTTCGACTGCACCTGCAGCGGCACGCGTTCGCCAACGCGACGCTCGCCGACTTCCTCGCCTCCCTCGAAGAGGCCTCCGGCACCGACCTGACGCGATGGGCCGCCGCGTGGCTCGAGACGGCCGGCATGGACACCCTCCGCGTCGACGGGTTCGTCGGCGCGGCCCGCGGTGTGGTGACCGAGGGTACCGATGACGCAGCACGTACCACCCGCTCGCTCGACGACGCCCGCGACCCGGCTGCGTCCGCTCCCTCGGATCACGATGCCTCCGCCGCGGCTGACACGACGAGCGCGCCCCACCTCGTCATCGAGGCCAACACGCAGTGGCCTGCCGAGCGCACGCACACCCTCCGCGTGAGCGCCCATTCAGCCGACGGCGCCCTCGTCGCCGTCGACGACCTGACGGGCGCTGCGGGCCTCGTCGACCTGCCCGAGGTGAGCGGAACGATGGCGCGCGGTGAGCAGGTCGCCGCCATCATCCCGAACGCCGGTGACCTGACGTGGGCAGGCGTCGAGTTCGACGCCGCGACCCTCGCTGCGCTGCCGACAGCACTGTCCGGCATCGCCGACGCAACCACGCGCGGCATGATCTGGACGGCACTCGCCCACGGCCTCGCGACGGCTGTCGTCTCCCCGCAGCAGGTGCTCGCCATCGCCGAGGGCGCGCTGCCGGCCGAGACGCAGATGCCCGTGCTCGACGTCGCCGTCGGCGTGGCCCTGGGGCAGGTCGTCGGACGCTTCATGCCGTGGTCCGAGCGTTCGGACGCTGCGGCACGTCTCGCCGCGGTGGGGGAGCAGCTCATGGCTGCGGCATCGGATTCTTCGACGAGCGCCATGTCAGCGGCGTCCTCGACGAGCACTGCCAGCCCGTCGTCGAGCGCTGCCGGCGCATCTTCGCTGAGCCCTGCCGGCGCACCGTCATCGACTTCGGCCGGTGCGTCCTCGGGCGCACGGGTCGATGCCGTCGACGATCCCCGCCTCCTCGCGGGGGCGCGTCTCGTCGCCTCGACGGGCGACGCCGAGCGTCTGCGTCCGTGGTTCGCGGGGGAGGGCCTGCCGGCGGGGCTCGACGGTGACGCACCGTTCCGGTGGCGCGTGGCGCGTCGCCTCGCACAGCTCGACGCGGTGACGATCGCCGAGCTCGGCGACGCCCTCGCGGCTGACGAGACGATGTCGGGTCAGCTCGGCTATCTCACGGCACGGGCGTCGTTCCCGACCGCGGAGGCGAAGGAATGGGCGTGGGAGGAGCTGACGGCCGCTCCCACCGATGACACGCCGGCGCACAGCAACTACGAGATGAACGCGCTCGCCACGGGTTTTTGGTCGGCCGACGACGAGGCCACCCTTGCGCCGTACATCGAGCGCTACGTCAGCGACGTTCCCGCGATGCGCGCGTGGGTGGGCGAGGACGCGCTCGCCCGCGTCGCGTCGCTTGCGTTCCCGACGGCCCTCGCGAGCGAGGAACTCGACGTCGAAGCCCGCCGCATGCTCGAGCGCGACCTGCCCGCATCGGTGCGCCGTGCCGTCGTCGATCAGCAGGCCCTCGTGCGTGAGGTCCTCGCCTCGCGCGCCGCGTTCGTCGAGGGCTGACCGGGCTGTCACCAAAGCCCGATCTCGAGACGGGGTTCGTGCCCGATCCGTGTCTCGACCCGTTTCGCGATCGCGCGGCGCGTGCCACGTTGCCCGATGGTCGCTCAGGAGTTCTGTACGTCGAATCGGTTCGCCTCGCCACGCTCGAGAGTGGTCATCTGTGGTGGCGATGCTGGTCGGCACCCTACGAGAACGCGATTCTGTGGCTCGACCTGCCGGACGGAGTGTGCACAGACATCTGGCTGAGTGACGGCGCGGCAATCGAGGCCGAGACCGAACAGTGGGCTCGACGAGAGTGGACAGGGGTCAGGCAGGGCGGTCGCCCCGCCCCGATTCATGCGCTCGAGTGGTTGGGGGACGAGGAGTCCCGCAGAATAGGGGCCGCGTTCATCGACCCCGGGACCGACGAATCGCAGGCCTGACGCATGATGGCGGGTAACTCACTGGTTGGTTCGAAACTGCCCTCCACCTCGTGAGTCACCCGCCATCGTGCGCGCTCGAACACGAGCGCAGCGGCGCCGATCGTCAGGGCACGATGACGCTCAGCGTCTGCGCGACGCACGCGGGTCGCTCTTGACCCTCGATCTCGACGGTCAGCGTCATGGCGACCTGGGCGCCCTTGGGGCTCTCGTCGACGCTGTCGAGCACGATGCTGCCGCGCACCCGCGACCCCACGGGCACGGGCTGCGTGAAGCGCACCTTGTTCGAGCCGTAGTTGACGGCCATCGTGATGCCTTCGATCGTCCAGATCTCCGACGACAGCATCGGCGCGAGCGACAACGTCAGGTAGCCGTGCGCGATGGTCGTGCCGAACGGGCCGCTCTTGGCGCGTTCGGGGTCGACGTGGATCCACTGGTGGTCGCCGGTGGCGTCCGCGAACTGGTCGACCATCTTCTGCGTGATCTCGTGCCACTCGCTCGTGCCGAGATGCTCGCCGACAGCCGTCTTGAGTTCGTCGAGTCCGTTGAACGTTCGCATGGTGTTCTCCTCGTCCCGGTTCAGCAGAGCGGTCCGCCGGCGACGTACAGCACCTGCCCGGAGACGTACCCGGAGCGCTCGTCGCAGAAGAACGACGCCGCGTTGGCGATGTCGTCGGGCTGGCCGGCCTTCTTGACGGCCGTCATCTCGGCGGCGCCCTTGATGAAGTCCTCGAACGGCACGCCGACGCGCTCGGCCGTCGCCGCCGTCATGTCCGTCTCGATGAAGCCCGGGGCGATGGCATTCGCCGTCACGCCGAACTTGCCGAGCTCGATGGCGAGCGTCTTCGTGAAGCCCTGCAGCCCCGCCTTCGCGGCCGAGTAGTTCGCCTGGCCGCGGTTGCCGAGCGCGGAGCTCGACGACAGGTTGACGATGCGGCCGAAGCCCTCCTTCGTCATGTGCGCCTGGCACTCGCGCGACATGAGGAACGAGCCGCGCAGGTGCACGTTCATCACCATGTCCCAGTCGTCGGCCGACATCTTGAACAGCAGGTTGTCGCGCAGGATGCCGGCGTTGTTGACGAGGACGGTCGGCGCGCCGAGCTCGTCGGCAACGCGGGCGACGGCGCCCTTGACGCTCTCCTCGTCGGCGACATCGCAGCCGACGGCCAGGGCGTCGCCGCCGGCGGTCTTGATGGCCTCGACCGTTGCCGCGCAAGCGGATTCGTCGAGGTCGAGGACGGCGACCTTCATGCCGTCCGCAGCGAGGCGTTTGGCGACGGCGGCGCCGATGCCGCGCGCGGCTCCGGTGACGATGGCGGTTCGCTGGGTCATGGAGAAGTCCTTTCGTGGGGCGGGTGGTCGTTCAGGTTTCGTGGCTCATCTACTCGCGTGCACGTGCACGCAAACAGCGACGGCCGGTAGTTGCCGGCAGCAGGTCTCAGACGAGCCCGCCGGTGACGGTGATGCCGCCGTCGACGACGAGCGTCTGGCCCGTCATCCACGCGGCGTCGTCGGAGGCGAGGAACGCGACGGGCCCCGCGATGTCCTCCGGTGCGCCGAGGCGCTTGAGCGGGTAGGGCTTGGCGACGGATTCCTCGCGGCCCTCGTACAGGGCCTTCGCGAAGTCGGTCTTGACGACGGCGGGGGCGACGGCGTTGACGCGCACCTTCGGGCCGAGTTCGGCGGCGAGCTCCTCTGTCATGTGGATGACGCCGGCCTTCGTCACGCCGTAGAACGCGATGCCGGGTGCGGCGCGCAGCCCGGCGATGCTCGCGAGGTTGACGACCGAGCCGCCGTTGTCCTTCATCCACGCGTTCCAGACGGCGCGCGTCCACGACAGCGTCGCGAGCAGGTTGACGTCGGCGATCTTGCGCGCCGCGTCGTCGTCGAGGTCCATGAGGCCGCCGTAGACGGGGTTGATGCCCGTGTTGTTGACGAGCACGTCGATGCGGCCCCAGCGCTCCATCGCGGTGCGCACGACCTCGTCCTGGTGCGCCTTGTCCTGCGCCTTGCCGGCGACGGCGACGGCCGCGTCGCCGAGCTGCGCGACGGCGGCGTCGAGCGTTTCCTGACCGCGCGCGGTGATGATGACGTTCGCGCCCTCGTCGACGAAGCGCTGGGCGATGGCGAGGCCGATCCCGCGGCTCGCGCCGGTGACGATCGCGACCTTGCCGGTGAAGCGGCTGGCCTGTGCAGTCATGAAGCATTCCTCTCGAAAGACGCACGCAACGCTATTGAGCGTTGCTCAACAACACTATGCCCCTTCGGCGTACCTCGTGCGAAGTTCGCGCTTGAGCACCTTCATGCTCGGCCCGAGCGGCAGCGCCTCGACGATGTCGACGCGGCGCGGGTACTTGTGCGATCCGAGCTGCTCTCGGCTCCAGGTGACGAGCGTCTCAGCGTCGAGCGCAGCGTCGTCGGACGGCACGACGACGGCCATGATCTCCTCGCCGTACTGCTCGTCGGGCACGCCGATCACGGCGACCTGCGCGACGCCGTCATAGCGCATCAGCGTCTCCTCGACCTCGCGCGGGTAGACGTTGTACCCGCCGCGGATGACGAGATCCTTCGTCCGGTCGACGATGCGCACCCGCCCCGTCTCGTCCTGGATGCCGATGTCGCCGGTGCGGAACCACCCGTCCTGCAGGGCTTCGGCGCTCGCGGCCGGGTTGTTCCAGTAGCCGGCGAAGATGGCGTGGCCGCGGCAGACGACCTCGCCGCGCTCGCCCGGCGGCAGCAGCTCGACGCGTTCGGGCACCGTCAGGTCGGCGATGCCCATGTCGATGCCCCACAGTGCGTGTCCGACGGTGCCCGGTTCGACGCCGAGCGCCTCCTGGTTCGACGTGATCGACGGCGAGGTCTCGCTGAGGCCGTAGCCCTCGTGGATCTTCGTCGAGAACACCCTCTCGAACTTCTCGAGCACGGCTACGGGCAGCGACGCGCCGCCGCTGATGGCGTCAGCGAGCTGCGGGACGGGGATCTCGGGGTGCTCGCCGACCGCCTTGAGTAGCTGGATGTACATCGTCGGCACGGCGCAGATCATCGTCACGCCCTCGGCGTTCATGAGGCGCAGCGCCTCCGTCGCGTCGAAACGCGGCTGCAGGACGACGGTGACGCCACGCCGGAACGCCGCGTTGAGCGAGACGGACTGACCGAAGATGTGGAACAACGGCAGGCACCCCAGGACGACGGCGCCCGCCGCGACGCCGTTGCCGTCGAACGCGCTGACCGTGCAATTCATCACCAAGTTGAGATGGGTGAGGATCGCGCCCTTGGGCTTGCCCGTCGTGCCGCTCGTGAAGAAGATGACGGCGGGGTCGAGCGGCTCGCGTGCCACGAAGTTGCTGATGGGTTCGGCGCCGGCCGCGTACGTGGTGATGTCGACCGCGGGGACACCGGTGATCTCCGACGCCTTCGTCGCCGTCGCCGCGACAGCCGGGTGGTGGAGCAGGCGGCTCACCTCGGCCGTCTCCAGGAGGTAGGCGGCCTCGCGCCCTTGCAGCAGCGTCGGCACGGGGACGACGACGCCACCCGCCGCGAGGATGCCGTAGTAGCTCGTGACGAACTCGACGACGTTGGGCGCCAGCAGCGCGACGCGGTCGCCGGGCGTGACGCCGTCCGCGATAAGTTGCGCGGCGACCGTGCGCGCCTCGCGCCAGACCTCCGCGTACGTGAGTCGACGCTCGCCCTCGATCAGGGCAAGAGCGTCAGGGGTGCGGCGTGCCGGTTCGGCGAGCACGCTGGCGAGGGAGAGCGTGGTGGAGACGAGGGGCAGCTCGGACATGTGCACTCCAGACGTTGATTGTGCTGTGCATCACATCACACCACACCGACAACGCTCCTGGGGCATCTTGTTGAGCATTGCTCAACAACTGGATGGCGTTGTCCTGCGCACTGCCCGTCAGGCCTGATGACTTCCCCACATGGCGCCACCTGACATGAAGTGGGACGTCCGCGGGCCGCCGCGTCTCCGCCTGGCGTCGTTCTGCATCGAGTGGGACGTCCGGGCAGCGTTGTCACCGGGGCCACCTACGCTGACTGCATGAGCGAAACAGCACTTCTCGTCGTCGATGTGCAGAACGATGTCATGGCCGAATCCGTCAACAGCGACGACGTCGTCGCGAAGATCTCATCGCTCGTCGATCGGGCGCGTGAGCAGGGTGTGCCCGTCATCTGGGTGCAGCACTCCGACCCGGGGATGCCGCGTGACAGCGACGCATGGCAGGTCGTCCCGCAGCTTGTTCCGGCACCTGGCGAACTGGTCGTCCACAAGACGTGGGTGATGCGTTCGTCGAGACCGACCTCGCCGAACGTCTGCAGGAGCGCGACGTCAAACGCATCGTCCTCTGCGGCGCCCAGACCGACGCCTGCATCCGCTCGACGTTCTACGGCGGCATCCACCGCGGCTACGACATGACGCTCGTCGAAGACGCGCACACGACCGCCGACATGCGCGAAAATGGCCTGCCCTACGGCCCGGACGAAGCCATCCGCGTCCTCAACGCCCAAGCGTCCTGGACGAAGCAGCCTGACGCGGTGGGCTCGACGACGACAGCCGCCGACGCGTTCGCCTGACGGGTGGCAGCCGCTCCCACGAGGGTTGTGGAGGTTCGTGCTCTGGGTAGCACGAACCTCCACAACCCTTCGCCGGACGCTCACCTACGGTCGAGGGCCATGGCGATCGCGCTGCGCGCGATCGCCATGGCCCTCGACCTTCGGTATTCGCTCGTCACAAACCCAGGTCACGCCCGATGATCATCTTCATGATCTCGTTCGAACCGGCCCAGATCTTGTGCACGCGAGCGTCACGCCACGCACGTGCCACGCGGTACTCGTTCATGTAGCCGTAGCCACCGTGCAACTGCACGCACTCGTCGAGCACGTCGCACTGCACCTGGGCGGCCCACCACTTCGCCTTTGCGGCGTCGACGGCCGTCAGCTTGCCCTCGGCGTGCGCGGCGACACAGTCGTCGATGTACGCCTCGGAGACCTCGATCTTCGTCACCATCTCGGCGATCTTGAAGGTGTTGTGCTGGAACGAGCCGATCGGCTGACCGAACGCCTTGCGGTCCTTGCAGTACTGGATCGTCTCGGCGAGGATCTGCTTCGCGTTCGCGATGTTCGCGATGGCGTTGCCGATGCGCTCTTGCGGCAGGTGCTTCATCATCGCGATGAAGCCGAGGTCCTGCGGGCCGAGCAGCGCGTCGGCGGGCAGGCGCACGTTGTCGAAGAACAGCTCGGAGGTGTCGGACTCGACCTGGCCGACCTTGTCGAGCTTGTTGCCCTTCGTGAAGCCCTCCGTGCCGGCCTCGACGAGGAACAGCGAGATGCCCTTGGCGCCCTTGCTCGGGTCCGTGCGTGCCGCGACGACGGCGACGTCGCACTGGTGGCCGTTCGTGATGAACGTCTTCGAGCCGTTGAGGATCCAGTCGCCCGAACCGTCGTCAGCCTTGACGGCCGTCGACTTGAGGTTGGCGAGGTCCGAACCGCCCGACGGCTCCGTCATGCCGATCGACAGGATCAGCTCACCCGTCGCGACGCGCGGCAGGTACTTCTGCTTCTGCTCCTCGGTGCCGAGGCTGACGATGTACGGCGCGGTGACATCCGAGTGGATGCCGAAGCACGACGCGACGGCGGCGGTGAACTTGCTGATCTCTTCGGCGAAGATCGCGTTGAAGCGGTAGTCGTCGATGCCGGCGCCGCCGTACTCCTCCGGGATGCACAGGCCGAAGAAGCCCTGCTTGCCGGCCTCGAGCCAGATGTCACGCGCGATGACGTGATCGCGGATCATCTCCTCGGCACGCGGGGCGAGGGTGCGCTCGACGAACTCGCGGGCGGAAGCGCGGAACGCCTCGTGGTCTTCGTCGTAGATGTTGCGGGGCATGGGACGCCGCCTTTCTTAACTCATGGGTAGCTTGATCGCTCTTTGCATGGTACGCCCCGTCACAGGTACTTGTCGCCGGGCTGCGATCCTTACCTTTACGTAACCGCTGCGATGGTCTCGGCGCCGTCGCGATGCGCACCTCATCCACGGTTCGAGGAACACCGTAGGAGCTGGCCGTCAGGCGGGGGCACCAGAAAAAGTGTGGACGGGGTGAGCAGGCGCCCCATAGCGTCAATGCCATGACCCGGGACGAGATGCGAAGCGCTGACTACCTCATCGACTGGCGATCGTGGCGCGGCCCGAAGCAGTTCGGGTGGTACGAACTGTCAGCCCCGCGATGGTGGCCGCGCGGCGAGCGGGCCCGCTTCCCACTTCTCTTCGTGACGGCGCTCGCCGTCAAGACCCGGTTCGCGCTCTTCCCGCCCACGCCGGATGTCACGGAGGACGACGTCGACGAGGCAGAGCTCGAGGCCCTTCTCGACGAGATGCCCGGAACCCTGCCGATGGAACTGGCCCCGGCTGGGCAGCGTGCCGGCGCGGTGAGCGTCGGTTTCTCCGTCGATCCCGACGCCGATCTCACGCCGGCGCAGTGCCTCGTCGCAGAGCGAGGCGTCCGAGTTCGCGCGGATCACTGGAGCGACGGGTTCGCCCTTCACCCCGTCGATGTGCTGGCCTGGCAACCGTCCTTCGGCGGGTTCTCGACGGTCGACGGGCTCGTCGGGCGCGGATTCGACGCGTATGTCCGCATCCTGCACCCGATCGAGAAGCGCGACGACGACATCACGCGCCTGCGATGGAGTGCCCTGCCCGACGCCCGACTCGACGAGCCGGGCTGGCGCCCCGATCGTCGTCCTGATGGTTTGATCGACCTCGACTTCGAGAGCGAACGCGGCGTCGAGCTCGTCGAGGGGGTCATTCCGGAGCCCGAGCGCCGTGTCATCCATCAGCTGTTGCGCGACGATCTCAGGCGGCGTGCCGATGCGTCCCGCATCGTCCAGGGGATCTGGGCCGGCATCGGCGGGTTGGACGTCGAGGGCGCCACACAATGTCGCATCGACCAACCGGAGCGAGAGATCGTGCCGTTCACCGGCGCTTTCGACGAGATCGTCCTCGTCGACGACTGGCACACGGTCTCGATCGTCTACCCCGAATCCGGCGCGTGGTGCCTGGCGAACGACACCGATCTCGTGAGCACCTACCTCGCCGCCGAGGCGTCGTTGGCCCAGCGGTTCCTCGATGATCCGCGCCTCGAATGCCTCGTTGTCGGGCCCGAGAATCAGGTCGGTTGAGGAGCTACGAGTTCACGTCGCATTCAGCCGCCCGTCACGTCCATGCCCCGCGCCAGGGGCACGCTGGCACCTCCTCATCCCCGACGGAGAGTTGTCGTCATGTCTCGCCCCACACGTCGCGCGTTCCTCAAGGGCGCCGCCGGCTCCCTCGTCACCGCAGCGCTCGCCGCGACCAACGCCCAACTCGCGCAGGCCGCGGATCGTTCGGTCTACACCCGCGGCACGACGCTCGAGCAGGCTGCGGCCCCGGTGGCGACGAGCGGCTACACGCGTCTGACGGCCGGGCCGGGCTACCCCCTCGTCGTGCGCGCCGACCTCGCCGAGCCGCGACCTTCCCGCGACGACACCCGCACCGGCCTCGCGAGCATCGTCCAGTTCACCGACCTGCACGTCGTCGACGCGCAGAGCCCGGTGCGCTTCGAGTTCCTCAACACGGTCAACTCGAGCGCGTGTCGCCCGCAGGAGGCTCTAGGAACGCAGGGCGCGGCTCAGTTGGTCAAACGCATCAACGACCTCGCGAGGGGTCCGTTCACCGGGCGCCGGTTCGACTGCGTCGTCTCGACGGGTGACAACACGGACAACCACGAGCACGTCGAGCTCGAGTGGTACCTCGCAGTCATGAACGGCGGCGTCATCACCCCGAACACGGGCGCGAGCGACCGGTGGGAGGGCGCGCAGACGAGCGGCAACCCGCAGTACTACAACGTCGAGAATGCCTCCGTCCGCGACCGGTACGTCAGCGCAGGCTTCCCGGTCCTCGACGGCTTCTTCCGCCGCGCCACGGCAGCGCACCGCAGCCCGGGGCTGAACGTGCGATGGTTCTCGGTCTTCGGCAACCACGACGACTCCGTCAGCGGCGTCCTGCCGTCCGACTGGGGTGCACTGGCCGCGATGTACACCGGCGACGTGAAGTTCACCGGCTTCACCTCGGGCACGTCCGATGCGGCACTGCGACGCACCTTCGCGACCGGCAGCACGGCGATCAAGGGCGTCAGCAGCAGCACCAAGAACACCTGGCACGTCACACCCGATGAGCGCCGCAGGCCGTTCACCCCGACGGAGTACATGCGCGCGCACCTGCCGAGCGGCGGCCATGGCTTCACGGACGAGAACGTGGCGACCGGGCGCGGCTACTACACGTTCCGCATCGCCGACGGTGTCACGGGCATCTCGCTCGATTCGACGAACCGCGCCGGATTCACCGAGGGCAGCCTCGGGCACGAGCAGTTCCTGTGGTTGCAGCGTGTCCTCACCGCGGGCAGCAGCACGTACGTCGACTTCTGGGGTCGCACACAACGCCATGCCGTCGCCGACGAGATGTTCGTCATCTTCAGCCATCACACGAGCACGACGATGACGAACGTGCTGCTCGACCCGGCCACGCCCGAACTGCGGCACGCCGGGCGCGAGGTGCGCGACACGCTCATGCGCTTCCGCAACGTCGTGGCGTGGGTCAACGGGCACACGCACGAGAACCGCATCACCGCGCATCGTCACGCCGATCCGCGACGGTCGTTCTGGGAGATCAACACGGCGAGCCACGTCGACTTCCCGCAGCACGCGCGCATCATCGAGCTCTGTGACAACGCCGACGGCACGCTCAGCCTGTACACGACGCTGGTCGAGTCGGCCGCGCCGTACGCAGCGTCGACGACAGGGCAGGACCAGGCGGATCTGGCGTCGCTGTACCGCGAGCTGTCCTACAACGATCCGAACCGCTCCGCCGCCCTCATGGGCGCCGACGCCGACCGCAACACCGAACTGATCCTGCGCCACCCCTGGCGCTGACGTCGAGGATGCCGACGACGAGGCCCCGCACCGAACGAATCGGTGCGGGGCCTCGTCCACCTGATCGGTGAGGAACGCCGATCAGCGGTAGTTCGTGAACTGTAGTGCGACGTCGAGGTCGGAGCCCTTGAGCAGGGCCTGCACCTCCTGCAGGTCGTCGCGGCTCTTGCTCGTGACGCGCAGTTCGTCACCCTCGATGCGGGCCTTGACGCTCTTGGGGCCCTCATCGCGGATGATCTTGCTGATCTTCTTCGCGTTCTCGCTCGAGATGCCCTCCTTGAGTTTCGCCTCGAGGCGGTATTCTTTGCCCGACAGCTTCGGCGTCGGGTCGTCGTCGCCGTAGTCGAGTGTCTTGAGCGAGACGCCACGCTTGACCAGCTTGGTCTGCAGCACGTCGAGGACGGCGAGCGTGCGCTCCTCGGAGTTGGCCTTCATGACGATCGACTCGCCGGAGAGTTCGACGGACGCGCCGACGTTCTTGAAGTCGAAGCGCGAGCCGATCTCCTTCGCGGCCTGGTTGACCGCGTTGGCGACCTCCTGCTTGTCGATCTTGCTGACGATGTCGAACGAGCTGTCTGCCACGGTTTCTCCTTCGTTGAACGCGGGCGCTTCCTGCGCCTCATTATGCCGTGACGCCGATCCCGCGCCGTCGCGCCACCGTCCCGCCCGCGGTCGAGCCGACGTCCCAGCCAGCGTCATGCCTTGACGGCGATGCCGCCACGCCGCCGTCACCTCGCGCACCCGCGCGTGCCCCGCCGATTCGCTCAACCGCGCGCGCTCTTGCTATGGTTTCCGAGCACGCGCGCCAGGTTGCCCGAGCGGCCAATGGGAGCGGACTGTAAATCCGTCGCGAAAGCTACGAAGGTTCGAATCCTTCACCTGGCACCACAGGTGCACCGAGAGCCCCGCAGATTCGTCTGCGGGGCTCTTGCCATGTCCGGGCCGTGCGTCGACCGGGTGCGGCGCTCACGCAGCCGGCGGCTGCTCGATCGGCTCGACGTTGCTCACGCATGACGTCGGCAGGGCGCCACCGTAGACGTGCGGAAACTTCTCGCTGTCGTCCCCGCCCGGCACCGCGGGTTCGACGCGAACCTCGAGCCCCGCCGCGACGATGGCGTCCGCGTCCAACGTCAGCAGCACCAGCAGCACGTCGATGTCCGAGTAGAACCGCTCGAGCGTCGGCCGCACCTGCTCGGGGAAACTCGCGTGCAGGTAGCCGACCTGCTCGATCGTCATGCCGATCGTCGACCACACGTACTCGCCGCTCTCGAGCGCGTCCCGCCACTCCTCCGCCACCGCGATGTGCTGAATCGTTCTCATGCGCGACACGATAGACGGGCATGATGGGCACATGGCCTTTCGCGCAGATTCCACCACTCTTCCCCGCATCGGTGTCACCGGTGTGACGGGTGCCGTCGGCGGCGCCGTCGCGCGCCTCGTCTCGGCACCGGGACGCCCGGTTCGCTTTCTCCTGCGCGACGTCTCGCGCCTGCCACATCTCGGTGACGTCGACGGTGAGAGCGAGGTCGCCGTCGCCGAGTACGGAGCCCCCGACGCCGCCGCCGCGCTCGAGGGCGTCGGCACCCTGTTCATGGTGTCGGCGGCCGAGAGCCCGACGCGCGTCGAGGAGCACCGCAACTTCGTCGACCAGGCCGCGAAGGCGGGCGTGCAGCACATCGTCTACACCTCGTTCCTCAATGCGGCGCCCGATTCGACGTTCACGCTCGGGCGCGACCACTTCGCGACGGAGGAGCACATCAAGGCCTCCGGCATGGCGTGGACGTTCCTGCGAGACAGCTTCTACGCCGACGTCTTCGAGCACTTCGCCGACGAGGACGGCGTCCTCCGCGGCCCGGCGGGTGACGGACGCGTCGCGCCCGTCGCCCGAGCGGACGTCGCCCGTGCCGCGCACGCGGTGCTCCTCGCACCGGGCGAGCACGCGGGCCGCACGTACGATCTCACCGGCCCGCAGGCCCTGACGCTGGACGAGATCGCCGCCATCCTCAGCGCGGGTCGCGACCGCGACTTCCGCTACGAACCCGAGACGATCGAGCAGGCGCGCGCGTCACGGCAGAAGTACGACCCGCAGCCGTTCGAGATGGACGCATGGGTGAGCACCTACACGGCGATCGCCGCGGGGGAGCTCGACGTCGTCAGCAACGACGTGCGACTGCTCACCGGGCAGGAGGCGATGACGTTCGAACAGCTCGTCGCCTCCAGCGAACCGGTGCGCTGAGCCCCGGGACGCCCCCGCGTGCGGCCAGGCACATCACCAGACGCGCGGACAGAACGCCTGACGGGCGCCTCACCAGCCAGGTGAGGCGCCCGTCAGCATTCGCGCCGCGATGCGTCGGCCGCCGAAGCGCCCTGTAACCCGCGAGGCGTCGAACCCGTCGTCAGGCCGTCACACCCGCGCGGTCTTGCCCGAGGTCGATGAGGTCGTTCTCGAGCCACGACTCGGGGATGCCGAACGCCTTCGTCAGGTCGACGGCGTGGGGACGCAGCTCGGCGCACAGCTCGTTGATGCGCGTCGTGACGGCCTTCGAACGTGACGCCGTGATGCGGCCGTGCTCGATGAACCAGCCCTTGTCCTCCTCTATCGACGCCAGTGCGTAGAGGTCGAACACCTTCGCCATGAGCTCGCGCGCCTCGCCCTCGGGCATGGCCTCGAGGCCTTCCTTGAACGCTTCGAAGATCCGCAGGTCGATGTCGGCCTTCGCCGCGGCGAGGATGTGATCCTGGGCCGCGTTGAACACGGCGAACCCGTCGCTCTTGCCCGCCTTGCGCAGCCGCATCGCGGCCGTCTCGAGCAGGTGCGACGCGCGCTCGGAGAACATCGACTCCTGCCAGCCGCGTGAGTCGAGCGCCGTCTCGTCGTTGCGCGGCGTCGCGCCGTCGATGAGGCGCTGCAGGCCGGCACGCTTCAGCGTGTTCTCGACGAGTCCCTCGACGGTCTGCGCGGTGACCTTCGCGATCGTTCCCGCGATGTCGAGATCGCCCCACTGGTCCTTGTACTCCGTCAGCAGCCCCTTCGCGACAAGCTGCATGAGGACGGTGTTGTCGCCCTCGAACGTCGCGAACACGTCGACGTCGGCGCGCATCTGCGTCAGCCCGTTGGCCGCCATGTACCCGGCGCCGCCGCACGCCTCGCGGCACGCCTGGATCGTGTCGAGCGCATGCCATGTCGTCTGCGCCTTCATGCCGGCGACCCACGCCTCGAGTTCACGCTGAGCGTCCTCGTGGTCGGCGCCGGGCGTCTCCTTCTCCGACGACGTCGCTGCGTCCTCCAGTTCCTGCAGGCGTGCCGTCATGGCGTTCTGCGTGAAGCGCAGCGCGAACGACTTCGCGAGGCGCGGCAGCAGCTTCCGCTGATGCGCGAGGTAGTCGAGGACGACGAGTTCGTCGGGCGTGCCGGGAGCGGAGAACTGACGCCGCTGGTCGCCGTAGCGGACGGCGATGGCGAGCGCCTTCTGCGCCGCCGCACCCGCGCCGCCGCCGACGCACACGCGGCCGCGCACGAGCGTGCCGAGCATCGTGAAGAAGCGCCGGTTGATGTTGTCGATCTCCGAGACGTAGGTGCCGGTCTCGTCGATGCCACCGAACTTGTCGAGCAGGTTCTCGCGGGGCACACGGACGTGGTCGAATGCGATCGTGCCGTTGTCGACGCCGGGCAGCCCGCCCTTGACGCCGTTGTCGCTGATCGTGACGCCCGGCATCGGGTTGCCGTCCTCGTCGCGGATCGGCACGACGACGACGTGGACGCCCTTGCTCGGGGTCTCCTCCTCGCCGTCGGCGACGTCACCGACGCTCGGGACGACGAGCTGCGCGAACACGGCGGCCGCGCGTCCGTCCTTGGCGGCGTTCCCGATGTACGTCTTCGTCGCGGAAACGGTGGGGGAGTGCACGACGATCTCGTCGGTCTCTACGTCGTACGTCGCGGTCGTCTCGACGGCGGCGACGTTCGAGCCGTGGCCGACCTCCGTCATCGCGAAGCAGCCCATGAGCTTGCCGCTCATGATGTCGGGCACGTACGCGGCGAGGTGCTTGTCGGTACCGAGGCGCGAGACGGCGCCGCCGAACAGACCGAACTGGACGCCGTTCTTGATGAGCAGCGACAGGTCGCCGTAGGCCTCCATCTCGAACGCGACGCAGGACGCGCCGTAGTCGAGCGTGCCGCCGTACTGCGTCGGGAAACCGATCGAGCCGTACCCCTTGTCGGCGAGCGCGAGCACCTGACGCGTCACTCGCTCACGCTGAGCCTCGATCGACTCGCCGGGCGTGCCACTGATGGCCTCCCACGGCAGCTCGCCGCGGATCCGCTCGCGCAGGTCGCGCCACGGCCCGTCGAGCGCGATGCGCATCTGCTCGACGACGTCGTTCGTCGCGGGCGCGGGCGAAGTGTTCTCGGTCGTGGTCTCGGGAGTCGTGCTCATGTCGTCCTCCTTGTCGGCCGCGGGCGCCGCGGTGCGGCCTGCGGGTGAGAGCTGCCTCGGAACGGATCGTGTCATCCGGCCGGGTCGAACGTCGGTGTTTCGTCGGATCGGGCAGTGTCGTCGTGGATGCTTCGCTCGTCGCGTCCGGTGTCGGCGGGGCGGTCGGGTTGGTCGACGCCGCCGGGGCCAGCAGTAGCGATGTGCGCATCGGCCGGCCCTGGCGCGTCTCGCGCCAGCGCCCCGGCGAGGCCGCCGTGGGCGAGCGCGGCGAGGTGGGCGGCGAGTTGCGCGCGACTCAATCCGCCGGGGCTCTCCAGCCACCGGTCGGCCGATTCCTTGACGAGGCCGACGACGCCCCACGCGAACGCTCGCGCTCTCCCGCGAGCTTCCTCGGTGTCGGGGCCGAAGGCCAGCAGGAGGTCGAAGAGGTTGTCGGCGATCCGTCCCGAAAGGCCGGTGACGGGATCGCCAGGACCCTCCGGCAGCGTCACGTCCGGGCGCCTCACGACGAACCGGTACACCTCGGGATCGCGTTCGACGAGGCGCAGGTAGGAGTCGATGACGGCGCCGAGCATCGCGGGCCCGGGCGGCGTGCGTCGCGCGGACGAACCGGTGGCGCGGGCGTCGCCGTCACCATCCGACGTGGCGCTCGCGGCCGCGTCGATCTCGGCGAGGATGAGCGCGTCGACCGATTCGCACACGGCGAGGTAGAGCCCCAGCCGGTCGCCGAGGTGGCGGTAGATGACGGTCTTGCTCGTGCCGGCCTCGGCCGCGATCTCGTCCATCCCCACTCCGGCGCCGTGACGGCGGATGGCGCGCAGGGCGGCGTCGACGAGCTCGCGACGGCGGGCGACGCGATGCGCGGCCCAGCGCGCGTCGCGTCCGTCGGGTTGGGCGCTCGTTGCTTGGGTGGTGGTGGACATGCCTGACACGGTATCGCGTACGCGCCGTACCTGCTACTGTCCGTATCGGTAAGTTTTGACGAGTGCTCACGTCCGCGCGGCCTCGTCATCGACTCGCGCACGACCCACCACGACTCAACCGGAGCGATTCATGACCACGATCCGTGACGCCTACGTCATCGGCGGCAACCGCATCCCGTTCGCCCGCTCGGGCGGCGCCTACCTCAAGGCCTCCAACCAGGACATGCTGACGGCGGCCCTCGACGGCCTCGTCTCGCGCTTCTCCCTCTCGGGTGAGCGCCTCGGTGAGGTCGTCGCCGGTGCCGTCATCAAGCACTCGCGCGACTTCAACCTCACGCGCGAATCCGTCCTCGGCAGCCACCTCGCGCCGACGACGCCGGCCTACGACATCCAGCAGGCCTGCGCGACGGGTCTCGAGGCTGCGATCCTCGTGACGAACAAGATCAAGCTCGGCCAGATCGACTCGGCGATCGCCGGTGGCACGGACACGACGTCCGACGCGCCGCTCGCACTGAACGAGGGTCTGCGCAAGACGCTCATGAAGGCGAACTACGCGAAGACGACGCCGGATCGCCTCAAGGCGTTCGCCTCGATCCGCCCGAACCAGCTCGCGCCCGAGCAGCCCCGCAACTCGGAGCCGCGCACCGGCCTCGCGATGGGCGACCACATGGCCATCACGGCCAAGGAGTGGGGCATCACGCGTGAGGCCCAGGACGAGCTCGCCGCCGCGTCGCACCAGAAGATGGCCGCCGCCTACGAACGTGGCTTCTTCGACGACCTCATCACGCCGTTCCTCGGCCTCGCCAAGGACAACAACCTGCGTCCCGACAGCACGGCCGAGAAGCTCGCGAAGCTCAAGCCGGTCTTCGGCAAGGGCGAGGGCCTGACGATGACCGCCGGCAACTCGACGCCGCTGACGGATGGCGCCTCGGCCGTGCTGTTCGGCAGCGAGGCGTGGGCGAAGGAGCGCAATCTGCCGCTGCTCGCCCGTTTCGTCGACGGCGAGGCCGCCGCGGTCGACTACGTCGACGGCAAGGAGGGCCTGCTCATGGCCCCCGCGTACGCGGTGCCGCGCCTGCTCGCGCGCAACGGTCTGAGCCTGCAGGACTTCGACTTCTACGAGATCCACGAGGCGTTCGCCTCGACGGTGCTCGCCACGCTCAAGGCCTGGGAGAGCCCCGAGTTCTGCAAGGACAAGCTCGGTCTCGACGCGCCGCTCGGCTCGATCGACCGCAGCAAGCTCAACGTCAACGGAAGCTCGCTCGCCGCGGGCCACCCGTTCGCGGCCACCGGTGGCCGCATCATCGCGCAGCTCGCCAAGCAGCTGCACGAGAAGGGCTCCGGCCGCGGCCTCATCTCCGTGTGCGCCGCTGGTGGCCAGGGCGTCGTCGCGATTCTGGAGGCAGTGTGATGGCTGACGGTTACTCGAACTTCGTCAACAACGGTTTCGGCAAGAAGCTCGCCAAGCAGATCGGGCTGCCGCAGCCGCCCGTCCTGCGCCGTTACGAGGTCGGTCAGGACCTGCTCGACGGCCCCGCCGCCGTCGGCACGGTCGGTTCCGGCGTCGTCGGTTCGACGGCCGCGGCGATCCTGCGCGGCTCCGGCGCCGACGTGGTCGACGCCACCGCAGAGGCGACGTACTCCGACAAGCTCGGCGCGTTCGTCATCGACGTCACCGCGGCGACGAAGCTGACCGACCTCGAGACGTTCCGCGAGATCGCCATCCCGGCGGTCAAGGCGCTCGGCAGGTCGGCGCGCGTCATCGTCATGGCGACGACGCCGTCCGCGCTCGACGACGTCGAAGCCGCCGCGACGGCACAGGCGTTCGAGGGCATCACGCGCTCGATCGGCAAGGAACTGCGCGCCGGCGGCTCGGCGAACCTGTTCTGGATCGACCCCGACGCCCAGGGCGACGCGGCCGTGCTCGAGGCGCCGCTGCGCTTCTTCGGCTCGAGCCGCTCGGCGTATGTGTCGGGTCAGCCGATCCGCATCCGCAAGCACGCCGTCACCGAGGTCGCCGACTGGCACCAGCCGTTCGCAGGCCAGGTCGCCGTCATCACGGGTGCGGCGCGCGGCATCGGCGCGCAGATCGCGCGCGTGTTCGCGCGCGCCGGTGCGCACGTCATCGCCGTCGACATCCCGGCCGCCGGGGACGCGCTGAGCAAGGTCGCCAACGAGATCGGCGGCACCTCGCTCGGGCTCGACATCACCTCACCCGACGCGGGCACGAAGATCGCCGAAGCCGTCGCCCGTCACGCCGACAAGCTCGACGTCATCGTCCACAACGCGGGCATCACGCGCGACAAGCTGTTCGTCAACACCGACGAGGCGCGCTGGAACTCGGTCGTCGACGTCAACCTCGGCGCGCAGTTCCGCATCAACGAGGTGCTGCTCGACCCGGCGACGAAGGGTGGTCTCAAGGACGGCGGACGCATCGTGTCGGTCGCCTCGACCTCCGGTATCGGCGGCAACCGCGGTCAGGCGAACTACGCGGCGTCGAAGGCCGGCGTCATCGGCATGGTGCGTGAGCTCTCGGAGAAGCTGGCCGAGCGCGACATCACCGTCAACGCCGTCGCGCCCGGCTTCATCGAGACCGACATGACGTCCAAGATTCCCATGGCGACGCGCGAGGTGGGCCGCCGCCTCAACTCGATGATGCAGGGCGGCAACCCGATCGACGTCGGCGAGGCCATCGCGTTCTTCGCCGAGCCGGGCTCGGCGGGCGTCACCGGCCAGGTGCTGCGCGTGTGCGGGCAGAGCCAGATCGGAGCCTGACGTGACGCGCACGATCGAGCTGAAGGGCGAGCCGAAGCTCGGCCCCATGTTCGCGAAGGCCGTCGTCACCGGGTCGAAGCGCAAGGGGCGGACGCTGCCCGACCTCGAGGTCGTGCGACGCGACGTGACGCCGAACGTCGCGGACGTCGCCGACTACGACGCGGTCTGCGGGTTCGCGCTGAGCAACCGGGTGCCGAGCACGTACCTGCACGTGCTCGTCTTCCCGCTGCAGGTCGCGCTCATGTCGGATCCGGGTTTCCCGTTCGCCCTCATGGGTTCGGTGCACCTCGAGAACACGATCCGTCAGCACCGTCCGGTGCTGTTGGGCGAGACGCTGGAGCTGCGCGCGCGGGTCGAGAACCTGCGCCCGCACTTCCGTGGTGCGCAGGCCGACCTCGTCGGTGAGGCGTACGTCGACGGCGAACTCGTGTGGGAGGACCGCTCGTCGTACCTCTTTCGCGGCGCGAAGGTCGACGGAGAGGTGCCGCCGAAGGTCGACGAGCCGGACGCCATCGACGGTTTCGGTGCAACGTGGCGCCTCGCCGGCGACCTCGGACGCCGATACGCGAAGGTGTCGGGCGACGTCAACCCGATCCACATGAACCCGCTCGCCGCGAAGGCGCTCGGCTTCCCGACGACGATCGTGCACGGCATGTGGAGCAAGGCCCGCATGCTCGGCGCGCTCGAGAACCGGTTGCCCGACGCCTACGAGGTGAACGTTGCGTTCAAGAAGCCGGTGCTCATCCCGTCGACGGCGCGTTTCATCGCGCAGTCCGCGGGCAGGCCGGGGTCGTTCGACCTCGCGCTGCGCAACGCCAAGAAGGGCACGGAGCACGCTCGGGGCACGATCCGTCCGCTGTGAGGCACACCCCCTGAGACGCGGGATCCCGACGGTATGACGTGCCGTCGGGATCCCGCGTCTCGTGCGTGGCACGTCTCGGCGCCGGGACGGTGGCGACGACCCGACCCCGACTTCGTGGGGCGATCCGCGGCGGCACCGCGTCCGGCGCCGTGGTCTCGTCGATTTCGTGTTCGTTCGGGCGCCGTGTAAGGTGTTCCTCGCGCCTGAAACGCGCTGAGCAGCTGAAACAGCCTCGGCGGTAGTGGCGTGAGGCCCCTATAGCTCAGTCGGCAGAGCGTCTCCATGGTAAGGAGAAGGTCAACGGTTCGATTCCGTTTGGGGGCTCGCGTGAGCGCCGGAGACGGCGACCATGGCATGGCGGGGTAGCTCAGCTGGTTAGAGCGCACGACTCATAATCGTGAGGTCGCGGGATCGAGTCCCGCTCCCGCTACCAAGTTTTTCCCGACAGTCTGTCTCACGACAGTTTTCGACTTTTTTGAGAGTAGGTGTAGGACATGGCCTCGAAGAGCGCTGACGTTCGCCCGAAGATCACGATGGCTTGCACCGAGTGCAAGGAGCGCAACTACGTCACCAAGAAGAACCGTCGGAACAACCCCGACCGTCTCGAGCTGGCGAAGTACTGCAAGCGCTGCACGAAGCACACGGCTCACCGCGAGACCCGCTGATCTCGTCTGAACCACACGTCACGGCCGTCACCCCTCGAGGGTGACGGCCGTTTCGCAACCCCGCCCCATCTGCGATTCCCGCCCCATCGGCGAATCCTGTCCACCTTCGCGATTTTCGTCCCCATCTGCGATTTTCGGTCACATGCGTCTGACGTCCGTCGTGCTGCCGTCTTCGAACCTGTGCGCGCCTCGACCTCGCGCCTCTCCGACTTCCGAGTAACGCCGAGGCACCTCTAGCGTCGAGACATGCCAGTGAACCCGGCGGTCGAGGGCCGCACCTACCGCATGCCGCAGGCGCACGTCGTCACGCGCGATGAGATCGTGACGTTCGCCCGCGCCGTCCGCACGAGCGACGACCGTTGCCTCGACGTCGACGCCGCCCGCGCCGCGGGCCACACGGACATCGTCGCGCCGACGACGTTCGCCGTCACGCTCGCCCAGCAGGCGGAGGCGCTCTTCATGCGCGATGAGGAGGCCGGCGTCGACTTCTCGCGCCTCGTCCATGGTGAGGAGACGTTCACGCATCACGCGCCGATCGTCGCGGGAGAGGCGCTCATCGCCGAGACGACCGTCGCGCGCGTTCGCTCGGCCGGCGGACACGACATGGTCACGCTCGCCACCGCCGTCACGACCGCTGATGGGTCGCATCGAGCTGACACGACGAGCGTCGTCGTCATCAGGGCAGAGGAGGCACACGCATGAGCGAGCACGAACACCGCAGCGTCGACCTCACGTCCGCGAGCGCGGGCGACACGTTGCTCGAGACGAGCGAAACGCTTCGACGCGCCGATCTCGTCGCCTACGCCGACGCCAGCGGCGATCAGAACCCGATCCACCAGGACGAGGCGTTCGCCAAGAGCGTCGGCCTGCCCGACGTCATCGCCCACGGCATGCTGACGATGGGGCTGGTCGCCTCACGCATCGAGGAGCTGGCGCAGGGGCACTTGATCGTCTCCTTCGGCACCCGCTTCGCCGCGCCCGTCGTCGTGCCTGCCGGCGGCGATGCACGCGTCGACATCGTCGTCTCGCTGTTCTCGCGCGACGACGACGCGGGCAGGGTGACGCTGGACGCGGCGGTGTCGGTGGCAGGCACTAAGGTCTTGAGTCGAACGAGAGCAGTCATCCAACTCTGATCGAGGTCTTCATGCAGGAGCAGTTCGACGTCCCGCTCGCGAGCCTGACGACGATGCATGTCGGTGGCCCTGCTCGACGTCTCGTGGTCGCGGAGACGATCGACGAGATCGTCGACGTCGTGCGCGAGGTCGATGACGCCGAGGAGCCGCTGCTCGTGCTCTCGGGCGGTTCGAACCTGCTCATCGCGGACGAGGGTTTTCCCGGCACGGTCGTCAAGATCGCGAACGACACCCTCGAGGTCGAGCACGACTCCGACTGCGGGGGCGTGACGGTTCGTGTCAGTGCCGGCATGGTGTGGGACGAGTTCGTCGCGTACGCTTGCAGCCACGACTGGTCCGGCATCGAGGCGTTGTCGGGTATCCCGGGGCTCGTCGGCGCGACGCCCGTGCAGAACGTCGGCGCGTACGGCCAGGAGGTCGCGCAGACCGTCGCGAGCGTACGGACGTACGACCGTGTCACCCAGCAGATCAAGACGTTCGCCAACGCCGACTGCGACTTCACCTACCGTCACAGCATCTTCAAGAACACCCCCTTCCGTGACGGCGACGCGAGCGGTCGCTACGTCGTGCTCGACGTGTCGTTCCAGCTGCGCAAGGCCGATCGCAGCCAGCCCATCGCGTACGCGGATCTCGCCGCGGGGCTCGGCGTCGAGCAGGGCGATCGCGTTCCGCTCGCCGACGCCCGCGAGGCCGTCCTCGCCCAGCGTTCCAAGCGCGGGATGGTCGTCGTCGAGGCCGATCATGACACCTGGTCGTGCGGTTCGTTCTTCACCAACCCGATCGTCTCCGAACGCGTCATGGCGCGCATCCGCGAGCGAGCGGCCGAGCGCCTCGGCGCCGACGGACCCACACCGCCCGAGTTCCCCGCCGGCGCGGCGCACCCGGGGTTGCTCAAGACGTCGGCGGCCTGGCTCATCGACAAGGCCGGCTTCGGCAAGGGGTACAACATGCCCGGCCCGGCGGCGTTGTCGACCAAGCACACGCTCGCTCTGACGAACCGTGGCGATGCCAGCGCATCGGACGTCGTGGCCCTCGCCACCGAGATCGTCGACGGCGTCGAGGCCGCGTTCGGCGTGCGTCTCGTGCCCGAGCCCGTGTGGGTCGGGCTCGAACCGATCGCCTGACCCGCTCCGCCCACCTCCGGCGTCCGCGCACTCGATGCTCGAGCGCGACGCAGCAATCTGGGAGGCCGGCTGAGCGCTCAAGCAGGCGGTGCGGCGAGCCAGGCGTCGATGTCGGCGTCCGCGGCCGCGACGACGTCCGCCGGCGCGTTCGAGATCGTGAAACTGTCGCGCGCGAGCTGGGCGAGTTCGGCGTCGCTGAATCCGTGGACGTCGCGCGCGGTGCGGTACTGATCCGTGAGGCGTGAGCCGAACAGCAGCGGGTCGTCGGCGCCGAGCGCCATCCGCGCGCCTGCGTCGAACAAGGGACGCAGGGGCACCTCCGGGGCGCTCTCGTACACGCCGAGTGCCACATTGCTGCCGGGGCACACCTCGAGCCCGACGCCGGCATCGACGACGCGCGCCAACACCTCAGGCGATTCCGCGGAACGCACCCCGTGCCCGAGCCGCGTGGGGTGCAGCGCGTCGAGCGTCTCGCTCACGGCGTCGGCGCCGAGCAGTTCGCCCCCGTGGGGCAGTGAGGCGAGGCCCGCGTTGCGCGCGATGCGGAACGCCGGCGCGAACGCGGAGGTGTCGCCGCGGCGTTCGTCGTTGCTCAATCCGAAGCCGACGACACCGCCGGCGTTCTTCGCCGCGAGCCGGGCCAACGTCCGCGCGTCGAGGGGATGCCGTAGCCGTGACGCCGCGACTACGACGCCCACCCCGATGCCGTGACGCTCACCGGCCCGCGCAGCTTCGTCGAGCACGATCTCCAAGGCGGGTGTGATGCCGCCGACGAACGGTGCGTAGGACGTGGGGTCGACCTGGATCTCCAACCATCGTGAGCCCTCACGCGCATCGCTCGCGGCGGCCTCGTCGACGATGCGGCGCATGTCATCCTCGCTACGCACGCAGGCGCGGGCGGCGTCGTAGAGGCGTTGGAAGCGGAACCAACCCCGCTCGTCGCGGGCCGATGCGAGCTGAGGAGGCCAGCTGCGCCTCAGGCTGTCCGGCAGCCGGACGCCGTGCGTCACGCTCATGTCGAGCAGGGTGTCGAACGCCATCGAGCCGGTGAAGTGCAGGTGCAGGTGCGCCTTCGGCAGGGCGTCGAGGTCTTGCCGGGAGCGGCTGGGGGAGGTGTCGCGACTCGTCACCCGCTCATCCTGTCACCGCCCTCGCGCGACGGCTGCCGCGCATCACGCACGGGGGAGGGCAAGATTTCCGTTCGAGCGTCGTCGTCCCGTACAGTTGGGGGTCGACACGGCACTCAACCGCCGCGTCGCGCGGGTTCGCTCGCGAAGGGCACTAGCTCAATTGGCAGAGCACCGGTCTCCAAAACCGGGGGTTGGGGGTTCAAGTCCCTCGTGCCCTGCACAGCGTATTGATCCGAGAGGGCGGGGCCGTGGCAGATTCCGATGTCGTGACGGGGGCTTCCGTCGCGGGTGAATCTGAGCGCCGCGGTTTCTTCGGCCGCATCCTGTTGTTCATCCGGCAGGTCATCGGCGAGATGCGCAAGGTCGTTTATCCGACGCGTGACGAGTTGACGACGTACACGATCGCGGTCCTGGTCTTCCTCGCCGTCATCATGGCGTACGTCAACGGTCTAGACTGGCTGTTCACGCGTGCGGTCTCCTGGGTCTTCGGTTCGAACTGAGTCCCGGGCCCATCTCGAAGATTCGCCGCCTGAGCGCCCCCGCGGGGGCCGCGCGGGCGGCGTTCGTGTGAGAGCACGCGACGTACGTCCCCACATGTGAAGGAAGCAGGTCGATGACCGAGCAGAACCCCGAGCAGCTTTCGCCGGCTGCGGCGGAAGAGGCCGAATTCGCGGCGGGCGCTGTGCGCACGCCTGACGCTGACCTGGCGCCCGAGCAGGGCGAGGTCGGCGAACTGCCGAGCGCCGCCGAGGCCCACGCCGACGACGCCGAGCGCGAGGTGGAGCAGGAGGCCGTCGTCGACGCCGAGGTCGCCCCGGCCGAGCAGGCTGACGCGGTCGACCCTCGCGAGGCGTTCATCGCGGAGCTCAAGTCGCAGTTCGGTGACTGGTACGTCATCCACTCCTACGCGGGCTACGAGAAGCGTGTGAAGACGAACCTCGAGCAGCGCATCACGAGCCTCAACATGGAGGATTACATCTTCCAGATCGAGGTTCCGATGGAGGACTACACCGAGATCAAGAACGGGCAGAAGAAGTCGGGTACGCGCGTGCGCATCCCGGGTTACGTGCTCGTGCGCATGGATCTGACGGACGAGTCGTGGGGCGCAGTGCGTCACACCCCGGGTGTCACGGGCTTCGTCGGCAACGCGCACCAGCCGTACCCGTTGTCGATCGACGAGGTCGTCACGATGCTGAACCCGACGTTCGAGGAGCCGGAGGCTTCGGCTGAGGGTGCGGCCGCGTCGAGTGGCTCCGCGTCGTCGGCGTCCGCGGATGTCGACTTCACCGTCGGCGAGTCCGTCACCGTCATGGAAGGCCCGTTCGAGACGTTGCCCGCGACGATCTCCGAGATCAACGCGGACACGCAGAAGATCAAGGTGCTCGTGTCGATCTTCGGTCGCGAGACGCCGGTCGAACTGGGCTTCAACCAGGTCGCGAAGATCTGATCCTTCGACCTGCCGCGCGTTTCGTCGCGGCGGTCGTCATCAACCTCTCATCGCCTGTCCGGGTGGTGAGGATGCAACCGGGTCATCGCCCACGGCGTCGGCCCATGACAGGAAAGAGGTGGCTTCATGCCTCCGAAGAAGAAGGTTTCCGGTTTCATCAAGCTGCAGATCCAGGCCGGTGCGGCGACGCCGGCTCCGCCGGTCGGTCCGGCGCTGGGTCAGCACGGTGTGAACATCATGGAGTTCGTCAAGGCGTACAACGCTGCGACGGAGTCCCAGCGCGGCAACGTCATCCCGGTCGAGATCACGGTCTACGAGGACCGTTCGTTCACGTTCATCACGAAGACGCCGCCGGCTGCTGAGCTCATCAAGAAGGCTGCGGGCGTCCAGAAGGGTTCCGGCGAGCCGCACAAGACGAAGGTCGCGCACCTGTCGGCGGATCAGGTTCGTGAGATCGCGCAGCAGAAGATGCAGGACCTCAACGCGAACGATCTCGACATGGCGTCGCGGATCATTGCGGGTACGGCGCGTTCGATGGGGATTACCACCGACTGAAAGTGCACCGCCGGTACGGGCAGTGATGTTCGTACTGCCGTGACGTTCCGGCGGGGTGCGTTCAGTCGAGGAAAAGTGTCTGAGAGTGCATCCTCGGTACGGGCAGTGATGTTCGTACTGCCGTGACGTTCCGGCCGGGGTGCGTTCAGTCGAGAAAAAGTGTCTGAGAGTGCACCTTCGGTACGGTCGGTGATGTTCATGCCGCCGTGACGTTTCGGCGGGTCGATCAGTCGAGAAGAAATCGTCTGACGGTTCTCCCGGTTCGACGCAAGCCCCTGGCCCTCACCTGGGTCAGGGGCTTCGTGCTCCGTCGCCGATTTCACCCCACCCCCGCACGTCACGTAAGATCAACCGGTTGCCTGTGTGGCATCGCGGCGTCAGGATCGACCTGGTGTCGGGGGCGCGGAGCCCGAAAGTGGTTGGGCCGGCGCTGGCTCGTAGAACCACGATCTCCCTGTTGAAGGAGTTTGAGATGAAGCGCAGCAAGACGTACCGCGCGGCGGAAGAGAAGATCGAAGAAGGCAAGCTGTACTCGCCGCTCGAGGCTGTTCGCCTCGCGAAGGAGACGGCCGGCACGAAGTTCGATTCGACGGTCGAGGTTGCGATGCGCCTCGGTGTCGACCCGCGCAAGGCGGACCAGATGGTTCGTGGCACGGTGAACCTGCCGAACGGCACGGGTAAGACGGCTCGCGTCCTCGTGTTCGCCAACGGTGACAAGGCTGCGGCGGCCGAGGCTGCCGGCGCCGACTTCGTTGGTTCGGATGACCTGATCGCCAAGGTTCAGGGTGGCTGGACGGACTTCGACGCCGTCGTCGCGACGCCCGACCTCATGGGCAAGGTCGGTCGCCTGGGTAAGGTGCTCGGTCCGCGTGGTCTCATGCCGAACCCGAAGACGGGAACGGTGACGATGGACGTCGCGAAGGCCGTCGGAGACATCAAGGGCGGAAAGATCGAGTTCCGTGTCGACAAGCACGCGAACCTGCACTTCATCATCGGCAAGTCCTCGTTCGACGAAAAGGCTCTTGTCGAAAACTATGCGGCTGCGCTCGATGAGATCCTGCGGCTGAAGCCGTCGGCGTCGAAGGGTCGTTACATCACGAAGGCCACGATGGCCACGACGATGGGCCCTGGCATCCTGATCGACCAGTCGCGCACGCGCAACCTCATGGAGGACGGCGCCGAGCAGGCCTGATCGGCTTCTCGCTCGATCGCTCTACGTGAGCGGTCGACGCTTCTCGACGGGCGAGGCCCGCATCCCGATTCGTTCGGGGTGCGGGCCTCGCCTGTTGTGCCGTCCAGATCACATGGCCGGCCGCATGACCTCAGAACGGGGTGACGGTCATGCGGACGATCTGCGGGTCGTGGTCGGAGTCCTGGTCGGGGAACTCGCTGTTGGTGTGGACGATGTCGTAGTTGAACGGCGGCTTCGCGAGGCCGAGCCAGGGCTGGGCGAGCTTGGGGCTGAGCAGGATGTGGTCGAGGATCTGGCTGTTGCCCTCGTACACGTACGAGTACCGCTCGTTGGCGGGCAGGGTGCGCGGCAGGTCCGTCATCGCTGTCTTGCGGTTTCCGACGAGGATGTCGGTGGTCCGGCTGAACTCGAAGTCGTTGAGGTCACCGAGCGTCACGATGCGAGCGTTGGGGTCGGCGGCGAGCAGCTTGTCGATGAATCCGCGCACGACGGTGGCCTGCGCGTGGCGCTGCGTCTCGGACGAGCGCACGGGCTGCTGCCAGCGGCCGAAGAGCGGGTCGTCGCCGCCCTTGCTGTTGAAGTGGTTGGCGATGACGTACACCTTCGTCCCGCGGAACTTGAACTCGCCGACGAGCGGCTTGCGCGAGTCGGTGAAGGCGGTGTTCGTCGGGTCGATGCGGCCGGGCGAGACGGTGAGGTCGGTGAACAGGCCACGCCCGGTGACGCCGGTGGCCGTCGTCGCGCCGGGGGTTCCCTTGTCGACGAACGACGTGCCGCGGTCGGTGCGGTAGAGGAACACCTGGCGGATGTTGCCTCCGGGCTGGCCTCCGTCCTTGCCGTTCTCGGGGTCGACCCAGCGCGCCTGGTACGTCGGGCCGCCGGCGGCCTTGATGGTGTCGACGAGCTTCTTGACGGTCGTGGACGAGTCGACGGTGCCGTCGTTCTGGGCGCCGTTGTTGTCCTGGATCTCTTCGAGCGCGAGGACATCGGGGGAGTGCAGGTTGCCCGTGATCTGGCCGGCGAGGCGGTCGTACTTCGTCTGGGGGTCGCTGGGTGCGAGGTTCTCGACGTTGAATGTCGCGACGGCCATCTCGAACAGGCCCTGGGCCTTCGTCGTCTCGCGCTTCAGGCCGGCGCTGCGGTGCCCCGCGACGTCGGTGACGTGCACGTGCGGCATGGCGAAGGAGTAGTCCATGATGCCGGTGGTGCGGCCGGTGTAGACGTCACCTACGGTGCTGACGGGCAGCGGGTTGGCGGGCTTGGCCTGGTCGTCGAGGATGACGCGCATCGCGTTCGGGTGGTCGTAGCCGGAGTAGAGCACGCCACCGCGCGGCGTGGTCAGCGCGTCGACGTTCTGGCCGGGCACGACCGGGGTCTCGCGGTACTTGGGGTTGGTCGGGCCGACGGCGCGCGCATCGTCGAGGGCGACGCGCATGCCTTCGAGCGACTCGTCGAAGTCGATCGCGTTCTTCGTCGGGTCGAAGGTGGCCGCTGCCGATTCGACGTTCTTCGGGTCGCCCGACTCGACGTTCTGCTGTGGGGCGATGCGGTCCTTGCCGAGGACGGCAGGCGCCGGCAGCGCTTGCCCGGACGCGGTGACGGTGACGACGGGGCTCGTCAGCTGCGTCGTCGTCAGGTTGTCGTTGCCCGAGGCGCCGCCCGGTCGGAATTCGGAGACGGTGGCGTCGACGCTGACGGCGTCACCGACGACGGCGGTGGGCGCGGTCTTGGTGTAGACGAAGACGGCGTCGCTCGTCGCGTCGTCGTCGTCGCTCGGGGCCTGCATCCAGAACCCGGTGGCATTGATGGCGGTGACGACACCGCTGACCTTGCTGACGCGCTCGTCCCTGAGCGGCGAGAGGTGCGAGGAACCCTGGATCTGCTGGATCGTCACCGTCGACGGCTCGTGCGGCGCCTGCGGGGTGCAGGCCGTCGCGCCGGCCGCCGACGACGTCGGCGTCGGGGTGCCGACGGTGAAGTCGACAGCGTTGTCGTCGGTGTCGGTGCACTCGCTCTTGCGGAAGACGGACGTCGAGTTCGTCGTCGCGGGGGCAGGGGAACCCTCCGCGACGCTCGCCCCGCCCCAGCCGACGAGGTCGACGGTGGCGCCGTTCGGGTCGACGACGGCGACGCGGCCCGCGGTGCCCGACATCGCGATCGTGCCCGTCACGTCAGGATTCTCCAGGGCGGGCGCGGACGCGTTCGCGCCGTCGGCTTCCTTGACGAGGAAGTGGTGTCCCGGTGCGACCTGGCCGCTGAGCGGAGTCTTCTGGGCGCTCGTGCCCGACGCGGACCAGTACTGGACGCTCCAGCCGGTGAGGTCGACGGGCGCGCTCGAGGTGTTGTAGAGCTCGACGAAGTCGCTGCGCAGCGGTGCGCCGCTGTTGCCGCCTCCGCCGAACACCTCGCTGATCGTGACGGTGGTCGACGCAGCCTGCGCCGAACCTGCGGTGGACAGCGAGAACGACGTCAGCCCCGCGACGGCTGCGGCGACGGTGACGATGGCGGTGGGGCGCTGGGGAAGCAGTGGCATGAGGGGCTTTCGTTGGTTCAGCAACAGGACGAGCTGACAGTAGGCGGCGGGCCGCGGCGCGCAGGGTGCGTCATCGTGGCCAGTGGGTGAACAGTTGGTGCAGCGACTCTGCTGGGGACTTGTGCACCCACACGGGGAACGTGCGCGCAGTCGCGCATTCGTGGTGCAGCTGGCGGGTGGGTGCGAGCGGTCGGGCGGCGGGTGTGTTCTCTGGGTGCGGTGGTCAGTGGTGGAGGCGTGATTGGAGGGTGGCGATGGTGAGCCGTTGAGGCTGTCCCGTGATCGTCGTGGCGCCGGGGATGGTGCGCCAGGGGCCGTTGTTCTCCTGGTACTGGCCGCTGAGGGTGGTGTCGATGCGGGTGGTGACGGTGCCCTTGGTGGGGTAGGTGTGAGTGACGGTGCCGGTGGGGTAGGGCCCGCCCGCGTCGGTGGTGGGGCCGTGGGTGGCGGTGTCGCCGTAGTGGTAGGTGTAGGTGACGTCGGTGGGGCGCAGGGTGATGGTGTGTCCGAGCAGGGTGACTGTGGTCGTCTCACCGGGGGCGAGACCGTCGGGGCCGTAGGTCGCCTGGAAGTAGGTGGGCAGGCCCGTGAGCGTGGTGTTGCCGGCGGGTTGGATGGCGACGGTGGCCTTCGTGAAGGTCTGAGTCGTCCAGGCCTGGGTGGCTGCTTGTTCGGCGGTGTAGGTGGGCGCGGCCGGAGCTGCTGGCGCTGTGGCGGTTTCTGATGCGGGGGTGGTCATCGTGGGTGCAGGTGGCGCGGTGGTGTAGTTGACGCACGATAGCTTCGGGGTCTGTCCTTCCCCTGTCGCGCACGGAATGTCTGCTAAACGGGTGTTCACAGTCGCATCGACGGTTGCGGTCGTTGTTCCCGTGGTGGCGGCTCGGCCGGTTCCGGTGCCTTCCGGGGCTCCTGGATGTGGGGCGGCTGAGCCAGTGCTTATGTGGGGCAGGGTGCCTGTTCCCGGGCGCGCGTTCTGGGGACGTTGTGGCCCGTCTGGCAGTTGGCCGCGGCCTTCCTTCTTACCCGCCACCACCACGACGGAGACTGTGTCGCCGCCGAGGCACGCTTGCCGGTTTGTCCCCTCGCAGGGATTTCCCGATGCCGCGGCTGGGGCAGAGGCAAGGACGGCTGTGGCCATGAGCAGCGGCGCTGATGTCTTAAGCGCGATCTGCACCGTACATCCCCACTCGCCAGTGCTGGCCGTCCCACATGAGTCGAACGGCGCCCCTAAGCTTGATGGCGCTCAGCTCGGTGCGCTTGCCTCCGCTCTCGACCCGGGTCGCTGGTGTCTCTGCTTGATCGAAGGTAAAGACGGGCTCGTCCAGTGATGAGGTGGGTGCTTCCTGGAGCTTGGTGAGGGTGGTGCGGGATCCCTCGATGTGTACTCCGGTGCGAGCGTTTTCTGCCACCCCAAGAGCCTGCTGGTCGCAGCCAGTGCAAGTCGGCGCGTACAGGTTGGCCAGGACGTTTTCCTTGGGTGCCGCGTCCAGTTGGTCGAGGGTTTCCCAGTAGAACTTCACGAAGGCCTTGGCGCCGTCTTTGGTGTGGGCCTTGGCGGCGTCGGGGATGACGACTGCGGCGGCGCCGGCCTTGGATGTCGTCCCGGATGCGCTCGACGCGACCGAAGCACTCCGCGAGGTCGCGGGCGCCGACGAGGCGGCGCTGCGCAACGACGTAGAAGGGTCAGTCGAACTGGAACGCGGCGTGTTGCCGGCCGCGATGCGGCTCATGTCGGAGGGGGCGATGGTGCTCGTCGAGGCATCGGCCGTCGAGTCGTCGCCGCACCCACTCACCGCCGTCGTCACGGCCGCGGCCAGGGCGATCGCGGCGACCCCACGTGGCGCGAGATGGCGCCCGGCAAGTCCACGACGTGCGGTCGCGCCATCGTCGGGTAGAGCAGCTGCGGGGGTGGGTGCGTCGGGCATGCTTGGTCCTTCGGTAGGCGGTGAGGCAGCGCCCGGTGCGTCACCGGCCACTCCTCGAGTCTCACCAGCCCGGCGCGTGTCGCACCCGATCGCGACGGTAAGTTTTTCGTCAGGTTTCTGCGGCCTGTGCACCAGTGCCCACCGGCGTCGATCGCACCGATTTGGCCGCCCGCCGCCCGCCCGGTACATTGGGAGGACCAATGACCGCCGGTTGTTGCACTCTGCCTCTGGGTGGATGTGACCGAAGGCCTCACGGCAGTGAGCGTCCGGCGCAGGTGAGCTTCAGTCGATGATCGTGTTGTTCGTCAGCATGTTTTCAGAGCCTCAGCGCGCCTGCGCCGAGGCTCTTTTTCGTGTCGCCCGAGCGACTGGCACTCACCACCGAAGGAGGCGCGCATGGCTACCGCCGCTAAGGATGCAGCCATTGCCGAGCTTGCGGACAACTTCCGCAACTCGGATGCTGCCGTGCTGACGGAGTACCGCGGTCTCACCGTGGCGCAGATCACCGATCTGCGTAACTCCATTCGTGAGCACGCCACCTACGCCGTGGTGAAGAACACGCTGACCGCCCGTGCGGCTGCCGAAGCCGGCGTGACGGCTTTCGACGGCCAGCTCCAGGGCCCGTCCGCTATCGCCTTCGTCACCGGTGACCCGGTGGAGACGGCGAAGAAGCTGCGTGACTTCGCCAAGGCCAACCCTCTCCTCGTCATCAAGGGCGGCGTCCTTGACGGCAAGGCCATGTCGGCCGAGGAGATCAACAAGCTCGCGGACCTCGAGTCCCGCGAGACCCTGCTCGCCAAGCTGGCCGGGGGCCTCCAGGCCTCGCTCAGCCAGGCTGTCTACCTCTTCGCGGCCCCGCTGTCGCAGGCTGCTCGCACCGTCGACGCCCTGCGTGCCAAGGTCGAGACCGAGGGACCGGCCACCGACGCAGCCCCGGCTGCCGAAGCGGCCACCGCAGACGTCGCCGAGGGTGGCGACGAGGCCTGATCCGGTCCTGACCGGCATCAGCGCAAACCCACCACAACGCCACTCACGGCACGGATCCCACGACCACATCGGTCCGGGTCCGACAGAACAGAAAGGACGCCCATCATGGCGAAGCTCTCCAACGACGAGCTCCTCGAGGCTTTCAAGGAAATGACGCTCATCGAGCTCTCCGAGTTCGTGACGCTCTTCGAAGACACCTTCAACGTCACCGCTGCTGCTCCGGTTGCTGCCGCGGCTGCTCCGGCTGCAGGCGGCGGCGACGCCGGCGCTGCCGAGGAGAAGTCCGAGTTCGACGTCATCCTGGCCTCGGCCGGTGACAAGAAGATCCAGGTCATCAAGGAGGTGCGCGCCCTCACGTCCCTCGGTCTCAAGGAGGCCAAGGACCTCGTCGACGGCGCCCCGAAGCCGGTTCTCGAAGGTGTCGCCAAGGACGCTGCCGACAAGGCCAAGGAAGCCCTCGAAGGCGCCGGCGCCACCGTCGAGGTCAAGTGATCTCTGCCCGGGCACTGCCTGGGCACTGATCGCGAGACATCGCGTCGAAGCGGGTCGCACCATCACGGTGCGGCCCGCTTTCGCATGCCGGCAGACCTGGCGTCGCGCCAGAGGAACCCTGCCGAGGCCGGTGCCGCCGATGACGCGCGCGATATTCGAGTGCGGTTGTCGGTGTTCACCCGTAGCCTGTGACGTGCCATGACGACACCACCCGCGCCGCACGCCTCGCCATCCCGCCAGATCGGATGGCGACGCATCGCCGTCCCCAGTACGTGGGCCGCCGTCATCCTCGCGGCCGTCACAGCGTTGGCGACGACGGCGGCGTCCGTCATCGCGGGCCGGCTGGCCGAGCACACGAGCGCTCGCCTCGTGACGCTGCTGGCCGTCACCGTCCTCGGTGGGGCGCTCGTCGACACCGCGGGGCGCTTCCTGTGGGCGGGCATGGTCGATCGTGCCGCCGGGCAGCTGCGTCGCGACCTCGTCGACGCGGTGCTCGCGCAACCGCTCGAGGCCCTGTCGGAGCAGGCGGGCGGTGAGATCCTCGACCGTGTCGACGACGACACCCACGAGATCTCGAACCTGCTGCGTCAGCAGATCTGGATGGTGCTGCGGATGACGCTCGCCATGGTGCCGATGTGGATCGTCGCGGGTATCACGTGGTGGCCGGCCTGGGTGCTCTTCCCGCTCTTCGCGGCGCTGACGTGGGTGCTCATGCGTTCCTTGCTCGCCCCGATCGCGGCGGGCAAGGTGCTCGAGGAGGCCGCCTGGACCGAGCACGCCGCCATCTTCGAGGAGGGCGTCGCGGGCCGCGACGACATCCGCACGAGCCTCGGCCAGCCGTTCGTGGTCGCGCGCCTCGCCAAGCTGTCGGCGCGCGTGCACGAGCGGTTCCTGGCCGTCGTGCGCCTCGAGGTCAAGCTGCTGCTGCGCACCGGCCTGTCGCTGCACCTGCTGCTCGTCCTCGTCGTGCTCGCCGGTGTCGCGCTCGCCTCGCGCACGTCGATGTCGGTCGGTGATCTCGTCACGATGTTCCTCGTCACGAGCACGTTCGTCGGCATGCTGGCACGGGTCGCCGAGCAGTTCCCGGACATGCAGGCGGGCCTCGGCGCCATCGTGCGCCTGCGCGCCCTCCTGGCCGTTCCGGCCGAACCCGAGGGCGGACGAGCGCTGCCGGAGGGCCCGCTGGATCTCGACGTACGTCACCTCGACTTCAGCTACGGCACCGGCACGTTCGCGCTGCAGGACGTCGACCTGCACGTGCCGGCCGGGTCGACTCTCGCCCTGGTGGGACGCACCGGATCCGGCAAGTCGACGTTGGCCTCCCTCGTCTCGCGCGCCGTCGAGCCGCCGCCCGGTTCGCTCTTCCTCGGCGGCGTCGACGTGCGCGACCTCGACCTGGAGGCGCTGCGCGGGGGCGTCGGTGTCGTCACGCAGCGCACCGAGATCCTCGCCGGCACGCTGGCGGAGAACATCACCGTCTTCGAGCCGCTGCCGCGCGCTCAGATCGAGGACGTCGTCGAGACGCTCGGTCTCGGCCCGTGGGTCTCGACCCTGCCCGACGGCCTCGACACGGTGCTCGGCCCGGGTGGCGTGAGCCTGTCGGCCGGCGAGGAACAGCTGCTGGCGTTCGCCCGTCTGCTCGCACGCGACGTGCGCGTCATCGTGCTCGACGAGGCGACCGCCCGCATGGATCCGGTGACGGAGGCCCGCGTCGTCGCGGCCTCTGCACGGTTGCTCGAGGGGCGCACCGGCATCCTCATCGCGCATCGTCTCGGCACCATCGAGCGGGCCGACTTCATCGGCGTCATGGAGCGCGGGCGCCTCGTGCAGTTCGGTCGCCGTGACGAACTGCTCGAGACACCCGGTTACTTCCGCGACCTCACCGAAGCCGCCGGCGCGTCCGCCGTCCCCGCCCCGGACCACGAGGCCCCGCACGTCGCGCACGCGCGACGCACGGGCGCGGCGCCCGTCACGCGCGACATCCCCGAGGGTTCGTCCCTCGCACGCGCGATCATCAACGCGCTGAAGGTGCGGCCCGAGTGGGGCGTCGTGGCCATCTTCGCGTTCCTCGCGTTCTCCATCTTCGGTGCCATCGGCAGCGTCACGGGCTGGGCTTGGGGTCACACCGTGCAGGCCCTGGCGGACGGCACCCCCGCATGGGGTTGGGCCGCAGCGGTCGCGGTGTGCGTGATGCTCGGCCCGGTCTCGCTCGCGGTGGCCGTCATCCGTTACCCGCGGTGGTGGATCGAGATCTCCCTGCGGGTGCGCATGCGCGTGCTCATCGGACAGACGGGGCAGCACCGGCTGCCGCGCACGCCTCCCGGCGAGGTCGTCGCGCGCGCGATGGATTCGGATCGCTTCGTCCGCTATGCCGACCGGTGGATCGACTTCACCAACGGTTTCGTCATCGTCGTTCTCACCGCTGTGCTCGGTGGCACCTGGCTCGCGGGTCTCGTCCTGCTCGTCATCATGGTCGGCTCGGCGCTGGCCTCCGCCCTCGGACGGCGCGTGGCGGGCCGCTCCGCCGCGCGGGCGTCGGCGTCCCGTGCCCAGTTCGGTCGCGCCCTCGTCTCCTCGCTCGAAGCAGCGCGCACCATCAAGCTCGCGGGTCGCACCGGGCGCATCCGCGAACACCTCGCCGCCGTCGACCGCACGCGCGTCGAGGCCGCGGTGCGCGAGCACCGAGTCGCCGCCGTGCTCGACGGCGTCCCGACGCTCATGGTGCAGGCAGGCATCGTGGCAGCCTGGGCGGGGGCGCTGTACGGCACCTGGGGCCTTGCGACGGCGCTGCTCGTCGTCAACGCGGCGTCCAACTTCGACTGGTTCGGCCGGGTCGCCGGGTCGGTCGTCACCGAGGCGCCCGGAACGCGGGCCTGGCTCAGGGCGACGAGCGAACTCGCCGGCGGGGCCGATCTCGTCGACCTCCCGGCTGGCCTCGACCTGCCCTCCGGTGCGGCACCTCAGGTACCTGAGACGCCGAGGGAGCCCTTGCGCGAACTGGCGTTGCGCGACCTCGCCGCCCTGCACGATGACGGGACGGTCGGCGTCGAAGGCGTGGATCTCACCGTCGGGCAGGGCGAGCTCGTGCTGCTCCTGGGCGCCGTGGGCTCCGGCAAGTCGAGCCTGCTGGCGGCACTCGCGGGGCTCGTGCACCACACCGGCTCGCTCACGTGGAACGGACGAGAGGTGAGCGAGCCAGAGCTCTTCCTCCGCCCCGGCCAGGTCGCCTACGTCGCCCAGACGCCCCGAGTGCTCTCCGGCTCCTTCGCCGAGAACGTGCTCCTCGGTCACGAGCGCGAGTTCGACACTTCCGTCGACGCTGCGCGTCTCACCCCCGACATCGACAACGCGGGCGGCCGGGACAGTCTCGTCGGCCACCGCGGGGTGCGCCTGTCCGGTGGGCAGGTTCAGCGGCTGGCGCTCGCGCGAGCCCTGTCGACGGAGGCCGAACTGCTCCTGGCCGACGACGTCTCGAGCGCGCTCGACGCGCGCACCGAGCTCGAGCTGTGGGACGCGTTGCGTGCGCGTGGCAGCGCCGTCGTCGGGGCGACGTCGAAGCGTTCGGCTCTCGCCCGGGCCGACCGCGTCGTCGTCCTGGAGGCGGGCAGGGTTGCGGACGCCGGCCCGTGGCGTGAGCTCGAGACGCGCTGGTCGCACCTGGCGGGGTGACGGGCGACCGGCGCGTCGCTGCTTGACTGTGCGCCCGCCCTGCGTCATTCTCGTGGGGTCAAGACGGCGCCGGGGGAGGCGCCGGATCATAGCGGTCGATGCGGTCCACCCGGGCTCGTCAGGATGGGCGCGCGGTGCGACAGACTCGGGTTCCGAGTTCGTCGGCTTGCATCCTTCTTCTCTGGGTACTATCCTGCTATTTTGCGCTGCCCTGTCTGCGCCTGCCCCCGACACCCGATCCGGATTCCGCGTCAAGACGCCACCACGAAGAGCTGCCCGCTCTGCTTGGTCGCGACATCATGACGCCGGCCGTCCGAGGAGCGTCGAGGGGGGAGGACCCGTACGGCAGGTGGCGCGCACTGCCGATCTGTAAGGCCTCTGGAAGGGACCCTCCTTGGCTGCCTCGCGCACCGCGACCCAGACTCTGTCCTCGGCGAAGACTGCCTCCGGCCGTCTCACCTTCGCCAAAATTCGTGAGCCCCTCGAAATCCCGGATCTGCTCGCGCTGCAGACCGAGAGCTTCGACTGGCTTCTCGGCAACGAGAAGTGGCAGGCCCGCGTGGCCGCCGCCAAGTCGGAGGGCCGTGTCGACGTGCCCGAGCGCTCCGGTCTGGAGGAGATCTTCGAGGAGATCTCGCCGATCGAAGACTTCTCCGGCTCGATGTCGCTGAGCTTCCGCGACCACCGATTCGAGGACGTCAAGTACTCCATCGAGGAGTGCAAGGAGCGCGACATGACGTACGCGGCTCCGCTGTTCGTCACGGCTGAGTTCATGAACGCCGAGACGGGCGAGATCAAGAGCCAGACGGTCTTCATGGGCGACTTCCCGCTCATGACGGACCGCGGCACGTTCGTCATCAACGGCACCGAGCGCGTCGTCGTCTCGCAGCTCGTCCGTTCGCCGGGCGTCTACTTCGAGCGCTCCATCGACAAGACCTCCGACAAGGAGATCTACACGGCGAAGGTCATCCCCAGCCGTGGTGCGTGGCTCGAGTTCGAGATCGACAAGCGCGACATGGTCGGTGTCCGCGTCGACCGCAAGCGCAAGCAGTCCGTGACGGTGCTGCTCAAGGCGCTGGGCTGGACCGAGGCTCAGATCCTCGAGGAGTTCGGCCAGTACGAGTCGATGCGCGCCACCCTGGAGAAGGACCACACGGCCGACCAGGACGCCGCGCTGCTCGAGATCTACCGCAAGCTGCGCCCGGGCGAACCGCCGACGCGTGAGGCTGCCCAGCAGCTGCTCGACAACCTGTACTTCAATGGCAAGCGCTACGATCTCGCGAAGGTCGGCCGCTACAAGGTCAACAAGAAGCTGGGCGTCGACGGCGGGCTCGAAGACTCGACGCTCGGCATCGACGACATCGTCGCCACCATCAAGTACATCGTCGCGCTGCACGCCGGCGAGGAGACGATGAAGGGCACGCGTCACGGCGAAGAGATCGACGTCCGCGTCGAGATCGACGACATCGACCACTTCGGCAACCGCCGCCTGCGCAACGTCGGTGAGCTCATCCAGAACCAGGTTCGCACGGGCCTGTCCCGCATGGAGCGCGTGGTTCGTGAGCGCATGACGACGCAGGACGTCGAGGCCATCACGCCGCAGACCCTGATCAACATCCGCCCCGTGGTGGCGTCGATCAAGGAGTTCTTCGGAACGTCGCAGCTGTCGCAGTTCATGGACCAGAACAACCCGCTCGCCGGTCTGACGCACAAGCGTCGTCTGTCCGCGCTGGGCCCCGGTGGTCTCTCGCGGGACCGCGCAGGCATGGAGGTCCGTGACGTCCACCCGTCGCACTACGGCCGCATGTGCCCGATCGAGACGCCGGAAGGCCCGAACATCGGTCTCATAGGTTCGCTCGCGTCGTTCGGTCGCATCAACCCGTTCGGTTTCGTCGAGACGCCGTACCGCAAGGTCGTCGACGGCCAGGTCACCGACGACGTCGACTACTTGTCGGCGGACGAGGAGGACACGTTCGTCATCGCGCAGGCCAACGCGCCGCTGACGCCGGACAACCACTTCGCCGAGGACCGCGTCATGGCGCGCACCAAGGGCGGAGAGGCGAGCGACGTCGCGATCGAGGACGTCGACTACATGGACGTCTCGGCGCGTCAGATGGTGTCGGCCGCGACCGCACTCATCCCGTTCCTCGAGCACGACGACGCCAACCGCGCCCTCATGGGTGCCAACATGCAGCGTCAGGCGGTGCCGCTCGTTCGTTCGGAGGCTCCGCTCGTCGGTACCGGCATCGAGTACCGTGCGGCACTCGACTCGGGTGACGTCGTGCGAGCCACGAAGGCGGGTGTCGTGCAGGAGGTCTCCGCCGACCTCGTCACGGTCGCCAACGACGACGCGACGTACTCGACGTACCGCATCGCGAAGTTCACGCGCTCGAACCAGGGCACCTGCTACAACCAGCGTGTCGTGGTCAACGAGGGTGAGCGCCTCGAGGAGGGCGCCGTCATCGCTGACGGCCCCGCCACCGACGGCGGCGAGATGTCGCTCGGCAAGAACCTGCTCGTGGCGTTCATGCCGTGGGAGGGCTACAACTACGAGGACGCGATCATCCTGTCGCAGCGCCTCGTGCAGGACGACACGCTCTCCTCGATCCACATCGAGGAGCACGAGATCGACGCCCGCGACACGAAGCTGGGCCCGGAGGAGATCACGCGGGACATCCCGAACGTCTCCGACGAGGTGCTGGCCGACCTCGACGAGCGCGGTATCATCCGCGTCGGCGCCGAGGTTCGTGACGGCGACCTGCTCGTCGGCAAGGTCACGCCCAAGGGTGAGACCGAGCTGACGCCGGAGGAGCGCCTGCTGCGCGCCATCTTCGGTGAGAAGGCCCGCGAGGTCCGCGACACGTCGATGAAGGTTCCGCACGGTGAGACCGGCACGGTCATCGGCGTCAAGGTCTTCGACCGTGACGAGGGCGACGAGTTGCCCCCGGGCGTCAACCAGCTCGTGCGTGTCTACGTGGCGAACAAGCGCAAGATCACCGACGGTGACAAGCTCGCCGGCCGTCACGGCAACAAGGGCGTCATCTCGAAGATCCTGCCGGTCGAGGACATGCCGTTCCTCGAGGACGGCACGCCGGTCGACGTCGTGCTCAACCCGCTCGGTGTTCCCTCGCGAATGAACCCCGGTCAGGTGCTCGAGCTGCACATGGGCTGGGCCGCCTCGCGTGGTTGGAAGATCGAGGGTGACCCGGAGTGGGCGGCCAAGATCCCGGCCGATGCACGTGAGACGGGCCCGAACACCCGTATTGCGACGCCCGTGTTCGACGGTGCGCGCGAGACGGAGATCCGTGGCCTGCTCGAGTCGACGAACACGACGCGCGACGGCGTGCGCCTCATCGGCGACTCCGGCAAGGCGCAGCTGTTCGACGGCCGCTCGGGTGAGCCGTTCCCGGAGCCGGTCTCCGTCGGGTACATGTACATCCTGAAGCTGCACCACCTCGTCGACGAGAAGATCCACGCGCGTTCGACGGGTCCGTACTCGATGATCACGCAGCAGCCGCTCGGTGGTAAGGCGCAGTTCGGTGGTCAGCGCTTCGGTGAGATGGAGGTGTGGGCCCTCGAGGCCTACGGCGCCGCATACGCCCTGCAGGAGTTGCTGACGATCAAGTCGGACGACGTGACGGGCCGCGTCAAGGTGTACGAGGCCATCGTCAAGGGCGAGAACATCCCCGAGCCGGGCATCCCGGAGTCGTTCAAGGTCCTCATCAAGGAGATGCAGTCGCTCTGCCTCAACGTCGAGGTCCTGAGCAGTGACGGCACCGCCATCGACCTGCGCGACTCGGAGCAGGAAGTGTTCCGGGCCGCGGAGGAGCTGGGCATCGACCTGTCGCGCCGCGAGCCGAGCAGCGTCGAGGAAGTCTGATCACGGCGCCCGACACGCGGTGGGTCGATCGAGATGATCGCCCGGCCCACCGCGTGTCGGATCAGCCGGCGCAGACGTAGGTCCGCGGCTCGAACGAGCCGACCGGACAACCACAACAGCAACGATCAGACTTTTCAGATTTAGGCGAGAGAAGGAATCAGCAACGTGCTGGACGTCAACTTCTTCGACGAGCTTCGCATCGGCCTCGCGACCGCGGACGACATCCGCGAGTGGTCGCACGGCGAGGTCAAGAAGCCCGAAACCATCAACTACCGCACCCTCAAGCCCGAGAAGGACGGACTCTTCTGCGAGAAGATCTTCGGCCCGACGCGCGACTGGGAGTGCTACTGCGGCAAGTACAAGCGCGTCCGTTTCAAGGGCATCATCTGTGAGCGCTGCGGCGTCGAGGTCACGCGTTCCGCGGTTCGTCGCGAGCGCATGGGCCACATCGAGCTCGCCGCGCCGGTCACGCACATCTGGTACTTCAAGGGTGTCCCGAGCCGTCTGGGCTACCTGCTGGACCTCGCGCCGAAGGACCTCGAGAAGGTCATCTACTTCGCGGCCTACATGATCACCTCGGTCGACGAGGAGCAGCGTCACGCCGACCTGCCGTCGCTCGAGAACCAGATCGAGGTCGAGAAGAAGGAACTCGAGAACCGTCGCGACGCGGACATCAACACGCGTTCGACGAAGCTCGAGGCCGACCTCGCCGAGCTCGAGAAGGAGGGCGCCAAGGCTGACGCCCGCCGCAAGGTCCGCGAGTCGGCCGAGCGCGAGATGACGCAGATCCGCAAGCGCGCGGATCAGCAGATCGAGCGCCTCGAGCAGGTCTGGGATCGTTTCAAGAACCTCAAGGTCCAGGACCTCGAGGGCGACGAGATCCTCTACCGCGAGATGCGTGACCGTTTCGGTCTGTACTTCGAGGGCGGCATGGGCGCTGCGGCGCTGCAGAAGCGTCTCGAGAACTTCGACCTCGACGCCGAGGCGGAGCTGCTGCGCGAGATCATCGCGACGGGCAAGGGCCAGAAGAAGACGCGTGCGCTCAAGCGTCTGCGCGTCGTCACGGCCTTCCAGCAGACCGAGAACAAGCCGGCCGGCATGGTTCTCGACTGCGTCCCGGTCATCCCGCCGGACCTGCGCCCGATGGTGCAGCTCGACGGTGGCCGTTTCGCGACGTCCGACCTCAACGACCTGTACCGCCGTGTGATCAACCGCAACAACCGACTCAAGCGTCTGCTCGACCTCGGTGCGCCGGAGATCATCGTCAACAACGAGAAGCGCATGCTTCAGGAGGCCGTCGACGCGCTGTTCGACAACGGCCGTCGTGGCCGACCGGTGACCGGTCCGGGCAACCGGCCGCTCAAGTCGCTGTCCGACATGCTCAAGGGCAAGCAGGGTCGTTTCCGTCAGAACCTGCTCGGCAAGCGAGTCGACTACTCGGGTCGTTCGGTCATCGTCGTCGGTCCGACGCTCAAGCTGCACCAGTGCGGTCTGCCCAAGCAGATGGCGCTCGAGCTGTTCAAGCCGTTCGTCATGAAGCGCCTCGTCGACCTCGAGCACGCGCAGAACATCAAGTCGGCGAAGCGCATGGTCGAGCGTGCCCGCCCGGTCGTGTGGGACGTCCTCGAAGAGGTCATCCGTGAGCACCCCGTGCTGCTCAACCGCGCGCCGACGCTGCACCGTCTGGGCATCCAGGCGTTCGAGCCGCAGCTCGTCGAGGGCAAGGCCGTCCAGATCCACCCGCTCGTCTGCTCGGCGTTCAACGCCGACTTCGACGGTGACCAGATGGCCGTCCACGTGCCGCTCAGCTCCGAGGCGCAGGCCGAGGCCCGCATCCTCATGCTCTCGAGCAACAACATCCTCAAGCCCGCCGACGGTCGTCCCGTGACGATGCCGACGCAGGACATGATCATCGGTCTGTTCCACCTCACCTCCGAGGTGCTCGACGCCGACGAGATGAAGGACGAGGACATCCGCGCGTTCTCGACCGTCGCCGAGGCCCGCATGGCCTTCGACGCGGGCGAGATCAAGATCGGCACGCCGATCTCGGTGCGTCTTCGCGACTTCGTCCCGACGGCCGGCACGGTGCTGCCCGACGGCGTCGAGGCGGACCAGAACGGCTTCGTCTCCGAGCTGCGGATCCGTACGACCCTGGGTCGCGCGATCTTCAACGGCACGCTGCCGGAGGACTACGAGTACATCAACAAGCCCGTCGACAAGAAGGTCCTCTCGGCCATCGTCAACGACCTTGCGGAGCGTTACTCGAAGGTCCAGGTCGCGGCGTCGCTCGATGCGCTGAAGGAGACCGGTTTCCACTGGGCCACGCGCTCGGGCACGACCGTCGCCATCTCGGACGTCGTCATGCCCTCGAACAAGGACGAGATCCTCGAGAGCTACGACGCCAAGGCCGCGAAGGTGCAGCTGCAGTTCGACCGTGGTCTCATCACGGACGACGAGCGCCGTCAGGAGCTCATCGAGATCTGGACGCAGGCGGCGAACGAGGTCTCCAAGCAGATGGAGAACAACTTCCCGAAGGACAACCCGATCTACCGCATGGTCAACTCGGGTGCCCGTGGTAACTGGTTCCAGCTGCGCCAGCTCGCGGGTATGCGAGGCCTCATGGCCAACCCGAAGGGCGAGATCATCCCGCGTCCGATCAAGGCCAACTTCCGTGAGGGCCTGTCGGTGCTGGAGTTCTTCATCTCGACCCACGGTGCACGAAAGGGTCTGGCCGACACCGCTCTGCGTACGGCCGACTCGGGTTACCTGACGCGTCGTCTCGTCGACGTCTCGCAGGACGTCATCATCCGCGAGGAGGACTGCGGCACGAAGCGCGGTCTCGTCCTGCCGATCGCGCAGCGCAACTCTGACGGCCAGCTGGTCGAGCACGAGGACGTCGAGAGCTCGGTCTACGCCCGCAACGTGGCGCAGACGGTCGAGATCGACGGCGAGACGTTCCTGCAGGCCGGCGACGACCTCGGTGACGTCGCGCTCAGCAAGCTGATCGACGCCGGCATCGAAGAGGTCAAGGTCCGCTCGGTCCTCACCTGTGAGTCGCGCGTCGGGACGTGTGCGAAGTGCTACGGCCGTTCGCTCGCGACCGGCAAGCTCGTCGACATCGGCGAGGCTGTCGGCATCATCGCGGCGCAGTCGATCGGTGAGCCGGGCACGCAGCTGACGATGCGTACCTTCCACACCGGCGGTGCCGCGGGTGACGACATCACGCAGGGTCTGCCCCGAGTCGTCGAGCTCTTCGAGGCTCGCACGCCGAAGGGTGTCGCCCCGATCGCGGAGGCATCCGGAAAGATCGAGATCGAGGAGACCGACAAGGCTCGTCGCATCAACCTCATCCCGGACGACGGCTCGGAGCCGCACGCCTACCCGGTGAGCAAGCGTGCGCGCCTGCTCGTCGAGGACGGCCAGCGCGTCGAGGTCGGCACGCTGCTCGTGCAGGGTGCGATCGACCCGAAGCAGGTGCTGCGCATCCTCGGCCCGCGTGAGGTGCAGAAGCACCTCGTCGACGAGGTCCAGGGCGTGTACCGCCAGCAGGGTGTGTCGATCCACGACAAGCACATCGAGGTCATCGTGCGTCAGATGCTGCGCCGCGTGACGATCATCGAGGCGGGTGACACCGACCTGCTCCCGGGTGAGCTGGCCGACCGCGCGCGCTTCGAGGACGCCTCGCGCAAGGCGATCGCCGAGGGCGGACGTCCGGCGTCGGGTCGTAGCGAGCTCATGGGCATCACGAAGGCTTCGCTAGCCACCGAGTCGTGGCTGTCGGCGGCATCGTTCCAGGAAACGACGCGCGTCCTCACCGAGGCCGCCATGAACGTGAAGAGCGACCCGCTGCTCGGCCTCAAGGAGAACGTCATCCTCGGAAAGCTCATCCCGGCGGGTACCGGCCTCAGCCGTTACCGCAACGTCAAGGTGGAGCCGACGGAGGAGGCGAAGGCCGCGATGTACGCGCTGCCGGACTACCAGCCGTACGACTACCCGGTCTTTGGCCCGGGCTCGGGCGAGGCCGTCCGACTGGACGACGCGACGCTCGGCTTCGACAGCTGATCGACGCAGATCCACGCCGCGAGGGGCATCTCCTGCACAGGCAGGGGGTGCCCCTCGCGGTCTCCTCAGGTTCGTCGGCGTGTCGCGTTGCGGTCGGAACGTGCATGCTCCCGCGATTTGGCCGGGGCCCGGGAGAGTCGGTAAACTACTCGGGTGCATGGCAGGAGTCTGTCCGGACTCCACTCATGATCACACCCTCGCCGGGCAGTCGCCGCGATGGGTCGGGCACGGCGTCTCGAACGTCGTGCATGCGCCCCGCGACGAAAGTGCAGGGGAGGGGTCGCGCCTGTTGCGCCCTTCGGCGCACGATCCGCGACGAGACCAAGGAGCCTGCGATTCATCCTGCAGGCAGAACAGATACGACACGTTCGGAGAACTAGGTTGCCTACGATCAACCAGCTCGTCCGCAAGGGTCGCCAGGACAAGGCCACGAAGGCCTCGACTCCGGCTCTCAAGGGCAGCCCCCAGCGACGCGGTGTGTGCACCCGCGTCTACACCACGACCCCGAAGAAGCCGAACTCGGCTCTGCGCAAGGTCGCCCGTGTGAAGCTCACCTCTGGCATCGAGGTCACGGCTTACATCCCGGGCGTCGGCCACAACCTGCAGGAGCACTCGATCGTGCTCGTGCGTGGTGGCCGTGTGAAGGACCTTCCCGGTGTGCGCTACAAGATCATCCGCGGCGCGCTCGACACCCAGGGTGTCAAGGGCCGCAACCAGGCTCGTAGCCGCTACGGCGCCAAGAAGGAGAAGAAGTAATGCCTCGTAAGGGTCCTGCTCCTAAGCGCCCCCTCGTCGTCGACCCGGTCTACGGTTCGCCGCTCGTCACGCAGCTCGTCAACAAGATCCTGCTCGACGGCAAGAAGTCCATCGCCGAGCGCATCGTGTACGACGCCCTCGAAGGTTGCCGTGAGAAGACGGGTACCGACCCGGTCGTGACGCTGAAGCGCGCTCTCGACAACATCAAGCCGGCCCTCGAGGTCAAGTCCCGCCGCGTCGGTGGTGCGACCTACCAGGTGCCGATCGAGGTCAAGCCGGGCCGCGCGACGACGCTGTCGCTGCGCTGGCTCGTCGGCTACTCGCGTCAGCGTCGCGAGAAGACGATGACCGAGCGTCTGATGAACGAGATCCTGGACGCCAGCAACGGTCTGGGTGCCGCGGTCAAGCGCCGCGAGGATACGCACAAGATGGCCGAGTCGAACAAGGCCTTCGCGCACTACCGCTGGTGATCGCGGTTGGGTCGGCGGCCCGTCCTCTCCGTAGGATGGGTTCGGGCCGCCGTCCCGGCTCGCTCCAGCTACTCACACTGAACTTCGAACGAGAAGAGACACCGTGGCACAGGACGTGCTGACTGACCTCAAGAAGGTCCGCAACATCGGCATCATGGCGCACATCGACGCCGGCAAGACGACGGTGACCGAGCGGATCCTGTTCTACACCGGCGTCAACCACAAGATCGGTGAGACGCACGACGGTGCGTCGACGACCGACTGGATGGAGCAGGAGAAGGAGCGTGGCATCACGATCACGTCCGCTGCTGTGACGTCGTTCTGGAACGGCACCCAGATCAACATCATCGACACGCCGGGCCACGTCGACTTCACCGTCGAGGTCGAGCGTTCCCTGCGCGTGCTCGACGGCGCCGTCGCCGTCTTCGACGGCAAGGAGGGCGTCGAGCCCCAGTCCGAGACGGTCTGGCGTCAGGCGGACAAGTACGACGTTCCGCGCATGTGCTTCGTCAACAAGATGGACAAGATGGGCGCGGACTTCTACTTCACCGTGCAGACCATCAAGGACCGTCTGGGCGCCGAGCCCCTCGTCCTCCAGCTCCCCATCGGTGCGGAGAACGACTTCATCGGTGTCGTCGACCTCGTCGAGATGCGGGCGCTCGTGTGGCCCGGTGACGCCAAGGGTGACGTCACCATGGGCGCCAAGTACGAGATCCAGGAGATCCCGGCCGACCTGCAGGCCAAGGCCGATGAGTACCGCAACGCGCTCGTCGAGCGCGTCGCCGAGTCGGACGACGACCTCATGGAGAAGTACCTCGGTGGCGAGGAGCTCACGACGGCTGAGCTCAAGGCCGGCATCCGCAAGCTCACGGTCAACTCCGAGCTGTACCCGGTCATGTGTGGTTCGGCCTTCAAGAACCGCGGTGTCCAGCCGATGCTCGACGCCGTCGTCGACTACCTGCCGAGCCCGCTCGACGTCCCCCCGATGATCGGCCACAAGCCGGGCGACGAGGAGACCGAGATCACGCGCAAGCCGGCTCTCGACGAGCCGTTCTCGGCCCTGGCGTTCAAGGTCGCCGCGCACCCGTTCTTCGGTTCGCTGACCTTCATCCGCGTCTACTCGGGCAAGATCTCCGCCGGCTCGGCCGTCGTCAACTCGACGAAGGGCAAGAAGGAGCGCGTCGGCAAGCTCTTCCAGATGCACGCCAACAAGGAGAACCCGGTCGAGGAAGCACAGGCCGGTCACATCTACGCGGCGATCGGTCTCAAGGAGACCACCACCGGTGACACGCTGTCCGACGTGAACGAGCAGATCGTTCTCGAGTCGATGACGTTCCCGGAGCCCGTCATCTCCGTGGCCATCGAGCCCAAGACGAAGGGTGACCAGGAGAAGCTCTCCACGGCCATCCAGAAGCTGGCTCAGGAAGACCCGACCTTCCAGGTCGAGCTCGATGAGGAGACCGGTCAGACCATCATCCGAGGCATGGGCGAGCTCCACCTCGACATCCTGGTCGACCGCATGAAGCGCGAGTTCAAGGTCGAGGCAAACGTCGGTGCGCCGCAGGTCGCCTACCGCGAGACGATCCGCAAGGCCGTCCCGAAGTACGACTACACGCACAAGAAGCAGACCGGTGGTTCGGGCCAGTTCGCGAAGGTCCAGATCACCTTCGAGCCCCTGGACACGGCCGAGGGCGAGCTCTACGAGTTCGAGAACGCCGTCGTCGGTGGTCGCGTGCCGCGCGAGTACATCCCGTCGGTCGACAACGGCATCCAGGATGCGATGCAGCAGGGTGTCCTCGCGGGCTACCCGCTGGTCGGCATCAAGGCGATCCTCGTCGACGGTGCCTACCACGACGTCGACTCCTCGGAGATGGCGTTCAAGATTGCCGGTTCCATGGCGCTCAAGGAGGCCGTCCGCAAGGCCGACCCCGTGCTCCTCGAGCCGATGATGGCTGTCGAGGTCCGTACGCCCGAGGAGTACATGGGTGACGTGATCGGTGACATCAACTCCCGCCGTGGCCAGATCCAGGCCATGGAGGACGTCAGTGGCGCCAAGGTCGTTCGCGGCCTGGTTCCGTTGTCGGAGATGTTCGGGTACGTTGGCGACCTCCGTTCCAAGACGCAGGGTCGTGCCAACTACACGATGCAGTTCGACTCGTACAGCGAGGTTCCCCGGAGCGTCGCGGACGAGATCATCAAGAAGATCCGGGGCGAGTGAACGGGTTCATCCCCGTCGATTGACCCGTACACCACCTGTAACCAACAGACGCGTCCCGGCGCCTTCACCCGAAGGCGACACAGCGTTTGACCAACACAAGTCCTGAGGAGGACCCAAGTGGCGAAGGCAAAGTTCGAGCGGAACAAGCCGCACGTCAACATCGGCACCATTGGTCACATCGACCACGGCAAGACGACGCTGACGGCAGCAATCTCCAAGGTTCTGCACGACAAGTACCCCGAGCTCAACCCCTTCACGCCGTTCGACGAGATCGACAAGGCGCCCGAGGAGAAGCAGCGCGGCATCACCATCTCGATCGCGCACATCGAGTACCAGACGGAGCAGCGTCACTACGCTCACGTCGACTGCCCCGGTCACGCTGACTACGTGAAGAACATGATCACGGGTGCGGCGCAGATGGACGGCGCCATCCTCGTCGTCGCCGCGACCGACGGTCCGATGCCGCAGACGAAGGAGCACGTCCTCCTGGCTCGCCAGGTCGGCGTTCCCTACATCGTCGTCGCGCTGAACAAGGCTGACATGGTCGACGACGAAGAGATCATGGAGCTCGTCGAGATGGAGGTCCGCGAACTGCTGTCCTCCTACGACTTCCCGGGTGACGACCTGCCCGTCGTCCAGGTCTCGGCGCTCAAGGCGCTCGAGGGCGACGCCGAGTGGGGCGACAAGCTCATGAACCTCATGAACGCTGTCGACGAGTCGATCCCGGAGCCGGAGCGCGACATCGACAAGCCTTTCCTCATGCCCGTCGAGGACGTCTTCACGATCACCGGTCGTGGCACCGTCGTCACCGGTCGCATCGAGCGCGGTGTCCTGAACGTCAACGAGGACGTCGAGATCGTCGGTATCCACGAGGGTCCGGCTGCCAAGACGACCGTCACGGGCATCGAGATGTTCCGCAAGCTGCTCGACGAGGGTCGCGCGGGTGAGAACGTCGGTCTGCTCCTTCGCGGCATCAAGCGCGAGGACGTCGAGCGTGGCCAGGTCGTCGTGAAGCCGGGTTCGATCACCCCGCACACGGACTTCGAGGCTCAGGTCTACATCCTGTCGAAGGACGAAGGTGGCCGTCACACGCCGTTCTACGACAACTACCGTCCGCAGTTCTACTTCCGTACGACGGACGTCACGGGTGTCGTGCACCTGCCCGAGGGCACCGAGATGGTCATGCCCGGCGACAACACCGACATGACGGTGGAGCTCATCCAGCCCATCGCCATGGAGGAAGGCCTCAAGTTCGCCATCCGTGAGGGTGGTCGTACGGTCGGCGCCGGTCGCGTCACCAAGATCATCAAGTGATCTCGCTCCCGTGAGGGAGTGACATCATCGAAGAAGGGCCCGAGCACCGTGAGGTGCTCGGGCCCTCCTGCGTTCCCGATGGTGCGCTGCGACGGGTGTCAAGCACCACTGCCGCTCTGGCCGACGAAGCACTGCGTGGGGTGCCAGTGGCTTGGGGCGGCGCCGAGATCGAGGGTGAAGGTACCGCTCTTCGCGCCACCGTCGTCGGCCATGCCGTTGCCGACGACGACACGTCCGCTCGCGCGCTCGTAGCACACCGCGCTGAAGCCATAGACCTGCGACTCGGGGCCGGCCGCATATTTGCCGGTGATGCGGGGTCGAAAACCTTCGTACCCGTCCGGAATGACCTTGACATCGGAAACCGCGATGTCGTCTGCGTGCGGGTTGGGCTCCACCTTGGTGATGCGCATGCGCACCTTGACGCTGCCGGCGGGCGCCTTGCTCAGGCCGTTGTCGACCTTGGTCATCTGGCGGCCCTTGCCCACGTTGATGGAGCTCTCAGCCGTCGCGAGCACCTTGTTGTCGCCGTCCAGCATCTCGTACTGGATCGTGGCGACGCCGGGGCCGGTGCCATCGATCTTCCAGACGCTGTACAGCTTCGCGTACTGGGAACTCGGTTCGGATTTGTATCCGCCCGCCATGACGACGCTCGCGTTCGTCATCACGGAGCCCGCGGGCGGCGTCACCTTCTCGGGTGCCTTGGGACGGGCGCCGGTGGGGCCGGCGGCCGCAGCGTCACTGCCGGCGGAGGCGGACGGCGGTGCCGAAGAGGGTGAAGTCTCGGCGGCACTCGACGACGACGATGTGGGGGAGGACTCCGTTGCCGTGGACGCAGACGACGTCGGGGACGAGGCCGAGCCCTTGGTGGTCGCGGCCTGCTCGTCCTGACATGCCGTGAGGGACAGCGCGGCGGCGAACGTCAGGGCCGCTGCTGCCATGCGGGGGGTCTTCATCGTGCTCTCCTCTGCCTCGGGTCCGTTCGTGGTCTCGAACGCGTTCATGGCTGTGACGGCACCGGCGACCGAGCGGTTCCGTGGCCCTCATGAGCGGGCCGTTCGACGAAGCCCGCGATGTGGACCACCAGAGCGCGCCGGCCCCGTGGGGGACGCGCCCGCCGTGAAAGGATGATGACAAGACCGACCGCAGCACCTAGGAGACATCGTGTCACTCGCCGACCTCACCCGCGCCGAGCGTGATGAGCTGTTGAAGCGCGTCCAGGCCGACTACGAACAGTTACGTGCGCGCGGGCTGAGTCTCGATCTCACGCGCGGCAAGCCGTCGTCAGCGCAGCTCGACCTGTCGAACGCGCTACTGTCGTTGCCCGAGGGGACGAAGGACGAGTCAGGGGTCGACGTCCGCAACTACGGGGGGTTGCCCGGTCTCGTGGAGATCCGAAGCATCTTCGCCGACCTGCTCGGGGTCGACGTCGATCAGATCGTTGCGGGCAACAACTCGAGCCTGACGATGATGCACGACGTTCTCGTCTATCACCTGCTGCGAGGCGGCCTCGGCTCGCCGCGCCCGTGGTCACAGGAGGGAAGCGTCAAGTTCCTCGCACCCGTGCCCGGGTACGACCGCCACTTCGGGCTGCTCGAGAGCCTCGGCATCGAGATGATCAACGTGCCGATGCGTGAGGACGGGCCCGACGCGGACGAGTGCGCCCACCTCGTCGCGCACGACCCGAGCATCAAGGGCATGTGGATCGTGCCGACATACGCCAACCCCACCGGCGCGATCTGCTCGCAGGAGGTCGCGGCGAAGCTGGCGGCGATGCCGGCCGCCGCGCCTGATTTCCGCATTTTTTGGGACAACGCGTACGCCGTGCACCATCTCAGCATGAACGAGGCGAAGTCGGCCGACATCGTGAGCCTGGCCCAGGCGTCGGGCCATCCCGATCGCCCGATCATGTTCGCCTCCACGTCGAAGATCACCTTCGCCGGTGCCGGCGTCGCGTTCCTGGCCGGCTCGCGCGAGACGGTCGGCTGGTACTTGGCGAACCTCGGGCACGGCTCCATCGGCCCGGACAAGGTGAACCAGTTGGCCCACGCGCAGTTCTTCGGCGACGCAGAGGGGGTGCGCGAGCACATGCGCAAGCACGCCGCCATCATGGCGCCCAAGTTCGCTGCCGTCGACGCAGCCCTCAGCGAGCGGCTGGGTGAGTACGGGGTCGCACGCTGGAACAAGCCGGAGGGCGGCTACTTCGTCAACCTCGACGTCGTGCCCGGCACCGCGAGCCGCGTCGTCGAACTCGCCAAGGAGGCGGGCATCGCCCTGACACCGGCAGGCGCCTCGTTCCCGTACGGCAAGGACCCGTTGGACGAGAACATCCGGCTCGCGCCCAGCCTGCCGCCCCTGGCCGAGGTCGAGGAGGCCATGGCGGGCGTGGCCCTGTGCGTCCTCATCGCGGCGCTCGAGCACGCGCGGGATTGAGACGCCGCGACCGCCGCACTATGCCCTCGCCATCAGCGCCCCCGACGCCCCGATTTGGAGGCGGCGGGGGCGATCTGGCACTATGGACAAGTTGCTTGACGCGTGGTGAAGGTCCGTACCTGCACTGCCGCCTCTGAAACGCACTTGTTCGCACTTCCCTCACGAAGTGCACACGTTCTCATGGAACGGCGTGCGTCCAGGGAAGCGCAAGCACCGGCTGAAAGGCCTCCAGATCTTCCTGCCGGAAGATCGCGCCCGGAGGGCGCGCGACACGCCCGAGCGCGTGGGTGGGGGAGCCGGACACGAACATGATCGGCGAGAAGAGAGACTCACGCGAATGGCGGGACAGAAGATCCGCATCCGACTGAAGTCGTATGACCACGAGGTCATCGACAGCTCGGCGCGCAAGATTGTCGACACGGTGACCCGTGCAGGCGCAACGGTCGTTGGACCGGTGCCGCTGCCGACGGAGAAGAACGTCTTCTGCGTCATCCGGTCGCCGCACAAGTACAAGGACAGCCGCGAGCACTTCGAGATGCGTACGCACAAGCGCCTCATCGACATCGTTGACCCGACGCCGAAGGCGGTGGACTCGCTCATGCGACTCGACCTCCCGGCCGACGTCAACATCGAGATCAAGCTGTAAGCGAGGGTTTGACTCATGACTGCAACCACTGAGCGCCCCGTGAAGGGCCTCCTCGGCGAGAAGCTCGGCATGACCCAGGTCTGGGACGCCGACAACCGCCTCATCCCCGTCACCGTCGTCGCCGTCGGCCCGTGCGTCGTCACGCAGTTGCGCAGCGAAGGCGTCGACGGCTACAACGCGGTTCAGATCGGCTACGGCCAGATCGACCCGCGCAAGGTCACGAAGCCGCTGACCGGCCACTTCGAGAAGGCCGGCGTCACGCCGCGCCGCCACCTGGCCGAACTGCGCACCTCCGACGCCGGCGAGTACTCGCTCGGCCAGGAGCTGACGGCAGAGGCTTTCGAGGCCGGCCAGAAGGTCGACGTCGTCGGCCGCACCAAGGGCAAGGGTTTCGCCGGTGTCATGAAGCGTCACGGCTTCGCCGGTGTCTCGGCCTCGCACGGTGCGCACCGCAACCACCGCAAGCCGGGTTCGATCGGTGGCTGCGCCACCCCGGGTCGAGTCTTCAAGGGCATGCGCATGGCCGGTCGCATGGGTGGCGTTCGCCAGACGACCCAGAACCTCCAGATCCACGCCGTGGACGCTGAGAAGGGCCTGCTGCTCATCAAGGGTGCCGTTCCCGGCCCCGCGGGCGCTGTCGTTCTCGTGCGCACGGCCATCAAGGGAGCCTGAGCATGACTACCGTTGACATCCTGAGCCCCGAGGGCAAGACGTCCGGTTCTGTCGAACTGCCGGCCGACATCTTCGATGTCGCCACCAACGTCCCGCTGATCCACCAGGTCGTGGTGGCGCAGCTGGCCGCAGCTCGTCAGGGCACGCACAAGACCAAGACCCGCGGCGAGGTCCGTGGTGGTGGGCGCAAGCCGTACCGCCAGAAGGGCACCGGTCGCGCCCGTCAGGGTTCGACCCGCGCGCCGCAGTTCGCGGGCGGTGGCACCGTCCACGGCCCGCAGCCGCGCGACTACAGCCAGCGCACGCCCAAGAAGATGAAGGCCGCCGCCCTGCGCGGAGCCCTCTCGGACCGCGCCCGTTTCGAGCGCATCCACGTTCTCGAGTCCGTCGTCGCCGGTGAGGCGCCGTCGACGAAGGCTGCCGCGAAGTTCCTGGGCACGCTCTCGGACCGCAAGAACCTCCTCGTCGTCATCGACCGCATGGACTCGGTCTCCGAGCTCAGCGTTCGCAACCTGCCGAACGTCCACGTGCTCTGGAGCGACCAGCTCAACACGTACGACGTGCTGTGCGCCGACGACATCGCGTTCACGAAGGCTGCGTTCGACGCATTCGTCGCCGGCGGCCAGAAGTCGGAGGACACCAAGTGAGCACCCTGAACAAGGACCCCCGCGACGTCATCATCCAGCCCGTCGTCTCGGAGAAGTCCTACGCACTCCTCGACGAGGGCAAGTACACGTTCATCGTGGACCCGCGTGCGAACAAGACGGAGATCAAGATCGCCATCGAGCAGATCTTCGACGTCAAGGTCGCATCGGTGCACACGCTGAACCGCAAGGGCAAGACGCGCCGTACGCGTTTCGGCATGGGCAAGCGCAAGGACACCAAGCGCGCCATCGTCTCGCTCACGGAAGGCAACATCGACATCTTCGGTCAGGCCTCCTGACCCTCGATGACGATCGCCGAATCAATCCAAGACTGAGGACGACTTAGACCCATGGCTATTCGCAAGTACAAGCCCACGACCCCCGGTCGTCGTGGCTCGAGTGTGGCCGACTTCGTCGAGATCACTCGCTCCACGCCCGAGAAGTCGCTGGTGCGCCCCCTGACCAAGACCGGTGGCCGCAACGCCTCCGGCCGTATCACGACCCGTCACATCGGTGGTGGCCACAAGCGCGCCTACCGTGTGATCGACTTCCGCCGCGCGGACAAGGACGGCATCCCGGCCAAGGTCGCTCACATCGAGTACGACCCCAACCGCACCGCCCGCATCGCGCTGCTGCACTACGCCGACGGCGAGAAGCGCTACATCATCGCGCCGAACAAGCTGAAGCAGGGCGACCGCATCGAGAACGGTCCCGAGGCCGACATCAAGCCCGGCAACAACCTGCCGATGCGTAACATCCCCGTCGGTACCGTCATCCACTGTGTCGAGCTGCGCCCCGGTGGCGGCGCGAAGATCGCCCGTTCCGCGGGTGTTCGCGTACAGCTCGTCGCGAAGGACGGCCCCTACGCCCAGCTGCGCATGCCCTCCGGTGAGATCCGCAACGTCGACGTCCGCTGCCGCGCGACGATCGGTGAGGTGGGCAACGCCGAGCAGAGCAACATCAACTGGGGCAAGGCCGGCCGCATGCGCTGGAAGGGCAAGCGCCCGACCGTCCGTGGTGTCGCGATGAACCCGGTGGACCACCCGCACGGTGGTGGTGAGGGCAAGACCTCCGGTGGTCGTAACCCGGTGAGCCCGTGGGGCCAGAAGGAAGGCCGCACCCGCCGCCCGAACAAGGACAGCGACAAGCTCATCGTGCGTCGCCGTCGTACTGGCAAGAAGCGCTGATAGGAGCCTTTCGAAATGCCTCGTAGCCTCAAGAAGGGCCCCTTCGTCGACGAGCACCTCGCGAAGAAGGTCGATGCCCAGAACGAAGCCGGCACGCAGAGCGTCATCAAGACGTGGTCGCGCCGCTCGATGATCACCCCGGACATGCTCGGCCACACCCTGGCCGTCCACGACGGTCGCAAGCACGTTCCGGTCTTCGTGACCGAGAGCATGGTCGGCCACAAGTTGGGTGAGTTCGCTCCCACTCGTACCTTCAAGGGTCACGACAAGGACGACAAGAAGGGTCGCCGTCGCTGACGCGGCGGGGTAACCCAACATGACGAACGAAAGTAAAGGGACAGCGATGGAAGCCAAGGCGCAGGCGCGGCACGTCCGCGTGACGCCGATGAAGGCCCGCCGCGTCGTGGACATGATCCGTGGCAAGCAGGCCGCTGACGCGATCGCTCTGCTGCAGTTTGCTCCGCAGACTGCCAGCGAGCCCGTTCTCAAGACGCTCAACAGCGCCATTGCGAACGCGCGTTTCACGGCGGACAAGAACTCCGCACCCTTCGACGAGAACGCACTGGTCGTCACGACCGCGTTCGTCGACGAAGGTCCGACCATGAAGCGATTCCGCCCGCGTGCCCAGGGCCGCGCGAGCCGCATCCTCAAGCGCACGAGCCACATCACCATCGTTGTGGGCGAGCGCGACTCGAAGGGAGGTAACCGCTGATGGGTCAGAAGATCAACCCGAACGGTTTCCGCCTCGGCATCACGACCGAGCACAAGAGCCGCTGGTTCGCCGACTCGACGAAGCCGGGCCAGCGCTACAGCGACTACGTCAAGGAAGACGTCGCGATCCGCAAGCTCCTGTCCGAGGGCATGGAGCGCGCCGGTATCGCACGCGTCGACATCGAGCGCACGCGTGACCGTGTTCGCGTCGACATCCACACGGCGCGTCCGGGCATCGTCATCGGCCGCCGCGGCGCCGAGGCCGACCGCCTCCGCTCGCGCCTGGAGAAGCTCACGGGCAAGCAGGTTCAGCTGAACATCCTCGAGGTCAAGAACCCCGAGGCCGACGCTCAGCTCGTCGCGCAGGGCATCGCCGAGCAGCTCTCGGCGCGCGTGTCCTTCCGTCGTGCGATGCGCAAGGGCATCATGTCCGCGCAGCGCGCCGGCGCCAAGGGCATCCGTGTCCAGTGCTCCGGTCGTCTCGGCGGCGCCGAGATGTCGCGCTCGGAGTTCTACCGCGAAGGTCGTGTGCCGCTGCACACGCTGCGCGCCAACATCGACTACGGCTTCTACGAGGCGCGTACGACGTTCGGCCGCATCGGTGTCAAGGTCTGGATCTACAAGGGCGACCTGACGGCCAAGGAGCTCGCTCGTGAGCAGGCCGCCGCCCCGCAGCGTCCGGCCCGTGGCCGCCGCAACGACGGCCCGCGCGGCGACCGTGGTGAGCGCGGGCGCGGTCGTGGCCAGCGCGCCGAGCAGACCGCTGTCACCAGCGAGACGACGACCGAGGTCACCGAGCCCGCCAAGACTGAGGGAGGCGAAGCCTGATGCTCATTCCCCGTCGAGTGAAGCACCGCAAGCAGCACCACCCGAAGCGCAGCGGCACCGCCAAGGGCGGCACGCAGGTCACGTTCGGTGACTACGGCATCCAGGCTCTCGAGCCGGCTTACGTCACGAACCGTCAGATCGAGTCCGCTCGTATCGCGATGACCCGCTACATGAAGCGTGGCGGAAAGGTGTGGATCAACATCTACCCGGACCGTCCGCTGACGAAGAAGCCCGCCGAGACCCGCATGGGTTCCGGTAAGGGTTCGCCGGAGTGGTGGGTCGCCAACGTCAAGCCGGGCCGCGTCATGTTCGAGGTCAACGGTGTGTCCGAAGAGGTTGCGCGCGAGGCCATGCGTCTCGCGATGCACAAGCTGCCGATGAAGTGCCGCTTCGTCGCGCGTGAAGGTGGTGACATCTGATGGCCAAGGGTTCGGAAGACCTGCAGCCGAAGGCACTGCGCGAGATGACGGACGAGGTGCTGACGCAGAAGCTCGCAGAGGCGAAGAAGGAACTCTTCAACCTGCGCTTCCAGTCGGCCACCGGCCAGCTCGAGAGCTCGGCCCGTCTGCGTTCCGTTCGCACGGACATCGCGCGCATCTACACGGAGATGCGTGAGCGCGAGCTCAACATCGGCCGTGATGAGAAGGTTGGCTGACCATGACTGACAAGCAGGAGACCGCTGTGACCGAGCAGGCAGAGCGCAACTACCGCAAGACGCGTCAGGGTTACGTCGTCAGCGACAAGATGGACAAGACCGTCGTCGTCGAGGTCGAGGACCGCGTCAAGCATGCCCTGTACGGCAAGGTCATGCGCCGCAGCAGCAAGGTGAAGGCCCACGACGAGAACAACAGCGCCGGCATCGGCGACCGCGTTCTCATCATGGAGACCCGCCCGCTCTCGGCAACGAAGCGTTGGCGCGTCGTCGAGATCCTCGAGCGCGCCAAGTAAGCCGCGAGGCACGCGCGTAGCCGGGAAGTCCACGCCCGTCATCGGTGGGGCGGCGATCTCGTCGTCGCCCCACCGGCGCGGGGGACTCTCCCGGTTTTCGCGTGCGCCGATCGGTGTGAGACCATTAAACGTTCCGCAAGGCTCGCTCAGATCGGGCGAGAACCAGTGAGACGACAGGAGTAGAAACTGTGATTCAGCAGGAGTCGCGACTTCGTGTCGCCGACAACACCGGTGCCAAGGAGATCCTGTGCATCCGCGTGCTCGGCGGTTCTGGCCGCCGGTACGCCGGCATCGGTGACACCATCGTGGCCACCGTCAAGGACGCCATCCCCGGTGGCAATGTCAAGAAGGGTGACGTCGTCAAGGCCGTCATCGTTCGCACCAAGAAGGAGCGCCGTCGTGCAGACGGCTCCTACATCCGCTTCGACGAGAACGCGGCAGTCATCCTCAAGGGTGACGGCGACCCGCGTGGTACGCGCATCTTCGGCCCCGTCGGCCGTGAACTGCGCGACAAGAAGTTCATGAAGATCATTTCGCTTGCCCCGGAGGTGCTCTGAACCATGGTGGCCAAGATGAAGATCAAGAAGAACGACCTCGTCCAGGTCATCAGCGGCCGTTCCGAGAAGAATGGCGGCGACAAGGGCAAGCAGGGCAAGGTCATCGCCGTGTTCCCGGAGACGCAGCGTGTCCTCGTCGAGGGCATCAACCGCGTCACGAAGCACGTCAAGGCCGGTCAGCCCGGTGCGGGCACCGGCGGCCTCACGGTCGTCGAGGCGCCGATCCACGTCTCGAACGTGGCCCTCGTCGACCCGGAGACGAACAAGCCCACCCGTGTGCGCACCCGCGTCGAGCAGGTCGAGCGCGACGGCAAGACCAAGACCGTGCGTACCCGCGTGTCCGTGCGTTCCGGTAAGGACCTGTGATGTCTGAGACCACGAAGACCACCCCGCGTCTGAAGACGCGCTACCAGGACGAGATCAAGGGCCAGCTGCAGGGCGAGTTCAACTTCGCCAACGCGATGCAGGTTCCGGGTGTCGTCAAGGTCGTCGTCAACATGGGTGTCGGCGACGCCGCGAAGGACAGCAAGCTGATTGAGGGCGCCATCCGCGACCTCGAGGCCATCACCGGCCAGAAGCCGGCTGTCACCAAGGCACGCAAGTCGATCGCCCAGTTCAAGCTGCGTGAGGGCATGCCGATCGGCGCGCACGTCACGCTGCGCGGCGACCGCATGTGGGAGTTCCTCGACCGCCTCGTTTCGGTTGCGCTGCCGCGTATCCGCGACTTCCGCGGCCTGTCGCCGAAGCAGTTCGACGGCAACGGCAACTACACGTTCGGTCTGAACGAGCAGTCGATGTTCCACGAGATCGACCAGGACAAGATCGACCGCGTCCGCGGCATGGACATCACCGTCGTGACGACCGCCGCGAACGACGACGAAGGCCGCGCCCTGCTGCGCGCCCTCGGATTCCCGTTCAAGGAGAAGTGACGATGGCGAAGACCGCACTGATCAACAAGGCGAACGCCAAGCCGAAGTTCAAGGTTCGTGGCTACACGCGCTGCCAGCGCTGCGGCCGCCCGCACTCGGTCTACCGCAAGTTCGGCCTGTGCCGCATCTGCTTGCGCGAGATGGCACACGCCGGCGAACTGCCGGGCGTGACCAAGTCCAGCTGGTAAGAACCCACCACTTTCATTAGTTCGTTCTACACCGTAGGTCGACCCAACACACGCGGGTTGAAACCCCGGTGAGGAAGGGCGGAGAAGCCCAATGACCATGACCGACCCGATCGCGGACATGTTGACGCGAGTCCGGAACGCCAACTCGGCGCACCACGACTCGACGTCCATGCCGTTCTCGAAGCTGAAGTCCCACATCGCTGAGATTCTTGAACGCGAGGGTTACATCGCCGGCTGGACCGTCGAAGAAGCCCGCGTCGGCCAGACGCTCACGATCAACCTGAAGTACGGCCCGAACCGTGAGCGCTCCATCGCCGGAGTGCGCCGCGTCTCGAAGCCCGGCCTTCGCGTCTACGCCAAGTCCACCAACCTCCCCAAGGTTCTCGGTGGCCTCGGCATTGCCATTCTTTCCACGTCCTCCGGTCTGCTCACCGACAAGCAGGCGGCGGCCAAGGGTGTTGGCGGGGAAGTCCTCGCCTACGTCTGGTAATCAGGAATTAGGAGGAGAAACAGATGTCACGTATTGGACGTCTCCCGGTTCCTGTCCCGTCCGGTGTCGAGGTGACCATCGACGGCCAGGACGTCACGGTTAAGGGCCCCAAGGGCAGCCTTGACCTGACGGTTCCCGCGCCGATCACCGTCGCCAAGGGCGAGGACGGATCCGTCGAGGTGACGCGACCCAACGACGAGCGCGACGCGCGCGCCCGTCACGGACTGACGCGGAGCCTGATCAACAACATGGTCGTCGGTGTCACCGACGGCTACACCAAGAAGCTCGAGATCCACGGCACGGGTTACCGCGTGACGGCGAAGGGCAGCGACCTCGAGTTCGCGCTCGGCTACTCGCACCCGATCCTCGTGAAGGCCCCCGAGGGCATCACGTTCGTCGTCGAGAACCCGACCCGCTTCTCGGTCTCCGGTATCGACAAGCAGCTCGTCGGTGAGGTCTCGGCCAACATCCGCAAGCTGCGCAAGCCCGACCCGTACAAGGCGAAGGGTGTCCGCTACGAAGGCGAGCACATCCGCCGCAAGGTCGGAAAGGCTGGTAAGTAAGCCATGGCAAAGATCGTCAAGCGTTCGACGAGCAAGTCCGCAGCTCGCGGCCGTCGTCACCTGCGCCTGCGCAAGAAGGTCACGGGGACCGCGGTTCGCCCGCGCCTGGTCGTCTCGCGTTCCAGCCGTCACGTCTTCGTCCAGGTCGTCGACGACACGGTCGGCAAGACCGTCGCGTCCGCGTCCACCATGGAAGCCGACCTGCGCACGTTCGAGGGTGACAAGTCCGCCAAGGCCCGCAAGGTCGGCGAACTCGTGGCCGAGCGTGCCAAGGCCCAGGGCATCGAGGCAGTCGTGTTCGACCGTGGCGGCAACCGCTACGCCGGCCGCGTCGCCGCGATCGCCGACGGCGCCCGCGAAGGTGGCCTGAGCCTGTGATGACCAACCAGAACAACGCCGAGAAGAGGAATGTCTGATGGCTGGACCCCAGCGTCGAGGCGCCGGTACCGCCCAGACGGGCGGCGAGCGCGACAACAACCAGCGTGACAACCGCCGCGATGGCGGTCGTCGTGACGGCGGCCGCGGCCGCGGCCGCGAGGAAGAGCGCAACCAGTACGTCGAGAACGTCGTCACCATCAACCGTGTCGCCAAGGTCGTCAAGGGTGGTCGTCGCTTCAGCTTCACCGCCCTCGTCGTCGTCGGTGACGGTGACGGCACCGTCGGTGTCGGCTACGGCAAGGCCAAGGAAGTTCCCGCAGCCATCGCCAAGGGTGTCGAGGAGGCGAAGAAGAACTTCTTCCGCGTCCCCCGCATCCAGGGCACGATCCCGCACCCCGTTCAGGGTGAGGCTGCGGCGGGCGTCGTCCTGCTGAAGCCGGCATCGCCCGGTACCGGTGTCATCGCCGGTGGTCCGGTGCGCGCCGTCCTCGAGTGCGCAGGCATCCACGACGTGCTGTCGAAGTCCCTGGGCTCCGACAACTCGATCAACATCGTCCACGCGACGGTCGCGGCCCTCCAGGGTCTCGAGCGTCCGGAGGCCGTGGCCGCTCGCCGTGGCCTGCCGATCGACGACGTCGTCCCCGCTGCGATGCAGCACGCGATGGCCGAGAAGGCAGGTGCGTGATGGCTCAGCTCAAGGTGACCCAGATCCGTTCCGAGATCGGTGGCAAGCCGCAGCACCGTGAGACCCTGCGTTCGCTGGGCCTCAAGCGCATCGGCCACACGGTCGTCAAGGAGGACCGCCCCGAGTTTCGGGGCATGGTCCGCGCGGTCGCGCACCTCGTGACCGTCGAGGAGGTTGACTGAAAATGCCTGACACCAAGGCCAACGGGTCGGCCCTGAAGATCCACAACCTGCGTCCCGCCCCGGGTGCCAAGACCGCGAAGACCCGTGTGGGTCGCGGTGAGGGCTCCAAGGGCAAGACCGCGGGTCGTGGTACCAAGGGTACGAAGGCTCGCTACCAGGTTCCCGCTCGCTTCGAGGGTGGTCAGACGCCGCTGCACATGCGTCTGCCCAAGCTCCGCGGCTTCAAGAACCCGTTCAAGGTCGAGTACCAGGTCGTGAACCTGGACAAGATCTCCACCTTGTTCCCCGAGGGCGGCGACGTCGACGTCGCGGCGCTCGTGGAGAAGGGTGCCGTCCGCAAGGGCCAGCCCGTCAAGGTGCTCGGCACTGGCGACATCACCGTCAAGGTGAACGTCACGGCGCAGAAGTTCTCGGCCACGGCCAAGGACAAGATCGAGGCCGCAGGCGGTTCCGTCACCGCTGAGTGACGCGTCTGAGACAGGACCCCGCCGGGGTGCCACGATGTGGTGCTCCCGGCGGGGTTCTTTCGTCGTCGGGACGCGGGGGAGGGTATCGTCTATTCGTTGACGGTGGTCGCCCGCGTCGGGTGCGACGCCGTCGTCGGGGCCACCCGGCAAGCCCTTTACGTATTCAGCCGTGACGCGTCACGGCTCAGGAGGTTTTTGTGCTGACCAGTTTTGGACGCGCCTTCCGGACGCCCGAACTGCGCAACAAGATCCTGTTCACGCTGGCCATCATGGCGTTGTTCCGGCTCGGTTCGCACATTCCGACGCCGGGGATCAGCTTCGATCTCGTGGCCAAGTGTCAGGCCGCGGCCGGTGGTTCGAACAGCCTCCTCGGGCTCGCGAACCTGTTCTCAGGTGGCGCGCTGCTCCAGCTGTCGATCTTCGCGCTCGGCATCATGCCCTACATCACCGCGTCGATCATCATTCAGTTGTTGACGGTCGTCATCCCGCGTTTCGAGACCCTCAAGAAGGAGGGCCAGAGCGGGCAGGCGAAGATGACGCAGTACACCCGCTATCTCGCGATCGCGCTAGCGCTCCTGCAGAGTTCGACGCTCATCACCGCCGCTCGTAGCCCGTGGACGATTCTCGGTGGTAGCCCGACCACGTGTTCGACGATCATGACGGACGACTCGATCCCGACCGTCCTGCTCATGATTCTGACCCTGACGGCCGGCACCGGCCTCATCATGTGGCTCGGTGAGCAGGTGACGGAACGGGGTATCGGCAACGGTATGTCGCTGCTCATCCTGACCGCCGTTGCCGCCCGCGTGCCCCAGAGTCTGTGGGCGATCCACAACCAGGGCTGGGGGCGTTTCATCGCCGTGGTCATCATGTGCTTGGCTGTGACGACCGCCGTCGTTTTCGTGGAGAACAGTCAGCGACGCATCCCCGTCCAATACGCGAAGCGCATGGTCGGACGTCGCTCCTACGGCGGGACGACGACGTACATCCCGCTGAAGGTCAACATGGCCAACGTCATCCCGATCATCTTCGCGACGTCCTTGCTCTCCCTGCCTGTCATGGTTTCGCAGTTCGCGGCGAACAAGACGAATCCGCCCGGGTGGGCGCAGTGGATCAACACCTACCTGGCGCGCGGCGACCACCCCGTCTACATGGCGATCTACACGGTCCTGATCCTGTTCTTCACGTTCTTCTACGTGTCGATCACCTACCAGCCCGACGAGGTGGCGGACAACCTCAAGCAGGCCGGGAGCTTCATTCCGGGAGTCCGCGCCGGCTCCGCGACGGCCAAGTACCTCAGCTACGTCCTGACGCGCATCACCACCGTCGGCGCGATCTACATCGCGTTCCTCGCGCTGCTACCCCTGATCGCGCTGGCGCTCTTCGACGCGAACCAGAACGTTCCGTTCGGTGGCGCGTCCATCCTCATCCTCGTCGGCGTGGGTCTGGAGACCGTCAAGCAGGTCGACTCCAAGCTGCAACAGCACAACTACGAAGGGTTCTTGCGGTAATGCGACTCATCATTCTCGGACCCCCCGGGGCAGGCAAGGGAACGCAGGCGGAGCGTCTGGCCGAAAGCCGGGGCATCCCGCACATCTCGACCGGCGATATCTTCCGCGCCAACATCAAGAACGAGACCGAGCTCGGCCTCAAGGTCAAGGACATCCTGGCCTCCGGTGGGTACGTCCCGGACGAGATCACGAACGAGATCGTCAAGAACCGCCTCGACGAGAAGGACGCCGCGAACGGCTTCCTGCTCGACGGGTACCCGCGCACCGCGGGCCAGGTCGTCGCGCTCGAGGAGATGCTCGCGGCGAAGGGCCAGGCCCTCGACGCGGCCCTGGAACTCACCGTCGATGGCGAGGAGCTCGTGCAGCGCCTGCTCAAGCGCGCCGAGACGTCGGGCCGTGCGGACGACACCGAAGAGGTCATCCGCGAGCGTCAGGAGCTCTACGTGCGCGAGACGGCGCCGCTGGCCGCCGCCTACACCGAGCGTGGCCTCCTCGTCCAGGTCGACGGCATGGGCTCGATCGACGAGGTCGAGGCGCGGATCGGCGCGGCACTCGACGAGGTCGCGGCGAAGAACTGATGTTCGGACGCACCCGACTGGATCTCAAGTCGAGTGACGACATCCGCGCGATGCGCCGGGCCGGTCTCGTGACCGGCTCGGCGCTTCGCGCGTCGGCACTCGGAACGCGCGCGGGCATGACGACGAAGGACGTCGACGCCATCGCCCACGCCCACATGCTCGAACGCGGTGCGACGCCGTCGTTCCTCGGGTACAACGGCTTTCCCGCGACGCTGTGCATCTCCGTCAACGACGAGGTGGTCCATGGCATCCCGGGGGAGCGCGTGCTGCAAGACGGCGACGTCGTCTCGCTCGACTGCGGAGCGATCGTCGACGGGTGGCACGGCGACTCGGCGTTGACGTTCGTCGTCGGGGCGGCGAGGGACGACGCGAGCTCGGCGCAGCGCGTGGCGGCGCGTCACGCGGGTGATGAGCCGGCGATCAGACGAGAGGGTGTCGTGGCGTGGGCGCAGGGCGACCTGCGCCGCGCTCTCGTGCTCGCGACCGAGGCGTCGATGTGGGCCGGTATCGAGGCGCTTCAGGTGGGCGAGCGCCTCAACGACGTCGGTGAGGGCGTACAAGACCTGCTCGAGGAGTTCAACGCTCCGGAGCGCCTCGCGGGGTTGCCGCCGGAGATGCCCAGCTTCGAGATCGTCGACGGCTACACGGGCCACGGTGTGGGTCGTGAGTTGCACCAAGATCCAACGGTCTACAACGAGTACGTCAACGAGCGGCTCCCCAAGGTGAAGCCTGGTCTCGTCGTCGCCGTCGAGCCGATGGTCACGCTCGGCACGTACGAGACGCATGAGCTCGACGATGGCTGGACCGTCAAGACCGACGACGGCTCCCTCGCCGCGCATTTCGAGCACACCGTGGCGGTGACGGAGAAGGGCCTGTGGGTGCTGACGGCGCAGGACGGCGGACGTTCGCGTCTCGAGCCGCTCGGGTTGTACGGCGGCCTGGACGACTGAGGGCCCACGCGGACGCGACGCCGTCCGGGTCCCCCAACGCTCGAGCCCCTCTCATCGGAACGGAGGCGGGTCGAGGCGATTTGGGGAAGCCGAGCGCGTCTCGTAGACTGAGGGACGGTCTGTCGTGGTATGTGGCGCTCAGCGTCACGCGACCGGGTAGGCCGGCCAACAGATTCCGTCCATCCGGGACGGTTTCGTGCAGCGAAATGCGGAGGCTATGGCCAAGAAGGACGGTGTCATCGAGATCGAGGGCACGATCGTCGAGGCTCTCCCGAACGCGATGTTCCGGGTCGAGCTCACGAACGGTCACAAGGTTCTCGCTCACATCTCGGGCAAGATGCGTCAGCACTACATCCGGATCCTCCCCGAGGACCGGGTCGTCGTCGAGCTCTCGCCCTATGACCTGACCCGCGGCCGTATCGTCTTCCGTTACCGCTGATTCAACCCAGTTCTCGCTCCCCGCGCTGCGTCCGCATGGTCGCAGCGTGTCGGTGTGTCGAGAGCGCGATCGACAAGACAGCAGGCAGATGAAGGTTCAGCCGAGCGTCAAGAAGATCTGTGACAAGTGCAAGGTGATTCGCCGCAACGGCCGAGTCATGGTGATCTGCGAGAACCTGCGCCACAAGCAGCGCCAGGGCTGATCCACCGAGCACCAGCTCACAGCGTCTTCACCAGGACGCAACACATGAAACTGCAGCACCCGGCCCCACTGGGCTCTGACGAGGATCCGACAGGATGAATCGTCGAGATCTCTCAGAGCGATCTGATCCAGAGACACGCCAGTGGACGTCACCCTCGGCGCGGAGGCCGAGGACCCGCGAGTCCCACCGCTCATCACGAGCATCGAGGCTCACGCCATAGCGGGAACGGTGCTGCCCCAGACCTCCGCTCATGATCAGGAGAACACATGGCACGTCTCATCGGTGTCGACCTGCCGCGCGAGAAGCGCGTCGAGGTCGGCCTCACCTACATCTTCGGCGTCGGGCGTACCCGTGCCCAGGAGACGCTGGCCGCGACCGGCGTCAACCCGGACACGCGCGTCCGCGACCTCACCGAGGAAGAACTCGTCAAGCTGCGTGACCACCTCGAGGCAAGCTTCCGCCTCGAAGGTGACCTGCGCCGTGAGATCGCCGCCGACATCCGCCGCAAGGTGGAGATCGGAAGCTACGAGGGTCTGCGCCACCGCCGTGGCCTGCCCGTGCACGGTCAGCGCACCAAGACGAACGCTCGTACCCGCAAGGGCCCGAAGCGCACCGTGGCCGGCAAGAAGAAGGCCAAGTGAGTCGAGCAGCTTCGGCTGATCACGACTACTTCCTCAACTGAGCGTCGAAACAGGAGATTCGAACTATGCCTCCCAAGAGCCGTATGGCCGCGGGCGCCAAGAAGGTGCGCCGCAAGGAGAAGAAGAACGTTGCTGCGGGCCAGGCCCACATCAAGAGCACGTTCAACAACACCATCGTTTCCATCACGGACCCCACCGGTGCCGTGATCTCGTGGGCGTCCGCCGGCCAGGTCGGCTTCAAGGGTTCCCGCAAGTCGACCCCCTACGCAGCGCAGATGGCCGCCGAGGCCGCTGCGCGTCGTGCCATGGACCACGGCATGCGCAAGGTCGACGTCTTCGTCAAGGGCCCGGGTTCCGGTCGTGAGACCGCCATCCGCTCGCTCACCGCGACCGGCCTCGAGGTCGGCGCGATCAGCGATGTCACGCCCACGCCGCACAACGGCGTCCGCCCGCCCAAGCGTCGCCGCGTCTGATCACCCAGACACCGCGAACGAAGACGAACTAGGAGACACCCCACATGGCCCGTTACACCGGCCCGATCACCAAGAAGTCGCGTCGACTCAAGACCGACCTCGTCGGTGGTGACAAGAACTTCGAGATGCGCCCCTTCCCGCCCGGCCAGCACGGCCGCGGTCGAATCCAGGAGAAGGAGTACCTTCACCAGCTGCAGGAGAAGCAGAAGGCCCGCTTCACCTACGGCGTCATGGAGAAGCAGTTCGTCCGGTACTACAAGGAGGCGGCGCGCCGCCCCGGCAAGACCGGTGAGAACCTGCTCATCATCCTCGAGTCCCGCCTCGACAACGTCATCTACCGCGCCGGCCTCGCCCGCACGCGCCGCGCTGCCCGCCAGCTCGTCACGCACGGTCACTTCGAGGTCAACGGCGTGCGCGTCGACGTCCCGTCCTACCGCGTCGAGCAGTACGACATCATCACGGTCCGTGAGAAGTCGCGCGAGGCGTTCCCGATCCAGCTCGCTCGCGAGACGTTCGGCGAGCGTCCCGTTCCGGCGTGGCTGCACGTCGTCCCGGGCACGCTGCAGGTGCTGATCCACCAGCTCCCGACGCGCGAGCAGATCGACAGCCAGCTCACCGAGCAGCTCATCGTCGAGCTCTACTCGAAGAACTGATCCGAGCTTCGCATCGGAAGGTGGCGCTTCGCGCCGCGTGAGGCGCCACCTTCCACCTGCCGGTCCGAGAGACAGAGCTCGCACCGGCGCAGGACTCGATTCCTGCTCGTTCACCCGGCGTCAAATAGTGGTCGCCGTAGGAAAGGACAACGAGAGTGCTCATCGCACAGCGCCCCACGCTCTCCGAGGACGTGGTTTCCGAGAGCCGTTCGCGGTTCGTCATCGAGCCCCTGGAGCCGGGTTTCGGCTACACGCTCGGCAACTCGCTCCGCCGCACCCTGCTCTCGAGCATCCCGGGTGCCGCCGTCACCAGCATCCGCATCGACGGCGTCCAGCACGAGTTCTCGACGATCCCCGGCGTCAAGGAAGACGTCACCGAGGTCATCCTCAACATCAAGGGTCTGGTCGTCTCCTCGGAGCACGACGAGCCCGTCGTGATGTACCTGCGCAAGCAGGGCGCGGGTGTCGTCACCGCTGCTGACATCGCGCCCCCGGCCGGTGTCGAGGTGCACAACCCCGACCTCGAGATCGCGACGCTGAACGACAAGGGCAGCATCGAGATGGAGCTGACGGTCGAGCGCGGCCGCGGCTACGTCTCGGCGGCGCTGAACAAGTCGGCGGAGCAGGAGATCGGCCGCATCCCGGTCGACTCCATCTACTCGCCGGTGCTGGCCGTGACCTACAAGGTCGAGGCCACGCGTGTCGAGCAGCGCACCGACTTCGACAAGCTCATCGTCGACGTCGAGACGAAGAACTCGATGGCCCCGCGTGACGCCATGGCTTCGGCCGGCTCCACGCTCGTCGAGCTGTTCGGTCTCGCGCGTGAGCTCAACGTCGAGGCCGAGGGCATCGACATGGGTCCGTCCCCGACCGACGCAGCGCTCGCCGAGGACCTCGCTCTGCCGATCGAGGACCTCGACCTCACCGTCCGCTCCTACAACTGCCTCAAGCGCGAGGGCATCCACACCGTGGGTGAACTCGTGTCCCGCAGCGAGGCCGACCTGCTCGACATTCGCAACTTCGGTTCGAAGTCGATCCACGAGGTCGCCGACAAGCTGCGCGACATGGGCCTTCAGCTGAAGGACAGCCCGCCCGGGTTCGACGCCAGCGTCATCGCCGACCGCTACGACGAGGACTCCGACGGCGCGGACCTCGCCGAGGACGAGCAGTACTGAGCAGCTTTTCGGTACAGCGGTGAGCCTGCTCGCTGAGTTGAGCATTCTCGCAGCTGACCGGTAGACCAAGGAGAAAACATGCCTACCCCCACGAAGGGCGCCCGCGTCGGCGGCAGCCCGTCGCACGAGCGGCTGATCATGGCCAACATGGCCACTCAGCTGTTCACCCACGACCGCGTCACGACGACGGAGGCGAAGGCCAAGCGCCTGCGTCCGTACGCCGAGCGCCTCATCTCGTTCGGCAAGCGCGGCGACCTCGCCTCGCGTCGACGCGTGATGCGCAAGATCTCGGACAAGTCGGCCGTGCACCGTCTCTTCACGGAGATCGCACCCGACATGGCCGAGCGTCCCGGCGGCTACACGCGCATCACCAAGATCGCGCCGCGCAAGGGCGACAACGCCCCCATGGTCGTCATCGAACTGGTTCGCGAGGCCTACTCCGCGAAGCAGTCGACGGTCAAGGAGGCCGAGGCCGCCACGAAGCGCGCGGTCAAGGAAGACGCTGCGGCCGCTCCGGCAGCGGACGTCACGCCCGTGACCCCTGCCGCGACGGAGACGTCCGGCGGTGCCTCGAAGGCTGACGGCGACGCCTGATCGACCTGTCACGCACGATGCCCGCTTCCCCCTCGGGGGAGGCGGGCATCGTCGCGTCCGTGGTCGAGTTCGCGGGATAGGTTGGGCGGCATGCGTTTCAGGATCGACTTCGCCTACGACGGCACCGACTTCTCGGGGTGGGCCCGCCAGCCCGGACGTCGCACTGTCGAGGGAGAACTGACGGGTGCGCTCACGCGCGTCCTGCGCCGCGACGATGTCCGACTGACGGTGGCCGGGCGCACCGACGCCGGCGTCCACGCGCGCGGTGGGGTGTGCCACGGCGACATCGACGCCGACGCGTGGGCTGCGCTGCCGGGGCGAAGCGAGCGTGCGCCCGCCCAGGCGCTCGTCACGCGCCTCAACGGCGTCCTGGCGGGGGACGTCGTCGTCAAGGCCGCCAGTGAGCAGCCCGCGAGTTTCGATGCTCGCTTCTCGGCGCTGAAGCGCCGCTACAGCTATCGCCTGCTCGACGATGCGGCGCGCCTCGACCCGCTTCGCCGGCGCGACACCGTCGTCGTCAAGCGAAACCTGGACGTCGACGCGATGAACGCCGCGTCGGCCCTGCTCGTCGGGTTGCACGACTTCGCGGCCTACTGCAAGCCCCGCGAGGGTGCGACGACGATCCGCACGCTGCTCGACTACGCGTGGACGCGCGAGACGGACGGCGTGCTCACCGCGCGGTTGGAGGCCGACGCGTTCTGCCACTCGATGGTGCGGGCCCTCATCGGCGGCGTCGTGCCGGTGGGGGAGGGGCGTCGCCCGATCGACTGGCCCGCGCAGGTACTGACTGCGGGGCGACGCGACCCGGGCGTCGTCGTCATGCCGCCGCACGGGCTGTGCCTCGAGGAGGTCAGCTACCCGAGTCCCGATCAGTTCGCGGCGCGCGATGCGGCGTCGCGCGTCATGCGTTCGGCGGCTGACCTCGATGGGGCAACCTGAGCCCATCGCGACCGCTGCCTCGACGTCAGCGCGGCGAATACGAGCGGAGTGGCCGGACGCGAGTGTCAGGACGCGTAGATTCGGCCCGTTCGCTCGCATTCATCGGCCGGTCATGGAGCTCGCCTGGGCCGGTGCTCACGTGACGTTCGGCAGCGGCAGCGGGACGACGGTGACGGCGACCCGTCGCGCACCCGGGGTGCCTGCGCCGGCTCGGCGATACCGCGCAAGAAGCGCCTCCATCTCGGAGCGCAGAGCGCTCATCTGCTCCTCGCTCACGAGGACGGGGGAGTCGAACGCGCGGCACTCGTCCTGCCACACGTAGGGCCAGGCGTCCTGCTCGTCGACCCAGGCGTGGGCGCGCTCACTGACGTGCGTGATGAAGTCGTGCTCAAGCCAGCGCGCGTCTTCGGCGTCGGCGTCGTCGAGGAACTCGAGGGCATCGCTGGGATTCGCGTCATCGGTGTCGTCCGATTCGTCGACGAGAGCCCAGACGCGCGTCTTCGCGTTGCCGAGCCCGGTGTCCTCGACCAGGCCTGCGCCCTCGAGCACGCGCACGTGGTAGCTCGTCGCCCCGGTGTGCGTGCCGAGGGCTCGGGCCAGTTCGGCAGACGTCGAACCGCCGTGCAGACGCAGGTGCGCGAGGATGCGCGAACGCATCGGATGGGCGATGACGCGGTAGGGGTCGCTGCCCGCGGCCGTGTTCATGGCCCGAGGCTACCGGAGTCGATGGCGCGACGACGGAGGCGTCCATTTTGCACAATAGTTGTGCGATCGACCCGGAGCGCGTCGATCGACGGGTGTGGCGATCCGTGAAAGACATTGCGGCGCAAGGGGATACGTCATGACTGCACGATTTCGACCGGGTGTGCATCTGCCGTAGACTGGTTGACTGTTGCTTCGTCGCAGCTGGTCGCATGCGGGCTGTCGCCCGGGCGGTGACCGCGCACGAAGTGGCCGCCCATCGTCAACGACAGAACGAAGGGAACGACCGTGCGTACGTTCACCCCCAACCAGGAGTCGGCTCAGGCTGACCGCACCTGGCACGTCATCGACGCCACCGACGTCGTTCTGGGTCGCCTCGCGTCCCAGACTGCATCGCTGCTGCGTGGCAAGCACAAGCCCACGTTTGCGCCGCACATCGACACCGGTGACTTCGTCATCATCATCAACGCCGACAAGGTCGCCCTCACCGGCGCCAAGCTCGAGAAGAAGAAGGCCTACCGTCACTCGGGCTTCCCCGGCGGTCTGACCTCGACCTCCTACACGGAGCTCATGGCGAAGGACCCGGAGAAGGCCGTCGAGAAGGCCGTCCGAGGCATGCTGCCCAAGACGAAGCTGGGCCGCGCCCAGATCGCCAAGCTCAAGGTGTACCGCGGTGCCGAGCACCCGCACGCCGCGCAGCAGCCCAAGCCGTTCGAGATCACCCAGGTCGCGCAGTAATCGCGCGCGCTGCTGAATTCTTAGGAGAACCGTGGCAGACCAGAACGTTGAGCTCGACGTCCTCGAGACGGACGAGCCGCAGCTGACCGAATACACGAGCGAGTCGACCGGCCCCGTCGGCGAGAACGGCGAGGTTCGTCGCCCGTCCGCTTCCGCGCCCGGCGCCGCGACCGGCCGCCGCAAGCAGGCCATCGCCCGCGTCCGCATCGTCCCCGGTACGGGCGAGTGGAAGATCAACGGCCGCACCCTCGAGGAGTACTTCCCGAACAAGGTGCACCAGCAGATCGTCAACGAGCCCCTCACGGTGCTCGAGCTGGACGGTGCGTACGACGTCCTCGTGCGCGTGCACGGCGGTGGCCCCTCGGGCCAGGCCGGTGCCGTTCGCCTCGGCGTCGCCCGTTCGCTGAACGGCGTCGACGAAGAGCTGAACCGTCCGATCCTCAAGAAGGCCGGCTTCCTCACGCGTGACGCACGCGTTCCGGAGCGCAAGAAGGCCGGCCTCAAGAAGGCCCGCAAGGCGTCGCAGTTCAGCAAGCGCTGATCCACGCGCTGCACTGCTCGAATCGCTCCGTATCCGGCCCATGCGCCGGGTGCGGAGCGATTCGCGTACCGCCGCGTATTGTGGAGAGAGATTCCGAAGACCTCAGGAGGGGCACATGGGCCGCATGTTCGGCACTGACGGTGTGCGTGGCGTCGCCAACCAGGACGTCACGGCAGAGCTCGCACTCGGGCTGTCCGTCGCAGCAGCACGGGTACTCGTCGAGGCCGGGGAGGTCTCGGCCGATCACGAGCGTCCTGTCGCCGTCGTCGGACGCGACCCGCGCGCGTCGGGGGAGTTCCTCGGTGCGGCCACCGTCGCCGGGCTCGCGAGCGCGGGCGTCGACGTCTACGACGCGGGCGTGCTGCCGACGCCGGCCATCGCCTACCTGACGGCGACGATGAACGCCGACCTCGGCGCGATGCTGTCGGCCTCGCACAACGCTATGCCAGACAACGGCATCAAGTTCTTCAGCCGCGGCGGCCACAAGCTGCCCGACGCGCTCGAGGACGCGATCGAGGCGCACCTGCACGAGGAGTACGAGCGTCCGACGGGTGCGTCGGTCGGTCGTGTGCATCCCTACGCCGAGGGCGGTGAGAAGTACATCGGTCACCTGCTCGGCGCGCTTCCGCACCGCCTCGAGGGCCTCAAGATCGTCGTCGACTGCGCGCACGGCGCGGCCTCCGTCGTCGGGCCCGAGGTGTTCCGCCGCGCGGGCGCGGACGTCGTCGTCATCGGTGCGACGCCGGACGGGCTCAACATCAACGACGGCTACGGCTCGACGCACCTGGAGAAGCTGCAGGAAGCGGTCGTCGCGAATGGAGCCGACTTCGGTGTGGCCTTCGACGGTGACGCGGACCGCTGCCTCGCCGTCGACGGAACGGGTGAGGTGGTCGACGGTGACCAAATCATGGCGATCCTCGCGCTCGACCTCAAGGAGCGCGGCGTGCTCGCCGAGGACACGCTCGTCGCGACGGTCATGAGCAACCTCGGCATGATCAAGGCGATGGAGCGCGAGGGCATCGCCGTCAAGCAGACCGGTGTCGGCGACCGCTACGTGCTCGAGGAGATGCGCCGCGGGTCGTACTCGCTCGGGGGCGAGCAGTCGGGGCACGTCATCGCACTCGACCACGGCACGACCGGTGACGGCGTGCTCACGGGCCTGCTCCTTGCTGCCCGCGTGGCCTCGAGTGGGCGCTCGCTCGCCCAGCTCGGCGCCGTCATGCAGCGGATGCCGCAGAAGCTCATCAACGTCAAGGGGGTCGACAAGTCGGCCGTCGATTCGCACGACGGCGTGCAGGCCGCTGTGCGCGCCGCCGAGAGCGACCTCGCCGGCGCCGGGCGCGTGCTGCTGCGCAAGTCGGGCACCGAACCGGTCGTGCGCGTCATGGTCGAGGCCGACACCGCCGAACGCGCGCAGGCCGTCGCGACGCACCTCGCCGACGTCGTCAAGCGCGAGCTGTCGATCGACTGAACTGCCGGCTGCGCGCTTTCGTCCTGCGCCCAGATGCACCCGGGTGCATCTGGGCGCAGTCGTGTGCCTCCCAGTCGTGTGGTGGCCCGGCGAGCTGTCGACGGGAGCTGACGGACAGCGCCGACGGCCGTCACGCGTGCGGGGTGTGTCACAGTGGCAGGCATGAGCCTGCCAGCCGCCCAGCCGAGTCGACGCAGCGACGTCGAGCCGTTCCACGTCATGGAGGTGCTCGCCGCGGCAGCGGAACGTCAGCGTACGCACGGCGACGTCATCAGCCTGTGCGCCGGCCAGCCCTCGACGGGCGCGCCGCGCGCAGCCCGGGAGGCGGCTGCCGCGGCGATCGAGGCCGATGCGCTCGGGTACACCGAGACGGTCGGCATCCGGCCGCTGCGTGAGGCGATCGCCGCGTATCACCGCGACCTCGGCGTCGACGACGTGAGTGCTGACGACGTCATCGTCACGACCGGGTCGTCGGGCGCGTTCACGCTGCTGTTCCTCGCTGCGTTCGACGGCGGCGACGAGGTGTGGATGACCCGCCCGGGCTACCCCGCCTACCGCAACACGCTGCGGGCGCTGGGGATGTCCGCCGTGGAGCTCGCGTGCGGCGCCGAGGTGCGCTACCAACCCACCGTCGCGATGCTCGAGGCGGAACGTGTCGCGCGCGGCGCCGCGCCGAAGGGGCTCGTCGTCGCGAGCCCCGCCAACCCGACGGGCACGATCATCGACGCGGACGAACTCGCAGCCATCGCGCGCTGGTGCGACGCGCACGGCGTGCTGCTCGTCAGCGACGAGATCTACCACGGCATCTCGTTCGGGCGCGCGACGTCGAGCGCGTGGCAGACGTCGCGCCAGGGCGCCGTCATCGGTTCGGTGTCGAAGTTCTTCTCCATGACGGGTTGGCGCGTCGGGTGGATGCTCGTGCCCGCGCACCTGCGCCGACGCGTCGCCATTCTCGCCTCGAATCTCACGATCTGCCCGCCGGCCGTGTCACAGCATGCGGCGCTCGCGGCCCTCGGCGAGGCGGCACGCGGTGAGCTGGAGGGGCACGTCGAGACGTACCGGCGCAATCGTGAGTTGGTGCAGCGGCGCCTTCCCGAGATCGGGGTGACGACCTACGCGCCACCGGACGGCGCGTTCTACGCCTGGTGCGACGTCACGCACCTCACCGACGACTCCGTGCGCTGGTGCGCCGACGTGCTCGCCGCGACGGGCGTCGCCATCACCCCCGGGATCGACTTCGACCCCGTCGACGGGCACCGGTTCATGCGGATGAGCCTCGCTGTCGCGAGCGATGAGCTCGACGAGGCGTTCGACCGGATGGTGAGGTTCGTCGGTAGCTCGTCATGACGCTGTGACGTCCTGCGGTGCACCAGTCGTGCCGGCTACGTCAGACGGCGCCGGTCGCTCGGGCCCTACTGTTCGTGGGATGCACGTCGGCGCGTCAGGAACCCCCTGGTCTCCTGACGCGCCGCCGCGAGTCGTTGGGCTCAGATGAGCCCGAGTGCGCGGACGGCGTCGCGCTCGCTCTCGAGCTCGGCGACGCTCGCGTCGATGCGGGCGCGGCTGAACTCGTCGATCGTGAGGTCGGGAACGATCCGCCAGGCGCGCTCGGTGACGGTGACGGGGAAGCTCGACACGAGCCCCTCGGGCACGCCGTAGGAGCCGTCCGACGGCACGGCCATGGCGACGATCCGGTCGGTGCCGAGAGCCCAGTCGCGGGCGTGATCGATCGTCGCGCTCGCGGCGCTCGCCGCTGACGACGCGCCTCGGGCGTCGATGATCGCGGCGCCGCGCTTCGCGACCGTCGGGATGAAGACGTCGTTGAGCCAGGCGTCATCGCCCACCTCGAGGCGCGCGGCACGGCCATGGATCGTCGCGTGCGTGACGTCCGGGTACTGCGTGGCGCTGTGGTTGCCCCAGATGATGACGTCGTGGATGTCGGTGACGCTCGCACCCGTCTTCGCGGCGAGCTGCGCGACGGCGCGGTTCTGGTCGAGGCGCGTCAGCGCGCTGAAGCGTTCGTTCGGGATGTCACGTGCCGCATGCATCGCGATGAGGCAGTTCGTGTTCGCCGGGTTGCCGGTGACGGTGACCTGCACTTCATCGGCGGCAGCGTCGTTGAGCGCCTCTCCCTGCGGGCCGAAGATGTGGCCGTTGACCTCGAGCAGGTCGCCGCGCTCCATGCCCGGCCCGCGCGGCTTCGCGCCGACGAGCAGCGCGTGACTGACGCCGTCGAACATGCGGCGCGCGTCGGAGCCGGTCTCCGTGCCTGCGAGCATTGGGAACGCGCAGTCCTGCAGCTCCATGACGGTGCCCTCCAGCTTGCGGAGCGCTTCGTCGACCTCGAGCAGGCGCAGCTCTACGGGCTGGTCGGGGCCGAGCAGTTCACCCGCGGCGATGCGGAAGAGGAGGCTGTAACCGATGGCGCCAGCGGCTCCGCTGACGGCAACGCGAACGGCGGGCTTGGGCATGACGGCTCATTTCGTCGGCGGGTTCCCGGACAAGACGTCGGGTCACCACTGACGGTAGGCCGAGCCGGCCCGCCGCGTCAGGGCCGAACGTCCCTGCGGGCCCTCCCGAGGCCCCGGAGTGTGCGAGTGGCCCGGGAGGGGCGCACAGCAGCCTGTGCGTGCCGCGACATCAGGCGTGCCGCCACCCGCTGGGGATGGCGGCATGGCGACAACGGCGGACGATCAGGCCGTGATGTCACCCAGGGTGCCGACGACGTGCGCCTCGCCCTCACCGATGTCGTAGTGCACGGCGACGACGGCGAGCCGGCCGGCGTCGATGCGATCACGGATCAGCTGACTGCGCTGGGGGAGGAGCTCGCTCGTCGCCCGGGCATGCTCGGCCTCGAACTGCTCGCCGGTCGTCAGCCCGTGCTTGCGCCCGTGCAGGATCGACGGCATGACGCGCTCGATGATCGTGTGGAGGTACCCCGGCGGCATGTCGCCGGTCTCCTCGGCGGCGAGCGTCGCGTTGATGGCGCCGCAGCTCTTGTGCGCGAGCACGACGACGAGCGGTGCGCGCAGCACCTCGGTGCCGAACTCGATCGAGCCGAGCACGCTGGGGTCAAGCACGTGGCCCGCGGTGCGCACGACGAACAGATCGCCGAGGCCCTGGTCGAAGATCATCTCGGCCGGCACGCGGGAGTCGCCGCACCCGAAGATGACGGCCTGGGGTGCCTGCCCGGCGACGAGCTCGCGCCGGCGCTCGCCGTCACTGTGCGGGCGCTGCGTCGTGCCGGAGACGAAGCGTCGGTTGCCCTCGACGAGGGTGTCCCAGGCCTGCTGCGGCGTGAGGGTGCTGCTCATGGTGGCTCCTTGGTGATGACGTCGGCGCCGTCAGCTCAGGCCGGGGCGGGTGGTGATGGTCATGGCGGTGGGCTTCGCCGTGGCGGCGAAGAAGTCGTTGCCCTTGTCGTCGACGACGATGAACGCGGGGAAGTTCTCGACCTCGATCTTCCACACGGCCTCCATGCCGAGCTCAGGGTATTCGAGCACCTCGACCTTCTTGATGCAGTCGAGGGCGAGACGCGCGGCCGGGCCGCCGATCGAGCCGAGGTAGAACCCGCCGTACTCCTGGCAGGCCTCCGTCACCTGGGCGCTGCGGTTGCCCTTGGCGAGCATCACCATCGAGCCGCCGGCGGCCTGGAACTGCTTGACGTACGAATCCATGCGCCCGGCCGTCGTCGGCCCGAACGAACCGGACGCCATGCCCTCCGGCGTCTTCGCGGGGCCTGCGTAGTAGACCGGGTGGTCCTTGAGGTACTGCGGCATCTCCTCGCCGGCGTCGAGGCGCTCCTTGATCTTCGCGTGCGCGATGTCGCGCGCGACGACGAGCGTCCCCGTCAGCGAAAGGCGAGTCTTGACGGGATGCTTGCTCAGCTCGGCGCGGATCTCGTCCATCGGGCGGCTCAGGTCGATGTCGACGGCGGCGCCCTTGCCGGTCGAGCCCGCGCCGGTTGCCTCGTCGCCGCTCTCGATGAGGTGCGCCTCGGTGACGTCGGGCAGGAACTGCGCCGGGTCGGTCTCGAGCTGCTCGATGAACACGCCCTCGCGCGTGATCTTGCCGAGCACCTGACGGTCGGCCGAGCAGCTGACGGCGATCGCGACGGGCAGCGACGCGCCGTGGCGCGGGAGGCGGACGACGCGCACGTCGTGACAGAAGTACTTGCCGCCGAACTGCGCGCCGATGCCGAAGTTGCGCGTCAGTTCGAGGATCTGCTCCTCGAGCTCCGGGTCGCGGAAGCCGTGGCCGGTGGCGGCGTCACCGGACGTCGGCAGCTCGTCGAGGTACTTCGCGCTCGCGTACTTCGCGGTCTTGAGCGCGAACTCGGCGCTCGTGCCGCCGATGACGACGGCGAGGTGGTACGGCGGGCACGCGGCGGTGCCGAGGCTGCGCAGCTTCTCGTCGAGGAACTCGAGCATGCGCTTGGGGTTGAGGATAGCCTTCGTCTCCTGGTACAGGAACGACTTGTTGGCGCTGCCGCCGTCCTTGGCCATGAAGAGGAACTTGTAGGTGGTCTCGTGGCCCGGCTGGCTGTCGGCGTAGATCTCGATCTGCGCGGGCAGGTTCGAGCCGGTGTTCTTCTCGTCCCACATCGTCAGCGGCGCCATCTGGCTGTAGCGCAGATTGAGTTTCGTGTACGCGTCGTAGACGCCCTCCGCGAGCGACGCCTCGTCGGGAGCGGGGTCGTGCTCGTCACGCGCGACGAGCACCTGCGAACCCTTCTTGCCCATGACGATCGCCGTGCCCGTGTCCTGACACATGGGCAGGACGCCCGCCGCCGCGATGTTCGCGTTCTTGAGCAGGTCGAGCGCGACGAACTTGTCGTTGTTGCTCGCCTCGGGGTCGTCGAGGATCTTGCGCAGCTGCGCGAGGTGAGACGTACGCAGATAGTGCGCGATGTCGTGCATCGCGGTGGCCGACAACGTCTCCAGGGCCGAGGGGTCGACCTCGAGGAAGGTACGCCCGCCGGGGCCCTCGAGCGTGCGCACCCCGTCGCTCGTCAGCTTGCGGTAGGTGGTCGTGTCCTCGCCGGTGGGCAGCAGGTCGGAGTACGCGAAATCAGCCATGCGTGGAGACTATCGGAGCGCGACGCGGCTGCGGCCCGACGAGCCGGCGGCGCCGCCGTCAGGGCATGCGCGGGTGGGGTGTGAATGCTGACGAAAATCGCAGATGTGGACGCAGATCGCAGGCGGGGAGGGCGAACGTAGCACCCCTGATCGCGCGATCGTGTAACGGCTCAATAACCGTTTGGTCTCCATGGCGGCGCGGGTATGGCGCCCATCACAGCGTGCGTGGATGATGAGTTGTCGATTAACAAGGATGGAGCGGTGTTCATGAACACATCCAAGTCACGCAGGCGAGTGGCTGCCGCAGCATCGATGGCGATGCTCGCGACGACCGCGCTCGCCGGGTGCGGTGGCGACAGCGGGGGCGGCACGCCCACGCTGACCTGGTACATCAACCCGGACGTCGGCAACTCCGACGCCTCCAAGGGTGGCCAGGCCACACTCGCCGCGAACTGCACGAAGGCCTCCGGCGGCAAGTACAAGATCAAGGTCGAGCTGCTGCCGAACTCGGCCTCCGACCAGCGCACGCAGCTGCTGCGTCGCCTCGCCGCGGGCGACAGCTCGATGGACCTCATGAGCACCGACCCGGCGTTCGTCACCGAGTTCGCTGCTGCGGGCTACCTCGCGCCCGTGCCGGAGTCGATGCAGAAGAACTTCACGGAGGACCGCGTCCAGAGCTCCATCGACGCCTCGATGTACAAGGGCAAGCTGACGTCCGTGCCGTTCTGGGCGAACACGCAGCTGCTCTGGTACAAGAAGTCGGTCGCGCAGAAGGCCGGTCTCGACATGAGCAAGCCGGTGACGTGGGATCAGGTCATCGACGCCGCGAAGAAGACGAAGACGAACGTCGGCGTCCAGGGCAAGCTCTACGAGGGCTACGCCGTGTGGATCAACGCGCTCGTCGCGGGCGGCGGCGGCAAGATCGTCGAGGACCCGAGTGCGACGTACGAGAACATCAAGCTCGGCCTCGACTCGGACGCCGGCAAGAAGGCCGCGTCGATCATCAACAAGGTCGCGACGTCGGGCGTCGGCGGCCCCGCGATCGGTTCGTCCGACGAGACGGCGTCGCTGACGCTGTTCCAGTCGCCGAGCGGCGGTTTCCTCGTCAACTGGCCCTACTCCTACGGTGCCATCCAGAAGGCCGCGCCGAAGGTGGCCGAGGACGTGGCGGCCGCGGTCTACCCGCGCACCGACGCCTCGCACGACGCCGCGCCTCCGTTCGGTGGTATCCAGCTCGCCGTCGGCAAGAACTCGAAGCACACCGACCTCGCCTACCAGGCGGCGGAGTGCATCACGAACGAGAAGAACACGACGGCGTACATGGTTGCCTCGGGCAACCCGAGCAGCCGCAAGGCCTCGTACGACTCGGCGGACGTCAAGAAGGCCTTCCCGAACGGGATCGCCGCCCAGATCCGCACCTCGCTGGACAAGGCCGTGCCGCGTCCGCTCTCGCCCTACTGGGGCGACATCTCCGGGGCTCTGCAGCAGCAGTTCTCGCCGCCGTCGAAGGTGACGCCGAACACTCCGGCCGAGGCCCAGAAGTTCATCCTCGACGTCCTGAAGGGGAAGGCCCTGCTGTGAGTACCGCTGCATCCATGGAGAAGAGTGCGGCCACCGGTGTCGCAACGGGGGCGAAGCGCAAGAAGGCGCCGCTCTCCGATCGCGCACGCGCCGAGCGCAACCTCGGGTGGAAGCTCGCGGGGCCGGCGTTCGTCGTCATGTGTCTCGTGACGCTGTACCCGATCCTCAACGCGCTGTACCTGTCGTTCTTCAAGTACCGCCTCACCGACCCGGCGGGCAAGAAGTTCGTGTGGTTCCAGAACTACGCCTCCGCGCTCAAGGACTCGCTGTTCTGGAACGCCATGGGCACGACGCTCATCATCACGATCGTCACGGTCGTCGTCGAGCTGATCCTCGGCTTCGCCATCGCGATGCTCATGAACAAGATCGTCATGCCACGACGCACGCTGCGCACCGTCGTCCTGCTGCCGTACGCGATCATCACGGTCGTCTCCGCGTTCGCGTGGAAGTTCGGCTTCGACGTCAGCACCGGCTTCGTCAACCACTGGCTGCACACCCTGACGTTCGGCTCGTTCCCGCTCGACTACGACTGGTTCGGTCAGCGGGGCAGCTCGCTGTTCGTCATCTGCCTGTCGGAGATCTGGAAGACGACGCCGTTCATGTCACTGCTGCTGCTGACGGGCCTCGCACAGGTCGACTCCTCGATGGAGGAGGCCGCCAAGGTCGACGGCGCCACCTGGTGGCAGCGCCTCACGAAGGTGATCCTGCCGAACATGAAGGCCGCCATCATGGTCGCCCTGCTGTTCCGCACGCTCGACGCCTTCCGCATCTTCGACAACCCGTACGTCATGACCGGCGGCGCCAATGACACGACGAGCCTTTCGATGCTCGTCTCCCGTGAGGCGATCGATCGCGTGGAGATCGGCATGGGCTCCGCCCTCGCCGTCATCCTCTTCCTCTGCGTGCTCATCATCGCGGCGATCTTCGTCAAGGGCTTCAAGGTCGACCTCGCTGCCGGGAGGAACAACTGATGGAAACCAACGTCTCGAACAAGGCCAAGTGGGGGATGTTCGGTTTCGCCATCCCCGTCATGATCTGGACGCTGCTGCCGCTCGTGTGGATCTTCGCGCTGTCGCTCAAGAGCGACGCCGCCCTCACGGACACGACGGGCAAGGAGAACAGCTTCGGCAACTTCTTCCCGACGCACCCGAGCTGGGACAACTACGAGTTGATCCTCAAGGGCGGGGCGTCCGACCTGTTCATGCCGGCGCTGTGGCACTCGATCGTGGTGTCGCTGCTCGCCACGCTGATCTCTGTCATCCTCGCGACGTTCTGCGCCTACGCGATCGCCCGCCTCGACTTCCCGGGCAAGAAGATGATCCTGACGATGGCGCTCGCCGTCTCGTTCTTCCCCGTCATCGCGATGGTGACGCCGCTGTTCAACATGTGGCGTCAGATCGGGCTGTTCGACACGATCCCCGGCCTCGTCATCCCGTACCTCGCGCTGACGCTGCCGCTGGCGATCTGGACACTGTCCGCGTTCTTCCAGCAGATCCCGTGGGAGATGGAGCAGGCCGCCCAGGTCGACGGTGCGACGTCGTGGCAGGCGTTCCGCAAGGTCATCGCGCCGCTCGCCGGCCCGGGTGTCTTCACGACGGCCATCATCACGTTCTTCACGGCGTGGAACGACTTCGTGTTCGCCATCTCGCTGACGTCGGGCAACGCCCGCACGGTGCCCGCCGCGCTGAGCTTCTTCACCGGCGCCAGCCAGTTCACGCAGCCGACGGGCGCCATCGCCGCGGCCGCCGTCATCGTGACGATCCCCGTCATCATCCTCGTCCTGATCTTCCAGCGTCGGATCGTCTCCGGCCTCACCTCCGGCGCCGTCAAGGGCTGACGCCCGCCTCTTTAGGAGAGACACCTCATGTCCAGCATCCAGCTCAAGAACATCGTCAAGAAGTACGGCGACGGATTCCCGGCCGTCAACGACGTCAGCCTCGACATCGCCGACGGCGAGTTCATGATCCTCGTCGGCCCGTCCGGCTGCGGTAAGTCGACGCTGCTGCGCATGGTCGTCGGCCTCGAGGACATCACCTCCGGTGACCTCGAGATCAACGGCACGCGCGTCAACGACCTCGCACCGCGCGACCGCAACCTCGCGATGGTGTTCCAGAACTACGCCCTCTACCCGCACCTGACGGTGTTCGAGAACATCGCGTTCCCGCTGCGGCTCAACAAGGGCAAGGTGAGCGATGACGAGATCCAGCGCAAGGTGCGCGAGGCGAGCAAGATGCTCGAACTCGACGAGCACCTCGAGCGCAAGCCCGGCAACCTCTCCGGTGGTCAGCGTCAGCGTGTCGCGATGGGCCGCGCGATCGTCCGCGACGCCGACGCGTTCCTGTTCGACGAGCCGCTGTCGAACCTCGACGCCAAGCTGCGCGGGCAGATGCGGACGGAGATCGCGCGCATGCAGCGTCGCCTCGGCATCACGACGATCTACGTCACGCACGACCAGACCGAGGCCATGACGCTCGGTGACCGCGTCGCCGTGCTGAAGAAGGGCGTGCTGCAGCAGTGCGCGAGCCCGCGCGAGCTGTACGAACAGCCCGCCAACCTCTTCGTCGCGGGCTTCATCGGCTCGCCGCCGATGAACTTCGTACCCGCACGCGTCGAGGGCACCACGCTGCGCCTGCCGTTCGCGACCGTGCCGATGACGGAGCAGCTTGCCCGCGACGTCGCGGGCAAGGACATCGTCATCGTCGGCATCCGCCCCGAGTACATCAAGGACGCCGAGGTCAACCCGGTCTCCGGTGGTGCGACGTTCAAGGCCGTCGTCGACCAGACGGAGTGGCTCGGCAACGAGCAGTACGCCTACATCCCGTTCGAGCAGGACCCGGCCGCGAAGCAGCACCTCGACGCGCTCGAGAAGGACCTCGACGGTGAAGGCGCTCGCAGCCAGCTCGTCGTCAACCTCGACGCTCGCTCGCAGATCTTCGAGGGCGACGAGGTCGAGTTCGCGTTCGACCCGGCACACATGCACGTGTTCGACCCGGAATCGGGCCACAACTACACGCGCAACGAGGAGAAGGCCACCCAGATCGCGGCGAACTCGGAGAAGCAGCGCAAGGCCGCGCTGCAGCGTGCCAAGGAGCGTGACGCCCGCGGCGCCATCTCCGGAGGAACGGACGTCTGAGCGTTGATGTGAGCCTCATGCTTGGGTTCACCCCGAGCATCGGTTGAGGTCACGCTCCAGTAGAGGTCGAGGGCCCGCATCGGTGACGATGCGGGCCCTCGTGCTGTGTTCGTGCGGCATCCGAATACTGCGCGGTGGGGCTGCGTTGCAAGGACGCTGCCCTCGCAAGGACGGTGCTCGGCATGGCTGTGCTGTGTCGCCGTCGGGCCGTGGTTGTGCGCCGGGTGCACTGGCGCAAGCGTCGAGACCTGGTGCGAGCTCAGAGGCCGGCGATCTCTTCACGCGTGGGCGGGTTCGAGCCGGCGCGCGTCACCGTCGTCGAGGATGTGGCGATGGCGCGCACGAGGGCGGGGCGCACGTCGTCCTCGCGGGCGTGCGCGAGGCGCTGACGGGCCTCGACACCGCCGAGCAGCCCGAGGTCGAGCAGCCCCGAGATGAGCCCTGACATGAACGAGTCGCCGGCGCCGACGGTGTCGGCGACCTCGACGGAGCGCCCGGCCACCTCGAAGGTGCCGCTCTCGGCGAGGCGGACGTGCGCTCCGTCACCGCCGCGGGTGATGATGACGAGTCGCGGCCCGAGGCCGGCCCACAACTCGGCGATCTCCTCGACGCTGCGGCCCGGGTAGAGCCACTGCGCGTCCTCGTCGGAGGACTTGATGACATCGACGTACCCGCAGAACTGCTCGACGCGCTCGCGCTCGTCGTCGGGGCTGCCCATGAGGGAGGGGCGCACGTTCGGGTCGAACGACGTCGTCGCGGACGCGTGAGCGGCCTTCAAAGCCTCGAAGACCGACGCGGAGCCCGGGGTGAGCGAGGCGCCGATCGAGCCGGTGTGGACGTGCGCGACATCCGTCGGCAGGCCCGTGACCGCCGGCCAGTCGATGGCGAAGTCGTACGTCGCGGCGCCGTCGTCATCGAGGTGGGCCTGAGCTGTCGACGTGGCGTCGAGGTCGAAGCTCGCGACCGTCAGCTCGACGCCCTCGTCGGTGAGCAGGCGCTGGATGCGGTGACCCCGCTCGTCCTCACCGAGGTGCGTGGCGAGGACGGCGGGGTGGCCGAGGCGCGACAGCCCGACCGCAACGTTGAGCGGGCTGCCACCGACGTGTTCCGCGCTCTCGCCGTCGCGAGGATGGACGACGTCGATGAGGGCCTCACCGATGACGAGCGTGGTGGCGGTGTTGGGCTGGGTCATGCGTCGGCTCCTGGCGTCTCGTCGCCGCGGCCGGCGTCATGCGCTGCCCCGACTTACTGGTACTGCTCCGAAGCGTATTCAGCCACCTTGCTCAGGCGGTGCTCGGCCTCGATGGTTCGTACGGTACCGCTCTTGCTGCGCATGACGAGCGAGCTCGTCGTGCAGCCGTTCTCGCGGTAGCGCACACCCTTGAGCAGTTCACCGTCGGTGATGCCCGTCGCGACGAAGAAGCAGTTGTCGCCGCGGACGAGATCGTTCGTCGTCAGCACACGATTGACGTCGTGGCCCGCGTCGAGCGCGCGCTGCTTCTCCTCGTCGTCCTTCGGCGCAAGACGGCCCTGGATGACGCCGCCGATGCACTTGATCGCGCACGCGGTGATGATGCCCTCAGGCGTGCCGCCGATGCCGAGCAACAGGTCGACACCCGTGTTGGGGCGGGCGGCCATGATGGCACCGGCGACGTCACCGTCGGAGATGAACTTGATGCGCGCGCCGGCGTCACGGATCTCCTGCGCGAGCGGCTCGTGGCGCGGGCGATCGAGCAGCACGACCGTGACGCCGTTGTTCGTCGTGTTCTTGGCCTTCGCGATGCGGCGGATGTTCTCGGCGACGGGCAGGCGGATGTCGACGACGTCTGCGGCCTCGGGGCCGGTGACGAGCTTGTCCATGTAGAACACGGCACTCGGGTCGTACATCGAGCCGCGCTCGCTGACGGCGAGGACGGAGACGGCGTTCGGCATGCCCTTCGCCGTCAGCGTCGTGCCGTCGATCGGGTCGACGGCGACGTCGACGTCGGGGCCCGTGCCGTCGCCCACCTGCTCACCGTTGAACAGCATCGGGGCCTCGTCCTTCTCGCCCTCGCCGATGACGACGGTGCCGTTCATGCTCACCGTCGAGATGAGGGTGCGCATCGCCTCGACGGCGGCGCCGTCCGCGAGGTTCTTCTCGCCACGACCCACCCAGGGGCCGGCGGCCATGGCGGCTGACTCGGTGACGCGCACGAGTTCGAGCGCCAGGTTGCGGTCGGGGATCTGGTAGGTGGGCAGCTTCGATGTCACGGTCGGTGTCTCCTCGATGTCGCACTGGTGTGGCGGCTGGCTCCCGCGGTGCTCGAGGCGGCGTGGCCGGGGCGGCGGGCCGCCCCGGTTTCCGCTGACGCAGGTGCGTCGGCGAACATGGGGGAGTGAGTACCCCGCACGAGAAGGCCACGACCACCGAGCCGACACAGCCTGCGTCAGCGCCGGCCATGCCCCCGCCCCCTCCGCCGAAGCGGCGCGGGATGCAGGGAAACGCCAAGAGCATGGTCCTGTCCATGATCGCTTGTATCGCCGGCTGTTTGGTGATTTTGGCCCTCATTCCTCGTCAGGGGGCCACGAAACTGCCCACCGTGCAGGCGTCACAGATCGCGCGCGAGGTGTCGTCGACGAAGCACTGGGACGTCGCCGTCGCCGACGGGCTCGGTTCGCCGTGGCGTGCCGTCAACGTCGCGATCGTGCCGGGCGACAAGGATCACGCGGAGCGTTGGCGCGCGGGCTATCAGGGTGACGGTGAGGACTACGTCTCGATCCAGCAGCGCAAGGACGGCGGCGCAGCTTGGATCAAGGACGTCGCATCCGGCTCTGATGCCGGCAGCGTCGACCTCGGGGGCGTGAGCTGGCGCAAGGTCGAGATGCAGTCGGGCCAGAAGGGGCTCGTGCGCTCGCAGCCGCTCGCCGGGCTCGACACCGTCGTCACCGGCAAGGGCTCGTGGGCCCAGTTGCAGCAGATCGCCGCGGCGGCCAAGCCGTACAGCCAGATCGCGAAGTGAGCCAACGCGAGCGTCGGGAACGCTGAACTCGGACCCGCTGAGGCCGGGCGTGCGCAGTGTCAGATGCGCGGCGCGTCAGGCTCCTTCGCTGCCGTTCTCTCGGCGCGCGACGGCTTCTTCGATGCGCGACTGTGCCCCGTCGAGCCACCGCGTGCAGTGATCGGCGAGGGCCTCGCCGCGCTCCCACAGCCGCATGCTCTCCTCGAGCGGCGCGCGACCACCTTCGAGCGTCGTGACGATCTGGGCGAGCTCGTCGCGAGCCTGTTCGTAACCCATGCTCGCGATGTCGGCGTTCGCGGCGTCGGGCGCGCTCGCGGGCACGGTGCCAGGGGTGCCGGCCTGGGCGGCATCGGTCGAGTCGTGGTTCATGACGTCGTCGGACGCCTCGTTCGCGGGTGCCTCGTGAGTGTCGCTCATGCGTCGTCCTCGGTGGTCTCGGATCGGGTGGTGGGCGTCGCATCGTCAGCCGTCGCCGGTGCATTCTTCTTCTTGGTCTTCGGGGCATCGGACGCGCGGCCCTGCGTCGCCTTCTTAGACGATGCAGCCGTGCGCGCCTTCGTTGTCGCCGGCGTCCCCGCTCGGCGCGTCCGGGGTTTGCCGCTATAGGGCGTGACGGCGAAGTTGCCCTGCGACACGGTCACCTTGAGGATGTCGTCGACGCTGACGTCGTCACGGGCCATGACGAGGGAGCCGTCGGCGTGCTGGACGACGGCGTACCCGCGGTCGAGGGTCTTCTGCGGGGACAGGGCGATCACCTGGGCGCGCCCGTGAGCGATCTGGTCGCGCGCGCGGGTGAGACGCTGCCGCATCGCGTAGGCGCTGCGGTTCGTGAGGCGGTCGACCTCGTCGCGTTGCTGGGTGACGAGGGTGCCCGGTTCGCGCAGCACGGGCCGCCCGACGAGGGAGTCGAGGTGGCGCCGTTCGGCGGCGAAGCGGCCGCGCAGGCCTTGGCTGAGCCGCGTGCGGTGTTGCGCGAGGGCGGTCTGTTCGGCGGCCAGATCCGGTACGACGAGCTTGGCGGCGTCCGTCGGGGTCGAGGCGCGTCGGTCGGCGACGTGATCGAGCAGCGGCGTGTCGACGTCGTGCCCGATGGCGCTGACGACGGGCGTACGCGCGGCGCTGACGGCGCGCACGAGCGTCTCGTTGCTGAACCCGAGCAGGTCCTCGAAGGAGCCGCCGCCGCGCGCGATGACGATGACGTCGACGTGGTCGAGACCGTCGAGTTCGCGCAGGGCGCCGCTGACGGCGGTGACGCAGTCGGGGCCCTGGACGGGAACGTGGCGGATCTCGAAGTGGGCGGCCGGCCAGCGGCGTCGCGCGTTCTCGACGACGTCGTTCTCGGCTGCGCCCTCACGCCCGGTGATGAGCCCGATGACGCGGGGCAGGAACGGCAGCGGCCGTTTGCGGTCGGGGGCGAACAGGCCCTCTGCGGCGAGCGTGCGCTTGAGCTGTTCGAGGCGCAGGAGCAGTTCGCCCTCGCCGACGGGCCGCATCGTGCGGCCCTCCATCATGAGGCTGCCGCGCTTCGTCCAGAACGTCGGTTTGGCGTGCACGACGACGCGCGCCCCTTCACGAACCGCGGGGCCCATCGCGTTGAGCGTGTTCGTCGGAACGGTGAGGGAGAGGGACATGTCGACGTCGGCGTCCCGCAGCGTCAAATACGCCGTGCGGGCGCGGATGTTGAGTTGCACGATCTGCCCCTCGACCCACAGCGGCGACATGCGATCGACGTACTGCGCGATCTTCATGCTGAGCACGCGCACCGGCCACGGCTGCTCGGCGGTCGTGTCGCCCGCGAGGGCCGGAAGGCCCGCCGGCGTGCCCGTGCCTGGGGGTGTGCTCGTCACGGGGCAACTCTACGGGGGCGAGGCGCCACGCTCGGGTGCGAAGGACGAATGCGGCGGTGAGGTGCGCTCTGCGGGAGCGAACAGTCTGCGGCGCTCGCGTTCGCGACCCCACGACGCGTGATGCCGCTCCCACTCGCTCGGCCTCGGAGGCCGTGGTCGTTACGATGGTGGGCGTGGATACCCAGACGAAGCGAGTTCTCCTGGCCGCGCCGCGCGGATACTGCGCGGGCGTGGATCGGGCCGTCATCACCGTCGAGAAGGCTCTCGACCTCTACGGCCCGCCGGTGTACGTGCGCAAGGAGATCGTCCACAACAAGCATGTCGTGACGACGCTCGAGAAACGCGGCGCGATCTTCGTCGACGAGACCGACCAGGTGCCTGAGGGCGCGACCGTCATCTTCTCTGCGCACGGGGTCGCTCCCGTCGTTCACGAGGAGGCGAAGGCGTTGAGCCTCAAGACGATCGACGCCACATGCCCGCTCGTCACGAAGGTGCACCGCGAGGCCACGCGCTTCGCGAGCCAGGACTACGACATCCTGCTCATCGGGCACGAGGGGCACGAGGAGGTCGTCGGCACTGCGGGTGAGGCGCCCGAGCACATCACGCTCGTCGACGGGCCCGACGATGTCGTCAACGTCGAGGTGCGCGACCCGGAGCGCGTCGTGTGGTTGTCGCAGACGACGCTGAGCGTCGACGAGACGATGGAGACGGTGCGCCGGTTGCGCGAGAAGTTTCCGCACCTGCAGGATCCGCCGAGCGACGACATCTGCTATGCGACGCAGAACCGTCAGCTCGCCGTCAAGCAGATGGCGCCCGAGTGCGACCTCATGATCGTCGTCGGCTCGCGCAACTCGTCGAACTCGGTCCGTCTCGTCGAGGTGGCGCTGGAGCACGGTTCGCGCGCCGGGCACCTCGTGGACTACGCCGATGAGCTCGACGAGGCATGGCTCGACGGGGTCACGACCGTCGGTGTGACCTCGGGGGCATCGGTGCCGGAGATCCTCGTGCGGGGCGTGCTCGACTACCTCGCCGCCCGCGGCTATGAGGACGTCAAGCCGATCGTCGCCGCCGAGGAGAGCCTGCTGTTCGCGCTGCCCAACGAACTGCGCCGTGACCTCAAGGCGCGCGGCATGTCCGACTCGATGCGCGGCGGCGAGCAGGTCGTTCAGGGCGCCGACTCGCTTCACTGAGACATGCCGCCACGCTGACGCGTGCGGGCGCCGGGCCCTCGCTCCGTGTCGGAGCGGGGGCCTTCGACATCCCATCCAGCATGCCCGGCCGCGCACCGTCAGCCCCGCTCGTCCGAGGGGTTGCCCGGCGCGGGTTCGGCGAGCACGGGCTCGAGCAGCGCCTCGTGGGTGAGTGGGCGCGGCGTCACGTCGAGGGGCGCGACGCCACGCGGCGGGGTGGCGGAGACGTCGAGGTCGTGCATCCGGCGCGCGGTGACGAGCACGCGGCTCTCGAGCGAGCCGACGAACAGGTTGTACGCCTCGACGCTGCGTCGCAACGAGCCGCCGAGATCGTGGGTGTGCTTGGCGAGCACTCCGATGCGGTCGTAGAGCTCGCGGCCGAGCGTCAGCAGCTCACGCGCGTTCTCCTCGAGCGTCGCCTGCTGCCACATCGCGCTGACGCTGCGCATCGTCGCGATGAGGGTGCTCGGCGAGGCGAGCACGACGTGACGCTCCATCGCCTCCTCGAGCAAACCGGGGTCGGCATTGAGCGCGGACGCGAGAATGGCGTCGCCCGGCACGAAGCAGATGACGAACGCGGGCGCCTGCGGCAGTGCCGTCCAGTAACGCTTCGAGGCGAGCGTGTCGACGTGCGAGCGCAGCTGCTTGGCGTGGCGCCCCAACGCGGCGCTGCGGGCGCGTTCGTCGAGGTCCGCCTCCTGCGCCGCGAGGAACGCACTCAGCGGCGCCTTGGCATCGATGACGAGCGAACGCTCGCCCGGCAGATGGACGACGACGTCGGGGCGCACGTCGTCACCGGTGTCGTTGCGCCCGCGCCACTGCTCGTCGAAGTCGCAGCGACGCAGCATGCCCGACAGCTCGAGGATGCGCCGCAACTGCGATTCGCCCCACTGCCCGCGCACGCTCGAGGCGTTGAGCGAACCGGCCAGCGATGAGGTCTCGCGCCGCAGCTCGTCCGTCGTGGCAGTGACGCGGCGCAGGGCGACGTCGACAGAGCTGAACTGCTCGACACGGTCGCGTTCCAGCGTCGCGACCTGGCGCTCGACGCGGCTCAGGGCGTCACGCAGGGGCCCCAGAAGGGCGGCCGTCTGCGCGTCGTCGCTCACCGTCGCCTCGAGGTCGACGATGCGTTCACGCAGCACGTCGCGCTCGGCCTGCGCCGCGGCGAGCTGTGCGACGTCGTCCGTCGGGGTCACGGCCGTGCGTCGCAGGGCGACCCACATGGCGAGGGCTCCGAGGGCGAGGCCGGCGACGAACGTCACGAAGATGGCTGTTGTCTGCACGGGTGAAACTCAAGCATCTGCCGCCGACAACCCCGGAACGGCGCGGTTTGTCGGTGCGCTGCGTGTGCGGTGGAGGTGCCAGGTCGGTGCCTGTCACCACCGTGCGGTGGCGGGGTCAGTGCTCCCGTGTGGCGACCGCGGCGGGTGAGGTCGGGCTCGGCCCGAGTTGCGCGCGTAGCCACCGTTCGGAGGAACGGTGGCGCATGGCGTCGCTGAGGTGGCGCCAGACGAGGCGTTGCACGACGAGCGTCAGCACGCCCGCGATGATCATTCCGGCCAGGTTCATCCCGAGCTGCGCGGCGGATCCGGTGATCTCGGCCGCGTCGAAGATGGCGAGGCCGAGGGCGAGGTTTCCGGCGGCGGGCACCGTCGTGACGGAGATGAAGACGCCCACCATGGCGCTCGTCTTGTCGGTCGCCAGGGCGAGCACCCCGGCCGTGCCGGCGAGCAGCGCCACGATGAACGACCACAGGTCGGGGCGCCAGATGAAGCCCGTCTGAGGGCGGGGGCGTGTGACGTCGGCGGCCGAGACGACGTCGAGCGATGCCGCGAGCAGGGCGGCGAGCATGATGACGACGATGGCGAACGCGAATGTCCACAGCAGGGTGGCGGCGCTGCGCGCGGCGAGGCGCCAACGTCCGAGGGCGATGCCGGTGCAGATCGCGGCTATGACGGCGAACTCGGGCCCGACGACCATCGCGCCGACGACGAGGACGGCCGAGTCGGTGATGACGGCGATGCTCGCGAGGGCTGTTGCGATGCAGAGGAAGACGAGGTAGGTCGCCGTCGGTGTGCTCGCTTTCTCCGCCTCCCGCTCGACGAGGTGCCAGATGACGGCGTCGTCCGGGTCGCCGTGCGCGGCTTCTTCGACGTCGTGCGCGGCGTCGAACGGGGTGCCGAGGGGTTGGTCGATGACGATGCCGCCGCGGTGGCCGAGGCCGACGGCGTTGAGGTCGTCGAGGACGGCGGTGGCGGCTTCGCGGGCGACGTCGGCTTCGAAGACGTCGCCGGCCGGTTTGAGGGACGCGCCGCGCAGGTGGGTGAGGTTGGTGAGGCGGGCGTCGTCGCTCAGGGTGTCGCGGACGGCGTCGGTGAGGTCCGTCGGCACGTTGAGACGCAGGTGCACGAGCATGGCGTCATTGTGTCAGCGCCGCTGATGTCGAAGGCGTCCGTCGGATGAAGCCGGCGCGGGCGGTGGCACGTAGACTCTTCTCTCGTGGCTCTTACCATCGGAATCGTCGGTCTCCCCAACGTCGGCAAGTCGACCATGTTCAACGCTCTGACGAAGAACAACGTGCTCGCTGCCAACTATCCCTTCGCAACGATCGAGCCGAACGTCGGTGTCGTGCCGTTGCCGGATCCGCGGTTGAAGAAGCTCGCGGAGATCTTCGGTTCGGCGGCGATCCTGCCGGCGACGGTGTCGTTCGTCGACATCGCGGGCATCGTCAAGGGTGCGTCCGAGGGGGAGGGGCTGGGGAACAAGTTCCTCGCCAACATTCGTGAGGCGGACGCGATCTGCCAGGTCGTGCGCGCGTTCGTCGATGACGACGTGCACCATGTCGACGGCAAGGTGTCGCCGAGTTCGGATCTGGAGACGATCAACACCGAGCTGATCCTCGCCGATCTGCAGACGCTGGAGAAGGCTGTGCCGCGTCTGGAGAAGGAGGTCAAGGGCAAGAAGACCGAGAAGTCGGTCTATGACGCTGCCCTGGCCGCGCAGAAGGTGCTCGAGGAGGGCAAGACGCTGAGCTCCGTCGGTTTCGACACGAGCGAGATCCGCGAGCTCGGGCTGCTGACGGCGAAGCCGTTCATCTATGTGTTCAACGTCGACGAGTCGCAGCTGACGGACGAGGCGTTCCAGGCCGAGATGCAGGCGCTCGTCGCGCCGGCGGAGGCGATCTTCCTCAATGCGCAGCTCGAGTCCGAGGTCGCCGAGCTCGACGAGGACGACGCGAAGGAGCTGCTCGAGTCGGTCGGTATCACCGAGCCGGGCCTGGAGCAGCTCGCGCACAAGGGTTTCAACACGCTCGGGCTGCAGACGTATCTGACGGCCGGGCCGAAGGAGACGCGCGCCTGGACGATCGGCAAGGGCTGGACGGCGCCCATGGCCGCCGGCGTCATCCACACCGACTTCCAGAAGGGCTTCATCAAGGCTGAGATCATCTCATTCGACGATCTCGTCGAGTGTGGTTCGGTGGCCGAGGCTCGCGCGAAGGGCAAGGCCCGCATGGAAGGCAAGGACTACGTCATGCAGGACGGCGACGTGGTGGAATTTAGATTTGCGCTTTAGCCTCTCCACAGAGCTATTTGGGCCGCACCAAGTGATTTGATCCCGGTCCTGGGCGGATCTCCAGGTCTTGCCCGACGTCTATCTCAGGCCGACTGATTCAGACTTCCTGACCTATCGGGAGCTCGCTAGAACGCGACGGTTCGGCGGCACGCGCCTGTGTCGCAGGTGCGAGCGAGAGGACCAGGAGCGAGGCGCAGATGCCCGCCAGTCCAACCCAGCCGAGGGCGGGGAGGCGCTCACCGACGATGACCACCGCCAGGAGGGCGGCGATTGCGGGTTCAGCGAGGGTGAGCGTTGTCGCGGCGCTTGGAGTGACGCGCGTGAGGCCGTACCCGAAGAGCAGATAGCCCAGGAACATCGGGACCATTGCCATGTAGAGCCCGACCATCATGGGCTGGGCGGAAGCGATGAGTGGTGCGCCGGTGAGCATGAGTACGGGCATCAGCGCAATGCCGCCCAGACCGAAGACAGCGCCCATCGCTGCCGCGCGCCCGACGCCGCGGTTCATGAGGCGGTGAGCGCTCCACGAGTACATGGCGTAGGTTGCGCCAGCAACCAGGCCGAGGATGACGCCGGCGACCGTGGGGAGCGTCTCGCTCGGCGAGTCGTGCATCTTCGCAGCGCACAGTACTGCGCTGCCCGCGATGCCGAGCGCTACGGCGAGCATCCACCAGCCGCTGAGTCTGCGTCGCTCGATCACTCGTTCCAGAAGGCCCGAGGCGATGGGGGCAGAGCCGAGGGACACAACAGTGCCGACCGCGACGCCAGCCAGATGCATCGAGCTGTAGAAGGCCAGCGGGTAGATCAGCACGGCTGCGGCTCCGACGAGCACTGTCCCACGTTGCGAAGACAGTGCGGGTCGTTCCCGGCGGAGCGAGGGGGCCGCGATGGCTGCCTGCAGGATCCCGCCGATGCCGAGCGCGGCCGCGCCCATGGCCAGCGGGCCGACTGCCGGTGCGAACGTCGCCGCAGTCCCCGTGGTACCCCACAGGAGGGCGGCGGCGAGCACCGCGAAGATGCCGGTGGGGGAGCCTCGCTTCACAGTGCGGCCAGCATCCGCGATGCGATGGCTCGGGCGTGCTCCAGGCGCGCCGGGGTGCCCTCGAGACCTGCCCGTGCGACGGCTCCTTCGAGGAGGAAGCTGAAGTGCTCGGCCAGCTCCAGCGCCTCGGCGTCGGTGGCCATGACTTCCAGGTTCTCGACGAGAATCCGCTCCACCTGCTCCTTGTGCGCGCGCACGGCCGAGCGAGCAGGGTGTCCGGCCGGGAACTCGGCGGCCGCATTGAGCAGCCCGCATCCCCGGAAGCCCTTGCCGTAGGCATCGTTCGCGTGGTCGATGTAGGCGTCGAACACTGCCAGCACTCGGTCTGCTGCCGTAGACGCCTTCACCGCACGTGCCTGGTGGAGGCCGAGCCACTCCTCGTGGCGGGAATCGATATAAGCGCTGACGAGCTCTGCCTTGGACGAGAAGTTGTTGTAGAGGCTCTTCTTCGCGACCCCGGCCTCAGAAGTGATCGTGTCGATCCCTGTCGCGTGCACGCCGTCCTCGTAGAAGCGTCTCGCTGCGGCATCGAGCAGCCGCTCTCGCGCTGATCCTTGATTCATGTCGCCCTCCGGTAGTAGGTAGGTCAGTCTACCTACTACCGAGAGTTGTCTCAATCTCTGTGCGCTTGGATGCTTACGAGCACGGGCGCGAGGTCCTAACAGCATGCGTGAGCCCGAGATGGGGATCGTTCTTCGCGACTGGGCTGTGGGGAGACGGCATGACGGGGTCCAGGAAGCTGTGCACGCGCAGAGGTTGGTATGTGCGGCGACGTGGTGGAATTTAGGTTCAATGTGTAGTCGAGTTCCGGTCTAACCTAAGGGGGCTCAGTGATCCAGCTCTGGAGTGTTATCGCAGTTGCGATCTTGACCGTTTTGTCGTTGTTGCCCGCACACCATGCTCCTGCATGCACTCCAGCACTGACTGCACGATGCAATTTCGGATCCCGACCCCTGGTACAGCGTCCTACCTATCGATTACCGTCGACACCATGACGATCAACACCGAGATGCTGCAGTTCGTCTCCGTCGACGAACTGCTCGGCACTCAAGGTCCCGACCTGCGCATACCGGATTTCCAGCGCCCGTACTCCTGGTCCCCACGCATCGCGGCACAGCTGTTCACGGATGTCGCGGAGGCTCTCGATAGCAGGCCGGAGCATTCGTACATCATGGGCACCGTCATCCTCCTGAGGCGTCCCCAGGAGTCGCATTTCGAGGTGGTCGATGGACAGCAGAGAATCCTGACCCTCCATCTGCTGCGGGCGCTTCTGCGCGGCCAGAGAATCCCCCATCTCCAATCAGGGGACACCCCGATCCACCACGTCCATCAGGAACTCTCGCGACGGGTCGCCGACCTCGAACGTTCTCCGGGGCGCCTCGACAGGTACCGGGAATTCCTCGACGCCGAAGCCAAAGTTCTGAAGATCGTCACCGATGACGAGGATGAGGCATTCCAGTTCTTCGACTCGCAGAACTTCCGAGGCAAATCACTGCGCCCGCACGACCTGCTCAAGGCCTTCCACCTGCGCGAAATGGCAGATGCCAGCACTGCCGAGCAGCGCGCCGTGGTCGAGCAATGGGAGAAGGCCGACGAGAACGAGCTGGACCGGCTCTTCGGCACCTACCTGGCCCGCATCCACTGGTGGAGCCGCAACATGCCAGCGCATGCATATACCACCGATGACCTCGACCTCTTCAAGGGAGTCGGCAGATCCACTCGCCGCCTGCCGGGGGCCGAATACCATCGCGCTGCCAAGGCGGTGCTTCCCGGCCTGCAGGAGTGGTCCTATCCTGATGCCGACTCGGTGACCCGCAGAGATCTCAAGCGGGCCCAGCACCAGCTCGATGCTCCGGTCGCTGCGGGTAAGTCCTTCTTCGACTACGCCGCGTTCATGCTCGAGGAGTATGAGCGGCTGGACGAGGAACTCTTCTCCGACGCCAACACAGCCGGTCTCACGACTGCGGATCGCACGGTCTTCCACGACGGGGCGCGATTCAGGTACTGCCGGGAGCTGTACGTCGCCGCGGTCCTGTACTACACGAACAAGTACTCCGAGGCCGATATGCCGCAGGTACGACGCCACCTCTTCCGCTGGGCATACTCCCTCCGCTTGGCGTACGAGCGTCTGGGCTGGAGAACCACGGACAACTACGCACGAGGGATCAGCACCAATATGGACGGCCTGAACAAGGTGAACCTGTTCTCCGCCATCCGCGACAGTCTCGATCCGCGGGAGATCGAGCTGGAGAACATGAGCGCCCCGCGCACGGCGCGGACTGACAACCCGGAGGATGCACGGCTCCTCACCCTGCTGAAGGAGTCCCGCTGAGATGACACAGACCATCGCTCAGGATGACGTCCAGGCCATCCCCGTCGGGCAGCTCTTCAGCCCGGACGCTCCCAGCTATTCGATTCCCCTCTACCAGCGCAATTACACCTGGGGCGAGGAGCAGATACACCGCCTGATCCACGACGTCTTCGACGAGGCCGAGCAGGAGGAGGCCAAGGACTACTTCCTTGGCAACCTCGTGGTCGCCCCTCCGCAACGGGCCGATGAGCCGCTCGACGTGATCGACGGACAGCAGCGCCTGACCACCTTGTATATCCTGCTGGTCAAGCTCTCTTCCCGGCCGGGTTTGAAGGACCGCATCGGTCCGCTTCGGCCGCTCACCTACGAGGCTCGGGAGAAGGCCACCCGCGCTCTCCGCGGCGTCGCCGATACGATCGATGAGCCGGCGGAGGATGAGAAGGATCGAGAGGACTCCGGCATCCTCCGCGCATCGATGATTATCGAACAGCTACTGGACGGCGGGGCCGACGGTGACCGTTTACAGACTCCCCAGGTGATCGACTATCTGCTCACCAGGGTCCTCGTCGTCCGCATGCCGATCGACCGGAGCACCGATCTGAATCGGTACTTCGAGATCATGAATACGCGCGGTGCGCAGCTCAGTCCCGTGGACATCGTCAAGGCGCGACTCCTCCGATACCTGTCTGACCCCCTCGATCGCGCCCTGCTGAACCGCGTCTGGACAGCATGCTCCGACATGGAGCACTACGTGGGGATGAGCGCCACTGCCGGAAACACCTCCCAACGCGCAGAAGTCTTCGGCCCCGACTGGGACCAGATGCCGACAGCAGATTTCTCCCGCTTGCGTGCACAACTCATCGACACCACCTCCGAAGCGGCCTCGCCCGCCGCCGACGACGCTTCGAACACACCCGAATCCACCGCGCTGACCCTCGACGATGCGGTGGCTGCCTACTCCCAGACCACGGTCAGGACCGAGTCGGAAGATGCCGACGGCGGCGAGCGATTCACATCGCAGATCACGTTCCCGACTCTGCTGCTGCAGGTTCTCGCGGTGGAGGGAGCAGGCAGGGGCTCCGCACGGGAGGATGATCGTCAGCTCGACGACAAACTGCTAGTGCAGCGCTTCTCTGCACGCGTCGATTCACTACCGCCGCCGGAGCGGATTGACTGGGTGCGCAAGTTCACCACGGACCTGCTGCGCATCCGCTACCTGTTCGATCATTTCATTCTCAAGCGTGATGCGACGCTGACCACCGGGCACGAATCCACCACGGACGAGGAACCTGGCAGCTGGTCGTTGTACCGGCTCGCGCGAGGATCGTCCCGTCGCGGCAACAACGGGCAGGACACTCCCCGGTACCCCTCGACCTTCGCCGCTGACGAATCCGGTGCCGGCCCGCGCAGCCTGCACCGACGGATCCTGCTGCTGCAGTCGGCGCTGCGCATCACCTACACCTCCCCGCGCACGATGCACTGGATGACCGATGCACTTCGCTACGTCACCGAGCTCACCGATCACGATGAGCCGATCACAGCTCAGGGCTTCCTCCACTGTCTCGAGTCCCATGCCCACGAGCGCCTGCGCGAGGCGGTGACCCCGGACCCGGACAAGGAGGAGACCGGCCCGGATGGGATGGCGCTCGGCTTCGCCATCCCGCGCATCGTGTTCACGTACCTGGACTACCTGCTGGTGGAGGAGATGAACCAATGGGACTTCACCTTCAGCTACCGCACCTCCGTGGAGCACTTCTCCCCGGGCACCGAGGACATCGAGCACTCCTCCTTCGCATACCGCCTGGAGGATCCGCACCTTCTCGACTGGTTCGGGAACTTGGCGCTGGTCACTGTGAGCACCAACTCGAAGTTCAGCAACTACCTCCCTGCGCAGAAGGCGAACAACCACGATGCTCGCCGGCAGAGCCTGAAACTCGAGCTGATGGCACGGCGGGCGGAGACCGGGAGTTGGAACGACGCAGATGTGCGCACTCATCATGAGGAGATGGTGGAGTTGTTGCGCCGGGCGCTTGCAGGAGAGCGAGCGCGATCAGATTCTGACATCTGATCGCCCCCTGTCCCCGTGAGAAGTACGTCAGGTCGAAGAATGGAAACGGGGTCTGGACCGAGCTACGGCATTGGGTGCCGCTCGGGGATGATGTGGAGCGGTGGGTCGAGAGGTTATTCGGCTACGGAACGTGGTCGAGTTCCGCTTCAATGTTTAAGGGGTGGGTGGCGGATCGACGCGGTCGTCCTGCTGCGCCACCTTCGCCAGCGGACCGCTGAGGGCCGCCGTCGCGACGATCGTCACGAGCGCGCCGAGCAGCATCGCCGTGTCCTCGCCAGGTCGCAGCAACCCGAGATGCGTCCCCGTCGTCGCGGCTGCCACGGGCACCCCCATCTGCGCCGCGGTCGTGACGGCGACCGGCCACGGCTGCTTCGTCATCGCCATCGCGCCGTGCACGACAAGAGCGCTCAACCCCAGGGCGAGACCGAGCGCGAGGGCATCCGGATGCGCCGCGAGGTCACGCAGGTTGAGCGACGCCCCGAGCCACACGAAGAAGATCGGCGCGAACAGCCCGTCAGTCAGCGCGAACACCTGCTTCGCGACGCGCTTCGGCTCACCGACCCCCGCAACGGCCAACCCGACGCAGAATCCCGCGAGCATGATCGACACGTGCCGCCACTGCGCGAGCGCCGCGACTGCGAACAGGATCGTCAGCGTCACCCGCAGCTCGAGCGCGAGCCCGCGATTCTCCGACACCTCGTGCACCCGCCGTCGATACCCGCGCTGCTCGACGAACCGCAGCACGACGAACACGACGAGCGACACCGTCACGACCGCCACAGCGCCGATCGCCGCCCGCGACATGTGCGCCGGATCGATCGCGAACGGCAACGCGACGATGCACGCCGCGTCCGCGAGCGCCAACTGCGGCAGCATCGCGACGATCGAGGGCCCCGTCAGCGGCATACCCTGCAGCGCCGGCATGACGATCGACGCCGAAGAACTCGCCAGCAGCACCGCGTACAGCCCCGCGTGCCCCGTGCCGAACACGTGCGCGATCGCCCATCCTGCGGGCGCGGCGAGCACCCCGACGGCGACCGCCCGCGCCACGCCGATCGACGCACCCGTGCGCAGCGCCTTGTCGCGCACCGGCACGTGCGTGCCGGCGACGAACATGACGAGCGCGAACCCGACGTCCGCGAGAAACGCGAACGTGCCGTCATGCGGGTCGAGCACCCGCGCGCCGGTCTGCCCGAGCGCGAGCCCGACGACAAGCTCGCCGATGACGACCGGCAACCTCACCGCGCGCGGCAACGACAACAGCGGCCCGAGCACCGCGACGAGACAGATGAGAGCGAGTTGCGCGAAGTTCACGTCCGTCGCGACCTCAGGCGGAACGGTGCGCGAGGTCGACGATGCGCACAGGCACGTCGGTGTTCTCGTCCGTGTGATAACTCGCGCAGACCCGGTGATAACCGTCGGCGATGATGGCGTCGCGTCCGCTCGTCGCGTCACCACGCACGAGCAGCACCGGGCTGAGCGCCCTGCCGTCGGCGATCTTCTTCAGATCCGACGTGACGTGCGGGTTGTCCGTCGGCAGCAGGGCGAAGCGCGAGGCGCCCAGAATGTCCTTCGCCTTGAAGTGCGCCGATTCGACGTTCTCGAACGCCTCGACGGTCGTCGTCATCGTCGCCTCACCGGCGAGCAGCGACAGATACGCCGCCGCCGACGTGCCTCGGGGCCAGCCTGAGCATGTACACGTCCGATTCCCCGTTTCATCGTGCGGTGTCACACGATATCGGTCGTGAGTTGGCTGCGCACCTCACTTCTATCGGCGAGGACGAGTCTCTGAGGAGTGCGCTCGACGATGGTGGGCGGAGCGGGAGAATGGTTAGGCAGAGAATCCACACGGGCTATTCTTGCCCCCAATGCAGGCGTGGGAAGAACCGCGAAATCCGGCAGGCGTTCGCACGCAAGCTGCGGCGCCGGCAGAAGGTGCAAACTGCTGACACTCGGCGACATCGCCGACGTCGACATGCGCATCGGCTACACGGACTGACTCGATCCCTGTGGTGGACGCAGGCGACCCGTCGCGGGCGTCCGCCGGTGCTGTGGTCGATCCAGCCTGCGGTGCGATACGCAGGGCATGCCTTCCGTCGTGAGCCTGGACCACGAGGCGATCAGCCGCGTCGCAGAACGTCCCGGCGTGGCCGAGTTGTCCCTGTTCGGCTCAGCTGCTGCGGGGACTTCTCATCACAACAGCGACGTCGACTCTCTGGTCGATTTCCTCCCTGATCGCCCCGATCCGCTGGAGGACTTCTGCGCCCTCCGTGACGACCTGAGCAGGATCCTCGAACGCGATGTTGACCTCGTGGCGAAGCGCGCCATCCGCAACCCGTACTTCCGCGACTCAGCTCTCGCGCAGGCGGAGGTTGTCTATGTTGCCGACGTCTAGAGCGCATCTATGGGATGCGAAACATCCGTGCCCGTGAGTACGGGGTGGTCGAGCACGAGATCGTGTGGGCGGTCGTCGATTCGCGTCTCACTCCGTTGGCGCAGGAGCTGGCAAGGCTTCTCGGCGAGTCATGACTCGCCCACACTCGAGTGGAATTACGAACCGGGCCAACGTCACATGGCCGTCGCAGGCATCCGCTCGTAAGGTGGCGGGACACCACGATGAGGAGAACACATGCCTGAGCGGCTCGAACCCCAACTCGAAACCGTGCGCGAGACGATCCTTCGCCGCAACCCCGGCGAGTCAGAATTTCACCAGGCCGTCGACGAGGTGCTCGCCAGCCTGGGCCCGCTGCTGAAGCGTCGCCCCGACTACGTCGAGTCGAGCATCATCGAGCGTCTGGCGGAGCCCGAGCGTCAGATCATCTTCCGCGTGCCATGGGTCGACGACGACGGCCGCGTGCAGGTGAACCGAGGATTCCGCGTCGAGTTCAACTCAGCGCTCGGGCCATACAAGGGTGGCCTGCGCTTCCACCCCAGCGTCTACCTCGGCATCGTCAAGTTCCTCGGCTTCGAACAGGTCTTCAAGAACGCGCTCACCGGCATGCCCATCGGCGGCGGCAAGGGCGGCTCCGACTTCGACCCGAAGGGCCGCTCCGACGCCGAGATCATGCGTTTCTGCCAGTCGTTCATGACGGAGCTGTACCGCCACATCGGTGAGTACACGGACGTACCCGCCGGCGACATCGGCGTCGGCGGCCGCGAGATCGGCTTCCTCTTCGGCCAGTACAAGCGCATCACCAACCGCTACGAGGCCGGAGTGCTCACGGGCAAGGGCCTCACCTGGGGTGGCGCGCAGGCGCGAACCGAAGCCACCGGGTACGGCCTCGTGTTCCTCACCGAACGGATGCTCGCGACGCAGAACCGTTCCTTCGACGGCGCGAAGGTCGTCATCTCCGGCTCCGGCAACGTCGCCGTCTACGCCGCACAGAAGGTCACCCAGCTGGGCGGCACCGTCGTCGCGATGAGCGACTCCGGCGGGTACGTCGTCGACGAGCGGGGCCTCGACATCGACGCCATGCGCGAACTCAAGGAATCCAGGCGCGGACGCATCAGCGAATACGCGGACGAGCACGAGGGCGCCCGATTCGTCGCCGAAGGAAGCATCTGGGACGTGCCGTGCGACGTGGCCCTGCCCTGCGCCACCCAGAACGAGCTCCCGGACGACGCAGCTCGCACCCTCGTGGCCAACGGCTGCATCGCCGTCGCCGAAGGCGCCAACATGCCGACGACGCCCGCAGCGACCGCCCTGCTGCAGGAGGCAGGCGTCCTGTTCGCGCCCGGCAAGGCGTCGAACGCCGGCGGCGTCGCGGTGAGCGCCCTCGAGATGCAGCAGAACGCCTCCCGCGACTCGTGGTCGTTCGACCACACCGAAGAACGCCTGCGCGCCATCATGAACGGCGTCTTCCGCACCTGCGAGGAGACGGCCGACGCCTACGACGTGCCGGGCGACTACGTGCGCGGCGCCAACATCGCGGGCTTCGTCAAGGTGGCCGACGCGATGCTCGCGCTCGGCGTCGTCTGATCGTCGTCCGAGCATCGAACGCCCCGAATCGGTGTGGTGGAAAAGCCGATTCGGGGTCTGCGCGGTCCGGCGGCGGCGTATAAACGAGGCATGCCCGCCTCTGAGAACGACCCGTCGTCAGGCCTGTCTAACGAGGGCGCCCTGCTCGGGCTGCACGACAACGGCCCCACCGACGTGCACCCGGGCGCGAACGCCGAAACACAGACGCTCGAAGCCACCGAAGCCGGCCTCACGTCGGTCGCGAAGGCCTGGGACGAAGCCGTCGACGCGGACGGCGCGCCCCGCCTCGCCTACGTCGCAGCCCTGGCAGCGATCGCGGCGCTCAGTGATGACGAGCGGGCGGCCCGGCAAGAACGAGCAGAGGCCATGGAGAAGGCGGAGGGCATCACCTTCCGCGTCAGCGGTGAGGACGAACCCCGGATCTTCCCGACGGACTTCATCCCCCGCATCATCGACGCCGACACGTGGGCCGACCTGAGCGCGGGCCTCGAACAACGCGCCCGCGCCCTCAACGCGTTCCTCGACGACATCTACGGGCCGCGACGCATCATCGAGGCTGGGGTCGTCGACGCCGACGACATCGAACGCTCACCGGGCTACGTCGACGAAGGCCGCCTCCAACCCTCCGGGTCCGTGCGAGCCCACATCTGCGGCATGGATCTCGTGTGCGCCGACGGACGATGGCTCGTCCTCGAGGACAACCTTCGCGTTCCCTCCGGCGTGGTGTTCTCGCACTTCCTTCGCGCGATGGCGAACGACACGTTCGCCGACGTGATCAGCGAGTACGACCTGCTCAACCCCCGCGACGGATTCGCGATGCTGCGCGAGACGCTGCAGGCCGCGGCACCTGCGCACGCCGCGAACCCCGACGACCCAGGGCTTGCGCTCGTCTCGACGGGCGAGAGCGACTCCGCCTGGTTCGAGCACCGCCGCATCGCCGAGTTCGTCGGCATGCCCGTCTGCACGCCCGCGGACCTCTGCGTCGTCGACGGGCGCCTGCACCTGCAGGACGCGACGACGCTGCGCCCACTCGACGTCGTCTACGCGCGCATCGAGAAGGATCAACTGTTCGCAGCCCTCGGCTGCGACGGTCAGCCACTCGGCCCCGGACTCGAGGACGCCCTTGCCCACCACCGTCTCGCGTTCGTCAACACATTCGGCAACGGCGTCGGCGACGACAAGGCCGTCTACGCGCTCGTGCCCGACATGATCCGGTTCTACCTCGACGAGGAGCCCCTGCTCGAGCAGGTCCCCACCGATCTGTGCCACAAACCCGGCAAGGTCGAGGAGGTCATCGCACGGCTCGACGAACGCGTCGTGAAACCCGTCGACGGCTACGGCGGCGCCGGCATCACCATCGGGCCGGAGTGCTCCCCAGCCGAGCTCGACGAACGCGCCGAGCAGCTGCGGGCGCATCCCGACCACTTCATCGCGCAGGACATCGTGCGCCTGTCGACGCTGCCCACCTACGCCGCCGACGAGAGCGGACGCACCTGCATCCACCCGCGGCACGTCGACCTGCGGGCGTTCGTGCACGTTCGCGCCACCGAGCAGCCCGGGAGTGCGCCCGGCGAGTCGGGGGAACCCAGCGTCCTCGATGCGCGCAAGCTGAGCGCCCACACCGTCCCCACCGCCCTCACCCGAACGGCCCCGGCTGGTTCGCTCATCGTCAACACCTCCCGCGGCGGTGGCGGCAAGGACACGTGGATCCTGCGCTCACCTGCACCGACAGCGCCGGCTGCAGCCTCCTCGCAGACCCCGTCAGAGACCGCGGTGGGCGCCGATCGCGGTGACGCCGCCACGGTTGCGTCAGGTGATGTTCCTGGCCCCGACGACTCCGCGGCACCACCTCGATCATGACCCGCGAGGTCGGTTCTCCGGCATCCGGAGACGAACCAGGCGCGCTCGCTCTGGAGGTCTGGCCCCCCGGGCGCCTAGGATCGGCTGACGTGAACGACGTCAGCCCGCCCGAACCCGAGCATGCCCACGTCCTGACCTCCTACGCGCCGCCCGCCGAGCACCGCGCCCCCCCACGCCCGCGCACGCTGGACCGCTACGTCAAGGACCCTGCGCTCTCGCCCGACGGGCGGCTGCTCGCGTGCGTCGTCGTCGAACAGGATCGTTTTCCCTTCGCCCTGCAGATGCCGCTCGACGACGACGGGGTTCCGATCGTCGGCGAGGAGCGCGAGGTGCGTCTTCCCGTCGAAGGCGGTGTGCGGCGCGTCCTGTACTCACCCGACGGGCACTGGCTCGCCTGCGAGGTCGCACCCGACGGTGGTGACCGCGAGCAGATCTGGTTCGTCACCTCCGACCCGGACGACGCGAACTCGTACACCGTCGACCTCGCCGCGTACGAGACGGTCGAGCTCGTCAGCTGGGACGACGACTTCGTCGCCGTCTCCGTCTTCGACCGCGAGGGCACCGTCGAGGGCCGCCTGTTCAATCCGGTGACGGGGGAGACCCGCGTCGTCGACCGGCGCACCGGCGGCGCCCTGACGCACTCGCGTGGCAACGTCTCGTTGTTCCGCGTGGGTTCGCGCGGCAACCGTGAGCTCCTGGCCGTCGACGGCGGCGGCACCTGGCGCCCCATCATGCCGGTCGACAACGGCTCGACGACCGACCGCGGATTCGTCACGTTCGAGGGGGATCGCCCCAGCTTCATCGTGCGCAGCGACCACAGCGCCGAACGCTTCCGACTGCTGCGGCTCACCCCCACCGAGCACGCCCACGACGTCGAGGTGCTCCTCGAACGTGAGGACGCCGACGTCGAGGAGTTCGCCGTCTCCCTCGACGGTTCCGTGGCGGCCGTCCTGTGGAACGACGAGGGGTGGTGCGACCTGCAGATCGTGGACCTGACGGGTGGGCGCGCCCGCGTCGTCGACCTGCCCGAGCTGCCGTCGCTCATCGCGACGACGCCGTCGCTGACGGCGGACGGGTCGCTGCTCGCCCTCACCGTCGCCGGACCCGAGTTTCCGCCCACCGTCGTCGTCTACGACGTGGCCGCCCGACGCTGGGTCGGCGACGAGTTCCGCGCTGTCGCAACGGCGGTCGACGACGCGGTGAGCGACGCCGTCGGTGAGAGCGTGGCCGAGAACCGTCCCCGTGAGAGCGGCTCGGACGACGAGACGGCCGGGCACGCAGCGACCGGTGACGACGTCGGCGCGAGCGGCGCTGACGCACTGGCCGACCAGGACGGCCTCGACACGATGTCACCCGCGCGCCCGACGGACGAACGTGGCCGGCCGGTGTTGTCCGCGTGGGGCGAAGCGGACATCATCCCCGAGCTGCTCCACTACGAGGCGCGCGACGGCATGCGCTTGTCCGGGTGGCTCTACCGGGCCGTCGGGCCTGCGCCGAGCGAGCCCGCCCCGACGATCGTCTACTTCCACGGCGGCCCCGAGGGACAGGCGCGCCCCGACTACAACAACGTGCTGCGCAAGCTCGCGGCGACCGGGCACTCGGTGTTCCTGCCGAACGTGCGTGGCTCAGCAGGACGCGGGCGGCGCTTCTCGCAGGCCGACGACCGTTACGGCCGGTTCGCGGCGATCGACGACGCCGAGGACACGCTCGACCACCTCATCGACGCAGGGATCACCCGCGACGGCCAGGCCGTCATCATGGGCCGCTCGTACGGCGGATACCTCGTGCACGCGTCGCTCACCCGGCACGCCGGGCGTTGGGCCGGCGGCATCGCGGCGTGCGGCATGTCGGATCTCGAGACGTTCTACCGTGACACCGACCCGTGGATCGCCTCCGCGGCGATGCCCAAATACGGCGACCCCAAGCTCGACCGGCACCTGCTCGCGCAAGCCTCCCCGCTGCGTCAGTTCTCCCGCGTCGACGTGCCCGTGATGTTCATCCACGGCCAGCTCGACTCGAACGTCCCCGTCTCCGAGGCTTACCAGGCGCTGGGCGTGCTCGCGTCGCGGGGCGTGCCGGCGGAGATGCTGTTGTTCCCCGACGAGGGGCACGAGTTCGAACGTCTCAACAACCGCTGGGACATGGAACAGCGGGTCTTGGCTTTCTGCGAAAGGATCTTCGGTGAGTGACTTCGACAAGAACGACGCGAACACGGGTGGGAAGAACTCCGAGCCCGACGTCGACGCGGCACACGAGGCCGCCATGGCGTACGACGGCATCGACGACGACCTGCGGGACAAGCTCGTCGAGTGGCGCCGCCACCTGCACACCAACCCCGAGCTGAGCTATGAGGAGAAGGCGACGACGGACTACGTCGCCGAACAGCTCGAAGGTCTCGGGTTCGAGGTGCGACGTTTCTCCGTCGGCACCGGCTTGATCTGTGACGTGCCCGCCGCCGACGACGCGACGGCCGACGACCTCGTCGCGTTGCGCGCCGACATCGACGCGCTGCCGATGGATGAGGAGACCGACCTCGAGTTCGCCTCGACGAACGAGGGCGTCAGCCACTCCTGCGGCCACGACGCGCACACGGCGATGCTGCTCGGCGCCGCGACGCTGCTCGCGAAGAACCCGCCGCCGCGCCCCGTCCGCCTCATCTTCCAGCCCGCCGAGGAGCAGATGCCCGGCGGCGCCGTCGACTGCGTCGAGGACGGCGCGATCGAGGGCGTCGACCGCATCATCGCGCTTCACTGCGACCCGCACCGCGTCGTCGGTGACGTCGGTGTGCACGCGGGCGCCATCACCTCCTCGAACGCGAAGATCGAGGTGACGCTGACCTCCGACGGCGGGCACACCGCGCGTCCGCACGAGACCGGCGACCTCATCTACGCGCTCGCGAGCATCGCGACGGGCGCGGCCCAGGTCATCGACCGCCGCATCGACCCGCGCTCGGGCACCGTCATGACGTGGGGCTCGATCGAGGCCGGCGGCAGCGCCGCGAACGTCATCCCGTCGAAGGGGACGCTCGTCGGCACCGTCCGCTCCGCGAGCCGCGACACGTGGGCGCAGCTGCCCGACGTCGTGCCGCCCGCGATCTCGGGCATCGCCGAGCTGTACGGCGTGAAGGCCGAGGTCAACTACGTGCAAGGTGTGCCGCCGGTCGTCAACGACGAGGCGTGCGCGCAGCTCGCAGCCCAGGCGGTCACCGACGTCCTCGGCGAGGACGGCGTCGGCGAGGCCGACCAGTCGTCCGGTGGCGAGGACTTCGGCTGGTACACCGAAGAGATCCCCGGCATCTACCTGCGCCTCGGCGTCTGGGACGGCGACAGCGACGAGACCGACCTGCACCACCCTGCGTTCATGCTCGACGAGCGCGCGCTGCCCATCGGTGCGGCCGTGTTCGACCGGTTCGCGCGACTCGACCGCGATGCCGCGAGCGACGAGTCGTCGAACGCGTCGTGATGACGATCGGCTGACGCTGCGCGGCGGGCCGGATTTGTCGGCGACGAGCGCATGACACACGAACGGCGGGACGAGTTTGGATGCTCGTCCCGCCGTTCGTCATTCGTCGTCGGCCGCCGTCGTGCGAGCAGTCTCAGACGACGTCGACCGACGTGTGATCGCCGACGCCGGCCGCCAGGGCCGCGAGGTGCTGACGGGTGTCGCCGAAGGTTCGCTCGATCGTCGCGAGGCGCGAGGTGTAGTGGCCGACGGCGTACTCGGCCGTCATGCCGATGCCGCCGTGCAACTGGATCGCCTCCTGGCCGACGAGCCGGCCGTAGGTGCCGACGAGGTACTTCGTCCGCGACACGATGGCGTCGAGGTCGAGCGCGTCGTCGCCCTCACCGGGGTCGGCGAGCGCCATCGCGGCGTAGAGCACGGCGCTGCGCGTCAGCTCGACGCCGACGTACATGTCGGCGGCGCGTTGCGTGAGGGTCTGGAACCGCATGATCGGCACGCCGAACTGCTTGCGCGTCTTGAGGTACTCGACCGTCAGCGCGAGCGCGGCTCCCATCGCTCCGAGCGCCTCGCCGCACTGTGCGACGTTGCCCAGTGTGAGCGCGGCGTCGAGCACCTCGCGGCCGCCGAGCCGCGTCGCGGGAGCGCCGTCGAGCGTCACCTTCGGGCCGTCGACGGTGGGGGATTCGACGAGGTAGACCCCGACGTCGTCGCCCGTGCCGGCGGTCGTGACGATGGCGTCAGCCGACGACAGGTCGGTGTTGCCGCGAGCCTCACCCGCCAGCTCGCTACCCGACGCGGTGCGGGCGCTCGCGGCCGGTGACCACGTCGCACCCGACTCGCCGAACGCGGTGAGCACGAGCTTCTCGCCGCTGATGACGTCGGCGAGCAGCGGCGAGTTCGCCGCGTCGAGGGCCGTCGCAGCCGCCATCGCATCGGCGTAGGGGAGCGTGACGCGAGCCGCGCCGAGCTCGACGGCGGCGAGCGTCACCTCGATGGCCGACGCGCCGAAACCGCCCTTCTCCTCGGCGAAGGCGAGCCCGAGCAGGCCCATCTCGGCGAACTTGCCCCAGGCGTCCGCGTCGAACGGCTGCGGGCCGGCGGGGGCGCCGGATCCGGTGTCCTTCGGCGTGAGGCTCGAGGCAAGGTCGCGCACCGCGCTCTGCAACGCGCGCTGTTCTTCGGTGGGTGTGAAGTCCATGATTCAGCCCTTCAGTCCAAGGATGCCGCCGGAGATGATGTTGCGCTGAACCTCGTTGGAACCGCTGTAGATCGACGCCTTGCGATAGTTGAGGTACCGCGGCAGCGTCTCGCTGCCCCACTCGCCCGTGTACCAGGTGAGGGCGTCGACGCCGGCCACGTCGACCATGAGTTCGTAGACGTCCTGCTGCAGCTGGCTGCCGCGCAGCTTGAGGATCGACGACGCCGGGTCGGGGCGCCCGTCACGCGAGTCACCCGCGACGCGCAGCACCGTCAGTTCGAGCGCCATGACCTCGGCCTCGAGCTGGGCGAAGCGCGCGGCGAGCAGCGGCTCGTCGAGCGCGGTGCCGTGAGGGCTGCGTGTGGCCTTCGCGTGCTCCTTCGCCGCGGCGAGCGCCGCCTTGATCGAGCCGACGGGCGCGGCGCTCGTGCGCTCGTTGCCGAGTAGGAACTTCGCGTAGTCCCAGCCGCGGTTCTCCTCGCCGACGAGCTGGTCGGCGGGCACGCGGACGTCGTCGAAGAACACCTCGTTGACCTCGTGACGGCCGTCGATCAGCTTGATCGGGCGCACCGTGAGGCCGGGGGAGGACATGTCGATGAGGAGAAAGGAGATGCCCTTCTGCGGCTTGTCGGCGCTCGGGTCGGTGCGCACGAGGGTGAAGATCCAGTCACCGAACTGCCCGAGCGTCGTCCACGTCTTCTGTCCGTTGACGACGTACTCGTCGCCCTCGCGCACCGCCGTCGTGCGCAGGGACGCGAGGTCGGAGCCAGCGTCCGGCTCGGAGAAGCCCTGCGACCACCAGATCTCGCAGCTCTTCGTCTTCGGCAGGAAACGCTCCTTGAGCTCCTGCGAGCCGAACGCGGCGATGACGGGGCCGACCATGCTCGTGTTGAACGCGAGCGGCATCGGCACGCCGGCACGCTGCAGTTCGGAACGGTAGATGTGCAGCTGCAGTTCGTCCCAGCCGCGCCCACCCCATTCGGTCGGCCAGTGGGGTGCGGCCAGGTCGGCGTCGTCGAGGATGCGCTGACCTTCGCGCAGCAACTCGGGCACGACCTCGCCGTCAGCGATGTATCCGGTCTTGATGTGGTCGGGGAAGCTCTCGGCAAAGGCGCGCAGCTCGCGCTGCAGGGCCTTGTCCTCGTCTCGTAGTGTCCGTTGCACCGTGGCTCCTTGCTCGGGGACGTGGCGCGTGACGCGCCTCACCCTGTCTATCACTCTTGTTGAGCATCGCTCAATAGGGCGGGGCTCAGCGGTGCCAGACCTACGGTGTCGGAGAAGGGGCTCAGGCGAGGTCGGAGTTCGACTTCATGAGTTCGGCGTACGTCGTCGAGGCGTCGTGGCCGTTGTATCTGCGCGCATCCGCGGGGAACGTCAGCTTCTTGAACTTCGCGATCGGCGCGGTGCGTGAGGCCTCGATGCCGCCCGGGTGCGAGGCGCTGCCGATCTGCGTGCTCATGACCGTGTCGCCGCCGATCATCGTGTTGTCGTCCGGGAACCAGAAGATCGTGCTGCCCGCGGTGTGTCCTGCCGGTGGATGGGCGGGACGCGGTGGCCGGCGATCGTCGTCGTGGACTCCTTGAAGGTGGAGGTCTTCGCGTCGGTCGTGCGCGAGGTGCCCTCCGCTATGGAGCAGTTGCGCTTCGGATCGTGCAGGTAGGGCTGGTCGAGTTCGTGGATCAACGCGACGGCCTTCGCATTCGTCTTCATCTCCACGGCGAGGCCGCGCAGCTTGTCGCAGTGCCCGTGGGTGATCATGATCGCGTCGACGCCGCCGATCGACTTCACGTAGTCGGCGACCTCCGCGTCTTACATGCCGGGGTCGACGAGGATGTTGCCGGCCGGCGAGCTGAGCACCTGGAACGTGGCCGTCCAGCCCGAATCGCTGGTGCTGTCGAACTGCGTGACGGTGAACGCCGACTGCTTGTTCGTGCTCGACGCGCTGATCGCCGGCGTGACGGGCAGCGACGACGCAGCCGCAGCCCTGGGGGACGCACTGCTGGGCGACGAATCCGCCGCGTCCGTTCCGCGGGCCGTCAGGGTGAGCCCGCCGATGAGGATGAGGGCTGAAGCATTGCGACGAGTGTCGCGCATGGGGTCTGCATCCGAGTGTGTGAGGTGTTGCTCACATCATGGTCGTCGCGCTCGGTGTGCATGGCTATGTCGCCCCACATGATGAGATGCCCAGCGCCGGCCGCATGGGCGAGGCCTCACGGGCGCGGGCGGCCCACCGACCAGAAGCCACTCGCCGTGATGGCGCGCCGTGACAGGCCGCGCTCTTTCGTCAGGTGACGCTTGATCGCGGCCACCGCGCCGCCCTCCGCACACACCCACGCGTAGTCGGCGTCGTCGACGTCGAGGTCTGCGAGTGCCGCGACGGCGGCCGAACCGGACGCATCCGTGCCGCGCTGCACGACGGTGATGCCGGCGTCGGCGACCTCCGGGTGCAGGTATGTCGCATCAGGGACCTCGACGACGCAGGTGAGGCGGGGTTGCGTGTTCTGCGAGTCTTCACCTTTTCCAGTCGCCCGTTCGCGGGCTGCGTCGACGATGGCGAGCATGCCGGGCAGGCCCGTCTCGTCGGCGACGAGCACGTGATGCCCGCCCGCGGGCGCCGCGCTGTAGAGCGCAGACTGGACGCGCACCCCGACCTCGTCACCGACCCTGACGTCGCGCAGCCAGCGCGCGCCGGGCCCGTCGTGGCCGACGTCCACGATGTCGACGTCGATCTCGGCGTGCTCGGGGCGCAGCATCCGGATCGTGTACCAGCGCAGCTGCGGGCGCACGGCATCGTCCATGGCGGCGACGGCGCTGCGGGGGTCGCGTTCGTCATCAGGCGGGGTGACGACGGGTGCGCCGGCCGGCGGCATGAAGAGGCCGAAGTACTCGTCGGGACCGGTGAGTTCGAGCGTGCGGAACATCTCGGCGTGCAGGGTGACGCGGGTGAAGGCCGGGCACAGCGCTTCGACGGCGCGCACCTCGGCGGGTGTCGTCGGCCAGGTCTCGCGCTCCGGTGGCAGGGCCATGGTGAGCGAGGCGGCCGCCGAGTACGCGGCATGCAGCCCGCGTTCGATCGTCCTGAGTGGCATGAGAGCCTCCGCGTCGTCGCGATGAATGAGGTCTACCTAACCTAGGCGATCGTCTGGTCTGGGGCACGTTCGGTCGGGCATCTCGGCGGCGCGGGCGACCTCGCAGCTGGGGTGGCGCCTACGCTGAGGCATGCCCACGCCAGCTTCGGAACCCCTCGACGCAGTCCTCGACCTGGCGCGCGATGCGCGTGACGTCGTCGTCCTCACGGGCGCGGGGATGAGCGTCGAGAGCGGCATCCCCACGTTCCGCGACGCGCAGACGGGCCTGTGGGAGCGCCATGACCCGGAGGAGCTCGCGACGATCGACGCGTGGGAGCGCGACCCCGACTTCGTCTGGGCCTGGTATCGCTGGCGGGCCAAGCTCATTCGCGATGTCCAGCCCAACGTCGGCCATCGCGCACTCGCCGACTGGGCCGACGCCGAGCGGGCGAACCTGTGGATCGTCACGCAGAACATCGACGACCTCCACGAACGCGCGGGCAGCAGCGTCCTCGCGCACCTGCACGGCAGCATCTTCGCGTTGCGCTGCTCTGAGTGCGACACCCCCTTCGACGAAACCGACGCCCCGGCACTCGCGCTGCCGTCCGACCCCGTCGAGCGGTTGGCCCCGCCGCGTTGCCCGGTGTGTGGCGCAGCGGTGCGCCCCGGCGTGGTGTGGTTCGGCGAAGAACTGCCGCAGGAGCCGTTCGCGCACGCCGAGGCCGCGCTCGAGCGCGCCGATCTCGTCCTCAGCGTCGGCACGTCCGGGGTCGTGCAGCCCGCGGCCGGGCTGCCGTACCGGGCGCTGACGCGGGGCGTGCCCGCCGTCGAGATCAACCCCGCCGAGACCGAACTGAGCGACGACGCGACGCTCGTCTGGCGTGCGCCCGCCGCCGCCGCGCTGCCCGCGCTCGTCTCGGCACTCCGGGGTGAGACGTGACGCGTCGGGGCGCCCGCTGGTCAGTGCAGGGCTGGGCCGACGCTGCGCGTCGCGGGCCACGCGGCAGGCTTGCGTGCTCGTCGGCGGGCTCGATCCACCTGAAGGCGCACCATCACGACCTCGCGCACGTCGGGCTCGTCATCAGCCTGCACGTCGGCGCGATGTATCTGCCGTCGCTGCTGACGGGTCGCCTCGTCGACAGGGTCGGCCCGATTCCGATGGCGTGGGCGTCCGGCGGCATCCTCGCGGCTGCGGCGCTGTTCGCCGCCGTCGCGCCCGGTGACTCGTTCGCGGCGCGTGGCCAGCACGGCACGCCCACGACGGGCCGCATCAAGGCTCGAGCTCGTCTCGCGCGAGAGCACGCCGCCGTCGCCCAGCACCGCGCGAGCACACTGCACGCCATCACGAAGCAGCTCGCGACCTCGCACGCCGTCGTCGCTGTCGACGACCTCAACGATGCTCCTATAGGTGTCAAGCAACGTCGAGCCAGGCCCGGTAGGCGGTTGCGAGTTCGGCGTTGGGGCGTCGGCCTCGTTCGAGTTCGGAGATGCGTGCGGGTTCTGCGCCGAGGCTGAGGGCGACGTCGAGCAGGGTGGCGCCTCGCTCGTGGCGCAGCTGCCTTAGGCCGTGTTGCTAAATGCTGGTTCGGGGCCTTCGGGTGATCCTTGAGGCGTGTCGCGAGATGTCATCACGGACGAGGTCTGGGAGCTGATCCGGGACGTGTTCCCGCCGGTGAGGACACGGGGCCGTCCTCCGGTGGATCGGCGCACGGTGGTCGAGGCGACCGCGTGGCGGTTCCGCACGGGATCGGCGTGGCGAGACCTGCCCGACCGGTTCGGGAGCTGGAACACGATCTACAAGAACTTCCGGCGATGGGCGACCGACGGCGTCTGGGAGGACCTGCTCACCCATGTGCAGAAGCGGGCGTCGCTTCAGGGTGAGATCGACTGGGTCGTGTCGGTGGATTCCTCGATCGCGCGTGTCCATCAGCATGGCGCGACCCTGCCCCGGGTCACAGGGGGATCCATCGAACTACAAGAAGTCGGGGCCGGAGCCTCCTGACCACGCGATCGGCCGGTCACGGGGTGGTTTGACGACGAAGATCCATCTCGTCTGCGACGGGCAGGCCCGGGCGCTGGCGTTCGTCCTCACCGGCGGGCAGGTCGCAGACACGAGCATGTTCACCGACGTACTCGACGAGATCCACGTCCCCGGCCGAGGGCCTGTGCGCACGAGGCCGGATCGGGTGCTCGCGGACAAGGGCTATCCGTCGAAGAAGAACCGGGCCTGGCTGCGCGAGCGCGGCGTCAAGGCCACGATCCCCGAACGGGGCGACCAGATCGCTCACCGCCGCAAGCGTCCGGGCCGTCCGATCGACTTCGGCGATGAGCAGCGGGAGCGTTACAAGGGCCGCAACGTCGTCGAGCGGTGCTTCAACTTCGTGAAGCAGTGGCGAGGACTCGCTTCCCGCTACGACAAGACCGCCCGGTCATACGCGGCAGGGCTCTGCCTCTCCGCCGCCTTGCAATGGATTTAGCAACACGGCCTAGTTCCTTTCAGCGGTCCGGTCGAGATCCAGGCCGGGCTCTTGTGGAGAGAGTCCCTCGGTGATGTCCTCCGACAAGAGCGTGTCGGGCGAGGCGAGCGCTTGTCCGATGTCGCCGAACGAGCAGGCCTGTCGGCGCAGTACCTCTCCGAGATCGAGCGCGGGTTGAAGGACCCCTCTTCGGAGATGTTGCATGCCATCGCCGGTGCTTTGGAGCTAGAGGTTCCTGATGTGGCGCGCAGGGCCGCCAGTGTCCTGGAGGCCACGTTGGCCACGCCGGTGATGGGGGCCTGTCAATTTGTCTGTGTAAGCGGGGTGTTCACAGGTAGGGGGTGATCCGGTCGGGATAGGCGGCGGCGAGTTGGGCGAGGGCTTGCTTCCAGTTCGTGACGATCTGGCCCTCGACGAGCCGGCCCTGGGCCTTCCGCTCGCTGGCGGGCTTGCCGCGGTCTCGGGCTCGATCGGCGGCGCGTTTGTCCTCGATGTTGCAGATCGCGAGCCAGAGCAGCTTCACGGCCGCGTCCGTCGAGGGGAAGTGTCCGCGGTTCTTCGTGACCTTCCGCAGCTGGTAGTTCAACGACTCGATCGCGTTGGTCGTGTAGATGACCTTTCGCAGCATGGGCGGGAACTGGAGGAACGGCACGAACCGATCCCACGAGTTCTTCCAGGTCATGACGGTCGAGGGGTACTTCTGCCCCAGCTCGGAGGTCTCGAACTCGACCAGCGCCGCCCAGGCCGCGTCCTCGCTCGGCGCGGTGTAGATCGGCTTCAGTGCGGCGGCGACCTTCTTGCGGTCCTGGTAGGCCACGAACCGCGTCGCTGCCCGGATCAGGTGGACCACGCAGGTCTGGACCATCGAGTCCGGCCAGGTCGCCTCGACCGCTTCCGGCAGGCCCTTGAGCCCGTCGCAGCACACGATCAACACGTCCCGCACTCCGCGGTTGGCGAGGTCGGCGCAGACGTGGGCCCAGAACGCCGAGCCTTCGGTGTCCTGGACCCAGATCCCCAGCACGTGCTTGACCCCGCCCAGATCCACTCCGACCGCGATATACGCCGCGCGGTTGATGACCTGGTTGTTCTCTCGGATCTTGATCCGGATCGCGTCGAGGTAGAGGACGGGGTAGAACTCTTCCAGCGGCCTCGCCTGCCACGCTGCGACCTCCTCGAGCACGGCGTCGGTGATGTTGGAGATCGTCTCGTGCGACAGGTCCGTGCCGAGCGTGGAGGCCAGGTGGTGCTGGATGTCCCGGATCGTCATCCCGCCGGCATAGAGGCTGATGATCATGTCATCGAGCCCTCCCAGGCGCCTTTGGCCCTTGGGGACAAGGCGCGGCGTGAACGAGCCGGCACGGTCCCTGGGGACGTCCAGCGCGATCGGCCCGACCTCGGACTGAACCGTCTTCGGCGTCGTCCCGTTACGGGAGTTGGCGTGCTTCGACGCGTCCTCAGAGCCCTTCCCGTAGCCGAGGTGGCTGGTCAGCTCTGCTTGCAGTCCTCGCTCGAGGGCGGCCTTGACCAGCGCGGGCACGAACCCACCGTCCCCGGTCAGCTCGACCCTTCCCTCGTCGATCTGCTCGAACAGGGCATCAAGCTGCCCTGAGGCCTTCAGCTGCTCGACCAGGTCCTGGCCCGAAGGCCCTCCCGGCGTCTTCTCGTCGGTCATGGTCATGATTCTTACCGTTCCTCTCGGTACGGCTTACACAGACCATCTGACACGCCCGGTCCAACGCCGCCACGCTGATCCGCTCCCGCCACGCCGGCTGCTGCCTTGCAAGCCAGTCTGCGTACACCTTGCCGCTGCGGCCCTGGACCACATCCAGCACCCGGGGGCCACGGCCGGGGGTGAGGTCGACGATGCCGGTGGCGAACCCGGTGCGACGCCGTGGGCCGGCGTGCTGCCACACGTGCTCGTCCACCCCAAGGCTGCGCACCCCCTGCAGCCGGTCCTCGGCATCCAGCAGTGGCTGGCCGTAGGCCTTGACCGCGCGCATCACGGTGTTCCACCCCACGCCGAGCCGGTCGGCGACCGCCTCGACGGTGTGGCCGTCGCGGCCGACCTGCTCACACGCCCACCGGCGGGCCCGTTCGGTCAGCGCCGCCCGCGGCGCGACCTGCGGGTGCCGCTCCGACCACGTCCGTTGCGGGCACGCCGGTTCGGCGCACCGCCACAGCCGCTTGCGCCACACCAGCAGCGCCGGCCGCCCCGCCGAGGGGATGTCACGCACCAGATGCTCACGCCGGCCGTGGGCCACCGCGACCACCCCGCACCGCGGGCACCCGGTCACCGACTCGGAGGTCTCCACCAACAGCTCCAGCTCACCGCCGTACTCACCGGCGGCAAGCACCACCAACCCCGAGATGCCGAGCATCGCAGCGGGCAGGACGGTAGCCTCAACACTCACCTGGGACTCCTCTCGATCCGTTGCTTGGTCGCTACGAATCGTGGAGTCCCAGGCCCGTCTTCACCAGCCCAACCCGGTCAGCGTGTCGCAACCCGGCTACCACGCTTGGTGAGGAAGAGCCGCTAACGTGGTTCGGCGACGGCCCGGGCACGTCCTTGTTCCTAACCGTCGTGCGCTGGGGTCCGCGTGGACCGCTCGGCCAGCGTCCATCCAGTCAGGAGGCAGTCAGCAGATGTTCGACGACAACGGCTCATTCCTGCTCGCCATGTTCGAGCTCTTCATCTTCTTCGCATGGTTCATGTCCCTGTGGTGGATCTTCGGAGATCTCTTCCGCAGCAAGGACCTCGGCGGCTTCGCGAAGACGCTGTGGGTGGTGTTCATCATCGTGCTGCCGTTCATCGGAATGCTCGCGTACCTGCTTGTTCGAGGTCGGGGGATGACCGACCGCGCGGTCGAGGCGCACCAGGAGCTCCAGCAGCGGCAGGATGAGTACATCAAGTCCGTCGCCGGCGGCTCCGCCGGATCGAGCCCGACCGATGAGATCGCCTCGGCGAAGGCCCTTCTCGACTCGGGAGCGATTACCCAGCAGGAGTTCGACCAGATCAAGGCAAGGGCGCTCTCCTCGGTCTGACCCTGGTCCGCTCCCTCGCCAGCCGCAGCGTCGCGGTCCGAGGGCGGCCATCCGGCGCGGCCTTGTCGCGGGGCGAATTCGCGGTTCGCCGGACGCTGGCCAGCTTGGCTCCTAGGCTCCGGGTGCCGCGCCGCCATCGAGGGGGCGCCACCTGACCTTGGGGGTCACTCGATGGCTCTGGTTGTGCACCGGTTCACAGCGTAAGGTCGCGCCCGCCACCCTCGGCGCCGCTTCTGTCGAGGGTGGTCCTTCTCTATGCCACAAGGTCAGCGCGGCGCTGGGATCTCATGGCCGCAGCGGGGCGAGGTCAGCGTCGACGCCGCCTCGACCACCACTGAACTGGACGGCAGCGGAGTGGTCGTCGCACCGCGATGGCTGACGCAGCTCAGTGCCGGCCACGTACTGGTCGGCGACTCGGGCGAGACCGTGCCGCGCGATCAATTCGAGAGCACCTGCGACTAGCGGGTCGCGCCGGCTCGCCCAGTCCCGTCGTGAGCTCATCCCGCCTGTGTACAAGCATGGAATTCGCTCCTGTTGCCCTCCAGCGCAAACGGCAGAAGAGTTGCATCGACTCGAATCGCGTCGAAGTCATCGCCAGACTGTCTCTGTTTCGCGGCGTGCACCGCGGTCCCGGCAGCCGCGCCGAGGGCAGTGCCGATGCCGGGCGTCAACAGGTCAATCCCCTCGAAGACCTGGCCAAGGTTCAAACCAACAACAACGGCTCCTGCCAAGGCGAGGATGCCGATCCAGTGCTCGAGTCGAGTCGTGACTTCCCCTCACATTCGTTGGCCATCCGCTGAGGCTGAATCGGCCTGGGTTTCGTTCCGTTCTTGAAGCAAGGATGGAACACGATGAACCAGAAGTACTCTCCCGAGATGCGCGAGCGCGCGCTGCGGATGCTCGATGAGGCCAAGGCCTCCGGTGAGCACTCGAATCTGATGTCCGCCGTGCGGCATGTTGCGGGGCTCCTCGGCATGAGCGCGGAGACGCTGCGGGTGTGGCATCGCCGCCGCGAGGTCGACGCCGGCGCGAAGCCCGGTGTCCCGAGCGATGTCGCTGAGGAGAACAAGCGCCTGCGCCGCGAGGTGGCCGAGCTGCGAAAGGCGAATGAGATCCTCAAGGCTGCGAGCGTGTTTTTCGCGAAGGAGCTCGACCGGCCCTGACCGAGATGATCCGCTTCATCGACGAGTATCGAGAGCGGTTCGGGGTCGAGCTCATCTGCCGGACGCTGCGCCCGGCAGTGCAGGGATTCATCACGTCCCGCGGGTATCGCGCCGCGAAGACCCGCGTAGCCTCCGCCCGGCAGCTGCGCGACGAGCTGCTGGTGCCCGAGGTCGCTAGGCTGCATGCGGAGAACTACGGCGTCTACGGGTGGCGGAAGATGCATGCTCTCCTGAAACGGCAGGGGTGGGACATCGGCCGCGACCAGACCGAGCGCCTCATGCGCCTCGCGGGAGTGCGTGGGGTTCGCAAGTCGAAGAAGGTGTTCACGACCAGGCCGGACAAGGCGCAGGCCCTACCGCGCGACCTCGTCCAGCGGCGGTTCCGTGCGGACGCGCCGCGCCGACTCTGGGTTGCAGACATCACGTATGTGGCCACCTGGGCGGGCTTCGCATACGTCGCGTTCGTCACCGACGTCTATTCACGTCGGATCGTGGGCTGGAACGTCGCGGCGACGCTGCGCGCGGAGGTGCTGCCGCTGCAAGCGCTGGACATGGCCGCCTGGGGCGCGGACGGCCCGCTGGACGGGCTGATCCATCACGCCGATCACGGCTCGAACTACATGTCGATGGTCTACACCGACCGGGTCGTCGAGCTTGGCGCAACACCCTCGACGGGAACCGTCGGGGACTCGTATGACAACGCCCTCGCCGAGGCGGTCAACAACCTCTACAAGACCGAGCTGATCCGCCAGCGCGGCCCCTGGAGGACCGTCGAGCAGGTCGAGCTCGCGACGCTCGAATGGGTGTGGTGGTGGAACCATCAACGCCTGCACGGCGAACTCGGCATGCGCACCCCGATCGAGATCGAGGACGCGTACTACGCTGACCTCGAATCAGGCCTCCCGGCGACCGCCGGACAGGGAAACCGATAGGAACGAAACCCAGGCCGATTCACTTGACCCTGCTTCACGAAGTTGAAGCACCGCTCGACGACGTTGCGGCCCTTGTAACGCTCCCGCTGCTCATCGCCGAAGTCGATCGGACGGCCCGGACGCTTGCGGCGGTGAGCGATCTGGTCGCCCCGTTCGGGGATCGTGGCCTTGACGCCGCGCTCGCGCAGCCAGGCCCGGTTCTTCTTCGACGGATAGCCCTTGTCCGCGAGCACCCGATCCGGCCTCGTGCGCACAGGCCCTCGGCCGGGGACGTGGATCTCGTCGAGTACGTCGGTGAACATGCTCGTGTCTGCGACCTGCCCGCCGGTGAGGACGAACGCCAGCGCCCGGGCCTGCCCGTCGCAGACGAGATGGATCTTCGTCGTCAAACCACCCCGTGACCGGCCGATCGCGTGGTCAGGAGGCTCCGGCCCCGACTTCTTGTAGTTCGATGGATCCCCCTGTGACCCGGGGCAGGGTCGCGCCATGCTGATGGACACGCGCGATCGAGGAATCCACCGACACGACCCAGTCGATCTCACCCTGAAGCGACGCCCGCTTCTGCACATGGGTGAGCAGGTCCTCCCAGACGCCGTCGGTCGCCCATCGCCGGAAGTTCTTGTAGATCGTGTTCCAGCTCCCGAACCGGTCGGGCAGGTCTCGCCACGCCGATCCCGTGCGGAACCGCCACGCGGTCGCCTCGACCACCGTGCGCCGATCCACCGGAGGACGGCCCCGTGTCCTCACCGGCGGGAACACGTCCCGGATCAGCTCCCAGACCTCGTCCGTGATGACATCTCGCGACACGCCTCAAGGATCACCCGAAGGCCCCGAACCAGCATTTAGCAACACGGCCTAGGTCGTCGGTGCGGGGCACGAGGTGGGGCTTGGTCAACAGGCGGAAGGCTTCACGCGCAATGGCACGTTTCAAACATCTCAGGATGTCCTTCTTCGTTTTCCCAGTGCCGCGTAGACGAGCTGCGTAAGCCTTGGTGCGAGGGTCGCTGGACAGGCGGACGAGCGCGATTTGGTGGAGTGCCCAGTTAGCTTGCCGATCGCCACCGCGGTTGAGGCGATAGCGGGTGGTCTTGCCCGAGGACGCCGGGATGGGGCTGGCCCCGCACAGCGCGGCGAACGAGCCTTCTGAATGCATCCGCTGCGGGTTGGCTCCGGCCGTGATCAACAGTGTCGCGGTGGTCACGACGCCATAGCCCTTGGTCGCAATCATCGCTGGCGCTGCGGTAGCGACCAGGACGCGTAGTTCCTCGTCGACATCGGTGATCTCTTGATCGAGGTAAGCGCACCGGCGGGCCAGGCGCCGTAGCGTGATCGCGGTCGCAGCGCCCACGCTCGTGATGGCGCCAGACGGTCGTGTCGCGGCCAAGCCGGCGATGAGTGCCTTGTCGCTGACCGCGCGCCAGCGCGTGCGAATGCTGTCGGGGGCTGTGACCAGCAGAGACTTAATTTGGCGGGCGGCGGCGACGCGGGCTTTGATCGCGCTGCGGCGGGTGGCCAGCAGGACGCGGATCTGCTCGGTGTGCCCGTCGCTGTTCTTCGCGTGAGGGAGGGTTTCGGGTTCGCTCAGTGCCTGCCGGGCTGCGGCGTAGGCATCGATCGGGTCGGACTTGCCCGCGCGCCGTGGTGCGCGTTTGGGCCGGATGATTTCTCGGATGGGGACGTCGCGGATGCTCAGGTAGCGAGTCAGGCCTGCGCCGTAGGAGCTGGTGCCTTCGATGCCGATCAAGGCGATGGACCCGAAGGCTTTCACGTAGGCGTGAAGTTGCTCGTATCCGGCCGGGGTCGCGGGAAATTCGTGGTCGCCCAGGCGCCGGCCGGCCGAGTCGAGGACAGCGACGTGGTGGGTGTCGCTGTGGGTGTCGACGCCCGCAACGACGTGCGAGGCTGCGGTGACTTCGAGGGTAGGTGTTGTCATGATGGGACTCGTGCTTCTCTTCGCGGGGAGCACGCGCTGGCCGGGGGTGGGGCAGACAAGACGTTGATGGGGTCGCAGCCAAGCTCGTATGAAGTCATGCTCACCCCGGCCAGCGCGAACCAGACTCGGATGCCCGCACCGACGGCACGTGGGCGAATCAGTTGCAAGGCAAAGCTGAGCGCCTGCCAGTCACCTATGGAGTCACACGCGCCGCCGGCGGGGCCCTTCCATCATCAACGTCACCCATTCGTGCAGCAGTCCCAGGACCGGGCTACGAGGAGGTTCTGACGTTCGCGCTGTGACAGCGAGGTGGTCGCATCCCTTGAAAGGACGCGACCCACCTTGTCATGCTGCTTGGCGTTTCATGGTTCGCATCCGCGAACCATGAGGTGCGATCAGAAGACGCCGCCGCCCCCATTGGTGTGGCTGGCGGGGCCGCCGCCGTAGTAGCTGATGGAGCTGCCCTCGCCCTGGCGGGTCGAGGCGGGTGCGACAGATTCGCCGGGCCCGCCGTGCATGGTGACGCCGTGGTCTTCCTCAAGGAGGCGCTGCTCGGCGTGGTTGCCGAAGCTGTCATGCGTGGAATGGACGGCACGACGGTCGCGATCCTTCTTCCACGCGAGGCCGAGAGCGATCGCAACGATGACGAGAACGATGATCCAGAAGATCATGGCCTGCCCTTTCTTCGTATGGCCGCAGCGCGGCCGTTTCGACGAGGATAGGTGGATCGCAGGTGGCGGTAGTGAGATCTGGCTAACGGTTTGGTTGCGTTTGGCTGGCGGTTCCTTGGGCGCTGGTGGGTTCTCATGGCAGCGGGGGCGCACCCTTGGTCTGGGCTCAACCCCAGTAGCTGAGGTGCTCCTTCCAGCCGTCGTTCGTGCTGGCGACCTGGGCGCCGGCGTTGTCCATGCTCAGCGTGACGGGGTGGTCCTTTTCGGGGAATCGCTGGGTTCAGCACCATCGCAGCAGTCGGTGACTCGCCTCAGCGTGTACGTGCGACGCTGCACCCGTACCGATAGGAGACCCAGGCCTCACACCGGTGTCTCATGACATGATTCCGGCAACTTTGTGAGAAAGGCTCGGCATGGGATTGTTCAGCTCACGTTCAGCACCCGAATTCACCGCAGTAGCAGCGAGCAAGTCGATCGTCTGCCTCCACTGCGGCTTTGACCGCTTCTGGCAGCGTCGGGCCAAGCTGAACTCAGCTGCCTCTGAATTCTTCGACCTTGCCTGGGCGAGCGAGGAGTCGCTGGTTCTCACCTGCACGATGTGCGGCTCGATGCGTGAGTTCCTGCCGCGGGGTGTGACAACGACACCGGTGAACTGAGAGTGGATTCGTCTGAGTCGAGTCAAGATCTGGCACGCCGCCTGTAGCTCAAACGGTGGCGGATTCAACCGGTCAACGCACCACCACCGATAGGGGATCGTGGGTGTCATGGCCGGGTTGTCGAACGAGCAGCAGGAGAACGTCTGGGCGTTGTGGGCGAAGGGTGAGTCGATCAGGCTCATCGCCCGCACGATCGGCGTCAGCCAAACCCCAGTCCGGACGCTGCTGCGCCGCCATGGCGGAGTGAAGCCGTCGCCGCGCGCCCGGAACCGGCGGCACCTGTCGCTGAGTGAACGTGAAGAGATCTCCCGCGGCCTCGCCGCCGGCTTGTCGTGCCGTGGCATCGCCGCTCGGCTGGGACGGCATCACACGAGCATCAGCCGCGAAGTCGCCCGCCACGGCGGGCCCGGCACCTATCGCGCGGCCATCGCTGACGCGGGCGCGTGGCGCAACGCGCGCCGCCCGAAACCCTCACGTCTTCACCGCGACACGGCGCTGTCGAGCCTGGTCGCGGCGAAGCTGGAACGAGGGTGGTCACCCGCCCAGATCGCCCACTGGCTACGGCGCGAACAGCAGGATTCGTTGTCGCACGAGTCGATCTACCACGCCCTGTACACCGGCCAGATCCGTGCGCCACGACAGGGAAGCCTCTTGCGATCAGGGCGATCCCTGCGCCATGCGCGCGTCGCGAAACCCCGACAACGCCGCGGCGTGTTGCGGAACATGACCTCCATCCACGATCGACCCACCAGCGTCGAAGACCGGGCCGAAGTCGGCCATTGGGAAGGTGACCTCGTCATGGGCCGACGCCCATCAGCCGTGGCCACCCTCGTCGAACGCTCCACCCGCCTGGTGCGCGTCGTCGCCCTGCCAAACGGGTACAAGGCTGACGCCGTCAGGGACGCTCTCATCGAGAATCTCGCCGACATGCCGCCGCAGTTTCGTCGGTCGTTGACGTGGGATCGCGGCAGGGAAATGGCCTTCCACGACCAGGTGACGCACGCCCTGGGCATGCAGGTGTTCTTCTGTGACGCCCGTTCGCCATGGCAGCGCGGCACGAACGAAACTCCCCCGCGCGCTTCGCCCCAAGCGGGAGGTGCCCCCAGCGAACCGCCTGCTGCGTCAGTACCTCGCGAAGAACGCCGACCTACGCTCCTTCACCCAGACCGACCTCGACACCATCGCGGCGCGAATCAACGAACGGCCCCGCAAGGTCCTCGGCTGGGCCTCATCCCACGACGCTTACGCCGATAGCCTGAACACCATCAATGGTGCGTTGACCGGTTGAATCCGCCAAGGTTTCTGGACCGCTAGAGATGGGGTCTCAGGCGTCGATCCAGATGCGTGTGTGCGGGTCCCACGTTCCGGCGAGGACTTCTCGTGACAGGACGGGGGCGAGGCACTGCGCTGCGCGAGCGAGTGATGCCTCGAGGGACTGGTACTCGGCGGGAAACTCGGAGAACTTTTTCGCCGCGTCTGGGTACGCGCGTTGCCACTGCTCGTGAGGCGAGATGAGCTGGGACGGCAGCTCGAGGTGGCGGCGGCCGGCTTCGCGCTCGAGCGTCTGCGGGAGGCGGGCGGCGTCGATGGGCAGGTTGGTCACGATGCGCACGATGTCGGCGAGGTCGCGGTAGCGGGTGGAGGGTTTCCCGCCGTGGTGGGTTTCGTACATCGCGCAGATCTTGTCGGCGAGGTGGCTTTCGATGTGCACGACTGGCACGCGGGGTAGGTCGTCGAGGGTGGGGTGCTCGATGACGGGGCGCGCGGGCACGTAGTCAACCGGGTCTTGCACGTGGCGTTTGAGGGCGATGTCCAGAGTGAAGGTCTCGAAGACCTTGCCCGCGAGCAGAGCGTCGGCTGCGACTTTGGCGCTGGTGGTGCCGTAGCCGAAGTCGTCGGGCTGGCGGCGGTTGTCGGCCCGGGTGAAGCGGAATGTGAACCCGTCGCCTAGGTCGTGGGAGGCGAGGCGGGTGAGTTCGGTGCGCAGCTGCTCGGCATCCTCCCAGGTCTGGGTGTAGGTCAGGTCGACGTCGTCGGTGAATCGGCCGCCGCCGGTGCGCAGGAGTAGCGCGTTGCCGCCCACGAGGGCCCATGATCCATCCGCGTCGTGGAAGAGGCGTTTAAACAGCAGGGTGAAGACGTACTGCTTACGCACGTGGGTGATGTTCGCGCCCTGCGCACGCGCCTCTGCTCGTAGTTTGGCGTCCAGAGAACGGCGCAGTGCTTGAGGCGTCTGCGGGCGCGGCGAGGGGGTGCTCATGCGACATCCTCCCGCCCGCGGGGGACTGCCGGCCCGGCGGCATCATGTTCATCGTCGATGACGCGTTGCGAGATGGGCGGGGTCATGCGTGCCGCCAGACCCAGGTGGGGCATGGATGGAATCGCGAGCTGCTTCACGATGTCGCTCGTCGCTGCACGCACGTGTTCGGCTGCGATCTGCTGCATGGATTCTTGAAGCTGTCGCCATTGCGACTGCGGCAACGCGTTAAGGCCGGTCGAAGACCACAGTGCAGTGAAGTCCATCTTCGGGAGGGGCATGGCCTGCTGGAGCTGCCGGACGAGCGCCGCGTGCCACAGCGGGAGCGTGTTCACGACGGGGGCCGGAAGGCCGGCTCGCTCGAGGCATTCTTCGATGAGAGCAGCCCCCGTGGAGAACCCGAGACGCTTCGCGCCCGGTGTGAGGGCGTTGGCAAGCCGGTGCGCATCGACGTGCCCATGGGCCAACGCGTCGCGCACGACCTCGGCGAAGTGGTCGAGGTCGACGCCGGGGCTGCACAGATCGGTGACGGTTCGCTCGATCGACGTCACCAACAGCCCGTCAACAATGCTCAGCTCGTCCGCATCTAGGGTCCGCCTGTGAAAAACGACGTCGGGGTGGCTGCTCGTGCGCCGACGGGGGGTCGTGAACTCGTGATGTGTGGGCATCACGTCACCCAGACCGTGAACGGCAGCCGCGGAAAGGTGAGAGACCACCACCTCATCGAATGACTCGCCGGTGCGGTGGAAACGATCCTCGGCGAGCACCGCTGGGTTCGTGGCGAGCCAGGCGGCCCGAAGGTCTTGTAACGGACCCTGACCGCTCGAGGGCAGGGCGTACACCCCACGGCGCAGCGGATGCACCATGCCGGCCTCGCGCAGCCGGCCCAGGGTGACGCGAGAGACACCGTAGGCCTGAGCTTGGGCAGTGGTGATGAGCCCCCATTGGGAGGCACCCAGCTCCTCGAGCGTCGTGACAGCGTGTGACGCCTTCACACACACCTCCCATGCAGAGTTAGTAACATTAAGACGATACTAACTCTGCCTCAGGAGATAGTGTTGCGGGGATCTCTCAACGCCCTGAGAGGAGTGGCGCGCGAGAAAACTCACGCGGATGGAGTCACTCTGTCAACCCGGTGCGGCGTGCCGTGATGCGTGCGACGCGCGCGGAGCCCTGGAAGACTTCGTTGAGGAACTTGGACATCAGGTCGAGCATCTCGTCGGCAGCGTCACCGTCGACCTCGGCGATGAGAGCGGGAGCGCGCCCGTCTGACCGCGTAGCTCAAATGACGGCGGATTCAACCGGTCAACGCACCATTGATGGTGTTCAGGCTATCGGCGTAAGCGTCGTGGGATGAGGCCCAGCCGAGGACCTTGCGGGGCCGTTCGTTGATTCGCGCCGCGATGGTGTCGAGGTCGGTCTGGGTGAAGGAGCGTAGGTCGGCGTTCTTCGCGAGGTACTGACGCAGCAGGCGGTTCGCTGGGGGCACCTCCCGCTTGGGGCGAAGCGCGCGGGGGAGTTTCGTTCGTGCCGCGCTGCCATGGCGAACGGGCGTCACAGAAGAACACCTGCATGCCCAGGGCGTGCGTCACCTGGTCGTGGAAGGCCATTTCCCTGCCGCGATCCCACGTCAACGACCGACGAAACTGCGGCGGCATGTCGGCGAGATTCTCGATGAGAGCGTCCCTGACGGCGTCAGCCTTGTACCCGTTTGGCAGGGCGACGACGCGCACCAGGCGGGTGGAGCGTTCGACGAGGGTGGCCACGGCTGATGGGCGTCGGCCCATGACGAGGTCACCTTCCCAATGGCCGACTTCGGCCCGGTCTTCGACGCTGGTGGGTCGATCGTGGATGGAGGTCATGTTCCGCAACACGCCGCGGCGTTGTCGGGGTTTCGCGACGCGCGCATGGCGCAGGGATCGCCCTGATCGCAAGAGGCTTCCCTGTCGTGGCGCACGGATCTGGCCGGTGTACAGGGCGTGGTAGATCGACTCGTGCGACAACGAATCCTGCTGTTCGCGCCGTAGCCAGTGGGCGATCTGGGCGGGTGACCACCCTCGTTCCAGCTTCGCCGCGACCAGGCTCGACAGCGCCGTGTCGCGGTGAAGACGTGAGGGTTTCGGGCGGCGCGCGTTGCGCCACGCGCCCGCGTCAGCGATGGCCGCGCGATAGGTGCCGGGCCCGCCGTAGCGAGCGACTTCGCAGTTGAGTCCCTGATAGTGGTGTAGCGCGGTCGCCGAGTTCGTCGTCGTGATGGACATCGACGCGGCCACCGCGTGATCCTTCGAGTTCACCTTCCACAGATCTCTCGAACGGAACCACACGATGACCGCTCCACATATTGTCGACCCTGCTGGCCTGCTCAGCGAAGCCCTTACCGATGCCAGTCCGGACCTGATGCGGTCGTTGCTGCAGTCGATCATCAACGCGTTGCTCTCGGCCGACGCTGACGCTGTGGTTGGTGCCGAGTGGGGTCGTCCCTCGCCGGACCGGACGGCCCAGCGCAACGGCTACCGGCACCGCGATCTGGACACCAGGGTCGGCACGATCGATGTTGCGATCCCGAAACTGCGTTCGGGAACCTACTTCCCCGACTGGCTCCTGGAGCGCAGGAAGCGAGCCGAGTCCGCACTGATCACCGTGGTCGCGGACTGCTACCTCGCCGGCGTCTCGACCCGGCGGATGGACAAGCTGGTCAAGACGCTCGGCATCAACTCGCTGTCGAAGTCCCAGGTGAGCCGGATGGCTGCCGATCTGGACCAGATCGTTGCTGAGTTCCGCCACCGTCCATTGGGTAAGGCGGGGCCGTTCACGTTCGTCGCCGCTGACGCGCTCACGATGAAGGTCCGCGAAGGCGGCCGAGTCGTCTCGGCCGTCGTGTTGGTCGCGACCGGCGTGAACGCTGACGGCAGGCGTGAGGTCCTCGGGCTCCAAGTCGCCACGAGTGAGACCGGACCGGCCTGGAACACGTTCCTGGCCGACCTCGTCGCCCGCGGGCTGACCGGAGTCCGACTCGTCACCAGCGACGCCCACCCCGGGTTGAAGGACGCGATCGCCGCGAACCTGCCCGGAGCGGCTTGGCAGCGTTGCCGCACCCACTACGCCGCGAACCTGATGTCCGTGACACCCAAGAACATGTGGCCCGCGGTCAAAGCAATGCTCCACAGCGTCTATGACCAGCCAGACGCCCCAGCAGTGGCTGCCCAGTTCGACCGGCTCATCGACTACGTCGACGACCGCCTGCCCGACGTCGCCGAACACCTCGGAGCAGCTCGTGAAGACATCCTTGCCTTCACCGGCTTCCCCGAAGGGCTCTGGCAGCAGATCTGGTCCAACAACCCGAACGAGCGGTTGAACCGCGAGATCCGCCGCCGCACCGACAGCGTCGGCATCTTCCCCACCCGCGACGCGATCACCCGCCTCGTCGGAGCCGTGCTCGCCGAGCAGACCGACGAATGGGCCGAAGGCCGCCGCTACCTCGGCTTGGACATCCTCGCCAAGTCCCGCCTCACCATCGTCACCAACGACGACACCCTCGAGAAGGAGGAACTGCCCGCACTCTGAAGCGCCCTGGGTTTGGTTCCGACTCATCTGAAGGAGAATCGGACCATGCCCAAGAAGTACGACCAGCAGTTGCGTGAGCACGCCGTCAGGATGGTGCTCGACAAGCGCTCCGCCGAAGCATGCTCACAGCGCGTCGCGATGGACGCCGTCGGAGCCTCGCTCGGCATCGCGCCGGCGACCATCCGTAACTGGATGCCCCGTGCTGGCGAACAACCAGCCATGGTGGGCGCGGCAGCGCCACGTGAGTCCCTGGAGGAAGAGAACCGGCGCCTTCGCCGCGAACTTGCAGAGACACGGCGCGCGAACGAGATCTTGAAGAAAGCATCGGCTTTTTTCGCAGCGGAACTCGACCGCCCCACGACGAAATGATCCGGTTCATCGACGAACACAAGGGTCAGTTCGGGGTCGAGTCCATCTGTCGCGTGCTGGGCGCGATGGAGTGTGGGTTCATCACGTCGCGCGGCTACCGGGCAGCGAAAGCCCGCCCGCGCTGCGCCCGGGCAATCCGTGACGAGGTACTCATCGACGAGATCCGGCGCGTTCACCAGCAGAATTACGGCGTGTACGGCCAGCGCAAGATGTGGCACGCGATGCGCCGCGAAGGCTGGATGATCGGACGCGATCAGACCGCCCGGCTCATGAAAGTCGCTGGGCTGCACGGTGTTCGGCGCGGGCGTCGCCCGTTCACGACCGTCGCGTCGAAGCTGCCCGATCACCGCCCGGACCTGGTCGAGCGTGACTTCCACGCGATGGCGCCGAACGAGCTGTGGGTTGCGGACATCACGTACGTGCGCACCGTCGGTGGGTTCGCGTACACGGCGTTCATCACCGATGCGTGCACGCGCAAGATCGTGGGCTGGTCGGTCGCGTCATCGCTGACGACGCAGGCATTGCCGCTGATCGCGTTGCAGCAGGCGATCACCACGACCCCGGCGGCGCGTCAGGGCGGGCGGCTCGTGCACCACAGCGACCGCGGAGTCCAGTACGTTTCGCTGGCGTACACCGACACGTTGGCCGAGCACGGCGTTGCGCCTTCCGTTGGGACAGTGGGCGATTCGTACGATAACGCCTTGGCTGAGACGGTGAACGGCTTGTACAAGGCCGAGCTGATCTACTCGCGCACGACGTGGCCGTCGACGTCGGCGGTTGAGTTGGCGACGTTGGAGTGGGTGAGCTGGTGGAACCACCAGCGCCTGCACGAAGCCCTCGGCTACCGCACCCCAGTCGAGGTCGAAGCGGCTTACGATCAATCCCACACGAGCACCCTCGTCACCACATAAGCGCGGAACGAAACCCAGGGCGCTTCACTGGAGGTGCACGTTCGCCATAATGTGGCTGATCAGTGGACCTGTGCTGATCGCGGCTGTCTACGCCGCCGCGGCCGATCAAGATTGGTCTTTGATGCCCCTGGGCCTATGCCTCTTGGCGCTGCCGTTCCTGGCGTGGTGGAACGGCACACGTCGTATGGAACGTTTTTTCTTCGAGCGCAGCCGCCTCAGACAGAAGGGCGGCACCACTGGTGCAGATCCATTCGTTTGAGCTACACCGTCACGCGCGCCGGAGGCGGGATTCAAGGGCTCCCAAGTAGCTAGTCCTCATGGGTCGAGTCTTGACCGGGCATGCCCCGCCGACGGTGCTCCGTGAACTGCCAAGCGATAACGCTGAGCCCAAACTGAAGCGTGAGCAGCAGTGGTAGCCCGATGACTAGGTACATCCACAGGGAATCCTGTGCGTACTCGTTCGCCACCACAATCGACACCATCATCGCGACAAGCAAAACCGTCGAGTAGGTGCCTCCGTATGCCTTGGTCCACTCTCGAAACGTCACCTGCCACCTCCGTGCGATCTTCCGTCCCAGTCTGTCACTGTCGAAGCGGTGCAGAACCGTTCGTTTGAGCACCACGTGAGTGAGGTCGAGCGGCGTAGGGCTTCAGGGCCTAGGTGAAGCCGGGCCAGTCCGGGCGCAGCACTTCATCACGTCAGGCGCGCCGGTGAGATGTAGCGCCACCGAGGAGAGCGCCGACGCATCCGCCAGCCAGGAACGGCATGGCGAGGAAGACTGCGAGGAAGATGGCCTCGCCCGTGTCGGCAACGCTGAAACCACCACTGGTCATGAACCGGACAACACCGGCGAGAGACACCAGCGCGGCAGCCACGATCCAGACTGTAAGAGTCGAGCGCAGCACATGACGACGGCCATCGAACCAAGCCCACACCAGTGGGATAGCGAACAGCGCCAGGAGCATGAAGAACCCGCCACCAATGTCCGGTCCTTGCTCGGGGTTCAAGCGCGAGTCGAGAGCCCAGAAGATGGCCACGGGTGCGCCGGCTGCGACGACAGCGCGAAACAGCGCTGAGGAGAAGGTGTTCATGCTGCTCATCCCACCAGCTCGACCGGTCGCATGGGATGAGTAATTGTGCGCACCCGTCGAGGTCGCCGCAGGCTGGTGGAAGAGCGCAAAACCCTTCGTTTGAGCTACACGTCGAGGGCGGGTTTCCATCGAGTGCTTGGATGAGGCGGTGTCCAGCGAACTGCTACCAGTCCTGCGCGAACGATGGAGCCCTCGCGCTTTCGATCCTGCACACCACCTCAGTGACCAAGACGCTGACGTACTCCTGGAGGCTGCGCGATGGGCGCCCTCCGCAGGCAACTCCCAACCCTGGGCGTTTCATGTTGCACGGCGCAACACCCCCGAATGGCGTGCGCTGACGGAACATCTCGCGGGCAGCTCCCGCCCGTGGGCGTCCCAGGCCAGCGCTCTAGTGGTGAACCTCAGCCACGTTTACGTCGAAGACACCGACTGGGAGTTTAGCGAGTTCTCGATCTACGACCTGGGTCAGGCAGTAGCTCACATGACCATCCAGGCGCACTCGATGGGCCTTTCCTGCCGACAATTCCGGGCCTTCGACAAAGACGCCGTCGGCCGGCTACTTGAGGTGCCGCCTCACTGGGACGTCGTCACGATGACCGCCATTGGCCGCGCACCCAGCGAAGCGGAACGCGGCCCGCGCGCCAGCCAACGAGAAACCGCCATCGCTTGGCCAAGATCCTGACTCGGATAGCCGAGGCCCACACCGACCCGCTGAGTTACCGGCACCCGTGAAGGGCGGAAACCTTCGTTTGCGCTCCGTGCGATGCTGACACGATGGAGTGCCTTGTTCATGCGGAGGTCTTGAACCCCGGCGCCTCTGACGACCTGCCGTGGTGGGTCTTGGTCATCGTGGCAGTGCTGCTGGCTCTGATCTTCGTTCCGGCCGTCTGGTTTCAGGTGAAGATGCGGCGGCATAGAAGGAGGCGCCAGAAGTAGCGCAGAACCGTTCGTTTGAGCTACAGCAGGACTTGCGCTCAGACCGGGCGGCGGCGTTTGAGCTGCACGGAAAGAGCTCCGACCTAGGATTGCCGCATGAGCCCCGACCAACTAGATGTGATGACCAGGCACGTTGGTCGAGTCATTGCGACTCGTTGACCTGAACGGATGACAAGCGAAGACCTCTCGCTGTGCAGTGGAGCTGTCTAGGTCCCACACCACGCACCGGGAGGTCTTCATGGCCCACGCTACCCACTCGAACGCCGCGCTCACAGTCCGCGCCCGCCTACGCCTGGCCCGCCTCATCATCGACGACGAATGGCCCATCGCCCGCGCAGCAGAACGCTACGACGTGTCCTGGAAGACCGCCGCGAAATGGGCCCGCCGCTACGAAGCTGAAGGCGCCGACGGTCTCCTGGATCGTTCCAGCCGCCCCCACCACCAACCGAACAAGACGCCACCACACGTGGTCCGCAAGATCGTCAAGACCCGGCTGCGTCAACGCCTCGGACCCATCGAAATCGGCGCGAAACTGGGCCTGCCCGCCTCAACCGTGCACGCCGTCCTGACACGCTGCCACCTCAATAGGCTCACCCACATCGACCGCGCCACCGGCGAACGAGTACGCCGCTACGAACACGGGCGCCCCGGCGATCTCATCCACGTCGACGTGAAGAAACTCGGGCGCGTGCCCGACGGCGGCGGCCACCGCTACGTCGGACGCGCCCAAGGCGGGCAGAACCGCATCGCCACAGTCAAAGCCGGCCACGCCACCCGTAACAGCACCCACGCACCCCGCCTGGGAACGTGCTACCTGCACACCGTCATCGACGACCACTCCCGCGTCGCGTACGTCGAAGCCCACGACGATGAGAAGAAAGAAACCGCAGCGGCCGTGCTGCGCAACGCTGTCGCATGGTTCGCTGCGCGCGGCGTCAGCGTCCAACGCGTGCTGAGTGACAACGGCTCAGCGTACAAGAGCCACCACTGGCGTGACACCTGCGCCGAACTTGGCATCGTGCACAAGCGCACCCGCCCGTACCGTCCACAGACGAACGGCAAGATCGAACGCTTCCACCGCACCCTGGCCGACGGGTGGGCCTTCGCGAAGTTCTACGACAGCGAAGACGCCCGGCTCGCGGCGCTGGCACCATGGATCCACCAGTACAACCACCACCGGCCCCACTCAGCCATCGGCAGAGTCGCGCCCATCACCCGGTTGGACAACCTGGCTGGTCATCACAACTAGACGCCACGGCGCAGGCGTGCCGCGTGCTGATCGAAGACCGCTTCCCTGAAGGGGGGCACGATGGTGCCGCAGCCATGCTCCTGGCCGACGGCACGATCGTCACAGGTACAGCGCCAAGCGCGGTCAACCCCTCAGTCGAGGTGTGCCACGAAATCGAACCTTACGCGGCGGCATACCGGCTTAATCAGGGAATCAAAGCGTCCATCTGCTTGCACCGACATGAAGATGGACGATTCCTCGTCCTGAGCCCCTGCGGAGTCTGCCGAGAGCGACTCGCCGTTCACGGCCCAGACGTCCTCGTTGCTGTCGCTGACCGTGAGGACGCAACACGGATCATATGGAAGTCACTGCGTGACGTCCTGCCCGACTATTGGATGACGGCCTTCCCCGAAGAACTCTCCGACCGCTGGTAAGTACGCGCTTGCTGTCGGTGCAGAAACGGTGGGTTGAGCCACCGGCTCGCCTCGGCGGGGCAGAACCCTTCGTTTGAGCTACGACGCGCATCCATTGGCCGTGGCGGCTAGCGGCGCTCGGCACAATGGGTCTGTGACAAGCGATCCGGCATCCAACACCCCAGACCTCAACCGGTACCACCATCGGGTTGCCACGTTGTCTCGGGATGGCCGCGTGTCTGCCTACCTTGGTTGCGAGGTCGGGGCCATGTGGAACGGACGCCCATGGCCCTTCTTTCTAATGGCATGGCCCGATGGCTCGACTGAACCCCCCGAAGAGGACTACGGTCCGGACTGGCCCCTCCTCAGAGAGCTCGAGAGCGGAATTTTCGTGGCAGTCGCTCACCCTTCGGAGCGCAGGCAGCGATCGTTTCTTGGTTTTCGCCTGGGCTGGATCGTGACGCGTTGCCCTGACGAGGTGGCCTACGCCGTCACCTGGCTCGGAGCGAAAGACTCCGAAGTGGCCTGGGCGAAGCTCGGACTGAAGTGGAGCGACTAAACGTCCGGCTGTGTTGAAAAATTCACTTGCGCAGGTGTGCAGGAACGGTCGTTTCTGCTACATGTCGGCCGGATGCGGTTGTGCACGTAGTTCTGCCACGCTCGAGCGGTAGCAGAACTACGTGCACAACCTCGTGTAGCAGAACGCGTGCTCAAACGACCGTTTATGCACTGCTTCTTTGCTCGTAGATGCGCGCGAGCATGTGCACTTCTGTGCCTGCCAGTCCAACCGAGAGATAGACGCGTCGACCAGTGCGCACCGAGCTTTCCGTTTGCCCTCGATCTGCCGCTGCCAGGGTGGCCAAGTCCACTACGCCAGCACTTAGGCCGGCATCCGCTACGAGTGCCGGCGGGTCGTAAGCGCGCAGTTGGTCCGGTGAGTCCGTGGTGACGACCGTGGCACCGTCCAGCAGGGCAAGATCAAACTCAGCGCGCCCAACCTGTTTGGGTCCAAGTGTCGTGACAAGCACGTCATCCTTGAGCCATGTCGCGTCGAGGACCGGGGTGGAAGAATTCGTAGCCAGCACCACGATGTCGGCACCTTCGGTCGCTTCGCGCACCGAGCTGACCGGTCGCGCATCGATACCCAACTCCTGGGCCTGCGCCGCCAACTGTTTGCGGGAGTCCTCTGAACGACTCGTGATAGCAACGTGCGCGATGTCAGTAGCCCCCGAGATTGCCCACAGCTGCGCCCATGCTTGGTGACCGGCTCCGATGATGGCTAGATGCGCTGGGCCCTGCGGTCCAAGGAGAGAAGCGGCAACTCCCCCTAGCGCTCCAGTGCGCATGGCACCGAGCTTGTTGCCGACGTGGACCGCCGCGATGTCCCCAGAGGACGCGTCGTGCACGGCAACGATTTGCTGCCCGGCGGTCGTGGGCAGCGTGTCGTAGACGCGATAGCCGTAATGGGTCGCGGTTTGCCCGGCGGTCATGACGATCTTGCCGGACACCAGGGACGCATGAACCCGAGGCGGGCTCGAAAGCGCACCGCTAGCCCGCAGCTGCAGAGCTTCCAGCATCCAGGCCACCGCATCGCCTGGGGCAACGCTGTCGAGGTCGCCATCAGTCAGGAGAAGGGTCATGACTCCACCCAACCACTCACCTGCGTTTTGCCTGTCGCACAAACGAAGGTTTTTGCAACAGCCGAGGACTGCGGCTGACCGATTGGTGCGAAGCCGCCGACCCGAGCGCCCGAGTGTGCCGATAGGGCCATCCCTAGATTCCCCTTGTCCGAGAGTGTGCATCTGAGGGGGTTCCTACTTGCGTGGGGTGGGGTACACCCTATTTGCACAGTTGCTCCGCTATGTGGCTCGCGTGCAAATAGGGTCGGTCGCCACCTTGTTGCCCACTTTGCGGGTAGGGTCTAGACATGCGGGGACAAATTGTGGGGTACGCGCGCGTCTCGTCGACATCACAGAATCTAGCCAGACAACTAGAAGCACTCGGGGCGGTCGACGAGCTGTTCACCGATCACCAATCCGGCAAGAACCGAGCCGATCGCGCCGGCCTGGCGGACGCGCTGCGCTACGTGCGCCGAGGTGACACGCTGCGCGTCGCATCGATGGACCGGCTCGCGCGATCACTGATCGACCTCGAGCAGATCGTCTCCGACCTCACCGCGCGCAAAGTGAGTGTCGAGTTCGTCAAGGAACGCCTCACCTTCTCACCCGACGCCGCGGCCGAGCCGTTCGCGACGTTCCAACGCCAACTCATCGGCGCCGTCGCCGAACTCGAGCGTTCCCTCATCCGCGAACGCCAACGCGAAGGAATCGACCTGGCCAAAGCACGCGGCGTGTACAAGGGTCGCGCCCGCCGCCTCAGCGACGAACAGATCGCCCATGTGCGCCAGGCAGCAGCCGCCGGCGCGAACAAGGCTGAGCTCGCGACCGACCTTGGGGTCTCGCGCCGCCTCATCTACGACGTCATCGCCGGCAACGGCGCCTATGCATCACCATCCCAGCCTGGACGCTGCGGTGGCGATGAGCTGACATCGGCGGGCGGTGACGGCTGAGCAATGCTCGCCGGATGGCGCGTGGGTGGTACAGCTAGGACTGGTCGTTCGGGCCAGAAAGCTGTAAGCAGTGGAAGCCGATCGACATAGGTAGCTGACCGTTTTGCGACGCTGCGATGAGGAGCCACTGCACGCTCTGGTGCAGATGTGCGAAGCCAGCGCCGCACAGCGCGATCGGCTTGCGTGGGCCCATGTGGTTGTCGGCAAGACGAATGCCCTGATCCTGCAGGAAAGCTTGGGTTTCTTGACTGGCATGGAGAAGGTCGGCGCCTTCAGGGAAGACGATGATCATGCCTGCGGCTTGCAGGGGACTGAGTAGGTGGGCATCAGGTACCGCGCGTTCGAAGGAGCCTTGTGGTGCGGTCATGACAAGGATTTCTTCGGGCCACTCGCCCGCGTAGGTGCGGGGTCGGATGCGTGCCGTGGGGTGCCATGGCCCAGCCTTGGGGCGGCACTCCAACTCTGCATTGAGTGTTGCACAGGCTAGGGCGAGCCGCTCGGTGACGAGGTCGTCGAATCGGCCTGCGAGGAAGCGCGCCTGAAGCATCCTGATTTGATCCGGAGTTGCTGGTGAGGCGATCTCACCGTGTCGCACATAGACCGTGCCGGCCCGTGCTTTTCCGAAGTCGCGTTGGAGGACACGTAGCGGATCGCCGTCAGCGGGAGGAGCTACTTCGATCACGAGGACTGTCTTTTCCCCCATGGCTACGTGGTGCGCTGTCCAGGCGGGCGCTTCAAGGCCAGTTCCTAAGAAGGTCGCCAGTTTTTGCTGTATCTCGGTGGCGCTGAAGGCGGGTGCGCCGTGAAGGCCGGACTCGCTCGCCCCGACGACAAGGTAGCCGAACCCCCCGCAGTCAGCTTGTGCCGTTGAGACGTCGCGGTTGGCCAGAGCGAGTATCTCTTTGGCCAACTCGAACATGCCAGCTTTGGCACCCAGGTCGCATTCGCTCTTCCACTCGAGCCAGTGAGTCTCTCCATGCTTGTCCGCGGCGGTGATGATGGCGTCGATGAGATCTTCACGGCGCTGCGGCGTCGCGATCGGGATAGTGGTGTCGAACGCGACCGGCATGACCGTTCTCCTTCAGTGGGCGACGAGAGAACTCGTACTGTCGAGGCTGGCTTTTGGAAGGGCCGCGTGCACGAACTTGCGGCTCTTGAATTGCGACCGCGATCCGTGTGCACGGTGCACCCGGCCACATCGACGCCGTCAGAACTCGTCACGCTTGGCTTGCGAGCCGTGCCGAGGTTCTTGTTCGCCACGCCATCCCCTGTAGGTGTGCATCTCGTGTGAGGTGCGTCCTGCCCGATTATGGGCCACGACGGGCCGCCTAGGTTGGCTCACCCCGGCTCAGAGCCCCCCATCCACCGACGTGGGGTAGCCGTAGCGGCGGCGGTGGTCATCCCAGCTCGACGCGTACGCCTGACGCAGGGGCTCAGCCAGATTCGCGAACCACACGCGTCGCTCCTCACGGCGCCGCTCGAACTCCCGTCGATCCTGCGCGTGCAACCAGTCCACGTGCCGCTGTGCCGGATCGACACCACGGCGCAGGTTACGTTCCTCCCACACGCGCTTGTGCTGCTGTTGCTGTCACACACTCAGACGCGAGAACTCCCCGCTCAGCCGCTGCACCCGCAACGCCCGCTCACCCACGTCCAAGCCCGCCCACCATCGCTGTGCGCGCTCCTGGCACGCAGCGATCGACGCGCGCCGCGCCAGCACCCACGCCGACGCACGCTCACGAAAGACCTGTCGTTCCAACGAGATTCGGTCACGCACCACCTGCTCGACGGACGCCGCCTCGAGAGTCGGCAGGGTCTGGGGGCGCGTCCACTCGGCGTTCGCCGAGACCTGCGCCAACCCGTGGGCCTGCAAGTGCGCCAGATGACGCAGCACCTGCCGTCGCGTCCACCCCGACACCTCACCCGGGGGTGCACAGCTGCGCCTTCAGCGCCACATATTCAGCCGACAGGCCCACCCTCGAGTCGAGGGGCGCCAGCACCAACCACGTAGCAGGGGGAGTTCACCGGGGAGGGTGGGGGCCAAGGGGATGTGATGATCGCGGCGCTCGTGCTGCTGGGGTTGGGTTGGAACGCTGGATTGCTGGCCGGCACGGCGATGCTCGTCGACGCCACCTCGAGCGCGACCCGCGCCCGCACACAGGGAACGTGCGACGTCCTCGTCGCACTTGCCGGAGCGGGCGGCGGCATCGGCGCAGGCGTCGTCGCCGGCGCCACGACCTACGCGACGCTGTGCTGCCTCGCCGTCGTTGCAGCCGTTGCGCTGCTCGCGTTCGTGCCCCGCCGAAAGTCGGCGTGACGTTTTATTCATCGCCATGACACAAAGGCGTTAGGGTGGACGTCATTCCTTTCTTTCCCATGTGACGAAAAGAGCGGCGCCATGACGGTCCGTCCCACCCCACTCTCGGCTCCCGCGAGTCGAACCGAGCGGCTCGATCGGTTGCCGTTCACGGCGCGTCATCGCTCGATGCTCGTCGGTTCGGGCGTCGGCTGGGCGCTCGACGCGATGGACGTCGGGCTCATCAGCTTTCTCATGGTGGCGGTCAAGAAGGAGTGGGGGCTGACGACCGGCGACCTGTCGGTGCTCGCCTCGATCGGCTTCGTCGGCATGGCGATCGGCGCCGGTGTCGGCGGCGCCCTGGCCGACCGCATCGGGCGCCGCACCGTGTTCGCGGGCACACTCGTCGTCTACGGCCTCGCGACGGGTCTGTCGGCGCTCGCACCGAGCTTCCTCGTCCTGTGCGCCCTGCGCTTCGTCGTCGGGCTCGGCCTCGGCGCGGAACTCCCGGTGGCCTCGACCCTGGTGAGCGAATTCGCCCCGAAGCGCCTGCGTGGACGGATGGTCGTCGCCCTCGAGTCGTTCTGGGCGCTCGGGTGGCTGCTCGCGGCCGTCATCGGATTCACGATCGTGCCGCACGACAACGGGTGGCGCTGGGCGATGGCGCTCGGGCTCGTGCCCGCTCTCTACGCAATTCACGTGCGCCGCGGGTTGCCCGAGTCGGTGCGCTTCCTCGAGAAGGTCGGCCGCGACGACGACGCCGAACGCATCGTGCGCTCGTTCGAGGCCGCGGCGGGTCCGGCGCAGCGCAGCGACGGCGCGCACCTCGACGACGCTGCCGACACCCACGCGGGCGCGCAGGGAACCGCCGTCGACGTCGAGACGACCAGAACGTCAGAGCCGGCGAGCCCGTTCTCGGCGCCGTATCGAACGCGGACTGCCGCTCTGTGGGCGACGTGGTTCGGCGTCAACTTCGCCTATTACGGGGCCTTCTTGTGGATCCCGACATTCCTCGTCGCGAACGGCTTTCCGGTGGCGAAGTCGTTCGGTTTCACCCTCGTCATCACGATCGCACAGTTGCCCGGATACGCGGTGGCTGCGGTGTGCGTGGAGAAGATCGGACGCCGACCGACGCTCGCGCTCTTCCTCGCAGGTTCGACGGTGTCGGCGCTGCTGTTCGGTCAGGCCACGTCGGAGACGACGATCATGGCCGCCGGGTGCGCGCTCAGCTTCTTCAACCTCGGCGCGTGGGGTGCGCTGTACGCCATCACGCCCGAGATCTACCCGACGCTCATGCGCGCGGGCGGCGCCGGCGGCGCGACGGCGTTCGGGCGCATCGCCTCGATCGTGGCGCCGCTCGTCGTGCCTTGGGTGTTCACCCATCACGGCGAGGGCTGGACGTTCGGTGTCATCGCCGCAGCCTTCGCGGTCGCGACGCTCGCCGCGCTCGCGCTGCCCGAACGTCGGGGGCAGGCGCTCGACTGACCCGGCGGGGACGAGGCGTCAGCTCTCCTGTGGGTCGCGCAACGCCGCGGTGAACGTCAGCCCCGTCAACAGCAGGCCCGCGACAAACGGCAGGATCATCGCGCGCTGGATGCCGAAGTGGTTGCTGAGGAAGCCGATGATGCCGGGCCCGGCGAGAAACGCGGTATAGCCGAAAGCGGTGACGATGGCGAGCACGCGGCCGCCGCCGATGTGGCCGGCGATGGCGTAGATCTGCGGGGCGATCATGCCGACACCCAACCCGACGAGCAGCCAGCCGACGAGGATGAGCGGCAGCGACGACGTGGTGATGACGACGCCGAACCCGGCCACCGCGACGGGCGCGCCGAAGCGCACGACGGCGGCGCGCCCGAATCGTGCCACGAGTGAGTCGCCGAGCAGCCGGATGACGACCATCGTCGCGGACACGCAGACGAGACCGGCCGCGCCGACCCCCGGGTCGACGTGCGCGACGTCCGTGACGTGGATCGAGGCCCAGTCGATCGCGGTGCCCTCCGTGAACCCGAAGAACAAGGCCATGACGCCGAGCAGCCACGCCTGCGGCGGGATGCCGGGTCGCGGCGGTGCGTCGCCGCTCCTGGGGCTGATCGGCGCGGCGTCGTCCGTGCTGTCCTCGACATGCGGTGCCTGCGGCGTCAGAGCGAACAGTGCGGTGAGCCCCGCCCCGGCAAAGATCGCTGCCGCGACGAGGGCCCACCTCGGATCAGCCCCGTCGCCGCCCTGCAGTTTCGCCGAGCCCATGACGAGCAGGGCGCCGAGGAAACCTCCGAGCGAGAAGAACGCATGGAACCGGCTCATGATCGCCGTACCGGAGGCCCGCTCGGCGTCGACGCCGAGGGCATTCATCGCGACGTCCATGACACCGTTGCACGCGCCGATCATCACGCCGCCGACCACGAGGGTGGGGTAGTTCGGGGCGAACGCGACCACCAGCAACCCGATGGCGAGGCCGACTCCGCCGACGAGTGACGGCAGGCGCGGTGTGAACCGGTCGGAAACGCGGCCGCTCACCTGCATGGCCACGATCGCGGAGCCCCCGGCCAGCAGGAGGACGAGCCCGATCCCCGACGCGTCGGTGTGCAGGCGTTCACGGAGGCCGGGCAGCGAACCGCCCCAGGCCCCGATCATCAGGCCGTTGACGAGGAAGATGCCGAACACCGAGCGGATGAGGGCGCGGCTCTGCGCTGCGGTGAACGACGTCGTGGGAGTCGAGGTGGGCATGCGCTCCATTGTCACCGCTGCCACCTACCCTGGTCGAATGGACGGCAAGGCCACGCTGAAGACGTACCTCGACTCGCTGCGTTCGGCGATCCTGTGGAAGCTCGAGGGCCTCGACGAGTGGCAGCTGCGCTGGCCGATGACGTCGACGGGGTCGAACTTGCTCGGCATCGTCAAGCACCTCGCAGCGATGGAGCACGGCTACCTCGGGCACGTCTTCGACCGCCCCGGCGAGGAGCTGCCGTGGATGGGGCAGGACGCCGAGCCCAACGCCGACCTGTGGGCGACGTCCGACGAGACCGTGGAGAGCGTTGTGCGCCTCTACCGCCGGGCCGTCGCACACGCCGACGAGACGATCGCGAGCCTCGACCTCGACGCCGCCGGCCACGTGCCGTGGTGGCCGCAGCCCGACGTCACCCTGCACCGCGTACTCGTCCACCTGAGTGTGGAGGTGGCCCGCCACGCGGGGCAGGTCGACGTCCTGCGCGAACTGCTCGACGGACGCGTCGGCATGCGTGAGGCGAACCCCAACCTGCCGTGGGGCGACGAGTTCTCCTGGGAGAGCTACGTGGAGAGGCTTCGTCAGATCGCGATCGACGCGCAGTGGCCCGGTGCCCGACCCGGTCTGTACGGGTTCGCGGGCCCGCAGCGGGACGCGCTGCTCGCGCCGATCCTTCGCGGTGCCAAGACGGCGACATCATCCCTGGCAGCCGCGTATTCAGCGGACGATGAACTGCCGCGGGTCGGTGAGCGCGAGGTGCTCATCTCGTCGGCGGGGATGCCCGTCGGCGTCACCGAGACAGTCGAGGTGCGCGTCGTCCCGCTGGGAGAGGTTGACCTCGAGCACGCCGTCGACGAGGGGGAGGGGTTCCGCAGCGTCGACGAATGGCGCGGGGCGCACGAACGCTTCTGGGCCTCCGACGCGATGCGGGCCGAGCTCGGCGACCCCGACCTCGTCGTCGACGATGCGACGCCCGTCGTGCTGCAGCGCATCCGGCTCGTCGAGACGCTCTGACGGGTGTGCCGGCGCGGTGGCACTGGAGGTTCGCCGGTGTCGAGATGCCCGCCATTCCGAGGACCGCGGGCGCTCGTGGACCGAGTGGTTCGAGGCGCAGTGACGACGGAGCAGCGCCTCGCCGATGCGTCGTGATGACGCACCACGCGCCGCGCCCGGCGCCGTCATCACGCCTGATGCCCGGTTGTCCTGGTCAGCGTGGGCGCGTCATAGCGCCCTGATCGCCGCGCTCAGGCGAACAGGTCGTCCTGCTCGGCGTGCTCGTTGCGCAGCGACTCGAGGAAGCCGACGAACGTGGCGCCGAGCTCGCTGAGCTCCTCGCCGCTGTCGCGCTCGACGTCGACCCAGCGCGTCGGGTGACCGGGGACGACGCCGAAGTCCCAGTCCTCGCCGCGGCCGAAGACGACGATGTCGCCGGTCTTGGTCACCGAACTCGGGTGCAGCACGCGCAGGTAGGGCCCGTCGGTGCCGTCGGCCATGTGGACGTTGCCGTTGTACGTCGCCGTCGTCAGCCAGAAGGCGCGCAGGTCGTCGGGAAAGGTAACGCCGAGCTTCTCCTCGGCGTGCGTGAGGTCGTCCTCGGTGGCGGGGGAGTCGAAACGGTCAGGGCTGAAGTACTCCGTGAAGGACATGCCGTCAGCCTAGGGCCTGCGACCCGTGAGCGGGCCGCGACGAACGACGAAGCGAGTAGCGCGATGGTCCGTGGGTGCTTCCGCCCCGTGAACCGGGCCGCGACGATCCCAGCGTCCTGTCGGCGCGATCCACAGCGTCTTGTCGGGGCGATGCGTCACAATGCGCTCATGATTCGTCCTGCTCCGCTTCGCTCGAACCCCCCGCGCGCCGGTGAGCCGTCATGATCGAGGGTCTCGATATCGCTGACGCGCGGGTGTGGCGCAGGAAAGAGGCGAAGGCGCGCTCCATCGAGGCGGGTGCGCTCGCCGACGCGATGCGCGACGAGGAGAACCTCGTCTGGGTCGACCTGCTCGACCCGTCGCCGGAGCAACTGCGTCAGCTCGTCCTGCGGTTGGGCGTGAGCGGGACTGTGGTCGAGGATGCTCTCGCTCCGCACGAGCGCGCCAAGGTGACGGCTCACGCCGACCATCTGTTCTTCACCGTGTACGCCACGCAGCTCGCGACCGACACCCTCGCCGAGCACGCTGACGGGGGCAGCCACCTCAGCGTCACGCGCATCAGCGGCATCGTGCTGCCGCGGGCGCTCATCACGATCAGGGTCAGCTCGCCGCACTGCGAAGCGTTCGACATGGGTGAGGTCGTGAAGCGCTGGGATGATTCCGCCTCACTCATGACGCAGGGCAGCGGCGCGCTCGTGCACGGGTTGCTCGACTACGTCGTCGACGGCCATTTCGACACAATCCAGTCGCTCGACGACGCTCTCGAGGGCCTCGAGGAGACGTTGTTCGCGGAGCGGCGCACCGGCAGCGAGTTCGTCCGCACGACGTACGCGATCCGCAAGGATCTCGTCGCGCTGCGCCGCGTCGTCCTGCCGATGCGTGAGGTCGTCAACGCGCTCATGCGTCACCGCGGGCGCACGGGCGGGCCGCTCGACGCCTGGTACGACGACCTGTACGACCACGTGCTGCGTGCCTCGGAGTGGACCGAGTCGCTGCGTGACATGGTGAGCACCGTCTTCGAGACGAACCTGTCGCTGCAGGACGTGCGGCTCAACACGATCATGAAGAAACTCGCCGCGTGGGCCGCGATCATCTCGGTGCCGACGGCCGTGACGGGCTGGTTCGGCCAGAACGTGCCCTACCCCGGTTTCCAGGCGCATTCGGGGCTCGTCATGAGCGTCGTCGTCATCGTCGCGTTGTCGGGCGGGCTCTACGCGATCTTCCGCCACAACGACTGGTTGTGACCTCCCCGCCCACCTGCGTCCTGATGCACCCGGGTGCATCAGGACGCAGAGGGTTACGGCTGGGCGCTGACGACGAGGGTGGCCTCGCCGCGCACCCCTCCGGGCGTTCGCGATCGTGGTGAGGCGTGCCTAAGCTGGAGGCATGGTCAAGCGCATCGAAACCGACAGCATGGGTCAGATCGAGGTCGACGAGAACGCCTACTGGGGCGCGCAGACGCAGCGCAGCATCGAGAACTTCGACATCGGCCGTGACACGTTCGTGTGGGGGCCCGTCATGGTGCGGGCACTCGGCATCCTCAAGAAGGCCGCCGCGCAGGCGAACGCCGATCTCGAGCAGCTCCCGAAGGACGTCGCGGAGCTCATCGAGAGGGCCGCGGACGACGTCATCGACGGCAAGCTGAACGATCAGTTCCCGCTCGTCGTGTTCCAGACAGGCTCGGGCACGCAGTCGAACATGAACGCCAACGAGGTCATCTCCAACCGCGCGATCGAACTCGCCGGCGGAGAGCGCGGCTCGAAGAAGCCCGTTCACCCCAACGATCACGTCAACCGTGGTCAGTCGTCGAACGACACGTTCCCGACGGCGATGCACATCGCCGTCGTCCTCGACCTCGTCGAGCGCCTCTATCCGGCCGTCACCGAGCTGCGTGACGTGCTCGACGCCAAGGCGAAGGAGTTCGACGACGTCATCTGCGTCGGGCGCACCCACCTGCAGGACGCGACGCCGATCCGTCTCGGTCAGGAGATCGGCGGCTGGGTCGCGCAGCTCGACTTCGCGCTGTCGCAGGTGCGTCAGGCCGAGCAGGCGACGCGGGCGCTCGCGATCGGTGGCACCGCCGTCGGTACGGGGCTCAACGCGCACCCCGACTTCGGCATGCTCGCCGCGCAGAAGATCTCCGAGATCACGGGCGAGAGCTTCCACCAGGCCGACAACCTGTTCGCGTCGCTGTCGGCGCACGACGAGCTCGTCGCCGTCAGCTCGTCGCTCAGGCTGCTCGGCGGGGCGCTCATGAAGATCGCGAACGACGTGCGTTGGCTCGCGTCCGGGCCGCGTAACGGTATCGGCGAACTCGTCATCCCGGAGAACGAGCCGGGCAGCTCGATCATGCCGGGGAAGGTCAACCCGACGCAGTGCGAGGCGATGACGATGGTCGCCACCCGCGTGTTCGGCAACGACGCGACGGTCGGTTTCGCCGGCTCGCAGGGCAACTTCCAGCTCAACGTGTTCAAGCCCGTCATGGCGCACGCCGTGCTGGAGAGCATCCGCCTCATCTCGGATGCGTGTCGTTCGTTCACCGCGCACTGCGCACGTGGCATCGAGCCGAACCGGGAGCGCATCGACGCCAACCTCGCCTCGAACCTCATGGTCGTGACGGCGCTCAACCGTCACATCGGCTACGACAAGGCCGCCGCCATCGCTAAGAAGGCGCACAAGGAGGGCACGACGCTGCGCGAAGCGGCGCTCGCGTCCGGCGACGTGACGGGCGAGGACTTCGACCGCTGGGTCGTGCCCGCCGACATGACGCACCCGTCCGCCTGACGAGCCCTCCCACCGGCGAAGGGGTTGTGGAGGTTCGTGCGCTCAGACGCGCAAACCTCCACAACCCCTTTCGTCGTCTGTCGTCGTCTCGGAGCGTTCAGTCGCGTAGCCCCGTCGAGTCGACGACGCCGCTGAGTACCTTGGCGGAGTGGGCGAGGGCGTCGCGTTCGGCGTCGTTCAGGTCGAGTTCGACGACGCTCTTGACTCCGCTGCGCCCCAGCACCGTGGGCACACCGATGAACAGGTCGTCGATGCCGTACGTGCCGTGCAGCTTCGTCGAGACCGGCAGCGCAGTGTACTCGTCGCGCAGGATGGCGCGGGTGATGCGCGCGAGGGCCATGCCGATGCCGTACGACGTCGAACCCTTCGCGTCGATGATGCGGTAGGCCGCCTCACGCGTGTCGGTGAAGACACGCTCGATCTCCTCACGGCGCCCCGGCACGCTCTCGAGGTCGCGTGACAGCGGCGCGCCCGCGACGTTCGCGGACGACAGTGCGGCCACCTCGGTGTCGCCGTGCTCACCGATGATCGACGCGTGCACGCTCGACGGTGCGACGTCGTACAGCTCGCCGAGCATGAAACGCAGGCGCGCCGAGTCGAGCGTCGTGCCCGAACCGATGACACGCTCGGACGGCAGACCGCTCAACTTCCAGGTGGCGTAGGCCATCACGTCGACCGGGTTGCTGGCGACGAGGAAGATGCCGTCGAAACCCGTATCCATCACGGAGCCGACGATCGAGCGGAAGATCTCGACGTTGCGCCCGACGAGGTCGAGCCGCGTCTCACCCGGGCGCTGCGCCGCACCCGCGGTGATGACGACGAGGTCGGCGTCGGCGCAGTCGTCGTATGACCCCACCGTCACGCGCGTCGGCGACGGCGCCCACACGACGCCGTGGTTGAGGTCCATCACCTCGCCCGTCACCTTCTGAGTGTTGATGTCGATGATGGACAACTCGTGGACGAGACCCTGGTTGACGAGGGCGTACGCGTACGCCACCCCGACGTCACCGGCACCGATGAGAACAACGCGATCGCTCATGACCTCAACGCTACGCCGCCGGCCCGGTCTGTTCCGTCGTGTGGAGCACCTTGCCGGTGCAGTGAACATGAACATCGAATGACAGGCGGGGAGGGCTCGTCACGTGACCGCTGGCCTCAGAGGCCCGAGCTTGGGAGTTTGGCAGCCGACCCGCGACCCCGCGGGCCTCCGGGGCCCGAGCTTGGGAGTTTCCGCCGCGTGTATTCAGGCTGTACTGCCTCGACAGGAGCCCGCGGGGGTGCGGTGCCGCGCCGCCCCGCAGGGTCAAGGTGTCGCGATCTGCACCGTAGAGTTCGTCACTGAAAAGCGAACAGCAGCAAGGGAATCGACGATTGCGTCGGCGTCCGTTGTCGCGTCGAGGTTGGCGACGTTCGTCGTCGACGTCAGCGCGAGCGTCGCGCATCCTGCGGCCTTCGCCGCGCGCAGACCGCTTGGTGCGTCCTCGACGACAAGGCATTCTTCGGCGGCGACCCCGAGACGCTCGGCAGCCACGAGGAACGGGTCGGGGTGCGGCTTGCCGTGCTCGACGTCGTCGAACGTCACGACCACGTCCGGGAGCGGGATGCCCGCGGCCTGCAGGCGCGCCAACCCAAGTTCATGCGTCGCCGACGTCACGACCGCACACCGACGGGGCAGCAGCGCCGCGACCGCGTCGACGGCTCCGGGCAGCGCGACGACCCCGTCCGTGTCTGCGAGTTCCATCGCCGTGATGCGGGCCAGCGCGACCTCCGCCTCGCCGGGGCTCAGATGCGGCGCGATCTGCGCGATGATGCCCGACGCCGGCACCCCGTGATGCTGGCAGAGCAGGTGCGGGTCGATGTCGTACTCGCGCGCCCACGCCACCCATGAGCGGATGACGGCGGGCGTCGAGTCGACGAGCGTGCCGTCGTTGTCGAACAGCACGGCCGCGAACGAGCGGCCGGCCAGGGCGGAGAGGTCACCGAGTCGGGGCATGGCTCGATCCCATCACGCCGCCACGCGACGTGCGAGTCCGTGGGCCTCCGCCTCTGGGGTGACCTGTCGAGACGTCGGTGATCGCCTGCCGCAGGGTGGCGGTCCTCCGCTTCCTGGGGGACGACGCCTCGTGGACGTACGCTTGAGGCCGTTTCGACGAGGAGGCCCTCATGCTGCGCACCCTGATGCGAGCCAAGATTCACCGCGCGACCGTCACGCACGCCGACCTGCACTACGTCGGCTCGTGCACCATCTCGTCCGACCTCATGGAGGCCGCCGACCTCGTCGAGGGCGAGCAGATCGACATCGTCGACGTCGACAACGGCCACCGACTCACTACCTACGTCATCGCCGGCCCTGCGGGTGAGGGGCGCATCGGCATCAACGGTGCCGCCGCTCACCTCGTCGGGGTGGGGGACACCGTGATCCTCATCGCGTACGGAATGTTCGGCCCCGACGAGGTCGCGACGCACGAGCCGCGTGTCGTGTTCGTCGACGGCGACAACCGTATCGTCGAACGTGGCACCGACCCCGCCCACGCGCCCGAGGGCTCCGGTCTCGTCGACCCGCGCGACGGCTGAAGCCCCCGCGGCCGGTGCACAGGCCCGACGCTGACGTGCGGCCGGCGGGCCGACGGATCAGCTGCTCGATTTATGTGCATCTGCACGAGGAATGTGCCGCACATTCCTCGTGCAGATGCACATTTCTCGTGCAGCTGGGCTCTCGTGGCGCGGTGAGGCGGGTGGCCCGCTCGTTCAACGGCGCGGCGGGTGCCCGCCCGAGGTCGCTCGTTCAGGAGGCTCGTGCCGCAAGCGCGACGGCCTCGCGCACGAGTGACCTCACGCGCTCGTGGTGGTCGAGGTCGCGGTAGAGCACGCGGACGACGTGGTAGCCGAGTCGCTGCAGGGCGACCTCGCGGAGCTTCTCGCGGCGCAACGCTTCGCGGTCGGTGTACTTGAGCAGCCCGTCGACCTCGACGATGACGTTCGTCCCCGCCACGAGGAAGTCGGCGCGCGCCACGAACCGTCCGTGCGCGTCGTACACCTCGAACTGCGGGATGACGGTGTACGCCAACGTCGCCAGCACCCAGCGGGCCCGTGATTCCGCAGCCGACTCGGTTCGCGGATCCGCGAACCGTGCCACCGTTCGGGCATGATGAGCGCCCGCGCGAGTTCCGAAGGCGTCCGCCGCGGCGACGAGGGCATCGGCGTCGAGGCCCAGACGGCGAGCTGCGTCGGCGACGACGACACCGTCGGGGATGCCGTGGTGGGCCGCGATGTCGATGCCGACCTGGGCCAGGCCCTACACGGGCCGCGCGATGCCGACGATGGGGACGTCGGCCGGCCCGGCGCCCCACGGCCGACGCATCTCCAGGCCGGGGCGGGTGCTGGGTCCGTACGGGCGACGGGGCATCTCGACCGTGGTCGGCATGGTGAGCACCGGCAGCTGGCGGGCCAGCGCGGCCGTCACACCGGTGAGGTAGCTGCCGGGAATGGCCTCGAGCAGTGCGACCGCCCGCCGCAGGGGATCCTCACGGGCTGCCTGCCAGGGGTCGTCTGGCCTATCTGTGCGCGTGACGCCACCGGCCATGCCGGGCGCGGGCTGTACGGCGTAGAGACCCTGACCGAGACGGGTCAGCACACCCGCCTGCCCCCAGCGTCGCAACTGCGAATCGGTGACGCCCGCGCCCAGGGCCTGCGCCCGCGTGAAATGCCCCAGCCGTGACAGTGCGAGGAGCACGTCGGGAATCGTCACGCCGGCGGCGCTCGCGTCGGAGGCGGCCGCACCACGGGCGTTCGGTGAGGGGTCGGTATCGGGGTGGACCGGGTGGCGGACGCTCGCGGCGGTGTCGTTCGGAGTGAAGGCCCGAGCGTCCTGAGGGGCGGTGTCGGAGCGGACCGCGCCGCCGGCGCTCGCGCGGGGGATCGTCGTCATGAGCCCAGCCTGGTCGAGAATGAGGCCCGGCCGCTGAGGCCCTGTGGACAACTCGTCACATCGACGCGGGCGGCGCAGCACCTCGTGTCCTGATGGAACTCCCCGCGGGGGCCAGCCACTCACTGAACCAAACCCAGCTGCGCGAGAAATACGCATCTGCGCGAGGAATGTGCGTCACATTCCTCGCGCAGATGCGCAAAAGTCGAGCAGCTGCAGCGTCAGCCGGGCAGATGCGGACACCCGGGCAGACCCACCGGTCGTACAGGTCAGACAGCCGCTCAGGTCAGACAGCTCAGGCGACGCCCGTGCCGACGAGCGAACCGACGCCGAAGGTGATGGCCATGGCGAGTACGCCGCCACCGACGTTGCGGGCGACGGCGCGTCCGCGCTGGGCGCCACCGATGCGCGCGCTGACGAAGCCGGTGATCGCGAGCGCGATGACGACGGCGACGACCGTCACCGGCACCCTGAGTGACGGCGACGGCAGCAGGATCGCGAGTAGCGGGATGAGAGCACCGAGGGCGAACGACACGAACGACGCACCGGCGGCCGTCCACGGGTTCGCGAGGTCGTCGGGGTCGAGGTTGAGTTCGGCGTCGGCGTGCGCCCGCAGCGCGTCCTTCTCGGTGAGCTGGACGGCGACCTCGCGAGCGAGGGGCTCGTCGAGACCCTTGTCGACGTAGATCTGCGTGAGTTCGGCGAGTTCCTCGTCGGGCATCGTGGCGAGCTCGAGCTTCTCCTTGGCGAGGAGCGCCTTCTCGCTGTCGAGCTGCGTCGAGACGGAGACGTACTCGCCGACGGCCATCGACAGCGCACCAGAGACGATGCCCGCGACACCCGCGATGATGATGGGGGTGCGCTCAGCCGTCGCTCCGGCGACACCCATGACGAGGCCGGCGACGGAGACGATGCCGTCGTTGGCTCCGAGAACGCCGGCGCGCAGCCAGTTGAGCTTCGCGGCATGCCCGGCGTCGTGGGCCTCGCCGCTGTGGGGAGTCATGGTCGTCATGACGCGCATCGTGCGCGATCGACGATGCGAGCGCCACGTAGGTGAGGCTTCGATGAGTCCGGTCACGGTGGCTTCGGCTCAGCCCGCACCCCGAGGGCACGGCCTTGCGGCCGGTCGAACCATCAGGTGCGTCCATCATCCGCACCCTGTGCGCGCCGTCGTGCGGAGCCTCGGATGGACCGCGTCCCCGGCAGGTCGAAAACCCTGCGACAATGGCAAGCATGGCTTTGAAGTCTCGTAACGACGTTCGCAACGTCGCCATTGTCGCCCACGTCGACCACGGCAAGACCACCCTCGTCGACAAGATGCTCTGGCAGGCCGGCGTGTTCGCCGAGCGCGCCACCGTCGAGACCACCGGAGAGCGAGTCATGGACTCCGGTGACCTCGAGCGTGAGAAGGGCATCACGATCCTCGCGAAGAACACCGCGATCCACTACGCGGGCCCCGCCGCGAAGGAGGTCGCGGGCCTCGACGACGGTGAGTTCGTCACGATCAACATCATCGACACCCCCGGTCACGCCGACTTCGGTGGTGAGGTCGAGCGCGGTCTGTCGATGGTCGACGGTGTCGTCCTGCTCGTCGACGCCTCCGAGGGTCCGCTGCCGCAGACGCGCTTCGTGCTGCGCAAGGCCCTCGACGCGAAGATGCCCGTCATCCTGTGCATCAACAAGGTCGACCGTCCCGACAGCCGCATCGCCGAGGTCATCGACGAGGTCTACGAACTGTTCATGGATCTCGACGCGGACGAGGACCAGATCGAGTTCCCGATCGTCTACGCGTCGGCGAAGAACGGCATCGCCTCGACCGTGCGTCCCGACGACGGTGGCCTGCCCGAGGGTGACTCCGTCGAGCCGCTGTTCAAGACGATTCTCGAGACGATCCCCGCCCCGACGTACGAGGAGGGCACGCCGCTGCAGGCGCACGTGACGAACCTCGACTCGGACAACTTCCTCGGCCGACTCGCGCTGCTGCGCGTGTTCAACGGTGAGATCGCCAAGGGCCAGCAGGTGACGTGGTGCAAGGCCGACGGCACGCAGCAGAAGGTGAAGATCACCGAACTGCTCATGACGGAGGGCCTCGAGCGCAAGCCGTCCGAGAAGGCCGCGGGCCCCGGCGACATCATCGCCGTCGCCGGCATCCCCGACATCACGATCGGCGAGACCCTCGCCGACGCCGAGAACCCGGAGCCGCTGCCGCTCATCACGGTCGACGAGCCCGCGATCTCGATGACGATCGGAACGAACACCTCGCCGCTCGTCGGCAAGGAGCGCGGCACGAAGGTGACCGCGCGTCTCGTCAAGGACCGCCTCGACAAGGAGCTCATCGGCAACGTGTCGCTGCGCGTCCTGCCGACCGAGCGTCCCGACGCCTGGGAGGTGCAGGGCCGCGGTGAGCTGGCGCTCGCCATCCTCGTCGAGCAGATGCGCCGCGAGGGCTTCGAGCTGACCGTCGGCAAGCCGCAGGTCGTCACGCGTGAGATCGACGGCAAGCTGCACGAGCCGTTCGAGCGCCTTACGGTCGACACGCCCGAGGAGTACCTCGGCGCCATCACGCAGCTGCTCGCTGCCCGCAAGGGCCGCATGGAGCAGATGACGAACCACGGCACCGGTTGGATCCGCATGGAGTTCGTCGTCCCGGCGCGTGGCCTCATCGGCTTCCGCACCGAGTTCCTCACCGAGACGCGCGGTACGGGTATCGCGCACTCGACGTCCGAGGGTTACGAGCCGTGGGCGGGCACCATCACGACGCGCGTCGCCGGGTCGCTCGTCGCCGACCGCACGGGCCCCGTCACGTCGTACGCGATGGTCAACCTGCAGGAGCGCGGCACGCTGTTCGTCGAGCCGGGCACCGAGGTGTACGAGGGCATGATCGTCGGCGAGAACAGCCGCGCCGACGACATGGACGTCAACATCACCAAGGAGAAGAAGCTGACGAACGTTCGCGCGTCGTCCGCCGACAACTTCGAGAAGGTCATCCCGCCGCGTCAGCTCTCCCTCGAGCAGAGCCTCGAGTTCTGCCGTGAGGACGAGTGCTGCGAGGTCACCCCGACGGCCGTGCGCATCCGCAAGGTCGTGCTCAACGCCGGTGAGCGCGCGCGCACCGCGTCGCGTGTTCGCAACGCGAACAAGAGCTGACCTGATCAGCTGACGATCGACGAACGGCCGGCCACTCTCGAACGAGGGTGGCCGGCCGTTTCGCGTGCGGCAGAGTGGGGCCATGAACAAGAACCGGGAGGGCGTCTGGATCGTTCAGCACGACGAGACGCCCCACAACACCGTCCTCAGGGTGTTCGCGACGGCCGAGGAGGCGGCAGAGTGGGCCGACGGTGCATGTGAACTACGCCGATGGCGTCATCACCATGGCGTTTCCGATCGGGTTCCGGTTCGAGGACGGGGCGGCGCGCTACCGCCGCTGAGCCTTCGACCCCAGGCATGCAGCCACTGCGCTCTTTGCGTTTCGGCGCGTGGAGGACGAAGGTTGACCTCATGGCTCGGCTTCTCTTCGCGCATGCGCATCCTGATGACGAATCGCTGTGGACGGGTGTGACGATGGCGCATCACGTCGCGCGGGGTGACGAGGTGCACGTGCTCACCTGCACGCTGGGGGAGGAGGGCGAGGTCATCCCTGACGACCTCAAGCACCTCGAACTGCCCGCCGGCTCAGCGCGTCCCGACGACGTCGCGGACGAGCTCGCTCCGGTGCGTCGCGAGGAACTGCGCCGCGCGATGACGGCGATGGGGGTGACGTCGTCGGTCGTCCTCGGTGACGACGCCTTCCGCGCCCTCGCGAACCGCCCTGAGGCGCGCACGTACCGCGATTCGGGCATGGCAGGCACGCCGTCGGCATCCCACCCCCGGGCGTTCACGGGCGCCGACATCGAGGCCGTCGCTGCCGACGTCGCCGCGTACGTCGACGCGCTCGCGCCCGACGTCGTCGTCACGTATGACGAGCAGGGCGGCTACGGCCATCCCGACCACATCCGCGCGCACGAGGTGACGGTCGCCGCGCTCGCCGCATCGACCGCGCGTCCGAGGCTGTTCATCACCCTGACGCCGCAGTCGTGGGCACAGGAGGACCGCGCCTGGCTGCACGCGATGTGCTCGCCCGAGTTCCTCCGGGAGACGGGCTTCGTCCTCCCCGAGCGCGGCGACGCCTACCCGCCGTCCGTCGTGCCCGACGACGAGGTGACGCACGCGGTCGTCGATGACGCGGCCGTCAGCCTCCAGATCAAGGCGCTGCGCGAGCACCGCACGCAGGTCAGCGTCGCCGACGAGGTCTACGCGCTCTCCAACGACGTCGCCGCACGTCTTTCAGGACGTGAGGGGTTCACCGAGTACGACGCCCGCGCTCGCCGCCGCATCGTCGGCGCCGAGAACGCCACGCCGAGCGCGACCCGCCCGGAGCTGATCGCATGACCTCCCACCACGAACCGGTCGACCCCGACCACTACCGCAAGGCCATCGGCCGTCTCGCCACGGGCGTCAGCGTCGTGACCACGCGCGTCGGCGACATCGACCACGCCATGACGATCAACTCGTTGACGAGCGTCTCGCTCGACCCTGTTCTCATGCTCATCAGCGTCGAACGCGAGGCCCGCTTCTTCGAGGCGGTCATGGAGCGCGGCGAATGGGCGGTCTCCCTGCTCGGTGCCAGTGCGAAGCCGATCGCGTCGTGGCTCGCGACGCGCGGGCGTCCGCTGCACGGCCAGCTCGACCGCGTGCCGCACCACCGCGGTGACGCGACGGGCCTCGCCCTCGTCGACGACGCCCTCGCGGAGTTCGAGTGCCGCACGGTCTCGACCCTCGACGCGGGCGACCACACGATCGTCGTCGGTGAGGTGCTGACGCTCGCCGTCGGCGACGCTCCCGAGGACGCCCTCACGTATTACCGGGGCGCATTCGGCCGGTTGCGCTGACGCGTCGCTCGTGCCCAGATCGTCGGACGCCGCCGTTCGTGGTGCAATGGTGCGACCCGTGGCGCGGGGTTTTCGCGGGTTCGAGACATGCAGGAGGTCACCGTGGCGGACGACGAGCAGGTGCAGGCGACGCAGCCGGACGGCACGCGTCGGCGCAGGCATCTGGCCTGGTTCGGGGGCGCCGGTGTACTCGCCGTGGCGGCGATCGGCTACGTCGGGGCCTGCTACCACTACAAGGACACGATCGCGGGCGGTACCACCGTCGCAGGCCGCAGCATCGGCGGGATGACGATGGAACAGGCCTCGCGTCAGGTCTCCGGCCTGCCGGGCCCGGGGGCGCAGCAGCAGGCCACCGTCACGGCCGACGGGCAGAAGTTCGCGTTCGAGCCGTCCAGCGCATGGAAGCCGGACGTGGCGCGCACGCTCGACGGCGTCACCGGGTTCAGCCTGTCGCCTACCCGCCTCATCCATCACATCAGCGGTGACGGCGGCGCCGTCACGCCGCGGTACACGGTCGACGAAGCGGCGCTGGCGCGTCTCGTCAAAAGCTCGGCGGGCACCTCGATCAAGGGCGCGCCCACGCAGGGCAAGGTGAAGTTCATCAACGGTGAGGTCGTCGTCGTCAAGGGCGCGCCGGGCAAGAGCGTCGACGAGAAGGCGGTCGCGAAGGACGTCGCCGAGCACTGGCCGGGCACCACGGCCTACACCACGAAGCTCGTCGACAAGCAGGCCGACGCGACGCAGGACGCCGTCACCGCGTTCGCGGCGGGCGATGCGAAGAAGGCGATGTCCGAGCCGCTGCAGGTCAAGGCCAATGGCGAGACCGTGACGATGAAACCCTCCGATGTCTCCGAGGTCATCTCCTCCGACACGGACGCGCACGGACAGCCCTCCATCAAGGTCGACGCGGACGCACTGCTCGCCCACGTCCTCGAGCGCAGCACCGACATGCAGAACGACATCGCGACGGACGCGAAGGTCGTGTGGAAGGACGGGAAGCCGAGCGTGCAGCCGGGCAAGGCCGGCCAGCAGATCGACGCCTCGAAGGTGCAGTCGGTCGTCGCGGCAGCACTGACGGGCAACCACGTCGCGAACCTGCCCATGAAGCCGATGCAGCCGCAGGTGACCGAGAAGGACATCGACGTCTCGTCGCTGCCCACCACGTCGATGGCGCACTTCGAGTCCAAGTTGCCCGGCGGCGCCGAGAACGCCGCGCGCACCCACAACATCGAGACGGCGCTCGCGACGCTCAACGGGATGGTGGTCAGACCCGGTGAGCAGTTCTCACTGTTGCGTGCCCTGGGGTACTCGTTGACGAAGGAGAAGGGCTACGTCGAGGCGGGCACGCTGCAGGGCGGCATCCACGTCGACGGCATGGGCGGCGGCGTCTCCCAGGTCTCGACGGTGCTCTACAACACGGCGTTCTTCGCGGGCGTGCAGCTCGACGAGCACACCCCGCACGACGTCTACATCGATCGCTACCCGATGGGTCGTGAGGCAACCCTGTGGAACCCCGGCGTCGACAACACGTGGACGAACGACACCGGCCACCTCATCCTCATCAAGGCGGGCACGAGCGGCAACAAGGTCGTCATGGACTTCTACGGCACACGCCAGTACGACGTGTCGACGAAGACGGGGCCGAAGACCGACGTGGTGCAGCCGAAGCAACGCACCGTGAAGGACGTCAAGGGGTGCGAGAACTCCGTCGGAAACGGCACGCCAGGCTTCCAGGTCGACGTGTGGCGCACCCTCAAGAAGGGCTCGAACGTGGTGCGCACCGACAAGATCCACACGAAGTACCAACCCGACGACATCATCACCTGCGTCGGCTCGTCGTGATGTCGGCGCGCCGGTCTTACAGGCCCGCGTGCTCGATGACCAGGTCGGCGACGTCGCCGGCGTGCGAGCGCACGGCCCAGTGCCCGGCGTCGAGACGCCGCACGCGGGACGTCGCGGCGTAGGCCGCGCCGTACGTGGCGATGGGTTCGCGGACGTAGCGGTCCTTCGTCGGCACGACGATCTGAGTCGGCACGTCGGTGCGACGTGGCCCGGAGGTCGCGTCCGCGCTGGAGCCGTGCCGGCGCAGCCCCATGTTGGCGCGGTACAGCTCGAGGCCATCGAGCATGTCGCGGCGCTCGCGCTCGGCACCGTCGCCGCGCTGCAACAGCCGGCCGAACGCGCCGCTGCGGATGACGAGTTCCGGAAGCAGCGGGGTCTGGAAGAACGCGATGTACGTCGACGACGCGGCCTGCTGCGCGAGGAGCAGACGATCGTGGGTCGAACCACGGGCCATCGCGTGCATCCAGCGCGACGCATGATCGAGACATGGGCCCGAGATCGTCGTGAAGCTGCTGACGCAGGAGGCCGCGCCGTCGTCCGTCACGGCCTGCCAGGCCTGGATCGAACCCCAGTCGTGGGCGAGCAGATGGACCTCATGCCCGTTCTCGGCGGCTGCGGTGACGGCCCGATCGACGTCGCGGCGCAACTTGTCGAGTGCGTAGCCGTCGTGTGACGGCGGCGCGTCGGAACGGCCCGACCCGCGGGTGTCGTAGGTGAGGACGTCGGCGCGCGGGATGAGGTGGGGGATCATCGCGTCCCAGACCCGCTGGTCGTCAGGGTAGCCGTGCACCGCGATGACGACGGGACGCTTCGGCGCGCGGCCGGTTGGCATGCCTTCGTCAGACGAGTCGCCAGCCGACGATTCGTCAGCCGACGAGACGGCGAGTCGGTGCCACGTCGCGGCGAGCGTCAGGCCGTCATCGGTGGTCAGGGAGGTCTGTTCGACAGTAGCTTCGTGCGTCGCGGTCGTCATGACGCCACTGTGCCGTACGAACCCGGGGCCTGTCTTGATCTACGACGCTGCCCGACGCGCCCAGGTGCGGCGCGGCACAATGAACGCGTGAGTACGCCGAGCATCCCGTTCACGCCCGCCGCCGACGTCACGGCGCATGCCGCCACGATCGACGTCGGGCGCATCGCGCACGAGCTGCGTCATCACGAGGTCACCGACGTCCTCGTCAGCGGTGTCGAGCGTGCCGCGTACTCGAGCGACGCGAGCCTGTACCGCGTGCTGCCGCGCGCGATCGTGCGTCCGCGCCACACCGATGACGTGCTCGAGACCCTCGCCGTCGCGCGCAGTCTGGGCGTGCCGATCACCGCACGCGGCGCGGGCACGTCATGCGCCGGCAACGCCGTCGGGCCCGGCATCGTCATGGATTTCAGCACGCACATGAACAAGGTGCTCGACCTCGACGTCGCGAACCGGCGCGCCGTCGTCGAACCCGGCGCGGTGCATCAGAGCCTGCAGCGCGCGGTACTGCCGCACGGGGTGCGCTTCGGGCCGGACCCGTCGTCGCACACGCGATGCACGATCGGCGGGATGATCGGCAACAACGCGTGCGGGTCGCGGGCGTTCGCGTATGGCAAGACGAGCGACAACCTGCTCTCGCTCGAGATGGCGACGGCGGGGGGCGAGCTCGTGCGCCTCGATCACGGGGCGTCGCGCGACGCGCTGACCGCCGCGCACCCCTCCCTTGGGCGCCTCGACGACCTCGTCGGCGCGAACCTCGCGACGATCCGGCAGGAGTTCGGGCGCTTCGATCGTCAGGTCTCCGGCTACGCGATGGAGACGCTGCTGCCGGAACGCGGGTTCGACGTCACACGCTTCATGGCCGGCACCGAGGGCACGCTCGGGGTGCTGACGGAGGCCACTGTCGGGCTCGTGACGGAACCGGCGTTCCGCATCCTCGTCGTCCTCGGCTACGACGACATGCCGGCCGCCGGTGACGCCGCGCCGCTCGTGCGTCAGTTCACGCCGACGGCGTGCGAGGGCATCGACCGGCGGCTCGTCGACGTCCTCATCGCGCGGCGCGGCGCGCAGGCCGTCCCGGCGCTGCCGAAGGGGTCGGGGTGGCTGCTCGTCGAGATCGCCGGCGACGATCGCGACGAGGTGCTCGCGCGCGCCGAGGCGTGTCTCGTCGGCTGCGGGGCGATCGACGGGCGCGTCGTGCTCGACGCCGCGGAGACGAGTGCGCTGTGGAAGGTGCGTGAGGACGGCGCCGGCCTTGCGGGGCGCTCGCCGAAGGACCTGCCCGCGTGGCCCGGCTGGGAGGACGCCGCCGTCCCGCCCGAAAAGCTTGGCGCGTACCTGCGTGACTTCGACGCGTTGCTCGACACCTACGACCTCTCCGGGTTGCCGTATGGACACTTCGGCGACGGGTGCCTGCACATCCGCATCGACTTTCCGCTCAGCGCGCCGGGCGGCACGCAGGTGCTGCACGAATTCCTCGACGAGTCGGCGCAGCTCGTGGCGCGCTACGGCGGGTCGATGTCCGGTGAGCACGGCGACGGGCGCGCCCGCAGCGAGTACCTCAGCTCGATGTACTCGTCGCAGGCGCTCGCGTTGTTCGCCGGCGTCAAGGAGATCTTCGACCCGACGAACCTGCTCAACCCGGGCGTCCTCGTCGATCCCGCGCCGGCGGCGGCCGACGTCCGCATGGCGCACGTACCGCCACTGACGAAGGACCTCGCACTCGCGTACGCGCATGACGGCGGCGACTTCGCGCGCGCCGTCCACCGCTGCACCGGCATCGGCAAGTGCCGCGCGAGCACGATCGGGACGACGAACGTCATGTGCCCGAGCTACGCGGCGACCGGTGACGAGAAGGACTCGACGCGCGGACGCGCGCGGCTGCTGCAGGAGATGGTGCAGGGCGGGCTCTCCGGCGGTTTCGTCAACGACGGTTGGCGCTCGCCGGAGGTGCACGAGGCGCTCGATCTGTGCCTGTCGTGCAAGGGCTGCACATCGGACTGCCCGACGGGTATCGACATGCCCGCGTTCAAGTCGGAGGTGTTGCATCAGACGTACAAGGGGCGCGTGCGTCCGCGCTCGCACTACGCGTTGGGGCAGCTTCCGCGCTGGGTTCGGTTGGGACACAAGGCGTCCGGCGTGTTCAACCTGGCGCTCGCGGTGACGGGCAAGGTGCCGGTGCTCAAGAAGCTCGCCGGCGTCGATCCGCGACGCTCGGTGCCGTCGTTGGCGCGTGAGTCGTTCCGTGACTGGTGCCGCACGAACGATGTCGGGTTCTTCGAGGACGCCGACCGTCGTGGCGTGGTGCCGGACAACGCCGTCGTCATCATGGTCGACACGTTCACCGACCACTTCTCGCCCGAGGTCGGTCAGGCCGCGGTTCGTGTGCTGCGGCGCGCAGGCTGGGAACCGTTCGTCGTCGAACGCGCCGGCTGCTGCGGTCTGACGTGGATCTCCACGGGCCAGCTCGACGGGGCGAAGAAGCAACTGCGCGGGTTGATCGGTGACCTCGCGCCCGTCGTGCGTCGTCACGTGCCCGTCATCGGGCTCGAACCGTCGTGCACGGCCGTGCTGCGCGGTGACGCCGCCGAGCTACTGCCCGGCGACGAGGACGCCGCGCTGGTGGCGCGCTCGACGTCGACGCTCGCGGAGTTCCTCGCCGGTGACGACCGGTGGACGGCGCCCGACCTGTCCGGTGTCGACGTGGTCGCGCAGCCGCACTGCCACCATCACGGGGTGATGGGCTGGTCGCCCGATGCCGCGCTGTTGCGCGACGCCGGCGCCAACTTGCAGCAACTCGGCGGATGCTGCGGCCTCGCAGGCAACTTCGGCGTCGAGCAGGGGCACTACGAGGTGAGCGTCAAGGTCGCCGAACAACAGCTGCTGCCGGCGATGGACGCCAAGCCCGACGCTGCGCTGCTCGCCGATGGGTTCTCGTGCCGCACCCAGATCGCCGACCTCACCGAACATCGCGGTATCCACCTCGCGCAGTTGCTCGACGACGCTCAAGGTGGTCAGGGCGTCTGAGCCCTGAGTGCGGGCAGGGGGGTCAACGGCGTCTCTCGAGGCATCGCCCTGCCTGCGCGCGTGGATCTCTGACCGGATTCGCGTCGTGCGCGACGCGAATCCGGGCGATGATCGCGGAGGTCGGTGCCTCGGTGGTCAGTTCGGCTGGAGGTAGACGTACCTGTGGTGCGTCGTGAAGCCGAGCGATTCGTACAGAGCGATGGCCGGTGCGTTGTCGGCGGCGACCTGCAGGTACATCGACGCCTCGTCGGCGCGCAGCGCTTCGTCGGCGCAGGCGCGCAGGAGTTGTCGTGCGAGGCCCTGACGGCGGACGTCGGGGCGGGTGGCGAGGGCGAACACTCCGGCCCATCCCGGCGACAGCGCCAGGCGAGCGTGGGCGACGGCTCCCGAGGGCGCGCCCGCCGCACCGGAGGTGATGCCGTCCGTGTCAACGGGCGGCGTGAGCGCGAGGAAGACCTGCTTCTCGGAGCCTTCCAGGACGCGCCGGGCGTCACTCTCGTGCGTGCGGGCCCGGTCATCGGCGAGCGACCACCACGCGTCGTCGAGGGCGGGGGAGACGTTCGTGCGCCTCGAGCTGGTCGACGTGCGCCGCGCAGCCGCAGCGACGTCGGCGCTCGCGGCCGTCATGACACGTACCGGGCGGAGCGCCTCCCAGCCGAGAGTGGTGGCCTCCTGGACGAGGGGGTCGTCGTCGGCCGAGAAGCCGGGTGAGAGAGGCACCTGGATCAGGGGCGGCAGCGCTCGAGCGTCATACCAGCGTCGAACGGTGGCAAGCGCGTCGGCCGTCGACGGGCCGGGTTCGCCGAGGACGAGAGCCGAGTTGGCACGCCCGGTGTAACCGCCGGCAGCGCGCAGCATCCAGCGTCCGAACCACTCACGTTCGTGGGGCGGCCAGCCGTCCGTCATGAGCTCTTCGAGATCCTCGACGGAGACCGCGCGATGCGGCGCGCCACGCCGGCCGGGGCGTGGGCCGAGCGCCTTCGCCGTCACGATGTGCGTGATGGCGACGCGCACCTCGCCGCGCCGGGTGTCGACGACGACATGGCCAACGTCGACGGAGCGGACGGTGCCGACGATGTCCGTCAGGGTCGCGTTCGCGTCGAGCGTGCCTGCGGCGGCGGCGATCTCGCCGGCTGTCAGCCGCCGGCGAATCATGACCCGTGCGCCCTCTCGCAGGGTGGAAGCAAGGGTGGGCTTGTTTTCGGCGGAGTCGCGCACATCGGCATACTAGGAGGCAACCATCCGAACATCGCACCGTGACGCTCGGATACCAAGAACGTTCGCTGTCCGCATCTCGCCTCTGCACGGGTCGGCCGGCGGGCGCAACGCGACCACCGAGGAGCTACCCGTGACGTACGTCATCGCCCAGCCCTGTGTCGATGTCAAGGACAAGGCCTGCATCGAAGAGTGCCCCGTCGACTGCATCTACGAGGGTGAGCGTTCGCTCTACATCCACCCCGACGAGTGCGTCGACTGCGGCGCGTGCGAGCCGGTGTGCCCCGTCGAGGCCATCTACTACGAGGACGACACGCCCGAGGAGTGGGCCGACTACTACAAGGCCAACGTCGAGTTCTTCGACGACCTCGGCTCGCCCGGTGGCGCCGCGAAGATGGGCGTCATCAAGAAGGATCACCCGATCATCGCCGTCCTGCCCCCGCAGAACCAGGACTGACGACCAGGGCTGGTGGCCAGGGCTGACGGTGAGGCCTGACGAGGACCGGCAGGCCGACGTCTGTGCCCCAAAGGTGCTGGGCGCTTGCGTGCCTGCACGCGAACCTCGCTCGCGCCAATAGAATCCTGCCCTTTCGAACCCCGCGCCAATCGAACCCCCGCGCGAGCTGCTGACGGCTCGTGCGGGGGTTCGTCGTGTCCCGCACCCATCTGTGATCTACGTCTACATCTGCGAATCCCGTCCACCTTCGCGATCTACGTCCCCTCCGGCGATTCCTGTCCACATTGGCGATTGTCGTCCACATTTACGTCGTCGGCGCAGCACGTGGGTCGACCGCGAAGGTGGACGAAAATCGCAACAGTGGACGAAGATCGCAGCGGGGGAGGTGATTCGCAGAGGTGGACGGAAATCGCGAATGGTGACGAAGATCGCAGGAGTGGACGCCGTTAGCCGATGGGCATGCGGCCCTGGCGGCGCGGGGGTTCGGGCAGGGTGGGGATGTCGGTGGCAGGTGCGAGAATGGCGGCATGGCGCTCAACCTTCCTGACTTCCCCTGGGATTCGCTGGCCGCGGCCAAGGCGCGCGCGAGTGAGCACCCTGACGGCATCGTCGACCTCAGCGTCGGCACGCCCGTCGATCCGACGCCGCAGATCCTGCAGGACGCACTCGCGGCCAACGCCGACGCCCACGGTTACCCGCAGGTGTGGGGGACCCCCGATCTGCGTGAGGCGATCGCCGCCTGGTACGCACGCCGCCGCAACGCGAGCCACGTCGACCCCGACGGCGTCATGCCCACGGTCGGTTCTAAAGAACTGGTCGCGTGGCTCCCGACGCTGCTCGGCCTGGGCGCCGGGGACGTCGTCGCCTTTCCCGAGGTCGCCTACCCGACGTACGACGTCGGCGCTCGCCTCGCGGGCGCGACGCCACGTCCGATGCGGGGCCTCACCGAGTTCGGGCCGCAGGCGCCGAAGCTGCTGTGGATCAACAGCCCCGGCAACCCGAACGGCAAGGTTCTCGGTGTCGAGCACCTCAAGAAGGTCGTCGACTGGGCACGCGCGCGTGGCGTCATCGTCGCGAGCGACGAGTGCTACGCCGAGCTCGACTGGCGTGACGGCGCCGGCGAGGCGGGGCAGCTGAGCGCCCCGAGCATTCTCGACGACCGCGTGTGCGGTGGAGATCACACCGGGCTGCTGTCGGTGTACTCCCTGAGCAAGCAGTCGAGCCTTGCCGGATACCGTGCGAGCTTCGTCGCGGGTGACCCCGCGATCGTCAAGCAGCTCGTCGACGTCCGCAAGCACGCCGGCATGATCGTGCCGTGGCCGGTGCAGCGGGTGCTCAAGACGGCGGTCGAGGACGACGCCCACGTGGCCGCCCAGAAGGCGATCTACGCGCGCCGCCGCGCCGCCCTCAAACCTGCGCTGGAGGCGGCAGGCTGGCGGATCGACGATTCCGAGGCCGGTCTGTACCTGTGGGCGACGCAGGGACGCCCCTGCCGCGAGTCGATCGACGCGCTCGCCGAGCTCGGCATCCTCGCTGCGCCGGGCGACTTCTACGGCGTCGCGGGCGAGCAGCACGTCCGCATCGCGCTGACGGCCACCGACGAACGGGTCGACGCCGCTGTGAGGCGCCTCACAGCGGGTTGACGGAGAGTCAAAGTTTTTCATCTACCCGGTGGTAGCGGATTAAAAGCAGCGGAAATTCTCAGGTAACGTCTCATTCGCTAACCCGGTACACCCCTGCCGGTCCGCAAGGAGGAAAACCCACATGACTTCTCAGGGCAACGCCACGTTCACGGCCGACGACAAGGAACTCGAGTTCCCGATCGTCGAGGCCGTCGAGGGCTGCAGCGGCTACGACATCTCGGCGCTCATGAAGGAGACGGGCAACGTCACCCTCGACGTCGGCTTCGTCAACACCGCGTCGTGCAAGTCCGCCATCACCTACATCGACGGTGACCAGGGCATCCTGCGCTACCGCGGTTACCCCATCGACCAGGTCGCGGAGAACGCCTCGTTCCTCGAGGTCGCCGCGCTCCTCATCGACGGTGAGCTGCCGTCGCAGGCTCGTCTCGACGAGATCACCCAGGCCGTCGCGAAGGCGTCCGTCCTGCCCGAGGGCCTGGAGAAGATCTTCGACGCGTTCCCCAAGGGCGCGCACCCGATGCTGAACCTCGCCTCCGTCGTCCCGGCGCTCGGCACGTACTACGCCGACGCGCTGTCGGTGAAGGACGACGCCGCGATCGACAAGGCGACGGCCGTCCTGCTGGGCGCCGTCCCGACGCTTGCCGCGTACTCGTACCGCAAGTCGATCGGTGAGTCGTTCATCGCGCCCGACGCCTCGCTCGGGTACGTCGAGAACTTCCTGCACATGATGTTCGGCGGCGACGTCGACCAGGCCACCGCCGATGCGCTCGACATGCTCTTCACGCTGCACGGCGACCACGAGCAGAACTGCTCGGCCTCGACCGTCCGCATGGTTGGTTCCGCCGAGGCGGACCTGTTCCAGTCGATCACCGCCGGCATCGGCGCACTCTCGGGCCCGCTGCACGGTGGCGCGAACTCTGCTGTTCTCGAGATGCTCGAGAAGATCCAGTCGACGGGTGACTCGGCCGAGGACTTCATGGACAAGGTGAAGAACAAGGTCGACGGCGTGAAGCTCATGGGCTTCGGCCACCGCGTCTACAAGAGCTACGACCCGCGCGCCGCCATCGTCAAGAAGGCGACCCACTCGATCCTCGAGAAGAACGGCAAGGACGAGCAGCTCGAGCTCGCCATGGGCCTCGAGGAGCGCGCGCTGAAGGACGACTACTTCGTGCAGCGCAAGCTGTACCCGAACGTCGACTTCTACACGGGCCTCATCTACAAGTCGATGGGCTTCCCGACGAACATGTTCACCGTCCTGTTCGCCATCGGCCGCATGCCCGGCTGGATCGCGCAGTGGCGTGAGCAGAACAAGGACGCGGCGAAGAAGATCGGCCGTCCGCGTCAGGTGTACGTCGGCGCGACCGAGCGCGACTACCCGACGAAGTGACGCCGGCGCGGCGCTGATCGCGTTCGCACCGTCGGACGAAGGGGCTGTTCACCATCGAAGGTGAGCAGCCCCTCCATCATGCCTGACGTCCGGCCGGTACGACGGCCTTCCCCGCGTCAGGGACGGGGGGTGTCGCCCCACGCAAGAGCGCGCGCTGGGTTCGATCGGTCGCAGCGGCGAGCGGCGGGCGTCAGCCGATGAACGAGATCCCGAACGTCGCGAGCAGGCCCAGCAGCAGGAAGAGTGCGACGATGCGCTGCATCCTGCTCGCGCCGCTCATCGACGACGCGGCCTGCAGCTCCGGCGCCGAGTAGGCGTCGAAGCCACTCTCGCGGACCTGCTTGCGCTCGCTGACGGGCACCCGCGTCTCGTGCGGCTCCCGCAGGTCCTCGCGTGGGCTCGGGCCGTCCACGTGCGTTCGGTCGGGGTGGCTCGTCATCGTCGTCTCCTCGTGCGTGGGGCGCTCACAGTGTGGCGCCTGGCTGACGGTCCGTGGGGTTGAACGGGTGATGAAATGCCGCGAGGCGCCGCGGCTCGGATGGCCGCGACCCCGCATGCCCGCCTGTGGCGTCAGTTCTTGTGCAGGTCCGCGTTGAGCTCGATGCCACTGCCGGCGCGGGCGCGGCACTCGACGGCGCCCGTCTCGGAGTTGCGTAGGAACAGCATGTTGGCGCCACCGGAGAGCTCGACGGCCTTGGTGACGGTGCCGTCGGGCATCGTCACCTTGGTGCCGGCGGTGAGGTAGAGGCCCGCCTCGACGACGCAGTCGTCACCGAGCGCAATGCCGAGGCCCGATTCGGCGCCGAGCAGGCAGCGTTCGCCGAGGCTGACGCGCTGCGTGCCGCCGCCCGACAGGGTGCCCATGATCGAGGCGCCGCCGCCGATGTCGGAGCCGTCGCCGACGACGACGCCCTGCGTGATACGCCCCTCGACCATGGAGTGCCCGAGCGTGCCGGCGTTGAAGTTGACGAAACCCTCCTGCATGACGGTCGTGCCCTCGGCGAGGTGGGCGCCGAGACGCACGCGGTCGGCGTCGGCGACGCGGACACCGCTGGGCGTGACGTAGTCGGTCATGCGCGGGAACTTGTCGATGCTGAAGACGCTGACGGGGCCACGCTGACGCAGACGCGCGCGCGTCATCTCGAAGTCGTCGACGGCGCACGGGCCGAAGTTCGTCCACACCACGTTGGCGAGCCGGCCGAAGATGCCGTCGAGGTTGATGGTGTTCGGCAGCACGAGGCGGTGGCTGAGCAGATGCAGGCGCAGGTACGCGTCGGGAACGTCGTCCGGGGCGGCGTCGAGGTCGATGACGGTGCGCACGACCTTCGTCGTCACCGTGCGCGCGTCGTCCTTCGTCTCGAGGGCGGTGAGCGCGGACGGAGCCTTGGTGGCGTCGTCGGGTGTGCCGAGCGCGGGGGAGGGGTACCACGTGTCGAGCGCGGTGCCGTCGGCGGTCACGGTGGCGAGGCCGTAGCCCCAGGCGGTGCGTGCATCAGTCATGACGCCCAGGCTACCGAGGGGTTCGCGGCTGTGGGTGGGCTCGTCCGGGTGGCGGGCCGACCCGTCTGCGATTCGCGCACACATTCGCTCCCCGGGCGATGGACGTTCGTCTCCCGTGCCACGGTTGTCGGCGACGGGTCATAGGGTGTGGGCATGGCTTCTCTGGACCTGACGCAGGACGTCGTCGCGCTCACCGAATCGGTGTGCAACATCGAGTCGGTCTCTCTCGATGAGAAGAACCTCGCCGACGCGATCGAGGCCGAGCTCGCGACGCTCGACCACCTCGACGTCGTACGCGACGGCAACACGATCGTCGCCCGCACGAACCTGGGGCGTGACGAACGCATCGTCCTCGCCGGCCACATCGACACGGTGCCGCTGACGAAGGATCCCGCCAACCTGCCCGTCAAGCGTGTCGGCGGCAAGCTGCACGGGCGCGGCACGACCGACATGAAGGGCGGGGTGTCCGTCCAGCTCAAGATCGCCAAAGAACTGACGGAGCCGAACCGCGACATCACCTTCGTCTTCTACGAGGGCGAGGAGATCGAGGATCAGCACAACGGTCTGGGGCGCATTGCGCGCACCCGACCGGAGCTGCTCGAGGGGGCCGCGTTCGCCGTCCTGCTCGAGCCGACCAACGGCGGTATCGAGGGCGGCTGCAAGGGGACGCTGCGGGTTCACGTGCGCACCAAGGGAATCGCCGCCCACTCGGCGCGGCCCTGGAAGGGTGACAACGCCATCCACAAGGCTTCCGACATCCTCAACCGGTTGCGTGAGTACGAACCGCAGACGGTCACCGTCGACGGTCTCGACTACCACGAGGGCCTCAACGCGGTGAACATCTCCGGCGGCATCGCGGGCAACGTCATCCCCGACGCGTGCACGGTGACGGTGAACTACCGCTTCGCGCCGGACAAGAGCGCCGAGGACGCGCTCGCGTACGTCACGACGTTCTTCGATGGTTTCGACATCGAGTGCGACGATCTCGCCGGGGGCGCCCGTCCCGGTCTCGACCGCCCGGCGGCGAAGGCGTTCGTCGACGCGCTCGGCCTGCCTGTCGTCGCGAAGGAGGGGTGGACGGACGTCGCGCGCTTCTCCGCCGTCGGCGTGCCTGCGGTCAACTTCGGCCCCGGGGACCCGAACGTCGCCCACATGGACGACGAGTGGTGCCCCGAGGATCAGATCGTCACCGCGCTCGAGCTGCTCAAGGGGTGGCTGGCCTGATGGCGCACCACGACGACGAGCGCGACGCGCGTAGCGCCCGCGGGAGCGAGGAGATGGTCGACGTCGCGTCGCAGCCCGGCCCGGTTGCCGATTCGGGTCTCGCGGCCCGCCGTGACGAGGCAGAACGCCGCAAGGCCGGCCCCGAGCACGACTACCACAAGGGTGCCGTCACGCTGCGCGGCAAGCACGTGCCGCGCACGACGACCGACCAGCGACTGCTCGACTCGAACTTCGAGGCGGACTGGGTCCACACCGACCCATGGCGCGTCATGCGTATCCAGGCCGAGTTCGTCGAGGGCTTCGGCGCGCTCGCCGAGCTGGGGCCCGCCATCAGCGTGTTCGGCTCGGCGCGGCTCAAGTCCGAGCATCCGGCGTACGCCGTGGGCGAGCAGGTGGGGCGCGCCCTGGTCAAGGAGGGCTTCGCCGTCGTCACCGGCGGGGGCCCGGGCGCGATGGAGGCCGCGAACAAGGGCGCCTTCGAGTCAGGCGGCACGTCCGTCGGGCTCGGCATCGAACTGCCCTTCGAGACGGGGCTCAACCGCTTCGTCAACCTCGGCGTGAACTTCCGCTACTTCTTCGTGCGCAAGACGGTGTTCGTCAAGTACACGCAGGGCGCCATCGTGCTGCCGGGCGGTGTGGGGACGCTTGACGAGATGTTCGAGGCGATCACGCTCGTGCAGACGCAGAAGGTGACGCACTACCCGATCGTGCTCGTCGGCACCGCGTTCTGGAGCCCGCTGCGCGAATGGTTGCGCGCGACGGTGCTCGCCGAGGGCATGATCTCTGAGCGCGACGTCGACCGCATGGTCATCATCGACACCGCAGAAGAAGCCCTCGCGTTCATCCGTGACGCTCACCGCGCCGCTCGCGCGGGCGAGCGTCCCGTCGAGGCCTGAGGAGCACCATCATGATGATCGTCCTCATCGTCGTCCTGATCGTCATCATCGGGGCGCTCGTCGCGGTTCTCGCCGGGCGCATCGGCGTCGACTCGATGTCGGGCCCGAGCAGCACGTCATCGTTCGAGTTGCCGCCCGGCCCCCTGGGCGCACAGGGCGTGGACGCCGTTCGTTTCGACCAGGCACTGCGCGGGTACAACATGGGTCAGGTCGACGCGGTGCTCGACCGCCTGTTCGAAGAGATCGGTGAGTTGGAATCGCAGCTCGGCGAGAAGCCCGACGGTGCGCGCGCCACGACGGCTCGCCCTGACGCCGTGGCCGACGCGGAGGGTGCGTCTCGTAGCCGCCCGGCCGGTGACGAGGCGGCCGAGATCGTCCAGTTCCGTCGTCGCGAGCGCCGTTCGCTCGGGCACGAGCGCGAGGACGAGGCGTCTGAGACCGCGGTGCGCGGGGCCGTGGCGCTCGACAAGGGCGATGAGCCAGTTGGCAGTGATGCACCGGGAGGCCGGCACACGGCGTCGCGGGAGTCGTCGAGCGACCGCGACGCATGAGCCTGCTCGTCGTCGGTGACGACGGTGTCGCCCGCTGCGCATGGGCCACGAGCGCGCCAGATTACGTCGCCTACCACGACGACGAATGGGGGCGACGGGTGCGCGGTGAGCGGGAACTGTTCGAGCGGCTGACGCTCGAGTCGTTCCAATCGGGGTTGTCGTGGCTGACGATCCTGCGCAAGCGTGAGGCGTTCCGGGCGGCCTTCGTCGGGTTCGAGCCGGATGCCGTGGCGGCGTTCGGGGCTACCGATGTCGAGCGGTTGATGGGCGATGCCTCGATCGTGCGTAATCGCCGCAAGATCGAGGCTGCGGTGACGAACGCGCGCGCCGTCGTCGAGCTGCGTGCCGACGGTGGGCTCGAGGCGCTCATCGACACCTTCCCGCCTGCGGCGCACGAGCGCCCGACGACCGTGGCGGACGTCGTCGGGTCGTCGGACGAGTCGACCGGGCTCGCGAAAGAACTGAAACGGCGCGGCTTCGCGTACGTCGGACCCACGACCTGCTACTCGCTCATGCAGGCGTGCGGGTACGTCAACGACCACGCAGCAGGGTGTGTTGCCGGCGACGCCATCGAACGTCTGGCGGGGTGAGGTCGAGGCGCCCGGTGCCCGGCGCCGTCGGCGGGTCGGGCGTGACGGCTGCGTCGTCGGCGTGAGCCCTCCGAGCATCACGTTGACGGCGGGGGTGCGCGCCGAACGCAGGCAATCTGTGCCGCGCCCCCTAGGGACCGTCGCTCGGCACCGCCTCGGCACCCCCCAAACTACCGGCGGGGACGACCGTCAGACACAGGGTGCCCTTCGCGCGGCTCTTGGAGCACCAACCTGCGAACGGGGGGAGCGACGGGCCGCCGTCGCCGTAGGCGAATGTGGACGAAAATCGCCGATGGGTCAGCGGCCCTCGAAGGTCGGGGGCTGCTTGGTGAGGAAGGCGTCGACGGCGCGTCGGTGATCGTCGCTCGATCCCGTGCGGATCATGAGCGGCTCCTCGTGGGCCAACGACTCCACCAGGGAGTGGCTCGACGCGAATTCGAGCGCATCGCGCATCGCGGCGTAGGCGAGGGTCGGGCCGGCCGCGAGTCGGGCCGCCCATGACTGCGCTGCGGCGAGGGCGTCGTCCTCGATGCGGTTGACCAGGCCGATGCGTACGGCCTCGTCGGCGTCAATCGTCCGCGCCTCGAAGAGCAGTTCGCGCGCGCGGGCCGAGCCGACGAGTCGCTGCAGGCTCCAGCTCGCGCCCGTGTCGCAGCTGAGCCCGATGCCCGCGAACGCCGTCGTGAACTTGGCCGTGGGCGCGGCGATCCGGAAGTCGGCGAGCATCGCGAGCGACAACCCGGCGCCTGCCGCGACGCCGTTGACGGCGGCGATGACTGGCTTCGGCATCTGCGCGAGCGTCATCGCGATCGGGTTGTAGTACCGCGACACCGATTCGAACGGGCCCTTCGACCCGGCACCGAGCTGCTCGGCGTGCTCGCGCAGATCCTGGCCGACGCAGAATCCGCGCCCGGCCCCCGTCAGGACGAGGGCTCGGATCGACGCATCGTCGGCGACCTGCCTGATGGCGGCGAGCAGCGCGGTCTTGCTCGTGTCGGTCAGCGAGTTGAGCGAGTCGGGGCGGTTGAGCGTGACGGTGGCGACGGCGTCGCTCACGTCGACGAGAACTTCAGAGGTGGCGGACATGGTGATGAGTTTCACACATGGATTTCGTCTGCCTGGCAGGACGCGCAATAATGGTGGGTAACAAGCTGATCGACGAGCACATCGGCCCCCTGCGAGAGCGGGGAGCCATGTTCGGCGCGACGGAGGATCGCGGCACGCTTCGACGATGTGGCAGAACCTAGCGCGCCGCGTGGCGCGTTCTCGAAAGGGGTCAACCCATGGCAGCGATGAAGCCGCGGACCGGTGACGGTCCCCTTGAGGTCGCGAAGGAAGGCCGCAGCATCCTGCTGCGCATGCCGCTCGAAGGCGGCGGACGTCTCGTCGTCGAGATGAACGCTGACGAGGCCAAGGCCCTCGGCGCCGCGATCACCGACTGCGTCGGCTGACGCGTTCGTCACGCACCGCTCGAAACAGGCGCCTCATCCCTCCGGGGATGAGGCGCCTGTTCGCGTCGTGCCAGCGCCGGCGGCTGGGTGGCAGCGCGACAGGCAGCCGCGCTGTGTGTCGCCACTCGTGTTCGCGAAACTCGTGGCCGAGGGTGAGCAGGCGGGAGTCAGCGCATGGCGCGCCTCGCGCTCGCGCAACTCGTCGCAGAGGGCGCGCAGGCCAGCGTCAGCGTTTGACGCAGACGAGGAGGCCGTCGCCGACGGGCAGGAGCGTCGTGAGCAGGTCGTCACGTTCGCGCAGCGCCTTGCCGAGGGCGCGCAGACGCTTCGTCGTCTCGTCGCGCACCGCGGGGTCGGCGACGCGGTCATGCCACAGCATGTTGTCGAGGACGATGACGCCGCCGCGCCGCACGAGACGCAGCGCCTGCTCGACGTACGCGGGGTATTCGTCCTTCTCACCGTCGACGAGGACGAGGTCGTAGGCGGCATCCGCAAGGCGCGGCAGCACCGTCAGGGCGCTGCCGGAGATGATGCGGGTGCGCTGGGGCGGGTAACCCGCGCGCTGGTACGCCGCGCGGGCGGCGCGCTGGTGTTCCATGCTGATGTCGATCGTGGTGAGCACCCCGTCAGCCGGCATGCCGTCGAGCAGCCACAGCCCGGACGAACCGGCGCCCGTGCCGATCTCGACGACGGTGCGCGCCGCTGTCGACGCCGCGAGCATGCGCAGGGCAGCGCCCGCGGCGCTCGTCACCGGGGTGGCGCCGAGGTGCTCGCCCTGGATGCGGGCAGCCTCGATGTGCTGGGGCTCGTCGGCGAAATCCTCGGCGTACGCCCAGCTCGCGGGCTTGAAACTGGTCATGGGGGACATCCTAGGGGCGCTCGCAGCCCCACCCGATCCGTGGGTCGGCACGCGGCTGTGCGCCGATGGCGGCTCCAGGCCCAGTGCAGCCGACTCTGCGCGCAGTGCGGCGCCAGCCCCTGTGCAGCCCACTGTGCGCGGATGACGGCCGTCGAGCTCCGCGGCCCGAGGCGCTCGACGTCTCAGCAGCAGGGCAGCGTTCGGAATGCGCGACGAGAATGCAGCATCCGCAATGGGCCCCACGAATTCTGAACGCAACTGGGCCTCAGCCGCACGAGGCGGCCAGCCGGCGGGTCCCTCAGCAAGTCCACAGGCATGCCGGGGATAATGAATGCTCGCGGCGCGCCAGCGCCGAGATGCGGTCGGGAGGACCCATGTCGATGTCGAACCCCCGGGGCGCAGTTGCCGACCCCGTTCACCCCGTCAACACGCGCTCGCGTGTGCATGTCGCCGAGCAGGCGCCGCCTGGCTGGCAGCCGCCGACGTGGGAGGAGATCGTCACCGAGCACAGTGCGCGCGTCTACCGACTCGCCTACCGCCTCACCGGCAACGTCCACGACGCAGAGGACCTGACGCACGACGTCTTCGTGCGCGTGTTCAATTCGCTCGGTTCGTACCGTCCCGGCACCTTCGAGGGCTGGCTGCACCGCATCACGACGAACATGTTCCTCGATCGCATGCGCCGCAAGCAGCGCATCCGCTTCGACGCCCTGGCCGACGACGCCGACGGCCGGCTGCCCTCCGGAGCGGCCGGGCCCGAGCAGGTCGTCCTCGACGCGCAGTTGGACGACGACGTGCAGCGCGCGCTCGACGCGCTGGCCCCCGACTTCCGCGCGGCGGTCGTGCTGTGCGACATCGAGGGCCTCACGTACGAGGAGATCGCCCAGACTCTCGGACTGAAGCTCGGCACGGTGCGTTCACGCATCCACCGCGGCCGGGCCGCCCTGCGCGAGTCGCTCGCGCATCGCTCGCCCGCCGCTCGTGAGGCGCGACGTCGTAGCGTCGTCCAGGCCGCGAAGGAGGGGCTCACGCGACGCCCGGCCGTGGGGCTCACGTGATCCGCCGGTATCGCTCGGGGCACCTGGGCGAAGCCATCGACCTGTACGTCGACGCCAGACTCGACGCGGTGTCGATGCGGTGCGCGGCGCGCCACCTGCTCGTGTGCTCGGTGTGCCGCCGTGACGTCGACGCGGAACGCGCCATCGTTCGTGAGGTGCGCGCGGTGCCCGTCGACCCCGACCGTCATGCTTCCCTCGTCGCAGGGCTGCTCGCTCTGGCGCCGGAGTGCGCGTCGCGGCCGCCGTCAGCGGCGCCTGGCTCCTGCGCCGACGAGGCCATGGTGCTGGAGGCGGCGCCCCACCGCGCTGCGGCTGGTTCCCGGGAGGACGAGATCGCGTGGCAGGATGCCACGCGCCAGCACCCGGCAGCGCGCCGGCGCCGCTCGAACGTGCGGGCGGGGCTCGTCGCGGGTCTCGCGGGCCTCGGCTCGACCGCGGCATGCGTGGGCGCGTTCGTGCTCGTCACACCGTCGCATTCCGCGCCGATGGCGCCGGAGCGCAGCCGCATGGCGAGCGTCGGAAGCGACAGGATCGCGCCCCCGACGATCGATGTCGCGGGCAGCCGCGAGGTCACGCACGGTGAGCGGGTGACGGTGAGTCGCGCCGGATCAGGCAGAATGGCCCCATGAGCGAGTTCGCAGGGGTGACGTACGCGTGAACATTCCATTCATCGACATCAACTCGGGCGAATTCATCATCATCGTCATCATCGCTCTCGTGCTCATCGGGCCGAAGCGGTTGCCGGGTTATGTCGACAAGCTGCGCACGTTCATCCGCACCGCGCGGGAGATGGCCGAGGGAGCGAAGACGCAGCTCAAGACGGAGATGGGCCCCGAGTTCCAGGACGTCGACTGGCGCCAGTACGACCCCCGCCAGTACGACCCGCGCAAGATCGTGCGCGAGGCGCTGTTCGACGATCCCGACGCCGACATCGCGGGCGAGATCGGGCTGAGAGAGCGCACCGCGCAGTCGACCGGCGCGACAGCGGCGGGCGCCGTGGGTGCGGCCGGCGCAGCTGCATACAGCAGCGATAGCGGAGCCGACGGCGTCGGGGCCGGAGGGATCGGAGCGGAGGGCACCGGCGGTGAGGACGCCTACGGCGTGCCGGCCGCCCCGCGCTCCCTCGTCACTGCCGAATACCACCCCGACCGCGTCACGCCCTTCGACGACGACGCCACCTGAGCTCGACCGAACCGGTGCCGGTCGAGCGCTGACCGACCTCGCGGGGGAGTTTCAGCTTCCGCGCACACCGACGAGAGCCGCATCCCTGACGTGCAGGGTTGCGGCTCTCGTCGGTGTGCTCGCTGTGCGCGAGCGGCGCGTCAACTCACAGCTTGGTACTCGGCGTCAGCCCGAGGCTGCGTCCGGCGAGGCCGCGAGCGCGCGTGCCGAGGCCCTTGGCGATGCCGCGCAGGGCGACGGCGGCGGGCGCGTCGGGGTGGCCGACGACGACGGGGATGCCGTGGTCGGCGCCCTCACGCAGGGTCGTGTCGAGCGGGATCTGGCCGAGCAGCTCGACGGGCGCGCCGATTGACTGCGTCAGCGATTCGGCGACGGTGGCGCCGCCGCCCGCGCCGAAGATCTCCTGGCGCGTGCCGTCGGGCAGCTCGAGCCACGACATGTTCTCGATGACGCCGGCGACGCGCTGCTTCGTCTGCAGGGCGATCGCACCGGCGCGCTCGGCGACCTCGGCGGCGGCCTGCTGCGGCGTCGTCACGACGAGGATCTCGGCGGTCGGGATGAGCTGCGCGACGGAGATCGCGATGTCGCCTGTGCCGGGCGGCAGGTCGAGCAGGAGGACGTCGAGGTCGCCCCAGAACACGTCGGCGAGGAACTGCTGGAGCGCGCGGTGCAGCATCGGGCCGCGCCACACGACGGGCTGGTTGCCGGGCACGAACATGCCGATCGAGATGACCTTCACGTCGTGCGCCTCGGGCGGCAGGATCATGTCGTCGACCTGCGTCGGGCGGTGCGCGACGCCGAGCATGCGCGGCACGGAGAAGCCGTAGATGTCGGCGTCGACGACGCCGACCTTGAGGCCCTGCTCGGCGAGCGCGGCGGCGAGGTTCGTCGTCACGGACGACTTGCCGACGCCGCCCTTGCCGGACGCGACGGCGTACACGCGCGTCATCGAACCGGGCTTGGCGAACGGGATCTCACGTTCGGGGGAGGAGCCCTTGAGCTGCTCGCGCAGGTTCTTGCGCTGCTCATCGTTCATCACGCCGAGGTTCACCTGGACGCCCGTGACACCGTCGACGGCCATCACGGCCTTCGTCGTGTCCTCCGTCAGCTTCGCCTTGAGGGGGCAGCCCGCGATCGTCAGGAGGATGGTGACGGCGACGTGGCCGGACTCGGAGACATCGACCGACTCGACCATGCCGAGTTCGGTGATGGGCTTGTGGATCTCCGGATCCTCCACGGTCGCCAGGGCAGCGCCGATGGCGTCGAGAGTGGGGGTGGTCATGCCCTCCATCGTACGGCGTGGTAGTGAGTGGCCTGAGTCACGTCCACCCGGGCACTCGCGCCCTTATGCCTCCGGGCACGCGTCCTTCTTGGCCTGCTTCTTCGCGGCCTTCTTCTCCTGCTTCGACGAGCCGGCATCGTCGTCCTCGGCATCGGGCATGGCGAGCATGCCGCGCTCCTCCATCTCCTCGAGCAGCGAACGCAGCTCGGAGCGCACGAAGTCACGCGTCGCCGTCTCACGCATCGCGAGGCGCAGCGAGGCGACCTCTCGGGTGAGGAACTCGGTGTCGGCGAGGTTGCGCTCGTCGCGCGAGCGATCCTGTTCGATGGCGACGCGGTCGCGATCGTCCTGACGGTTCTGCGCGAGCAGGATGAGCGGCGCCGCGTACGAGGCCTGCAGCGACAGCAGGAGCGTGAGGAAGACGAACGGGTACTCGTCGAACTTCAGTGGCGTCATGTTGACCACCACGTAGATGATGATGAAGCCCGACATCAGGATGAGGAAGTTCGCCGTACCCATGTAGCGCGCGAACTTCTCGCTCGCGACGCCGAAGCCCTCGGAGTCGAGGTCGATGCGTGGCAGCACGCGCGCCCGCTTCTCCTGCGGCTGATCGAGGCGGCCGGCGGCGTCGCGTTCGTCGCGTGAGTCCCGACGAGCCTCCTTCAATGCCTCCTTGCGACGCGATTCCTCCCGGGATTCCTTGGCGTCGCGACGCTCGTCCCGCTTCTCGTCACGCCCGCGCTCACGGCGCGAACCCACTTCGCGGCTCACTGCGTCACCCCCGGAAAGGTCTTGTCCTGGCGGAAGTCATGGCGCTCCTCGCGCCAGTCCTCGGGAAGGATGTGGTCGAGCACGTCATCGACGGTGACCGCGCCGAGCAGGCGCCCGTCGTCGTCGACGACCGGCAGCGACACGAGGTTGTACTGCGCGAGGGTGCGCGTCACCTCGCCGAGCGGCGCGTCGACGTTGACCGGGTCGACGGTCGAGTCGACGACGTTGCCGAGCGACGTGTGCGGCGGTTCGCGCAGCAGCCGCTGCGTGTGCACCATGCCGAGGAAGCGCCCCGTCGGCACCTCGAGCGGCGGGCGCACGACGAACACGGCCGACGCGAGCGCCGGCGCGACCTCTTCACGGCGCACGACGGCGAGGGCCTCGGCGATCGTCGCCTCCGGGCCCAGGATGGCCGGTTCGGTCGTCATGAGACCACCCGCGGTGTTCTCGTCGTACGTGAGCAGCCGGCGCAGGGGAGCGGCGTCGGCCGGCTCCATGCGCTGCAGCAGATCCTCGGCCGTCTCGGGCGGCAGATCACCGAGCAGGTCGGCGGCGTCGTCGGGCTCCATCGCCTCGAGGACGTCGGCCGCGCGCTCGGTGTCGAGGGCGGCAATGATCTCGACCTGGTCGTCCTCGGGCAACTCTTCGAGTAGATCGGCGAGCGTGCCGTCGTCGAGGGCGCGCGCCACCTCGGCGCGACGCTTCGGCGTCAGGTCGTGGATGACCTCGGCAAGATCCTCGACGCGCAGGTCGTCGTACGTCTCGAGCAGCCGCTCAGCCGACTGCTCGGTGTGCTGCCGGTTGAGGCCGTAGACATCGCGGATGTCGTGCAGGCTGGTCGATCCGGTGCGCCGACGCGTCAGACGGTGCATGGCGCGCGAGGCGCCCGACGACTGCTCCTGCGCACGGACGAACACCTTCGTCATGTCCCAGTCGCGACGCTGGTTCTGCTCCATCGCCATGTCCTCGACGGTGCCGGTGAACGTCTCGCCGTCCGGCTCGCGGACCGTCACCTGGCGGTCGAAGAGTTCGGCGCATACGAGCGTCTCGTTGTGACGCTGCTCGAAGCGGCGCATGTTGACCAGGCCCGTCGTGATGACCTTGCCCGCATCGATCGACGTCACGCGCGTCAGCGGCAGGAACACGCGGCGCCGCTGCACGACCTCGACGACGAGGCCGATGACGCGCGGGCTCGGGTTCTTGCCGAACACGACGACGACGTCACGCACCCGCCCGACGCGGTCGCCGAGAGGGTCGAAGACGGTGAGGCCGACGAGACGGGCGACGAAGACACGGGTGCTCACGGGTTCACCCTATCGACGCCCGGTTGGGCGTTCGCTGGGTCGGCGGGCTTGCTGGACCCGCCGGGTTCCGGCGTCGCCTCCTCGGCACGCACGGCGGCGCGGTGCTCACGCTCCGCGGCGGCAGCGGCGGGGCGCGGTTCGCCCGGCGCGCTCGTACCGAGATCGGCCGCGGGAGCGCTCTGCGCCGCGGCGGGGCTCGTCTGCGCCTCCGGGGAGGCACCTGCCGCGGCATTCTTCGCGGGCGTCGCTCTCGACCCGGACGCCGCTCTCGCTGCTGCCGGCGCCGGCCGGGACGTGGTCTCCTCCGCCTCCGCAGTGGCCGAGGTCTCTGCGTCATCTTGCGCCGGCGCATCAAGGCGCTCACCGCGCAGCACCACCGTCGCCAGGTCGGGGGTGAAGCGCGTGACACGGCACTCCTGCGCCCAGCGCGCGACGATGTCGTGGGCCGGCGCGTTGAGCCGCTCGGCCTTGAGGGCGAATGTCGCGACCTCCCACACCTCGTCCTCGGGCGTGATGACGTCGGCGTCCGCCTCGAAGGAGACGAGGCGAGCGCGGGACTCCTTCGAACGCGCCACCACCTCGACGCGGCCGAGGTGCTCGGGGGAGAACTGCTCGCCCGGGCCGCTCACCGTGTACGCGACCCCGGCGAGGTGGACGTGCCAGACCGGCGCCGAGCCGGCAGGCGAGGTGATCCACAGCAACCCCGACTTGGCGAGGGCCTCGGTGACAAGACGGTCGGTGGCAGGCTTCGCGGCAGTCATACCCTCATTGTTTCATCACGATTTCGTTGCGAACGACGGGCGCGAATCGCCGTGAGCCGAGGCCCGCAGCTCTTGTGAGACTGCGTCGCACCCCTGCAACGACGCGGAGAACGATCCCCACCCGCCCGTCGGCAGCTGCGCTGCGCGGCGCAGGACGCCGCCGTCGAGCCCGCCCCCATTACCACGACCTCTGGCATGATGAGGAATCGGTGAACCGGTACGGATTCTGCACGACTCACGACGAGCCGGGGGGGAAACCGAGATCGGCCGGCGCGCGTCCCAGACGTACACGGGCCGCGCCAGAGCCCAGATCGCTCACCACGATCTCGATCGAAGGGAAAGTGCCATGCAGCACCACGAAATCAGCCGTCGCGCCATCGTCACCGGCGCCGGCGCCACCGGCACGCTCGCCGTCGTCGGCCTCATCGGCTCGGGCACGGCGTCCGCCGCGAACCCCGTCCTGCAGACCGGCAGCAAGGGCAGCGCCGTCACCACCCTCCAGAAGCGCCTCAACGCCCTCGGCTATTGGTGCGGCAACCCCGACGGCGCCTTCGGCGCCCAGACCAAGCAGGCAGTCCTCGCCGTGCAGAAGGTCGCAGGCCTCGCCCGCGACGGCGTCGTCGGCGCCCGCTCATGGGATGCGCTGAACCGCGGCGTCCGTCCAAGCAGCCGTCGCGGCGGCAACCGCATCGAGGTAGACAAGAGCCGCCAGATCGTCATGGTCGTGCGCGGCGGCTCCGTCAAGTACATCTTCAACACCTCGACCGGCAACGGCCAGACCTTCACCTACTACGGCCGACGCATCAAGGCCGTCACGCCCTCCGGTGAATACAAGACGTACCGCTCCGTCACCTCCGGCTGGGACTACGGCGCCCTCGGTGGCCTCTACCGCCCGTTCTACTTCAACGGCGGCATCGCCCTGCACGGCTCCAACGACATCCCGGCCTACCCCGCCTCCCACGGTTGCTGCCGCATGTCCTGCGCCGCACAGGACTTCCTCATCGGCTCCAAGCTGCTCTACATCGGCGAAGCCGTCAGCGTGTACTGATTCCTCTCACGGGCCGGCTTCCGGCTCACCGTCGGCCGGGGCGCATGCGCCCCGGCCGTCGTGTTCGCTCGGTGCGCCGGCCGTTCGGGCCGAAACGCCCGCACCCGCTTCTCGTTCTCGACCTCGCAGGCTCGGTCGAGAACTCGGCGGATGCGGGCGTTTCGGCGTCCGCGTCGATGGTGTTCACCGGCGGGGCCGGTGCCTCGTGATGTCGCGCTCTGCGGCATCGCGGCCGCACACCGTCGGGCGCCCGGCAGCTCTAGCCGCGCCGCAGGTCGCCTGCCCAGATCAGTTCCTTTTTCGAGCTGGACGCCCGCGCGGTGTCGCACCGAGCGGGCAGATGACGAGGGCGAGCCCGCAAGCCCTCGTCATCTGCCCGCCGGATCAGCGTGAGGACGATTCACCGGCTCCAGACGTCGCGCATCCAGGCCTCGACGTCGTCGGGGTCGCGCGGCAGCGACGCCGACAGGTTCTCGTTGCCGTCCTCCGTGATGAGGATGTCGTCCTCGATACGCACACCGACGCCGCGGAAACGATCCGGCACCAACTCGTCGTCCGCCTTGAAGTACAGGCCCGGCTCGATCGTGATGATCATGCCCGGCTTCAACTCGGCGTCCATGTAGTCCTCCTTGCGCGCAAGGGCGCAGTCGTGGACGTCGAGGCCGAGGTGGTGGCTCGTACCGTGCACCATCCACCGACGGTGGAACTGGCCGTTCTCCGGGTCGAGCGTCGCCTCGACGTCGACGCCGTCAGGCAGCAGACCCCAGCCGTGCAAACGCTCCGCGATGACGCGGATCGTCGCGGCATGCACGTCCGAGAACTTCGCGCCCGGCTTCGCCGCCGCGAGCCCAGCCTCCTGCGCCGCGAGCACCGCCTCGTACACCTCACGCTGCGCAGGGGAGTACGTGCCGTTGACGGGCAGGGTGCGCGTCACGTCAGCGGTGAACAGCGAGTCGACCTCGACGCCCGCGTCGACGAGGATGAGGTCGCCGTCCTTGACGTCGCCCGTGTTCTTGATCCAGTGCAACGTATTCGCGTGATCACCGCTCGCACAGATCGAGTCGTAGCCGACGCCGTTGCCCGCATGGCGTGCATGCAGGCCGAAGACACCCTCGACCCAGCGCTCACCGCGCCCGCGACGCACCGCCTCCGGCAGATCGGCGACGACGGCCTCGAACCCGCGCGCGGTCGCGTCGCACGCCTCGCGTATCTGGCCGACCTCCCACGCATCCTTCGTCAACCGCGCCGTCGACAGCCACCGGCCGAGCTCCAGATCGCGCTCCTGCGCCTTCTCGGCGGTGGCCTCGTCGAGGTGGGCGCGGATCTGCTCGACCTGCGCCGTGACGTCGACGTCAGCGTCACGTACGACGAGCACCTCCGTCGCGCCCGCGTCCTTGGCCGCAGCGTCGGGGAACTCATCGATGTGACGAGCGGTGATGCCGAGCTCGTTCGCCATGTCCTCGAGCGTCGGTCGCGCACCGACCCAGAACTCGCCGTAGCGGCTGTCACCGAAGAACTCCTCGGTGTCGCGCCCGGCGAGCGGGCGGAAGAAGATCTGCGCCTCGTGCCCGCCCTCGGCCAGCGGCTCCAGGACGAAGACGGCGTCCGGCTCGCGGTCCGCGCCGAGACCCGTCAGCCACGCGAACGCGGTGTGCGGGCGGAACACGTAGTCACAATCGTTGCTGCGCACCTTCAACCCGCCGGCGGGCACGACGAGACGGGCCCCCTCGAAGGCCGCCGAGAGGGCCTCGCGTCGCGCGGGCGTCAGGTCGGCGACCTCGGCGCGGGGCGTCGGCTCGGTGCCGCGCGGCGCCCACCCGGAGGCGACGAACTCTCGGAAGGCCGCCCCACCCGGGCGGCTGCGGTGCTCTGCTGTCTGCTGCTTCTCACTCACCCGTCCATTCTGCACCCCGGCCCCCGACATGTGGCGGACGGTGTGCGCCCAGTTCGCCGCATCCCCCACAATGGCTGGGCCGACAGAAGTGACGAGACGAGGTGCAGGCGCGACATGGTGAATCCCGACGGCCCCCAGGCCACCCCGACACCGCCGTCGGCGACCCCGTTGCCGGCGCCGCGTCGTGCCGCGCCGAGCAGCCCCGAGAGCCGCCCTGTGCAGGCCCACCCCACGAAACCCGCCGCGGCCACGACGAGCGCCCCGCGGATGCCACGTACCGGCGCGACGCGGGTGCGCGGTCGGGCGATGTCCGTCATCCGTCCGAGCGGGCCGCCGACGAAGCCGATCTCGGTGCGCGGCACCAACGACCGCGTCTCCGAGTGGCACACGCGCGCCGTCATCGACTTCTGCCTCCGCCTCGGAGAGGCGATGCTCGTCACCGGCGCATCCGTGGCCGACACCACCGCGTCGCTGCTGCGCGTCGGGCGCGCCTACGGGCTCCAGGGCGCGCACGTCGACATCACCTACACGTCCGTCACGATCTCGATGCATCGCGGCGTGCACCGCGACCCGATCACCGTCATGCGCATCATCGCGCACTTCGGCACCGACTACTCGCGGCTCGAGGCGTTGCACGCCCTCGTGCGCGACATCGCCCGCGACCCCGACGACCCGGGCGAGATCGACGACAACCTCTACACCCTCGAACGCATCCTCGAGCAACCGCACGTGTACCGCCGCGGCGTCATCACCATCGCGTGGGCGCTCATGGGAGCAGGCGTCGCGATGCTGCTCGGCGGCAGCACGGCCATGGTCCTCGTCGCCGGGCTGTCCACGGCGGTCGTCGACCGCATCCAGTACGCCGTCGCGCGCGCCGGTGTCTCCGCGTTCTTCGGGCAGATGCTCGGTGCGATGTTCGCGACGGCTATCGCCGTCGGCCTGCTCGTCGTCCACCAACACGCGGAGACGATCATGTGGCTCGGACAGGTGAGACCCTCCCTGGTCGTCGCCTCCAGCGTCGTCGTGCTCCTCGCAGGCATGAGCGTCGTGACGGCTGCGCAGGACACACTCGACGGCTTCTACCTGACCGCCGGCGCGCGCACCTATGAGGTCGTCCTGCTCACCGGCGGCGTCGTCGCGGGCGTGCTGCTCGTCCTGAGCATCGCCCAGCGCTTCGGCGTCGACCTCGTCATCGTCGAACGCTCCAGCAGCTTCGCCGGCTCTGTTCTCACCCAGATCGTGGCAGCCGCACTCATCGCCGGTGCCTTCGCCGTCTCCGCGTACTGCGCTCCGCGCACCGTGCTCGCCGCCGTTCTCACCGGCGGATTCTCGTGGCTGCTGTTCGGGACGCTCATGTGGGGTGTCGGCACCAGCGAGCCCGTCGCCGCAGGAGGTGCGGCCCTCGTCGTCGGGGCGCTGGCACCATTCGTGGGGACACGGGTGCACGTGCCGAGCATCGCACTGATCACCGCGGGCATCGTGCCCTTGCTGCCGGGGCAGGCGGTCTACTGGGGCATCATGATGTTCATCACCGAGGGCGAGAACACCCTGTGGCAGACCACTCTGCTCAACGCCGTCCTCATGGGCCTCACGCTGTCAGTCGGGGTGTCGCTCGGCACGCTGCTCGGCCGTCAGGTCAGCGCGGGCGCCGACTCGCTCACCGCGCGCGTCGTGCGACGAACCGTCAGCGAGACGACGAACGACACCGCCGCCTGAGCGGCGCGGAGTGCGTCAGCGGGCCGTGCTCGAGGCGGTTGCGCTGGGCGGGCGGGCGGTGCCCCAGCTCTGGGCGCGCTTCGATGCTGCGGATGACGAGGCCGGCGCCGAGGACGCACCCGACGACGATGCGCCCGACGACGACGGCGCGACGCTCGTCGTCGGTACCGCCGCCGGAGTCGTGCCACTGGCCGTCGAGCCGGCGTCGCCCTTCTTGGTCCACGACCAGCTGGCGAGCAGCGCCGTCAACGCCGACTCGTCGCGGGCGGCGTCAGCCTTCGCGCCGGTCAGGGTGACGGAGTACAGCACCTTGTCGTGCGCGAGCATCACGTAGCTGCGCTTGAGGTCGACGTTCTTCTCCGTCGAGGTCGCCGTGAAGCCGACGGCCTTCTCACCGCCGACGGTGCGGTCGGGCAGGGCGGCCACCGATGCGCCGCTCTGCTTGGCCTGCAGCGACGCCCGGCGCAGCGTGCCCGCCAGCTCGGGCGCAGGCGTGACGCTGGAACGCGCGACGACGATCGTGGGCGCGACGTCGTGCGCGAGAGTCGACGACGACAGGTAGGCGACCGATTTCGGCTGGGACGTGAGATTCCACCCAGCCGGCACGACGAAGTTGAACGCGCCGTCCGAGCTGACGACGGACCCGGGGCTGGGGGAGGTGATGGCACTCGGGTTGGACGACGCCGTCGTCGCCGAGGAGCTCGCGCTGAACGGGGTCTGGGTCGCCGAGACGTCCTTGGGGTCGGCTCCCGAGCTGCACGCACTCAACGCGACGAGGCCGGTGGCCGTGACGAGCGCTGCGACGCCGCATGCGGCCCGACGGAGCGAGCGGCGGAGCGCACGCGGGGTCATGTCGAGGGGGCCCTGCTTCACCATGGTCGAAACTCTAGCGACGCGAGCGGTCTCAGCGTGTGCGGCGCGCGGCGCGGGCAGCACCCTGTGATGACAACCACGGCGTCACCGGGCGACGCCACAGCAGGTAGACGGTCGCGAGGCCGAGCGTCATCGTCACCGCGCCGATGAGGGCGCCGGGGCCGAACGAGCGCACGCCGGACAGCAGGAAGGTGAAGGTGTAGACGATGGCGAGGACGGTCGCGCACGTGCGCCCGGAGGCGCGACCGCGCAGACACAGGCGCGCCACGAGTAACCACAGCACGACGAAGGATGCGCCCGTGACGAGACCGAACCAGCGGGCCTGATCCGTCGCCCGTTCCAACTCCCCGGCGGGCAGGGTGCGCCGCTGGAACTCGTGCGCGAGCCGCGCCGTCTGAGCGCGGGTGCCGTCACGATCGAGCCATGCCACGAGCGTCGAGACGGCCTGCACGAGCGCACCGGCCATCATGCAGGCAACGGCCCGCCGCACCGGACGCGGCGCGTGCTCACCCATGCCTGCTCTCACGGGCAGCAACACTAACCTGTCACCCATGCGTATCGACCTGCACACCCACTCGAACCGCAGCGACGGCACGACGAGCCCCGCCGACGTCGTCGCGCAGGCCTCGGAGGCGGGGCTCGACGTCGTCGCGCTCACCGACCACGACACGACCCGCGGGTGGGACGACGCCGCCGACGCCGCGCGCCGCGTCGGCATCGACGTCGTACGGGGCATCGAGATCTCCTGCCGCCATCGTGGCATCAGCATCCACCTGCTCGCCTACCTTCCGGCTCCCGAGGGAGAGCTGTTCGACGAGATGGAACGTGCCCGCGAGTCGCGGGTGACGCGCGCCGAGCGCATGGTCGAGCGGCTCGGACGCGACGTGCCGATCACGTACGAGCAGGTGCTCGCGCAGGCGGGGCCGGACGCGACGATCGGGCGCCCCCACATCGCCGATGCGCTCGTCGCGAACGGCGTCGTGCCCGATCGCAGCACCGCCTTCGAGCACCTGTTGAGCAATTCGGGCCCCTACCACGTCGGTCACTACGCCATCGACCCGGTGCGCGCCGTCACCCTCGTGCGGGCGGCCGGCGGGGTGCCCGTCATGGCGCACCCCTTCGCGGACGTCCGTGGACGCGTCGTCGACGACGCCGTCATCGAGGAGATGATCGACGCCGGGTTGCTCGGCCTCGAGGCCCACCACCGCGACCACACGCCCGAGCAGGTGCGCCACGCCCGCGACCTCGCGCGGACGCACGATCTGCTCGTCACCGGCTCGAGCGATTACCACGGCGACGGCAAGCCGAATCGACTGGGGGAGAACACGACCGAGCCCGACCAGTACGAACGCCTCGTCGCGCTCGCGACGAGTGACGTGGGAGTCGTGCGCGGGCGCTGACGCGGTGCTGACGGCGGGTGCCGGGCGTCCGGCGGGCATGACGACGGCGCCGGAGCGAGCCCTGCTCACCCCGGCGCCGGACGCGTCGTCGACGGATGCCTGATCGAGGTGGCCCCGGCTCGAACCCGGGCACCCGATCATCTTCCCCTCAGCGTTTGAGGCGCGAACGCAACGCACTCACGACGGCTCCCAGGCCATGCGTGGGCTGCTTCGTGGTCGAGGCGGCGAGAGCGTCGCCGTCGCCGTCCGCGACGGCCTCGCGCGAAGCCTTCTCCTCGTCGGTCTCGCGTGCGCCCCATTCGCCGAGGCGGCGGAGGCGCTCGGTGCGCAGCGCCGCGATGCGCCCTCGATCGGTGCGGTACTCGAGGTCGGCGACGGTGACGGTGCCGGAGCGCAGGTCCACCTGTTCACCGATGTAGCGGAACAGCACCGCCAGCGTCGCGACGACGGGGACGGCGAGGAAACCGCCGATGACGCCATGGTCCTCGGAGCCGGCCGCGATGCCGAGCAGCACGAGGACAGGGTGCAACGACATCGAGCGGCTCTGCAGCAGCGGCTGCAGGATGTGCCCCTCGAGCTGCTGCACGAGGATGATGATGACGAGGACGATGATCGCTGTCGTCACCCCCTTCGTCACCAGCGCGACGAGGACGGCGAGTGCGCCGGCGACCGTCGCACCGACGATCGGGATGAACCCGCCGAAGAACGTGATGACGCACAGCGGCAGGGCCAGCGGCACACCGCATGCGATGAGACCGATGCCGATGCAGACCGAGTCGATGGCCGAGACGATCGCCTGGGTGCGGATGAACCCGGACAGGGTCTGCCACGCGCGGGTGAACACCTCGGTGACGTGAGCGCCGGTGCGCTCACCCGTGACGAGCCGCACCCACGGTAGGAAGCGGTCCCCGTCCTTGATGAAGAAGAACGCGAGGATGAGGCTGAGGACGAGGGTGACGAGGATGCTGCCGACCGTCGTCACGCCGCTGAAGACGCCCGAGGCGATGGCATCGCCCGACGTCTTGAGCTTCTCGTTGATCACGTTGACTGCGTTGTCGATCTGGGTCGCCGGGATCTTCAACGGCGGGCCCTGCAACCAGCGTTGGATCTGGGAGACGCCCTCCATCGACTTGCGTGCCAGCTCGGGCGCCTCGGCTGCGACGGTCGGGACGATCGCGGCGATGATGCCACCGACGACGAGCAATCCGCCGAGCACGCTCGAGAGCGCCGCCAGGGCGGGGCGCACGCCGCGGCGACGCAACCAGGCGGCAGGCGGCCACAGGACGGTCGTGATGAAGAGACCGAGGATCAGCGGCAGGATGATGACCCAGAACGGTGTGAGCGCTCGCCACACGAGATAGAACGTGACGATGATGATGCTGATCCGCAACGACCAGCGCGCGAACGAGGCGAAACCGTCCGAGATGATGCGCGAGCGGTCCTCGGACGCCCGTGACTCGGGCTCGTGCGGGTCCTGCTTCTCGACGCGGGCATCGCGGTTGCGTGCGTCGAGCGTCAGCTCGTCGCGCTCTTCGGGCGGGGTGGACGGAGGCGAGGCGGAATCGGCCGGTAGCGGCGTCGAGTCATCGGCCGCGGGCGGCGTCAGGGCCGGGTCCGGAGGTGAGGCAGGCATGGGTGCCCTTTCGGATCAACGCTCATTTGTCGTGAAGCGTACTGAGAGTGATGACACAGGCGCGAATGCGGCGCGAGGCGCCCGGTGCTCGCCCGCGTCACGTCTGAACGAGTGCGGACGGCGCCGGGCGCCTCGCGCCGGGAGGGTGCGTCAGTCGGCGGCAGACGTCTCACCCGCGCCACCGCGGGTGCGACGGCGACGTCGGCGCGGCTGCGACGAACCGCCGGAGCCCTCGGTGCTCGCGGCGTCACGGCGCGGGCGACGCTCGCTCGAGCCACCCGAGGCCTGACGTTCGCCGCCGCGACCACCGGAGCGCCCGCCTCGTCCGCCTGAGCGGCCGCGCTCGTCGTCACGGCGCGGACGACGCTCGCCGCGCTGACGCGAGTCGCTTCGCCCCGTCTCTCCGAGATCCTCGACGCGCTCGGCGTCGAGGCCTTGGCGGGTGCGCGCCGACTTGGGCAGGCTGCCGGTCGCGTTCGCGGGGATCTCGAGATCCTCGAACAGGTGCTCGGAGCTGGAGTACGTCTCCTCGGGTTCGGGGATGCCGAGGTCGAGGGCCTTGTTGATGAGCGCCCAGCGGTGCAGGTCGTCCCAGTCGACGAGGGTGACGGCGATGCCCGTCTTGCCCGCGCGGCCGGTGCGGCCGATGCGGTGGACGTACGTCTTCTCGTCCTCCGGGCACTGGTAGTTGATGACGTGCGTGACGTCCTCGACGTCGATGCCGCGCGCGGCGACGTCGGTCGCGACGAGGACGTCGACCTTGCCCGAACGGAACGCACGCAGCGCCTGCTCTCGGGCGCCCTGGCCGAGGTCGCCGTGCAGCGGAGCGGCCGCGAAGCCGCGCGAGATGAGCTCGTCGGAGACCTTGGCGGCCGTGCGCTTGGTGCGGCTGAAGATGATCGTCAGGCCGCGGTCCTTCGCCTGCAGGATGCGGGCGAGCATCTCGACCTTGTCCATCGCGTGCGCGCGGTAGACGAACTGCTCGATGTTGGAGGCCGTCTCGGCCTCGCTCGCGTCGTCCTGCATGGCGCGGATGTGCGTCGGCTGCGTCATGTAACGACGCGCGAGGGTGACGACGGCGCCCGGCATCGTCGCGGAGAACAGCATCGTCTGACGCCCACCCGGCGTCATCGCGAGGATCTTCTCGACGTCGGGCAGAAAGCCCAGGTCGAGCATCTCGTCGGCCTCGTCGAGCACGAGGCAGCCGACGTACGCCAGGTCGAGGTGACCACGCGTCGCGAGGTCGATGATGCGACCCGGCGTGCCGACGATGACCTCGACACCTTTCTCGAGGCGCTCGACCTGCGGCTCGAACGCGCGACCGCCGTAGATCTGCGCGATGCGGATGCCGCGCTTCTTCGCGGCGGCCTCGAGGTCGGAGGCGACCTGGACGGCGAGCTCGCGCGTCGGGACGACGACCATCGCCTGCGGCTTGCCCTCGGGCGCGGGGACGGCGGCCTTCGACGTCTCACCCGGCGCGGTGACGCGGCTGAGCAGCGGCACTCCGAAGCCCAGGGTCTTGCCGGTGCCGGTGCGCGCCTGGCCGATGATGTCGTGCCCCGAGAGCGCGACGGGCAGCGTCATCGCCTGGATGGGGAAGGGATGGACGATCCCCTTCTCTTCGAGGGCGGCGACGATGTCGGGGTGGATGCCGAAGTCGGCGAATGTCTGCTCGGCGATGGGCTCAGGGGCCGCTTCGGCCTCGATGGAGGTGATGCCGGCGGAGTCGAGCTCGGCAGCCGTGGGCTGGTTGTCGTTGATCACGATCGTGCTTCCTGTGTCGCCCCGGGGCCTCGGAGGCCGCGCCGGGGATGATGAGAGCCGATCGGAGGTCTGCGCGCCGCGCGGCCTCGCGTGCGGAGGTGGGCGGCGGGAGTGGGCGTCTGTCGTATGACGCCCGCACGTGCCGGGAGGGGCCGATCGGTCACCCGTGGTCATCTCGAGTCTACCCACGCGCGCCACACCTGTTCGACGCCACGCTACGATCGCTGCATGAGCGAGCCTGTGACGCCTGATCCGAGCCCTTCACGCACGATCGAGGACGAGACGTACCGGGCGGGGGTGATCGACCTGCTGAGCGTCATCGCCTACGGCGAGCTCTCCGGCGCCTTCGCGACGGTGGCGGACGCCGCTCGCGCCCCGCGCCTCGACCACAAGCTGGCGCTCGCGCGCATGGCGCGCGGCGACTTCGACCACTACGAGCAGCTCGCCGGCCGTCTGCGCGACCTCGGCGTCGAGCCCGAGGACTCGATGCAGCCGTTCACGGCCGCCATCGATGAATGGCACCGTCGTACGCCGCCCGCCGATTGGTACGAGGGCCTCATGAAGGCCTACGCCGGCGCCGCGATCGCAACGGATTTCTATTCGGAGATCGCGCGCTACGTCGACCCCGAGACGCGTTCGCTCGTCGAGCGTGCCGTCGACAGCGATGAGCAGGACGCGTTCATCATGAGCGTGCTCAGCGACGCCATCGCGGCCGACCCGCGAGTGGGTTCGCGTCTCGCACTGTGGGGGCGCCGCCTCGTCGGTGAGGCCCTCAGTCAGGCTCAGCGCGTCGCGGCGACCCACGACGGGCTGACGGCCCTGCTCGTCGACGACGGCTCCGGCGTCGGCGCGGACCTCGCCGAGCTGACGCGCATGTTCGAGCGACTGACGTCGAATCACACGCGCCGCATGGAGGCCTTGGGGCTCACGGCGTGAGCGCCTGACCTCTGACCTGATCGCGGAAACGAAGAAGCCCGGCCCCACGAGGGGCCGGGCTTCTTCACCTGCGCAGCGGAGCTGCGCGAGCGACGGATCAGACGCGGTTCTTGCGACCCACCAGCGTGAGGTAGATGGTGATCAGAACCATCGCGCAGATGATGCCCACGATGAAGGGGATGATCTCGAAGCCGCCGTTGGAGTTCTTGTAGCCGAACTGGGTGGTCAGCCAGGAGCCGAGGGCGGAGCCGACGATGCCGAGGATGATCGTCATGATGATCCCCATGTTCTGGTCGCCCTTGAGGAACAGGCGGGCGAGGGCGCCGATGATGAGGCCGCCGATGATCGAGCTGATGATGCCCATGGTGAGTCTCCTATGAGTTCGGCTGGGCTCCGGTACGTCCCAACGTTTGTCTCCACCTAAGCCAATCGGCGGTCGCATTTCAACCATCGAGACCGGCGAGGTGCTAGATGCGTTATTCCTTCGTTACGCGACGGCGGGCGTTCACCCCTTTGGGGTGAACGCCCGTGACCGCTTCGGGTGAACGTCAGCCGCCGAAGCCGACGCGGCCCTTCTGCTCCGCCGCGATGTCGACGTAGCCGATGGCGGAAGCCGGCACGGTGACGCTGTGGCCGCGCTCGTCACTCAGCGTGAGCGGGGTGCCGCTGTCGAGAGCCGCGCGCACGTGCTCGCGCACCGCGTCGGCGTTCTCGTGCGAGTCGATGACGACCTCGCGGGCGACGTTCTGGACGCCGATTCGAACCTCCATGGTTCTCCTCCTTCTCGTCGCGTGCGGAACGCGATCAGTGGTGGACGTGTGGGTGAGATCAGCGTGCCCCATCGGCGACGCCGGAATCATCCCAGGGGTGAGAGGCCGCGCGACTCACCCGTCGTATGGGTGCAACGCCTCAGCGCTCGATTTCATCCCCGCCGGTCTTCGGGAACCCGCCGAGGCCGCGCCAGCCCAGCAGACCGACGATGCGTGCGGCCTCCGCGCGGGGGATCGGCGAACCCGTCGTGATCCAGTAGCGCGCGACGACCTGCGACATGCCGACGAGGGCGACGGCGACGAGCGTCGCCTGCTCCGTCGGAAGCTCCGTGTCCTCCTGCACGACCTTGGCGACCTCGGCCGCGGTCTCCGTCAGCATGCGTTCGACCTTCTCGCTGACGGCGGGCTCGTTCGTCAGATCCGATTCGAAGACGAGGCGGAAACCCGCGTCCTCGCGCTCGACGAAGGCGAAGAACGCGCCGATCGCCGCGGCGACGCGCTGGCTGTTGTCGGACGTCGACTCGATGGCCTCGCGCACGAGGAGCGGCACCTCACGCGTGTGCTGCTCGAGCAGCGCCAGGTACAGGTCGAGCTTGCCGGGAAAGTGCTGGTAGAGCACCGGCTTGCTGACGTGGGCGCGCTCCGCGATCTCGTCCATCGCCGCACTGTGGTAGCCGGATTCGACGAAGACGGACTGCGCCGCCTCCATGAGTTGGGCTCGCCGCGCCGATCGGGGGAGGCGTCCGCGTTTGGTCGAATCGTCCACGTGGGTCATGGATGAGGCTCCTTGCTCGTCGGTCATAAGCTGGGTGCGACTTTATCGCCCATGGGCCATCTCGGTGGCCCGGTCACGGAATGAGGTGCCTGTGCGAGACGCCCGGCCCGACGATCCCGGCGCCCGACGATACGCGCGCCACCACTCGCTGGCCGGCTTCGGGGTGACCGGGCAGCGACGGTTGGCAGCGGCGCGGGTGCTCGTCGTGGGCGCCGGCGGGCTCGGCTCACCCGTCATCTCCTCGCTCGCCGGCTGCGGCGTCGGGCACCTCGTCGTCATGGATCCGGACGTCGTGGAGATCTCCAACCTGCCGCGTCAGCTCATCCACACCGAAGCCGCGATCGGCACGGCGAAGGTGACGTCGGTGCAGCGCGCCGTCGCGGCGCAGAACAGTGGTGTCGAGGTGAGTGCGCTGCCCGAGCGCCTCAGCGTGACGCGGGCGCTCGAACTCGTCGCCGAGGTCGACGTCGTCGTCGACTGCACCGACAGCATCGAGGCTCGCTACGTGCTCAACGACGCCTGCGTGCTGCTCGGCGTACCGCTCGTGTGGGCGTCGATCGCGCAGTATGCAGGGCAGTTCGGCGTCGTCGAGCCCGCAGTCGGGCCGTGCTATCGGTGCGTCTTCCCCGATCCGCAGGCCGTCGCCGGGCTCGCGACGTGCGAGGAGGCGGGGGTGCTCGGCGTGCTGCCGGGCGTGCTCGGCGCGATGCAGGCCGTCGAGGTGATCAAGCTGTGCTCCGGCATCGGCGCTCCGGCGCGCGATGCGATCCGGTTGTACGACGCCCTCGGCGCGACGATGGCGACGCTGCCCGTCGCGCGCGACCCCGAGTGTGGCGTCTGTGGGCTCGAAGCGGGGTACTTCGAGGGGGTTGCCGGCCTCGAGGGGGTGGATGCGCCTCCAGGGTTCGCTGATTTCGGTGGATCTGGTGGTTTTGGTGGTCTCGGTGCGGCGGGTGGCCCTGGGGCCGACGGGCGCGCGGCGGCGTCAGGCGCGGTGGCCGAGATCGGGCCGCAGGAGTGGCCGGACGCGGGGTTCGTCCTCGTCGACGTGCGCAATCCCGATGAGGTCGAGGCGGCGCCGTTGCCCCCATGGATGACGGTGGGCGCCGACGAGACGTTCGTCGAACCCTGGGCCGGCGGCTGGAACGAGACGACGCGAGCGTCCGTGCACGCGCGGGTGGGGGAGCGCGACGTCGTGCTCGTCTGTGCGCGCGGTGCGCGTTCGCGTGCGGCCGCGGGGGTGCTGGGTGCGAGTGCGAGTGCGATAGAGCATGCTGCTGCGTCGGGCCGGGAGGCGGCCTCTGGTCAGGATGTGACGCCGGGCGATGATGCGGCGGCTGATGGATCGTCGAGGCGCTCGGGTCGCATCCTGAGTGTGCGTGGGGGCCTGGCGGCGGCGTCATGAGGCCGGCATGACGGGCGGGGCGCGCGACGAACTGAGCGAATCGGTCGCCGAGGTCGTCGCCGACGTGCCGCCGGGGCGCGTGACGACGTACGGTGCCGTCGCCGCGGTCGTCGGCACGGGCGCACGTCAGGTGGGGCGCATCCTCGCGGACGGTCGGCCGGGGTGGCCGTGGTGGCGGGTGACGAACGCGCGGGGGCTGTTGCCGGAGGCGCTGAGGGCGCAGGCGTTCGAGCAGTACGAGGCGGAGGGGACGCCGACGCGAGGTGAGGGAGTCGACCTGCGTCGGGCTGGTTGGGTGCCTCCGTTCTGACGGGTGGGTGACGAAAAATTCCGCGGAATCCCGGCGTTGTCGGCGCGCTGTGCTGGGATGACATCATGACGAATCACGAGGGTTTGACGGCGCAGACGCCGGCCGGCGCGCCCGTCCAGGGCGAGGCCGCCCTGCCGATCGCTGCGCTGCCGCCGAGCGTGGTCGAGGGCGTCGTGGCGAGCGTCGATCCGACGCGTCTCACCCCGGCGCTGCGTGGCGCGACGCAGACCGAAGCGGCGGCGCCGCTCGATCTCGATCCTGCGCAACAGGCCGTGCTCGAGGCCGACGATCGGGTGCTCCACGTCGTCGGCGCGCCCGGCACGGGCAAGACGACGCTCGCCGTCGAACTCGTCGCGCAGGCCGTGGAGGGTGGTGCGCGTCCCGATGAGTGCGTCCTGCTCTCACCGACGCGCGTGGCAGCCGGGGCGTTGCGCGCCCGCGTCACGACCCGCGTGGGCGGCACCTCGAGCGAGCCGATCGCGCGCACCCCGCAGGCGCTCGCGTTCGGCATCCTGCGCATGCGCGCCGCGATGGACGACCTGCCGGCGCCGCGCCTGCTCGCCGGTCCGGAGCAGGACGTCGTGCTCAAGGAACTGCTCGAAGGCCACCGCCTCGGCCTCGGCGCGGCGCCTGCCTGGCCCGAGGATCTGGCGGAGGCGCTGACGACGCGCGGGTTCCGCAACGAACTGCGCGACCTCATCATGCGCGCGGTGGAGTGGGACGTCAGCAGCGACCACCTGCGCCGGCTCGGCGCCGAGCACGGGCGCGACGAGTGGATCGCGGCCGCGGACGTCCTCGACGAATACGACGACGTCACCGCCCTGTCACGTCCGGGAGCGTTCGACCCGGCCTGGATCCTCGGTGCGGCGGCGCAGGCGTTGCGCGAGAACGAGACGCTGCGCGAGCGGGTGCGGGCGCAGCTGAGACTCGTCGTCATCGACGACGCGCAGGAACTCACGCGCGCGTCCGTCGGTTTCCTCACCGAACTCGTCGGCCCGGGTCAGCGGCTCGTCCTGCTCGGCAACCCCGACGTCACGGTGCAGGCCTTCCGCGGCGCCGACCCGCGCTACCTCGAGCAGGTCGCGGCACAGCACGGCGCGAGTCGACGGTTCGTGCTCGGCTACGGCCACCGTCAGCCCCGAAGGCTCGCGGAGGTGGTCGAACGCGTCACCGCGCGCATCGGCAGCGTCGACGGCATCGCGCACCGCAGCGTCGTCACGCGCCCCGGTGGGGGCGTCGACGTCGCGCTGCTGCGCAGCGGCGCGCAGGAAGCCGCCCACATCGCGGGGGTGCTGCGTCGAGCACACCTCAAGGACGGGGTGGCGTGGAAGGACATGGCCGTCATCGTGCGAGCCGCTGCCGGAACGTCGGCGCTGCGGCGCGCCCTCAACGCGGCCAAGGTGCCCGTGGCTGTCCCTCCGGCGTCCTTGGCCCTGCGCGACGAACCCGCCGTGCGGCCGTTCCTGCACGCCCTCGAGATCGTGACGAGCCGGACGCGTGGCTCTGAACAGGCCCCGGTGGACGGCGACGCCGATGCCTCGCGGGCGGGCGTCAGTGCCGACCTCGCCCTCGACCTGCTCACCTCGCCGCTCGGCGGAGCCGACCCGGTCGTGCTGCGACGACTGCGACGTTCGCTGCGCCGTGAGGAACTGGCCGCCGGCGGCAACCGCGTCTCCGACGAGCTGCTCGGCGCCTGCCTGCTCGAACCGGCGCTGCTCGTCTCCCTCGGCCCCGAAGCGGCGCCTGCGCGCCGGGTGTCGCGCGTTCTCGCGGCAGGGGCGGCCGCGCTGAGGGCCGCTCCGCCCCACGACGACGCCGAGCACGTGCTGTGGCAGATGTGGCAGGCCAGCGGCCTCGCCGAGGCGTGGGAGGCGAACGCGTTGGCCGGGGGAATCTCCGGAACCCGCGCCGACCGTGACCTCGATGCGCTGCTCGCGCTCTTCGCAGCGGCTGCAGCGTTCGTCGAGCGGCTGCCCGGCGCGGGCGTGGCCGACTTCCTCGACCACGTCCGCAGCCAGGACGTGCCGGGCGACCGCCTCGTCGCCGCAGCCCCCGACGAAGACGCCGTCGCGCTCGTCACCGCAGCCGGCTCGGCGGGCGGCGAGTGGCACACGGTCGTCGTCGCGGGCGTCCAGGAGGGCGTCTGGCCCGACCTGCGATTGCGCGGTTCGGTGCTCGGCTCGGAGGATCTCGTCGACATCCTCAGCGGTCGCGGGCGCTCGCTCCCCGCGCGGCAGGCGGCCGTCCGGCACGACGAGACGCGGCAGTTCGCGATGGCGATGAGCCGGGCGCGCGAGCACGTCGTCGTGACGGCCGTGCGTGACGAGGACGAGCAACCGAGCGTCTACCTCGACATCGTCGACCCGCTCGCGCCGGGCGCTGCGGCCGACGCGATGCGAGAGTTCACCCCTGTCGCCCGGCCGATGACCCTCGCCGGGCTCGTCGCCGAGGCCCGACGCATGCTCGCCGACCAGGACGAGGCCGTCCGTGACGAGGGCGCCCGCCGTCTGGCGCGCCTCGCCGAGCACGACGTGCCGGGCGCCGACCCCGAGCAGTGGTGGGCCCTCGTCAGCCGCAGCGACGACAGGCCGGTCCGCCCGCCGCAGGAGTGGGTGCGGGTCAGCCCGTCGAAGATCGAGGGATTCCACCGCTGCGGTCTCAACTGGCTCCTCACGACCAACGGTGGTTTCGGCCCGTCGGTCGGGGCGAGCACGATCGGCACGCTCGTGCACGAACTCGCCGAGGAGTTCGCCGACGAACCCGCTCTCATGGACGAAGCGCTCGAGAAGCGGTGGCCGCGTCTCGGCCTCGGCGACTCGTGGGTGTCGCGCGGCGAGAAGGCGCGCGCTCAGAGCATGGTGAAGAAGCTGCAGGGCTACCTCGGCGACGCGGCGGCCACGGGATGGGCCGGCGAGGCCGCCGAACGACGGTTCTCCGCGATCGTCGGGCGAGCCAAGATCTCCGGCTCGATCGACCGTCTCGAGCACCACCCCGAGCGCGGGCTGCGCGTCATCGACTACAAGACGGGCAGCTCGAAACCGAAGGACGAGGAAGTCGCAGCGCACCCGCAGCTCGCCGCCTACCAGGCCGCGCTCGAGGCAGACGCGTTCGGCCCGGGGCGTCCCAGCGCCGGGGCTGCTCTCGTGCAGCTCGGCCAGGCCGCCGGCACCGGCGCGAACAGCACCGCTCGCGTCCAGGCCCAGCCGCCCCTCGTCGCCGACGAGGACGCCGCGAGTGACGGCGAGCCCGGGGCGGGCGACGAACCGATCGTCGGCACCCGCGGGTGGGCGTTCGACCTCATGCAACGCACGGCTGACGGCATGGGCGCCGCCACCTTCGTCGCGGCCGCCAACCCGAACTGCACGATGTGCCCCGTCAAGAGCTCCTGCCCCATCCAGCCGGAAGGCCGAACGCTGTGACCGACGACCTCACTCCAGCAACCAGCGACCCGTCGGTGCCACAGGGCTCCGAGGCGAAGGACCGCCCCGCTCGTCTGAGCGCGGACGCCATCGCCGACGCGCTGGAGCGCTATCACCACACACCCGAGCAGGTCGCCGTCATCGAGGCGCCGCTGGAGCCGCTGCTCGTGGTGGCGGGAGCCGGCTCGGGCAAGACGGACACGATGGCTTCGCGCGTCGTGTGGCTCGTGGCGAACGGCTTGGTGCGCCCGCAGGAGATCCTCGGCCTCACCTTCACCCGCAAGGCCGCCGGTGAGCTCGCCGAACGCGTCAACCAGCGCCTGCGCATGCTCGAGGCGAGTGGCCTGTGGAGCCCGCCCGATGATCCGGACGGCACGCCGAGCCTCGGCGAGAGCCCCACGATCTCGACGTACAACGCGTACGCGGGGCGCATTGTCGGTGAGCACGGTCTGCGCCTCGGCATCGAGCCGGATGCGCGGATGCTGTCGGAGGCCGCCGCGTGGCAGTTCGCGCACGAGGTCGCGAGTGGGTGGGACGGCGACATGTCGCAGGTCGCCGTCAAGCTGCCGAGCGTGACGGCGGCCGTCCTCGCGACCGCGGGTGAACTGAGCGAGCATCGGCGCAGCGTCGACGAGCTGCGCGCCTACTACGACTCCCTCCTCGGCTCGCTCGACGCGACCCCGTTCGCGCCGCGAAAGCGTTCCCTCGGGGACGCGGGCAAGGCGCTCACGGCGAAGGCGAAGGGCCACCAGCAGATCCTCCCGCTCATCGAGCGGTATCAATCGCTGAAGAAGGACAGGTCGGCGCTCGACTTCTCCGACCAGATCGCGTTCGCCGCCGAACTCGCCGACCGCTTCCCGGCCATCGGCGCGATCGAGCGCGCGCGCTACCGCATGGTGCTGCTCGATGAGTTCCAGGACACGAGCTCAGCGCAGATCGCCTTCCTCGCAGCCGTCTTCGCCGCCGGGGAGACGCAGCAGCGTCCGGGCGTCGTGGCGGTGGGGGATCCCCACCAGTCGATCTTCGGCTGGCGCGGCGCGAGCGCGACGACCCTGTCGGCCTTCCGTCGCTCCTTCGCCCTACCGGGATCCGACCTCACGCCCGTCGCCTCGCTCGCGACGTCGTGGCGCAACGACGCCGCCGTCCTCGACGCGGCCAACGTCACCGCCGCGCCGCTGAACAGGGCCTCGCGCGTGCCCGTGGCGACGTTGCGCCCCCGCCCCGACGCAGGCCCCGGCGCCCTGGCCGCCGCCCGCTACCTGACGGAGGCGGACGAGGCACGCGCCGTCGCGCAGTGGGTGGCCGAACGACGCCGTCCACTGCGTCCGGGCGAGGCGCCCCGAACCGCTGCGGTGCTGTGCCGCAAGCGATCTCAGTTCGTGCCGATGCTGGATGCCCTCCACGACGCGGGCGTCCCCGCGGAGGCCGTCGGGCTCGGCGGCCTGCTGCAGACCCCCGAGATCGTCGACCTCGTCTCGATGCTGTGGGTGGTCGACGACCCGAGCCGCGGCGACCATCTCATGCGCCTGCTCACCTCCCCGGCGATGCGTCTCGGTGCGGCCGACATCGCAGCGCTCGGGTCGTGGGCCAAGGAGTTGCACCAGCGACACCAGGACGACGCCGCGGCAGCCACCGAGGAGCGCGCCGAGGGCGGCAGCGCCGAACCGGCGAGCAGCGAATCCGACGCGGGGGAGGGCGCGCCGTCTGAGCCTGTACCCGGGCCTGATGGGGAGGCGGCCAGGCGCGGCGCGCGGGCGGAGCGCGACCTCGCGCAGGACACGCGGGACGAGGTGAGCCTCGTCGAGGCGATCGGCGAACTGCCCGACGCGTCATGGCGTGGGCGCGACGGCGAGTACCTCTGCGACGTCGCCCGTGAGCGGCTGCGGGGGTTTCACACGTCGGTGCAACGCCTCAGGTTGCTCTCCGGGCTGCCGCTCGCCGACTTCGTCGGGGAGGCCGAACGCGTGCTCGGTCTCGACATCGAGGTGCTTGCCCGCCCGGGGTACGACCCGTCGAGCGCCCGGGCCCACCTCGACGCCTTCGCCGACATCGCGGGGACGTTCTCGGTCCAGGCCCAACGTCCGACGCTCGGGGGGTTCCTCGAATGGCTCGACGCGGCCCGGCAGGAGGAACGCGGCCTGGAGATGCCCGCCATCGAGGTCAACCCGCATGCGGTTCAGGTGCTCACCGTGCACGCCGCGAAGGGGCTCGAGTGGGACGTCGTCGTCGTGCCCGGCCTCGTCGAAGGGGTCTTTCCGAGCCTCGGCGGTTCGACGCGGGCCGAGGGCGAGCAGTGGCAGTACAAGCCGCACAAGGCGCGCGGCTGGCTGAGTGGTCTTCAGTCGATCCCCTACGATCTGCGCGGTGACAGGGAGGGGCTGCCCGCACTCGCCGTCACGGGTGCGGAGGATTCCGACGAGCTGGCCGACCGGTTCACCGAGTTCTGCGAGCAGGGCCTTAAGCACGCGGTGACGGAAGAACGCCGCCTTGCGTACGTGGCCTTCACCCGCGCGCGCAGCACCATGTTGCTCACCGCTCCGATCTGGTACGCGAGCGGCACGACCCCGCGCGAGACGTCTCGTTTCCTCACCGAACTGCTCGAGGAACCCGATCTCGGCGCGAGCATCGAGCGTCTGCACTGGGAGCAGATGCCTCCGACGCAGGTCGACGGCGAGCGCCCGAGCAACCCGCTCGACGCCGACGTCCTGACGGCGACGTGGCCGCTCGACGCGATGGCCGACCAACGCGCCCACCTCGTCCCTGCCGCGGACCAGGTGCGCGCGCTGCGCACCCGGCTGCAGAACGGGGAGGCCCTCGAGCCGACCGGGCAACTGGCGCTCGGGTTGGAGGGGACGATCGAGGACAGGGAGCAGGAGATGGAGCTGCTCCTGGCCGAACGACAGCGCGAACGCACCCGGCTGCGCAGCGACGTCGTGCTGCCCTCGCACCTGTCCGCCTCCCAGCTCGTCGCACTCGCGAGCGACAAGGACCTGTTCGCGCGGCGCCTACGGCGCCCGATGCCGAGTGAACCGGCGGTGGCGGCGCGGCGCGGTACCGCGTTCCACGCCTGGGTGGAGCGGCACTACGGTGCTGCGGCCCTCGTCGACCTCGACGAACTGCCTGGCTTCGGTGACGAGGACGTGGCCGCCGACGAGATGCTGCCCGTGCTGCAGACCAACTTCCTGGCCAGCGAGTGGGCGGATCGGGTGCCGGTCGACGTCGAGGTCGCCCTCGAGACCGTCGTCGCCGGGTACGCGGTGCGCGGCCGCATCGACGCCGTCTTCGCGCGTGACGGCGGCGGGTTCACGGTCGTCGACTGGAAGACCGGAGCCAAGCCGGCGGGGCCGACCCTGCGTCATCGCTCGCTGCAGCTCGCCGCCTACGCCCTCGGTTACGCGCGCCTGCGCGGCCTGGACCCCGAGGACGTCGACGCCGCGTTCTTCTACGCCGCCACGGGGGAGACGTATCGCCCCGGCGTTGCGTCGCAGCGCGACCTCGAGGAGCTTCTCGGGTCGGTCGGGGGCTGACGGCGGTGCTTGTCGCGCTCGGGTCGCGGAGGCGGGGCGTCCCGCGGGTGCGGCCCGAGCGGTCAGCGGGAGGTCGCGTTCCCGCCGGACGATTCGTCGGCGACGGCGCCTGCCGAGTCGTCGCTCGAGGCCGCGGGCTCCTCGGACGAGCCGTGAGGCAGTCGGGTGCGCGCGGCGTCGCCATCGACGCGCGTGGCGCCCGCGTGCTCGGAGCGGTCCTCTCGCTCCTGGGCCAGGCGCACGGGGATCTCGACGGTGGCGTCCTCCTCGCCGACCTCGGCGTCGACGACCTCGATGTCGGCGGGGTCGAGCGGGGGGACGAGGTCGATCGGCGCCGTGCCCGCACGGCGCGCCGGCGGCAGGAGACTCGAGTCGCCCTCCACCTCGAAGGCGAGTTCCTCGAGCGCCGCGGCGTGACGCTCGACGCGCGCGTCGTCGCCCATCGTGCGGCTTGCGAGCAGCGCGTACGCGAGTTCCATCTCGCCCATGAGGCGGACGCGGCGCTCCAGGTTCGGGTCGGGCCTCTCGGCGCGTTCGGCGGCGTAGGCCTCGAACACGGTGTCGAACGCCTGCTGCGGCGCAGAGTTCCACAGCAGCGCGAAGTCGCGCGCGGGGTCGGCGACGCCGGCATGCTCCCAGCCGCTGATGGCGCTCACCTCACCCTCGTCGACATGGACGTCGGCGCCGCGCAGCGGCCCGTGCGTCACCGTCGTCGAGAAGCGCCACAACGCCGGCGTGTCAAGGGCCTCGCGCCAGCGGGCGATGAGGGCCGACGGCACCCGGGACGTCGCGGCGGCGCGATCGACGTCGGCGCGCAGACGCTGACGGTAGGTGTCGGCGTCGTAGGTGGCGAGGCCGGCCTCCTCGACGACGCGCGGGTCGACGCCGTGCAGGTGCGCGAGCGCCTGGCCGAGGGCACGCGCCGCGGCGGAGCGTCCGGCGAGGTGGCGCCAGTCGAGCGCCTTGCCGCGGGGGCGCGCGTAGACGGCAACGGCCGATCCCTCCTTCGGGCGGGCGGAGCCCTCGACGCGGGGCACGTCGAAGTCGACGCGTCGCGTGAGCAATTGCACGAGGGCGTCGGATGCGGCGAGTTCGGCGCCTGCGGCTCCAGTCAGCGCGGAGCGGACGAGCCAGACCCGGCCGTCGGCGCCCGTGATGTGGGCACTCTGGTAGAGGTCGCCGGCCGGCACGGGCAGGCCTTCGACCTTGATGGGGCGGATTCCGGGCACGGCGGCGTCGGCGAGGGCGGCGAGGAGCAGGGGCGAGCGCATCACCCCCACACCGTATGTCGGAGGTGGCGTCTAGCCTGGGAGGCATGCCCGACGCCACGCGACCTTTGCCCGATCTCGTCCTCGGCGACGCCGTCGTCGACCGTGATGCGCTGCGGCGCTCCGAACCGGATCTCATCGAGCGGCTGCTCGCCGTCGCGACGACGCGGGTCCTCGACGTGCGCGGCGCCTCGGTGCCGCAACGGCGCAGCCAGCTGCTCTGGCGCGCACCACAGGCCCAGGATCGGCAGTGGTTCGACACCGGCGGTGTCGTCCTCTACCTCGGTCAGACGTCCCACGGCCCCGCGCTCGCCGTGCTTCGCCCGCAGGACGACGCACCGGTCCCTGCGCCGACGGGGGAGCGCCCTGGCAACGCGGCTACCGCCACGACGTCGGAGGATGACGGCGACGACGCGCCGTCGTGGCGCACCCTGCGCGACATCGGGCTCGAACTGTCGGGCGACGACCTCGCCTGCGTCACCGCGGCCGTCGCGTTGGCCCAGTGGCATGAGACGCACACGCACTGCCCGCGCTGCGGGGCGCCCACCATCGTCGTCGAGGCGGGCTGGGTGCGTCGCTGCGAAGCGGACGCTTCGCATCACTTCCCGCGCACCGACCCGGCCGTCATCATGGCGATCGTCGACGAGTCCGACCCCGACGACTCGCGCCTCCTGCTCGCCCGCGGCCCACGCTGGAAGGGCCCGCACCGTTCGGTGCTCGCGGGTTTCGTCGAGCCAGGGGAGTCGTTCGAGCAGGCCGTGGCGCGCGAGACGTTCGAGGAGTCCGGCGTCGAGGTCACCGACGTGCGCTATCTCGGCAGCCAGCCGTGGCCCTTTCCCGCCTCCCTCATGATCGGCTGCATCGCGCGTGCGGTGACGACACCGCTGCGCGCTCAGGAGGGCGAGATCGAGGAGATCGGGTGGTACTCGCGCGCCGACGTCCGTCAGGGCCTCGCCGACGGTTCCCTCGCGCTGCCGGGGCGCCTGTCGATCGCGCGCGCTCTCATCGAGCATTGGTACGGTGAGCCGCTCCCGTGACGGCGGCGCACGATCCGACCGACCAACCCGCCCACCCGCATCGCGACGAACGACCATTTCGAGGAGTACCTGAGCAGTGAACGAGCATGACGCCGATTCGGTGCTCGCGGGTCTGGACCCGCAGCAGCGGGAGGTCGCGGCGAACCCGCTCGGCCCGATGGTCGTCCTCGCCGGCGCGGGCACGGGCAAGACGCGCGCCATCACGCACCGCATCGCGTACGGCGTGCACTCGGGCGCTCTCGTCGGTCAGCGCACGCTGGCGGTGACGTTCACCGCGCGTGCTGCGGGCGAGATGCGCACGCGCCTTCGCGAGTTGGGCGTCCCGCAGGTCGTCGCACGCACCTTCCACGCCGCGGCGCTGAGCCAACTACGCTACTTCTGGCCGCAGGCGATCGGTGGGGGCGCGCCGGAGGTCGTCGGGACGAAGGGCAGCCTCGTCGGCGAGGCGGCGGGGCGGCTGCGTCTGCAGGTCGATCGCACCGGGCTGCGCGACCTCGCCGGTGAGGTCGAGTGGGCCAAGGTCTCGATGCTCACCCCGGAGACCTACCCGGCCGCAGCACGGCGCGCCGGCCGTCAGCCCGCCGATCTCGACGTCACGGCGATGGCGCGACTGCTCGATGCCTACGAGGACGTCAAGTCCGCGCGCGGCGTCATCGACTTCGAGGACGTCCTGCTCCTGGCCGCCGGCATCCTCGCCGAGCGCGAGGACATCGCCCGTCAGGTGCGCGATCAGTACCGCCACTTCGTCGTCGACGAGTACCAGGACGTCAACACCGTCCAGCAGTACCTGCTGTCGCTGTGGGTCGGTGAGCGCAAGGATCTGTGCGTCGTCGGTGACCCGGCGCAGACGATCTACTCGTTCACCGGCGCCTCGCCGCGGCATCTGCGCACCTTCGCCCAGCGCTTCGAGGGTGCCGCGAAGGTCGAGCTCGTGCGCAACTACCGCTCCGACCCGCCCATCGTCCGCCTCGCCAACGACGTGATGAAGCGCGCCGATCAGGCGTTCGGCAGCGTGACGCTCCAGGCGCAGCGCGACGGGGGCGTCACGCCGAAGCTCGTCACCTACCCCGACGATCCGGCGGAGGCGCGGGGCGTCGCGAAGGAGATCAAGCGGCTCCTCGCCGACGGCGTGAAGGCCAGCGGCGTCGCCGTCCTGTATCGCACCAACGCGCAGTCCGAGGCCTTCGAGACGGCGCTCGCCGACGCCGGCGTTCCCTACCAGATACGCGGCGGTGAACGCTTCTTCCACCGCGACGAGGTGCGCAAGGCCGTCCTGCTCATGCGCGGCGCGGCCCGCAGCGACGACGGCTCGAAACCGTTGCCCGACGTCGTCGCCGACGTCCTGAGCGGCGCCGGCTGGTCGCAGCAGGCGCCCGCGGCGGGGGCGAGCCGTGAACGGTGGGAGTCGCTGCAGTCCCTCGCGGAACTGAGCAAGGACGTCGCCCGCACCGTCCCCGGCGCGCGGTTGCGCGACTTCGTCGCCGAGCTCGACCGACGTGCGTCCGAGCAGCACGCGCCGAAGGTCGAGGGCGTGACGCTCGCGTCGCTGCACGCGGCCAAGGGACTCGAGTGGGACGCGGTGTTCTTCGTCGGCGCGAGCGACGGGCTGCTGCCCATCATGATGGCGAGTGCGCCCGAGGCGATCGAGGAGGAGCGGCGTCTCATGTACGTCGGCATCACGCGTGCGCGCCGTTTCCTGCAGCTCAGCTACTCGCGCAGCCGCCACGAAGGTGGCCGGGCGTCGCGCAACCCGTCACGCTTCCTCGACGGGCTGGGCGACTCGCTCGAGGGCGCCGTCGTCGCGGCGACGAAGACGAAGCGCGCCGCGCCCGCCCCCAAGCGCTCGACGGCGAAGTGCCGCACCTGCGGCAAGGATCTGTACTCCGCGCCCGAGCGCAAGATCGGCCGCTGCACCGAATGCCCTGCGACCTATGACGAGGCCCAGTTCGAGGCGCTGCGCGAATGGCGCGCCGCGGTCGCGAAGCGAGACAAGGTACCGGCGTTCGTCGTCTTCACCGACGCGACGCTCGTCGCCATCGCCGAGACGCTGCCGGCGAACCCCGCCGGCCTGCGCGCCATCGCGGGGGTCGGCAACACCAAGATCTCCAAGTACGGCGCGTCCGTCCTCGCCGTCCTGGGCGGCGCGAAACCGCTCGACGAGGTCGAGAAGCCGTCGCATTTCGGCGACTTCGACCCGGCCTGAGAAGCCGCCGAAGAACTTTCTCGATAATTCGGTTGCTCCCTTCTCGCGGGCGCCGCTAGCCTGAGACCACTTCGCGCCGCGCCTTGGGTGCGCCGCGAACGATCCGCACGAACGAACCGAGTTCGCCCGACGCGAACCGCCGACCCAGGAGGTGCCTCATGGACATCATCACGACGATGACGACGTACGCCGCCTCCCTGCGTGCTTCCCTGCGCCCGAGCGCTCAGGCGTTCCTCCTCGATCTTTCGGGGGAGACGTCTGCCCAGGCCGTCATCGGCTCCGGGCTGCACGCCGCCGGCATCAATGGCTCTGAAGCCCGCCACATCTTCCACGAGGTGGGCGTGCCGTTCAGCGCCGAGCGTCGCCCCCACACCCCTCGGTTCTTCCCGCTCTCCTGCACGGCGCAGGTGGTCTAGCCACCTGCGAACGTCAGCGAAAGCCGCGAGATCCGAACCCGGGTCCGCGGCTTCTTTCGTGTGACGAACCGATCCAGCATCGAGCGTCTTCGCGAACGAGGCTCAGGGCCCCCACCAGAAACTCCCCGACACCGGGGCCCACATCCTTTCCGGAGCAAGAGCGAGAGACCGACATGACTGCAATGTTCGAAGACCTGATATCCGACGCCCTGATACCCCTGGCGGGCGGTGACGTTGACACGCCGTGCGCCACCGCTGACCCCGAGCTGTGGTTCGCGCAGTCCCCGGCGGACGTCGAGTTCGCCAAGGCGCTCTGCGCCACCTGCCCCGCGGCGCAGCTGTGCCTCGCGGGCGCGAAGGAGCGTCAGGAGCCATGGGGCGTGTGGGGCGGTGAGCTGTTCGAACGCGGCGTCGTCGTGCCGCGCAAGCGCCCGCGTGGGCGTCCGCGCAAGAACGCCGCGTGAGCGCTACCGCCCGCCCCGAAGCGCGCGATGACCCGGGGTACCGATGCACCCGACACGCTGCCCGAGCTGCTGCTCAGGCAGCGTCTCGGCATGTCGGGGTGCACGACCACAGGCGGTGCTCGACGTGCGGCGCGGCCATGTCGAAGGTGAGACTGATCGAGCAGGCCGTGACGTTGCCCGCCGCGAACGCCCGGACGAACAACCCGGCCGCACCCGCGGCGAAGGCGAACAGGGCGGGGCTGAGGGCGGCGTCTGGGCGCCGCGTCCCGCTCGAATAGGCCGGGTTGACGCACCCGGCGCACGCGCCGCCTGCGCCAGCGACGGGGCCGACGGTGACGGTGCGAGCCGTGAACGCGAGCGGCAGGACGGCTGGCGCCGGGCCGGTCAGCGGGCCGGGCAGATCGGGGACGTCACCCAGTTCTTCGTAACGCCACGGCAGCGCCCCGATGAGCAGATCGGGCGCGGATGCACTCGCGCGGCCGTCCCACACCCCGGCCCCGTCGCACAGCGGGGCGACGACGTCGAGGACGGCTCGTTCGAGCGCCGCAGGACCGGTGACGAGGGTGCGCGTCGTGCGTCGCGGGCGGTGGGTGACGGCGGCGACGAGGTCGCGCCAGCCTGCGTCGTGGGCGGGGGCACCGGAACCGGGTTCGGGGTCGGTGAGGGCGTGCAGCGAGGTGTCGTCGAGGTCGTTCAGCACGAGGTGACGCAGGGCGCGGCGCTCGGCGACGTGGGGACGCGGCGTGATGACGGTGTCGGACACGAGAGGCTCCTGTGGGTGGGTGACGCGGATGGGACGGATACCGAGGACGGCGAGTGGGTGGCGAGGGCACGGTCGGGCGCCCACGCGAACGGTTGGCCGGCGCACCAGAGCAGGTGATCCAGCACGACGGGCCGTGCCCGTCATGTCTTCGAGCCTGCCTCGCGCGCGCAGATCGCCGCAGGGCTCGTCCACAGGCGTCACACCTGGGGATGACGCAGGATCCCGGGGTTGTCAGTCGCTGTCGATAGCCTCGGGGCATGCCGAGAACCACCGCCCCCGCGCCCACGCGAATCACCGTCGACGGTCAGGACGTCGAGATCCGGCGTAGCGCGCGCCGCACGCGATCCGTGCAGGCACGCTTCGAGGACGGCGTCGTCGTCGTGCTCGCCCCGGCGACGCTCTCGGCGCGCGAGGAGACACGCATCGTCGAAGATCTCGTGCGCAAGATGCTGCGCAAGAGTCGCTCGCAGCGCAACGACGACACCCTGATGCGGCGAGCCGTGGCGCTCGGCCGACGCTTCGTGCCCGGCGCGCCCGAGCCTGCCTCGGTGCGGTGGGTGTCGAACATGACGACCAGGTGGGCGTCGTGCTCACCGGGGGATGCTTCGATCCGGCTCTCCGACGCGATGGTCGGCATGCCCGACTACGTCGTCGACGCGGTGCTCCTGCACGAGGTCACGCACCTGCTCGAGCGCGGGCACGGGCCGCGCTTCCAGGAGATCGTGCGCCGCTACCCGGAGCACGAACGCGCCCAGGCCTTCCTCGCCGGCGCCTCGTTCGGGGCACGCCGTGCCGCGCCCGCGCCGTCGGCGTCACTCGATGACGACCTCGGCGAAGAGGAAGGAGACGTCGCCGACCCGACGAGGGAGCCGTGACGGCCGCGTCGATCGCGGCCGAGTGGGCTCAGAGCCCGGGGTTGGCGCGGACGCGCTCGCATGCGAGGGCGATGGCCTCGCGCAGCGCCGGTTCGGCATCCTCGGGCAGGGCGTCGACGTCGAACCAACGCACATCGTCGGATTCGTCGCTCACCGTGAGGGATTCGCCGCCTGCCACGGCGACGTACCGCACGTCGAGGTGTTCCGTGCACCATCCGAACGCCCCGTCGAGAGCATGGATGTCGACGGCGAGCAGCCCAGGCAGCAGCCGCAGGTCGGCGAGGCCGGATTCTTCGAGGCCCTCCCGCAGGGCCGCCGCCTCGAGCGTTGCGTCGCCGCACTCGAGGTGCCCGCCGAACTGGAACCACCGCTTCGCCTTCGCGTGCAGCGTCAGCGCCACGCGGCGGGCGTCGGCATCGACGACGACCAGCGACGTCGTGAAGTGGGCTCGGCTGTGATGACGCCACATTGCTGTCGCATCGAGTCGCAGGGTCTCGACCATGCGGGCGCGCATCTGCTCCTGCGGCGGGCTCGGGGCCGTCCAGGTGCTCAGGTCGGCGAGCGCCTGCGAGTGCAGCGCCGTGAACTGTTCGGGCATGGCGGGCTCGGCGCGCGACGACGGGGCCGAACGGGTCTCGACCCGCCCGGCCCCGTGGTCGGATGTCGTGGAGTGGTTCACGCGCCCGGCGTTCCACCCTGCGTCGGATCGTCCTGGCCGTCTCCGTCGCCGGCGCCGCCTTCGTCCTCCGACGTGCCACCCTTCGCGCTGCCCGCCGAGTCGACCTCACCGGGGGCCTCGTCCGCGCGGTCGTCCAGACCGTCATGACGCGGATCGCGCGGGTTCATGGCGGCCTGCTCACCGGACGCGGCACCGGCCGACGCGTCATCCGACGACGAACGGCCCGTCGATGAACCGCCGTAGCCTTCACCGCCGGCCGAACTCGACTCGCCCATCTCGGCGAGCCCCTGGGCCAGCAGCGCGTCGAGGGCGTCGTCCATCTCATCGCGGCCCGTCTCGGGAGTCTCCTCGCCGCTCGCGCGCGCGATGAACGTCGACGGGTCGTCGAGGTCGGTGGCGCTGGGCACGTGGTCGGGGTGCGACCACACGCCGTCGCGGGTGGCGGCGTCCGTCGCGTCGGTCAGCTGCGTCCACAGCGCTGCCGCTTCACGCAGGCGGCGCGGGCGCAGTTCGAGCCCGACGAGCGAGCTGAAGACCTTCTCGGCCGGGCCGGCGGAGGCGCGACGGCGCCGCACGACCTCGGCGAGGGCCGCGGCGTTCGGCAGGTGCTGCACGATCGCGGCGTCGGTGACGACGTCGACCCACCCCTCGACGAGAGCGAGCAGGTTCTCCAGGTGAGCGAGCGTGCGCTTCTGCGCATCCGACGGTTCGGGGGAGAACAGGTTGCCGGCGAGCGCTCCCTGCAGGGCCTCGGCGTCCTGCGGGTCGATGTCGCGCAGCTTCTCCTCGATGGCGTCGGTGTCGATGCGGATGTCACCGGCGTACGTCTGGACGGCGGCGATGAGGGCCGCGTCGAGCCACGGCACGCGCTCATACAGGCGCACGCGGGCGGCCTCGCGCACCGCGAGGTAGAGGTGCACCTCGCCGGCGTCGAGCTCGAGGCCGTCGGCGAACGACGCGACGTTGTGCGGCAGGATCGTGACGGCGTTGGGACGCAGCAGCGGCAGGCCGACCTCGGTGCCGGTGACGCTCTCCTTCGCGAGCGCGCCGATGGCCTGGCCGACCTGCACGCCGAACATCTGCGCACTCATCTGCTTGAGCATCGGCGTCATCTGAGCGCTGAGGCTGGAGATGTCGAAGCCTGGCGGCAACATGCCCTCGGGGATGCCGAGCTGCGACAGGTCGCTCGCGTCGAACGAGCCGAGCTGCTTCATCATCGCGTCTGCGACGGCGTTGCCGACGCCGCCCGCGACGGGTTCGACGACCTTGCGCCAGGTCGGCATCGTCGCCTCGACCCATTCGCTGCGCGACAGGGCACGGGCCGGGGCGCCGGGAGCGGCGAAGTCGGTGACGGCGTCGAGCCACAGGTTGGCGACGGCCGCGACCTGCGCGACGTCGCTCTTCGTCGAGGTGGGCACGCTCGGGTCACCCTCCGCGGAGACAACCTGGCGCGCGACGTTCGCCGCGAGCTGTTCGTTGAACGCCGAGCCCGAGTCGCCGCTCATCATCGCCTGCAGCTGCGCCTGCATCATCCCCATCTGCGCCGGGTCCATCGAACCCATACCCATCTGGCGCAGCGCATCCATCATCTGCGGGTCGGGCGTGCCCCCACCCATGAGGCCGCGCAGCATCTCCTCGAGACCGTCGCCGCCGTTCGCGTCGCCACGCTCGTCGTCGTCCTTGCGGCCGCCGTAGGGGTTCATCGGGTTGTGGTCATCAGCCATGGTGCGCACCTTCCGAGAGGTTCGTGTCCGTCTGGAGCCGACACTACCGGCCGTCGTCGGCGCCGCGCGTGTGGCGGGCGGGCCTGAGCGTGCGCCCCGCGCCGCTGCGGGCAGGTGAGAGGATGACGGCTGTTCGACTCCTTCGTGACGTACAACAGCGAGAGGCGCCCATGAGTTCCCGAACCGTCGACGCGGCCGAGCGCCGCCCGTCACGCTGGGCGTCGATGCGCACGCGGACCAAGGTGATGCTGGCGATCTTCGTCGTCGTGCTCCTCGCCGTGGTCGCAGGCTTCGGCATCAAGGTGCCCTACGTCATCCTGCGCCCCGGCCCGGCGCCGAACACCCTCGGCACCTTCGAGGGAAAGAAGGTGTTGACGCTGAGCGGCGCGAAGACCTACCCGACCTCGGGCGGCCTGCACTTCACGACGGTCTCGATGGTCGGCGGCCCCGGCAACCGCCCCAGCCTCATCGAGTACGGGCTCGCGAAACTCGACGATCACGCGCAGATCTACGAAGAGTCGCAGCTGTTCGCGCCGCAGACCACGCGGGAGCAGGTGCAGCAGCAGAACGAGGCGGAGATGACGGGGTCGCAGTCGTCGGCCGAGGTCGTCGCCGCGCGTCAGGCGGGCTACGACGTGCCCGAGATGATCGAGATCGCCGGCATCTCCGACTCGTCGAGCGAGGCGAAGAAGCTGCTGCGCGTCAAGGACGTCATCGTCTCCGTCAACGGGGTGAAGATTGCGGATTCGCTGTCGCTGCAGCGCGAGATGAAGAAGGTCACGCCGGGGCAGAAGGTGCAGCTCGGCATCACGCGCGGCGGCAAGGCGATGACGTTCGCCGTGCCGACGACGAAGGTCGACGACCGCGCCGTCATGGGGCTCACGCTCAATCCGAAGGCGACGATGCCGTTCAAGGTGAACATCTCCGTCGGCGACGTCGGCGGCCCTAGCGCCGGCACGATGTTCGCCCTCGCGATCTACGACGAACTGACGCCCGGTGCGCTCACCGGTGGCAAGCAGATCGCGGGCACGGGCACGATGGACTCAGCCGGTGACGTCGGCGCGATCGGCGGCATCCGTGAGAAGGTCGTCGGCGCGCGCCAGGCCGGTGCGACGGCGTTCCTCGCCCCGGCCGACAACTGCGCCGAACTGAAGGGCCACGTGCCGAACGGGCTCGACGTCTACCGCGTCGCGACGATCAAGGACGCCATCTCGACGGTCGAGCACGTCGCCGACGGTTCGACGCAGGGGCTGCCGCGCTGCGGCTGAGCGCCCCTACGATGGGTCGCATGAGTGCCGTCAAGCCCGTGCTGTCCCCTCTCACCCGCGCTGCTCTCGAGACCGAGGCGCACGTCGCGACAGACGGGTGGGGTCAACCGGCGCGCCTGTTCTCCCTCGCCCGCAACGGTGAGCTGCTGCGTCGTCAGCCGGCCCTCGCGGCGATGCTCGGCGACGTCGACCCCGACGAGTTCTCCGCGATCGAGCAGGAGGGCGTCATCCGCGGTGACGACCTCGAGAAGGCGCTAGGGCACACGGCTTGGCCGGCGGACGTCGACGGGGTGGCGCTCGCGGTCGAGCGCATCATCGTGCCGCCGCAGGCCGAGATCGAGACGTTCGGTCGCGGCGGGACGAATGCGCAGCGGCTGGCGACCCACGAGCAGCGTGAGGACGTGCGCCTGCTCGTCGCGGCGCTGCGCAACGGCGAGATCATCACCCTCGTGCGACGTCGTGCCGAGGACGATGACGACAAGGTCGCGATCGGCACGAACATCGCGCCGGGGCTCGTCGAGGCCCTCAAGGCGACGCTGGCCTGATGACGTGGCCTGGCGGCGACCACCCGGCGACGACCATCTCCACGGCTCCGTGACCACTCGCATCCTCTTGCGCTCAAGTGCACCCGGGTGCACTTGCACGCAGGGGAGAACGGGGGCAGACGCTCGAGCAGGGCACAGCGCGGAGGCGTCTCGCGAGAGGTGACGAGGCTCACGCGGCATCCGATTTGCATTCTTTGTTCATCTGCTCGTAAAGTTAAGGCATACCGACGCGGGGTGGAGCAGCTCGGTAGCTCGCCGGGCTCATAACCCGGAGGTCGCAGGTTCAAATCCTGTCCCCGCTACCATGTGGCCCGCCGCTTCTGATCTCAGAGGCGGCGGGCTTTTTGGTGCGATCGTCGTGGTGATGACATCGAGTTCAGTGCGCCGACGGTGGCTCACTGTCGAGCAGGCCGGCCACCCGAGGTGGCCGTATGAGGGAGAGTTCATGGGGCGCCGTTCGTTTCGTCGCGAGGCGTGGCTCGTGTACCTGCTCGCCTGCGCGTGCGTGACCGTCAGCGCCATCCTGCAGCTGCGCTCTTGGAACTGGACGCTGTTCGACACCCGCATCTACCTCGACGCGACGGCGAAGACGCTGAACGGCACAGCCGATCTGTACGAGGGCCGGTTCGGTGACGGCTGGCCGTTCACCTATCCGCCGTTCGCCGTCCTGGCCTTCGCGCCGCTCGCCGCATTGGCGCGGTCTGTCGCGACGGGGCTGCTGACGCTCGGCAGCCTTGTCGCACTGTTCCGCATCTGCTGGTTGCTCGCGGATCGCTCGATCGCACAGTGGAGGCTGGGGGAGCGAGCCCCGGCCCCCGGCTTGGCGACGGGAGCCCTCACGCCCCTCGCCGCCGCGGGTGGGGTGCTGCTCGCCGCGCGCTCGGACGCCGTCGGCGGCACGCTCGCCTTCGGCCAGATCAACCTCGTCATGGCCTGGTTCGTCGTCGAGGACTACCTCGGTCTCGGCCGCCGGCGCCTCGCGGGGGCTCGGCTGTCAGGCATGCTCACCGGCCTGGCTGCGGGCGTCAAGGTCACGCCGGCGCTCGCCGCCGTCCCGCGCCTGTTCACCCGCGACGACGCGAGCGCCCTGCGCGCGCTGGGGGCGGGCGTCGTCACCGTGGTCGTCTCGACGATCGTGCTGCCGCACGAGGTCGTCACGTACTTCACGTCGGCGTTGTGGGACACGAGCCGGCCCGGCGCGCCGGAGAGTGAGTGGAACCAGTCGCTGTCGGGCCTCGTCGCGCGGGTCATGCACGACGTGCCGGGCGCCGGCCTCGTCCGCCTGCTCGTCATCGCGGCGGCGCTCGTGGCGGGGGTGTTCGTCACGGCCGCGCTGCTGCGTCGTGACGACGACGTGGGCGCTGTCCTCGTCATCTTCGTCACGACGGGCGCGGTCAGCCCGGTCACCTGGTACCACCACCTCGTCCTCGTGCCGCTGTTCGCCGTGTGGGCGATCCTCGCGACGCGCGGTTGGGCCAAGGGGCTGTACCCGGCGATCGCGGCGCAGGCTTTCCTGCTCGGGCTCTGGGTGCTCACCGGGATGTACCAGAGCGTGCCGCGCGACAACGGATCCGAACTGCACCACGACCCTCTCGAGACCGTCATCAGCGAGGCCGTCCCGGTGCTCAGCCTGACGATCCTGCTGACGCTCGCCGCCGCGATCGCGCGCAGCAGACGGGCAACACAGCCGCACCCGACGCGCTGACGTCGTCCGGTCGCCGGCCGATTCACCAGCATGCCACCTGCTCGGGGCTCGAACCTGAGCCATCGTGTGAGCTCGCATCGCGTCGTAGGCCACCTGATTCGTCTCGGTTGGGGGCTGGTGGGCCGTCTGCGCAACGGGTCGGTCACGGAATCTCGCGCGAGCCGTTCGGCCATGCCCGTGCCCGCGAGCGCGGCCGCGGCGACCTCCGACGACGCGATGCTCGCCTGGGCCATCAAGCACGGGACGGCGGCGGAACGACGCGACATCGCCGGAAGCATCGGTGTCACCTACCCGGCGGCCGCCGCGTTCCTCGGCACGACGTGTGACAGGGGCTTACGGCTATGCCGGGATGGGTCGTCAACTTCGCGAACACGCCGGCGCGGTGGAACGTCACCCTCGACGGGGTCGGCTACGCGGGCGCTCAGGTTCGGCCCGCGAGCCATGACTATGGCGCACTCGGGGTGCCGGACGGGCGCCACACACTCGCGTTCGTCGACCCCCGCACCGGCGCGGTCGCTGCGAAGATCGCGACGGACCTGCACTGCGGTACTCCGGCCGGCGGTACACCCACGTCCGGATGGTCACCGACCGGGCCGGTCGAGGACGGTTCGATTCCGGCGACCCACCCGAGCTCGACGCTGCCGCCACCTGCGAGGCGCCCCAGCCAGACGCCTCCGGGCGTCGGCCCGGTCGTCGAGACCGACCACGTATCGAGCGATCGCGACCCGGGCGCGCTGGTCGTGTCGTTCCCCGGTGCGGCGGGTGCACTGCTGAGCGCGACGCGCCGCCTGCGCCGCGCCCGATGAGCGGCGAGCGACGAGCGCGATCAGCGACGAGCACGGGGGCAGGTGCTCAGGGTCGAGACGCCACGATGCACGCCCGGTCGTAGGACGATGCCGCGGGCGAGCCCAACGCAGGATGGCGACGAACTCACAGGGAAGCAGCGTATGACGTGCCTCCCTGTGAGTCAGTCGCCATCCGGCTGGGCGCCGCGAGATCTGCGAGCCGGCCCAGCGTCGGTGCAGGGAGGTGGCCTACCCTGGCGCCCATGAGCATGACGTCGGGGGTGGAGGGCAGCGTCCGCATCGATGCCTGGTTGTGGGCTGTCCGGTTGTACAAGACCCGCTCGGCGGCGACGACCGCCTGTCGCGCCGGGCACGTCCGCATGAACGGTGCGACCGTCAAGCCGTCGACGAGCGTGACGGTGGGCGCCGATCTGCGCGTGCGGCAGCAGGGCTTCGACCGCATCGTGCATGTCACGGGCCTGGTCAAGAAGCGCGTCGGGGCGCCCGTCGCGGCGCAGTGCTACGTCGAGTCGACGCCGCCGCGCCAGCGCGAGATCATCCCGCAGATCCCGGTGCGTGACCGCGGCGCTGGGCGTCCGACGAAGAAAGACCGCCGTGAGATGGAGCGCCTGCGTCACGGGGGAGCGCGGTGAGCGATCAGGGTGCGCAGGCCGACGGTGATCAGTGCGCCGGAGAGCATGCCGGCAGCTCACCTGCGTCGACCACGGTGAACGCGGTCGATGATCGAGAGAAGGGCGGCTCGAGCGGGCGGAGGGCACGATTCGGGCGAAGCGCCGTCGAGGATCGGTCGGGAAGCAAGTCGAAACGCTGGGTGACGAGGCCCGCAGGCCGCGTTCGTCGCGTGCTCGGTGTCGTCATCGCGCTCGCGTGCCTGCTCACTGCCGCGCTGTGCGCTCTCATGTGGTGCGACGTGCTCATCGGCAACGTCGTGCCCGTTCTGCAGGCGCTCACGCCGGTCTGGGTGCTGATCGCCGCGGTGATGCTCGTCGCGGCGGTGCTCGTACGCCGGCGCGCGGCGCTCCTCGCGGCGCTTCCCATGCTCGTCGCTGCAACGGCGGCAGGCGTGGCACTCGCGCAGCATCCGAGCCCGCCGTCGTCGGTGCAGCATGCTGCCGGCCAGCGGCACCTGCGTGTCCTCGCGCTCAACCTCGAGTTCGGAGGCGCTGACGCAGGCGCCGTCGCCGCTGAGGTCGCCCGGGTGCGCCCGGACGTCGTCGTCATGCCCGAGACAACGGCCGTGAAGCTGCGCCTGCTCGACGCCGCGGGTCTGGGTGGGCAGTTGCCGTACCGCGCCTCGGGGCTCGTCGACGACGGCTCACGCGGCACGGCCGTCCTGTCGCGCTACCCGCTGCACACGCTTGACGACGGCCGCCACCTCGGCGCCTACGACCTGCAGATGCCGATCGTGACGGTCGCAGCACCCGGCGCCGATGTCACCGTGCACGGCGTGCACACCTACCCGCCGCTGCAGGACGGCGCGAACCAGTGGCGCCCGCAGCTCGAGGCGCTGGGACGCTGGCAACGCGGCGAGAACGCGCCGCACCTCGTGATGGCGGGCGATTTCAACGCCTCGGCGGCGCACCCGGCGTTCCGGCATCTCGCGGACGGACTCATCGACGCCTTTCCCGCCCGGCATGGCAACTGGCCGCCGACGTGGCCGCAGGACGCCGTCGTGCCGCCGTTCGCCCAGATCGACCACATCCTCACGCGTGGTTTCGTGCCCGTCGACGCGGGCACCTTCACCGTCCCCGGCACTGATCATGCCGGCGTGTGGAGCGACCTGCGCTACTGACGGAACACCCCCTGACGAACGTCGCTCGGATACGCGTCGGGGCTGACGCGTTTCCGGGCGATGTTCGAGGACTCGTGAGCCCGGCGGGCCTCACATGCTCTTGCGGCGGCGCGAGCTCCACCAGGCGATGGTCGTGCCGACCACGAAGATGGCGATCAGCGCGGACGCGGCGATGAGCCAGTGGTCGGTGTCCCGCACCCAGAACGGATCCCACGAGCGGGAACGGCCGGGGATCGTCATGCTCGTCTTGACGTCGGCGGTCTGGGCACCCATGGCCAGGCCCCAACGGCTCGGGAAGATGCTGCCGAGGCCGCGCATGAGCTGGCTGTCGAGATCGAACAGCCCACCCGAGAAGACCAGCGCGCCCATGATGACGATGACGAGCATCGGCATGACCTGCTCGTTCGTCTTCGCGAAGCTCGACAACGCGAGGCCGATCGCGACAGCCGCGAGCCCCGTCAGGAAGGCGAGGACGAACGTCTCGAGCGTCGTGTTGGCGAGCGCGACGGGGGCGGTCGGCGCGCCCTTGCCCGCGATGACGAGCAGGACGAGGATGGCGCACTGCACCGCGACGAGCAGCCCGTACGTGACGACCTTGCTGCCGATGTAGGCGAAGGGTGACAGTCCGACGGCCTTCTCCCGCAAGAAGATCGGGCGCTCGGCGACGAGTTCGCGGATGGTGGCGGCCAACCCCATGAAGACCGATCCCATGACGATGAGCGTCATGATCTGGGTTCCTTCAGCCCGCAGCGTCACCTTGCCGGGGTCGCCCCCGTTGGCGATGAGTTCCTGCTCGAAGAAGACCGTCTTCAGCCCGTGCGTGCCCGGTACGAGCATCGCCAGGCCCGCGAGGGCGATGGGGAGCAGCAGCATGAAGGCGACGAAGCCGCGGTCGGCCGCGATGACCCTGAACTGGCGTCGGATGAGCGTCGACAGCTGACGAAAGATCGACTGCTGACGCGGTGGCACGTCCCGCTGCGACGCCGCGGACGGGCGCGGCGCGCTCAGGGGAGCGGACACCTGGCTGTCCATCATCGCCGAGGAGCGGAACACATCCTGCGAGCGCTGCGGGTCGTCGGTGACGGTGTTGAACACATCGGCGTGATCGCTCGCCGAGAAGTAGGGCAGCATCTCGTCGGGCGGGCCGAAGTAGGCGACACGTCCACCCGGTGCGAGCATGAGCACCCGGTCGCAGACGCCGAGGCTCGCGACGTTGTGCGTGATGACGACGACGGTGCGGCCGCCGTCGGCGAGGCCGCGCAGCGTCAGCATGACGCGCTTGTCGAGGCCCGGGTCGAGGCCGGAGGTCGGTTCGTCGAGGAAGAGCAGCGACGGGCGCGTCAGCAGCTCGAGGGCAACGGACGTGCGTTTGCGTTGGCCACCGGACAGGCGTGAGACCTGGGTGGCGGCGTGCTCCGTCAGCCCTAGTTCGTCGATGACCTCCTCGACGCGGGCCTCGCGCGACTCACGATCGAGGTCGGCGGGGAAGCGCAGCTCGGCCGCGTACCGCAGGGCCTGACGGACCGTCAGCTCGGGGTGGACGACGTCGTCCTGCGGGACGACGCCGATACGGTGACGCAGATCCTCGTAGTTGTCGTAGAGGTCTCGTCCGTCGTAGTAGACCTCGCCCTCGGTAGCCTTCTGGGCGCCGATGAGGGCCTTGAGCAGCGTCGACTTGCCCGCACCCGAGGGGCCGATGACGGCGACGAGACTCGATCCTTCGAGGCCGAAACTGACGTCGTCGAGCAGCTTCTTGCCGTCGGGCAGCGAGAACGACAGGTGGTTGGCGACGAAGGTGACGTCGCCTTCGTCCTCGCTCGCGACGAGACGCCCGTTCTTCAGCGTGAATCGGGTGTGGCCGACGGCGAGCAGGTCGTCCTCGCGCAAGGTGCCGCGGGTGATGCGCGCACCGTTGATGTAGGTGCCGTTGCTGCTGCCGAGATCCTCGACGGCGAAGCTGTCGCCCTGCGGCACAAGGCGGGCGTGACGCCGGCTCGCGAGCAGGTCGCGCACGACGATCTCGTTCTCGGTGCCGCGACCGATGGTGATGGTGCCCGACGGCAGGGCCATGGCTTGTGGGACGGCGCCCTGGACGGTCATGCGGCCGGTGGGTTCGGGCTCGAGCTGCCCGGTCCATCCCTGGAACACGTCGCCGCTCGCACGTCGCTCGGCGGGGGCCTGCGGGGGGCGGGGCAGCCGGATCGGGCCGGTCTTCAGGCTCGAACCGGTCGTGGCGTCGGGCGTGGGCGCAGCGCTCGACGCGCCGCTGCTGCGACGCGGCATCGGCACGGAGATCGAGGTCGCCTCGGGCGGGGCCTGTGACGGGCTAGCGCCGTTCGGGTCGACACTGCGCGCGACCTGCTCACCTGCTGGGGTGGAACTTCGCGAGAACTCGACTCGCGTCCCACGGGGCCCGCCGAGGCGGACGTCCTCACCACCGCGCAGATCGCGGTAACCGCGCACGCGCTGGCCGTCGACCCAGGTGCCGTTCGAGCTGTCGAGGTCACGCACCTGCCACCACTCGCCCTGCGCGCTCACCTGAGCGTGGCGTCGCGAGACGTCGACGTCGACGATCGTGATGTCGCAGTCGCGGCCGCGGCCGATCGTCGCGCTCTCACCTGGTTGCAACCGCACGACGTGCCCGTCGACCTGCACCGTCAGTTCTTGCATCCCCACGCTTCCCTCCCGGAGCGTCCCAGCGCCCACGGGCGCTGCTGTGGTCGATGTCCGGGCTGGATCGCGGCCGGCCCGGACGGGTGTTCGCGGCTCAGACCGAGACGAGCCAGCCGTCGCGCACCTCGAAGGTGGACGCGCCGATGCCGATGCGGTCGCCTTCGTGCAGCAATGTCTGCTCGACGCGGCGCCCGTTGACGAACGTGCCGTTGCGCGACCCGAGATCGCGCAGCAGCAGACCCTCATCGTCCGCAGTGATGACGACGTGCCGGCGCGAGACGAGCATGTCGTCGAGCACGATGCTGTTGCTGCGGCTGCGCCCGATCGTCAGCGAGTCCTCCGGCAGATCGTCGTTCTGGCCGACGACCTGCGGCGGCGCCGACTCGTACCCGCTCGAGGAGTACCCGTTCGACGGGGGAGCCGACGCATAGCCCCCAGACGGAGGTGCGGACGGGTAACCACCCGACGGAGGTGCCGACGGGTAGCCGTTCGACGGGCTCGTCGCCTGCGCGTCGGCTGCCGGCGCGGGCACGGCTCCGACGGGTGAGGCGCCACCGCGGGGTGCCTGGTCGGCGTCGCCGTCGGCCTGGTCGTGGCGCGGCGACTCGGATGCACCGTCAGCGGGGTCGGAGCCCACCGCGTGAGGCGCCGAGGGCGCCGCGTGCTGACCTGCATCGCCGGGCGCAGGCCGCCCGGCGGGCTGCTGTTCGCCTGCCCACCCCACGGGCGTGGCGGCGGGCTGGGCGTCGTTCCACGGGTTGCCGAGCTGCCCGGGAGCGGCCGGGCCGACGCCCTGCTCGTCGGCCGAGCTCGCGTCCGTCTGTCGCGCATCCCTCTGCTGCGGCGTGGCCGGGGCATCGCCCGACGAGCGTCCGCCGGCGGCAGCCGGAGCGTCAGCCTGGCCGGCGGGCGCGTCGAGCTGAGCATCTGGTCGCGGCCCGGCCCACGCCGGCTGCGCGGTGCCCGTGGCGGGCGCGTTCCACTGGATGGGGTACGGCTCGCGGCCTCGTTCGCTCATCGTCCACTCCGTTCGCGGCGCGGGGCGCCGTCCCGTCCTACGTCGATCCGTCGTTGTCATCCGGGTGTCGGCCCGCCGATGTCGGTGGTCGGGCGCGCCCGTGTCATGGGGCAGCCTACCGGCCGCGACACACCCATGGGTGGGCGTCGGGAATGAGTAAGCTGGGGGCAGCGTCCAAGCGTGATCGGGCCAGGCGACACGCACGCGAGATCTGCGAGGAATCCATGGGTATTGCACACAAGAGCGCCACGCGCCACCGCGTCGTCATCATCGGCTCCGGCTTCGGCGGTCTGTTCGCCGCGACCCAGTTCAAGGACGAGGACGTCGACGTCGTCCTCATCTCCTCGACGACGCATCACCTGTTCCAGCCGCTGCTGTACCAGGTCGCGACCGGCATCCTCAGCGAGGGCGTCATCGCCCCGAGCACGCGCGAGGTGCTCAAGAAGGTCAAGAACGTCGAGGTATTCCAGGGGACGGTCAGCGACATCGACGTCCAGAACAAGCGCGTCTTCGCGCAACTGCTGGACTCGACCCAGACGTACGACTACGACTCGCTCATCGTCGCGGCCGGCGCGGGGCAGTCGTACTTCGGCAATGACCACTTCGCCGAGTTCGCGCCCGGCATGAAGAGCATCGACGACGCGCTCGAGCTGCGAGGTCGCATCTTCGGTGCCTTCGAGACAGCGGAAGTGGCCGCGGCCGCCGGCGAGTGGGACGACGTGCGCACGCTGCTGACGTTCGTCGTCGTCGGGGCCGGCCCGACGGGCGTCGAGATGGCCGGGCAGATCAGCGAACTCGCCAACCGCACCCTCGCCGAGGACTTCCGCCACATCAACCCCAAGGACGCGCGCATCGTCCTCGTCGATGCGGCGCCGCAGGTGCTGCCACCGTTCGGCAAGAACCTCGGCGAGAAGGCGAAGAAGCAGCTCGAGAGCATGGGCGTCGAGGTGCTGCTCGGGCAGATGGTGACGAATGTCGACGCCACGGGCATCGAGATGAAGACGCAGGACGGCACCGTCACCCGCATCGACTCCGCGTGCAAGGTGTGGGCCGCAGGCGTCGCCGCGAGCCCGCTCGGCAAGCTGCTCGGTGACAAGACGGGCGCCGAGGTCGACCGCGCCGGGCGCATCTCCGTGCAGCCCGACCTGACGCTGCCCGGCCACCCGGAGATCTTCGTCGTCGGCGACATGATGAGCCTCGACAAGCTGCCCGGCGTCGCGCAGGTGGCGATCCAGGGCGGAAAGTTCGCGGCCAAGTCGATCCTCGCGGGCGTCAAGGGTGAGCCGGCCCCGGCGAAGTTCAAGTACTTCGACAAGGGCTCGATGGCGACGATCTCCCGTTTTTCGGCCGTGACGAAGGTGGGCCGCCTCGAGACGGAGGGGTTCATCGCGTGGCTCATGTGGCTCGGCGTTCACCTCGTCTACATCATCGGCTTCAAGTCGCGCCTGTCGACGATGCTGAGCTGGGCCGTCGCGTTCGCGAGCGACAGCCGCGACGAGCGCACCACCACGGAGCAGCAGGTCCACGCGCGTCTCGCGATCGCCGAACTCGGGGAGAAGTACCACCCGAGCGTCGACGTGCCCGGCCTGCTCGAGCTGTCGAAGGGCAGCGCGCAGCTCGAAGCCGTTGACGGTGCGGACGCGCCGGCGCTCGAGAAGCAGTCTGAGACGCCGAAGGCCTGATTCCGGTCGCACGAATCCGTGCGATGCGCGACGGCGCCCCGCTCACGCGAGCGGGGCGCCGTCGTCGTCACTCGCCCGGGATGAGGGACGGCGCGGGGGAGTCGTCGCCGAGACGAGCGAGCACCTCGTCGTGGAGCAGGCCGTTCGTCGAGACGCCGTTGCCGCTCCAGCAGCCGGGGCGTCCGTCGAGGCCGGTGAAGCGGCCGCCCGCCTCGGTGACGATGGGCACGAGCGCCGCCATGTCGTAGTCCTCGAGCTCCGGTTCGGGCGCGATGTCGACGCTTCCCTGCGCGACGAGCATGTGCGAGAAGAAGTCGCCGTAGGCGCGTGAACGCCAGCATTCCTTCGACAGGCGGAACAGGTCCATGTCCTTGCCACGTTCGGCCCAGCCGTTGAACGAGGAATAGCTGAGAGAGGCGTCCGCCAGCCTGTCGACCTTCGAGACGCTGATCGACGTCGCGCTCGTGAGGCTGCGTCCGGTCCACGCGCCGGTGCCCTGCGCGGCCCACCAGCGGCGGTGCAGTGCGGGTGCGGCGACGAGACCGACGACGGGCGTGCCCGCGTCGACGAGGGCGATGAGGGTCGCCCAGACGGGCACACCGCGCACGTAGTTCTTCGTCCCGTCGATGGGGTCGATGATCCACAGCCGATCGGCGTCGCCGCTCGTGCCGAATTCCTCACCCTTGATGGCGTCGCGCGGGCGCGCGCGCTTGAGGTTCTCGCGGATGACGCGTTCGGCCTCGCGGTCGGCCTCCGTCACGGGGGTGAGGTCGGGTTTCGACTCGACCTGCAGGTCGGCGGCGCCGAAGCGCGACATCGTGATCTCTTCGACCGAGTCGGCGAGGACGTGGGCCAGGCGCAGGTCGTCGTGGTACGGGCTGGGGTCGCGCAGGGTGTCGCTCATTGCGCCCACGCTACCGGCTCGCCGGCACCGCGAGCACGCGGTGGCGGGGTAGGCGAGTGAGTGCTCACTCGTCTACCCCGCGGTCGGGTTCAGCGTCGCTCGAGGTGCTCGTCCTTGTCGGGCACGTGGCGCGAGCGCAGCAGACGACGCAACGACGCCAGGCGCGCCGGGCCCGTCGTGCCGGCGTGACCCGCGGCGACGTAGGCGTCGAGCGCGCAGTCTGCCTCGTCGTGCGAGCAGCCGCGTGGGCATTCGGCAGTGCCGGGGGCGAGCTCAGGGAAGTGGTCGACGATCGTCGTCGGGTCGATGTGTGCGAGGCCGAACGAACGAATGCCGGGGGTGTCGATGATCCAGCCGCCCTCCGGCCCGGGAAGTTCGAGGGCGATCGCCGACGTCGAGGTGTGGCGCCCGCGTCCCGTCACGTCGTTGACGTGGCCGGTCGTGCGCGCGGCATCCGGAACGAGGGCGTTGACGAGTGTCGACTTGCCGACGCCGGAGTGCCCGACGAGGACGCTGACACGCCCGGCGAGGCGGGCGCGCAGGTCGTCGAGACCGTCGAGGTCACGGGCGACACGACCACCGGACGCGATCAGCTCGTCCCGTTGGGCGTCGCTCAGCTCGTGCGCCGACGTGACGCTGTGCGGCACGTCGAGGTCGGCGTAATTCGCGAGGAACGGCGCCGGGTCGCCAAGGTCGGCCTTCGTCAGCGCGAGCAGCGGGTCGAGCCCCGCGTCGTAGGCGGCGACGAGGCAGCGGTCGATGAGGCCGGTCCGCGGCTCGGGGTTCGCGACCGCCGTCACCATGACGAGCTGGTCGGCGTTCGCGACGATGACGCGCTCGTACGGGTCGGTGTCGTCGGCGGTGCGGCGAAGCACGCTCGAGCGTTCCTCGACGCGCACGATGCGCGCGAGCGAGCCCTCGTGACCGCTCGTGTCGCCGACGAGCGCAACACGGTCACCGACGACGATGGGCGTGCGCGTCAGCTCGCGGGCGCGCATCGCCGTGATCTGCCGTCCGTCGAGCAGGACCGACCAGCGGCCGCGGTCGACACCCGTCACCATGCCGATGACGGCGTCGGCGTGCTTGGGGCGATCCTTCGTGCGGGGCCGAGATCCCTTGCGGTTGGGGCGCACGCGCACGTCGGACTCACTCCAGTTGCGACTCGCCATCTCAGACCGTCCGCTGCAGCGCCGGCTCGTGCGCCGCACTCGTGCCGTCGAGCAGCGCCTCCCACCGCCGGTCGAAGTGCGGCAGCGTCTTGGCGGTCGTGCCGACGTTCTCGACGACGATGCCGTCGACGACGAGCCCGACGACCGCAGCCGCCATCGCCATGCGGTGATCGTCGTACGTGTGGAACAGCCCGCCGTGCAGCACTTCTCGCGGCACCGGGGTGATGACGAGACCGTCCTCGGTCTCGTGCACCTGCGCCCCGATCGCCGTGAACTCGCGCGAGAGCGCCGCGAGCCGATCGGTCTCGTGGCCGCGGATGTGGGCGACGCCGCGGATGCGGCTGCCACCGTCGGCGAGCGCGCACAGGGCGACGACGACGGGCGTCAGCTCGGACGCTTCGGTGAGGTCGACGTCGATGCCCCGCAGACGACCGCTTTCGGGGCCGCGCACACGCAGACCGTCACGATCGAGCGTCACCTTGCAGCCCATGCGCTCGAGAACGCCACGGATGTGATCGCCCGGCTGCGTCGTGAACGTCGGCCAGTCGGCCATGAACACCTCGCCACCCGTGACGGCGGCCGCCGCGAGGAAGGGGGCAGCGTTCGACAGGTCGGGCTCGACCATGACGTCGAGCGCGCGGATGTCGCTGGGTTCGACGCTCCACGCGTAGCTGCCGCGCCCGTCGGCGTCGACGTCGTCACCGACCTCGATGACGACGCCCGCGTCACGCAGCACCTCGACCGTCATGTCGATGTGGGGGATGCTCGGCAGCGTTGCGCCGGTGTGGACGATCGTCACGCCCTCGTCGAAGCGCGCGCCGGAGAGCAGCAGTGCGGAGACGAACTGCGAACTCGTCGAGGCGTTGACCTCGACGCGCCCGCCCGTGACGGCTCCGGTGCCGTGGACGGTGAACGGCAGTGCGCGGCGGCTGTCGTCGTCGATGCGGACGCCGAGGTCGGCGAGGGCCTGCAGGACAGGACCCATGGGGCGATTGCGGGCGTGCTCGTCGCCGTCGAAGGCGACCGGCCCGTCCGCGAGGGCGGCGACCGGCGGGAGGAAGCGCATGACGGTGCCGGCGAGGCCGCAGTCGACCTGTGCGGGGCCCCGAAAGGGTGCAGGAGTGACGTGCCAGTCGTCGCCCTCGGGGGAGTCTCCGGGCACGTCCTCGACCTGGACGCCCATCGCGCGCAGTGCTTGCGCCATGAGGAGGGTGTCGCGCGAGCGCAACGGCGCCCGCAGGAGAGAGTCGTCGTCGGCGAGGGCGGCGAGGACGAGGTAGCGGTTCGTCAGGGACTTCGAGCCGGGGACGCTGAACGCGCCGACGACCGGCCGGTCCGCGCGAGGTGCGGGCCAGTCGCTCGTCGGGTTCGCGGAAGCGGCGCTCGTCGCGGCGGTGGTCGTCATGTCGGAGTTCTTCATGTCGAGGCCCGCTGCGCGAGCGCTCGTACTGCCGGAGGTCATGAGGGCAGCTTGCTCCCGGCGACGGCGGCCATGAGCTTGGCCTCGCGACGAGCCGTCTTCGCGGCGCGCTTGGCCTCACGGCGCGTGACGTCGACGCCGTGCGAGGTACGCCAGGCGAGGCCCGGCTTGCCCGCGGTGTCGGCGGCGGCGAGCAGCACGCCACCGACGATGGCAGCAGTGCGGAAGAAGTTGGACTGCTTGCGTGCCTTCACCTCCGGGTCCTTCTCGGCCCAGAACGCCTCGTGCATGTAGGCGTTCGCGCCGACCGTCGGGGCGAGCAGAGCCGCGGACAGGCGCGGGAACTTGCCGAGCGCGAGGGCGGTGCCGGCGGCACCCATGAGCGCGCCCTGGCCCTTGACGATCATCTCGGGGTCGTTCGGCACCTTGCTGCCGCTCTCGCGGCTGACGAACTCGACGAACGGCGCGGCCTCGGCGGCCTGCGACTTCGTGTTGGTGAACGCCTTGGCCGCCTCGTTGAGGAAGTAGCTGGCGAGCGCGGTACGCGCGATGCGACGGATCATGGTTCCTCCTCCTGTGAAGGTCGGCGTCGATCGTCGACGCCTTGGCCTCCCACGTTAGTCGGCGCCACCGACAACATGCGAGCACCGAGGGCAACAGACCGCGCGATCCTGGGCAGCGGCCGGTCCCTCCACCCTGCAGGCGAACCGAAGATGTCGTTTACGAGAAACGCATGCATGAGGATCAGGTCACCGATGCGATGATCGAGTCCATGGTTGCCGAGGCTGAAGCCGGCTACGCCGTCGAGCCGTTGAAGCGTCGAGGACGCGGTCGGCCCGGACGGGGAGCCAGGCCGGTGCTGGTCGTCGCGGTCAGGCTGACGTCCGACGAGCTCGCTGCGCTCGATCGTGTCGTCGAACGCGAGCACCTCTCCCGTTCAGAGGCGATTCGCCGGGCACTGAACAACTACGCCGCGTGAAGCTGCACCCCAGCGCGTTCAAGCACGGGCTCGGTGAGGACGACATCGCGCAGGCCGCGTCATGGCCCCAGGGGGAGTACCCGCGCCGCCGCCGCGGATCGTCGACGACGCTGACGAGACGGGGGCACGCCCCAGCGGTCTAGGCTTTCTCGCATGTGCGGCAGATACGCAGCCAGTGCGAGCACGGGTGAGCTGGTCGAGGAGTTCGAGGTCGACGTCGACGCGACGGGCGAGCAGACGCGGTCGCTGCTCGCGTCGCCGCAGAACCCGCCTGTCGGTGAGCCCGACTACAACATGGCGCCGACGAAGCAGGCGCCCGTCGTCCTGACCCGTCCCGAGCGGCTCGACGACGGCTCGCGCGGCGAGGCGAAACGTCAGCTGCGTCACCTCACGTGGGGGCTCGTGCCCTCGTGGTCGAAGGACACCAAGGGTGGCGTGCGCATGATCAACGCGCGCGCTGAGACGTTGCTCGAGAAACCGTCGTTCGCGAAGGCCGCCCGCGCGCGTCGCTGCCTCGTGCCCGCGTCGGGTTGGTACGAGTGGCAGCTGTCACCGACGGCGCTCGACGCCAAGGGCAAACCGCGCAAGCAGCCGTTCTACATGCGCCGCGTCGACGGCACGGACGTCGCATTCGCCGGCCTCTACGAGTTTTGGTGCGATCGTTCGCTGCCCGACGGCGACCCGGCGGCGTGGCTGACGACGTTCGCCATCATCACGACGAGCGCGGGGGAGGGCCTCGACCGCATCCACGACCGTCAGCCCCTCGCGCTCGAACGCGAGCAGTGGGCCGACTGGCTCGACCCGACGCTGACGGATGACGCCGACGTCGCCGCGTTCCTCACGCCCGGCGATTCGAGCCCCTTCGAGGCATACCCCGTCTCGCGCGCGGTCAGTTCCAACCGGACGAACGGCCCAGGCCTCATCGAACCCGCGCCCGAGTCCGACCTCGTCGGCGTCGTCGACCCCGCGACCGGCGAGATCATCGGGGCTGAGAAGTGACCGCCGAACCTCGCCCGTCTCGCTCTGTCGCGCCGGAACGAGCGCACCGCGTTCTTGACATCGAGACGGACGCCGGGCCGGCACGCGCCTACGTCATCGATCCGGTCGGTGGTCCCGCGAACACCGAGGTGAAGAACTCCGAGTCCTCGAGCACCGAGTCTGCGAACGCTGAGACTGCGGCGGTCACGACGACCGGCAAACACCAGCCCGTCGGAACACTCGTCCTCGGACACGGCGCCGGCAAGGGCACGAACACGCTCGACCTGTGGGGCTTGCTCGACCTCGCCGATGACGGGTGGCGTGTCGTCCTCGTCGACCAGCCCTGGGTGCTCGCGGGCCGCAAGATCGCCACGCCCCCGAAGACCCTCGACGAGGGTTGGCGCGCCGTCGTGAGCCACTTGCGCGAGGCGGGCGAGATCACGGGCCGCTTCGTGCAGGGTGGTCGTTCCGCCGGTGCCCGCGTCGCGTGCCGCACCGCCGTCGAGACGGGCGCTGACGCCGTCGTCGCGCTGGCTTTTCCGCTCGCGCCGCCGGGCAAGGCGGACGACCCGTCGAAATGGCGCACGGACGAGGCGCAAGCCGTGCTCGATGCGGTCGTTCCCCTGCTCGTCGTGCAGGGCGCCACTGACACCTTCGGCGACCCCGACGCGATCCGCGCCGCGCTGCCCGGCGCCGACGTCGCCGCCGTCGCGGGCCCGCACGGATTCAGCAAGCAGCCGCAGGATGTCGTCGACGCCGTGCGCCGGTGGCTGGCCGCCGCGTCCTGACTCCTATCGAGAGCGGGGCGGGGAATAGCGCAGCCCACTCATCGTGTTGACGACGGCGAATCAGAAAGCCCACGAGGGCCATTCGAACGTCGAAAGTGAGCACGATGCTGGTAGCACCCGTGGTTCCGGTCGAACCGTCCGCGCTGAGCCTCACCACCGGTTTCGGTGGCGTGGGCACGCGCGCGTCTCGTGTCGCGCCGCACCCCGCGCTAGGGTTGAGCGCGATGACAGACAACACGACGGTCGACGCCCTCGGCGCGCCGCAGCCAGACGGCGGCGCGGCGCCACGCAGCGTCACCGATTCCAAGGATTTCGACCCGAGCACCGAGACCCCGGCCGAGCGGGCCGCGCGCTTCGAGCGTGACGCGATGCCGTACCTCGATCAGCTCTACAGCGCCGCCCTGCGCACGACGCGCAACCCGAGCGACGCCGAGGATCTCGTGCAGGAGACGTTCGCGAAGGCGTTCGCAGCCTTCCACCAGTACAAGCCGGGCACGAACCTCAAGGCGTGGCTGTACCGCATCCAGACGAACACGTACATCAACTCTTACCGCAAGAAGCAGCGTCAGCCGCTCGAGTCCGACGCCGCCGAGGTGGAGGACTACCAGCTCGCGCGGGCCGAGGCGCACTCGTCGACGGGGTTGAAGTCGGCCGAGAACGAAGCGCTCGATCACCTGCCCGACAGCGACATCAAGAAGGCGCTGCAGGCCTTGCCGGAGGACTTCCGTCTCGCGGTGTACTACGCCGACGTCGAGGGTTTCCCCTACAAGGAGATCGCCAAGATCATGGACACGCCGATCGGCACCGTGATGTCGCGCCTGCACCGCGGACGCAAGCTGCTGCGTGAACAACTCGAGGACTACGCGCGTGGGCGCGGCTTCCTCAAGGGTGAGGCGGACACCGCGAAAGGGGCGAAGAAATGAGCGACAAGTGCCCCGAGTACGTCGATCGTCTCTACGCCTACATCGACGGTGAGCTGACGGCCGAGCAGTACGAGGAGATCAAGGCTCACCTGCTCGACTGCCCCCCGTGTTTGACGGAGTACGAGCGCGACATGCTGCTCAAGAAGCTCATCAAGCGCGCTTGCGCCTGTGAACAGGCGCCGGAGCAACTGCGCTCGTCGATCCTCACGCGCATCACCTACGAGCGCACCGAGGTGCGCTACGAGGCCTGACGCCGAACCGAGCATGACGAAGGCCGACCATCCCGTGAGGGTGGTCGGCCTTCGTTCGCGTCTGCGGCAGATGCTCAGGCGTTGGGCTTCTTGCCGTGGTTCGCGCCCTTGCCCTTGCGGCTGCGACGCTTGCGTGCGCGCTTGCTCATGGTCTTGCTCCCTGGTTCGGGGTCTTCCCCCCGGTACGTCGGGGGCCAACCTCCCCATTCTGTCACATCGCGCTCGTGCCCCCTGCGGGCATCCGCGCAGCGAGAGGCGGCTCGCTCTCGTCGGCCTGGCGTGGTGGGGAGGTGGAGTCTCGGATCAACCGTTCGATTGATCCGAGCGGAGGTGGACCTTATTAAGGTGGGCCTTACCTCATCAGAAAGGCTCGGATCCATGACGACGACCCTCACCCCGCCCCTGTCGGCCGCGCTGCGCGACCACACCCGTGCCGCGCACGAGCACGCCGAGAACCGCGGCTTCATGACCCGCCTCATGGGCGGCGAGAGCAGCATCGGCGCGCACCAGGGGCTGCAGCGTCAGCTGCTGCCGGTGTACGACCACCTCGAGTCGGCGTGCGCGACGCACCGCGACGACCCGCGCCTCGCGCCGCTGCTGGACCCGGCACTCGAGCGCGCCGCATCGCTGCGTCACGACCTCGCCGCGCTGGAACGCCTCGGCTATGCGGACGCCACGGCGATCCTGCCCGCCACGCAGCGCTACGTCGACGACCTCGTCGCCTGCGCCGCCTCGCCGGCCACGCTCATCGGCCACCACTACACGCGCTACCTCGGGGATCTGTCCGGCGGGCAGATCATCGCGACGCTCATGCGCCGCCACTACGACGCGCCTCACGATGTCCTCACCTTCTACCGCTTCGACATCGCCAAGCCGAAGACGTACAAGGACGCCTACCGCGCCCGCCTCGATGAGTTGGCCCTCACGACGCAGGAGCAGGACGAGGCCCTCGACGCCGCCGGTCGCGCCTTCGCCCTCAACGCCGCCGTCTTCGACGCGCTGGACGCCTGCTACCCCGCGGGTGCGAACGCTCGGGCCGAGGCCGTCTGAACGCATGGAATCGATCCGTGAGATGCCCGTGGCGCTCGCGTTCGGCATCCTGTTCTGCATCGTCATGGCGCGAGCCAACGCGACATACTGGATCGGCCGCGGCGCGATCGGCGGCTGGCGTCGGCATCCGAAGTACGCCCACCACCTCGACGCGCGCTCCGTCAAGCGCGCCGAGGGCATGGTGCACCGCTTCGGCCCGCTCGCCGTCCCGCTGTCGTTCCTGACGGTCGGCGTGCAGACGGCCGTCAACCTCATGGCCGGGGCCGGCCGGATGCCGCTCGTGCGCTACCTGCCGGCCGTCGCCGTCGGCAGCCTCATCTGGGCCGGCGTGTACACCGTCGCCGGGGTGGCGTTGCTCGACGTCATCCTCCGCCTCGTGCACTGACGCACCTGACGTCATGAAGGTGGACGAGAATCGCCGATGTGGACGGAAATCGCAGGAGGGGACGGGATTCGCGACGGTGAACGAGAACCGCAGGTGAGGCAGCGAGAACGGCCCGGCATCCAAGGGGGATGCCGGGCCGTTCTCGTTGCGGGAGGGAGGCTCAGGCCTGCTTCGTCTCCGCGAAGATGCGAGCGATCTCGTCGATCTTGCCGAGCAACTCGTCAGCCTTGGCGATGTCCCACTCGCCCTTGGTGCCGCTTGCACCGGCGAGCTTCGTCGCCTCGTTGACGAGGGTGTGAAGCTGCGGGTACTTCTCGAAGTGCGGGGGCTTGAAGTAGTCCGTCCACAGCACCCACAGGTGCTCCTTGACGAGCTGGCTGCGCTGCTCCTTGATGATCGTGGCGCGCATCTTGAAGTCTTCGTCGCCGGGCTTGTCGGCGACCTTGGCGATGATGGCCTTGACCGACTCGGCCTCGATGCGGGCCTGGGCAGGGTCGTAGACGCCGCAGGGCAGGTCGCAGTGAGCCGAGGCCTCGACGGTGGGGGTGAAGAAACGCTTCAGCATGAGGGACTCCTTGCTGCTGGTGATCAGCTGCCGAGCGGCAGCACTGCCCTCAACCTATCGCGCGACACGGCCCCGGCGAAAGGTGCTGACGCAGGTGCGACAACGTCGCAGAATCTGCGTCATCACTGGGGAGTCGGGGCTGACGACCCGCCCCCGCATCGCCTCGTCCCCCAGCGCCCCGACGAGCCATGAGTCGACCCCCTCACGGGGGTTGTCACGCTCCACCCACCAGCCCGACGCGCCGTCGGCGAGGCGTTCGCGCCTCGTCACCCGTTTGATCGCGAGCGGGCGGGGGCCGTCGTCGCCGTCAGGGAGGCGGACGACGTGGCAGCGCCCGACCCGGGGCGACGCACCCCAGGCGACGAGGACGACGTCGCCGTCAACGTAGGTCGGTTCCATCGAGCGACCCCTGACGACGACGAAGCCCAGCTGCATCCCACCAGGGTAGTGGGGTGCAGCTGGGCGAGCGTCAGAGCAGTTCGTCGTCGACGAGGGCGGCGATCGCCTCGTGCTCGCTGCGAATGCGCGACAGGAAGCTCTTGGTGCGCTCGTGCTGCGGGTTGTTGATGACGTCGCGCGGCGCGCCGGTCTCGACGACGACGCCGGCGTCCATGAACACGACACGGTCCGCGACGTCCCGCGCGAAACTCATCTCGTGCGTGACGACGACCATCGTCATCCCGTCCTTGGCCAGTTCCTTCATGACGGCGAGCACCTCGCCGACCAGTTCGGGGTCGAGGGCGGACGTCGGCTCGTCGAACAGCATGAGCTTCGGCTGCATCGCGAGCGCGCGGGCGATGGCGACGCGCTGCTGCTGGCCGCCCGAGAGCTGGCTGGGGTAGTGCTTCGTCTTGTCGCCGAGCCCGACCCGTTCGAGCAGCCGCTCGGCCTCCGCCTTCGCCTCGGCCTTGCCCACGCCCTTGACCTGGACGGGCGCCTCCATGACGTTCTCGAGGGCCGTCATGTGTGGGAAGAGGTTGAAGCGCTGGAAGACCATGCCGATCTCACGGCGCTGCGCGGCGATCTTCCTGTCCGTGAGGCGGTGCAGCTGCCCGCCCTTGTCGGCGTAACCCATGAGGTCGCCGTCGACCCAGATGCGCCCGCCGTCGATCGTCTCGAGCTGGTTGATGCAGCGCAGGAACGTCGTCTTTCCCGAGCCCGACGGGCCGAGCAGCACGACGACCTCGCCGGGGTGGACGTCGAGGTCGATGCCCTTGAGCACCTCGTGCTTGCCGAACGACTTCATGACGTTGACGGCGCGCACGAGTGGCTCATCGGAGCGTGAGGCCACGGGGGCCGTGGTTGCGGACGGTCGCGGCTGGGCGTTGCTCGCCCCGGCGGCGGCGGTGCTCATCAGTGGTCACTTCCGATCGAGGACAGACGTGAGCGGAACCCGCCGGTCGTGGTGCCCTGCGCCCCGAAGCCGCGCGCGAAGCGTCGCTCCAGCCAGCTCTGCAGCAGCATGAGCAGCGTGCAGAGGATGAGGTACCACATGAGGGCGCCGACGTAGCTCGGCATCACCTTGTACGTGTTGTTGGCGACGTTCTGCGCCTGGTTGAACAGTTCGGCGGTGACGGGCACGGCCGTCAGCAGCGACGTGTCCTTGACCATCGAGATGGCCTCGTTGCCGGTCGGCGGCACGATGACGCGCATCGCCTGCGGCAGGATGATGCGGCGCATGGCCTTGCCGTTGCTCATGCCGAGGGCCTGGGCGGCCTCACGCTGACCGTTGTCGACGGACAGGATGCCGGCGCGCGCGATCTCCGCCATGTAGGCGGCTTCGGACAGTCCGAGGCCGATGATGCCGACGGTGATGCCGGAGCTGATCGTCTTGACGTCGAGGGTGTAGAACGTCAGCCCGAGGTCCTTGCCGAACGGCACGCCGAGATCGAGGGTCGGGTAGAGGGTCAGGACGCCGAGACCGAGGATCGTCATGAGGACGTAGCGTGGCACGGCCCGGAAGAACCAGATGTAGACGAACGCCACGCCGCGCAGCACGGGGTTGTCCGACAGGCGCATGATCGCGAGGATGACGCCGAGCACGACGCCCAGGATCATCGACACGATCGTCACGATGATCGTGCCCTTGAGCAGTCCGTCGAGCACGGGCGAGTAGTTCATCACCTTGAGCACGAACGGCCAGTCCCAGGCCTTGTTGGTGACGACGGAGCTGATCATCATCGCGACGAGGACGGCGATGACGGCGAGGGCGACCCATCGGCCGGGATGCCGGACCGGCCGGGCGTCGATGACGCCCGGCCGCTCGGTGGTGGTGGTGTCGGTCATGTCGTTCGCGATCAGGGCTTGGGGTTGACCGGGAACGAGGTGACGGCGCCGTCACCGTTGCTCCAGGCGTCGAGGATCTTCTTGTAGGTGCCGTCCTTGTCGAGGGCCTCAAGGGCCTTCGAGATGGCCTCGGCGAACGCCGTGTTGTCCTTCTTGACGACGATGCCGTACGGGGCCGAGGCGTACTTCGAACCGACCTTCTCGAGCTTCGCGTCGTTCTTCGCGACGGCCCAGTTGGCGACGGGGGAGTCGGCCGCGAAGCCGTCGACCTTGCCGGCGATGAGGTCGGCGGTCACCTTCGACTGGGCGACCTCGCTGACGATCGTGATCGGCTTCTTGCCCGCGGCGGTGCACTTCTTGTTGCGTGCGGGCAGGTCGTCGGTCTGCTGCACGGTGTCCTTCTGGACGCCGATCGTCAGGCCGCACGCGTTGTCGGGGTCGAGCTTCTTCGGGTTGCCCTTGGCGGTGACCCAGGCGGTGCCCGCGCTGTAGTACTGCACCATGTTCGCGGTCTTGAGGCGCTCGGCGTTGATGGTGAACGAGCTGATCGCCGCCGGGTACTTGCCGGCGTTGACGCCGCCGATGAGGGTGCCGAAGTCGCCGTTCTGGAAGGTGAGCTTGAGACCGAGCTTCGCGGCGACGGCGTTGAGCAGGTCGATGTCCATGCCCTGGATCGTCTTGCCGTCGGCAGCCGTGAACTCGTTCGGGGCGTATGACGCGTCCGAACCGATCGTCAGGGTGCCCTCCTTGGCGATGGCGGCGGGGACGAGCTTGGCGAGCGAGTCGTCCTTCGTCACCTCGGCGGCCTTGCTCGACGCGCCCGCAGCGCCCGAGGAGGCAGAGCTCTTGGAGTCGTCGAGGGAGTCGGAGCCACAACCCGACAGCAGCAGGGCGGTGGCACTCAGGCCGGCGAGGGCGGGGGCGGTGGTACGACGCATGGGCGGGCCTTTCGGCATGGGGACGGCGCGAGCCGTCGGAGACGATGGCCATAGCATGCCACCGCGCCTCGCCCCGGGCGAGCGACACGACATAAGTATGCGGGATCGTGACCTACGGCCCGCCTCGTGCGCGCGACACCATGCCCGTGCAGCGACCTTGGAGCCGCCTCGTGAGACGTGCGTCACGCGTGATCATGCAGGACGCGGGCCGCTGCGATCAGGCCGAGCGCAACGAGTCGTAGAAGCGCACGCAGTCGTCGTATCGCGGCAGCAGACCCGACGCCTCGGCCTGCGCCAGCGACGGCGCAGCCTCGTCCTTGGGGGACAGCAGCGGTTCGATGTCGTCGGGCAGGGTCAGCCCCACCGTCGTGTCGAGGGGGTTGATGCCGTGCTCGCGCTCGGGGGTGTAAGGCGCGCTGCACAGGTACATCGCCGTCGAATCCTCCTCGAGGGCGCAGAACGCGTGGCCGAGCCCCTCGGCGAGGTAGACCGCCTTGCGTTCGCTCGTGTCGAGCACGACCGATTCCCACTGCCCGAACGTCGGCGACCCGACGCGGATGTCGACGATGAAATCGATGATCGAGCCCGACAGGACAGTGATGTACTTCGCCTGGCTCGGCGGCACGTCGGCGAAGTGGATGCCGCGCACCGTGCCGCGGCTGCTGACCGAGATGTTCGACTGGACGACGTCCATGCGGTGGCCGAGGTGCTCGGCGAGCTTGTCCCCGCGGAAGCCCTCCATGAACACGCCGCGCCCGTCGGGGAACTGGCGGGGCGTGACGACGTAGGCGCCGCCGATCTTCAGCGGCTGGATGTCCATCACAGGGCCTTGCGGACGGCGGGGGTGATGTGGCCTTCGGCGAGGACGCGGTGCATGTAGGCGCCGTAACCGGACTTGACGAGGGAGTCGGCGAGGGCGGAGAACTGCGCGTCGTCGATCCAGCCCTGACGCCACGCGATCTCCTCGACGCAGCCGACCTTCAGATCCTGCTGCTCCTCGAGGACGTGGACGAACTGCGAGGCGTCCATGAGGCCCTTGAAGGTGCCCGTGTCGAACCACGCGGTGCCGCGCGGCAGCACCGTCACCGTGAGGTTGCCGCGGCGCAGGTACTCGTCGTTGACGCCCGTGATCTCCAGCTCGCCACGCGGGGAGGGCTCGAGGTTCTTCGCGATGTCGACGACGTCGTTGTCGTAGAAGTACAGGCCGGGCACGGCGTAACGCGACTTCGGCTGCTCCGGCTTCTCCTCGATCGAGACGACGTTGCCGTCCGTGTCGAACTCGACGACGCCGTAGGCGCTCGGGTTCGTCACGTGATGAGCGAAGACGTGGCCCCCGGTGAGCTCAGCGTGGCCCTGCAGCGCCGTCCCCATGCCGGCGCCGTGGAAGATGTTGTCGCCGAGGACGAGGGCGACCGAGTCGTCGCCGATGAACTCCTCGCCGATGATGAACGCCTGCGCGAGGCCGTCGGGCGAGGGCTGCACGGCGTAGCTGATCTCGACACCCCAGTCGGATCCCTCGCCCAGCAGCCGCTGGAACTGCTTGCTGTCGTGCGGCGTCGTGATGATGAGGATCTCGCGGACTCCGGCCATCATGAGCGTCGAGATCGGGTAGTAGATCATCGGCTTGTCGTACACCGGCATGAGCTGCTTGCTGATGCCCCGTGTGATCGGGTGAAGTCGCGTTCCCGATCCCCCCGCGAGAATGATTCCCTTCATAGGCCTACCTTATGCTGGCAGGGTGCAGATCCTGGTCACCGGCGGAGCCGGCTTCATCGGCGGCAACTTCGTCCACCTGACGGTGAAGGAGCGCCCAGAGGCGCGCATCGTCGTTCTCGACGCCATGACGTATGCGGGCAACGAGAGATCTCTCGACGGGCTGGGGGAGCACGTCGAGCTGGTGCGCGGCGACATCGCCGACGCCGCGCTCGTCGACCGTCTCGTCGCCGCGTCCGACCTCGTCGTCCACTTCGCCGCCGAGTCGCACAACGACAACTCCCTCGCCGAGCCGTGGCCGTTCGTCCAGACCAACATCGTCGGCACCTACACGCTGCTCGAGGCGGCGCGCAAGCACGACGTCCGGTACCACCACATCTCCACCGACGAGGTGTATGGCGACCTCGAGCTCGATGACCCGGAGCGTTTCACCGAGGCGACGGCGTACAACCCGTCGAGCCCGTACAGCTCAACCAAGGCCGGCAGCGACATGCTCGTGCGTGCCTGGGTGCGCAGCTTCGGCGTCAGGGCGACGATCTCGAACTGCTCGAACAACTACGGTCCGCGCCAGCACATCGAGAAGTTCATCCCGCGCCAGATCACTAACCTCATCGACGGCGTGCGCCCCAAGCTCTACGGTGACGGGCTCAACGTGCGCGACTGGATCCACGTCGACGACCACAACGCGGCCGTCTGGGCCATCATCGAGCGCGGGCGCATCGGGGAGACCTACCTCATCGGCGCCGACGGTGAGCTCGACAACAAGACCGTCGTGCAGGCCATCCTCACCGGGATGGGGCGTGACGCCGACGACTTCGACCACGTCACCGATCGGCCCGGCCACGACCGCCGCTACGCGATCGACTCGACGAAGCTGCGCGAGGAACTCGGCTGGAGTCCGCGCTACACGTCGTTCGACGACGGCCTCGCCGCCACGATCGCCTGGTACCGAGAGAACGAGTCGTGGTGGCGTCCGTTCAAGGACGCCACCGAGGCCAAGTACGCAAGCCAGCAGGTCGTCGCGGCGCCTGCTGACACCGCCACCGGTCAAGGGGCATGACGATGGCGCGTCGCTGGCTCGTCCTCGGAGGCACGGGCATGCTCGGTCAGGATCTCGACGCGCTGCTGCGCAGCCGCGGTGAGAGCGTCGTCTCGCTCGGCTCCGCCGGATGCGACGTCACCGAGCTGGAGACGGTGCAGCGCGTCATCGGCGATCACGCGCCGGACGTCGTCGTCAACTGTGCTGCGTACACGGCCGTCGATGCCGCTGAGAGCGACGAGGCCGCGGCGTTCGCACTCAATGGGACGGGTGCGTTCAACGTCGCTCGAACCGCGCAGGCCGCGGATGCCCAGCTCGTCCACGTCTCGACCGACTACGTCTTCGACGGCCGCGCCGAGGAACCGTACGATGTCGAGCACCCGCAGGCCCCGCAGTCGGCCTACGGACGCACCAAGGCGGCCGGAGAATGGGCCGTTCGTGCCACGCACCCCGACGCGCTCATCGTGCGCACGGCATGGCTCTACGGAGCGCACGGAAGCAACTTCGTCGCGACGATGCTGAAGCTCGCCCAGAACCGTGACACCCTCGACGTCGTGGCCGACCAGGTCGGACAGCCGACGTGGGCGGGCGACCTGGCGGACACCATCGTCGGGCTGATCGAGCAGGAATGCCCGGGCGGTTTCTACCACGGCACGAGCTCCGGGCAAGGGTCGTGGTTCGACCTCGCCCAGGAGGCCTTCCGCCTCACAGGCCTGGATCCTGAGCGCGTGCGCCCGACGACGTCGGAGGCGTTCCAGCGGCCCGCGCCGAGGCCCGCCTACAGCGTGCTCGCACGCTCACCGCGCGGGCCGAGCATCGGTGACTGGCGTGCACGACTCGCCGCGTCCGGCGTCGTTCAGCAGGAGCGCGCTGCAGAGCGCGCGCGGGCCTGAGGAGCAGGCTCGAGACGACCGCGGTGCGGGGGACGCAGCCGAACGGGAACGAGGGGAATTCGGACGCGTCCGACGAAGGGAAACAGGGTTTTGTGGGAAAGGCGCCGGCGAGCATGACTGACGGGGCGAGAGGCAGGCGCGACCTGCTCGCCAGGATGCGTGGCAACTGGCGGCGCAACCTGTTCCTGCTGCTGTTTGTCCTCGACCTGGGCGTCATCACACTCGCCGTGGCTGCCGGGTTCTTCGCGCGCTTCGCAATGGCGGAGGCGTCGCTCGACACCGTTCGCTCGCAGGGCAACCTCTACCTCGTCGTCGTGCCCGCCCTCATCCTCGGATGGCAGGCCTCGCTGCTTCTCAATCAGGCGTACAACATGGAGATCATCGCGATCGGCACCGACGAATATCGTCGTGTCGTGCGCGCCACGTTCTTCACGTTCGGCGCGCTCGCGATCGTCCTCGTCCTGCTGCGCTGGCAGGTAGCGCGCGGCTTCCTGGCCGTCGCCCTCCCACTCGGGCTCGTCCTGCTTCTCATCGAACGTCTCCTGGTCCGCCGCTGGGTGCTCGCGCGACGCCGCCGCGCGATGCTCGTCGACGGCGTCGTCGTCGTCGGCTCACCGCATGAGGTGCGCTACGTCGCCGAAGGCATAGCCCGCAACCCGGCTGCGGGCCTAGTAGTGCGCGCCGTCGCGACGGACACGACCGATGCTCCGACGTTCGAGCTCGCCAACGGAGTGGTCGTGCCCCAGGCCGGCGCGATCGCCGACGTCGTCGACGCCGTGCACCGCTACGAGGCCAGCACGATCATCGTCGCCGGCCATAACCGCATCAACCGCAAGCAGCTGCGCGAACTCGGCTGGCAGCTCGAGGACACCACCATCCGTCTCGCCCTCGCCAGCCGCATGACGGACGTCGCAGGCCCCCGCATCCATTGGCACCCCATCGAAGGGTTGCCGCTCATGAGCGTTGAGATGCCCCGCTACAGCGGCGTCAAGTACTCCCTCAAACGGGCCTTCGACCTCGTCATCGCCACCGGGATGGTCGTCCTCGTCGCCCCGATCCTGTTCGCCATCGCCATCGCCGTCCGCCTCGACAGCCCCGGGCCCATCTTCTTCCGCCAGACCCGAGTAGGCGTCAACGGAACGCTGTTCAAGATGACCAAGTTCCGCTCGATGGCCGTCGACGCCGAAGCGCGCCTCGCCGGACTCGAACGACAGAACGACGGCTCCGGCCTACTGTTCAAGATGAAAGACGACCCCCGCACCACCCGCGTCGGCGCCTTCATCCGCCGCTACAGCCTCGACGAACTGCCGCAACTGTTCGACGTCATCGCCGGCAGCATGTCACTCGTCGGACCACGCCCCCCACTGCCCCGCGAGGTCGAAGCCTATGACCACCACGTCCACCGCCGCCTCAACGTCAAGCCAGGCATCACTGGACCCTGGCAGGTCGGCGGACGCTCGAACCTCTCCTGGGAAGAATCCGTGCGCAAGGACCTCTACTACGTCGAGAACTGGTCCCTGTCCGGCGACCTCGTCATCATGTTCAAGACCCTCCGCGCCGTCCTCGCACGCGACGGCGCGTACTGACATTCCCTTGTCTCGCCTTCCGGCCGGCCCCCCGAAGGGGGGTCAGAACGTGGTTGTCGGGACGACGAACGCCCCACGTCGACGACGTGAGGCGCTCGAAGGTGCGATGAGGGCCGTCAGACGGAGAGCCAGTCCTGCCAACCGGCGTGAAGCACGAGCCACGCCATGAGGCCGTAGCCCGCCTGGCCGGGGTGGTAGCCGTCGCTGGCGGCAAGATCCGACTGCCACTGATCGTGCCCGAGCAGCGGGCGGAAGCAGTCGACATACGTCACGCCACGACGCGCGCAGACGTCCGCGTGCGCGTCGACGAGCACCTCGAGCTTCGCGTTCATCTCCGGGTCGCTCGTGGGCGGCGGGCCGACGACGAACGTCGCGATGCCGTTCGTCGACGCATCGTCGAGGATGTTCGCGAGGTTGAGGCGCGAACGTGCTGTCGTCAGACCCTGCGCGGCGTCGTTCGTGCCGAAGCCGATGACGAGTCGGCGCTCGTTGCAGTTCTTCCACCGCAGCGCCGCCTCACCCCGCCAGCGCGCGAGGACGTCAGAGGAACTGTCGCCGCGCACGCCGAGGTTGTACGTCGTCAGCCTGACGCCCTCGTGCGGCGTACGCGCGACGACCCGCGAGACCCACCCCAGGGCCTTCGGGTCGCCGTAGCCGTTGACGAAGCTGTCGCCGACGAAGACGAGGCCGACACGGCGCTCACCCTCGGCGACGTGGAAATCGGCGCTCGGCCGGAACTCGGGCTCGCTGCCTTCGGTGGGGTAGGACACGCTACGACCGCCTTCACTCACTCGTCATCGTCGTCGTCGAGCCGTGCCAACCATGTGGCGAGGCGCTCGACGGGGATCTCGAACTCCGGGTTGAGGTCGACGAAATGACGCAGCTGCTCCGCGAGCCACTCGAACGTCACGTCTTCTTCGCCGCGGCGCGCCGCGAGCTCCTCGATACCCCGATCCGTGAAATACACGCGCCCAGCTTATCGTCCGTCAGCTCGGTGCCCACCCCGCAGGCGTCGCGCGCCCACGACGAAGCGGTGCCCACCCCGCGTGGGGGAGGGCACCGCTTCATCAGGAACGCACCATCAACGGCTGCTCACGTGAACCTCAGCGCGCGAACGCCTGCTCCATGAGCTCCGCGTTCTGCGCGGCGTGACGCTTGTTGTTGCCGGTCGCGGGCGACGCGGACGCCGGACGCGACACGACGCGCAGACGTCGCGTCTCGCCGTGGCTCTCGAGCAGGTCGGGCAGGTTGAAGTACATGAACGGCCAGGCGCCCTGGTTCTTCGGCTCGTCCTGCACCCACACGATCTCGGCGTTCGGGTACGCCGAGACCGCCTCGGCGATCTCCTTGGCCGGGATCGGCGCGAGCTGCTCGACACGCACGATGGCGGTCGTGTCGTCACCGCGCTTCTCACGCTCCGCCTCGAGGTCGTAGACCACGCGGCTCGAGGCGAGCAGCACCCGCTCGACCTTCGAACCGTCGAGCTGCTTCTGGTCCTTCAGCACCGGCTCGAACTGGCCCGAGGTGAAGTCGGCCGGCGAGCTCGTCGCGGCCTTCACGCGCAGCAGCTGCTTCGGCGTGAAGACGATGAGCGGCTTGCGCGGTCGCGCGTGCGCCTGGCGACGCAGCAGGTGGAAGTACGACGCCGGCGTCGACGGGTAAGCGATCGTCATGTTGTCCTCGGCGAACAGCTGCAGGAAGCGCTCGATGCGCGCCGAGCTGTGGTCCGGACCCTGACCCTCGTAGCCGTGCGGCAGCAGCAGCACGACGGAGCTGCGCTGCGCCCACTTCTGCTCCGAGCTCGAGATGAATTCGTCGATGATGGTCTGCGCACCGTCGACGAAGTCACCGAACTGCGCCTCCCACAGCACGAGCGCGTCGGGACGCTCGACCGAGTAGCCATACTCGAAGCCCATCGCGGCGTACTCGCTGAGCAGCGAGTCGTAGATCCACAGCCACGCCTGGTCATCCGTGAGGTAACGCAGCGGCGTCCACTCGTTGCCGTTCGCCTTGTCGATGAGGACGGCGTGACGCTGCACGAACGTGCCGCGTCGGGTGTCCTGACCGGACAGACGCACCGGCGTGCCGTCCATGAGTAGCGAACCGAACGCGATGAGCTCGCCCATGGCCCAGTCGATGCCGCCGTCCTTGACCATCGCCGTGCGACGCTCGAGCAGCTGCTTGAGCTTCGGGTGCAGCGTGAAGCCCTCCGGCGGGTTCGTCCACACCGCGCCGATGCGCTCGAGAGCGGCCTCGGTGATCGCGGAGGAACGGCCCGAGGAGTAGGCGCTCTTCGCGTCGTCCTCGAGCTGAGCGGACGGGCGCTCGAGGCCGCCGTGGCCCTCGGCGTCGGTGCCCTGGCTGGAATCGGACGAAGCGCTCTGCGCGGCGCTGTCGGCAGCGGCCTTCTTCGTCGCCTCCTTCGTCTCGACGAAGACGCGCTCGAGCTGCTGCTGGTAGTCCTTGAGCAGTTCGTCGGCACGCTCCTGGTCCATGTCGCCGCGGCCGACGAGGGCCTCGGCGTACAGGCGACGCACGGACTTCTTCGCCTCGATCAGCTTGTACATGAGCGGCTGCGTCATCGACGGGTCGTCGCCCTCGTTGTGACCGCGGCGGCGGTAGCACACCATGTCGATGACGACGTCCTTGTTGAACGTCTGGCGGTACTCGAACGCGAGTTCCGCGACGCGGACGCAGGCCTCCGGGTCGTCACCGTTGACGTGGAAGATCGGCGCCTGCACCATGCGCGCGACGTCCGTCGAGTACGTCGATGAACGCGACGAGCTCGGCGCGGTCGTGAAGCCGACCTGGTTGTTGATGACGACGTGGATCGTGCCGCCGGTTCGGTAGCCGCGCAGCTGCGACAGGTTCAACGTCTCGGCGACGATGCCCTGGCCCGCGAACGCGGCGTCGCCGTGGAGCAGGATCGGCAGCACCGTGAACGCCGTGCCGGCGAGGTTGATGCGGTCCTGCTTGGCACGGGCGATGCCCTCGAGCACCGGGTCGACGGCCTCGAGGTGGCTCGGGTTGGCGGCGAGGTAGACCTTCGTGTGGTTGCCCTCATCGGAGACGAACTCGCCCTCGGTGCCGAGGTGGTACTTGACGTCACCGGAGCCCTGCACCGAGTTGGGAGCGGCGGTGCCCTCGAACTCGCGGAAGATCTGGCCGTACGACTTGCCCGCGATGTTGGCGAGCACGTTGAGACGGCCACGGTGCGGCATGCCGATCGCGGCCTCTTCGAGGCCGGCGTCCGCGGCCTCCGACAGGATGCGGTCGAGGATCGCGATGACGGACTCGCCGCCTTCGAGGCTGAAGCGCTTCTGGCCGACGAACTTCGTCTGCAGGAACGTCTCGAACGCCTCGGCCTGGTTGAGCTTGCGCAGGATGCGCTCCTGCTCGTCCGACGTCGGCTTCGAGTACGTCTTCTCCAGCTTGTTCTGCATCCAGGCCCGCTCCTCGGGGTTCTGGATGTGCATGTACTCGACGCCGACCGTGCGGCAGTACGAGTCACGCAGGATGCCGAGGATCTTGCGCAGCTTGAGGAAGTTGGCGCCGCCGAAACCGCCCGTGGCGAACGTGCGGTCGAGATCCCACAGCGTCAGGCCGTGGCTCGTGACGTCGAGGTCGGGGTGACGACGCTGCTTGTACTCGAGCGGGTCGGTGTCGGCCATGAGGTGACCGCGCACGCGGTAGGCGTGGATGAGCTCCTGCACGCACGCGACCTTGTTGATGTCGTCGTCGTGGTTGGCGGAGATGTCCTGCACCCATCGCACCGGCTCGTAGGGGATGCGCAGCGACTCGAAGATCTCGTCGTAGAAGTTGTTCTCACCGAGCAGCAGCTGGTGGATCTGACGCAGGAACTCCCCGGACGTCGCACCTTGGATGATGCGGTGGTCGTAGGTCGAGGTGATCGTCAGGATCTTGCTGACGGCGTTACGGTTGAGCGTCTCCTCGCTCGCGCCCTGCCACTCGGCGGGGTAGTCGAGCGCGCCGACACCGATGATGGCGCCCGCGCCCTTCATCAGACGCGGCACCGAGTGCACCGTGCCGATGCCCCCGGGGTTGGTCAGCGAGATCGTCGTGCCCGCGTAGTCCTCGAGCGTCAGCTTGTTGTTGCGCGCCTTCTTGACCATCTCTTCGTACGCGGCCCAGAACTGCGCGAACGTCATCGCCTCGGCGCCCTTGATCGACGGCACGACGAGCGTGCGCGAACCGTCGGGCTTCTGCAGGTCGATGGCGAGGCCGAAGTTGATGTGCCCCGGCTGGTGCAGGACGGGCTTGCCCTTCTCGTCGACCGAGAGGGAAGCGTTCATCTCCGGCATGACGCGCAGCGCCTTGATGATGGCGTAGCCGATGATGTGGGTGAAGCTCACCTTGCCGCCGCGGCCGCGGGCGAGGTTCGAGTTGATGACGATGCGGTTGTCGATCAGCGCCTTCGCAGGGACGGCGCGGACCGACGTCGCGGTCGGGACCTCGATCGAGGCCTCCATGTTCTGCACGATCTTGGCGGCGATGCCCTTGAGCGGGGTGTCCTTGTCGTCCGCCGCCGGCACGTCACCGAGGGCGCCGTCGCCCTGGTCGCGCGGCGTCGGCAGCGGTGTGTGGCCCTCGGCCTGCTTCGGGTCGAGCTTCTGCGGCTCGCTCTCGGCGGTGCGCGTCGGCTCGGCGGCCTGCTGTGCAGGCGCCTCCTGCTGGTCGCGCGGTGCCTCGGCGGCCATCGGCTTCTCGGTTCGGGGAGCGGCCTTCGCGCCCGAGCCCGACGTGGACGTGGAGGCCGGCGCCGAGGAGTTCGACGAGCCCGGCTGATAGGTCGCGAAGAACTCCTGCCATGCGGCATCCACGGAGTTCTTGTCCTTGGTGTACTGCTCGAAGAGTTCCTCGACGAGCCACTCGTTCGCGCCGAAGTCGTCGTGCTCAGAGCTGGGGGACTGGGATGACACGCAGATGCGCCTCTTTCATTCGCGTCGATTCACGTACACGTGCGGGAGGCGTCCCGTTGCCCCCGCCATGACGCGGCGCGTGGCCGTGTCAGGCAGGAGCGAGGTGAACCACTCCACTGCCGTGTGGTACACGGCATACGTTGCCACCCTATCGCTCCCGCGCCGCCGCCGCGAGAGGCGGTCGGTGGTGAGGTGGCCCACCCCGGCGCGAGACTGCGCGGGCCTCGCCGGTCGAGGCCAGCCCGGGAGGTGGAACGAGCCCGGTGAACGGCTGCGCCCGTGGTAATTTCACTGCGTCATGACGCAGTGGATATTGATCCTCCTCGGAGTTGTCCTCACGCTCGGAACGGCACTGTTCGTCGCCACCGAGTTCTCTCTCGTCGCGCTGGATCGTCACTCCGTCCAGCGCGCCATCGACGACGGCGACGAACGCGCCCGCCCCGTCCTCGCCTCGCTGCGCGGGCTGTCGACGCAGCTGTCGGCCGCGCAGGTCGGCATCACCCTCACGACGCTGATCCTCGGCTTCATCGTCGAACCCAGCGTCGGTGCGTTGCTGCGCACCCCGTTGGCGGCCATCGGCGTCACCGGCGGCGCGGCCTCGGCGACCTCGACCGTCCTCGCGATGGTTCTCGCCTCCGCCTTCTCGATGATCTTCGGTGAACTCGTCCCGCAGTTCCTTGGTATCTCCGCGCCTCTTCGCGTCGCCAAGATCGTCGCGCGGCCCGTACAGGTGTTCGCCGCCCTCTTCAAGCCGCTCATCGTCGTGCTCAACGGATCGGCGAACCTGCTGCTGCGCTCCATGGGCATCGAACCGCAGGAGGAACTGTCCGCCGCCCGCACGCCGCAGGAGCTGAGCTCCATGGTGCGTCGCAGCGCCGAGGCCGGCACGATCGAGGAGGGCACCGCGCACCTGCTGACGCGCTCGCTCAACTTCGGTGAGCGCACCGCGTCCGACGTCATGAGCCCGCGCGTGCGCTGCGAGGCCGTCGATCGCGACGCGACGGCGGATGACGTCGTCCGGCTAGCGAGGTCGACGGGCCACTCGCGCTTCCCGGTGCTGGGGGAGGACTGGGACGACGTCCACGGTGTCGTCCACGTCAAGAAGGCCATCGCCGTGCCCGTCGAACGCCGCGGCGATGTGCCCGTCACCGCTCTCATGGTCAAGCCGACTTTCGTGCCCGAGACGATCACGCTCGAACCGCTGCTCGTGCTCCTGCGTGGCGCGGGGCTGCAGCTCGCCATCGTCATCGATGAGTACTCCGGAACCTCGGGCCTGGTGTCGCTCGAGGACGTCATCGAAGAGATCGTCGGTGAGGTCAGCGACGAGCACGACAAGCTGCACGACGCGAGCCGTCACCTGCCCGACGGGTCCTGGACGGTGCCCGGGCTGTGGCGCCCCGACGAGGTCGTCGATCGCATCGGCGCGCCCGTGCCCGACGATCGCGCCTACGAGACGCTCGGTGGTTACGTCATGCAACAGGTCGGCCGCATTCCCGAGGTCGGGGACGAACTCATGCTGCCGGGATGGCGCCTGCGCGTCGTGTCGATGGACGGCCGGCGCGTCAACCGCGTCCGGTTCACCCCGGCGGTGCAGGGGCAGTCGATGGACGATGTCATCGGCGGCGCAACCCGGGCCGGTGAGGCCCGATGATGCTCTGGATCTCGCTCCTGCTGCTGCTCGGCAACGCGTTCTTCGTGGGCGCCGAGTTCGCCGTCATGGCAGCGCGGCGCTCGCAGCTCGAACCGATGGCCGCGGAGGGCTCGAAGCGCGCCTCTGCGGCGTTGGAGGCCCTCGAGAACGTCGCCTCGCTGCTCGCCTGCGCGCAGCTCGGCATCACGGTCTGCTCGGTGCTGCTGGGTGCCGTCGCCGAGGACGCGGTGCACCACCTCATCGCCGGCCCCCTCGAGGCGACGGGCATGCCGGACGGGCTGACGCACGTCGTCAGCCTGCTGCTCGCGCTGCTCATCGTCGCGTACTTCCACGTCGTGCTCGGTGAGATGGTGCCGAAGAACCTCGCCATCGCCGGGCCCGACCGGGCAGCGTTGCTGCTCGCGCCCGCACTGCTGTGGGTGACGAAGGCGATCCGCCCGCTCGTCACGGTGCTCGAGAACGTCAGCAAGGCCATCGTGCGACGCATGGGCATCGAACCGCAGGACGAGGCGGCCTCGACGTTCTCGACCGAGGAGGTCGAGATGATCGTCGAGGAGTCGCACCGAGAGGGTCTGCTCGAGTCGGGGCAGGAGCGCCGCGTGCGTGAGGCCCTCGAGTTCACCGACAAGGTCGCGAGCGACGTGGCCGTGCCGCTCGACTCGCTCGTCACGCTCTCGTTGGGCGCGACGCCCGCCGATGTCGACGCGATGGTCGCCAAGCACGGGTTCTCGCGCTTCCCGGTCATGACGACGTCGGGGGAGCTGCGCGGTTACATCCACCTCAAGGACGTGCTATACGCGCAGGACGAGGCGTACACCGAGCCTGTTCCGCCGCGCCGCATCCGGCTGCTCGCGACGGTGCGTCCCGGGGACGAGGTCGAGGACGTGCTCGTCACGATGCAGAACTCGGGCGCGCACCTCGCGCGCGTCGTCGGTGACGACGGGCGCACGAGCGGTGTCGTGTTCCTCGAGGACGTGCTCGAGGAACTCGTCGGCGAGGTCGCGGACGCGACGCAGCGCTTCGACGCGCGCGCGTTGGCCGGAGCGTCGCGGGCCGAGTCGGCGTCGGTCGTCCGGGCTGACCAGGCGCGCCCGCGCGCGTGATGATGCCCGCCGTCGCCGGGAACTGCTGGTAAGGTTTCGTCTCGCGCTCCTGGAGCGCATGCCCCCTTAGCTCAGGGGATAGAGCACCGCCCTCCGGAGGCGGGAGCGCAGGTTCGAATCCTGCAGGGGGCACAAGACGAACGGAGGCCCGATCCGGCCGCGCTTCGCGCGGCCGGATCGGGCCTCCGTTCGTCTTGTATCAAGCTCGAAGGATTCGGGAGGACGACGAGCGTAGCGAGGAGGGCGGGTCCTGCAGGGGGCGTTGTCGCGGCCTGCGATCAAGCCGGCGTGGCATACCCTGGCCCGGTGATGTCGGCAGATCCTTGGGTAGCGCTGGATCGCGACGTCGGGGTGTCTGTCTTTTTTTCCGTGGATGCCGACGGGCGGGTCGTCACCCCTGCGCCGCGTGTCGCGGCGTCGCGTGAGCGCTCCGCCACCGATCGAGATGACTTGGGCAGGGCTCAGCGGATCGCCGCACTCATCACCGCGCACCTGGGGCTATCGGCTGTGGCTCGACCCTCTGGCGGAAACGTCGAGGTCGACCTGTCGTCGGACGGGTGGCTCGGTCGCTGCGGGGCCGAGACGGGCATCATCGCCGGCGCGGCCGCAGACGTCCGCCGCGTCCGCCCGCCGCTGCGCTCCTTCGGCCAGAGCCTCACCTGGGACGCCGTCGCACAGGACGTCGGCCTCGACGCGCTCGTGTGGGCGTCGCTGCTCAGTGCGTCCAAGACGCCACCGCTGACGTTGGGGCAGCGCCTCGACGACCTGTCGAGCCGCCGCGACGCGAACCCCCTCGCTCGTGCCCGCCGTGCTCAGGCAGCCGCGATGTTACGGCTCGAGGCCGCGACCGGACTGCTCGACAGCGGCGCCCTTGACGCCGACACCTTCGACGTAGAGCCCCTGGCCTACGGAGACGGCGCCGACACCCCGGCCCGCGACGACCTCGCCGTCGGCGGTTCTGCCGCTCTCTTTCGTTCGCCGGACGGTGGGGACCACGTCACCCCCGCACCGTTGCGGGTGGCTGTTCTCCTCACCTCCCGGGCGTTTCACGACGCGGCGCGCACCGGCCGCACCCGTCCTGCGTTGCTCGCGATCGACGATCTGGCGGTGGCGATGCTGCGTCACGTCGAGGCTGCGCCCGTCACGCGGACGGATGTGCCCGCGCTGAGCGCGGCCCGTAGCATCGTGCGAGAAACCCTGGACGCTGCCTGCGTCGCAGCGCCCGTGCCGTACTGAACGCGTCGATCCTCGATGCGGCCGGCGGCGGTGGGCGTGCGATCGCTGCGGGTCCGATCCGCGCGCAGCGGGGGCTGCCGGGCCGTTTCGGCGCAGCGCCGTCCCCCTCGCGAGAAGGCAGCAAGGAGACCACGTGAGCGTCAGGTCGGCCGCCCCCACGGGCGCCCTCGAGCAGATCGTGTGGCCGCGCACCGCGCGCCGCCGTGATGACGGCGTCGTCGAGATCGCCGGCATCGGCCTCGACGAGATCGCCGAACGCTTCGGCACGCCGGCGTACGTCATCGACGAGGCCGACGTCCGCAGCCGCGCCCGTGCCTACCGTGAGGCGTTCGCGCGTGCGTTCGCGGCCATCGGCACCCAGGCGGACGTGTACTACGCGGGCAAGGCGTTCCTGTCGTCGCACGTCGCGCAGTGGGTCACCGAGGAGGGGCTGCGCCTCGACGTCTGCTCGGGGGGTGAGCTCGCGATCGCGAAGAAGGCGGGCGTGCCGGGCGAGAACATCGGCATGCACGGCAACAACAAGGGCGTCGCCGAGATCGACGACGCCCTCGCGTACGGCGTCGGGCGCATCGTCGTCGACTCGTTCGAGGAGATCGACCGCGTCGCCGACGCCGCTGCGCGCCACCACATCACGGCGCCTGTCATGATCCGCGTCAAGCTCGGCGTCGAAGCGCACACTCACGAGTTCATCGCGACGGCGCACGAGGACCAGAAGTTCGGTTTCTCCGCCGCCGACGGCCAGATCGGTGACGCCGTCGCCCGCGTCCTCGCCCGCCCGGAGCTTCACCTGCTCGGCTTCCACAGCCACATCGGCAGCCAGATCTTCGAGTCCGCCGGCTTCAAGGAGGCCGCGACGCGCCTCATCGCCCTGCAGTTGCAGGTCGCGAAGGAGCACGGCGTCGAACTGCCGGAGCTCGACCTCGGCGGCGGTTTCGGCATCGCCTACCTGCCCAGCGACGCACCGCTCGACCCCGCCGAGATGGCGACGCAGCTCGCCAACATCGTGCGCGAGGCGTGCCAGAACGCCGACGTCCCGGTGCCGCGCGTCTCGATCGAGCCGGGCCGCAGCATCGTCGGCCCCGGCGGCGTGACGCTCTACCGCGTCGGCACGGTGAAGCTCGTTCAGGCGAGCGACGACCTCGTGCGCACGTACGTCAGCGTCGACGGTGGCATGAGCGACAACGCGCGCCCCGCGCTCTACCAGGCCGACTATCACGCGGCGCTCGCGAACCGCGGCGGCAGCGACGAGCTGACGCCGACCCGCGTCGTCGGCAAGCACTGTGAGAGCGGCGACGTCGTCGTGCGCGACATCGACTTCCCGTCCGACACCCGTGACGGCGACCTCGTCGTCGTCGCCGCGACCGGCGCCTACTGTCGTGCGCTGGCCTCGCAGTACAACCACGTCCCGCGCCCGCCCGTCATCGCCGTCGCGGACGGCGACGCTCGCGTGCTGCTGCGCCGCGAGACGATCGACGACCTGCTCGCCCTCGAAGGGGAATGACATGACCACCACCGCATCCGCCATGCCGTCCGACTCGACGACCCCGCGCGAGCCGATCACGATCGCGCTGCTCGGCAGCGGCGTCGTCGGCACGTCCGTCGCCCGCGAGCTGACCCAGAACGCCGCCGATTTCGAGGCCCGTATCGGTGCGCCGCTGCAGATCGTCGGCGTCGCGGTGCGCAACACGCGCAAGGACCGCTCGGAGACGGGCCTGCCGGCCGACGCCTTCACGACGGACGCGCAGGCGCTCGTCGACGGTGCCGACATCGTCGTCGAGCTCATGGGTGGTGACGAGCCCGCCAAGAGCCTCATCACGCGCGCCCTGAGCAACGGCTCGAGCGTCGTCACGGCCAACAAGGCCCTGCTCGGCAGCGATGGCCCGGAGCTGTACCAGCTCGCGATGGATCACGGCGTCGACCTGTCCTACGAGGCCGCCGTCGCGGGCGCCATCCCGCTCATCCGTCCGTTGCGCGAGTCGCTCGCGGGCGATGGGGTGACGAAGGTGCTCGGCATCGTCAACGGCACGACGAACTTCATCCTCGACAAGATGCACCGCACCGGCGCCGACCTGCAGGACGTGCTCGCCGAGGCGCAGGAGCTCGGTTACGCCGAGGCCGACCCGACGGCCGACGTCGAGGGCTACGACGCGCAGGCGAAGGCCGCCATCCTCGCCTCCCTCGCGTTCCACACGCGCGTGCGCACGAGTGACGTGCACGTCGAGGGCATCATGAACATCACGGCGGAGGACATCACCGCCGCGCGCCGCGCGGGCTGCGTCATCAAGCTGCTCGCGATCGCCGAGAAGGTCGAACGCGGCGAGGCAGACGGGGGAGCGGGCGTCAACGTCCGCGTCCACCCCGTCCTGCTGTCGCGCTCGCACCCGCTCGCGAGCGTGCATGAAGCATTCAACGCGGTCTTCGTCGAGACGAAGCTCGCCGGGGAGCTGATGTTCTACGGCCGCGGGGCGGGCGGCGACCCGACGGCGTCAGCAGTCCTCGGCGACATCGTCCAGGCCGCGCACCACCGCGTCACCGGCGGGCGCGGTTCGGGGGAATCGGCCTACGCCGACCTGCCGATCCTGCCGATCGGCGAATCCCTGACGCGTTACGTCGTGCGCGTCGAGGTCGCCGACGAACCGGGCGTCCTCGGGCGCGTGACGAGCGCGTTCGGCGAGCACGGCGTCTCCATCGAGAGCATGCGCCAGGGCGTGCGCCGCTCCGAGGATGGCCTCGCCTCCCTCACCTTCATGACCCACCAGGCACCGGAGGCCGCGCTCGCGGCCACGGTCGACTCGATCAAGAAGCTCGCGGACGTCGACTGCGTCTCGTCCGTGCTTCGCGCAGAAGGAAACTGACATGGCTCACCTGTGGCGCGGCGTCATCACCGAGTACGCCGAACGACTTCCAATGCTCGACGGTGCTCCCGTCGTCACGCTCGGGGAGGGCGGCACTCCGCTCATCCCGGCGGAGAAGCTGAGCGAGCGGGTCGGTGCGCGTGTGTTCGTCAAGTACGAGGGCCTCAACCCGACCGGTTCGTTCAAGGACCGCGGCATGACGACGGCGATGTCGATGGCCGCGAAGAACGGCGCGAAGGCCGTCATCTGTGCCTCGACGGGCAACACGTCCGCCTCCGCCGCGGCCTACGCGACGAAGGCCGGCATGACGTGCGCCGTCCTCGTGCCCGACGGCAAGATCGCGATGGGCAAGCTCAGCCAGGCCATCGCGCACGGCGCGCAGCTGCTGCAGGTCGACGGCAACTTCGACAACTGCCTCGACGTCGCGCGCAAGCTTGCCGAGAGCTACCCCGTAGAGCTCGTCAACTCCGTCAACCCGGCCCGCATCGAGGGCCAGAAGACGGCCAGCTTCGAGATCGTCGACGCGCTCGGCGACGCGCCCGACATCCATGTCCTGCCCGTCGGCAACGCCGGCAACATCACGGGTTATTGGAAGGGCTACCGCGAGTACGCGGCGCCGTTCACGACCGTGGACGGCCGCGAGCTCGCCGCCGTCGCGACGAAGACCCCGGCGATGTGGGGCTTCCAGGCCGAGGGCGCCGCGCCGCTCGTCGCGGGCCACCCGTTCGACGAGCCGGAGACGATCGCAACGGCCATCCGCATCGGCAACCCCGCATCGTGGAGGCAGGCCGAGCAGGCCCGCGACGACTCGGGCGGCGTCATCGACGCCGTCAGTGACGACGAGATCCTCGCCGCGCACCGCATCCTGTCGAGCGAGGAGGGCATCTTCGTCGAACCGGCGTCGGCCGCCTCGATCGCCGGGTTGCTCAAGATGAGCGACGCGGACCGCGTGCCCGCGGGCGCGACGATCGTCTGCACCGTCACCGGGCACGGCCTGAAGGATCCGCAGTGGGCCCTGCGAGGCGCCGACGGCGACGACATCCAGCCCGAGCGCGTCTCCGCCGACGCCTACTCCGTGGCGCGCGCGCTCGGCCTCGACGCCTGACGATGGCCCGTTCGCTCAGCGCCTCCCGCCTCCGGCCGAGCCGCACGCCTCAGGTCGGGTCGACGGCGCACGTTCGCGTGCCCGCGAGCACGGCGAACCTCGGGCCGGGTTTCGACTCGATCGGCATGGCCCTCGACGTCTGGGACGACGCGCGCGCCGAGGTGACGGACGGCGGCCTCGTCGTCGACGCGCGCGGCAGCGGCGCGGGTGAGGTGCCGCTCGACGGCTCGCACCTTGTCGTGCGCTCGATGGGGGCGGCATGGGAAGCGCTCGACGTCGCGCCGCCCGCAGGGCTGGAGCTGAGGTACACAGGCGCCGTGCCGCACTCGCGCGGCCTGGGCAGTTCGGCGACGGCGATCGTCGCGGGCGTCGCGCTCGCGACGGCGCTCGCCGGGCACGATCTCGACGACGCCGCGACGCTCGCGTTCGTCAATGACGTCGCCTCGAGCATCGAGGGCCACCCCGACAACGCGTCGGCCTCCGTCTACGGCAGCGTGACGGTGAGCTGGGCCGACGTGCTCGAGGGCCCCGACGCGCCGCGCGACTGGCACACCGCCGTCCTGCGCCCGCACCCCGATGTCGTGCCCGTCGTCATCGTCCCGGCGCAGCGCCTGTCGACGGCGACGGCTCGCGCCGCGTTGCCCGAGAGCGTCCCGCTCGCCGTGGCAGCGCGCAATTCGGGGCGCGCAGCGCTGCTGGCTCACGCGATCACCACCGAGCCGTCGCTACTCATGCCCGCGACGCTCGATGCCCTGCACCAGGAGCAGCGCCGTTCGGCCTACCCGGATTCGATGGCGCTCGTCGACGCGCTGCGTGACGCCGGCGTCCCCGCCGTCATCTCGGGCGCGGGTCCGACGGTGCTCGCGCTGGCATCACGTTTCGCCCTGAGCGCGGTGCACGATGCCGCTGGGGGCGGCGAGGTGCTCGAACTGAGCGTTCCGACGCGCGGAATCACCCCCATGTCGCGCTGATCCGCCGCCGGGGTGTACCGTTTTGGTGCACCCGGGTGGTGCTCGAGTTCGACCATGCCACACGACGCGACGCTGTCGTCGCGCCAGGCCCGTGACCTCTGGGTCACCGTTCTCGCCTCAGCCTCGCTGCAGGTCATCATTCGCTTCCAGGTGCGCTGTTCCCGTCTGTGCTGTCATTCCGACGGCGGGAACCAGGGGTCTGATCTGAACGGCCCCTGAACTTCATCCCGCCCGCGCTCTTCGTCGCGGGCCGAACGAGGGGGAAGGAACCTTCGTGTCAGAACAACCGTCTGCGCCCGCCCCGGCCCAGAGCAGCCCGCGCGGAGCGCTCTCCGCGATGCGTCTCGACGAACTCAAGCAGCTCGCGCAGAGCATGGGCATTCCCGGCATCTCCAAGATGCGCAAGGTCGACCTCGTGACGGCGATCCGCGCCGCGCGCGCCGAGGCCAACGGTGTCGGCGGCAGCCGCGCCAAGGCCGCGGGCGTCACCTCGACCGCTCCGACGGCCCGTCGCGCCACGAGCGAGCAGGCCGAGGCTGCGCCGTCCGCCACCGAGGCGCCCCGCCGTGAGCAGGGCGACGCTCCGGCGCCGCAGGATGACGAGCCCCGCCGCGCCACTCGTGACGCCGGCGCCCGCGAAGGCGACGCTGCCTCCCGCGAGGGTGAGCGTTCCACGCGCGACGAACAGGAGCAGCCGCGCGAGCAGCGCACCCGTCGTGGCCGCCGCGGTGGCGAGGAGCGCAAGCGCGCCTCCGAGAACTCAGGTTCCGACCAGGGCGACGCTCAGCGTGAAGGTGCCGCGCAGGACACCGGCTCCGAGAACGACGCCGACGGCAAGACCGTCGATGGCAAGAACGTCGACGCAAAGGACGACGCCTCGAACGGCGAGAGCCGTGGCCGTCGTGACGGCGAACGCGACGAGCGTCGTCAGCGCCGCGAGAACGGCTCGAACGAGCCCTCCGGTGACAAGAACTCCGACGGCGGCGCTCGCCGCGAGCGTCGCGACAACAGCGACAGCGCCTCGGGCGAGAACGGCCGCGACAAGCGCGACAACCGCGACTCCGGCAACAACAGCGGCAACGGCGGCTCCAACCGTCGCGAGCGCAACAACGAGCGCAACCACAACAACGATGACGACGAGCGCGGTGGCCGTCGTCGCCGTCAGCGCGGCCGCGACCGCGACCGCGACCGGGGCGAGCGCGGCAACAACCGTCGCGGGCGCAACCGCGACTACGACGACGACGCTCCCGAGGTGCGCGAGGACGACGTCCTCATTCCCGTCGCGGGCATCGTCGACGTCCTCGACAACTACGCGTTCGTGCGCACGACCGGTTACCTCGCCGGCCCGACGGACGTCTACGTCCCGATGAACATCGTGAAGAAGAACGGGCTGCGCAAGGGTGACGCCGTCACCGGCGCGGTGCGTGCGCTGCGCGAGGGTGAGCAGTTGCCGGCGCGTCAGAAGTTCAACGCGCTCGTGCGTCTCGACTCCGTCAACGGCATGACGGTGGAGCAGGCGAAGAAGCGTGTCGAGTTCGGCAAGCTGACGCCGCTGTACCCGCAGGAGCGCCTGCGTCTCGAGACGACCCCGAACGTGCTGACGACTCGCATGATCGACCTCGTCTCGCCCGTCGGCAAGGGCCAGCGTGGCCTCATCGTCGCCCCGGCGAAGGCGGGCAAGACGATGGTCATGCAGTCGATCGCCAACGCGATCACGACGAACAACCCCGAGTGCCACCTCATGGTCGTCCTCGTCGACGAGCGTCCCGAAGAAGTCACCGACATGCAGCGCGCGGTCAAGGGTGAGGTCATCGCCTCCACCTTCGACCGTCCGGCGACGGACCACACGACGGTCGCGGAGCTCGCCATCGAGCGTGCCAAGCGCCTCGTCGAGATGGGCCACGACGTCGTCGTGCTGCTCGACTCGATCACGAAGCTCGGGCGTGCCTACAACCTCGCCGCCCCGGCGAGCGGTCGCATCCTGTCCGGTGGTGTCGACTCGGCCGCGCTGTACCCGCCGAAGAAGTTCTTCGGTGCGGCGCGCAACATCGAGAACGGCGGCTCGTTGACGATCCTCGCGACGGCTCTCGTCGAGACGGGTTCGAAGATGGACGAGGTCATCTTCGAGGAGTTCAAGGGCACCGGCAACATGGAGCTCAAGCTCGACCGTCAGCTCGCGAACCGCCGCATCTTCCCGGCCGTCGACGTCAACAACTCGTCGACGCGTCGCGAGGAGATCCTGCTGTCGGGCGAAGAGCTCAAGATCATGTGGAAGCTGCGTCGCGTGCTCGCTGCCCTCGACCAGCAGCAGGCCGTCGAACTGCTCATCGACCGTCTCAAGAAGACGAAGAGCAACGTCGAGTTCCTCATGCAGGTGCAGCAGACGTCGAACATCAAGCTCGACGACGAGGACAACTGATCCACGTCTGAAGGCGCCTGACGACGTCACCTGACGACGTCACCTGACGACGCCCCCGAGACCCGACGCCCCTGCGGCGAGTGGTCACGGGGGCGATCGTGTCGGGCGGGGTGGCGGCGGGAATGATTCGTCCCACCTCGATGTTTTGAACCATGTCAGGCGATCTGGCAAGATTGTTTGTTGGCTTCCGGTTCACGTCCACCATCCCGGTGATGACGACCCGGCGGCATCCTCAACAGCTAGGAGAACCCCGTGAAGAAGAACCTTCACCCCGAGTACACCGCCACGACGGTGTCCTGCACCTGCGGCAACACGTTCGAGACGCGCAGCACGTCGAAGAGCGACAAGATGAACGTCGAAGTGTGCTCCAACTGCCACCCCTTCTACACCGGCAAGCAGAAGCTCATGGACACGGGTGGTCGTGTCGCCCGCTTCCAGGCTCGCTACGGCAAGAAGGACGCCAAGTAGTCTTCGCACCACGCCGACCCCAGCCCATCAGGGCGGGGTCGGCGTTTTGCATTCCCGTGGACGCCGCCTGCCGGCGCTGCGCCCCCATCACTTCAGTCCGCGAGGAGCGTCATGCTTGATTCCGCCGCCACGATCGTCGCCGAGTACGACGATCTCGAGAAGCAGCTGGCCGAACCGGCGACGCATGCGGACCCGACGCTGATGCGCCGCCTCAACAAGCGTTACGCGGCCCTCGCACCGACCGTCGCCGCTTATCACGCCTGGAAGATCGCGCAGGACGACCTCGGTGCGGCAGAAGAGCTGGCCGACGAGGACGCCGCGTTCGCCGCGGAGCTGCCGGCGTTGCAGACCCATCTGGAGGCGAGCGCCGACAAACTGCGCACGCTCCTGCTGCCGCGCGACGAGGACGATGAGCGCGATGTCGTCCTCGAGGTCAAGGCCGGCGAGGGCGGCGCCGAGTCGGCGCTGTTCGCCGGCGACCTCGTCCGCATGTACCTGCGTTACGCGGAACGCCGCGGTTGGAAGGCCGAGATTGCCGACGCGACCGACGCCGATCTCGGCGGGTACAAGGACGCCCGCATCACGGTCCGCGCGAAGGGGCTGCCCGAACCGGGCGAGGCCCCGTGGGCGCGCCTCAAGTACGAAGGCGGCGTGCACCGCGTGCAGCGCGTGCCCGTCACCGAGAGTCAGGGCCGCATCCACACGAGCGCGGCGGGCGTCCTCGTCATGCCGGATCTCGACGAGGACGACGACGAGATCGAGTTCGGCCCGAACGACCTCAAGATCGACGTCTATCGCAGCTCCGGCCCGGGTGGGCAGAGTGTCAACACGACCGACTCGGCCGTGCGCATCACCCACCTGCCGACGGGTGTCGTCGTCAGCTGCCAGAACGAGAAGTCGCAGCTGCAGAACAAGGAGTCCGCGCTGCGCGTGCTCAAGGCGCGGCTGCGTCAGATGGAGATCGAGCGCAAGGAAGCGGAGGCCTCGGCCGCGCGCAAGTCGCAGGTGCGCACGGTCGACCGCAGTGAGCGCATCCGCACGTACAACTTCCCCGAGAACCGGATCGCAGATCACCGCACGGGCTACAAGTCGTACAACCTCGACGCGGTGCTCGACGGCGATCTCGACGCTGTCGTCCAGTCGGCGCTCGACGCCGACGAGGCGGCGCGTCTCGCAGCAGTGGGGGAGTCGGGGGCGTGACGGCGTTGCGCGCGAAGCTGCGTCGTGCTGCGGCGCGGCTCGCGGATGCCGGCATCGAATCCGCGGATCGTGATGCGGCGCTGCTGCTCGCCCATGTTCTCGGGTGCGAGCTGGGCGAGGTGCGCCGTCGCGAGGTGCTCGGCCACGAGCTCAGCGACGGGGACATGGCCCGCTTCGAGGCGCTCGTCGACGAGCGCGCACGGCGTGTTCCGCTGCAGCACCTGACGGGTCGGGCGCCTTTCCGCAGCCTGGAGTTGCGTGTCGGCCCTGGCGTGTTCGTGCCGCGCCCCGAGACGGAGATGCTCGTCGATGCCGCCCTCGAGGCGGCCCCGTACGGGGGGCGCATCGTCGATCTGTGTACCGGATCGGGCGCCATCGCCCTGGCGATCAAGGCTGAGCGTCCCGACCTCGAGGTCTACGCCGTCGAACTCTCCGAAGAAGCGGCGGCGTGGGCAGCGTTGAACTGCAAGCAGATTGGCCTCACTGTCAACTTGAGCGTTGAGGATGCGCGCCAGGCTCTACCTGAGCTCGAGGGTAGTTTCGACGTCGTCGTGAGCAACCCGCCGTACGTGCCCACCGGCATGGTGCCGATCGACCCCGAGGTTGCCGAGCACGACCCTGAGATCGCGCTGTACGGCGGTAGCGAGGACGGCCTTCGCTTTCCGCTCGAGATCGCCGAACGCGCCGCGCACCTGCTGAAGCCCGGCGGTCTGCTCGTCATGGAGCATGCAGACGCCCAGGGCGAATCCCTGCCCGAGGCGCTGCTCGATCGGCGTGGTTTCGAGTGGGCGCGGGACGAGGCCGACCTCGCCGGCAAGCCCCGCATGACGCTGGCCCGCCGTGAGGGCGGTTCGCGCTTCGAGGTGCCCACAAGCCCCGCAGAACGCCCGGTGAGGCGCCGCGCGACCGTCAGGCTGCTCGTGCTCGACCACGCCGGCGACGTGCTCCTCTACGAGGATTCCGACCAGGGCCTCACGCCGCCCGCGACGTGGTGGTCGACCCCGGGTGGCGGCATCGACCCCGGAGAGAGCGAACGCGACGCCGCGGTGCGTGAGTTGTTCGAGGAGACCGGTTTGCAGGTCGAGGCCGATGCCTTCGTCGGGCCGATCGCGCGGCGCCGCGTCGTCCACGGGTATTCCGATTCGGTCGTGCGTCAGGACGACGTGTTCTACGCCGTGCGCACGACACGCTTCGAGCCCGACCCGGGGGCACTCACGCCCGAGGAGCAGGTGACGATGCAGCGCTGGCGCTGGTGGTCGGTTCGCGACCTCGAGACGACGAGCGAACGAGTGTGGCCGCGCGAGCTCGCGGCCCTCGTCAGCGCCCGGGCGACGCCGGACGCGACAGCGGGTAGCGCCACGTCTGTCGACGAACTGCAGCCCGACGACACCATCGCACTCGACGACGTCGAGGAGTCGAGCGTCCCCGTCGCCCTCGGCCACCGCTGAGGCACACACCGCGAGGTCGGCGTCAGGGGCCTGCGCCTCTTCTGATGTCGGTCTCGCACCGCCCCGCCCTGCGTCTCGGCCACCGTCACGATGTTGGGCGAGGACGCCGCGTCAGCGCGCTGGTGCGGCCTCGCCGGCCGGCGGCGAGGACGTGTGTGCGCCACGGACCCGGGCTTAGAGTGGGAGCCGAATCGCGCCGCCCGCAGCGTGCTGGGCGGCCTCGGACGTGAGGAACGCACCATGGGGATCTTCGATCGTCTCTTCGGTCGTGGGGGAGCCCAGCCGGGCTTCGGTCAGCAGCAGGGATACGGGCAGCCCGCGTATCCGGCGCAGGGCAACCAGCAGCAGGGGTATGCCCAGCAGGGCTACCCGCGTCAGGCGTCGAGCGCGCCTCGACAGACGCCGGGCGCGTCGATGAGCGAGGACGAGCGCGCCATCGCCCGCTACGAGTACATGCTCAAGACGGCCCCGCCGGAGGAGATCGAGAAGGCGCACGCCGAGGCGTTCGCCAAGTTGACGCCGGAGCAGCGTCAGCAGGTGCTCACGCGTCTCGCGACCGACAGCCCGCAGGATGCTCCGCAGAGCGCAGACCCGCAGGCGCTGGCGCGGGCTGCGACTCGGGCCGAGATGCGTCAGCCCGGGTTCCTCCAGAGCTCGTTCGGTGGTTACGGCATGGGCGGCGGCTTCGGTCGCGGCGGCATGGGGATGGGGATGGGCGGCATGGGCTCGATGCTGCTCACGAGCGTCGCCGGCGCCTTCGTCGGCACCGCCATCGCCGATGCGATGTTCGACGACTGGGGCAACGAGTTCGATTCCCACGACATGCAGGACGCATATCAGGATGGCTACCAGGACGGTGGGGGCGACGGCGGCGGAAACGACGTTGCCGACGGTGGCGGATTCGACGGCGGCCAGGACTTCGCCGGGGGCAGCGACTTCGGCGGGTTCGACGGGGGCGACTTCGGTGGGGGAGACTTCGGGGGCGACATGGGTGGTTTCGACTTCTAGGAGAGTGGCGTGAGCCCCGTTTTCGACGTTTCCGGTTCGGATGAGCGCGACCCCGCCATCGAGGCGGCGCATGCTGCCGTCGGCGAGGGCAAACTCGTCGTCCTGCCCACCGACACGGTGTACGGCGTCGGCGCCGACCCCTTCAACCCTGACGGCGTCGCGGCGCTGCTCGCGGCGAAGGGGCGTGGGCGCGACAAGCCGCCGGCCGTCCTCGTGCCGAACCCGGCGACGGTCGAGGGCCTCGCGATGAACGTGCCGTCCTACGCGCGTCGCCTCATGGAGCGCTTCTGGCCGGGCGGGCTGACGTTGATCTTCCGTGCGCAGCCGTCGCTCATGTGGGATCTGGGTGACACGAACGGCACGGTCGGGTTGCGCATGCCCGATCACGAGATCGCGCTCGAACTGCTGCAGACGACGGGGCCGCTCGCGGTCAGCTCGGCGAACCGCACGGGCCAGCCGCCGGTCACGACGATCACGGAGGCCGGTTTCGCGTTCGGCCCGGCGGTCGAGGTCTATCTCGACGGGGGAACGTGCGACGACGGGTTGCCCAGCACGATCCTCGACTGCACCAAGCCCGACCCCGTCATGCTGCGCCGCGGCACGATCACTCCGGCACAGCTGCGTGAGGTGCTCGGGCCCATCAGCCTGCTCGACTCGACGGGTGCGCCGCTGTCCGAGACACCCCAGGATGCCCCGGAAACGGACAACCCGCAGCAGCATGAGTCGGCCTCGAACCCCGCGCCCGAGTCGACCGACGACGAGCGCACGGCCGAACGTCAGCGTCTCGAGGCCATGGGAGCTCGCGCGCGGGCGGGCGAGGCGACGCAGGCCATCCCTCTCGGCGGCATCGGTGCGGAACCGCCGTTCGAGCCCGAGAGCGTGACGAGCGTGGAGCTTCCTGGCCGCCCGGGCGAGCAGAACCACTAAGGTTGCGAGCATGACGACCCCGTTCTACGGCTCCGACTACGCCGCCCTCGAATCCTTCGACCCCGACATCGCCGGTGTCCTCATCTCCGAGCTCGACCGCCTGCGCGGCGGCCTGCAGCTCATCGCGAGTGAGAACATGTCCAGCCCGGCCGTCCTCACCGCGCTCGGTTCGACGCTGAGCAACAAGTACGCCGAGGGTTACCCCGGCCGTCGCTACTACGGTGGCTGCGCCGAGGTCGACAAGGCCGAGACGGTCGCCATCGAGCGTGCGAAGGCGCTGTTCGACGCCGAGCACGCCAACGTCCAGCCCCACTCGGGTGCTTCGGCGAACCAGGCCGTGTACGGCGCGTTCATGAACCCCGGTGACACGATCCTCGCGATGAGCCTGCCCATGGGCGGCCACCTCACGCACGGCACGAAGGTGTCGTTCTCGGGCAAGTGGTTCAACGCCGTCGGCTACGGCGTCGACCCCGAGACGGAGGACATCGACTACGACGAGGTCGAGCATCTCGCCAAGGAGCACAAGCCGAAGGTCATCCTCGCGGGCGGCTCCGCCATCCCGCGTCTCATCGACTTCGAGCGCTTCCGCGCCATCGCCGACGAGGTCGGCGCGATCTTCTGGGTCGACGCGGCTCACTTCATCGGTCTCGTCGCCGGCAAGGCGATTCCGTCGCCGGTGCCGCACGCCGACGTCGTCTCGTTCACGACGCACAAGGTGCTGCGCGGCCCCCGCTCGGGCGCCATCGTCTGCAAGGAAGAGCACGCGAAGGCGATCGACAAGGCCGTCTTCCCGATGATGCAGGGTGGCCCGCAGATGCACACGATCGCGGCGAAGGCCGTGAACTTCAAGGAGTGCGCGACGCCCGAGTACCAGCAGTACGCGAAGGACGTCATCGCCAACTCGCAGCGTCTCGCCGAGGGGCTCAAGGCCAAGGGCATCCGTCCGACGACGGGCGGCACCGACACGCACCTGTCGCTGCTCGATCTGCGTGACGTCGACGTCACCGGCGCTGACGCCGAACTGCGCTGCGACGTCGCGGGCATCACACTCAACAAGAACGCGATCCCGTTCGACCCGCAGAAGCCGAACATCGCCTCGGGCATCCGGGTCGGCACCCCGTCCGTCACGACGCAGGGCATGGGCCTTGCCGAGATGGACGTCATCGCCGACGTCATCCACCGCGCCGTCACCGAGACGGACGGCACGCCCGAGCACCCCGTCGCGCAGGAGATCCGCGAGCAGGTCACCGATCTCGTCACGCGTTTCCCCGCTTACGCCCGCTGAAATCTGACCGCCTGCCGTGCGTGAGTACGTCCTCATCAGCGTCGTCGCTGCGATCGTCACGTTCGTGATGACGCCGCTCGCACGGTGGTCGGCAGTTCGCTTCGGTGCGGTGACGCAGGTGCGTGCGCGTGACGTGCACGCCCTGCCGATCCCGCGGCTCGGGGGAGTGGCGCTGTTCGTCGGCTTCCTCGCCGCCGTCGGTGTCGCCTCGCGGCTGCCGTACCTGTCGCACGTGTTCGACAGTCGCGAAGCCATCGGCACGACGATCGCCGCGGCCATGATGTGCGGGCTCGGCGCGTGGGACGACTTCGCGGAGCTCAACTGGGCCATCAAGTTCGGTGGTCAGGCGCTCGCGGCCTGCGTCCTCGTCGTCTCGGGCGTGCAGTTTCTCTTCCTGCCGCTGGGGGAGCAGACCGTCCTGCCGACGCCGGTGCTCGTCGTGCTGTCGGTGCTCGTCATTCTCGTCATCGTCAACGCCGTGAACTGGGTTGACGGTCTCGACGGTCTCGCAGCCGGCATGGTGGGCATCGCCTCGTTCTCATTCTTCGTCTACGCCTACCAACAGGCCGTGCAGTGGGGCGACAAGTCGGTGTTCACGACGTCAGCCTTCATCGCGGCGGCGACGGTGGGTGTCTGCGTCGGCTTCCTGCCGCACAACTTTCATCCGGCGCGGTTGTTCATGGGGGACGCCGGCTCGTTGCTCCTCGGCACGCTCATCGCGGCCGCCACGATCTCGTTCGCCGGCAACCTCGACCCGGCGGCCGTCTCCGGTTCGGGTGACGCCTCCGTCGCGTTCCTGCTCCCGCTGCTCGTGCCCCTCGCGATCCTCGCGGTGCCGCTGTGGGATTTCGCCGCGGCCATCGTGCGTCGCCTGCGCTCCGGGCAGAAACCGTGGGAGGCGGACGGTCGCCACCTGCACCACCGCATGCTGAAGATCGGGCACACGCACCGCGCGGCCGTGCTCATCCTCTACCTGTGGTCGATCGGCATCGCCCTCGGCCTCGTCTCGATGGCGTACTGGCCCGTCGAGCGCTCGCTCGCCGCCCTCACGGGGCTGACGGTCCTCGCCTTCGCGCTGACGTGGGGGCTGCCCCGTTGGCGACGCCGCAAGGCCTTGTGATAGTTTTCACAAGCAGGTTCAGGTGATGGATTCACCCTGGTGACGAGCCCGAACCCGACGACGTGATCCCCGCGCCAAAGCAGATTGTGAGCCCTTCCTCCATGGACTCCGCCTCCACCTCGCACCCGGTGACCAACGTGTCGCCGTTTGCTGCGATGCTGCGGGATTCGCTCGTGCCGAGTGCCGCAGTGGGCGTCGTCTGCGCGGTCGTGTTCGCGGTGCTCAACGGCGTGGCCGGGGGAGTGTCGTCACTGTTCGCCACGGTTCTCGCCCTCGCCTTCTTCGCGAGCGGTCTGCTTGTCCTTCGTACGCTGCGCACGCTCAGCCCGGTCGCCATCATGGCTGCGGCGATGGCGGTCTTCTTCGCCCAGGTGATCGTGCTCGGTGTCGTCCTCGTCCTCGCGACGAAGGTCGAATCCCTCGACGGGCCTGCAACGGGCATCACCGTCGCCATCGTGGTCGTGGCCTGGCAGATCTTCCAGGTGCGCTCATTCATGCGGACGCGGCAGTACGTCTACGACCCGGACGCGTCAGGCGCTTCGACGACGAGCGGCGGCTCCCAGTGAACCGCGGCACAGCGTCGGGTAGGATACGCAGTGTCTCCGGCGTGCACCTCGAGCCGCCGACCAGCCCGAGAGGGCAGGGGCGGTGCCACTGCAACAGACACACTGAACTTTTTTGCTGGATGCTGACTGAGGAGAATTTGTGAGCTTCATCGCGGGCGCTGCCCTGGTTGCCGACGGGGAGTCGTTCAAGTCCCCGGGCACGAGCGATTTCTGGTGGCCCCTGATCGGTGGCGACAGCAACTGGGCCATCACGCGCCCCGCCGTGGTCCTCCTCGTGTCGGCGCTGCTCATCGGCTGGTTCTTCGTCAGCGTGACAGGCAAGAAGCTCTCGGTCGTGCCCAGCAAGCGCCAGTTCATGGCCGAGGGCGTCTACGGCTTCGTGCGCAACACGATCGGCCGCGACATCATCGGCTCGAAGGACTTCCTGCGCTTTCTGCCGCTGCTGCTGACCTGCTTCACCCTGATCCTGTTCAACAACGTGGCCGGCATCATCCCCTTCATCCAGTACCCGAGCACGGGTCGCATCGCGTTCCCGATCGTCCTCACGGTCATCGTGTACATCACGTACCACGTCGCGGCGGTCAAGGCGAAGGGTGGCTTCGGCAAGTACATGGGCTCGCTCATCCCCCCGGGCCTGCCGGGGTGGCTCAAGCCGATCATGTTCGTGCTCGAGTTCCTCACCTACTTCATCATCCGCCCGCTGACGCTCGCGCTGCGACTCTTCGGCAACATGATGGCCGGACACCTCATGCTCCTCGTATTCATCGTCGGCGGTGAGTACCTCCTCCTGCACGGCGGCAACATCGGCCTCAATGGAGCTGGCGTCCTCTCGTTCGCGGCTGCCATCGTGATGACCTTCTTCGAGCTGCTCATCGAGTTCCTGCAGGCCTTCATCTTCACCATGCTTGCCGCCCTGTACATCGCAGACGCGGTCTCCGATCACCACTGATCGGCACTCTGTACCCCTTCTGAACCTCAGCGACACCGGGAACAGGTCCCGGTGCCACTCGAAAGGAAAAGCACATGACCGGCAACATCGGTAACCTCGCGTTCCTCGGCTACGGCCTTGCTGCGATCGGCCCCGGCATCGGTATCGGTCTGATCTTCGCCGCCTACATCAACGGTGTGGCGCGTCAGCCCGAGGCTCGCAACATGCTGCAGACCATCGCCTTCACCGGCATGGCCCTCACCGAGGCCCTCGCCATCCTTGGTCTGGTCTTCGCGTTCGTCTTCAAGGGCTGAGCTCTTTCCTCGAACTGACCAGTCCCCCCAACAGATAGGAAGCCAAGGTGTTCCTCGCATCTGAAGGTGCAGGTTGGCCGGAGAAGCTGCCGCTGCTCCCGCACCCCGCCGAGATGATCATCGGGCTCATCGCCTTCGCGATCCTGTACTGGCTGTACAAGACGAAGGTCGTTCCGAACATGGAGCGCATGTACGCGGAGCGTACGGCGTCCATCGAGGGCGGCATCGCCAAGGCGGAGGAGGCCCAGAAGGAGGCCGCCGCCGCCAAGCAGCAGTACGAGTCGCAGCTCGCCGACGCGCGTGCTGAGGCGGCCAAGATCCGCGAGGACGCCCGCGCCCAGGGTGCGGCCATCATCGCGGAGAGCCGTGAGCAGGCCGGCGCCGAAGCCGCCCGCATCACCGAGAACGCGACGAAGCAGATCGCGGCCGAGCGTCAGCAGGCCTTTGTCCAGCTGCGCAGCGAGCTCGGTGGCCTGTCCACCGAGCTCGCCAGCCGCATCGTCGGTGAGTCGCTGCACGACGAAGCCCGTCAGAAGGGCATCGTCGACCGGTTCCTCGCCGAGCTCGAGGCGGGCAGAATCCGTCCCGAGTCCGCCACCGCCGGCTCCGAGGCCGCCGCCTCGAGCGCAGGCAGCACGCGGGTCGAAGCCTGATGCAGGGTTCGTCGAGGACGGCTCTCTCCGCGGCCCGGCAGGTGCTCAACGGCACCCTGTCCGGCCCCGGTGACCCGATGAACACGGCTCGTGAGCTCTTCGCGGTCGTCGACGTCATCGATTCCAACGCGACGCTGCGTCGCGCGCTGGGTGACCCGTCGCGCGAGAGCGAGGCCAAGCGTGGCCTTGTCCAGCGTCTGTTCAGCGGCAAGATCGGCTACGACGCGATGGCGGTCGTGACGGCTGTCGCCGGTGAACGCTGGTCGAGCGAGCGCGACCTCAGTGACGCTCTGGAGCGTCTTGCGGTCGAGGCCGCCACCGCTTCGGCGGAGAAGGCCGGTCGCGCGGATGCTTTCGAGAACGAGCTGTTCCGCTTCGAGCGGACCGTCGCTTCCGACGCGGGCCTCAGGGATGCCCTGTCCGACCGCTCTCGCAGCGGTGCGGACAAGGCCGGGCTCGTCGCCCGTCTGCTCGAGGGCAAGGTCGCCCCCGAGACGGCGCTGCTCGCCACTCGCGCCGCAGGCTCCCCCCGTGGGCGCGGTTTCGAGCGGGCCATCGAGGAGTTCCTCGAGGGCGTGGCCGGGCGCCGCGGCCAGTCGAGCGCGATCGTCACGAGTGCGGTCGAGCTGACCCCGGAGCAGAACGAGCGGCTGCGCGCGGCTCTGACGAAGATGTACGGCAAGCCCGTGCAGACGAACGTCGTCATCGACCCCTCGGTCGTCGGCGGCATCAAGGTGGCTGTCGGTGACGACGTCATCGACGGAACGATCGCGCGTCGCCTCGACGAGGCCCGCGCGCACCTGTCCGGCTGATCGACGCCCAAAGAATTGCCGCATCCGCGGCCCTGAGCCAAGAAGCACGGCGCCCGATGCGGGCCCATGACAAGGAGTGATGATGACGGAGCTTTCGATCCGTCCGGAGGAGATCCGGGATGCACTGAACGGTTACGTTCAGTCCTACGAGCCCGGCGCGGCCTCCCGTGAAGAGGTCGGCCGCGTCGTCGATGCCGCTGACGGCATCGCACACGTCGAGGGTCTTCCCTCGGCCATGACCAACGAGCTGCTTCAGTTCGAAGACGGCACGCTCGGTATCGCCCAGAACCTCGACGTCCACGAGATCGGCGTCGTCATCCTGGGTGAGTTCGGCGGCATCGAAGAGGGCCAGAGCGTCAAGCGCACGGGCGAGGTCCTCTCGGTTCCCGTCGGTGACGCGTTCATGGGCCGCGTCGTCAACCCGCTCGGTCAGCCGATCGACGGCCTGGGTGACATCGAGGCCGAAGGCCGTCGCGCCCTCGAGCTGCAGGCGCCCACCGTCGTCCAGCGCAAGTCGGTCCACGAACCGCTCATGACGGGCATCAAGGCGATCGACGCCATGACGCCGGTCGGTCGCGGTCAGCGTCAGCTGATCATCGGTGACCGCAAGACGGGCAAGACGACGATCGCCACCGACACGATCATCAACCAGAAGCAGAACTGGGAGACGGGTGACCCGTCGAAGCAGGTTCGCTGCATCTACGTCGCCGTCGGTCAGAAGAACTCGACCGTCGCCGAGGTCCGCGCCACGCTCGAAGAGGCCGGCGCGATGGAGTACACGACGATCGTCAACGCTCCGGCGGGTGACGCGGCGGGCTTCAAGTACCTTGCTCCGTTCACCGGCTCGGCGATCGGCCAGCACTGGATGTACCAGGGCAAGCACGTCCTCATCGTGTTCGACGACCTGAGCAAGCAGGCCGAGGCCTACCGCGCCATGTCGCTGCTGCTGCGCCGCCCGCCGGGCCGCGAGGCCTACCCCGGTGACGTGTTTTACTTGCACTCGCGTCTGCTCGAGCGTTGCGCGAAGCTGTCGGACGACCTGGGTGCCGGTTCGATGACGGGCCTGCCGATCATCGAGACGAAGGCCGGCGACGTCTCGGCCTACATCCCGACGAACGTCATCTCGATCACGGACGGCCAGATCTTCCTCCAGGCCGACCTGTTCAACGCCAACCAGCGCCCGGCTGTCGACGTGGGTATCTCTGTGTCGCGTGTCGGTGGTGCGGCCATGACGAAGGCCATGAAGGCCGTCACCGGTTCGATCAAGGTCGACCTCGCACAGTTCCGCGAGATGCAGGCGTTCGCCATGTTCGCCTCCGACCTCGACGCCGCGTCGCGCCGTCAGCTCGCTCGCGGTGAGCGTCTCATGGAGATGTTCAAGCAGCCGCAGAACAGCCCGTACCCGGTCGAGGACCAGGTCGCGTCGCTGTGGGCCGGTACGACGGGCAAGTTCGACGACGTCAAGACCGAGGACGTGCAGCGCTTCGAGGCCGAGTGGCTCGAGTACATGCACCGCAACCACGGTGAGTTCATGATGGCGATCCGCGAGAGCGGCAAGCTGGCCGACGACGGCAAGGACGTCTTCGCCGGTGCGATGGACGACTTCCGCAAGCAGTTCCAGGCGTCGTCCGACCACGGTGGTGAGGGTTCCGAGCAGTTCGACGAGATCGCTGCGGACCACATCAACCAGGAGAAGATCACCAAGCACAAGCCGTGATCTTCGTGATCGCACCTCGGCGGGTGTGACGAGCACCCGCCGAGGTCGGCCGCCAGGTCGACACCACCACCCAAGCCAGCACCAGTACAGAGAGGCGGAAAGCTATGGGAGCGCAGCAGCGGGTCTACCGCCAGCGCATCCGGTCCGTCCAGGCGACCAAGAAGATCACGCGCGCGATGGAGCTCATCGCTGCCTCGCGCGTGGTCAAGGCGCGCGAGGCCGTCGCGAAGTCGACGCCCTACGCCGTGGCCCTGACCCGAGCCGTCTCCTCGGTCGCGTCCTCCACGTCGGACATCGACCACGCACTGACGACGGAGCGCGAGAACGTCAAGCGCGCCGGCGTCCTCATCGTCACGGCTGACCGCGGCCTCGCCGGCTCGTACTCGGTCAACGCGATGAAGGAAGCCCAGCAGCTCATCACCAAGCTCGAGCACGAGGGCAAGGAGGTCGTCCCCTACCTCGTCGGCCGCAAGGGCGTGAGCTACTACAAGTTCCGCCGTCGCGAGTACGAGGCAGAGTGGACGGGCTTCACCGACAGCCCCAAGTTCGAGAACGCCGAGGAGATCGGTGAGCGTCTGACCGCCGACTTCCATGCCGGTGCCGAGGGTGGCGGGGTCGACGAACTGCACGTCGTCTACACCGAGTTCCAGTCGATGGTGACGCAGCAGGCCCGCGTCATCCGTCTGCTGCCGCTCGAGGTGGCCGAGGGTCAGCTCGACCTCGACGGCGACGGCAAGCCCGACGGACCGCTTCCGCTCTACGACTTCGAGCCGAACGCCGAGGGCGTGCTCGATGCGCTGCTGCCGAAGTACGTCACGGCTCGCATCTTCAACGCGCTCCTGCAGTCGGCCGCTTCCGAGCTCGCTGCCCGCCAGCGCGCGATGAAGTCCGCCACGGACAACGCGACCGAACTCATCAAGACCTACACCCGACTGGCCAACCAGGCCCGTCAGGCCGAGATTACGCAAGAGATCAGCGAGATCGTGGGTGGCGCCAGCGCCCTCGCCGATGCCAGCTGACCGCCTTCACGTAAAGGAATCCTCATGACTGCCACCATCAACGAAAGCGCAACCGCGGCCCCGGCCGCGGGCGGCGTGGGCCGCGTCTCGCGCGTCATCGGCCCGGTCGTCGACGTCGAGTTCTCGGCCGACACGATGCCGGAGGTCTACAACCTCCTGACGCTCGAGGTCTCGCTCAACGGCGAGCAGAAGAACATCAACCTCGAGGTCGCCCAGCACATCGGTGACTGGATGGTTCGCGCCATCTCGCTGCAGCCGACGGACGGCATCGTCCGCGGCTCCGAGGTGCGCGACTCCGGCGGGCCGATCTCCGTACCGGTCGGCGACGTCACCCTCGGCCACGTCTTCAACGCGACGGGTGACTGCCTCGACCTCGAAGAGGGCGAGCAGCTCGAGGTCAAGGAGCGCTGGGGTATCCACCGTACGGCGCCCGCGTTCGACCAGCTCGAGTCCAAGACGACGATGTTCGAGACGGGCATCAAGGTCATCGACCTGCTGACCCCGTACGTCCAGGGCGGAAAGATCGGCCTGTTCGGTGGTGCCGGTGTCGGCAAGACCGTTCTGATCCAGGAGATGATCGCTCGAGTCGCTCGCAACCACGGTGGTGTGTCCGTGTTCGCCGGTGTCGGTGAGCGCACCCGTGAGGGCAACGACCTCATGGTCGAGATGGAAGAGGCCGGCGTCCTCGGCCAGACCGCGCTCGTGTTCGGCCAGATGGACGAGCCGCCGGGAACGCGTCTTCGCGTCGCCCTGTCGGCGCTGACGATGGCGGAGTACTTCCGCGACGTGCAGAAGCAGGACGTGCTGCTGTTCATCGACAACATCTTCCGCTTCACGCAGGCCGGTTCCGAGGTCTCCACGCTGCTCGGCCGCATGCCGTCCGCCGTGGGTTACCAGCCGACGCTGGCCGACGAGATGGGTGTGCTCCAGGAGCGCATCACCTCGACGCGTGGTCACTCGATCACGTCGATGCAGGCCATCTACGTGCCGGCTGACGACTACACCGACCCGGCCCCGGCGACGACGTTTGCGCACCTCGACGCGACGACCGAGCTCTCGCGTGACATCGCGTCGATGGGTATCTACCCGGCCGTGGACCCGCTGACGTCGACGTCGCGCATCCTCGACCCGCGTTACATCTCGAAGGAGCACTACGAGACGGCGGTTCGCATCAAGTCGATCCTGCAGCGCAACAAGGAACTGCAGGACATCATCGCGATCCTCGGTATCGACGAGCTCTCCGAAGAGGACAAGATCCTCGTCAACCGCGCTCGCCGCATCCAGCGCTTCCTGTCGCAGAACACCTACGTCGCCAAGCAGTTCACCGGCATCGAGGGTTCGACGGTGTCGCTGCAGGACTCGATCGAGGCCTTCACGAAGATCGCGGACGGCGACTACGACCACGTCCCCGAGCAGGCCTTCTTCATGTGTGGTGGCCTCGACGACGTCGAGCGTCAGGCCGCGGAGCTGGCCAAGCAGGACTGATTTGCGCGCCGCGGCGGGGATGACCCGAGGCGGCGAGTGAGAACGACGAAGGGCTGGGGGTTTTCGACCCCCGGCCCTTCGTCGTGCATCGTGAGCAGGGCGCGTCGTTGAGTCGCGGCGCGCAGGAATGAGGAGCAGGGATGGATCTGGGTCTGAAGTGGCGGGTGCGTGAGGACGACCTCACGCGCGGTGACGCGGTCGTCGCGCCGGACGAGCGCTTGGCGTGGCCGAAGACGATCGGCATCGGCATGCAGCACGTCGTCGCGATGTTCGGTGCGACGTTCCTCGTGCCGCTGCTGACGGGCTTCCCGCCGTCGACGACGCTGTTCTTCTCCGGCGTCGGCACGGTCGTCTTCCTGCTGCTGACGGCGGGGCGCGTGCCGAGCTACCTCGGCTCGTCGTTCGCGTTCATCGCGCCGCTGACGGCCGCGACGAAGGCGCACGACATGGCGACGGCGCTGGGCGGCGTCGTCATGGCGGGCCTGGCTCTGGCGCTCGTCGGGCTCGTCGTCCAGGTCGCCGGCGACGGCTGGTTGCGTGCGCTCATGCCGCCGGTCGTCACGGGCACGATCGTCGCGCTCATCGGCCTCAACCTCGCGCCTGCGGCCAAGGGCAACTTCATGAAGGCGCCTGTGACGGCGCTCGTCACCCTGGTCGTCATCCTCGCGGTGACGGTGCTCGCGAAGGGGCTGCTCGGGCGCCTCAGCATCCTCATCGGTGTGCTCACCGGGTATCTCGTCGCGTGCCTGCGCAGTGAGGTCGACTTCGACGCCGTGGATTCCGCCGCCTGGATCGGACTGCCGCACTTCGCGTCGCCGTCGTTCTCGTGGTCGGTCGTCGGGCTGTTCGTGCCGGTCGTGCTCGTGCTGATCGCGGAGAACATCGGCCACGTGAAGTCGGTCGCGCAGATGACGGACCGCAACCTCGACGACGTCTCGGGGCGTGCGCTGCTCGGTGACGGCCTCGCCACGACGCTCGCCGGCTTCGGTGGCGGCTCGGGCACGACGACGTATGCCGAGAACATCGGCGTCATGGCGGCGACGAAGGTGTATTCGACGGCGGCCTACTGGGTCGCGGCCATCACAGCGATCGGGCTGTCGTTCCTGCCGAAGTTCGGCGCGATCATCTCGACGATCCCGCCCGGCGTCCTCGGGGGAGCGGCGACGGTCCTCTACGGCATGATCGGCATGCTCGGCGTGCGCATCTGGATGGAGAACCGCGTCGACTTCGCCAACCCCGTCAACCTCATGACGGCTGCGGTCGCGCTCATCGTCGGCATCGCCGACTACACGTGGACGATCGGTGACGTCGCCTTTGCCGGCATCGCCCTCGGTACCTTCGCCGCGGTCGTCGTGTTCCACCTCATGCGCGCCGGGGCGCGGGTTTCGGGGGCGCTCGCCGATCCGCTCGCGCCGCTGCCGCACGAAGGTGCGTCCGTCGCGGGCGCGTCGGCCGAGGCCGACGCGCACGCGGACGGGCGTCGCTGACGACCCCTGTCACACGGGCGTGCACACCCACCGGGTGGGCCGCGCGCCCCGGCCCGATTCGCCCGCTATCATGGGGGAAATCACCGACTCGAAGAGGAAGCCCGCATGAGCACCCTGAACGTCAAGTTCGTCGCTGCCGACCGTGAGGTCTGGGAGGGCGAGGCGAGCCGCCTGATCGCACGGACCACCGAAGGCGAGATCGGCATCCTGCCGGGTCATCAGCCGATCCTGTCCGTCCTCGTCGAGGGCGACGTCGTCGTCGTGCCCGCGCAGGGCGAGCGCCGTACGGTCAAGATCGACGGCGGATTCCTCTCCGTCGACAAGGACGTGGTGACGGTCGTCGCTCAGCACGTCGAGATGGCCGGGGTCTGAGGCGGTTTCGAACCATGGATTCAGCGATGACGGCCGGCGAGATCACTCTCGCGCTGGCCGCCATCGTGGTCTTGCTGGCTCTGGCGGCGATGGTGCTTCGCACGCGCGCCATCGGCCGCGACGGCAACCTCGCCGTCATGGCGGTTCGCTACCCCGGCGCGTCGTGGCGCACCGGGATGGTGCGGTACCGCCACGATCGTCTCGAGTGGTTCTCGTTCCGCTCGATGACGATGTCGCCGCGGCGCACCTGGGCGCGCGGCGACTTCTTCCTCGGTTCGCGCGCTCAGCTCGCGGACGGTGACCGCCCGGCGGCCCTGTCGGGTGACGCGGTGAGCGTCGACGTGCGCTGCGGTGAAGAGGCCTTCACCATCGCCATGGCGCCCGGTGACTACACCGCGATGCGCTCGTGGAGCGAGTCCGCACCGCCCGGATTGCACGCGGACGCCCTGGTCTGAGACCCCCGTCCGGCGTCTCTGACGGTCGACGCCCCGCCCAGCGGCATTGCTTTCGCGACCTCGACCGCCGCGATGGTCGGGTTTGGCACGGAGAGCGCGCCTCCTTCCCAAGGCCGCCCTGTCGGCCGCATCCCACGTCTGGAGCGGGCTGGGGCTCAGCGCCCCCCGCCGGGCTGCCACAACACGTCGCCCGGGCCTTGGGCGTTGGCGTAGCGCGCGAACACGAACAGGGCGTCCGAGAGCCGGTTGAGGTACCTGGCCGTCAGCGGGTTGACGCCGCCGGGACGCTCGTCGTCGGGCTCGGCGCTCTCGCTCCCGTGGGCGTCGATGGCCGCCCAGCAGGCACGCTCGGCGCGCCGCACGACCGTCCGCGCGAGGTGGAGATAGGCCGCCGCCTGAGTGCCGCCGGCGAGGACGAAGGAACGCAGCGTCGGCAGGTCGGCACCGAACTCGTCGCAGGCGGTCTCGAGTTCGTCGATCCACTCCTGCTGGACGCGCAGGGGAGGGTGCGCGGGCTGTGTCACGAGGGGTGTCGACAGGTCGGCGCCGACGTCGAACAGGTCGTTCTGGATGCGCAGGAGCACTGGGCGCAGCCGCTCAGGCAGATCGGGGGCACACGTGAGCGCGAGGCCGAGCGCGACGCCCGCCTCGTCCGTGTCGGCGTAGGCGACGAGGCGCGGGTCGTTCTTCGACGTCCGGCTGAAGTCGCCGAGGCCCGTGCTCCCGTCGTCACCGGTGCGGGTGTAGATCGTGCTGAGAACCACCATGCCCCCACTGTTTCACGTACGCCCGATGGGAGGCGTTCAGACCGTGACCACTTCGTTACGCCGTGCGGCGAACGTTCACCCGGCGCCGTGCGTCTTTACCAATGACGGCACCCGCCGGAGGCGACGCCTCCACGCCGGGTGGGGCGCGCGACGCGCCGGCCGTCCACGAACAGCTCGGCCCGCACGGGCGAGTGACGAGGGGGGCGATCATGGCCGAGACGACGAGGCGCACGCACGCGTCGCGCTCCGAGACACTCGCGACGGGTGCGCACCTCGTCATCGACCACCCCGTCCCCGGGCGGGAGATCATCATCAACGGCCCCGTCAGCGCACGCACGAGCGACCGCGTCCGCACGGCATTGCACACCGCACTGGCGGGCGGTGACGGCGACCTCGTCGTCCACCTGGCCAACGCGCAGGTGTGGGATGCGGCCGGGCTGGGCGTCATGGTCGGCGCGCATCACCGGGCCGAGCGTCGGCGGCGTCGCCTCGTCGTCGCCGATGCCTCGCCGCGTCTGTGCCGTTTGCTCGCAGGCACCCGCCTCGACCGGGTCATGAACGTCTCCGGCGCCTGCGGCTACGTCCCGCTGGCGCGCACTGCCTGACGCGCACGGCCTGACGCGTGGCGAAGGCACGACGCACGCGTGCGCCCAGCCTCGCGACCTGAGCACCCCCGAACCTCGAGGCGGATCAGAACAACCGGCGCTCGGAGTCGTCGATGCCCTTGAGCGCGTCGTAGTCGAGCACGACGCAGCGGATGCCGCGATCCTCCGCGAGCGTGCGGGCCTGCGGTTTGATCGTCTGGGCGGCGAAGACGCCGCTGACGGGGGCGATGTGCGGGTCGCGGTTGAGTAGTTCGAGGTAGCGCGTCAGTTGCTCGACTCCGTCGATCGTGCCGTGGCGCTTGAGTTCGACGGCGACGGTGGCTCCGCCCGAGTCCTTGCACATGATGTCGACCGGCCCGATCGCCGTCATGTATTCGCGCCGCATCAACGTGTAGCCCTCACCGAGGGTCTCGATGTGCTGTGCGAGCAGCTTCTGCAGCTGCGCCTCGACGCCGTCCTTGACGAGGCCCGGGTCGACGCCGAGGTCATGGGCCGAGTCGTGATGGACGGTGTGCAACCGGATGCGCAGCCGGTCGTCCGACTTGCCGTGCTGCACGAGCCACACGCTCGTCACGCCGTCGGCGACCTCGACGTCCTCGGGTTCGACCTCGGCCATCGTGCACGGCGGCGCCATCCAGTTGAGCGGCTTGTAGGAGCCGCCGTCGGAGTGGACGAGCACCGAGCCGTCGGCCTTGACCATGAGCAGGCGCTTGGCGAGGGGGAGATGGGCCTGCAGGCGTCCCTCGTAGTCGACGCTGCATTCGGCAATCACGATTCGCACCGGACAACCTTACGCGTCGGGCTCCGACTGCCCGGCCAGGACGAAGCAGCTGCCGAGCGTGATGACGAACCCCGCGATGGCCAGCGGCCACGTGCTGCCGCGCACGGCGTCACCGAGCAGGGCGAGGCCGATGGCAGCGGGCACCACCGTCTCGATGGCGAAGGTGATGGCGGCGACGGACGTCGCCTCTCCCGCGTCGAGGGCGAAGCCGTAGGCGGTCATCGCGATGATGCCGTGGGCGATGAGCACCCAGAACGGCCAGCTCGCGATCGTGTGCAGGACGTTGCCGTCCCACGGCAGGATGCGCGCGCCGATCGCGATACCTGCGAATCCGAGCCCCGCGGTGACGGCGAGAAGCGCGCTGTTGCGGGCGCGATACGCCGCGTACCCGAACGGCACCAGGAGGGCCGCGACCACGAGCGCGGCGGGGGCCAGCCAGGTCGGCACCCCGGTGGCGTGACCCTCCTTGGCGCAGACGGCGAGCATGACGAGACCGACGCCGACTCCGACGAGCGCCATGATCTCGCGTCGCGTCAGCTTGGCGTGCAGGACGACGACGGCGAGCACGGCCGTCACCGCGACCGACCCGGCGATGACCGACTGCACGAGGAACAGTGGCAGGGTACGCAGGGCGCCGCTCGAGGCGAGGAAGGCCACGCCGTCGAGCGCGAGGCCGACGCCGTACAGCCAGCCGAAGCGCGCACGGGTGATGAGGTCGGCGCCGTCGGGCGCCTCCCTCATGCGCGCCACGCCAATCGCCTGGACGATCGTCGCTCCGCCGTAGGCGAGGGCGGCGACGAGGGCGCCGAGCAATCCGAAGATCATGAGGTCATCACGCGGTAGATCGTCCCACGAGCGGTTGGTCGTCGCATCTGAAAGACTGGGCGCATGATCAACACAGTGGGTGTCATCGGGCTCGGCACGATGGGTGCCGGCATCGTCGAAGTCTTCGCCAAGGCGGGGCTCAGCGTAATCGCCGTCGACGGTTCGGCGGAGCTCGCCGAGCGCGGCAAGGGGTTCCTCACGAAGTCCCTCGGGCGTGCCGTGAGCAAGGGCAAGCTCTCCGAGAGTGAGCGTGACGAGATCGTCGGCCGTGTCGCGTTCGGCGACGACCTCGCCGCGATGAAGGACGCCGACCTCGTCATCGAGGCGGTGCCGGAGCTGCTCGAGATCAAGACGTCGATCTTCACGACGCTCGACGACATCGTTCGTGACGACTGCGTGCTCGCGACGAACACGTCGTCGCTGTCGATCACCGAGATCGCGAAGTCGACGAAGGAGCCGTCGCGCGTCATCGGCATGCACTTCTTCAACCCGGCGCCGGTGCTGCCGCTCGTCGAGGTCATCCACTCGCTGCTGACGGGCGTGAAGGTCGTCGAGGGCGTCCGCGAACTCGCCGTCCGCCTGGGCAAGAAGCCGGTCGTCGTCGGCGACCGTGCGGGCTTCGTCGCGAACGCGCTGCTCATCGCCTATCTCGCGCGTTCGATCCGCGCCTACGAGACGGGTCTCGCCTCCCGTGAGGACCTCGATGCTGCGATGGCGGCCGGTGTCGGCTTCCCGATGGGCCCGCTGACGCTGTGCGACCTCATCGGCCTCGACGTCGTCCACGAGGTCTGCGGCGTGCTGTACGACGCGACACATGATCCGAGCGTCGCGTCGCCGCCGCTGCTGCGTCAGATGGTGGCGGCCAGCTACCTCGGTCGCAAGAGTGGCAAGGGCTTCTACACGTACGAGGCGGCCGGCTCGGGCACCCTCGTCGCCGACGAGCGCACGCCCGGTGAGAGCAAGGCGCACAGTGGCCGCGTCGGTCTCGTCGGCGAGGGTGAGCTCGTCGACTCGCTCGCCGAGGAGATGTCGTCAGCGGGCCTCGAGCTCGTGCGGGTCACGGCGGCTGACGAGGCGTCGGCGCTCGAGGACGTCACGTTCGTCTTCGCCGTCGACGGCGGCGTCGAGGATGACGGGTGCTGCGGCGGCTCGTGCGCCTGTGGTGACGAGTGCTCGTGCGGTCATGTCGAGGGCGACGTCTCCGAGCACGCGCTGCAGATCGATGAGAAGCCGCTCATGCGCGCCGTGCGCGACGCGATCGGTGACGGCGGCGTCATCGCCACGCTCGGTGAGGGCGCGGCGACGGAGGCCGCGACCGGTGAGCCGTCGCTCGATGCGCGCGTCGTTCCCGTCGTCCTGCGTGAGAAGCAGCGCGCCGGCCAGGTGCTCGAGATCGGCCGCAGCGTCGCCATCGCGGACGACGCGGTCGAGGCCGTTCGCTCGCTCGCCGCGGCTGCGGGTTGGACGCCGGTCGTCGGCAAGGACCGCGCGGGCCTCGTCGTCGACGCGCTGCTCTACCCGCACCTCAACGACGCGGTGAAGATGTTGGACTCGGGCTACGCGAGCGTCGAGGACATCGACACGGCGATGAAGGCCGGCTGCGGTTACCCGAAGGGCCCGTTCGAGTTGCTCGACGAGGCTGGCTACGACGACGTCTCCGGTGTGCTGTCGGAGATGTACTTCGAGGCGGGGGAGACGCACCTCGTGCCGTCGCCGCTGCTGACGGAGCACCTGCTCGCGGAGCGGTCCTTCCGAGGCTGATGCCACGGCGCAACAACAGAGCGCAGGACGAGACGCGCGGCGACGTGAGCCGCGCGTTTCGTCCTGTCGACACGGTGCAGACCTACGCGGGCGGCCAGTGGACGGTGCGGGTCCTGCGCGGTAACGCCGACGGCAAGATCTACACGTGCCCGGGGTGTCAGCAGCAGTTGGCGTCATCGCTGCCGCACGTCGTCGTGTGGCCGAATGATCGGCTGGGTGACGTGACGGATCGTCGTCACTGGCACACGAGTTGCTGGCGAGCGCGAGATCGCCGTCCGCCGCGGGGTTCGTGGCGGTGAGTGTGCGCTCGCGGTCGCATAGGGTCGAGGGCGGACGACGAAGTCCGGGTTTCGTCGTGATCGTCGAGGAGGGGCGTTGAGCCTGCAGGAGATTCGCTCGAACACGGTGCTCGCTGCGCGCCGTCAGGACGTCGAACTGCACACCGCCGACGGGTTGACGCTCGTCGGTGAGTTGGCGCTGCCGCTCGAGCGAGACCCGGTGGCCACGCTCGTCACGCTGCATCCGCTGCCGACGCACGGCGGTTTCATGGACAGCCATGTCTACAAGAAGGCCGCCAACCGGCTGCCGGCGCTCGCGGACATCGCGGTGCTGCGGTTCAACACGCGTGGCACGTCGTCGCCGCGCGGGACGTCGGAGGGTGCGTTCGACTCGGCTGACGGCGAGCGTTTCGACGTCGCCGCCGCCATCGAGTTCGCGGAGTTCCACGAGTCGCCGGCGCTGACCAATCGTTGGCTGGTGGGGTGGAGCTTCGGCACGGATCTGGCGCTCATGCACGGGCTCGATCCGTCGATCGAGGGCGCGATCCTGCTGTCGCCGCCGCTGCGGTGGTCGCAGCCCGAGCACCTGGCGGCGTGGGCCGAATCGCGCAAGCCGGTGACGGCGCTCGTGCCCGAACTGGATGACAACCTGCGCCCCGACGAGGCGCGCGAGCGGTTCGCGGCCATTCCGCAGGCTGACGTCATCGGCGTCGATGGCGCGAAGCACCTGTGGGTGGGGGAGAAGTACGTGCGGCGCGTGCTCGACGAGATCGTGCGCATCGTCGCGCCGTCGAAGCTGCCCGAGGGTGGCCTGCCGACCGAGGTCGACGCTTCGCTCGTGGTCGAGGGCTGAGTTGACACGCAAGCGGTGGGCGCCTCTGTGAGCCCGGGCACCCTTGGTGGCTGTCTCGGACCGGTTGTCGACACTGACGTTCGGCGCCGCGAGGTTTTGCACGTCGTTCTGCTACCCCCTGACCGGGGCATGACCACGTGCAGGGCCACCCCAGCTTGAGTGGTGCAGAAACGACCGTTTGTGCACCAGTTCCCTCGCGGTTGAGCGCGACGTTTTGGCAGGCTTAGAGCCATGCCGGAAACAGAGGAGGCTCTCACCAGGACCGCCTACAACGTTGTGGCCGACGCGTACGCCGACCACTTCCGTACCACCGAAGGCGAACAGCCGATCGACTTGGCCATGATCGACCACTTCGTCGCACTCCTGCACGAGCCTCGCGTGGTCCTGGATGCTGGCTGCGGGGCAGGGCGAATGCTGCCCCATTTGGCTGGGCTCGGATGCCACCCGGAGGGCATCGACCTCTCACCCAACATGGTCCGCAGGGCACGAGCCGACCACCCTGACTTCACCGTCGCCGTGGGGAGCCTGACGCACCTGCCCTACGCAGACGAAGTCTTCGACGGCGTCTTCTCCTGGTACTCCACCATTCACAACCCGGATGTAGACCTCGAAGTCATGGTTGCGGAGATGGCCCGCGTACTGCGCCCGGAAGGGGTGCTGCTCCTCGGTTTCCAGGTGGGACACGGCATGCGCCGGGTAGGTCGCGGATATGCGGCACGCGGCTATGACGTGGTGATGACCAGATACCACCGAAGTGTCGAGAGCCTGACTACTCTCTTGGAGGAGCATGGACTCACGGTGAGCGCTCAACTGGAGCGGTCACCTGTGGGCTCGGAAGAAGACGCGCAAGCCGTGATCATCGCGCAGCGATCTCAGCCCGCCTGAATGGTGTGGCTCAAACGAACGGTTTCGTGGAGCGTGGGAACCAGCGCCCCTGCCCTAGGGAGAAGACGCAGTAGCGTGAGGGCGGCGCCACGAGGGCGTCGCGGCCAGCGGAGAGGACGCTCGTGGTCGACCTGTCCGTACTACCGGGCTTCCTCGGTGTCATTCTGGTGTTCCTCATCCCACCCGGCCCAGACATGGCGTACATGCTCGCGGTCGGACTCAAGGGAGGGCGGAGGGCCGCGCTCAAAGCGATCCTTGGCATCGCTACCGGAATGAGCGTCTACGCCGCCGCAGTCGTTGTTGGCCTGGGTGAGGTCGCCAGAAGTCACCCTAATTTGCTGACCGGCCTGAAGCTGCTTGGGGCTGCTTATCTGCTCTGGCTGTCGGTGACTACCGTGCGCCATGCTCGCGAGATGTCCACGATCGGCGACGTCGCCGCCGGGCGGTGGTACCTGCGGGGTCTGTCGGTCAGCCTGACGAACCCCAAGATCATCCTGTTCTTCCTCGCCGTCCTCCCGCGCTTCGCCGGCCACGCCACCAACACGACAGCGCAGATGGCCCTGCTCGGCACAGTCAACGTGTGCACCGAGTTCGTGCTCTACGGCACCATCGGTGCTCTCGCGGGCACTTTTCATGAGCGATTCACCAGCAGTCCGCGAGCTAGCGCGGCGTTGAACTACCTGGCGGCCACGGTCTACGCCGTTCTTGCCTGCGTCATCATCATCGAAGCCGTCCGACAGGTGTAGCTCAAACGAAAGGCTCTGCACCATCGCAGCGGTCCGGTAGCTCAACCCGCCGTTCGTGCGCCTGCGAGAGGCAGCTGCGCCGACAGTCGCAAGTCATCCACCCCCGGGCGATCTTCAAATGCGTCGGCGAACCGAGCCACCTCGGCGAACCCGAGCGCCGAATAGAGCGCAACAGCTCCCACGTTGGATGAGAGCACCCTGAGCCATACGCTGTCATCACCCCTGGCCTCAACTGCTGTCAGTGCAGCGTGTATGAGCTTCCGCGCTAGGCCTTGACGGCGGGCGATAGGTGCCACACCGAGCCCACCCACATACCACTGGCCGAACTCACTAGGTTCTCGTCGAATCTTGATGAACCCCAGCACTTCATCACCTTCAGCAGCGACCAGAACTTCGTCGACGAGCGTTCCTGTCGGCACTCCGAAGAAGGGGCGACCCGGGCTCCAGTGGCTCCCCGGGTCGGTCATCGGCGACCAGCAAGCGTGGTCGATCTCGGCCAGACGCGGCCCGTCATCCACGCGAGCAGGGCGAACGCTTGCCATGACTCGACGCTACGCCCATCACTGTGACGTCGCAGGGGCCCAGCGACGGATGTTCCTGGCGCAGCTGAAACGACGGACTCTGCTCTACGCTCCCCACTGGCTCTTGGCCCGCCATCACGCGGTGAGTCAGCGCGGATCTGTAGAGAGCAGCGCAAAGATGAGAGTGTCAGTCCATTCGCCCTTGCTCCAGCAGTCCTGCAGGTGATGGGCCTCTTGCCTCATTCCCACTGACGCCGCCAGACGCGCCGATGCCTCATTTCGGGCATCCATCTGCGCAACGAGACGGTGCAGGGCGTACTCATCGAAGGCAAAGCGGATGACCGCGCGAACGGCCTCGCGGGCATACCCGTGGCCACCGTGGCTGGGGTCGAGCACCCATCCGATCTCTGCGACGTGGTGGGGCTGGTCGGTGAACCACACGCTGACGTCGCCAATGCTCTGCTCGCCCTTGTCGATAGTGAGCGACAGCGCACCAGATGGCCCCTCGAGACCGTTCTTCGTCATGCGTTTGGTCAGGTTCTCCTGCGCCTGCTGGGGCGTCCAGGGGTCTTCGAGAAGGAAGCGCGCGACATCGGGGCGAGCGTAAAGGGACGCCATCCATCCCACGTCGTCGGAGCGGTAGCGGCGCAGCGCTAGGCGCTCAGTGCGAAGCGGCCATGAGGGCTGAGTGGGCATAGAGCGATCCTCTCACCGCGGCCCAGGCCGACCCCGTCGTGGAGAACTGGCTGCCCAACTACCATGGCATCGGCCTCACCCACCTCACCGCCGAGCAGCCACGTCAGCGGCTCGACCGGTGGAGCGCCGCGTTGCTCGCCACGCAGAACGTGTGGCTCAAACGAAGGTTTTTGCACCATCGGGTCGACCTCGTGGCTCAACCCACCGTTTTCGCATCGGCATCCCTGATCTCAGTGATCCCGTCCCTGGCTGCTACACCCCGCCTGCGGCCCTCAGGTGAGGGCGGTGAGCAAAGCGGCTGACAACAGCCCCCCGGCGATGACCCAAGCGATGACGCTCACGGTGGTCCGAGTGCCGAAGCTGCGTGCCACCATGACCAGCGACGGGATGCTGAGCGCCGGCAAGGTGATGAGCAGAACCCCTGCAACACCAAGACTCGCGCCGGCGGCACTCAAACCGGCGACGACGGGAATCTCCCCACCGGTGGGGATGACGAGCAGGGCGCCGACCACACCGACGAGGAGCAAGGCCAGAAGGCCAGACCCGTTCCCTAGGTGGGTGAAGTCGGACAGCCACCCGGAGAACAAACCGGTCAGTGCGACGAGGATCAGGTACTCAGGCACAACGATGGCGACATAACGCGTGAGGGCTTTAGCGAAGCGCCACGGCATGCCAGCGACGCCCTGCGGGTCGTGGTCGACGTCGATGAGTTCGTCGGCATCGACCTCGCGTGCTTGACGTTGAGCAATGAAGGCGGCACCCAGGACGACGACGACGCCGACGACGGCACGGGTGGAGACCACTTGCCAGGACATCGTCAGACCGAGGAAAAGCATGACAGCGGGGTTGAGTAGCGGGTTAGCGAGCCAGTACGCCATCACCGCACCCGCGGGTGCACCGCGGCGACGCAAACCGATTGCTACCGGCGCGGTACAGCAGGTACACATCATGCTCGGCAGGGCGAGTAGCCCGCCACTGAGGCCTTGGCCCCATGAGCTGCGGCGGTTCATGGCGTTCAACAGGAGCCGTTTCGGGATGAATGCTTCGAGTGCTGAGGCCACCAAGATCGCGACGAGCGCAGCCTTCCACACGGCTTTGACGTAGGCACGGGTGAAATCGAGGGCTCCATGCCAGCTTGGCGCGTCACCGGGGTGGCCGGCCTCGCCGAAGATGGCCTTGCCACTCCACGCACCCGATTTCGCGAGGGCGTGAGCTTTGTCGTCATACGGGATCCACTTGGCCCACGCCAGCCCGATCACAACGATTACCAGGGTCAGGCCTACCCCCACGATGGTCACGCTACGACTCGGGCCTTGGCGTCCATCACGGCCCGAGTCGAGATGGGCGTCTGAGGTGGAAAGAGTGCTCACCAGCATGTTTCCTTCGTGTCATCGGGCGTGAGATTCTTGCGGCGCCCTGGCCAAGCGAAACGTGTGAAGCTGCGTAGCGCCATGTCCGTCGCCGTCACAACGGTAGTCCCGCCGTATACGCACGTTCCAGCACACTGTCCGCGCCGCTTGCCTAGGCGCAGCCTTTGCGGGGCACGGTCGTCGGGCGACGACGCTGCGCGCCTGAACACGTCACACCCCTCCGGGGCAGCAGCACCTGACGAGCTACGCACACCCACCGCGACGTAGCTCAAACGAACGTTTTGATACGACGCCGAGCCTTGGGGTAGAAACGATGGGCTGCCTCAGTGTCCTTCAGCCGCCGGCTCGACGAGTTCGACGAGCACGCCGCCGGCATCCTTGGGGTGGATGAAGTTGATGCGGCTGCCGCCGGTGCCGATCTTCGGCGCGTCGTAGAGCAACCGCATGCCGCGCTCGCGCAGCGTCGCGCACACGGCGTCGAGATCGCGGACGCGGTAGGCGAGCTGCTGCATGCCGGGGCCGGAGCGGTCGAGGAACTTCGCGATGCTCGACTCCGGCGACAGCGGCGCGAGCAGCTGGATGTGGCTGTGCGGGGCATCGGCCGGGCCGACCGTCATCATCGCCTCACGCACGCCCTGCTCGTCGTTCGTCTCGGTGTGCGCGCACGTCATGCCGTACGTCGACTCGTAGAAACGGATGGCGGCATCGAGGTCGGGCACCGCGATGCCGACGTGGTCGATGGCCTCGAACAAGTGCGTGATTTCGCCGGTCATGACGTCACTCTATGGTTTGCTTGGACGAGGAAGCCGGGTTAACGACGATTAACTCGGGCGATCGACACGAACCGGCGGCCGTGCGGCACCGTGACCCACGCCCGCCCGCTCACTGGAGGAACCATGACCGACACCACCGCCGTCATCGTCGCCGGAGCGCGCACCCCGATGGGTCGCCTGCTCGGCTCGCTCAAGGGCTTCTCAGGTGCCGACCTCGGTGGCCTCGCCATCAAGGGTGCGCTCGAGAAGGCCGGCGTCAAGGGCGACCAGGTCGACTACGTCATCATGGGCCAGGTGCTGACGGCCGGCGCCGGCCAGATCCCCGCGCGCCAGGCCGCCGTCAAGGGCGGCATCCCGATGGACGTGCCGGCGCTGACGATCAACAAGGTCTGCCTGTCCGGGCTCGACGCCGTGGCGCTCGCGGCCCAGCTGATCCGCGCGGGCGAGTTCGACGTCGTCGTCGCGGGCGGCCAGGAGTCGATGACGAACGCGCCGCACCTGCTCGAGAAGTCGCGCGAGGGCTACAAGTACGGCGACGTGACGATGCGCGACCACATGGCCTTCGACGGACTGTGGGACGCTTTCACCGACCAGGCGATGGGCAACCTCACCGAGCAGGCCAACGCTGGCGACGTCGAGTTCAGCCGCGAAGAGCAGGACTCGTTCTCGGCCGCCTCTCACCAGAAGGCCGCCGCGGCCTGGGAGAAGGGCCTCTTCGACGACGAGGTCATCCCCGTCGAGATCCCGCAGCGCAAGGGCGAGCCAGTCGTGTTCAAGAACGACGAGGGTATCCGCGCCGACACGACGACTGAGTCGCTCGGCAAGCTGCGCCCCGCCTTCAGCAAGGACGGCACGATCACGGCAGGCTCCGCCTCCCAGATCAGCGACGGTGCCGCGGCGCTCGTCGTCATGAGCAAGACGAAGGCCCAGGAGCTGGGCCTGACCTGGATCGCCGAGGTCGGCGCGCACGGCGTCGTCGCCGGCCCCGACTCGACGCTGCAGAGCCAGCCGGCGCGCGCAATCGCGAAGGCCTGCGAGAAGGAGGGCCTCACGCCGGCCGACCTCGACGTGGTCGAGATCAACGAGGCGTTCGCCGCCGTCGGCCTGGCCTCGACGAAGGAACTCGGCCTCGACGCGGAGAAGGTCAACCCCAACGGCGGCGCCATCGCGATTGGCCACCCGATCGGCATGTCGGGCGCGCGTCTCGTGCTGACCCTCGCCCACGAACTCAAACGCCGCGGTGGTGGCGTCGGTGCTGCTGCCCTGTGCGGCGGTGGCGGCCAGGGTGATGCGCTCATCGTGCGCGTCGACGCCTGAGCGCTGACCAGGACACGGCCCGAGCATGCCGCGTGAGATCGTCGTCGACCCACTCGTCACGCGGATGCGTGGCGGTGACCGGCGCGCCCTCGCGCGGTTGCTCACGGCCATCGAGAACGACCACCCGGCGCTGCCGGAACTGGGTGCAGCCATCGCCCAGTTCACGGGCCACGCCCAGATCATCGGTCTGACGGGGCCGCCCGGCGTCGGCAAGTCGACGTCGACGGACGCACTCGTCGCGGCCTATCGCGCGCACGGCCTCAGCGTCGCGGTGCTCGCGGTCGACCCCTCGTCGCCGTTCTCCGGTGGCGCGCTGCTCGGCGACCGCATCCGCATGGTCGGTCACTCGGGTGATTCCGGGGTGTTCGTCCGCTCGATGGCGACCCGCGGCCACCTCGGCGGGCTGTCGGCGGCGGCGCCCGCTGCACTGCGGCTGCTCGACGCCGCCGGCTTCGACATCCTGCTCGTCGAGACGGTGGGCGTTGGCCAGTCGGAGGTGCACATCGCCTCGCTCGCCGACACGACGATCGTCCTGCTCGCGCCCGGGGCCGGAGATTCCATCCAGGCCGCGAAGGCCGGGGTCCTCGAGATCGCGGACGTCTTCGTCGTCAACAAGGCCGATCACGACGGCGCGGCGGCGACCGTGCGCGACCTGCGCGCCATGATCTCGCTCGGCCAGACGGGGGAGCCGGGGCAGTGGCGCCCACCGATCGTCACGACGGTCGCAGAACGCGGCGAAGGGGCGGCGGACGTCATCGACGCCATCGCGACCCACCGAGCGTGGCTGAGCGAGCACGATGAGCTGAGCCTGCGTCGCCGACGTCGGGCTGCGGGCGAGATCGAAGAGCTCGCGTTGCGGCGACTGCGTGAGCGCTGGGAACGCCCCAACGCCGAGGTGAAGCTCGAGGATCTCGCTGAGGCTGTCGCTCGAGGGGTTCTGGACCCCTACGCCGCGGCGCAGGCCGTCGCGGGTTGAGGGTGAGGGGCTCGATGCGCGTCCCGAAACCGCGCGAGAGCCCATGGCGGCGAGGCGTCGCAAGAGCGAGTTCGGACGTGCGTCGACGGCCGGTATCAGCTCTGATTCCGCCGAATATCGGGGTTGTCGGCGCCGGTGCCTACACTCGGAGCATGAAGCCTCCCACGCCCGTCATCATGCTCATCGCGGCCGCTGAGCACGCCGAAGAGATGCGGGAAGAATTCGCCCACCGCTACGCTGCCGACTACGACCTGCAACTCGCCACGACGCTCAGCGAATCGATGACGATGGCGCAGGGCCTCAACGCGCGCGGCCTCCCGGTCGCGATGTTCGCCGCGACGACGCAGGTGGGCGACGCGACGGGCCTCGTCACGCTGCAGTGCCTGCATGCCGTCATGCCGGCGGCCAAGCGGGTCATGGTGCGCCTGCGCAGCGAACCGTGGGCGGTCGAGGAGCAGCGCGTCGCGCAGATCAGCGGCCAGATCGAGGCCGCGCTCCTGCTGCCGAGCGGCCCGCGCGACGAGGAGTTTCACACCGCCGTCACCGAGCTGCTCTCGGACTGGGGGTGGTCGGCGGGTGGCCCCGAGATCGAGCTCGTCAACATCGTGGCGCCCCCAGGCGACCCCAACGTCGGGGTGCTGCGCGACTTCCTCGATCGCCAGGGCATCCCGACGGGGGTCTGGCCGCCGGAGGCTCCGCACGCAGCCAAGACGCTCGAGATGGCGCGTTCGCAGGGCATCGAGATCGCCTATCCGCTCGTGCGCATCGCCGAGCGCGAGGTTCACGCCAACCCTGACGTCCGTGTGCTCGGGCGCGCCTTCGGCGCCACCGTCGACGAGTTGGGTGAGGGCCACGTCGTCGACCTTGCGATCGTCGGTGCGGGCCCGGCCGGCCTCGCTGCCGCGGTGTACGGCGCGAGCGAGGGGCTGAGCACAGCCGTCATCGAGGCCGACGCCGTGGGCGGGCAGGCCGGCACGAGCGCGATGATCCGCAACTATCTGGGCTTTCCCCGCGGCATCTCGGGCATGCGCCTCGCGCAGCGCGCACGGTTCCAGGCCACTCGGTTCGGCGCGGGCATCTACTCGGCCACCGAGGTCACCGGTTTCACGCCCGGCTATCGCGGCGAACCGCACGTGCTCGAGACCGACGATGGGCCGGTCTGCGCCCGCGCCGTTCTCATCTCGACGGGCGTGGCCTACCGTCGCCTGGGCGTCGAGGAGGTCGAAGGCTTCGTCGGACGCGGCGTGTACTACGGCGCGGCGTCGTCGGCTGCCCGCGAGTGCGAGGGCGGGCACGTCCTCGTCGTCGGCGGCGGCAACTCGGCGGGCCAGGCCGCCATCCACCTCTCACGCTTCGCGCGCTCCGTCAGCATCGTCGTGCGTCGCGACGGGCTCGCGGAGACGATGTCGGATTACCTCATCCGCGAGATCGAGGCGAACCCGCGAATCGTCGTCAAGACGAATGCGGAGATCGTCGGGGCGAGCGGCACCGATCGGCTGCAGCACGTGACGATCCGCTTCAACGAGAAGGACCAGGAGCTGACGGTTCCCGCCTGCGGGCTGTTCCTCCTGCTCGGCGCGCACCCGTGCGTCGACTGGCTCGACGGCACCGTGGCGCGTGACGCCAAGGGTTTCGTGCTCACCGGTCGTGACGTGCCGCAGGAGTTCTGGCGTGACGGGCTGCCCCCGGAAGCGCTCGCGACGAGCGTGCCTGGCGTGTTCGCCGCAGGCGACATCCGCGCCGGGTCGATGAAGCGCGTCGCCGCGGCGTCGGGTGAGGGCGCGGGGGCCGTGACGCTCGTTCACCACTGGCTCGAGGCCGTCGTGACGGGGACCTGCGACCCGGACGCCTGCGCGAGCTGATCCTGCCGGGCCCAAGACGCGACGCTCGTCGCACGCCGCGCGCGGTGGCCGACGTGCGAACCTGACTGCATCGTTCCCATCACCTTCGAGGAGATCATCATGCTCGTCGCTTTCTCCGTCGCACCGTCGACGACGGACGACCCGGACGGTTCCGTCAGCGAGGCGGTGGCCGCAGCCATCCGCGTCGTGCGTGAGTCGGGCATCTCGAACCGCACCGACTCGATGTTCACGACCCTCGAGGGGGAGTGGGACGAGTGCATGGACGTCATCAAGCGCGCCTGCGAGGCCGTCCAAGTCGCGTCCCCGCGCGTCTCGCTCGTGCTGAAGGCCGACATCCGCCCGGGCTACACCGGCCAGCTCGACGCGAAGGTCGAGCGCGTCGAAGCCCGGCTCGCCGAGTCGAACTGACGCCCGGGCCTCGCCGGGCGCGGATAATGACCACGAGAGAGGACGTCGACATGACCATCGACGAGCGCTACGAGATCCGTGGCCTGACAAGCGATGACGCCGACGAGCTCGCCCAGCTCCACGTCACGATCTGGCGCGACACCTACACCGGGCTCATCCCGCAGGAGAAGCTCGACGGGCTCGATCCCGTCGACGGTGCGAAGCGCTGGCGCGCGTGGTTGACCTCCGCCGAGGCGCCTCGGGTCGTCGGGGCATTCGACCGCTCGAGCGGTGCGCTCGTCGGGTGGATCTGCATCGGCAAGGCCCGCGACGACGACGCGCCCGCGGACGTCGAACTGCAGGTGCTCAATCTCGACACGGCGCACCACGGCACGGGCCTCGCGCACGAACTCATGACACGCGAACTCGGCGACCAAGAGGCCTACCTCTGGGTCGTCGACGGCAACGAGCGTGCGCAGGCTTTCTACCGCAAGCACGGGTTCGAACTCGACGGCGTCGGCAAGGACGACACCTCGGGTTCGTACGACCTGCGGATGGTGCGCCCGCGGGGCTGACGGCCCGGGCGCGAGGACCCGCCGCGGAGTGACGGTCCGACCCGAGGGACGCGCCTCGCCACGTGTGGCCAGGTGTTCGCTGTGCGCGATCATGCGTCGCCCGCCCCGGTGCGCCCTGCAACAATGAGGGCATGTCGAATCAGCCGTTGAACGCCGCGTCGCTGCGCGGTGCCGTTGACCTGTCCTCGCTCAAGAAGCCGCAGGGTGGCGCTCCTGCCGGGCGCCCCGCATCGGCCGCTGGCGCACCGACCGGCAACGCCGGCGCTGCGGCGCCGGCAAACGCGCCGAGCGCTGCGAATCCCGGGCAGGCCCCCATGCCGCAGGGCGCCGACGACGCCGTCATCGCCGAGACGTTCCGTCACGACGGTCTTGTCGTCGACGTGACAGCCGAGAACTTCCAGGGCCTCGTGCAGCAGTCGGTGCAGCACCCCGTCATCATCGCGATCTGGGCGGGTTCACAACCGGCGTCCCTGGCGCCCGTCGCTTCGCTCGCGCGCGCGGTGCGCGCGCAAGAGGGGCGCGTCCTCATGGGCGTCGCCGACCTCGACACCGCGCCCGAGATCGGTCAGGTCTTCGCTCAGCTTTCGCAGCAGGCCGCGCAGCAGGGCCAGCCGGGGCAGATTCTCGCGGCGGCCTTCGTCCAGGGCCAGCCGATCCCGATTCCGCCTGTCGTCGAAGACGCGCAGACGCGCGAGCTCGTCGACCAGATCGTCCAGATCGCTGTGCAGAACGGTCTTGCGGGCCGCGTGGCGAACTACGACCCGAACGCAACGGGCCAGGCCGGCGCTGAGGGCGGCGAGCAGGCCGAGCCCGAGCTGCCGCCGCTGCACCAGCTCGCGTACGAGTCGATCGACAAGGGCGACTACGACGGCGCCATCGCCGCGTTCGAGCAGGCACTGACGGAGAACCCGAAGGACGAGGAGGCGCGTCTCGCCCTCGGCCAGGTCAAGCTCATGCAGCGCACGCAAGGCGTCGACCTCCAGGCTGCACGTGACGCCGCCGCGAAGAACCCGGCCGACGTCACCGCGCAGACGCAGGTCGCCGACCTCGATGTCCTCGGTGGCCACGTCGAAGACGCGTTCGCGCGTCTCGTCGACGTCGTCAAGGCGACCTCCGGCGACGAGCGCAACGCCGCGCGCGAGCACCTCATCGGGCTGTTCGACGTCGTCGGCGCCACCGACCCGCGCGTCAAGAAGGCACGCACGGCGCTGATGTCGGCGCTGTACTGACAGCCCCGGCGGGCCGGGCGACGTCTGGCAACGACGCACTGACCCCTTGCGTGCAAGTGCCCCGGGTGCACTTGCACGCAGGCACGTAGCCGCCCTGCTGTCGGCGGTGGGTGACGGACGCGAAGGGCTCGCTCCACCTAGAGCGAGCCCTTCGTTCGTGTTGTGACGGAACCGAGCCTCAGTTGCCCAGGGCTGCCGCGACGACGTCCTTCGCCTCAGCCTGCACCTGTGCAAGGTGCTCGGGGCCCTGGAACGACTCGGCGTAGATCTTGTAGACGTCCTCGGTCCCCGACGGGCGCGCGGCGAACCAGGCCGAATCAGTGACGACCTTGAGGCCGCCGATTTTCGCGCCGTTCCCGGGCGCCTCCGTGAGCTTGGCGATGATGGGCTCGCCGGCCAGCGTGTCCGCCGTGACGGCCTCGGGCGTCAGTGCACCGAGCTTGGCCTTCTCCTCGCGCGTGGCGGGGGCGTCGACGCGCGCGTAGGCGGGTTCGCCGTGCTTCGCCGTCAGCTCGCCATAGAGCTGCGACGGCGACTTGCCCTTCGTCGCCTTGATCTCCGAGGCGAGCAGCGCGAGCAGGATGCCGTCCTTGTCCGTCGTCCAGACGGAGCCGTCGAAGCGGCAGAACGACGCGCCCGCCGACTCCTCACCGCCGAACGGGCCCGAACCGTCGAGCAGGCCCGGCACGAACCACTTGAACCCGACGGGCACCTCGACGAGCGTGCGGCCGAGGTCATCGGCGACGCGGTCGATCATCGAACTGCTGACGAGCGTCTTGCCGATGAACCCGTCCTGGCGCCACTGAGGGCGCGCGCCACCGTAGAGGTACTGGATCGCGACCGACAGGAAGTGGTTGGGGTTCATGAGCCCCGCGTCGGGCGTGACGATGCCGTGACGGTCCGAATCAGCGTCGTTGCCCGTCGCGATGTCGTACTCGTCGCGCTCGCCGATGAGCGACGCCATCGCGTTGGGGGAGGAGCAGTCCATGCGGATCTTCTCGTCCCAGTCGAGCGTCATGAAGCGCCACGTCGGGTCGACGAGCGGGTTGACGACGGTGAGGTCGAGCGCGTGACGCTCCGCGATCTCACCCCAGTACGCGACGGCCGCGCCGCCGAGCGGGTCGGCGCCGATGCGCACGCCAGGGCGCTTGATCGCGTCGAGATCGACGACGTTCGGCAGGTCGTCGACGTACGTGCCGAGGAAGTCGTAGCGCTGGACCTTGCCCATCGCCTGCGTCAGCGGCACGCGCTTGACACGCTTGAGCCCGTCACGGATGTGCTCGTTCGCCGCGGCCGCGATGACCTTCGTCGCGTCCGAGTCGGCCGGGCCACCGTGCGGCGGGTTGTACTTGAACCCGCCGTCGGCGGGCGGGTTGTGCGAGGGCGTCACGACGATGCCGTCGGCGAGACCCGAGCCGTTCGTCAGATCCTTGCCCTTGTTCGCGCGCAGGATGGCGTGGCTGACGGCGGGCGTCGGCGTGTAACCGTCACGATCGTCGATGAGGACGAGGACGTCATTGGCGACGAGCACCTCGATGGCGCTCGCCCATGCGGGCTCGGACAAGGCGTGGGTGTCGCGGCCGAGGAACAACGGCCCGTCGAAGCCCTGCGAGCGGCGGTAGTCGACGATCGCCTGCGTCGTGGCGAGGATGTGCGCCTCGTTGAACGCGGTCTTGAGGCTCGAACCGCGGTGCCCCGACGTGCCGAACGCCACCTGCTGGTCGACGTTCTCAGGGTCGGGCGTCAGCGTGTAGTACGCCGTGACGAGGTGGGGGACGTCGATCAGGTCACGAGGTTCGGCCAACTGGCCCGCGCGGTTGCTCATGCCTTCATCCTGCCCTCTTTGAGCGGCGACGTAAACGCCCGAACCGATGCCTCGAGCGAGGCGGGGCAGACGTGACGAGGCCGGCGGCACCCCTGGCGGGTACGGCCGGCCTCATGCGCTCGATCGAGCGGGTCGTCAGTCGCGCTGACGCGTCTGGTCGGCGGCGTCGCGAGCCTCGTCGTCGGCGCCCCAGCGGCCACCCTCGACGTCCTCGTCGAGGCCGCCACCGGGCGTGCCGGTGATGCCCTTGAGGTGCTCGACGGGCTCGTCACCCGTCTCGTCCTCGCCGGCCGGCGTGAAGGCACGCTCGTGCGCCTTCGACTCGGTCTGCTCGACGTCGAAACCACCCTCGTCCGCGTGGTCGACGGGGTGCGTCGCCGGGATGCCGGTGCGCGAGCGCGCCTGCTGGTCGCCGGCCGCTCCCTGAGCGTCCTCGGCCTGCGCGCCGCCTCGCGAACCGTCGAGCGGCTGATCGAGTGCGCCCGGGTTGCCTGCGGCGTCCTCGAGCGGCGCGCCCGCGATGAGGGCCTCGGACGGCTGCTTGTCGGACGAACTCGTCGCTGCGTTCTGGTCGCTCATCGTGTTCTCCTGTCGTGCCGTTGCGGTGGACGATGAATCGGCGCCACCGGCCTGCTCGGTAGCGGTGTGCGCAGCCACCTGCGTCATGTCGGGGCGCGTCGCCGGCTCGAACCACACGACACCGAGCGGCGGCATCGTGATCTCGGCCGAGTACGGCTGACCGTCCCAGGGGATCTCCTCGGCCTCGACCGAACCCAGGTTACCGACGCCCGAGCCGCCGTACGCCTCGGCGTCGGTGTTGACGATCTCGTTCCACGTACCAAGGTGGGGAAGGCCCACGCGGACGCCGTGGTGCGGGTTGCCGGCGAAGTTCGCGGCGATCGCGACGACGGGGCGGTACCCGTCAGCTTCGGCGGGCGCGAATCGCAGCCACGTGTAGGCGTTGCGGCCCGCGTCGTCGGCGTTGATCCACGAGAAGCCCTCCTCCGAGTGGTCGAGAGCCCACAGGGCCGGGCGCTCGCGGTAGGCGCGGTTGAGGTCCTTCATCATCGCGTGCACGCCGTAGTGCGCGGGCTGGTCGAGCAACCACCAATCGAGGCTGCGACCGTCGGCCCACTCGGCCTCCTGCGCGAACTCCGAACCCATGAAGAGCAGCTGCTTGCCGGGGTGGGCCCACATGTACGCGAGGTAGGCGCGCACGTTGGCGAGCTGCTGCCAGCGATCACCGGGCATCTTGCGCAGCAGGCTGCCCTTGCCGTGAACGACCTCGTCGTGGCTGACGGGCAGCACGAACTGCTCGCTGAACGCGTAGACGAGCGCGAACGTCAGGTCGTGGTGATGATGCTGACGGTAGATCGGCTCACGTGCGACGTAGTCGAGCGAGTCGTGCATCCAGCCCATGTTCCACTTGAGCCCGAAGCCCAGGCCGCCGGTGTCCGTCGAGCGGGTGATGCCCGGCCACGACGTCGACTCCTCGGCGATGATGACGGCACCCGGCGTGCGCTTGTACGCCGTCGCGTTCGTCTCCTGCAGCAGCTGCACGGCTTCGAGGTTCTCCTGGCCGCCGAACTTGTTCGGCACCCATTCGCCGTCCTTGCGGGCGTAGTTGAGGTACAGCATCGAGGCGACACCGTCGACGCGCAGACCGTCGGCGTGGAACTCCTCGAGCCAGTACAGCGCGTTGGCGACGAGGAAGTTGCGCACCTGCGGGCGGCCGTAGTCGAAGATGTTCGAACCCCACTCGGGGTGCCAGCCCTTGCGCGGGTCCGGGTGCTCGTAGAGCGCCTGGCCGTCGAAACGGGCGAGCGCCCACTCGTCGGTGGCGAAGTGGCCGGGAACCCAGTCGAGGATGACGCCGATGCCCTCCTGATGGAGGCGGTCGACGAGGAACTTGAAGTCGTCCGGGTCGCCGAAGCGGCTGTTCGGCGCGTAGTAGCTCGTGACGTGATAGCCCCAGCTCGGCGGGTACGGGTGCTCCATCACGGGCATGAACTCGACGTGCGTGAAGCCCAGATCCTTGACGTAGTTGACGAGGTGCTCGGCCATCTCGCGGTAGCTGAGCCCCTGACGCCACGAACCGAGGTGCACCTCGTACGTCGACATCGGGCCGTGGTGCGCGTTCGTCTCGGCGCGCTTCGTCATCCACGCGTCGTCGTTCCACTCGTAGTGCGAGCTCGTCACCTTCGACGCCGTCGCGGGCGCCGTCTCCGCGAGGCGCGCCATCGGGTCGGCCTTCGCGCGACGCACGCCGTCGCTGCACAGGATCTCGAACTTGTACGCGGTGCCCTCGCGCACGTCGGGGACGAACAGCTCCCACACGCCCGACTCCCCGAGCGTGCGCATGCCGTGGCCGACACCGTCCCAGTGGTTGAAGTCGCCGACGACGCGCACGGCCTTGGCATTGGGCGCCCAGACGGCGAACGCGGTGCCCGAGACGTCACCCTTGATGCTCGGGTAGGTGCGCACGTGGGCGCCGAGGACGTTCCACAGCTCTTCGTGGCGCCCCTCGCCGATGAGGTGGAGGTCGATCTCGCCGAGGGTCGGCATGAAGCGGTACGGGTCGTCGCCGCGGTGCTCGCTGCGGTCGTCATACGTCGTGATGACGCGGTAGTCGGGCATGTACTCACCCGCAATCGCGCCGGCCCAGATGCCGTCGTGCTCGTGCGTGAGCTCGAGCACAGTCTCGCCCATGTCGATGACGACGCCACGCGCCATCGGGCGCACGACGCGGAACGTGATGACGCCGTTCTCGACATGCGCGCCGAGCACACGGTGCGGGTCACGGTGCTCACCGGCGACGACGGCGTCGAGTTCGCTCACCTCGACGCGCGACGGCGTGACGGCGGGCGAGGCGGCGCCGAGGGCGCTCGCGTCGGTGGTCGAAGCGTTGCTCGTCTCACCGGCGGCGCTCAGGCCACCGCCAGAACCCGCGTCGCTCGCGGCCGCCTCGGGCTTGTCTCCCGCAGCCGCGACGGTCGTGTCACCCGTCGCGGGTGCGCCCTGCGGCGCGACGAGCGGAGCGGCGCCGGAAGCGTCGGCATCCTGCGTCGAGACGAGGGGAGCGCCGTTCGTGTCGGACGGGCTCATCGAGGCAGGAGTAGGCGTCGTGCTGTCGTCGGAGGTCATGGTGCTCCTTTCCGCGGCGCCGGTGGGCGCGGCGTCGTCCTCGTCGGCGGGCGTCATCGTGGGCGCCTCGCCGTGGGTCGCGGACGAGTCGGTGGAGGTGGTGAGGATGCGGCCGACGGCGTCGGCGGGGATGCTCAGCCAGTCGGGGCGGTTGCGGGCCTCGTACGAGCACTCGTAGAGCGCTTTGTCGAGCACGAACAGGTCGAGCAGGTCGCGGTCGACGGCGCCGAGTTCGCTCTCGTAACCGGCGAGGAAGGCGTCCTGAGCGGCGCTGACCCACGCGCGGCGGTCGCCGCCGGCGCCGGCGATCTCGTTCTCGATCGTGCCACCGGCGTAGTCGAACGAACGCAGCATGCCCGCGACGTCGCGCACGGCGACGTCCGGTGCCGAGCGCTCCTCGAGCGGACGCAGTGGCTCGCCCTCGAAGTCGAGCAGGACCCACCCACGCCCGGGCACATCGAGCACCTGGCCGAGGTGGTAGTCGCCGTGGATGCGCTGGAAGCTCGGCCACTGCGCGCTGCGCCCGGCGTCGATGCGGTGGGCGATCTGCGTGGCGCGCTCCGCGAGCTGCGGCGCGTCGTTGAGGGCCGCTGCCGCTCGCTCGTGCATCTCGTCGACGAGGGCATCGACACGGTCGGTGTCGGCCTCGACGCTCGGCAGCACCTCGGCGAGGGTGCGGTGCACCTGCGCCGTCGTACGACCGAGTTCGCGGGCGCCGTCGGTGAAGTCACGGTTCTCGCGAGCCGCGTCGAGGGCCTCACGCCAGGCGTCCCGCACGTCGGGCATGAACTCCTGCGCGAACGCGAGGTCCGCGACGAGCTGCTCGCGAGAGTGACGCCCCTCCGTGTACGAACCACTGAGAGATGCCAGCAGCGCCGGCACGTGCGTGTTGCCCGCGCTCGTCAGGGCCCCCGTCACCTCGATGTCGGGGTTTGCGCCGACGTTGAGCACACGGAACAGCTTGGCGATGAGCTGCTCGCCGTCGTCGAGGGTGTAGATGATCGACGTGTTCGACTGCTCGCCACGCAGCACCGTGGCGCCGCGCATCGTGGCGAGATCGGCGCTCTGCGGACCGGGCCGGCCTGCGACGCTCATCTCGACGACACCGTCGCTGCGCTCGGCCTGCGTGCCGCCCGACGCCATCGTCGCGAGCAGGACGGCGGCGAACACCGGGTCGTGCGGGCCGTCGTAGACGTAGCGCGTGCCGAGCGCGGAGTGCTCGATCGTGCCGATGAAGGCGTGCTCCAGCTCCGGCGCGCGCTCACCACGGTAGGTGACGGGCACCTGGTAGGTGGTCTCGTGCTCGGCGTCGAGATCGCGCAGGAACAACACCTCGAGGCCGACCTCACCTGCCGGGTCCTCGAAGCGGAAGGCACTCACCTTGCGCAGGTGCGGCTCACGGCCCTTGGCCTGGAACCAGCGCTGCGTCGCCACCCACGGCGTGAGCAGTTCGAGCTTGCCGGGTGACAACGTGGCGCCGGAGTGGATCTCGGCGACCATCAGAGGTCCTTTCCCTCAGCGTCCGAGGTGGTGTCGTCCTTGAACTCGTCGAGCACCTCGGAGGCGTTGGCCTCCGGGGTACCGGTCGCGGCGGGCAGCGCGTCGTCGGCGCTGACGTCGGACTCGATCGCCAGCCAGTAGAAGCCGCGCGAACCGAGCATGACGGTGACCGTGCCGTCCTCACCGATCTGACCGAAGCCCTGACCGCCGAAGATGTCGGTGAGCTTCGCGCCGGCGAACTTGGCAGCGACCTGCACCCGGGCGCCCTGCGGGCGCGAGCTCAGGTTGTTGATGCACAGCAGGTGCTTCGTCGTCGTGTTCTCGGCCTTCGCGTCCTCGTCCGACATCGAGCGCGTGAACGCGAGGACGGCGTCGTTGTCGGCCGGGGCGACGACGAAGTCGCCCATGCCGAACGCGGGGTAGCGCGAACGCACCGAGAGCATGCCGCGCGTCCAGTGCAGCAACGACGCGCTCGAGGCCATCTGCGCCTCGACGTTGACGTTGTTGTGGTGGTACACGAGGCTCTGGATGACCGGCAGGTACAACTTGCCCGGGTCGGCCGTCGAAAAACCGGCGTTGCGATCCGGCGTCCACTGCATCGGCGTGCGCACAGCGTCACGGTCGTCGAGCCAGATGTTGTCGCCCATGCCGATCTCGTCGCCGTAGTACAGGCACGGCGAGCCGGGCAGCGACAGCAGCAGGGCGTTGATCAGCTCGATCTCGGCGCGACTGTTGTCGAGCAGCGGCGCGAGGCGACGACGGATACCGACGTTGGCGCGCATGCGCGGATCGGGGGAGTACCAGCCGTACATCGCGGCGCGCTCCTCCGGCGTCACCATCTCGAGCGTCAGCTCGTCGTGGTTGCGCAGGAAGGTGCCCCACTGGGTGCCCTTGGGGATCGGGGGCGTTTCGGCGAGGACGTCGATGATGGGCGTCGCCTTCTCCTCGCGCAGCGAGTAGTAGATGCGCGGCATGACGGGGAAGTGGAAGCACATGTGGCATTCCGGTTCTTCCTCGGTGCCGAAGTAGTCGACGACCTCGTGCGGCATCTGGTTGGCCTCGGCGAGCAGGACGCGGCCGGGGTACTCCTCGTCGACCATCCGGCGCAGTTCGACGAGGAACTCGTGCGTCTTCGGGTGGTTCTCGCCGTTGTGCCCCTCCTCCTCGAACAGGTACGGCACGGCGTCGAGGCGGAAGCCGTCGATGCCCATGTCCATCCAGTACCGAACGATGTCGAACATCTCCTCCTGCACGGCCGGGTTCTCGAAGTTGAGGTCCGGCTGGTGGGAGAAGAAGCGGTGCCAGAAGAACTGACGACGCACCGGGTCGAAGGTCCAGTTCGACTCCTCGGTGTCGACGAAGATGATGCGCGCGTCCTCGTACTTCTCGTCCGTGTCGGACCAGACGTAGTAGTCGCCGTACGGGCCTTCCGGGTCCTCTCGGCTCGCCTGGAACCACGCGTGCTGGTCGCTCGTGTGGTTCATGACGAAGTCGGTGATGACGCGGATGCCGCGCGCATGCGCCTGCGCGACGAGCTCCTGGAACTCGGGCAGCGTGCCGAAATCGGGCAGCACCTGCTTGTAGTCGGCGATGTCGTATCCACCGTCGCGCAGCGGCGAGGCGTAGAACGGCGGCAGCCACAGGCAGTCGACGCCAAGCCACTGCAGGTAGTCGAGTCGGGCCATGAGGCCCGAGAAGTCGCCGGATCCGTTGCCCGTCGAGTCGCTGAAACCGCGCACGAGGACTTCGTAGAACACGGCCTTACGGAACCACTGCGGGTCGTGCTTCAGACCCGGCTGGTGCAGACCAAGACCTTGCATGCTCAGAACTTCCTCACGTGGATGATGTGGACGTTTTCGGCGTCCGGCCCGAGCCGGACGAAGTTGTGCTCGCCCCAGTGCCAGGTGGCGTCGCTCAGCAGGTCGTGCGCGACGAACCCTTCGTCCCCGCGTAGTCCGAGCGCGCCCATGTCGAGGTGCACCCAGGTCTCGCGCGTCGCGTGCGGGTCTGTGTTGGCGATGACGATGACCGTGTCCTGGCCGCCGTTGGCGCCGTCACCGATGTCGCGGCTCTTGGAGAAGACGATGAAGTTCTCGTCGTCGACGCCGTGCCAGCGCAGGTTGCGCAGGTGCTCGAGCGCCGGGTGGGCGCGACGGATCTCGTTGAGCCGGCGCAGGTACCAGTCGATCGACTGGCCCTCCTTGGGCCCGCCGGGGGCGTAGTCGGCCCAGCGACGGTCCTTGAACTGGTACTTCTCGTTGTCGTTCTGCTCCTGGGCGCCGGGGCGCGCCACCGACTCCATGAGCTCGTACCCGGCGTAGATGCCGTAGGTCGGCACGAGCGTGGCAGCCAGCGCCGCGCGCAGCTTCCAGGCCGCCGGGCCGCCGTACTGCATGTACGGCGTGAGGATGTCGTGCGTCGTCGGCCAGAAGCTCGGACGCATGTAACTCGCCGTGTCGCCGATGAGTTCGTCGAGGTACTCGCGGATCTCCCACGGCTGGTGGCGCCAGGCGTAGTACGTGTAGCTCTGCTGGAAGCCGATGCGGCCGAGGTTGTGCATCATCGCGGGCTTCGTGAAGGCCTCCGCGAGCCAGATCACCTCGGGGTGGTCCTTCGCGACGTCGGCGATCAGCCACTGCCAGAACTCGACGGGCTTCGTGTGCGGGTTGTCGACGCGGAAGATCGTGATGCCGTGGTCGATCCACACCTGGATGACGCGACGCACCTCGGCGTAGATGCCGGCCGGGTCGTTGTCGAAGTTGAGCGGATAGATGTCCTGGTACTTCTTCGGGGGGTTCTCCGCGTAGGCGATCGTGCCGTCGCTGCGCGTGGTGAACCACTCCGGGTGCGAGGTGACCCAGGGGTGGTCGGGCGCGCACTGCAGCGCGATGTCGAGCGCCACCTCGAGGCCCAGTTCGTTCGCGCGGGCGACGAACGCGTCGAGGTCGTCGAAGTCACCGAGCGACGGCTCGATGGCGTCGTGACCGCCGTCCTTCGACCCGATGGCGTACGGCGAACCAGGATCCTCCGGGCCAGCCGTCAACGTGTTGTTCGGGCCCTTGCGGTTGACCTCGCCGATCGGGTGGATCGGGGTGAGGTAGACGACGTCGAAACCCATGTCGGCGACGGCGGGCAGACGCTCGGCGGCGGTGCGCAGCGTGCCCGAGACCCACTTCTGCGTCTCCTCGTCGAAGTGAGCACCCTCGGAGCGGGGGAAGAACTCGTACCACGCGCCCGTCAGCGCCAGCTTGCGCTCGACGAGCCAGGGGTAGTCGCGGCTGGGGGAGACGAAGTCGCGCAGCGGCAGCCGCTCGAGCACGTCCTTGACCTCGGTAGACGTGCCGGCCGCGAGACGCTCGTCGTCGCTGCGCGAGGTGTCGCGCAGGGTCGTGACGGCGTCGCGCAGGACGCGCTCGTCAGCATCGTCGTAGGTGTTGGTCGCACACGCGCGCTCGAGCACACGGGCGCCCTCTTCGAACATGACCTCGACGTCGACACCCGCGGCGACCTTGATCGTCGCGTCGTGATCCCACGTCCTGTACGGGTCGCTCCAGCCCTCGACACGGAAGTGCCAGACGCCCTCGTGGTCGGCTTCGGCCTCGCCCGTCCACAGGTCGAGCCCCGGGTTCACGCACGTCATCGGGACGATCCGCTCGACGCCGTGCGGCGACGTCATGACGAGGGAGGCGTTGACGGCGTCGTGACCCTCGCGGAACACGGTGGCGCGCACCGTGAACGGCTCGTCGACGACCGACTTCGTCGGCAGGTTGCCGCAGTCGACGATCGGCATGACGTCGGTGACGGGGATGCGGCCGATGCCGCGCGGTGCGTCATCCGCGCGCGCGACGGTGGGTGCGTGCGCGTCCGGTTCGGGACGCTTCTCCTCGGTGTCGGGCGTGTAGCGGCCGGTCTCGGGCGAGGAACTCGCCGGGGTGGACGCGGCGGGTGCGCCCAGGTCGTCGACACTGGCCGACGTGGCAGTGAGATCTGACGTCAGGGGCTCTGAGTCGGGGAACGGGGGCATCTCACCTGGCTGAGAAACTGTCACGTCCGTCACGCTACCCAATGCCACCGACAACCGCCTCCCGGCGGCGATTTCGTGGACAGTGACACGCGCCGCGAGGTGACGGCGACTGCGTCGTAGGGCTGGTACTCATCCGCGGGACTACGATGTTCGGGTGTTTCTGCCGTTGACCGTCGCGCTGCTCGTGACGACGTGCGTCCTCGCCCTGCTGGCCCTCGTCGCCACCGTCCGCGCACGCCCGATCGACAACCCGATGTTCTACCTGACGATCGCCATCGAGGTTCTTCTCGTCATCCAGTTGATCGTCGGCATCGCGACGTCGGCTTCGGCGGATCCGCACATGAACGTCGGCGTCTTCATCGCCTATCTCGTCGGTCTGATCTTCGTGCTGCCCGTCGCCGGGTTCTGGGCCATCGCCGAACGCGAATCGCGCTGGGGTACAGGGGTGCTCCTCGTCGGCGCCGTCGGCCTCGCCGTCATGATCGGCCGCCTCGTGCAACTGTGGAACGGACACGCCTGATGCCTGAAGCCCCTCGCAAGACCACGAACGCACTTCCTGACGGCGCGTCACCCGTCACCCCCGGCGCGGCGTATTCGACGCCGCCGACGCCCGACGAGTCGGGTTCGCGCGGGCGCGTCAACACCGGGCCGGGGCGCATGCTCGTCGCCGTCTACGGGTTGTTCGCGCTCGCCGCGACGGGGCGCTCGATCATGCAGATCGCGCAGTCGTTCGACAAGGCGCCCGTGCCGTACCTGCTATCGGCGCTTGCCGCCGTCATCTACATCGTCGCGACGGTGGCGCTCGCGCGCGGCAACCACGCGTCCGTGCGCCTCGCACGGGCGACGATCACCTTCGAGCTCGCCGGAGTTCTCATCGTCGGATTGTGGAGTGTCCTGCAGCCCAGCGCCTTCCACGACAAGACGGTGTGGTCGCACTTCGGCCAGGGCTACGGCTTCGTCCCGCTCATCCTGCCGATCGTCGGCCTGTGGTGGCTGCGCCGCAACGCCACCCGCTGAACCTGCGCCATCCCGGTCACGCTGCGTCCGCGGTCGCGTTCCGTGACGGACGAGCGCCCGCAGCCGAATCACTTGTTGCTCGTTGCGTCGTGCAGCGGCTGTGGCTGGCGTCGTCGTGACGACAGGTAGGGGTTGTGGAGATTCGCGCTTCTTGGAGCGCGTTTCTCCTCGACCCTTTCCGGGAGCTCAGCCGCGCGACGGCGTGAGCACGAGCATCGACGGGCCGTCGACGGCGCACGTGTCACCGCTCGCGACGAACCGGCCCCCTGACAGCGGCGCCGGCTGCGCCGAATCCCACACGACGCTCCAGCCGCCCCCGTGCGGTGACGGCGGCAACGTCACCGATGCAGCGTCGAGCGCCCCGTGCAGGACGAGCAGCACCGACTCGTCGTCAGTGCTGCTGGCGTCGAACAAGGCCTGCAGCGTCCGCGTCGAGGGGGACGTCCACTCGGCGTCACTCAGCCCGACCCCGGCCGCGGAGAACCAGCGCACGTCAGGCTCACCCGCCACGGCGCGGGAGCCGGGATAGAAATCGGGATGGCGCAGCACGCCGAAGCGGCGCCGTAGGGCGAGCAGGTGCCGCGTCGTCGCGAGCAGATCACGCTGGGCCGGGGAGTGATTCCAGTCGACCCAGCCGATCGGCGAATCCTGGCAATAGGCGTTGTTGTTGCCATGCTGCGTTCGAGCGAACTCGTCGCCTGCGGTCAGCATCGGCACGCCGGCCGACAGCAGCAACGTGCCGAGCATGTTGCGCATCGAGCGCAGTCGTCGGGCTGCGAGATCCGCTGCCACATCGCCCGCACCACCCGAGACGCTCCCGGCAGCGGCGTCTGACGTCGGCTCACCACCCGACTCGTCGACCGCGTCACTCGGCCAACCCTCGACACCGTGATTCCACGACCGGTTGTCACTCGTGCCGTCGCGGTTGTCTTCCCCGTTGGCCTCGTTGTGCTTCGTCTCGTAGGCCGTCAGGTCGGCGAGCGTGAAACCGTCGTGCGCCGTGACGTAGTTGATCGACGCCTGCGGCCGGCGCAGCGGGCCGCCGACCAGGTCCTGCGACCCGGTCAAACGCGTCGCGAGATCCGCCACCCCGCCGCCGGGGTGCTGCCCGCCGCCACCGTCGCCTCGTGATGCCGCCGCAAGGTCGGCGAGCCAGAAGTCACGCACCGTGTTGCGGAACCGGTCGTTCCACTCGGCGAAGCCGGCGGGAAACTGCCCTGTTCGCCACCCGTGGAGGCCGATGTCCCACGGCTCGGCGATCAGCGTCACCTGCGACAGCACCGGGTCTGCCTGCATCGCCATGAGCAGCGCCGCCCGGGGGTCGAAGTCATCACCGGGCGCCCGCCCGAGTGCGACGGCGAGGTCGAAGCGAAAACCGTCGACGTGATACTCGCTCACCCAGTGCCGCAGGGAATCGAGCACGAGGCGCATGACGGCGGGTTCGCGCACGTCGAGGGTGTTGCCGCAGCCGGTCACGTCGATGTCCTCGCCGTGCTCGCCGAGACGGTAGGCGGTCGCATTGTCGAGCCCGCGCAGTGACAACATCGCGCCCTCGTGGCCGCCCTGCTCGCACGTGTGGTTGTAGACGACGTCGAGGATGACCTCGAGCCCCGCCGCGTGCAGCGACCTCACCATCGACTTGACCTCGTCGACGACCCCCTGCGCATCACTCGCATGGGCATACGCCGCGTGCGGCGCGAAGAAACCGAGCGTGTTGTAACCCCAGTAGTTGCTGAGCCCGAGCTTCACCAGGTGCGGTTCGTCGACGAACGCATGCACCGGCAGCAGTTCGACGCTCGTCACGCCGAGATCGCGCAGGTACGTCGTCATCGACGCGTGCGCGAGCCCCGCGTAGGTGCCGCGCAGTTCTTCGGGGACGTCGGGATGCTGCACCGTCAGACCCTTGACGTGCGCCTCGTAGATGACGCGGTCGGCGTCACGCACCTGGGGGCGGGCGTCGCCGCCCCAGTCGAAATCGTGGCTCACGACGACGCCGCGCGGCACGAACGGCGCGGAATCGCGGTCATCCCGCACCCGGGCGTCGCCCGCGAACGCGTCGTCGACGACGTGCCCAAACACTTCGGGCCGCCACGTCATCTCGGCGCTGACGGCGCCCGCATACGGGTCGAGCAGCAGCTTCGCGGGGTTGTGACGCAGGCCCGCCGCGGGCGCCCACGCTCCGTGCGCGCGGTACCCGTACGTCGTCCCGGGGCCGGCCGCCGGAACGAACGCCGCCCAATGGCCGCCGTCGAGGCGCATCATCGAAACGCGCGACTCGCCCGCCGGGGCATCCTGCGTGCCGAACAGGCACAGTTCGACTGCGCTCGCGTGGGCCGCGACGACGCAGAAGATCGCGCCGTCCCGCTCGAGCGTGACGCCCGGACGAGGGGTGCGGACGAAGACTCGTTGCGGGTCGGCCATGCGAACCAGGATAAGAGTCGGTAGGTTGGCCACATGACTGATCCCACAGCTCTGCCCAACTTCGGCCAGCCCGCTCCGGCGCCCGGCACGGGCGCCGGCGACACCTCCGGCGCGGCCTCCCTCACGGACAAGATCGTCGGCATCCTCGGCGGTTTCGGTTTCAACCCGCAGATCGACTCCGACGGCGACATCATGTACTCCGTCGAGGACCAGAACCTCTTCGTGCGCGTCATGGAGGGTGAGATCGCTCTGATTCGCCTGTTCGGTCAGTGGCAGATCACGGACGACATCACGTCCGACCTGACCAAGCGCCTCAACGCGGCCAACGACGTCACCCTCAGCCTCAACATCGTCAAGGTCGGCATCGCGCGCGACATGGTCGTCGTCTCCGGTGAGCACCTCGTGACGCCGGATCTCGACCTCGAGATGGTGCTGCCGTCGACGACGCAGATGATCCTGCAGGCGACGCAGTTGTGGCACCAGAGCGCCAGCTCCGACGGCCCGCACGCGGCCGAGGGCGGCGTCCCCGCGTTCGCGCAGCCCGGCGAGGGTGACGCGCCCGCCGGCGGGCAGGCCTGAGCCATGGCTGAGCAGGTCGCCTACGGCCAGTGGGTCAAGCTGGATGTGACGGACGGTGTCGCCACCATCCGCATCGATCGACCCAAGATGAACCCGCTCGACGCGGAGATCCAGGATTCGCTCGCGCGTGTCGCGGCCGACCTGCTCGACGACGCCGACGTGCGCGCCGCCATCATCACCGGTGGAGACAAGGTGTTCGCGGCTGGCGCCGACATCAAGGAGATGCAGCAGCTCGACTACGTCGACATGGTCGAACGTGGCACGAAGCTGCAGAACGCGTTCCGCGCGCTCGCCGAGCTGCCGTTCCCGACGGTCGCCGCCATCGAGGGGTACGCCCTCGGCGGCGGCTGCGAACTCGCCATGACGGCGGACTTCCGCATCGCCGCGAACGACGCGACGCTCGGCCAGCCCGAGATTCTGCTCGGCGTCATCCCGGGTGCGGGCGGCACGCAGCGGCTCGCTCGTCTCGTCGGGCCGTCGAAGGCGAAGGACATCGTCTTCTCCGGTCGCTTCGTCAAGGCTGACGAGGCGCTGGAGATCGGTCTCGTCGACGAACTCGTCGAGCCCGGCACGACGTACGAGGCGGCGCTCGCGAAGGTCAAGCCGTTCGTCAACGGCCCGCGTGTCGCCCTGCGCGCCGCGAAGGAGGCCATCAACCGTGGCCTCGACGGCGACCTCGCGACGGGGCTCGCCATCGAGTCGCAGCTGTTCACCGGCCTGTTCGCCACGAAGGACCGCGAGATCGGCATGCGTTCGTTCGTCGAGCAGGGGCCGGGCAAGGCGCAGTTCGAAGGCCGCTGAGCATGATCAAGCAGTGGAAGGTCGAACCCGATTGGCAGGAGCCGTTCCTCGCGGCTCTCGCCGATCGGGGCGCGACCCCCGCGCAGCGTGACGACGCCCTCGGCGACGTCGACGACGCCTGCATCCGCCAGAACAAGACGGCACGCGAGATCTTCGGAGATCCCGTCGCCTACGGAAAGGACTACCCCGTGTCATCGCCCTTGACCGCCCGCGAGGCGGGCCAGGCGCGCACGCGCGCCATCGTGCTGGCCCTGGCCGGGCTCGTCGGCATGTTCTTCGCCCTGCTGGGCTGGACCGGCATGGTGCGCGACGTCGACAAGGTGTGGGGCGCGAACCCCACGATCTGGTTCGTCGTCGGCCTCGTCATCGCGATCGCGGCCGCGATCGTCGACGCGCTCCTCGGCCGCAAGGCCGACTTCACACAGGGGGAGACGGGTGCCGCCTCGACTCTCGTCAACCGTCTGCTGCCCTGGATCATCGTCGCGCTGACGTTGATCGGTCTGCTCGTCGTCAAGCTGACGCACGGCTGATTCACTTCCTCACATCCACGATCCGTGCGAGGGCTCGACGCCGACGTTACCGACGGGTAACGTAATCTCGGACGGACAAGCTCCTACGAAAAGGACGGTAGACGCATGAACATCGTCGTCTGTGTCAAGCACGTGCCCGACGCCCAGGGCGAGCGCGGCTTCTCCGAGGACAACACCACCGACCGCGAGAACGTCGACGGCCTCCTGTCGGAGCTCGACGAGTACGCGGTCGAAGAAGCACTCAAGATCGTCGAGTCCGAAGGCGGCGAGGTGACGGCGCTGACCGTCGGCCCCGCCGACGCAGCCGAAGCAGTCAAGAAGGCGCTGCAGATGGGCGCCGACAAGGGCATCCACATCAGCGACGACGCCATCGCCGGCTCCGACGCCCTCGCGACGTCGCTCGTCATCGCCGAGGCCGTCAAGAAGGTCGGCCAGCCCGACATCGTGATGTTCGGTCTCGCCTCGACCGACGGCGGCATGAGTGTCATCCCGGCCATGGTCGCCGAGCGCCTCGGCCTGCCGCAGCTCACGCAGGTCTCGACCCTCGAGGTCTCCGGCGCTCAGGCGACGGGTCGTCGTGACTCCGACGTCGCGTCCGAGACGGTCGTCGCGTCGCTGCCGGCCGTCGTGTCGGTGACCGACCAGATCAACGAGCCGCGCTACCCGTCCTTCAAGGGCATCATGGCGGCCAAGAAGAAGCCGGTCGAGGAGATGAGCCTCGCCGACCTCGGTGTCGACGCCGGCCAGGTCGGTCTCGACGCCGCGGCCACCAAGGTGCTCGACACGACGAAGCGCCCCCCGCGCGAGCAGGGCGAGATCGTCACGGACGAGGGCGACGGCGGCACGAAGCTCGTCGAGTTCCTCTCCGGCGCCAAGCTCATCTGATCGCCACCGACACTTTCTGACTGAGGAGAAACACACCATGGCTGAAGTTCTCGTCCTGGTCGACCACGTCGATGGCCAGGTCCGCAAGGTCACCGCTGAGTTGCTGACGCTCGCGCGCAGCCTCGGCACGCCGTCCGCCGTCTTCGTCGGTTCGAACGTCGACGCCGCCCGCCCGCGTCTGGCGCAGTTCGGCGCCGAGAAGGTCTACGTCATCGACTCCGCCGAGGTCGACGGTCACCCGGCCCCGCTCGCCGAGGCGCTCGCCGCCGTCGTCGAGCAGGCCTCGCCGGCCGCCGTCCTGCTGCCCTCGTCGGGCACGAACAACGAGGCCGCGGCGCGCCTCGCCGTCAAGACCAACTCGGGTCTGACGACGGACGCCGTCAACGTCGAGGCCGGCGACGGTGGTGCGCCGGTGACGACGCAGTCCGTGTTCGCCGGTTCCTGGACGCTCAAGGCACAGGCCACGACGCCGATGTCGATCATCACGGTGAAGCCGAACTCGGCGACGCCGCAGGCGTCGCAGTCGCAGGCTGCTCCGGTCGCCGTCACCGTGTCCGTCTCGGACGCGGCGAAGAGCGCCCAGATCACCGACCGCAAGGAGAAGCAGAAGTCGGGTCGTCCCGAGCTCAGCGAGGCGCGCATCGTCGTCTCCGGTGGTCGCGGCACGAACGGTGACTTCTCGCCCGTCGAGGCGTTCGCCGACTCGCTCGGTGCGGCTGTCGGTGCTTCGCGCGCCGCCGTCGACGCTGGCTGGTACCCGCACACCAATCAGGTCGGCCAGACGGGCAAGCAGGTCTCGCCGCAGCTGTACGTCGCCGCCGGCATCTCCGGTGCCATCCAGCACCGCGCCGGTATGCAGACGTCCAAGACGATCGTCGCCGTCAACAAGGAAGAGGAGGCGCCGATCTTCGAGCTCGTCGACTTCGGCGTCGTCGGCGACCTGTTCAACGTGCTGCCGCAGGCCACCGAGGCCGTCGCGAAGGCCAAGAACTGACCTGACGCACCTCTCGCGCGTCGAAGGCGCCCGGCTTCCCATCAGGGAGGCCGGGCGCCTTCGTCATACCAACCGTTGCCCGCGAGCCGTTTGGTCCGTCCTGGGCCGCCGGTGCGGCATCACCCGGTGGGTTGCTGATCGCTGTTGGGACATGATCCACCCTCGTCGCCGGGGGAGTACTCGCTGGTCGTCGCTGCACCTTCCAGAACGCGAGGCGCCTGATCGTCGACACGTGCGACACCGGGGGCGTCGAGCGTTGACTCATCCTTGCCGGGGTCTGCCTCGCGCGGCGGGGGTCCGACGATCAGCGAAGCGTGCTTCGCTGCCGACCGCGAGAACTGGCTGCCTCATAAAGCGAACTTTGAAAAGTTCTACGAGTATACTCAAGGAAGTCAAGCCTCCCAGAGTTGACATTGTGTAAACTCTGGGAGAGCACCATACAACCGATTGAAATGCAGTCCATCGAGTCCGCGCCGACTGTCGACGCGCTGAAGGGCACCCGAGTAAGACCTGTTTCTCAGTGATCAGCTCGCTTCTGATCCAGACCGAGTCGGATCACTGATTTGGAGCGGTGGGGCTCGCGTCGTGGGGTGGGGTGCCCATGTGGGACTACTGGGGCAGTTCCGAGGGGCTGCCGGTTTCTGGTTGGAAAATACATGTTTCGAGGCTCAGGGTGAAGAGAAGATTGTCTGCTCTCTACTTCCGGCAAACCCACCGATCGTCGGCCGGCTCACGAATGATGTTTTGGACGCCTGCACGCGCCACGTCTCGCGTCGTTTGAATATGTTGAATGTGAGTCAAGACTCACTCCCATCTATCGCTCAGGCAGATGCGCGCAGTCCTCATCTCGTCGAGGGAGCTGCTGGCCTCCTTCTTGCCGCCAAAGCTCTTGAGGTGGGCGGGCGCCGCGTGAGTCACGGTCTGGATATGTTCCGAAATCGTCTTTCTCGACCCGTTTACAGTCACAGTCTCGGGTGGCACGCCGGCTTGGCGGGTTTGCTGAGAACTCTCGATGCGTCGAGCGCGCAGGCGTGGCTCGCCGCCAACCGCGCGCAGCTGGGCCGCCGCTTGGATTTGGGAACGTCCTCCCCTGCGCATACGGCTCGCGGAGTATGGGGGGCTGAGCATGGGCTTGGCGCCCTCGACCTGTCGCTGAGAAGACTGTCGATCGATGTCTGCAAAAGTGTCCTCGGGGAAGCTGTTCTATGACGATTACCAAAGGTCGCTCTGCTTTTTCCCTGTGGTTCGCGGGCGAGACCGTGTCGCAGCTGGGCACGTCTTTGGCGATGCTTGGGTGGACGCTCCTCGCCTACTCCGTGACGCACGACGTCAGGGCCGCGGCGCTGGTGGGTGCATTGCGCACCGCCACTCAGATCGTCACCGTGCTACCGGGCGGGCTGATCTCGGATCGCCTTGACCGTCGCAGCCTGCTCCTCCTCGACGCCGGGGTAGAGGTGCTCCTCTACGGCGTGCTCGCTGCCTTCATCGTCACCGACGTGCTGAGTCTCGGGCTGCTCGCAGCGCTGGCCGTCATCCAAGGCGCGTGCAGTGGGGCACTGGGCTCGGTGCGCCACACCGTTCTGCCTGACCTCGTCGAGGAGGATGAATTAGGAGAGGCCGTCGCGCGCATGCAGACGAGGGACGCGGTGATCGCCACCCTCGGCCCGCCCCTCGGTGGTGTGCTCTACGGCATCGGGCCCGTAGTGCCGTTCGTGTCCAACATGGTGCTCTCGGCAATGGAGTGGGCATTCACGACGCGCTTGCCTCGCCGGCTCGGCACACTTGACCGCGAGCGGCCCACCGAGCCTCTGCATGCCGCGCTGTTCGCAGGGTTCGGGTGGCTGCGTCGTTCGCGCGCGGCCCAGACGCTCCTGCTACTCGGGCTCATCGGGAACTGCGCGGTCATCTCACTCGCCATCGGGCTCAACCTGCACCTGCAGGCAACGGGTCAGGGCGCCTGGCGTGTGGGTGTGGTGGACGGCGTCGCTGGAATCGGCCTCGTGCTGGGCGGGATGCTCGCCCACCGGGTCATGGGACGCTGGCCGGCTCGTGAACTCATAGCAGGAGCCATGCTCACCATGGCGGTGATCGCCAGCGTTCTCGCCGTCACGCATAGTTTCAGGTGGATGGTGGGTCTCGCACTCTTTCTCTTCATGCCCGTGCCCACCGTCGCTGTGGCGGCGCAGCCCTACCTGCTCGGCCTCATTCCGGACGAGCTGCGGGGACGCGTGCTGACGGCCGCGGGCCTCGCTTCTCTCGTGTTCAGCTCCAGCGCGCAAGCATTGTCCGGTCTGGTGCTCGACTGGGCAGGCTTCGAGGCGCTCGCCGGGGGCGTGGCCGTCCTGTTGTTGCTCGCGGCAGCCGTTGGGACGTTCTCAGATGCCGTACGCAACATCCCGGCACCCGATGCTGAGAGCGCAGGGTGATGTCGGGGCGGCGTCACCAGCCGGGCCACCCCGCCGGCGTGAGCCATAGGTGAGCCCCGACTATCTCGCGGCCGACGCGCAACGCGTTGTGCAGTGACGGTGTGTTGTCGGGGTGGATGGTGCCCCACAGCACGTCGCCGTCGGCGGCCGGCAGCATCTCGAAGAGGTGCTGCATCGCAGCGGGGGCGAGCTTTTGGCCGCGGTGCGGCGCGTCGATGACGTTCTCGGCGACGGTGAATCCCGTCATGCCATGGGCGTTCCAGCGAAAGGCGGCGATGATCCCGACGAGTCGGTCGGCGAGGTGGATGCCGAAGAGCGTTCCCGCCGCGGCGTGTTCGTCGAATTCCTCCGGGGTCTGGGGCGTGGACCACAGACGCGTCTCGGGGTTCTGTTCCGCCAGATCGTCGTGGACCCGCTCCGCGAGCCGCGACGCCGCCGATGCCGAGATGGGCGCGAGGGTCACGTCGTCGAACCTCGTGCTCCGAGGACGCTCTCGCAACTCGCGAATGAGACCGGCCACGAGGTAGGTGTCCACCTCTGTCTGAAACCCGAAGGCTTCAAGGGAAACGCGCGCCGAGTCCGGCGACGACGTGAAGACCTGGAGCCTCCCGGGCGCGAACGGGGCGTAGGCCCGCGCGATCTCGTCGGCCATGGCGTGCCAGTGATCGCCCGACGACGCGTCGCCGACGTCGTGCGCCGCGATCTCCACGAACGGCTTGGTGAGGTCGCGACCTCGAAACCGGATCCCGGTGACGGCCCAGCCACCGCAGGGCAGGGTGAGGAGGCGATTGGCCCAGTCGACGGCATCGGGCACGTCGATGACGGCGACGCCGTCGCGGTAGGCGGCGCCGAACTCCTCGTCTCCGACCCACTCGGCACCTTCGGCGAGGTGGGCCCGCATGTTCGTGGCCAGCGTCGGTTCGTCGTACCAGTCGCGCAATCGGGGGTGGACGTCGCGCAGGGCAGCGGTCGTGATGGCGTCGTGGAGGCCGACTGAGGATTCAGGTGAGGTGGTCATCGCCGTCAGTGTGACCCGTGAGGTCCGCCGCATGCATCCGAATTTCCAGGGACCACACCGGGCCTGCGCGCCAGGCGTTCACCAGGCTCATCGGGCGCGACATGGCGCTGTCGGCGGGCGGGACTAAGCTTGGCGGGTGCCGAATCGCGTGTATCTCGACCATGCTGCCACCTCGCCGATCCACCCCGAGGTGATCGACGCGATGGCGAAACAGATGGCAATCGTGGGCAATGCGTCCAGCCTGCATACGAGTGGCCGCAATGCGCGCGGCGTCGTCGAGGAGTCGCGCGAGCGGATCGCAGCGGCTCTGGGGGCGCGTCCGTCGGAGGTCATCTTCACCTCCGGCGGCACCGAGAGCGACAACATGGCCATCAAGGGCACCTACCGCGCGACGCGCCGCATCGATGACGCGCGGCGCCGGCTCGTCGTCAGTGGCATCGAGCACCACGCCGTCCTCGACGCCGTCGAGGCGCTCGTCGCGCACGAGGGTGCGGCCGTCACCTGGGTCGAACCCACGAGCGACGGTGTCATCACGGCAGCAGCCGTCCGTGCCGCGATCGAGGCTGACGGTGGGCCGCAGACCGTCGCGCTCGTCAGCGTCATGTGGGCGAACAACGAGGTCGGCACCGTGCAGCCCATCGCCGAGATCGGTGCCGTCTGCGCGGAGTTCGCGATCCCGTTCCACACCGACGCGGTGCAGGCGATCGGCCACGTCGACGTCGACTTCGCCGCATCGAACACGACGATGCTCGCGCTCACCGGCCACAAGCTCGGCGGGCCACAAGGCGTCGGAGCGCTGCTGCTCGCCCGCGACGCGAAGCTCGACCCGCTGACCCACGGCGGCGGCCAGGAGCGTCAGGTGCGTAGCGGAACGCTCGACGTCGCCGGCATCCGGGGCTTGGCCATCGCCGTCGAACTCGCCTGTGCCGCACGCGAAGATGAGGCCGTGCGTCTCGTCGGCCTGCGTGACGCCCTCATCGACGGCGCCCTCGCGCTCGACCTCGGTATCGAGATCAGCGGCGCCTGGACGCGCGGCGACAGCACGTCACGGCTCCCCGGCAACGCCCACCTGCGTGTTCCCGGTTGTGACGGCGACTCGATGCTCTACCTGCTCGACGCCGCGGGCGTCGAGTGCTCGACGGGCTCGGCGTGCCAGGCCGGCGTGCCGCGTCCCAGCCACGTCCTGCTCGCCATGGGCATCCCCGAGGAACGAGCGCGCGGCGCATTGCGCCTCACCCTCGGGCATACCTCGACGCAGGCCGACGTTGACGCCTTTCTGGAGGCGCTGCCGGCCGTCGCCGAACGCGCCCGCAGAGCCCAGGAAGCTACCAGGAAGGTGTCGTGATGCGCGTCGTCGCCGCGATGAGCGGTGGAGTCGATTCCGCCGTGGCCGCCTCGCGCATGCTCGAGGCGGGCCACGACGTCGTCGGGGTCCACCTCGCGTTGTCCCAGTCCGCTGCCACGCTGCGCGAGAGCGCTCGCGGCTGCTGCACGATCGAGGACGCCGGTGACGCGCGCCGCGTCGCTGATCGCCTCGGCATCCCGTTCTACGTGTGGGACATGGCCGAGCGGTTCAAGGCCGATGTCGTCGAGGATTTCGTCGCCGAGTACGAAGCCGGACGTACCCCCAACCCGTGTCTGCGCTGCAACGAGAAGATCAAGTTCGCGGCGCTGCTCGACAAGGCGCTCGCGCTCGGTTTCGACGCCGTCGCGACCGGTCACTATGCGCAGATCGTCGAGGGCCCGAACGGCAAGGAGCTGCATCGGGCCGTCGACATGGCGAAGGACCAGTCGTACGTCCTCGGGGTGCTCGACGCCGAGCAGCTCGCGCACTCGTTCTTCCCGCTCGGCGACACGACGAAGCCGCAGATTCGTGAGGAGGCCGCGGCCAAGGGCTTCTACGTGGCGAACAAGCCCGACAGCCACGACATCTGCTTCATCGCCGACGGCGACACCAAGGCGTGGCTGACGAAGCGGCTCGGTGAGAAGCCCGGCGACATCGTCGACACCGACGGTGAGGTCGTCGGCCGGCACGAGGGCGCGTACGCGTACACCGTCGGTCAGCGTCGCGGGCTCGGACTCAAGGTGCCGCGCGACGACCACGCGAAGCGGTACGTCGTCGACGTCCAGCCGAAGACGAACACCGTCGTCGTCGGAACGGCCGATCTGCTCGGCGTCGACGTCATCGAAGGCTCGCACGCCCGCTGGCCCGGCCCGCCGCCCGTCGGTGAGGTGCGGCTCGGCGCGCAGCTTCGGGCGCACGGCGAGGAGTTTCCTGCGACCGTGACCGCTGACGATGACCGCGTCGTCGTGCGGCTCGACGCGCGCACACGCGGCGTGGCGCCGGGGCAGTCGGTCGTGCTGTACGAGGGCACGCGCGTCGTCGGGTCGGCGACGATCACCGCTACGTCACGTGCGCCGCGTCAGTCGAGTTCTGTTGTTACGGTGGGAGATTCGACGACAAGCTCTGACGGTTCCCCGAGCGTCGGGGGCGAGTGAGTAGGCCGTGGCAGATCTTCTCGGGCCTCGCACGAGCGGCGTCGGTTCGCTGCCCGACGTCGGGTCGCGCGACGCCGTGCGGCAGGTGCGCGACCTGCTCGTCGGGGATGTTCCCGACGGCTTCGGCATCCCGTACGTTCCCGAGCAACCGGCGCGTGGGCCGGGCGCCGACATGATCGGCCGAGCTGCCGACCTGCTCGTCGAGATGCCGGTCGACCTGCAGCCTAGTGGCTGGCGCCTCACGCCCCCGGGCTCGGCTCGCGGGCGCGACCTGCGCCGCGCTCAAGGGTTCTTGCAACAGGATCTCGACGAGGTCGCCGAGGCCTACGACGGCTATGTCGGACCGCTCAAGACGCAGGTGTGCGGTCCGTGGACGCTGGCCGCGTCGCTGTGGTTGCCCCGCGGGGAACGCGTCGTCAGCGACGCCGGGGCGTCGCGAGATCTGGCACAGTCGCTGGCCGCGGGCGCCGTCGGCCACGTCGAGCACCTGCGACGTCTCGTGCCCGGCGCCGACGTCGTCGTCCAGCTCGACGAACCGAGCCTGCCCGCCGTGCTCGCCGGCTCGATTCGCTCGCTGTCCGGCATGCGCCGGCTGCATCCCGTCGACGAGGGGCGGGCCGGTGAGGTTCTGCGCGACGTCGTCGACGCGGTCAGGGCGAGCGGGGCGAGCGTGACGGCGCACTGCTGCGCGCCCGACGCGCCGATCGCGCTCCTGCGTCGCGCGGGCCTCGACGGTGTCGCGCTCGACACGTCGCTCGTCGCCGAGCCCCAGTTCGACGCCCTGGGTGAGGCGATCGACGGCGGGATGACGCTGTGGGCCGGGCTCGTGCCAACCACGTCGACCGAGCGTCACCCGCGCGTCCACGTCGAACGGTTCCTCGCGATGTGGAACCGCATCGGATTCGGGGCTGAGGAGTTCGACCGTCTCGTCGTCACCCCCGCGTGTGGTCTGGCGACGCTGCCGCCCAAGGACGCCCTTCGCATTCAGCGCCTCGCGATCGAAGCGGCCACGATGCTGCGAGAAAGCGTCGGCTGACGTCGTCGACGCATCTGGTGCCATAGCTCGTCCTGCCGACGAGAGCGTCGAACCTGACGCAAGCAGCACACCGGCCTCGCGTGGCCTCAGCCGCGGAATTCCGGGGTTGTCGTGCCGGTGGTGCAGGATGGAGCACGTGAGCGAGACGACGCCCAGGAAGGGCCGCCAGGCGAAGGCGGACACGCTGCGCACCGACGTACCCGACGCGGTGCGCCACCGCGCGGCGGAACTGACCGAGCAGATCGACGGCCACCAGTTCGCGTACTACGTGAAGGATGCGCCCACGATCAGCGATGGCGAGTACGACGAGTTGTTGCGCGAACTGCAGGGCGTCGAGGAGAGCTACCCCGAGCTGCGTTCGCCGGAGTCGCCGACGCAGCGAGTGGGGGGCACGTACTCGACGGAGTTCACGGCCGTCGACCACGTCGAGCGCATGCTGAGCCTCGACAACGCGTTCAGCCCGGAGGAACTCGCGGAATGGGGCGACCGCGTCGTGCGCGAGGCCAACACGAGCTTCCACTACCTGTGCGAGCTGAAGATCGACGGGCTCGCCATCAACCTGCTCTACGAGAACGGCAAGCTCGTGCGCGGCGTGACGCGCGGCGACGGGCGCACGGGCGAGGACGTCACGCTCAACGTCCGCACGATCCAGGGCATCCCGCTCGAACTGCACGGCGACGACCTACCTCAGCTCGTCGAGATCCGCGGTGAGGTGTTCTTCCCGGTCAAGGAGTTCGAGGCGCTCAACGCCTCACTCGTCGAAGAAGGCAAGTCGCCGTTCGCCAACCCGCGCAACGCGGCGGCGGGCTCGCTGCGACAGAAGGACCCGGCGAAGACGGCCAAGCGGCCGCTGCGGATGCTGGTCCACGGCATCGGTGCGCGCACCGGGTTCGACATCACCCGCCAGAGCGAGGCCTATGAACTGCTCGCCGACTGGGGGCTGCCGACGTCGCCCTACGCCAAGGTCCTCGACACGATGGACGAGGTGCAGAAGTTCGTCGCCCACTACGGGGAGCACCGGCACTCCGTCACGCACGAGATCGACGGTGTCGTCGTCAAGGTCGACGAGATCGCGGTGCAGCGCGCCCTCGGCGCGACGTCACGCGCGCCCCGCTGGGCCATCGCCTACAAGTACCCGCCCGAAGAGGTCAACACGAAGCTGCTCGACATCGAGGTCAACGTCGGACGCACCGGCCGCGTCACCCCGTTCGGCATGATGCAGCCCGTCAAGGTCGCCGGCTCGACGGTGTCGATGGCGACGCTGCACAACGCGTTCGAGGTCAAGCGCAAGGGCGTGCTGATCGGCGACACCGTGGTGCTGCGCAAGGCGGGCGACGTCATCCCAGAGATCGTCGGGCCCGTCGTCGAGGCGCGCACGGGCGACGAGCGGGAGTTCGTCATGCCGACGCACTGCCCGGCCTGCGGCACTGAGCTCGCCTACGAACGTGAGGGCAACAAGGACATCCGCTGCCCGAACGGCCGCACCTGTCCCTCCCAGTTGCGTGAACGCCTGTTCTCGCTCGCAAGCCGTGGCGCCTTCGACATCGAGGCCCTCGGCTGGGAGGGCGCCATCTCGCTGCTCGAATCGGGGGTGCTGACGGACGAATCCACCCTGTTCGACCTCACCTACGACGACCTCGCCCGGGTGCCCCTCTACACGCGCGTCGCGAAGAAGAGCGACCCGGAGGCCAAGGTGCGCGACGGACGCATCGTCTCGGCGACGGGGGAGAAACTGCTCGCCAACCTCGAAGTCGCCAAGACGCAACCGTTGTGGCGCGTCATCGTCGCCCTGTCGATCCGACACGTCGGCCCGACGGCGGCGCGCGCGCTCGCGACCCAGTTCGGTTCGATCGACGCAATCCGTGACGCCGACGAGGCGACGCTCGCCGCGACCGACGGCGTCGGCGCCGTCATCGCCCACTCGATCAAGGAGTGGTTCGCCGTCGACTGGCACGAGAACATCGTCGCCGGGTGGGCCGCGAGCGGCGTGCGCATGGAGGACGAACGCGACGAGTCGATAGAGCAGACCCTCGCCGGTCTGACGATCGTCGCGACCGGTTCGCTCGAGAACTTCACGCGTGACGGCGTCAAGGAGGCGATCATCGCGCGCGGCGGCAAGGCATCCGGCAGCGTGAGCAAGAAGACCGACTACGTCGTGCTCGGCGAGAACGCGGGGTCGAAGGCGACGAAGGCCGAGGAGCTGGGTCTGCGCATCCTCGACGAGGCCCAGTTCACGCGCCTGCTCGAGGGCGGCGCGGCCGCTCTCGGTGACGGAGTGGGCGACGACGAAGGCGCAGCGGGTGACGAAGTGTCCGAGCTTGCCGTCGACGACGCGCTCGAAGAAGCTCACGCTCCGGTCGATCCGGAGCCCGCCGCCACGGACGATGAAACCACGGACGGTGGAACCGCACCGGCCGACACCACGACGAAGGAACCTGACGATGAGTGACGTGACGATCTACTGGCGGCCGGGTTGCCCGTTCTGCACCCGCCTCGAGCGCGCGCTGGGCGCCGACGGCACGCGCGCGACGTGGCGCAACATCTGGGAGGACGAGGAGGCTCGCGAGTTCGTCGCGATGGTCAATGACGGCAACGAGGTCGTGCCCACCGTCGTCATCGACGGCCGTCCCCACACCAACCCCGACCCGGCCCTGGTCAAGAAGGCGCTCGTGGGCTGAGTGCCCACCCGAGCACGCCGATCCACACACCACATAGGATGACGCCCATGTCTTCTCTCTCCCGCGATGAGGTGGCGCACGTCGCCGGCCTGGCCCGCATCCAGCTCTCGGACGACGAACTGGAGACGTTCGCCGGCCAGCTCGACTCGATCGTCGGCTTCGTGGCCAGCGTCAGCGAGGTCGCGGCCGATGACATCCCGCCGATGTCGCACCCGCTGCCCCTGACGAACGTGACGCGTGCTGACGAGGTGCGAGCGTCGTTGAGCGCCGAGGAGGCGCTCGCGATGGCCCCGGCGAGCGAGCAGCAGCGCTTCGCGGTGCCGCGCATCCTCAGCGAGGACTGATCCATGAGTGCTGACACGACCGACGAGACGAGCAAGGGTTCGACCGTGACCGACATCATCCGCCTCAGCGCCGCCGAGATGGCGAGCAAGCTCGCCGACGGCAGCCTCACCTCCGTCGAGCTGACGCAGGCCCACCTCGACCGCATCGCGGCGGTCGACGGTGACGTCCACGCCTTCCTCCGCGTCAACGCCGAGGAGGCGCTCGCCACGGCCGCGCAGGTCGACGCCGACCGCGCCGCCGGCAAGACGCTGCACCCCCTCGCCGGTGTCCCCGTCGCCGTCAAGGACGTCGTGACGACGAAGGGCCAGCCGACGACGGCCGGTTCGAAGATGCTCGAGGGCTGGATCCCGCCGTACGACGCAACGATCGTCACGAAGCTGCGCGCTGCCGGCATGCCGATCCTCGGCAAGACGAACATGGACGAGTTCGCGATGGGTTCCTCGACCGAGCACAGCGCCTACGGTCCGACGCACAACCCGTGGGATCTCGAGCGCATCCCGGGCGGCTCCGGTGGCGGTTCGGCCGCCGCCGTCGCGGCTTTCGAGGCGCCCCTTGCGGTCGGCACCGACACGGGCGGCTCGATCCGTCAGCCCGCGTCCGTCACCGGCACCGTCGGCACGAAGCCGACGTACGGCGGCATCAGCCGTTACGGCCTCATCGCCATGGCGAGCTCGCTCGACCAGGCCGGCCCGTGCACCCGTTCCGTCCTCGACGCCGCGCTGCTGCACGACGTCATGGGCGGGCACGACGGGATGGACTCGACGTCGATCGACGCCCCCGTCCCGCCCGTCGTCGAGGCGGCGAAGCGCGGCGACGTCTCCGGCATGAAGATCGGCATCATCGAGCAGCTCGACGGTGAGGGTTATCAGAGCGGTGTCAAGGCGCGCTTCGACGAGGCCGTTACGGCCCTCGTCGACGCCGGCGCCGAGGTCGTGACCGTCTCGTGCCCGAGCTTCGAACAGGCGCTCGCCGCCTACTACCTCGTCATGCCGTCGGAGGTCAGCTCCAACCTCGCGAAGTTCGACGCCATGCGCTACGGCCTGCGCGTCTCGCCCGAGGGCGTCGAGGCTCCGTCGGCCGAGCAGGTCATGGCCGCCAGCCGTGACGCGGGCTTCGGCAGCGAGGTGAAGCGACGCATCATCCTCGGTACGTATGCCCTCTCGAGCGGTTACTACGACGCCTACTACGGCCAGGCGCAGAAGGTGCGCACGCTCATCGCACGCGACTTCGCCAAGGCGTTCGAGACGGCCGACGTCCTCGTCAGCCCGACGTGCCCGACGACGGCGTTCAAGCTCGGCGAGAAGCTCGAGGACCCGATGGCGATGTACCTCAACGACGTCGCGACGATCCCCGCCAACCTCGCCGGTCTGCCCGGCATGTCGCTGCCCGCCGGTCTGTCGGACGACGGGCTTCCCGTCGGCTTCCAGATCCTCGCACCCGCGACGAAGGACGAGCGCATGTACGAGGTCGGGGCCGCGCTGGAGAAGGCACTCGAGAAGACCTGGGGCGGGCCGCTGCTCGCGAAGGCTCCGGCACTGAAGGAGAACAACTGATGGACGCCGTCCTCGACTACGACGAGGCCCTCGCGACGTACGACCCCGTCATGGGGTTCGAGGTGCACGTCGAGCTGAACACGAACACGAAGATGTTCTGCGGCTGCGCCACCGAGTTCGGCGCCGAGCCCAACACGCAGACGTGCCCCGTCTGCCTCGGTCTGCCGGGCGCGCTGCCTGTCGTGAACGCCAAGGGCGTCGAGTCGGCCATCCGCATCGGTCTCGCGCTCAACTGCGAGATCGCCGAGTGGTGCCGCTTCGCCCGGAAGAACTACTTCTACCCGGACATGCCGAAGAACTTCCAGACGTCGCAGTACGACGAGCCGATCGCGTTCGACGGCTACCTCGACGTGGAGCTCGAGGACGGCACCCCGTGGCGCGTCGAGATCGAGCGCGCGCACATGGAGGAGGACACGGGCAAGTCGCTGCACGTCGGTGGTGCGACCGGTCGCATCCAGGGCGCCGACCACTCGCTGCTCGACTACAACCGCGCGGGCATCCCGCTCATCGAGATCGTGACGAAGCCGCTCGTCGGAGCGGGGGAGCGCGCGCCCGAGATCGCAAAGGCGTACGTCGCCGCGATCCGTGAGCTGATGCGCGCCCTCGACGTCTCGGACGCCCGCATGGAGCAGGGATCGATGCGGTGCGACGCCAACGTCTCGCTCATGCGCAAGGGCGCCGACGAGTTCGGCACCCGCACGGAGACGAAGAACGTCAACTCGTTGCGTTCCGTCGAGCGCGCGGTGCGCTACGAGATCACGCGCCAGGCCGCCATCCTCGACGACGGTGGCTCCATCCTGCAGGAGACGCGCCACTGGCACGAGGACACGGGCGTCACGACCTCCGGGCGCCCGAAGTCGGACGCCGACGACTACCGCTACTTCCCCGAGCCCGACCTCGTCCCCGTCGCGCCGAGCCGCGAATGGGTCGAGGAGCTGCGCGCGACGCTGCCCGAACCGCCCGCGGAGCGCCGCAAGCGTCTGCAGGGCGAGTGGGGTTTCTCCGACCTCGAGATGCGCGACGTCTACAACGCCGGCGCCGTCGAGACGATCGAGGAGACGATCGCTGCCGGCGCGACGCCGGCCGGTGCCCGCAAGTGGTGGACGGGCGAGATCGCCCGCCTGGCCAACAAGGCCGGCCTGCCGTTCGTCGAGTTCGCCACTGAGCGCAACGTGACGCCGGCGACGATCGCCGAGCTCGACGGACTCGTGACGTCGGGGCGCCTCAACGACTCGATGGCCCGTCAGACGCTCGAGGGCGTGCTCGCCGGCGAGGGCCAGCCGACCCAGGTGGCCGATGCCCGCGGCCTCGAACTCGTGCAGGACGACGGCGCGCTCGAGGCCGCAGTCGCCAAGGTCATCGACGCCAACCCGGACGTCGCGCAGAAGGTGCGTGACGGCAAGGTGCAGGCCGCCGGCGCGCTCATCGGCCAGGTGATGAAAGAGATGAAGGGCCAGGCCGACGCGGCCAAGGCCCGTACGATCATCCTGACCCAGCTCGGACAGGCCTGAGCGCGAGCGGGCATGTGACGGACGAAGGGACGCCCATGGATCGTCGAGGATTTCTGACGGTAGTCGGCGCCGCGCTGTTCGGCGCCACGGCGTGCTCATCGGGCGGCTCGTCGTCGGACCATACGGCTTCAGTGCCCACGACGTCCGTGGCGCCGACCGCGAAGGCGTCGAAGGGCGGCGGCAGCGTGCCGGTGAAGCTGACGATCCCGTCGATTGATTTCGACCGCAAGCTCACGGGCATGGGTCTCACGGACGACGGCGAGATCTCGCCGCCCCCCGGCGTGACGCAGTGGTACAACGCCACCGTCAGCCCGGGCCAGAACGGCATCTCGGTCATCGCCGGGCACGTCACCTATGACGGCCCCGACGTGTTCGCCAACCTCGAGAAGGTCAAGGTCGGCGATCAGCTCAGCGTCGTGTTCGCCGATGGTTCGTCGAAGAAGTTCGTCGTGGTGCGGGAGAAGTCGGTCGACAAGCAGGCCCTACGCACCGATCAGAGCGTGTGGGGCTCCTCGAGCACACCCAGCCTCGTGCTCATCACGTGCGACGCCGAATCCAAGCTCGTCGGCCAGCACCACCTCAACAACTTCGTCGTGTGGACGAAACCCGTTTCCGGATGATTCATCTGCATTACTGCGCAGTACCACTGACAATCCTCCCAGCCTGTGCTTAGCTGAATCACAGGCGGGGAGGGGTCAGCGTTCACCGCGATCCCTGCGGGGGCCGCGCAGAGCATGACGCACCGCCGAGTCCAAAGGAAATCTCGAAAGGTGCCATCATGAAGAAGTTTGCTGGTCTCGCAGCGGTCGGCGTCGGCGCGCTCGCCTTCGCAGGTGCAGGCGCATCGCAGGCGGCTGAGACGCATATCAGCGGTAACCTGCAGTACACGTCGATGACCTACTGGTGCGACAAGGGCAAGCCGAACTTCGCATTCGGCTACCGCACGCTGAACAAGACGGAGTCGCAGGTCACGTTCACGGCTTCGGGCTTCACGCCGCTCGTGACGAAGAACGTCTCGCCCTACACGGCGAGCCGTACCGTTTACGCCGTCGGGGGTTACGCAGGCAAGGCGATCACGGTGACGGCACATGCTGCGTCGACCGGTTCCTCCTTCAGCGTCTCGGGTCGCGTTCCGTCGAGCTGTGCCGGCCTGCCCACTGTCCTTCCGGTCACCGACTGGTCCGCCGCAGGCAAGCCCACCGCGCAGCCGGTGCCGACGAAGCCGGCCCCGACGAAGCCGGCTCCGACCAAGCCCGCGCCGACGAAGCCGGCTCCGACCAAGCCCGCGCCGACGAAGCCGGCTCCCACCACGCCGGCCCCGACCACCACGGGTCAGGGCCCGAAGGTCGAGACGGACCGCGTCGTCACGAACCAGAACGACACCACCGCTGCCGCGGCCGGCCTGGGCGCCCTCGCCCTCGCGGGTGGCGGGCTCGTCGTGGCGCGTCGCGCGCGCCGCTGACGAGCGTCTCGCGATGCACGGTGACGCCGGGGTCCTCGACGGATCCCGGCGTCACCGCGTCCAGGGCGACCTAGACTGACGCCATGAAGAACACCTTGGGGAAGTGTGTCGGCGCGGTCTCGGTCGCGCTCTGTCTGAGTGCGTGTGGTAGCGGTGGGGGAAGCTCGGACAAATCCGTCTCCGTCTCAGCATCGTCGACATCGCCGTCGTCCGTCTCGGTCACGTCGTCCAGCTCCGCGCCCTCGCCGTCGGGCACGGCAGCGTCGAGCACGTCGGCCGCGTCGTCGTCGGCTGCCCCGGCCCCTCAGACCAGCGGCCCATCGTCAGCCCGGCGTCCCAGCGGCTCGGCCACGCCGCGTGCGAGCGCATCGAGCGGCGTCTCCAAACCCGGCGGAGGAAGCGGTGGCGCGAGCGTCGCGGTTCCGAGGTCCGCCGCGGTCAACATCTCGATCCCGAGCATCGGGCTCGATCACAGCATCGTGCCCGGCGGGCTCAACGGGGGCGTGCTGAACCCGCCGAGCGGCGTCATCCAGCAGTTCACCGGATACGGGCGTGTGACCCCGGGCAAGCCGGGCATCAGTGTGCTCGCGGGCCACGTCACCTACAACGGGCCCGACGTGTTCTACAAGCTGTCGAGCGCCCCGGTCGGTGGCCGGGTCACGATCTCCTACGCCGACGGCACGCACAAGGACTTCGTCATCACCTCGAAGGCCAGCGTCGACAAGAACGCGCTGCAGAACGACTCGCGCGTGTGGGGCGCGAGCGCCGCCCCGGTCCTCGCACTCGTCACCTGCGACTCCTCGAGCGGCTGGGCCAACGCGCAGCACCACACCAACAACTTCGTCGTCTGGGCGAGCCCCGCCTGAGATCGGTCCGGCACGGACCTCCGACCGAAGGCCGAACGGCCGACGCCGATGCGATCGTCGATGGCCACGCCGAGCGACGATGGCGGCCAGAGCGTCGAGGCCTCATGCGGGCCGCGTGGCCGCGTTTGGCGTGAGGCGTACGCGGCTACGAAGATGAGCAGGTGAGTGAAACCACCCGACGTCTCGTACTCCTTCGTCACGCCACCGCCGAACCGGCCGGCCCTGACGGTGACGAAGCGCGCCACCTCAGTGACGGTGGCGTGAGCGAGGCCCGCGCCGTCGGCCGGTGGCTCAAGAACGAGGGGCGGCTCGGCGATGTCGTCGTGTGCTCGCCGGCGCTGCGCACCCGCGAGACGTGGGCCGCCATCCAGGACGAGACGGGCCATGGCGTCATCATCACGATGGAGCCCGCCGTCTACGAAGCCGACACGCAGGCGCTGCTGGCCGTCGTCCACGAACTCGACGCGACGGCGCCCGAGGCGACGAGCGCGATCGTCGTCGGCCACGCGCCGGGTTTGCCGCAGCTTGCCCATGACCTGTGTGCCGGCGAGGGCGCGGACATCGATGTCGTCACGCGCGGATTCGTGCCGGCCTCGGCTGCCGTGCTCGAGACCACCGGAGCGTGGACCTCGTTCCTGCCCGGCGGCGCGAGCCTCACCACCGCTCGCCCTGGGACGGCGGGCTGACGCCGCCAGCGAACGCCGCCCTTCGCTGACCGCATCGTGAGATGCGCGTCTCACGATGTTGACCCATGAGTAACCCCGCGACAAAACTATGTGACATGGCACAGGTTCTCGTACTCACGCAGCGTGCGTTCTGATCGGTTCGACCGACACGACGCACGCTGATCCCTCATCGCCGCACAGGCTGGGGGATTTTTTGATGCCAGACCCTCGTGCACGACCTCCAGGTGAAAGTGGTGAGTACTGATGAGCGATACGGCGACGACCGATCGCACACCCACCCCGGGTGACGTCGCGGCGAAGCGCGCAGGCGAGCAGGTGAGCGTCACCGGCGCGCAGAGCCTCGTCCTCGCGCTCGAGGCGCAGGGCGTCGAGACCGTCTTCGGCCTGCCCGGCGGTGCGATCCTGCCGGCCTACGACCCGCTGCTCGACTCGGTCTCCGTCCGCCACATCCTCGTCCGCCACGAGCAGGGCGCCGGTCACGCGGCGCAGGGTTATGCCGCCGCCACCGGCAAGGTCGGCGTCTGCATGGCGACCTCCGGCCCCGGCGCGACGAACCTCGTCACGCCCCTGGCCGACGCGTACATGGACTCCGTGCCGATCGTCGCCATCACCGGCCAGGTCAGCTCCAAGACCATCGGTACGGACGCGTTCCAGGAAGCGGACATCCGCGGCATCACGATGCCGATCACGAAGCACAACTACCTCGTGACGGACCCGGCCGACATCCCGCGCGCCATCGCCGAGGCGTTCCACGTGGCGCGCAGCGGCCGCCCGGGCCCGGTCCTCGTCGACATCACGAAGGACGCGCTCGTGTCGAAGACGACATTCTCGTGGCCGCCGCGCTTCGAACTGCCCGGTTACCGCCCCGTCACGACGCCGCACGCCAAGCAGATCAAGGCGGCCGCCGAGATGATCCGCGCAGCGGAGCGCCCGGTGCTCTACATCGGCGGCGGCGTCATCCGCGCCGAGGCGAGCAAGGAGCTGAAGGCGCTCGCCGAGCAGACGCAGATCCCCGTCGTGACGACGCTCATGGCGCGCGGCGCCTTCCCCGACAGCCACGAGCTGCATCTCGGCATGCCGGGCATGCACGGCAGCGTCCCCGCCGTGACGGCGCTGCAGCGCGCCGACCTGCTCATCACGATCGGCGCCCGCTTCGACGACCGCGTCACCGGTGCGCTCGACAGCTTCGCGCCCGAGGCCAAGGTCATCCACGCCGACATCGACCCGGCCGAGATCAGCAAGAACCGATACGCCGACGTCCCGATCGTGGGCGACGCGCGCGAGGTGCTGCTCGAGCTGGCGCGTGCGCTCGACGACGTCGACACCTCGCGCTACGCGACGTGGCGTGAGACGACGGCGTCGTGGAAGGAGCAGTTCCCGCTCGGCTACGCGACGCCGGAGGACGACAAGCTCGCGCCGCAGTACGTCATCGAACGCATCTCGGCGCTCACCGGGGCCGAGGGCACGTACGTCGCCGGCGTCGGCCAGCACCAGATGTGGGCGGCCCAGTTCGTGACGTACGACCGTCCGAACGCGTGGATCAACTCCGGCGGCCTCGGCACGATGGGCTACTCGGTGCCCGCCGCGATGGGTGCGAAGGCCGCCGAGCCGGAGCGCACCGTCTGGGCGATCGACGGCGACGGCTGCTTCCAGATGACGAACCAGGAGCTCGCGACCTGCGTCATCAACGACATCCCGATCAAGGTCGCCGTCATCAACAACTCGAGCCTCGGCATGGTGCGCCAGTGGCAGACGCTGTTCTACAACGAGCGCTACTCGAACACCGACCTGCACACCTCGCACGGCGGCAGCCGCATCCCCGACTTCGTCAAGCTCGCCGACGCCTACGGCTGCGTGGGCCTGCGCTGCGAGCGGCCCGAGGACGTCGACGCGACGATCAAGCAGGCGCTCGAGATCAACGACCGTCCCGTCGTCATCGACTTCGTCGTGGAGCGCGACGCGATGGTGTGGCCGATGGTGCCCGCCGGCGTGAGCAACGACCTCATCACGATGGCGCGCGACATCACGCCCGTCTGGGATCGCGACGAGGACGACGCCGACGACGTCAACATCCCGGACGAGGACGAGGCGGTCGAAGCGGCCCGCGAGGATGGCGCTGCCACAGCCGACGCCGCGCAGACGAAGGAGCAGCAGCGATGACGACGAACCGCCACATCCTGTCCGTGCTCGTCGAGAACAAGTCGGGTGTGCTCGCGCGCATCTCCGGGCTGATCTCGCGACGCGGGTTCAACATCCACTCCCTCGCCGTGGGGGAGACGGAGGATCCGCACGTCTCGCGCATGACGGTCACGGTCGACGCCGACGACGTCGCGCTCGAGCAGGTCGTCAAGCAGCTCAACAAGCTCGTCGAGGTGCTCAAGGTCGTCGAACTCGACCACGCGAGCGCCATCGAACGTCAGCTCGTGCTGTTCAAGGTGAAGGCTGACGCCGCGACGCGCTCGCAGATCATCGATCTCGTGACGATGTTCCGCGCCAACATCATCGACGTGACCAACGAGTCGGTCGTCATCGAGGCGACGGGCACGCTCACGAAGCTCGAGGCGCTGCTCACGACGCTCGAGCCGTTCGGGATCCGCGAGCTCGTGCAGTCCGGCGTCGTCGGTCTGGGTCGCGGCTCCAAGGCCATCTCGGCGCGCGACAAGAAGAAGAACTGAACTTTCCGCCCGAGTGAGTGCTCGGGCAGAATCGAACCGAACAGGCCGCCGCTTCGATGCGGCGGACGTGATGAAGAGGAGTTTCTCCCGTGGCTGACATGTTCTACGACGACGACGCCGACCTGTCGATCATCCAGGGCAAGAAGGTTGCCGTCATCGGCTATGGCTCGCAGGGCCACGCCCACGCGCTCAACCTGCGCGACTCGGGCGTCGACGTGCGCATCGGCCTCGCCGAGGGCAGCAAGTCGAAGCAGAAGGCCGAGAACGAGGGCCTCACGGTTCTCTCGGTCGCCGACGCGGTGAAGGAAGCCGACGTGGTCGTCATCCTCACGCCCGACCAGGTGCAGCGCACGGTCTACGCGAACGACATCAAGCCCAACCTCAAGCCCGGCACGACGCTGCTGTTCGGCCACGGCTTCAACATCCGCTTCGGCTACATCACGCCCGAGTCGGACGCCGACGTCGTCATGGTCGCGCCGAAGGGCCCCGGCCATCTCGTGCGTCGTGAGTACGTCGACGGTCGCGGCGTGCCCGTCATCGTCGCCGTCGAGCAGGACGCCTCGGGTTCGGCCTGGGATCTCGCGAAGGCGTACGCGAAGGCCATCGGCGGCCTGCGTGCCGGCGGCATCAAGACGACGTTCACCGAGGAGACCGAGACGGACCTGTTCGGTGAGCAGGCCGTCCTGTGCGGTGGCGCGAGCCAGCTCGTCATGTACGGCTTCGAGACGCTGACGGAGGCCGGCTACCAGCCGGAGGTCGCGTACTTCGAGTGCCTGCACGAACTGAAGCTCATCGTCGACCTCATGGTCGAAGGTGGCCTCGCGAAGCAGCGTTGGTCGATCTCCGACACGGCCGAGTTCGGCGACTACGTCTCGGGCCCGCGGGTCATCGACGAGCGCGTCAAGGAGAACATGAAGGCCGTTCTCACCGACATCCAGAACGGCAACTTCGCCAAGCGCTTCATCGACGACCAGGACGCCGGCGCGCCGGAGTTCAAGAAGCTGCGCGAGAAGGGCGCCTCGCACCCGATCGAGAAGACGGGCAAGGAACTGCGTGGCCTCATGTCGTGGCTGAAGGACTCGGACACGGATTCGGACTATGTCGAGGGTTCGGCTGGCCGCTGAGGATCGAGCGAGCGGCGGTAGGACCGGAACGTAGTGAGGATCCTGCCGGAGCGAGCGTTGACGAAGCGGCCGAAAGAAGATGGCCGTTGATCCTGAAGCCTTAGCCGCTGCTGAGCCGGGCCCGGACACCCTTCGAGGTGGCCGGGTTCGGTCATTCTCTGAACGCCTCTCGCACCGCTTGCTCGAAATTGGGAGACTGAACGCATGCCTGAACTTCGCTCACGCACGACGACTCACGGACGCAACATGGCGGGTGCGCGTGCCCTGTGGCGCGCGACCGGCATGGGGGAGGGCGACTTCGGTAAACCGATCGTCGCGATCGCGAACAGCTTCACGCAGTTCGTGCCGGGTCACGTCCACCTCAAGGACATGGGTCAGCTCGTCGCTGGCGCCATCGAGGAGGCCGGCGGCGTCGGGCGTGAGTTCAACACGATCGCCGTCGACGACGGCATCGCGATGGGTCACTCGGGCATGCTGTACTCGCTGCCGAGCCGCGAGGTGATCGCCGACTCCGTCGAGTACATGGTCAACGCGCATCAGGCCGACGCGCTCGTCTGCATCAGCAACTGCGACAAGATCACGCCGGGCATGCTGCTCGCCGCGCTGCGTCTCAACATCCCGACGGTGTTCGTCTCCGGCGGGCCGATGGAGGCCGGCAAGGCCGTCATCGGGGAGGACGGCACGGCTGAGACGCGTCTCGACCTCATCGACGCGATGATCAAGTCGGTCGACGACACGGTCTCCGACGAGGAGATCACGAAGATCGAGCAGAGCGCATGCCCGACGTGCGGCTCGTGCTCGGGCATGTTCACGGCGAACTCGATGAACTGCCTGACGGAGGCGCTCGGTCTGTCGCTGCCGGGCAACGGTTCGACGCTGGCGACGGCCGCCGCGCGCAAGGAACTCTTCCTCGACGCGGGCCGACTCGTCGTCGACCTGTGCCGCACCTACTACGACGGCGACGACGACTCGGTGCTTCCGCGCGCGATCGCCGCGAAGCCGGCGTTCGAGAACGCCATGCGTCTCGACATCGCGATGGGTGGTTCGACGAACACGATCCTGCACCTGCTGGCCGCGGCGCAGGAGGCGGGTGTCGACTTCGACCAGGAGGACATCGACGAGCTCTCGCGCGTCACGCCGTGCCTCGTCAAGGTCGCGCCGAACAGCAACCAGTTCTACATGGAGGACGTGCATCGCGCCGGTGGCATCCCCGCCATCCTCGGTGAGCTGGATCGCGGTGGCATGCTCAACCGCGACGTCCGTTCGGTGCACAGCCCATCGCTCGAGCAGTGGCTCGCGGACTGGGACATCCGCTCGGGTTCAGCCACCGAGAAGGCCACCGAACTGTTCCACGCCGCGCCGGGCGGGGTGCGCACGACGGAGGCGTTCAGCTCGACGAACCGCTGGAAGAGCCTCGACACCGACCCGGAGAACGGCTGCATCCACTCCGTCGAGCACGCCTACACGAGCGAGGGTGGGCTGGCGGTGCTCAGCGGCAACCTCGCCCCCGACGGGTGCATCGTCAAGACGGCCGGCGTGCCCGAGCACCAGTGGAACTTCTCCGGCCCGGCCAAGGTGGCCGAGAGCCAGGAGCAGGCCGTCGAGATGATCCTCAAGGGCGAGATCGACGCCGGCGACGTCGTCGTCGTGCGCTACGAGGGCCCCAAGGGCGGCCCCGGCATGCAGGAGATGCTGTACCCGACGAGCTACCTCAAGGGCGTCGGGCTCGGCCCGAAGTGCGCCCTCATCACCGACGGTCGTTTCTCCGGGGGCTCCTCGGGTCTGTCCGTCGGGCACGTGTCGCCGGAGGCTGCGGCCGGTGGCGCCATCGGTCTCGTGAAGAACGGTGACGTCATCGAGTTCGACATCCCCAACCGTCGCGTCAACCTGCTCGTCGACGACGCCGAACTCGTGCGCCGTCGCGCCGAGCAGGACGAGCGCGGCTGGGAGCCCGTCGACCGTCACCGCCCCGTCTCGGCGGCACTCAAGATCTTCGCGCGCTTCGCGCAGAGCGCCGACAAGGGCGCCGCGCGCAAGGTGGACTGACCACTTCCCTCCCCGGCGACGCCCGCCGCGCCGAACCGATCGGTTCGCCCCGGCGGGCGCCTTCGTCGGCTCCTCGCATGTCCGCTCCGGCGCGGACCTGCGTGATGGCAAGGACTTCATGAGCGCTACGAGCCTCGCTCTCGTGCTGACCGCAGCACTCCTGCACGCCGTGTGGAACATCGCCGCGAAACGCGTCGTGGGGGACGGATACGTCTTCGTCTGGTTCTACGACGTGCTGTCGGCGATCGTGTGGCTGCCGATCGGGTTGGCCGTCCTCGCCTCCCAGGGGTGGCCGCTGACGTGGTCGCTGCTGTGGGCGCCGATCGTCTCCGGCGTCATCCACATCGTCTACCAACTGTGGTTGCAGACCGCCTACGACCGGGCCGACCTCGGCGTCGTCTACCCCCCTCGCGCGCGGCGTCGGACCGTTGCTGACGATGCTTGTCGCTGTCGCGTTCGGGGGCGAACGGCCCGGGCCGGCCGCGCTGCTCGGCGGGCTCGTCATCATCGCGGGCATCGTCGTCGTCGCGAGCGCGCGGGATGGCGAGCGGCATCACAGCGTCGCGGACGGATTGAAGTGGGGCGCGCTGACGGGCGCGGCGATCGCGGGGTACACGCTGTGGGACGACGTGAGCGTCACGCACCTGAGCCTCGACCCGGTCGTCTATTTCGCCCTCGGCACCGCGTGGCAGACGGTCCTGCTGACGCCGGGGCTCGAACGCTCGCGCCGGGCGGGCGCCGAGGTCGCCGCCATCTGTCGGCGCTGGTGGCGGGAGGCCGCCGTCATCGCCGTGCTGTCGCCGCTCGCGTACGTCCTCGTCCTCGTCGCGATGCAGTCGACGCCCGTGGCCCTCGTCGCACCGGCACGGGAGAGCAGCATCGTCGTCGGTGCGCTGCTCGGGGCGTGGATGTTCAAGGAGCGCGGGGTGGCGCGCAAGCTCGTCGGCGCGCTTGTCGTGCTCGCAGGGATCGCCTTGGTGGCGAGCGCCTGACGGCTGCGCCCTGCGCGGTTCGCATCGCGAGACCTGCGTTTCGCATGGCAAGACGAGCAGCTAATCTGCGGGGCATGAGCAACATCGATCTCGCAGTCATCGCAGGCGACGGAATCGGCCCCGAGGTCGTCACCGAAGGCCTCAAGGTTCTCGACGCCGTGACCGACGGCGGGGTGAGTACGACGCAGTACGACCTCGGCGCCAAGCGTTGGCACGCGACGGGGGAGACGCTGCCCGACTCGGCGCTCGAGGAGATCCGCGGCCACGAGGCGATCCTGCTCGGGGCGATCGGTGACCCCAGCGCGCCGAGCGGCCTGCTGGAGCGCGAGCTGCTGCTGCGCATCCGGTTCGAGCTCGACCACTACATCAACCTGCGCCCCAGCAAGCTGATGCCGGGTGTCTCGACGCCGCTTCGTGAGGACATTGCGCGCGGCGGCATCGACTTCGTCGTCGTCCGTGAAGGCACCGAGGGCCCGTACACCGGCAACGGTGGTGCGCTGCGTGTCGGCACGCCGCACGAGATGGCGACCGAGGTGAGCGTCAACAGCCGCTTCGGCATCGAGCGCACCGTCCGCGACGCGTTCGAGCGCGCGAACAGGCGTGAGCGCAAGAAGCTGACGCTGCTGCACAAGCACAACGTGCTCTCGTATGCGGGCCACCTGTGGCGCCGCACCGTCGAGGAGGTCGGTGCCGAATACCCCGACGTCACGCACGACTACGCGCACATCGACGCGGCGATGATCTACCTCGTCACCGATCCCTCGCGCTTCGACGTCATCGTCACCGACAACCTGTTCGGCGACGTCGTCACCGACCTTGCCGCGGCCGTGACCGGCGGCATCGGGCTCGCCGCATCGGGCAACATCAACCCCGAAGGAAATGCGCCGAGCATGTTCGAGCCCGTGCACGGCTCGGCCCCCGACATCGCCGGCCAGGGCAAGGCCGACCCGACGGCGACGATCCTGTCGACCGCGCTGCTGCTCGAACACCTCGGGCGCGGCGACGAGGCACGCCGTGTCGAAAAGGCCGTCGCCGAGGATGTCGCGTCACGCGGTGACGCCACCCGCTCGACGTCGCAGATCGGTGACGCGATCGCCGCCCGCCTCTGACATCTTCCCGATGCTGGCCGGGTTTCGCGGCGCGGGTGCCGCGAAACCCGGGCAACATCGTCGACGCTCCGCGCTCGCCCCGGACCCGATGACGCCCGCCGTGCTGCTTCGGCGTTAACCTGGGGCCACACAGTGACGCATCCCACTTTTTGCCAACTTGGAGAAGACCATGGCCCTGACGTTCCCGATGACGCCGAACCCCGCCCCGCGCGCTGACGCGGAGCGCGCCGAGATCCTGAGCAACCCCGGTTTCGGACAGAAGTTCAGCGACCACATGGTCGTCTCGATCTGGCGCGAGGGCTCCGGGTGGGGTGACGGCGAGGTCAAGGCGTACGGCCCGTTCCAGCTCGACCCGGCGGCGGCCGTCCTGCACTACGCGCAGGAGATCTTCGAGGGCATGAAGGCCTACCGTCACGAGGACGGTTCGGTCTGGACGTTCCGCCCCGAGAAGAACGCGGCGCGCTTCAACCGTTCGGCGAAGCGTCTCGCGCTGCCCGAGATGGACGAGAACGACTTCGTCGAGTCGCTGAAGGCGCTCGTCAAGGCTGACGAGTCGTGGGTGCCCGCGTTCGACGCCGGCGAGGCGAGCCTCTACCTGCGCCCGTTCATGTTCGCGTCCGAGGCGTTCCTCGGGGTGCGTCCGAGCCGCGAGGTGACCTACTGCGTCATCGCCTCGCCCGCGGGTGCGTACTTCAAGGGCGGCGTGAAGCCGGTGTCGCTGTGGTTGTCGCGCGACTACTCGCGTGCCGGCGTCGGTGGCACGGGCGCCGCGAAGTGCGGCGGCAACTACGCGAGCTCGCTCGCCGCACAGATCGAGGCGAACGAGCGCGGCTGCGACCAGAGCGTCTTCCTCGACTCGGTCGAGGGCAAGTACGTCGAGGAGCTCGGCGGCATGAACGTCTTCTTCGTGACCAAGGACGGCGAGCTCGTCACGCCGCAGCTCACCGGCACGATCCTCGAGGGCGTCACGCGCGACTCGATCCTCGAACTCGCGAAGGACCTGGGCCTCACGCCCGTCGAACGTCGCGTGACGATCGAGGAGTGGATCGAGGGCTGCAACGACGGCACGATCAGCGAGATCTTCGCGTGTGGCACGGCCGCCGTCGTCACGCCCGTGGGGCGTCTCGTGTGGACGGACGGTGAGGTGACGTCCGGACCCGAGGGCGAGGCCGGCCCGTACGCGACGAAGATCCGCGAGGCACTCCTCGCGATCCAGAAGGGCACCGCGGAGGACACGCGCGGCTGGATGACGCGCCTGGTCTGACGACGGGCCGCGCCCCATGACGACTGCTCGGTGTGACGGCCCGGCATCCCGCGCGACGGGTGCCGGGCCGATCCCGCGTCTCGTCGCGAGTGACCTCGACGGCACCCTGCTCGACACCGACGGGCGCGTCAGCGATCACACGCGCACGGTGTGGTCGGGGCTCGGTGCGCGCGGCATCGAGACGATCGTCGTCACCGCGCGTCCACCGCGCTGGCTCGATCACCTCGCGGAACTCGTGGGTGCTGCCGGATCGCCGGAGTCGACAGCCGACGAAGTCGGCGCCCACACCCTGGCGATCTGCGCGAACGGGGCGTTCGTCTACGACCTCGCGACACGGCGCGTCATCGAGGCCGATGGATTCACCGCGGATGAGGCACTCGCCGTCGTCGAGCACCTGCGGCGACGCTTCCCGGATGCGGGAGCGGCCGTCGAGACCGAGCGTGGCATGTTCCGAAGCGCCGCCTACCCGGACGCCCACGCCGGCATGCCGGCGCACGACGCCGCCGTCCGTGACTGTGAGCTGACCGCGCTGCCGCCCGACGTCGTCGTCGGCAAGATTCTGCTGCGCGACGAGGCGTGGCGCGGCGATGCGTTCGTCGAGGCGTTGACGGAGTGCCTCGGTGGGCGTGGAGTGCTGGCCTACTCAGGAGCGGCAGGGCTTGCGGAGATCAGCGCCCCGGGCGTGACGAAAGCGGCCCGCCTCGAGGCCTGGTGCGCGGAGCGGGGCATCGAGGCGAACGACGTGTGGGCCTTCGGCGACATGCCCAACGACATCCCGATGCTGACATGGGCCGGGCGCGGCGTCGCCGTCGAGAACGCTCACGACGAGGTGCTCGCGATCGCCGACGACACCTGTGGCCCCCACGATGCCGACGGCGTCGCCCGCTACCTCGAACGCCACCTCACCCTCGATTGCCACCCCTGATCCTCAGCGGCTGATCCTGTTCACGTCGGCGAATCTCGTCCCCCTCTGCGACTTTCGTCCATATTCGCGATTCATCGACCAGGTTGAGAACGGTTCCAGAAGTGGACGTCAGTCGCAGATGTCTCAGGGCGCGGGGGCGGCACGGTCCAGCACGTCGAGCAGGCGTCGTCGCAACTCCTGCGACCGCTCGGCGAACTCTCGCTGACGACGAACGTACTCAGCGCGCCCGCGCGGCGTCTCGACGGGGACGACGCCGTAGCCGAGGCCGCGCACGTCGTAGGGGCTGGCCTCCATGTCGAGGGTGCGGATCTCCTTGGCGAGTTCGAACGCGTCGAGCACGAGGTCACTCGGGACGAGAGGCGCGAGTTTGTGCGCCCACTTGTAGACATCCATCCCTGCGTGCAGGCACGCAGGCTGTTCGAACTCGACCTGACGCTCGCGCGTCGGGCGCTCGCGATTCAGTTCGACGGCGTCGGGCGTGAAGAAGCGGTAGGCGTCGAAATGCGTGCAGCGGATGTCGGCGGCCTCGACGACGTCGTCCGTCGCGGCCTGGCTCAGGCGCAGCGGCAACTGCTCGTGACGCTGCTCGCCCGGCGCGAGCTTGTAGACCATCGCCCACTCGTGCATCCCGAAGCACCCCAGGTGCGGTGCGCGCGCGAGCGTCGCGGTGAGCAGCGACCTGACGAACGCGATGGTGCCGTCGCGTGCGTCGACGAACTCGTCGACGTCAAGGACATCGGCATCCCCCTCGGCCGTCGTGATGCGGCGGGTGAACCGGTCGTCGGTGATGGGCGTGCGACCGCGCTCGTCGACGAGCAACGCGACGCCTGCGCCCGGGTGCCAGCGCCGCAGCTTGCCGGGGGAGTAGGAGTAGTAGACGAAGAGGAAATCCTCGACGGGATGCTTGCGGTGCTCCTTGCGACGACCGAGATGCGGTTCGACGTGCGGGGCCACGCGTGCCTCGTGGGCGGCGACCGCCTCGCGCCACTGCGCCGGCGTCATCACCTCGACCTGCTCCCTCACCCGTCGATCCTAGAACTCGACCCACGGCGCTGCGCTCCACCGCCTGCTGCCGACACACCCCGTCAGCGGGCCGGCGACGACGAAATAGGATGGGCACATGCGTATCGCGAGGTTCACGACGGGTGATGACCCGATGTTCGGTCTGGTCGACGGGGCGGGCGAGAAGATCGCCGAGATCACGGGCGACCCGCTCTACACGAAGATCGAGCTGACGGGTGCCGTCCACCAGGTCGACGACGTGCGTCTGCTCGCGCCCGTCATCCCGCGCTCCAAGATCGTCGCCATCGGCAAGAACTACGCCGAGCACGCGCGCGAGATGGGCGGCGAGGCGCCGAAGGAACCGCTCATGTTCCTCATCCCGAACACCGCCGTCGTCGGCCCGAACGACCCCGTCGTCATGCCGTCGATCAGCGAGCGCGTCGACTTCGAGGGCGAACTCGCCGTCGTCATCGGGCGCATGTGCAAGAAGGTGAGCGTCGAGGAAGCGATGAAGGTCGTCTTCGGCTACACGATCGCGAACGACGTCACCGCCCGCGACCTTCAGAAGAGTGACGGCCAGTGGTCGCGCGCCAAGGGCTTCGACACGTTCTGCCCGCTCGGGCCGTGGATCGAGACCGAGCTCGACCCGTCCGCCACGCGCGTGACGACGCGCGTCGACGGAGAGGTGAAGCAGGACGGGCCGACGTCCGACATGATCCACGACGTCGCGCAGCTCATCTCGCACGCGTCGCAGGCGTTCACGCTGCTGCCGGGGGACGTCATCCTCACCGGCACCCCCGAGGGTGTCGGCCAGGTGCGGGCGGGGCAGCGCGTCGAGGTCGAGATCCCCGAGATCGGCGTGCTCGCCAACACCTACGTCGCTGACGAGGACGACGCCTGACGGCGCCCATTCCGGGCGGCTGAAGCGATGCGATATGGGCAGCCTCACACCTCGTCAGGTCGCAACCGGTGAGTAGCACCACACGTCACGACTTACCCTGAAAAGCGTGACTGACGCACCGATCGGCATCTTCGACTCCGGCTACGGCGGTTTGACCGTGGCGCGCGCCGTGCTCGACCAGCTGCCGCACGAGAAGATCATCTACCTCGGCGACACCGCCCGCGCCCCCTACGGCCCGCGGCCCATCGCCGAGGTGCGGCAGTACGCCATCGAATGCCTGGATTCGCTCGTCGAACAGGGCGTCAAGGCCCTCGTCATCGCGTGCAACTCGGCGTCCGCAGCCGTCCTGCACGACGCGCGCGAGCGCTACGACGTGCCCGTCGTCGAGGTCATCCGCCCGGCGACGCGCCGTGCCGCCGCGGCGACGCGCAACAACCGCGTCGGCGTCATCTCGACGGAGGCGACGCACCAGAGTGGTGCCTACACCGACAGCTTCGCCGCCGCGCCGCAGGTCAAGATCTCGAGCGTCCCGTGCCCGCGGTTCGTGGAGTTCGTCGAGGCCGGCATCACCTCCGGCCCGGATCTGCTGACGGTCGCGCACAAGTACCTCGACGGCCTCGTCGACGAAGGCGTCGACACGCTCATCCTCGGCTGCACGCACTACCCGCTGCTGACCGGTGTCATCAGCTACGTCGTGGGCTCGACGGTGACGCTCGTGTCGTCGGCGGAGGAGACGGCGAAGGACGTCTACCGCGTGCTCGCCGACATCGGTCAGCTGCGCGATCCCGAGCTCGGCGCGACGCAGCACCAGTGGATGACGACGGGCGACCCGGCCGCGTTCGAGACCCTCGCGCGGCGCTTCCTCGGCCCCGAGGTGACCGCGGTGACGCGTGAGGCGGCGCTGTGAAACTGACCATCATCGGTTGCTCAGGCTCCTACCCGGGCCCTGAATCGCCCGCCTCCTGCTACCTCGTCGAGGCGGAGGCCGACGGCAGGCGCACCTCGGTGCTGCTCGACTTCGGCAACGGCTCGCTCGGCGCGCTGCAGCGCTACCGCGAGGTCGACGAGATCGACGCCGTCGTCATCAGCCACCTGCATCCGGACCACTGCCTCGATCTGTGCAGCTATTACGTCGTGCGCAACTACGACCCGCTCGGTCGTTTCGACGCCAAGTTGCCGGTGCACGCACCCGCGGGCGCACGCGAGCGCCTGACGCGCGCCTACGCCGTCGGCAAGCCCGAAGACCTGGGCACAGCCTTTGACTTCGTCGACCTCGTCGACCGTCAGACGTTCGAGATCGGCCCGCTGCGCATCACGCCGCACCTCGTCAACCACCCCGTCGAGGCGTACGGGCTCCGCGTCGAGGCCGATGGCGCCGTGCTCGCGTACACGGGTGACACGGACGCCTGCCCGGGACTCGTCGAGCTCGAGCGGGACGCCGACCTCGTCCTCACCGACTCGGCCTTCGTCGACGGTCGCGACGACGAGATGCGCGGCGTCCACCTCAGCGGCTCGCGCGCCGCGCAGACGGCCAAGGACGCGGGGGCGAAGCGGCTCATGCTCACCCACATCCCGACGTGGACGCCCGTCGAGGACTGCCTGCGGGATGCTCGCACCGTGTGGGAGGGCGACGTCGAGGTCGCCGTCGCGGGGGAGACCTACGAGCTCTGACGGGCGTCGCGCGCCGTCGACGGACGGCGTGCCGTCGCGCCAGGATGGCGGATGACTCACAGGTAGGGGTTTGCTGCATGCCTACCTGTGAGTTACGCGCCATCCTCGGGTGGCGCAGTGTCGCGCCGGCAGAACGACACCGGCTGACGGGGGCGCGCACCGGGGGCGGAGCAAATTCGCGTGCGCCTGCTCACGGTCGAATGCCAGGATGACGGCATGTCGACCGAGATTCGCTACCCCCGCCCGCTGCGTCCCGGTGACACGGTTGCGGTGACTGCCCCGTCGGCGCCGGTTCGACCCGAACACGAGGCACGGCTGACTTTTGTCACTGACTGGCTGCGTGGCCGCGGTTTCGAGGTGGTCCTCGGCGAGTGCCTGATCGGTGACGGCATCACGAGCGGCTCCGCGCGTGCACGGGCCGATGAGTTCAACGCGTTCGTCCGCGACCAAGCGGTGCGCGCCGTCGTCCCGCCGTGGGGCGGGGAGCTGGCCATCGACCTCGTCGACCTGCTCGACCACGACGCGCTGCGAGCGGACCCTACCTGGGTCGTCGGGTGGAGCGACATCTCGACGCTGCTGCTCCCGCTGACGCTGCGCTCCGGCGTCGCGACGATGCATGGCCAGAACCTCATGGACGCGCCGTACGAACTGCCGCAGGGCACCGCGCACTGGCTCGACGTCGCCGCGATGCCGGCCGGGGCGTCTTTCGTCCAAGAGGACCCACGCGTGCGTCGGCGCGGTGGTTCGACGACTGGGAGCGTCACCCCTGCGCCGATCGCATGGATCTGAGCGAGCCCACGTCGTGGCGGGTTCTCGCGGGCCGGTCACGGGTCGACGTCTCCGGGCGTCTCATCGGCGGGTGCCTCGACGTCGTGTGCCATCTCGCGGGCACCCCGTACGGCGACGTGCGCCGCTTCGCTCGTGACCACGAGGATGACGGCGTCATCGTCTACCTCGAGAACTGCGAGGCACCCTCGCTCGATGCTGCGCGCATGCTCCACGGGCTGCGCCTCGCCGGGTGGTTCGAGGGGGCATCAGCGGTGCTCATCGGCCGGACCGGTGCGCCGGAACGAGCCGGTCTGACGCAGGACGACGCGATCCTCGATGCGCTGGGGAGCCTCAACGTGCCGATCGTCGCCGATGTCGACTTCGGTCACGTGCCACCCGGCAACGTCCTCATCAACGGATCCCTCGCGCACGTCGTCGTCGACGGGGCACGCCACGAGATTCGTCAGACCTTCGTGTGATGCCCGGCGAGCCGGTGCCGGCACGCACTAGCCGGCGTTCACCTGGCGCTCCTAGCGTGTGAGCCCCCACAGGATGGCGGGTCCACGGCCGTCAGGCGAGCGCGAGCGGCATCTCCAGGCTGCGGTGCCGCTCAGCAGGCCTCGCCGCACTCGATAGGCTGACGCCATGACTGACGCAGCCACGCCCACCCCCCGCCACGACGGCCGCACCCCCGATCAGTTGCGCGAGGTGCGCATCACCCGCAACTGGCTCGATCATGCCGAGGGCAGCTGCCTCGTCGAGTTCGGTCGCACGCGCGTGCTGTGCGCTGCGTCGTTCACCGAGGGCGTGCCGCGCTGGCTCAAGGGCCAGGGCACCGGCTGGGTGACGAGCGAGTACGAGATGCTGCCGCGCTCGACGAACACCCGCAGCGACCGCGAAGCGCGCAAGGGCAAGGTCGGTGGCCGCACCCACGAGATCAGCCGCCTCATCGGGCGTAGCCTGCGCGCCGTCATCGACACGAAGGCGCTGGGGGAGAACACGATCGTCATCGACTGCGACGTCCTGCAGGCCGACGGCGGCACGCGCACCGCGTCGATCACCGGCGCGTACGTAGCGCTCGCGGATGCCATCGCCGACGCTCAGGCGCGCGGTCTCATCGCGAAGAAGGCGAAGCCGCTGACGGATTCGGTCGCCGCGATCAGCGTCGGCATCGTCGCCGGTCAGCCGGTGCTCGACCTCGACTACCCCGAGGACTCGACGGCGGAGACCGACATGAACGTCGTCATGACGGGTTCGGGCGGCATCGTCGAGGTGCAGGGCACCGCCGAGGGTGCGCCGTTCAGCCGTGACGAGCTCAACGCCCTGCTCGACCTCGCCGCCGACGGCATCGCCGACCTGACGACGAAGCAGCGCGACGCTCTCGCCGCCGACGCTCGCGAGCGCCTGCAGTGAGCGACGCTCGCCCCGCCGAGGCACGTACCCGCGTCGTGCTCGCGACCCGCAACGCCGGCAAGATCGCGGATTTCCAGCACCTGCTCGACGCAGCGCAGCTGCCCATCGACGTCGTGAGCGTCGGCGAGTTCGCCGACCTGGCCGACACCGTCGAGACGGGTGTGACGTTCGAGGAGAACGCGCGCCTCAAGGCCGATGACGTCGCGCGCGCGACAGGTCTGCCGGCGCTCGCCGACGACTCGGGGCTTGCCGTCGACGTCCTCGGTGGCTGTCCGGGCGTGTTCTCGGCACGCTGGTCGGGCACGCATGGCGCGGATCAGGCGAACATCGACCTGCTGCTCGCCCAGACCGGCGACGTGCCCGCCGACGAGCTCACCGCGCGCTTCATGTGCTGCGTGGCGCTCGCAGTTCCCGACGAGTCGACGCAGGTGGAGTTCGGCCACGTCGAAGGGCGCCTGACGCGCGATCAGCGTGGTATGAACGGGTTCGGCTACGACCCGATCTTCGAACTGCCCGACGGCCGGACGATGGCCGAACTCACCGCGGACGAGAAGGCTGCCATCAGCCATCGCGGGCGAGCTTTCCGCGCGATCCTGCCGCAGGTGGCGGCGCTCGTCTGAGGCTCAGCGGAGCTACTTCGCCGAGGTCGATGCCGTCGCCGACGTCGATGAAACCGACGCGGATGCTGACCGCGCACCAGATGGCGCTGCCTTCCACGGCAGCTGCACGGTCGTGCTCGTGAAGACCGCCTCCTGACCCAGTTCTCCCGTGGCCTGAGCGACGTCGAGCCCCCACGTCGTCGGGCGCTTGACGTTCGAGCAGGTGATCGTGAACAGCCGTTGCTGTGTCGGCGTCTTCACACCCGGGCGATGTTCGGGCGACAAGGCCGTCGTGCACTCAGGGAACTCATTCGTGTCCTGGGCCTCAGCGACGGCGAGCGTGAGTGCGGCATATTCGGTGGCCCACGCCGTCACCGTCACGTTCTCGCCCTGGTAGTGGGCGGACACGACCTGCGTGTCGACGGGCTGGTCGGCCTGGATCGGCGCGTCCGGATCTGTCTGCGGACTGCCCTGGGCCTTGGCATCGCCGAGCGCGAAGATCGCCGAGGTCGCGCCCGTGTGCGTGGCGTCGCCCCAGAGGCCGGAGATGGCAGGACGCTTCAGCGCGCCGGTGACGTGGCACGTCAGGGTCACGAGGTGGGTGACGTTCTTCAGGGCACCCTTGATCGGTGCAGACAGGGGTTTCTCCGAGGTCTTGCTGCACTGGGGATCAGCGTCACCTCCTGGGATGAGCTGCCCACCGCCCGCGGCTCGCGTGTCCTGAAGAACGAAGTCGGCCTCGGGCGCAGTCGCGAGCGTCAGGGCGTACGAGCCCCGGGTGTAGGTCGCCGAACGAACCCAGATCTGTGTCGGGACGAATTCGGGCGCATCGGTCGAACCTTCGGCGGGGACATCCGGATCCGTCGGGCCCGTGCCCTCGGGCAGATCGATGGTGGGGACGACGGAGGGCCGCGTCATGCGACTCGACGACGGGGACGCCGGGGTGATGGCCTGCGCGGAGCAGCCGGTGAGCGCGAGGAGCGTCGCGACCGCGATCGCGCGACGGGCGCGCTTCACGGCGTCGTGCCGACAGCCAGGGGGGTGGCGACGCTGGCTCCCGAGCCGCCGCCCGCGACGCGCACGATGAGGAGCGTCGCAGCATTCTGCTCGCCCGGGCAGTGCAGCGAGTACGTCGTCAGCATGCCCTGGACGCCCTTGGTTCCCGCGGTGCAGACGCCCCCCGCCGATGCTGACGGGGACATGCCGTTGGCACCCGGGGAGGTCGGGGCCAGAAAGAACGTGGCGCCGGGGCGCGTCGTGACGACCGCGTCGTACGCGCCGTTGGCGTACGTCACGGAGGTGATCTCGACTCTGAACGCGCCGGACGACGACGGCGCCGGGCTGGTCGGGGAGGGGGCCGTGGTGCTCGAGGCGCCGGCGCTCGTTGCGCTCGAGGATGCGCCGTTCGTGCCGCTGGCACTCGATGACGGCGCTGCCGACGACGACCCGCTCGCAGGAGCCGAGGCGGTGGACGATGGGGGCGTGGACGCCGCCGACACTGAGGCCGACGTCGACGCTGATGACGAGGCGTCACCGCTCGTCGACGATCCGCTCGAGCACCCGACGAGGGTGGTGAGGGCGCAGAGTGAGACTGCAGCCGTGATGGTGTGTCGCATGGCTTCCTCCGACGACGGGTGCGCCGGCCGGGACGAGCTGGGGCGTTCGTGCTCGGCTGGGGCGTCGTGACGTGCTGGGCTCACAGTAGAGCCGCCGCGACGTCAGGGGAGGGCGTTTTCGGTTGCGAATCGGTCTCGGTTGCCCGCGAGGTGAGGGAGCGGGCCAACCTGGGCGGGTCTTGGATCCGGGCGATGGCCGCTCGCCTGCCGAGTGGGGCCCGTCAACTCGAGCCCACCCGAGCACCGCACCCGACATGCGACGAGGACGGCCCCGCGTCTGCGAGTGCCGCCCTCGTCCTCGGTGCGCCTGGGGAGACTTGAACTCCCACGTCTAAGACACCAGAACCTAAATCTGGCGCGTCTGCCAATTCCGCCACAGGCGCAGCGCCGACGATCCTACGTCACGTCGTCCGAGCCCATGCCGACGCCGACGCTTGCACAGGATGGCAGGTAACTCACGAGGAGGCGAGTCGTGACGGGCTTACACGTGAGTTGTCCGCCATCCTGCGTGGGGCAGAACCGCGGCGGGGCCGCGCCCACCCTGCGTCAGGGCGCGCTCAGGCTTCGAACTTCAGGGCCTTCTTCAGTGACGCGACGTGTCCGGTGGCCTTGACGTTGTAGCGCGCGAGCTCGATGACGCCGTTCTCGTCGATGACGAACGTCGAACGGATGACGCCGACGACGGGCTTTCCGTACAGCTTCTTCTCGCCGTAGGCGCCGTACGCCTCGAGTGTCGTCTTCGACTCGTCCGACAGCAGCGGGTACGTCAGCTGCTCCTTCTCGACGAACGTCGCGAGCCTGGCGGGCGCGTCGGGGCTGATGCCGATGACCTCGTAGCCCGCGGCCTGCAGCGGTGCGAGCGAGTCGCGGAAGTCGCAGGCCTCCGTGGTGCATCCTGGCGTCATCGCGGCGGGGTAGAAGAAGATGATGAGTTTGCGGCCGGCGTAGTCGCCAAGGCAGATCTGGGTGCCGGCGTCACTCGTCAGCGTGAAGTCGGGGGCGCGTGTACCAGCTTCGAGGCGTGCCATGGGTGAAGTCCTCCTGAGCGAATCCGTCTGGTGCGTTAACCTTTGAGTCAAGATCCTAGTTTTCCGCATGTGGCAAGGAGACCCACCATGGCACCCAAGACGGCCAAGCAGATCGAAGCTGAGCTCGCCGCGTCGCGTTCGCGCCTCGCCGGCACGATCGACGAGCTCGCGTTCCGCGCGCAGCCGAAGGAGATCGCCAAGCGTCAGACCGAGAGCGCTCGCCTCGCGCTGACCGACGCGACCCGCACTGCTGACGGCGACCTGCGCTCCGACCGTGTCGCGATGGGTCTCGGCGGCCTCGGTGGGCTGCTCGTGCTCGTCGGCCTCGCGAAGCGCCTTCGATCCTGACACTGGGCGCCCCACGGCGCCCCCCGACGTGGCCCGTTCGTCCCGCGACGAGCGGGCCACGCGTGTTTCTCCGAGCCGTCGCGACGGGGGAGGCGCAGGCGCTGACACGAATTTGGCCTCGCACCTGCCGTTCATGTAGTGTTTCTCCTCGTTGCGCCAATAGCTCAATTGGCAGAGCAGCTGACTCTTAATCAGCGGGTTCGGGGTTCGAGTCCCTGTTGGCGCACCACTCCGGAGAAGGTCCACCGTTCACGGTGGGCCTTCTCGCATGCTCGGGTTCGAGTGCCCCGGCTCGTGAGGCGCCTGTGCCGGGTCGGGCATCAACCGCAAGGTGATGGCGGCCCGGGGCGCCCCGTGAAAGGGTTGAGGCGACAGTGAACGCCGTCAACGCAGGGAGGCAACCATGCCCGGTGAGAACGACAACAACGCCACGTCCGCGAACGAGGAGAACACGACGCGAGACGAGCAGAGCGACGCCGAGAAGGAGATGGGGGTGCCGGCCCACGAGCTGAACTCGCAGGCGGACGTCATCTCCACCGACGACGCCGACTGAGCGTTCCCGTCGCCGATGATCGTCGAACCGACCTGGCGTGACGTCGTGTCGCAGTCAAGGCGCACGGCGAAGGGCCGGTGAACACGTGTTCACCGGCCCTTCGACACCGCGGCGCCGACGTCGAACGTCGTTCGGCTGTAACGGCTTTTCTGGTGCGCCAACAGGGACTCGAACCCCGAACCCGCTGATTAAGAGTCAGCTGCTCTGCCAATTGAGCTATTGGCGCAACGAGAAAGAACTATAGACGACAGCGGCACTTCGGGCCAACTTCGAGCCGCGCCTCGCGTGCGGCGCAACACGATACGCCTCCGACGCGCCCAGCGGGGGATGGGACGCGGCGCGATCGGGGCGATAGATTCGAGACAGAACAGTTCTGACCACAACACACCGGAGACGACTCATGACGAGCCTTCCTGAAGCCGGAGTGGAGCGCCCGTACGGCGATCCGCCGAAGCTCGACGCCAAACCCGACTACAAGGTCGCGTTCAAGCGCGCTGCGGCCAAGTTCTCGCAGGACCAGTGCACCGACTTGGCCGCGTCGCTCACCTACTACTCGGTGCAGGCGATGTTCCCCGCCATCATTGCGGCGGTCTCGACGATCGGGCTGTTCGGCAACGGGCAGAAGACGACGGACAGCGTCATCGAAGCCATCGCGGAGATCGTCGGCAAGAACAAGGACGACATCCCCGAGGGGTTCACGACCTTCATCAACAACTTGCAGGGCGGCGGCGCCGGCCTCGCCTTCATCCTCGGCATCCTGCTGTCGCTGTGGTCGGCGTCGGGCTACGTCAACGCCTTCTCGCGCATGAGCAACCGTATCTACGACGTTGCCGAGGGCCGCCCCGTCTTCAAGCTGCGGCTGTGGCTCTACTTCGTGACGATCGTGGCGTTCGTCCTCGCGATCCTCGCCGCGTTCTCGCTCGTCGTCTCGGGTGGCATCGCGGAGCAGATCTTCGACTCCGTCGGTCTCGGCACGCAGGCTGCGACGGTGTGGGACTGGGCGAAGGTGCCGTTCGTCATCGTCGTCGTCATCTTCATCATCTCGCTGCTGTTCTGGGGTACGCCGAACGTGAAGCGTCCCTTCAAGCAGGCGATGTTCAACCCGGGCGCCGTCCTCGCGTTCGTGATCTGGGCGATCGGGACGATCGCCTTCGCCTGGTACGTGTCCAACATGGGCAACTACGGCAAGACGTACGGCCCGATGGCGACGCCGATCATCCTGCTGCTGTGGCTGTGGATCACGAACCTCGCCATGCTCTTCGGTGCGGAGTTCGACTCCGAGACGTTGCGCACGCGCCAGTTGAAGACCGGCTACCCGGCCGAAGAGCTCATCCTCCTGCCCGTGCGTGATGAGAAGGGCATCGACAAGAAGGCAGAGAAGTACGACGCGCTCGTCGAGCAGGCCCACCCCCTGCGCCTGTCGTCCGGCGTGCCGGACGAGGCCGTCCGCACGATGCTGCCCGAGGCTCCCAAGGAGCGTTCCGACGAGCGCACGATGGCCGCTCAGGCCGGCTCGAGCGAGAAGCGTCCGACGCGTCCGCAGTCGAAGACGCAGGAAGCGGCTCCGGCGCTCGCCGCGGCCACGAAGGACGAGGCCCCCGACCTCGCGGACGGCTCCGGCGTCTCACGCGCGGACGGCGTGACGCGTCGTCGCGCCACGGACGACGCCGCGGAGCGCGAGGCGGCGGAGATCGCCGAGGCGCGCGAGGTGCGTCGCCGTCGTGCGCTCGCCGAGAGCCGCCACAAGCGTGAGGAGCGGGAGCGTCGTGACGCGCAGCGTCACAAGGTCGAGGCCGAGCAGAAGAAGGCGGAGGCCGAGCGCGCGAAGGAGCGCAAGAAGGCCGAGGCCGAGCGTCCGCTCGAGGAGAAGTGGGCCGAGGTCGAGAATGCCCGCAACCGCTACGAGCACCCGAACACGCGCGAGTACCGCGCCGTGACGGCGGAGCGCGAGGAGCGCCGTCGCCGTTGGTTCTCGAACACCACGGCGAACTGAGCACCTGTTCAGCGCGATTCGCCGCCGTGACGTTGCCGCCCCACCCCGCCGAGCGCGGGGTGGGGCGGCATCGTCATGGCGGGGGCGAGGCTCGCTAGGATGTTCGCCGTGACTGACAACGACCGCGCCCACACCGACCGCATCGTCTGGATCGACTGCGAGATGACGGGCCTCGACCTGGAGAACGACGCCCTCATCGAGGTAGCCGCGCTCGTCACCGACTTCGAGCTGAACCAGCTGGGTGACGGCGTCGACGTCGTCATCAAGCCCGAGCCGGCAGCCCTCGAGCAGATGGGTGACTTTGTGCGCGACATGCACACCAGGTCCGGGCTGCTCGCCGAGCTCGACGAAGGGGTCAGCATGGAGGAAGCGCAGGCGCTCGTGCTCGAGTACGTCATGCAGCATGCGCCCGAGGCGGGGAAGGCGCCGCTCGGTGGCAACACGGTCTCGACCGACCGCGGCTTCCTCGAGCGCGACATGCCGCAGCTCGCGGGGCACCTGCACTACCGCACGATCGACGTGTCGTCGATCAAGGAACTTTCGCGGCGTTGGTACCCCCGCGCCTACTTCAACGCGCCCGCCAAGCACGGCGGCCACCGCGCCCTCGCCGACATCCGCGAGTCGATCGCGGAGCTGCGTTACTATCGCGAGGCTGTCTTCGTGCCCGCTCCCGGCCCGACGTCGAACGAGGCGCAGGTCATCGCCAAGCGCTACGAGGTTGGCCCCTGACGCCGGACGCGTCCCTGATTGGGCGCGGCGGCCCTGTTTCGGGTATATTCGTCCGCGCTGCCTGACACGGTGACGTGGACGGCGCATGGTGGGTATAGCTCAGCAGGTAGAGCACCTGGTTGTGGTCCAGGATGTCGCGGGTTCAAGTCCCGTTACTCACCCCAAGCAAGTGGCCCCCAGAGCGATCTGGGGGTTTTCTTGTTTACCCGCTCTCGGCGGGTGAGTCCCTGTAGCTCAGCTGGATAGAGCAAGAGCCTTCTAATCTCTAGGTCGCGAGTTCGAATCTCGCCGGGGGCACCGAAGCGGCTCGACCGCGGCGTGCGCTGCGCTGCCGTGCTAAGGCGACGCCATGTCGTCGCGCGCCGATGTCACGCCCATGTCTCGCTCATGACGCCCCTGCTCCGCGCGCTGAGCCGCCCGCCTCCGCCACATCGGGGTCGTGGGCCCCACATCACCTCCTCGCGACGCGAATCACGTCACATCACCATGCCCTCATGCACCCCGATGCACTCTCAGACTCCTCCATGCTTTAGGTTTGCCTTACCTAAACGTTTGGCTGTGAGGAGTGCGTGGTGTTCGGCAACTATCTGGTCGGGCTTCGAGAGGGGCTGGAGGCGTCGCTCGTCGTCGTCATCCTCGTGGCCTACCTGGTGAAGTCGGGTCGGCGCCACCTGCTCGGGCGCATCTGGCTCGGCGTCGCCGCCGCCATCGCGATCTCCCTCGCCTTCGGCGCCGCCCTCACGTACGGCCCCCGCGGCCTGACGTTCGAGGCCCAGGAGGCAATCGGTGGCACGCTGTCGATCGTCGCCGTCGGCTTCGTCACCTGGATGATCTTCTGGATGGCACGCTCCGCCCGCAGCCTGTCGGGCGATCTGAAGAGCCACGTCGACCGCGCCGCGGACGCCTCGCGCGCCTCCCTCGTCGTCGTGGCGATGCTCGCCGTCGGCCGTGAGGGCCTCGAGACGGCCCTGTTCCTGTGGGCAGCCACGCAGGCTGCGAGCTCGGGGGAGGGCTCGTCGAGCGCGCCGCTCATCGGCGCCGGGCTCGGCCTGCTGACGGCCGTCGTCATCGCCTGCCTCCTCTACCGCGGTGCGCTGTCGCTCAACCTGTCGAAGTTCTTCACCTGGACCGGCGGCTTCCTCATCTTCGTCGCGGCCGGCGTCCTCGCGTACGGCGTGCACGACCTGCAGGAGAGCGGTGTGCTGCCGGGCCTCAACTCCCTCGCGTTCGACGTCAGCGAACAGATCCCGCCGTCGTCGTGGATCGGCACGCTGCTCAAGGGCACGTTCAACTTCTCACCGGCGACGACGTGGTTCGAGCTCGCCGTCTGGGTTGCCTACATCGCGATCGTCCTGCCGATGTTCATCGTGCGCGTGCGCGCACCCCACCCCCCGAAGGCCTCGGGCTCCGCCGTGGCCACGAAGCAGAAGGCAACAGCATGATTCTCCCCACCCGCACCGCACGGGCATTCGCGTTCACCAGCATCGCCGGCTTGGCGCTCACCGGGTGCACGAGCAACTCGAAGGATTCCAAGGGCAACGGCAAGCTGACGGTCTCCTCCACGTCGAGCGAGTGCAAGGTCTCGGCCTCGGAGGCACCCTCGGGCACCCTGTCGTTCAGCGTCAAGAACGACGGCGACAAGGTCACCGAGTTCTACCTGCTCGGTTCGGACCGCCTCCGCATCGTCGGCGAGGTCGAGAACATCGCACCGGGCCTGACGCGTGAACTCGTCGTCAAGGCCGCGCCGGGCACGTACTACACGGCCTGCAAGCCGGGCATGGTCGGCAAGGGCATCCAGTCGAAGTTCACCGTCACCGACTCCGGCGCCGACCTCACACCGACGGGGGCCGACAAGGCGCTCGTCGACGAGGCCGACAAGCAGTACCAGGCCTACGTCAAGGATCAGGCGACGCAGCTGAGCGCGCAGACGACGACGTTCGTCAACCTCTACAAGAGCGGCAAGGACGCCGAGGCGCGCGCCCTCTACGCGAAGGCGCGCCTGCACTGGGAGCGCGTCGAGCCCGTCGCCGAGTCGTTCGGCGACCTCGACCCCAAGATGGACCTGCGCGAGGCCGACCTCGAGAAGGGCCAGGAGTGGACCGGCTGGCACCGCATCGAGAAGGATCTGTGGCCGCCGAAGTCGGGCTACACCGAGATGAGCAAGACCGAGCGCAACAAGATCGCCGACCAGCTCCTCAGCGATACCAAGACGTTCGAGACGCGCACCAAGACGACGACGTTCACCGCCGACAAGATCGCCAACGGCGCGAAGTCCCTCATGGACGAGGTCGCCACGGGCAAGGTCACCGGCGAGGAGGAGATCTGGTCGCACACCGACCTCTACGACTTCCAGGGCAACGTCGACGGCGCACGCATCGCGTGGGAGAACCTGCGTCCGCTGCTCAAGAAGAAGGACGCGAAGCTCGACACGTCGATCGCGACGAAGTTCGCGGCGCTGCAGAAGTTGCTCGACAAGCACCGCGTCTCCGGTTCCGGAGACGACGCCGTCTTCAAGAGCTACGACAAGCTGTCGAAGGCCGAGGTCAAGGAACTCTCCGACGCGGTCAACGCGCTCAGCGAACCGCTGTCGAAGCTGACGGCGACCGTCACGTCCTGACACCGGCGTCGAAGCGCCCTACCCTGGGTGGGGCGCTTCGACGGTGGTCGTCACGACGATCGCAGCGACCGGATCCGCGTCAGAGCGGATCGACACGACGTGCAGAAGGATGGGTGAAGTGACGCAGCTGTCGCGCCGCGGGATGTTCGGTGTCGCAGGAGGCGGCGCAGCCGCAGGGCTGGCCGGATTCGCCGGGGGGTGGGGTGCCTCTCAGGCTTCCGCGAACCCGGCTCCCGACGCCTCGGCGCGCACCTACCCGTTCTTCGGCGCCCACCAGAGCGGCATCGTCACCCCGGCACAGGACCGGCTCTACTTCGCCGCGTTCGACGTCACCGCGAGCACCCGAGACGACCTCGAGACGCTCCTACGTGCCTGGAGTTCCGCCGCCGAACGCATGATGCGCGGGCTGCCGGCGTCGGACGAGGTGACGTCCTACGACGCCCCCCCGGCCGACACGGGTGAGGCCGACGGGCTCGGCGCGGCCGGCCTGACGATCACGTTCGGCTTCGGCCCCACCTTGTTCCGCACGAGCGACGGCAAGGATCGTTTCGGCCTGGCGAAGAAGCAGCCGAAGGAACTGCGCGAGCTGCCGCACTTCCCGGCCGACAAGCTCGACCCGCATCGAAGCGGCGGTGACCTCTGCGTCCAGGCCTGCGCCGACGACCCGCAGATCGCCGTCCACGCCATCCGCAACCTCACCCGCATCGCCTTCGGCCTCGCCGCGCTGCGCTGGGCGCAGCTCGGCTTCGGTCGCACCAGCTCGACGTCGACGGCGCAGGCGACGCCGCGCAACCTGTTCGGGTTCAAGGACGGCACGGCCAACATCAAGGCCGAGTCGCAGGACGTCGTCGACGAGCACGTGTGGGTCTCGAAGGGCGACGACGCCGCAGCCGACTGGATGGCCGGCGGCTCGTATCTCGTGGCGCGCCGCATCACGATGCACCTCGAGACGTGGGATCGCACGAGCCTGCGCGAGCAAGAGACCCTCATCGGCCGCGACCGCGCCGAAGGAGCGCCGCTGTCGGGCGGCAAGGAGTTCGACGAACCACGCTTCGACGTCACCGGCCGCGAGAACAAGCCCCTCATCGCCAAGAACTCGCACGTCTTCCTCGCCCACCCGAAGAACAACAAGGGCGTCCAGATGCTGCGGCGCGGCTACAACTTCACCGACGGCAACGATGCGCTCGGTCGCCTCGACGCGGGGCTGTTCTTCCTCGCGTACGTGCGCCGCCCGTCGACGCAGTACATCCCGATGCAGATGCGCATGTCCCGCGAGGATGCCCTCATGGAATACCTGCAGCACACCGGATCCGGGCTGTTCGCCATTCCGCCGGGCGCGCGCGACGGTTCCTACGTCGGGCAGACGCTGCTCGAGGGCTGACGGCGCGGCGGCGCTCGAAGCGCTACGACGCTCAAAGGCGACGACGCTCGGAGGTAGCAGCGCGCGGGATGGCGACGTGGTCGGCAGGGCATCAGGCGTTGATGCCACAGCGCCGTCATGGCATCCGGGAACGGTCGATGCGCCGAGCGAGTTGAGCCGCACGCGCGCACCGGCAAGACTGACAGGGTGAACGAACCCTTCAACGCCGCCCGGCTGCACGCAGCAGTCGGTGAGCTGCGCGCCGCCGTCGCGGCCAACGTCCTCCCGTTCGAGACGGCTGACGCGGCGGTCGCTCGGCGCTCGCAGCACGAGCTCGTCGCGCAACTCGACGACTACGTCATGCCCCGCCTCGAATCGCTCGACGCGCCGCTGCTCGCCGTCATCGGTGGATCGACGGGTGCGGGCAAGTCGACGCTCGTCAACTCGATCGTGCGCGAGCAGGTGACGCGCTCGGGTGTCCTGCGCCCGACGACGCGCGCGTCGGTTCTCATCCACCACCCGAGCGACACGCACTGGTTCATCGACGAGCGGGTGCTGCCCGGCCTGTCACGCCTGACCGGCAGTGCGACGCAGGGTGACGACCCGTCGTCGCTGCGGCTCGTCGCGTCGGCGTCCGTGCCGCGCGGGCTGGCGCTGCTCGACGCGCCCGACATCGACTCCGTCGTCTCCGCGAACCGCGACCTGGCCCGACAGCTGCTGTCGGCCGCCGACCTGTGGCTGTTCGTCACGACCGCGGTGCGCTACGCCGACGCGGTGCCGTGGGAGATGCTCGAGCAGGCCACGGAGCGCGGGACGTCCGTCGCCGTCGTCCTCGACCGGGTGCCGCGCGAGGCGATCGACGAGGTGCAGGCCGACCTCGCGCGCATGCTCGCCGCGCAGGGGCTGGGCCGTGCGCCGGTGTTCGCGGTCGCCGAATCGCCGCTCGACGACTTCGGCATGCTGCCGCAGGCCGAAGTCGCGCGCATCACCGAGTGGCTCAACTCGCTCGCGAGTGACGCGATGTCGCGGCAGGCCGTTATCCGCCGCACCCTCGACGGCGCCCTCGACTCGCTGGCGCCGCGGGCACGGGCGAGCGTCGCGGCGGCGCGGGCCCAGGAGGACGCCCACGCCCGGCTGAGCGACGTGGCCCACGAGGCCTATCGCGAGCACCTGCAGGAGGTGGCCGAAGGTCTTGAGGACGGCACGCTGCTGCGCGGCGAGGTGCTCGCGCGGTGGCAGGAGTTCGTCGGTACGGGTGAGCTGTTCAAGCAGTTCGAGGCCGGCGTCAGCCGCCTGCGCGACCGCGTCTCCGCTATGTTCACCGCGCGGACGGAGAAGGCCGCACCCGCGAGGGATCTGGGGGAGGCGCTGCAGTCCGGGGTGGCACAGCTGGTCACCTCACACGCTGAATCGGCAGCCCTCGACGCCGGCCGCGGTTGGCGCCTCGACGACGCGGGCAAACCGCTCGTGGCGCGTCACCCCGAGCTGACCTCAGCCAGTCCGCAGGTGGCCGACCACATCGAGCGGCTCGTGCGCGACTGGCAGGGCGACGTGCTCGAGCTCGTCCGCTCCGAAGCCGGTGAGAAGCGCTCGACGGCGCGTTTTCTCGCGTTCGGCGTCAACGGCATCGCCGTGCTGCTCATGATCGTGACGTTCGCCTCGACCGGCGGCCTGACGGGCGCTGAGGTCGGCATCTCCGCCGGCTCGTCCGTGCTCGCGCAGCGCCTGCTCGAGGCGATCTTCGGCGACCAGGCCGTCCGCTCGCTCGCCAAGGCGGCCCGCGGTCTGCTCATCGAGCGCGTCGAGGCGCTCTTCGCCGCCGAGGAACGTCGCTACGACGCTGCGCTCGGTGAGGTGGCTTTGCCGAAGCAGGCGGCGGCTCGCATCGAGACGGCGCTCACCCACGTCGAGGAGGCGCGATGAGCTGGAAGCCGTTCGGACGCGAGCGGCGCGAACGCGCCGAGGTCGTCGCTCCCATCACGCGCGAGGAGGTCGACGGCCGCGCCGCCGCGCTGCAACGCGCGCTGACGCTCGGTGGGCCCGCCTTGCCCGCGGACGATGTCGCCGTCGCCCGCAAGCTGCTGGCGCGCGTCGCCGAGCGCTCACGGATCGGCGGTGACCACACCGTCGTCGCGCTCGCCGGGGCGACCGGCTCCGGCAAGTCGAGCCTGTTCAACGCGCTCGTCGGCGAGCCCGTCTCGCGGGTCGGCGCGCGCCGCCCGACGACGTCACGGGCCGCCGCGGCGATCTGGGGTGAGAGCGTTCCGAGCGAGTTGCTCGACTGGCTCGACGTGCCTTCACGCCATCAGGTGCACGCCGCGATGCCACGCCATGCCGAACTCGACGGGCTCGTCCTGCTCGACCTTCCCGACTTCGACTCCCGTGTGCGTGAGCACCGTGCGGAGGCCGATCGCGTGCTCGAGCTGTGCGATCTGTTCGTGTGGGTCACCGACCCGCAGAAGTACGCCGACGCGGTGCTGCACGAGCAGTACGTCCGTCAGCTCGCGGTCGCGAAGGCGACGTCGATCGTCGTGCTCAACCAGGCCGATCGGTTGACGCCGGAGGGGGCCGACAGCTGCCTCGCCGACCTGAGTCGCCTCCTCGTCGAGGACGGGCTGACGGACGCGCTCGTGCTGCCCACCTCGACGGTCGTCGACGGCGGTGTGACGACCCTCGTCGACGCTCTCGCGGACGTCGTGCAGGCCAAGAATGCCGCCGATCGGCGCCTCGCGGGCGATCTGCGGCATCAGGCCCAGCGGCTCAGCTCGCACGTCGGAGCGGTGCGCGAGCATCGCACGAGTGGGACGAACGCCGAGCTCGTCTCCGCCCTCGCGCAGTCGGCCGGTGTGGGGGTGGTGCTCGACGCCGTCGAGCGCGACTACCGCACAGAGGCGGCACGGCGCACCGGATGGCCGTTCACGCGATGGTCGCAGAAGCTCAAGGCGCGGCCGCTCGCGCGGCTCGGGCTCGACAAGCAGGTGTCCGACGGCATGAGCCGCGGTGATCGGCGCGTCGTGCTCGGCAAGTCGTCGCTGCCTCCCGCGACGCCGGCCGCGTGCGCTGCGGTCGACCTCGCGACGAGGCGTCTCGGGGAGAAGGCTGCGGACGGCCTGCCGGACCCCTGGGCAGACGAGGTGCGCAGCGCCGCGACGGGGCGTGACGGCGCCATGGCCGACGCGCTCGACCAGGCCGTGCTGCGGACGCCGTTGCGCGGACGCTTCCCGGGTTGGTGGGCCGCGGCGTCGGCGCTGCAGTGGGCCTTCGCCGGTGTCGCGCTGGCCGGGGCCGCGTGGTTGATCGTGCTCGCGCTGCTCGGCACGATGCAGATCCACGTGGGCGTCCCGACGATGGCGGGTGATTGGCTGCCCATCCCGCTCGTCATGCTCGCCGGCGGGTTGCTCGCGGGGTTGTTGCTCACGGTCCTCACGCGGACCCTCGCTCGGACGGGAGCCCGACGCGCACGTCAGGATGCGCAGGAGCGCCTCGACGAGGCCATCGCGCAGGTGGCGTCGGAGCGCATCATCGCGCCCGTCGAGGCGGTCGTGAGGCGCCACGACGACACGGCACGGGCGCTCACGGAGGCGTCGGCCTGAGCCGCGGGCGATGGTTGCGGTGCTGGTGGGTGGGGGCTCTGCGGACAGTACGGCCGTGGGTCAGGCGCGGGGGGACCGTGGTTCGGCTCCGGGCTGGGGATGGTGACGCTGCGTCGCGGCCGTCCCCAGGCGAGGCGTGCCAGCTGTGAATCTGCCCTCCCAGGCAGCGCTCGGGAGGGCCTATCCACAGCATCGGTGACGGTGGGACGCGCGGGGCGGACGAACCTGCCTAGCGTCGGGATCACGACCGGCCGAGGTGGCCGGCGCGACGCCTGACGCGGCCGCGGCCGCAGTGGAGGAACCACCATGAACGAGGTAGCGATCGACATCAGCGGCACCGTCGTCACCGACCCGGTGCTGCGCCAGACGAAGACAGGGGATGCGTTCCTCACGTTCCGGATGGCGGTCAACGAACGCCGCTGGAACGCGCAGGAGAACACGTGGAGCGACGGTGCGTCGCAGTTCTTCAGCGTGACGGCGTTCCGCACGCTCGCGGGCAACGCTTATCACTCGCTCGCGAAGGGTCAGCACGTCATGGTCTCGGGTCGGCTGCGGCTCAGTCAGTACGTCGCGCAGGACGGCTCGCAGCGCATGAGCGTGCAGATCGACGCGCACGACATCGGCGCCTCCCACAAGTTCGGGCAGACGTCGTTCACGAAGTGCTCCGACCCCGTCATCCCGAGCTCCCACCGCCTCGCCGACGACATCGTCACGGAGGTGACGCGCACGGTGGAGAACGAGCAGTTCGGCCGCAGCGAACCCGCGTCCGACGAGGAAGCCACCGAGGGGCGCCGCGCGCTCGTCGACGCCTGAGACGGCGAGGCCGGCCGGACGGTGAGCACGTCACCGCCCGGCCGGGCGGACGTCGGGCCCCGCACGCGCCGCGGAAAGTCGCGTCGAACGGCTTGCAACCGATAGCCTCGGGCGCATGGCTGAGTTCATCTACACCATGACCAAGGCGCGCAAGGCCGTTGGCGACAAGGTGATCCTCGACGACGTGTCGATGTCGTTCTACCCCGGCGCCAAGATCGGCGTCGTCGGCCCCAACGGCGCCGGCAAGTCCACCATCCTCAAGATCATGGCGGGGCTCGACCAGCCCAGCAACGGCGAGGCACGCCTGTCCCCGGGCTACAGCGTCGGCATCCTGCTGCAGGAGCCACCGCTCAACGAGGAGAAGGACGTGCGCGGCAACGTCGAGGAAGGCCTCGGCCAGATCAAGGTCGACCTCGACCGGTTCAACGAGATCTCCGCCGAGATGGGCGAACCCGACGCCGACTTCGACGCCCTCATGGAGGAGATGGGCAAGCTCCAGGAGAAGATCGACGCGGCCGATGCGTGGGACATCGACTCCCAGCTCGAGCAGGCCATGGACGCCCTGCGCTGCCCGCCCGGTGACGCCGATGTCTCCGTCCTCTCCGGTGGTGAGAAGCGCCGCGTCGCGTTGTGCAAGCTGCTGCTGCAGAAGCCCGACCTTCTCCTGCTCGACGAGCCCACCAACCACCTCGACGCCGAATCCGTCCTCTGGCTCGAACAGCACCTTGCGAGCTACCCGGGCGCCGTCCTCGCCGTCACCCACGACAGGTACTTCCTCGACAACATCGCCGGCTGGATCTGCGAGGTCGACCGCGGTCGTCTCTACCCGTACGAAGGCAACTACTCGACGTACCTCGAGAAGAAGCAGGAGCGCCTCACCGTCCAGGGCAAGAAGGACGCGAAGCTCGCCAAGCGCCTCAAGGAAGAACTCGAGTGGGTCCGCTCCAACGCGAAGGCCCGCCAGACGAAGTCGAAGGCACGCCTCGCGCGCTACGAGGAGATGGCCGCCGAAGCCGAGCGCACCCGCAAGCTCGACTTCGAGGAGATCCAGATCCCGCCGGGCCCGCGCCTCGGCGCGCAGGTCATCGAGGTCAACGACCTCAAGAAGGGCTTCGGCGACCGCGTCCTCATCGACGGGCTGTCGTTCACGCTGCCGCGCAACGGCATCGTCGGCGTCATCGGCCCCAACGGCGTCGGCAAGACGACCCTGTTCAAGACGATCGTCGGCTTCGAAGAGCCAGACGCCGGCACCGTGAAGATCGGTGAGACGGTCAACATCAGCTACGTCGACCAGAACCGCGCCGGCATCGACCCCGAATCGACTCTGTTCGAGGTCGTCTCCGAAGGAAACGACCACATCCAGGTCGGCCAGGTCGAGATCCCCGCACGCGCCTACGTCTCGCAGTTCGGGTTCAAGGGCCCCGACCAGCAGAAGAAGGCCGGCGTCCTGTCCGGCGGTGAACGCAACCGCCTCAACCTCGCCCTCACCCTGAAGCAGGGCGGCAACCTGCTGCTGCTCGACGAACCGACCAACGACCTCGACGTCGAAACCCTCGGATCCCTCGAGAACGCGCTGCTCAGCTTCCCCGGCTGCGCCGTCGTCATCAGCCACGACCGCTGGTTCCTCGACCGCGTCGCGACGCACATCCTCGCCTACGAAGGCACCGACGAGAACCCCGCCGCGTGGTACTGGTTCGAAGGAAACTTCGACGCCTACGAGAAGAACAAGATCGAACGCCTCGGCGCCGAAGCAGCGCGCCCCCACCGCGTCACACACCGCCGGCTCACCCGCGACTGAGGATCAAGCGCGCGAAGGTAGGACCGCAGCGAAGCGAGGATCCTGCCGCAGCGAGCGCTGACGAAGTCGCGGAAAGGACACGCGACTGATACTCCCTCGACCCGTCTTCCGGGCGGCGCGGATCCTGAGCTCGCGGGCTCGCCCAGGAGCGCCGCGCCACCTCGGTGCGACAGGCCTTCGGGCTGGATGACAGCAACGCCTCTCACTCACACCTCGCACGCTCGGTGTTCGTGAGGGGCGTTGCTGTCATCCAGAGTCCATGGTGCGCCGGGTCACTGTCCGCTGTCCCTGCGTCGTGAGGTGGGGGACGGATTGGGCTCGGGGAAGGGCTGCGTCATGACGCGTGCTCGTGGTGCCGCCGCGACGTCAGAGCCGGCCGGCATCGCCGGCGCAGTCAGTGCCGCGGTCTGGGGATCCGGACCGTCGGGCTGACGGGTCAGCGCCGTTTCGCGAGGCGCGCCTCGAGAGAAGCCTTCGAGGCCGGCCACTCGTGCGCAAGGATCGAATAGACAACCTTGTCGCCCAATGCGCCGTTGCCCTCGCGACGATCGGCGCGCAACACGCCGTCGCGCCTGGCGCCGAGACGCTCGATCGCGGCCTGTGACTGCTGGTTCATCCAGCTCGTCTCGTACCGCACACACTCGACCCCGATCGTCTCGAAGGCGTACGTCATGAGCAACAACTTGCTCTCCGCGTTCGTGCCCGTGCCGTGCGTGGACGCGCGATTCCACGTGTAGCCGATCGACACGCGCGGCACCGCGTCGACGATGTCGTAGAACGTCGTGCACCCCAACACCTGCTCGTCCGCCAGCCGCACCGCGACGAACGGCACCATGAACCCCGACTCGCGCCATGCGAGGCGCTGCTCGATCATCGCGCGAACACCGTCAGCGCGCGGAACGCTCGTGTACCAGCGCGTCCACATCTCGCCGTCGTTGACGGCGTCCACGAGGCCGTCATGATGCTCGAGCGTCAAGGGCTCCAACCGCACCAAGGACCCGGTCAGCGTGATGTCAGCGTCGAAATCAGTCATGCCCCTCAACGTAGCGCCCATGCGTCGCAGCCCGACGGATGTGACCAAGAATCGCGGATGGGCACGAACATCGCAGATGGGGACGGGAATCGCAGTCGTGCAGGGGATGGCGGTACGCGAGGTCAGGGGCGGGGGGCGTCCTTGAGGCGCATCATGCCCTCCTGCGCGACGGTGGCGACGAGGGTGCCGTCCTCGGTGAACATGCGCCCCACGCCGAGGCCGCGCCCACCCGACGTCGAGGGTGATTCCTGCGCGAACAGGATCCACTGCGTCAGATCCACGGGTCGGTGGAACCACATCGCGTGATCGAGGCTCGCAGCGCGGTAGCCGGGTGACGACCAGGCGATGCCGTTGGCGCGCATCGCCGCCTCGAGCATCGAGTAGTCGGAGGCGTACGCGAGGATCGCAGCGCTGAGCAGCGGGTCGTTCGGCACCTCACGCAGTGTGCGCATCCACAGGTTCTGGAACGGCTGACGTTCGTCCGCCGGCGCGAGATAGAGCCCGCCCTCGACGTGTCGAACGTCGACAGCGCGTCCGCGCGCCCAGTGCTGCGCCATCGGGTGATCGATGTCGCCGACGATGTCCGCGGTCGTGGGCAGCGACTCGGGGGCCGGCACGTCCGGCATCGTCACCTGGTGGTCGATGCCGCCGGCGTCCTCCTGGAAGCTCATGATGACGCTGAGGATCGGCGCGCCGTTCTGGATCGCGTGAACGCGCCGAGCGGAGAACGACCCACCGTCACGTAGTCGCTCGACGGCGAAACGCACCGGCTGCGCAGCGTCCCCCGGGCGCAGGAAGTACCCGTGCAGGGAGTGGATGTGGCGCGGCGCCCCGGGCTTGATCTCACCGACGGTGCGGCCGGCCGCGACGATGCACTGCGCGAGAACCTGCCCGCCGAAGATGCGCCCGTGCGGCTGCGGCTGCGATTCGCCGACGAACAGGTCCGCGGCGCTCTGACCGAGGTCGACGCGGCGCTCACCGTCCTCGTCGAAGGACGCGGAGATCGTTGCACTGCCCACCGGGCGGACGTCGAGGATGTTCAGCAGGTCGCCGACCGGGTCGTCGGACGGTTCGATCGAAACGAGGGAAGTCACGAGGCGAGGCTACCCATGAACGGCGCCTCCCGCGCGCAACCGCGTGACATGACACCGCCGTCGGTTGGTGATCGGGCCTGGGCGCGGGGGATAATGACCGCCATGACCTACGCGCCCGACTATGCCTCCGTCGTGCCCGTTCCGCTGCGGTGGTCGGACATGGACGCCTACGGCCACGTCAACAACGTCCAGTTCCTGCGTCTGCTCGAGGACGCCCGCATCCTCGCGTTCGCGCAGTGGTTCGGTCGTGAGCGTTCCGTCGTCGGCGAAGGCATCATCGTCGCGCGTCACGAGATCGAGTACCGGGCGCCGTTGCTGTTCCGCATCGAGCCGATCGAGGTCGCCATGTGGATCACGCACCTCGGCGGCGCGGCGTACGACGTCGGGTACGAGGTGCGCGACGGGGGGCACGGTTCGACGACGTACGCGCTCGCGGAGACGACGCTCGTCGGTTACGACTTCCAAACCGAGCGGCCGCGCCGGCTCGAGGAGCACGACAAGACACAGCTGCGACGCTTCGTCGGCCCGCCCGTGCCGTTCCGCCACCGCGCTGCCGAGAAGCGCCGCGAGGCCTCGGCGTGAGCGACGGGTTGGAGCTCGCGGACGTCCAGGTCGCCGCAGACCTGACGACGTACGTCGCCCGCGCGCGCACGCTCGACGCCGACGGCGCGATCCGCCTCCAGGCGAGTGGAGCGACGCTCGCCGCGTGGGTCGGCGTGCGCAAGGGCCGCGGACTCATGGGGGAGGGCACCGTCATAGGGTTGCGGGTGCTGCCGCTCGCGCGCGCCGTCGACGAGCCGGTCGACGTCGTCGTCCCATTGGCGGCGGTCGCCGATCGTCTGGCTCGCAGCGGTTCGCCGCGTGGTGCGGTACCGAACGCCGCGCCCGGTGCAAGCCCCCAGGTCGTCGACGAATCCGATGGCGCCTTCACGCTCGAGATCCCGCCGATGACGGTGCGCACGTCCTGGGCTGCTGTCACGCCCCCGCGCAGCGGATGGTCGCCGCTGGCGCGCCTGCCCGTCGACGGTCTCGTGCACGTCGCGCGCGTCGGCATCGAGGAGGTCGCCACCGGAACCCCCGAGGGCGCCGGTGCCGCAGCCGTCGAACAGCTCCGTGAACGCGTCTGGAACCGCCCGATCGAGGGTGATCTCGGCGGCGCCGACGGGTTGCCCACCGGGGCCGCGCTCGGGCTGTACGCGCTCGGATTCGCCGTCGGCGATGTCGCGACGGTGTACGGCACGGCCCGCTGGCATCGCGTCTCGACAGACGTCGGGCACGTTCTCGTGCGCTGATGGCTCGGGGCGCGCGGCGTCGTTGACGCGGGTTTGCGCACCTCAAGGGTGGGCCGCGCGGGCGGGGGATGTCGCTCGTCGCTCGGACCGCGAGCGTGCCGATCGGCTGGGGTGCGCGACGTTGCTGACGCGGGGTGCGCACCTGGCGGCGCGCGTTCGGGTGCGATGCGTCACCGTCGAAATCCTCCGCACCTGAGCGGTCGGGCATCCGGCGCCGTGCACGCGAGCCCGCCGAGCCGAACGAAGGGTGCCTGCGCGGTTATCGTCGTGACCATGACGCACCGTTCACTACCGCAGCCACGCACCCTCGACCCCATGGACGCACCGAGCCTGCGCTGGGGCATCATCGCGCCCGGCGGCATCGCCCGCACGTTCGCGCAAGCGCTCACGGCGCGGACGTCGCAACGCATCGTCGCCGTCGGTTCTCGAAATGTTCAGCGGGCGCAAGAGTTCGTCGACGAATTCGCCTCCGGAGCAACGGCCTACGGATCCTACGGCAAGCTCGTTGCTGACGACGACGTCGACGTCGTGTACGTCGCCTCGCCACACAGCGCGCACCGCGACCACGCACTGCTCGCCATCGAGGCGGGCAAGCACGTCCTCGTCGAGAAGGCATTCACGCGCAACGCCGCCGAGGCTCGGGAGGTGCTCGAGGCGGCGGAGCGCGCCGGCGTGTTCGTCATGGAAGCCATGTGGTCGCGCTTCCTGCCGCACTACGACGTGATCCGTCAGGCCATCGACGCCGGCCTCATCGGTGACGTGCGCTGGATCGCCGCTGACCACGGTCAGGCGCTCTACCCGGAGGGGCCCCGGCGCCTGTCCGATCCCGCCCTCGCCGGCGGTGCGCTCCTCGACCTCGGTATCTACCCGCTCAGCTTCGCGGCGATGCTCATGCCGCAGGTCGACGACGTCGTCGCCACCGGCATCCTCACGCCGCAGGGCGTCGACGAATGCGAGACGATCACCCTGCGCGGCGGTGGTTCCATCGCCGGTCTCGGCACGACGATGGCGACGCAGACGCCCAACACCGCCGTCGTCGCCGGCACCGAAGGGCGCCTCGAACTCGACGGGTGGTTCTATTTCCCGACGCAGGTGCGTCTCGTCAGCAACGACGGCGAGGTGCTCGACACCTTCGACGGTGCCGACGACCTGCACGCGCTGCACTTCGAGGCCGTCGAGGTGGCCCACTGCATCAGCGACGGCCGCCGCGAGTCGCCCCTCATGCCACACGCCGAGACGTTGCGCGTCATGGGTCTCATGGACGAGATCCGCCGTCAGCTCGGGGTGGTCTACCCGGGGGAGTGACCGTGCGCCAAGCACGCGTCATGCCAGGACGCACACACGACAGCTCCGGCTACCGTCGACGCACGATGGCGGGTAACTCACAGGTAGGCGCCTCGTGACGCGACTACGCGTGAGTTACCCGCCATCATCGCGTCGCGCTGCGACCGGGTGGGCCTCGATCAGGCTCGCGTGAACCAGACCGTCACGTCGCGTTCGACGGTGAGGCTGTCGGCCTCACCGCTGCTCAGGACGACGAACGCGTCGTCGGGCAGGGCGACCGGCTCACCGAAGTTCGTGACGACCCACAGGTCCTCGTGGCCGTCACGGCTGTTGACGAACGCCAGGACGTCGTCGCCGGCACCCTCGACCCACGTGAGAGAGCCGGAGCCCAGTTCGCGGGCGTGACGCTCGCGCAGCATGCGGCGGTAGAACTCGAGCGTCGAACCGGCCACGCCGTCCTGCTGGTCGACGGCGAGGTCACCGTAGACCTCGGGCTGCGGCAGCCACGTCGCCTCCGACGGGCCGAACCCGAACGACGGCGCGTCCTTGACCCACGGCATCGGCACGCGGCAGCCGTCACGGCCGGCCTCGGTGTGCTCGGAGCGCTCCCACGTCGGGTCCTGACGCGCCTCGTCGGGCATCGTCGTGTGGTCGGGCAGGCCGAGTTCCTCACCCTGGTACAGGTAGGCGCCGCCGGGCAGTGCCAGCTCGAGTGCCGTCGCCGCGAGGGCGCGACGCAGGCCGAGTGCCGCGTCGGGCTGCGGGTCTTCGGCGCGGATGCCGTTGGGGCGCGGCTGCCCGACGGGCAGCGCAAGACGAGTGGCGTGACGCACGACGTCGTGGTTGCTCAGGACCCACGTCGTCGGTGCGCCGACGGAGTCGTTCGAGCGGTACGACGACGTGATGCTCTCGTGCAGGTCGGCGGCACGCCACGGTGTCTCGAGGAAGGCGAAGTTGAACGCCTGGTGGAACTCGTCCGGGCGCACGTAGCGGGCGAGGCGCTCGGGCGGGCTGACCCACGCCTCGGCGCACATCGCGCGGTCGGCGGCGGAGTCGTAACCCTCGGTGTCGCGCGGGTTGTAGGAGTCGAGCAACTCGCGCCACGCGCGGTAAATCTCGTGCACGCCCTCCTGATCCCACATCGGGCCGCCGTTGTCGTGGCTCGCATCGCCGGTGCCGGCCATCTGCGCGTGCGCCGCGTGATCGGGCAGCCCGTCGGCCTTGATCAGGCTGTGCGCGACGTCGACGCGGAAGCCGTCGACACCGCGGTCGAGCCAGAACGTCAGGATCGAGACGAACTCGTCGCGGACCTCGGGGTTGTTCCAGTTGAAGTCCGGCTGCTTGGGGTCGAACAGGTGCAGGTACCACTGCTCGGGGTTGCCGTCGGCGTCGCTGACGCGCGTCCACGCGTTGCCGCCGAAGATCGCCTGCCAGTCGTTCGGCGGCAGTTCACCGTTCTCGCCCTTGCCGTCGCGGAACAGGTAGCGCTCGCGCTCCGGCGAACCAGGGCCGGCCGCGAGGGCCGCCTTGAACCACTCGTGCTCGTCGGAGGAGTGGTTCGGCACGAGGTCGACGATGACGCGCAGGTCGAGCTCGTGCGCGCGGGCGATCAGCTTGTCGGCGTCGGCGAGGGTGCCGAACAGCGGGTCGATGTCGCGGTAGTCGGCGACGTCGTAGCCCGCGTCGGCCATCGGGGAGATGTAGAACGGCGAGATCCACAGCGCGTCGACGCCGAGGTCGCGCAGGTAGGGCAGCTTGGCGGTGATGCCGGGCAGGTCGCCGACACCGTCACCGTTCGAATCGGCCCACGAGCGCGGATACACCTGGTAGACGGCGGACGTACGCCACCATTCCTGGCCGCCGAGGCCGACGTGCGTCGCTGAGGTCTGCTTGATCCACGAAGTCTGTTCACTCACCGCCCCAGTCTGCCAACCACGGGCGCTGGGACGAAACCGTCCGCATCACCCGCGGCCGAGAGGGGCCCGACAGGCCCATCGCTGCCCGAGCCGTTCGACTCGGTGACGGCGGCGCGTCAGCGAACCGGGTGCTCCGGCTCCGGCCCGGGGGTGTTGACGAGGCTGTAGGCCGCGCGCACGAGGTAGTCGCGCAGCAGGCGGTCGAGCTCCGGTTCCAGGGCGACGTCGTCGCACGCCGCCATGATGTGCGTCAGCCAGCGGTCGCGCTGCTCGGGGGTGACGGCGAACGGCATGTGTCGCATCCGAAGGCGCGGGTGGCCGCGCTCGGCCGAGTACGTCGTCGGGCCGCCCCAGTACTGTTCGAGGAACATCTCGAAACGGCGCTTCGCGGGCTCGAGATCGGCCTCGGGGTACATCGCTCGCAGCGTCGCGTCCTGCGCCACGCCGTCGTAGAACACCTCGACGAGACGGTGAAACGTGGCGTGGCCGCCCATGCGGTCGTACAGCGTCGGCTCACTCATGCGTCCAGTCTTTCACCCGCGCGCCACGGCCGTCGCGTGGCCGGAGGTCCCTTCATCGGTGCCGAGGTCGGCCTCACCTCGGCAGGGCGGTGTTGACGGCGGCGAACGGCTGGGCCGGCGGGCCCTTGACGCCTGCGTCCTCGAGCGCGATGACGCTGCGTCGGCGCAGTTCGCGGCTCACGCCGAAGTTCTCGTTCGGCGCCGTCTTCGCGATGATGCGGAACGTCATCGTGCCGCCCGCCACCGATTCGACACCCGCGACGTTCGGGCGCTCGATCAGCTTCTCGCTCCACTCGGGGTCGGCCTCGAGCGCGTCGACGACGCCCTCGAGCACATGGGTGACGGTGTGGATGTCCGAGTCGTAGGCGACCGGGATGTCGACGAGCGACGTCGACCATCCCTGCGAACGGTTGGCGACGCGCACGATCTCACCGTTTCGGACGTACCAGACGACACCGTTCGCGTCGCGCAGCCGCGTGATGCGCAGCGTCACCTCCTCGACGGTTCCGATCGCCTCGCCGGTGTCGATGACGTCACCGACGCCGTACTGATCCTCGAAGATCATGAAGATGCCCGACAGGTAGTCCTTGATGAGCGACTGCGCGCCGAAGCCGAGCGCGACGCCCGCGACTCCGGCGCTCGCCATGATCGGGCCGAGCTGGATGCCGCACTGCGCGGCGATCGTCAGCGTCGCGACGACGACGACCGCCACCGTCGTGATCGAGCGCAGCAATGACCCCATCGTCGCGGCGCGCTGACGGCGACGCTCGTCGTCGAGACCTGCGGCGGCACGCAACCGGGCGCGGGTCGGAGCGAGCAGGTCGCCCGCGCTGACGGCGGTGCTCCCCGCAGCGCCTTCCGCCTCTCCCGCAGCGTCGCCCGCGCCTTCTGGCGCCTGGGCGGAAGGGGCGGCGGCGCCCGTCTGCTGACCGGCCTCGTCAGTGGCCCCACGTGTCTCGTCCTGCCCAGAACGCGTCGAGCGGGGGCGGGCGATCATCGCCTCGACGGCCCGCGAGATCGCGCGGTGGGCGAGCCAACGCACCGCGACGGCCGCGACGACGATGATGACCACCTGCACCGGAGTGCCACCGACGTGGTGCCACAGATCGCCCATCGTCGACGTGCGCAGTGGGACGAGGCTCAGGGGAATCGATGACATGCCGTCATCCAATCACCCGCGCCCAGCTCGTCTCGAACGACCGACGTGGGCCGATTCGCTGCCGCCCCACGTGAAGCGAGAGTCTCGCAGAGCCCAGGCTCCCCGGGCTCTGCGAGATCACTGCCGCCGGCGCAGCTGCGTCGCGATGGCACACACGATGCGGCCCGGGACGATCGAAACCGTCCCGGGCCGCATCACGTGCATCACGACGCGGGAAGCACGAGCACTCACGGCTCGCGCGCATCACCGCCCGTCGCGGCGGGCTCAGCCGTGCTGTCGCGCCGCCTGTGCGTCGAAGCGCTGAGCCTCGACGGCGCGCGCCACGGTGTCGCGGTTCTCGGCAACGGTGCGCACGAGACCGGCCGGGGCGTCACGGTGGGCGTCGAGCCAGGTGTTGGCCTGCGCGAGCAGCTGGGGCCCGGCGAGGGTGAACGGGAAGAACGACCCGATCGTCAGCTCCGCGATGTGGTGCGTGCGCGAGGCCCAGTAGCCCTCGGCCATCTCGAAGTAGCGCTCGACGTACGGCTCGAGCAGTGCCTCGTCGTGCACGTGCCCGAAGCCCGCGGCGGTCTCGGCGATCGTCTGGTTCGCGAGCGCGTCGGAGTCGACGACGGACGCCCACGCCGCGGCCTTCGCCTCGGCCGTCGGCATCGCCGCCCGGGCACGCGCGGCGCGCTCAGCGCCGGTCGCGGTGTTGTCCCGCTCGAGTTCGGCCGCGATCTCGAGCTCGCCGAGCACGCCACCGGCGACGAGGCTCGTGAGCAGCGTCCAGCGCATCTCGGTGTCGAGGGCGAGACCGTCGAGCACGGACGAGCCCTCGAACAGGCCGCGGACGAACGCGAGGTCGTCGGCGCTCGCGGCGAACGACGTGAACGCCTGCGCGAGCTGGAGCTGCGCATCGGAGCCGGGCTCGGCCGACAGCAGCAGACCGCGCAGAGTGCGGGCCACGAGGGCGACGACGTCGTCGCGGTGCTCCGGTGCCGTGTACGTGCGCGCGGCGGTCGTCAGCTGCCCGAGCAGGGTGCGCAGCAGCGTCGAGTCACTCTCGCCCGGCAGCGTCGCGAGGGCCATGTCGATGAAGTCGCGCGCCGACATCTCCGCATCGCGCGTCATGTCCCAGGCGGCGCCGAGCACGAGGGCGCGCGGCAGCGAATCCGTGAACGCGCGCGGGTGGGCGATGGCCGTGGCGAGGCTGCGCGCATCGAGACGGATCTTCGCGTAGGCGAGGTCGTCGTCGTTGACGAGCAGCAGGTCGGGTTGCGGCGTGCCGACGAGCTCGCTCACCTCGGTGCGCTCACCGTCGACGTCGAGCTCGACGCGCGCGGTGCGCGTCAGGGCGCCGTCACGCAGCATGTAGCAGCCGACGGCGAGGCGGTGCGGACGCAGCGTGGGGTAGTCGTCGGCGGCGCTCTGCTCGATGACGACGCTCGTCATGCGGCCGTCGTCGTCGGTCTCGACGATCGGGCGCAGCGTGTTGACGCCGGCGGTCTCGAGCCACAGCTTCGACCACTGCGTGAGGTCGCGTCCGCTCGTCGTCTCGAGCTCGGCGAGCAGCTGCGGCAGCGTCGTGTTCTGCCACGCATAGCGCGCGAAGTAAGCGCGCAGACCGGCGGTGAACGGCTCACGCCCGACGTAGGCGACGAGCTGCTTGAGCACCGAAGCGCCCTTGGCGTACGTGATGCCGTCGAAGTTGACCTCCACGTCGGCGAGGTCGCGGATCGGGGCGACGATGGGGTGCGTCGAGCTCAGCTGGTCCTGACGGTAGGCCCACGCCTTCTCGGACGTGCCGAACGTCGTCCACGCCGATTCCCAACGAGTCGCCTCGGCCTGCGCCGTCGTCGAGGCCCACTCGGCGAACGACTCGTTGAGCCACAGGTCGTTCCACCACTTCATCGTGACGAGGTCGCCGAACCACATGTGCGCGAGCTCGTGCAGCACCGTCAGCGCACGGCGCTCGACGACGGCCTCCGAGACCTTGGCGCGGAAGACGTAGATCTCGGAGAACGTCACGCAGCCGACGTTCTCCATCGCGCCCGCGTTGTATTCCGGCGTGAAGATCTGGTCGTACTTGGTGAACGGGTAGGGCTGGTCGAACTCGTTCTCGAAGAACGCGAAGCCACGCTTGGTGATGTCGAAGATCTCGTCGGCGTCCATGTGCGGAGCGAGCGACTTGCGGCAGAACACGCCGAGAGGGATGGTGCCGGCGCGCGTCTCGACGCTGTCGCGGTACGCCTCGTAGGGGCCCGCGACGAGCGCGGTGACGTAGCAGGAGATGCGGGCGGTGGGGGCGAACTCCCACGTCGCGGCCGGCTCGCTCACCCCGTTCGGACCCGTGTAGGTCTGCGTCGCGGGCTTCGGCTCCGGCGTCGTCTCGTTCGACAGCACCTGCCAGCGCGCGGGCGCCGTGACGGTGAACTGGAACGTCGCCTTGAGGTCGGGCTGTTCGAAGACGGGGTACATGCGTCGCGCGTCCGGCACCTCGAACTGCGAGTAGAGGTAGACCTCGTCGTCGGCGGGGTCGACGAAGCGGTGCAGGCCCTCACCGGTGTTCATGTAGACGCCGACGGCGTCGACGCGCACCTCGTTCTCGGCGGCGAGATCGGTGAGGCGGATGCGCGCCCCGTTCCAGTCGACGTCACGCTCCTCGCCGTTGACGACGACGCGGCTGACGGACTCGCCCAGGAAATCGAGCCATGTCTCGCTGCCGGGCTGCGCGCTGAAGCGCACGACGCTCGACGTCGCGAACGTCGTCGGGCCGGTGGTGAGGTCGAGGGTGACGGCGTAGGAGTCGACGGTGATGTTCTCGCCGCGGGTCTGCGCGTCGTCGCGGGTGAGGTTGGCCCCGTTCACGTCAGTGGTGTCCTTCCAGCAGGGTTGAGGAACGGCGGTGCGCGAAGTGGTGTGCGCCACAGCCGTTCGGGCGGTGCTGCCCATCCTTGCACGAGCGCTCGAGGTGGCAGGATGGGACGGTGAGCGAAAATCAGCCCGAGTCCGCAGCCCCTACCGTCGAGATGTTCTTCGACCCGATGTGCCCGTGGGCGTGGATGACGTCCCGCTGGCTCATGGAGGTCGAGAAGGTGCGTGACGTGCGCGTCACCTGGCGCGTCATGAGCCTCGCCGTCCTCAACGAGGGCCGCGACCTGCCCGATGATTACCGGGCCTTCCTCGAACAGGCGTGGGCGCCCGCACGCCTGGTCATCGCGGCGCAACAGGCGCACGGCGACGACGTCGTCAAGCCGCTCTACGACGCGATCGGCACCCGCTTCCACCCCGGCGGCGCCGACCCGCGTGACGCCGAGAGCGTGCGGCGCGTGCTCGTGGAGTCGCTCGCCGAGTGCGGTCTCGAGCCGGAGCTCGTCGACGCGGCGACCAACGTGCCCGGCGACGATGTCGACGTCGCCCTGCGGGCCGCGCACAAGCGCGCGACCGACCTCGTCGGCACGGACGTCGGCACCCCCGTCGTCGCGTTCGGCGGCACCGCGTTCTTCGGCCCGGTCGTGACGCCGGCGCCCAAGGGTGAGGACGCCGGGCGCCTGTGGGACGGCTGCCTCCTCGTCGCGGGCACGCCCGGTTTCTACGAACTCAAGCGCAGCCGCGACGTCGGCCCCGACTTCAGCTGACCCTCCGCACCACCACTGCCCCTCAGGCCATATCTTCGCGACAAGGACGAGCACACATGCGCATTCACATCGGTGGCGACCACGCAGCTTTCGAGACCCAGCAGGCCCTGCTGACCTACCTGACCGAGCAGGGTCACGAGGTCATCAACCACGGCCCGAGCGAGTACGACGCCGAGGACGACTACCCGGTCTACGTCCTGCGTGCCGCCGAGGGCGTGCGTGACGACGAGGGCTCGCTCGGCATCGTTCTCGGCGGGTCCGGCAACGGCGAGCAGATGGCGGCCAACAAGGTCAAGGGCATCCGTGCCGCGCTGTGCCTGACGCCCGAGTTCGCCTCTCTCGCACGCGAGCACAACGGTGCGCAGATCCTGTCGATCGGTGGTCGCTTCGTCTCGATCGACGAGGCCAAGCAGATCGCCCGCACCTTCATCGAGACGCCGTACGCGGGCGTCGAGCGTCACGCGCGCCGCCTCGCGATGGTCGAGAAGTACGAACGGGACGGCACGCTGCCCTCCGAGGACTGAGGCCTTCGAACGGCCCGCCCGGCGCGATCTTCTCGCCGTGTGACGGGCCGTCGGCCCGGGTCGGTGGAGCCTGTCACCCACGCAGGTGCATGCTCCACCACCCCTGGTGCGCGTGAGGCAACCCCTATAGGCTGGCGCGCGTGGTTCTGGAGGCTCAACGCGAACAGACGCGCCTGCGTCAGTCGGTGCAGCGTGCCGTGGCCACTCCGATCTCCAAGCCGCACAGCGTCGTCGTCGCGTTCGCGCTGCTCACCGCGATCGTCTGTGCCGCCGCCATCGCGCTCACGCCGACGATGTCGCATGCGGTCTTCATCCCGCTCATCGTCGCCGCAGCGTTCCTGTTGTCGGGGCGTCGCCTGGCGCTCGCCATCGCCATCGTCCTGACGGGCTATGTGACGACGGCCGCGATCACCTGGTCCGACGCGCCGACGCAGTGGTCCGTCGCGGTGGCTCTCGCCCTCATCGTCGGCATCGTCGCGTTCGCGAACCGTCAGCGCTTCACGATGGGTGTGCCGCTCTCGGTCGGCTCGAGCATGCTCAAGGATCTGCGCCAGCGGCTCGACACCCAGGCCCTGCCACCCGAGATGCCGGACGGGATGCGCGTCGAGCACTGTGTCATGCCCTCACGCGGGGATGCCTTCAGCGGTGACTTCGTCGTCGCCGCCCGACGCGACGACCACCTGCACCTCGCCCTCACCGACGTCTCCGGGCACGGCCCGTCTGCCGGGATGCGTGCGCTGCTGCTCTCCGGCGCCCTCGCAGGGTTGCTGGGGGAGACGCGCCCGGAGGATTTTCTTCCCGGCGCGAACCGCTACCTCATCCGCCAGGGCTGGCGCGACGGGTTCGCCTCCGCCATCCACGTCTCGATCAACGTCGAGGACGGCCAGTACTGCGTCGGTACGGCCGGTCACCCGAGCGCCGCGCATTATCACGCGGGCACGCGCCGCTGGGAGATGATCACCGGCGCGGCCGGTCTGCTGCTCGGGTTGTTCGACCAGGGGCCGCAGGACTACGCGCGCGCCGGCGGGGTGCTCGAGCCCGGCGATGTCCTGCTCCTCTACACCGACGGCGTCGTCGAGGGCCCTGACGGCGACCTCGCGGCCGGGACGCAGCAGATGCTCGGCCTCGCGCAACGGGCCATCAGCGCCGGCCCGGAGGGGGCGGCCCAGCGCATCTGCGAGGCCTCGGCGCGCACCGGGGGGCAGGACGATCGCTCCGTTGTCGTCATCTGGCGGCCCGTGCCTGAGTCGTCCGAATCGCGCCACGCGCGCGGAACCGCGTCCGTCTGAGTGAGCGCGCCCTTCTGAGCGAGTGCATCTGCCCGATCGACCTATCCTGCTTGAACGACGAACGGCGCCGCCCCCCACCGGGGAGCGGCGCCGTCAGCGTTCAACGGAGGCAGCTCACTCGCCGCCGAAGGCGCCGTCGAGTTTCTCGTTCGCGAAGTCCTGGCCCTTGTCGATCTGGTCGGCGTGCTGGCCGCCCGTCTTGTCGTCGGCGAAGTCGCCGGCCTTCTCGACGCCCTGGTCGAGCTTGTCGGGGTTGTCCTGGGCGAACTCGCTGGCCTTGTCCTTGGCGCTGTCGAAAATGCCCATGATGTGCCTCCTGCGAATGGAAGTGCTCCGGCGAACCGGACTCATCTTCACCGAAGCACATGCGCGGGGGCGGCGTCGAGACCGCCGGCATCGTTCGTTGGCGAACGTCTCGGTGGCCAAGACGACCGTCGGCGGCGCTTCGCGCGAGCACGGGGGCGACGGCGGCGGGCTAGGTCAGCCCCCGCGGATTGGGGCGTCACGGCGTGTTCGGGTAATGTGTCCGAGAAACGTGCGGGCGTAGCTCAATGGTAGAGCCTCAGTCTTCCAAACTGATCACGCGAGTTCGATTCTCGTCGCCCGCTCCAGCACCGCGACGGCGGCTCCCGCGGGGGCCGCCGTTCGTCTTGCGAGAGCGCGCCCCGGCGCGATCGCAGCAGGACGGCGCGCGCGGAGCGGCCCGCCTCGCCTCTGGTGAGCGGGGCTGACGGGGTGTGGCGCAGCTTGGTAGCGCGTCCGCTTTGGGAGCGGAAGGCCGCAGGTTCGAATCCTGTCACCCCGACCGTTAGCATGAACGACGAGTAAGAGGAGTGCGCCGCGCCGCAGGCAGGGCCGATGATCGGCCGGCCAGTGCGGGCGCGCCCACCATCACCGATCGACTGGAGTGCACCGCTGATGAAGAGCGCTGTCGAAAACCTAACCCCGACCCGGGTCAAGCTCACCGTTGACGTCACGGCCGACGAACTGAAGCCGAGCATCGAGAAGGCCTACACGACCATCGGCTCGCAGGTTCAGATCCCCGGTTTCCGCAAGGGCAAGGTTCCCGCGAAGCTCATCGAGCAGCGTTTCGGCCGCGCGGCCGTCATCCAGGAAGCCGTCAACGAGGCGCTTCCGGAGCTGTACACGAACGCGATTGTCGAGAACGACGTCAAGGTCCTCGGCCAGCCCGAGGTCGACATCACCGAGTTCCCGCTCGAGGACGGCGCGGGCCTGAGCTTCACCGCCGAGGTCGACATCCGCCCCGAGATCACGCTCCCGGCGTTCGACACGCTCGAGGTCGAGGTCGAGCCGATCGAGGTCTCCGACGCCGACATCGACGAGCGCATCGCCGAGCTGCGCGAGCGTTTCGGCACGCTCGAGTCGGTCGAACGCAAGGCCAAGAAGGGCGACTTCGTCACGATCGACCTGTCGGCCACGATCGACGGCAACGAGATCGACGCGGTCTCCGGTGTCTCCTACGAGATCGGCTCGGGCACGATGCTCGACGGTCTCGACGAGGCGCTGACGGGCCTCAAGGCCGGCGAGGAGGCGACGTTCACCTCGCCGCTCGCCGGCGGTGAGCACGAGGGCGAGAACGCCGAGTGCACCGTCAAGGTCGAGTCGGTCAAGGTCCGTGAGCTGCCCGAGCTCGACGACGAGTTCGCCCAGCTGGCGTCGTCGTTCGACACGATCGACGAGCTCAAGGCCGACCTGCGCGCCGAGGTCGAGCGCACCAAGCGCTTCGAGCAGGGCGTCCAGGCCCGCGACAAGGTCCTCGAGGTCCTCCTCGAGCAGCTCGACATCCCGGTGCCCGAGTCCATCGTCACCGAAGAGGTGACGAACCACCTCGAGGGCGAGAACCGTCTCGACGATGACGAGCACCGCGCCGAGGTCACCGAATCGACGCGTCAGCAGGTCGCGACGCAGCTCCTGCTCGACGAGATCGTCGAGAAGCACGAGATCCAGGTCGGCCAGGACGAGCTGATCGAGTACCTCATCATGTCGGCGCAGCAGTACGGCATGGACCCGAACACGTTCGCGCAGGCGCTCGACGCGCAGGGCCAGGTGCCCGCCATCATGGGTGAGGTCGCTCGCCGCAAGGCGCTCGCCACCGTTCTCGAGTCCGCCACGGTCAAGGACACGGCGGGCAACGTCGTCGACCTGAACGCCGCCGTCGACACCGGCGATGACGAGGACGAGGCGCAGGCCGCCGACGCCGCCGACGGTGAGAACGCCACTCCGGTCGCCTCCGAGGACGCCGACGCCGACGCTGCGGACAAGCCCGCCAAGAAGGCTGCCGCGAAGAAGACGACGACCAAGAAGGCCGCGTCGAAGAAGACGGCAACGAAGAAGGTCGCCGCCCCTGCCGAGGCCACTGACGCCGACTCCGCTGAGGCCGCGGAGAAGCCGGCCAAGAAGGCAGCCGCCAAGAAGACGGCTGCGAAGAAGACGGCGACGAAGACCGCCGCCAAGAAGACCGCTGCGAAGAAGACGGCCAAGAAGGCTGTCGACGGCGAGTGAGTCGTCACTGACGTCTGAGACGAGGGCCGCGCGAGCAATCGGGCGGCCCTTCGTCGCGTCCGGGCCCAGGCGAACGTCGAGCCTTGCGCTGACGGCGAACAAGCCCCGAGACGGGGACGAAACGCTCGGGCCCGCGCGTTAGGGTCAGTGAAGAGTTCAAGCGTGATGTCACCCGCTCGGGGTGGCAGATTCGGAACGGAGTGATCCCTTGACGAATGCCCAGTCCTCGGACGTGGTCATGGCAGGCCCGCAGATGGCCGCCGGCCTCGACGACCAGATCTACAACCGGCTCCTCAAGGAGCGCATCATCTTCCTCGGTTCGGATGTTCGCGACGACAATGCGAACGCCATCTGCGCGCAGCTGCTGCTGCTCGCCGCAGAGGACCCGGAGAAGGACATCTGGCTCTACATCAACTCGCCCGGTGGTTCGGTGACGGCCGGCATGGCCATCTTCGACACGATGCAGTGGGTGCCGAACGACGTGTGCACCGTCGCGATGGGTCTGGCCGCGTCGATGGGTCAGTTCCTGCTGTCCGCCGGCGCCAAGGGCAAGCGCTACGCGACGCCGCACGCGCGCATCATGATGCACCAGCCGCTCGGCGGCATCCAGGGCACGGCCTCCGACGTGAAGACGCAGGCCGAGCAGCTGCTGCACATCAAGAAGCAGATGGCCGAGCTCATCGCCGAGCACACGGGCCAGCCGGTCGAGAAGATCTCGGCCGACTCCGACCGCGACCGCTGGTTCACCGCGGCCGAGGCCAAGGAGTACGGCTTCGTCGACCACGTCTTCGAGCGTTCGCAGGACGCCACCAAGGACGCGACCGGGGACGCTGCGGCATTCTCCGAGTCGTCCGACCACTGATCTCGCCCACGAAGGAGACCTTCATGAACACCCACAGCTCCATGGGCCACCCGATGGGCGGCGTCACCGCGCCGATGCCGACGAGCCGCTACATCCTGCCCCAGTTCGAAGAGCGCACCTCGTACGGCACGAAGCGCCTCGACCCGTACACGAAGCTGTTCGAGGACCGCATCATCTTCCTCGGCGTCCAGGTCGACGACGCGTCGGCCGACGACATCATCGCGCAGCTCATCGTGCTCGAGTCGCAGGATCCGGACCGCGACATCGTCATGTACATCAACAGCCCCGGTGGCTCGTTCACCGCGCTGACGGCGATCTACGACACGATGCAGTACATCCGCCCGGACGTGCACACGTTCGTCCTGGGACAGGCTGCCTCGGCCGCCGCCGTCCTGCTCGGCGCCGGCGCGCCCGGCAAGCGGTACGCGCTGCCGAACGCGCGCGTGCTCATCCACCAGCCGGCGATGGAGGGCTCGGGCGGCCAGGCCTCCGACGTCGAGATCCAGGCCAACGAGATCATGCGCATGCGTGAGTGGCTCGAGGAGACCCTCGCGAAGCACTCCGGCCGCTCGATCGAGCAGGTGCGTGCCGACATCGACCGCGACAAGATCCTCACCGCCGAGATGGCCAAGGAGTACGGCCTCATCGACGAGGTGCTGACGAGCCGCAAGGCGTCGCTGGAGAGCTGACGGCTCCGGGCCCACCGGGCCTGACCCGCCACGACGAATGTGCCCGCTCCTTCCGTGTGGAAGGGGCGGGCACATTCGTCACGTCGGCATCACCCGCGGCGGGGGAGCGGCCCGGGTGTCACAGCCGCTCGCCGGTCTCCGTGTCGAAGACGTGGACGTGGCCGGCCAAAGGCTTCACCGCGAACCGGTCACCCTGCGTCGGGCGCACGCGCTTGTCGACGCGCGTGCCGATGCGGGGGCCGTCAGGCTCGCCCGCGGGGCGACCGTAGACGAACGCCTCCGAGCCGAGCGTCTCGACGAGTTCGACCTCGAGCTCGAGCGCACCCGCCTCACCGGGCTGCGCGACGACGAACGCCTCGGGGCGCACCCCGATCGTCACGCGATCCGACGTCGCCTTGATGTCGCGCGACAACGACACCCGCATGCCGTGGAACGTCGCGTCACCGCCGGTGAGCGCGGCGTCCATGAGGCTGATCGACGGCGAACCGATGAAGCCTGCGACGAACGTGTTGCGCGGCCGTTCGTACAGCTCCTCCGGGGTGTCGCACTGCTGCAAGATGCCGTCCTTGAGCACCGCGACACGGTGACCCATCGTCATCGCCTCGACCTGGTCGTGCGTGACGTAGACGGTCGTGACGCCGAGGCGTCGCTGCAGCGCCGCGATCTGCGCACGCGTCGAGACGCGCAGCTTGGCGTCGAGGTTCGACAGCGGCTCGTCCATGCAGAACACCTTGGGCTGGCGCACGATCGCGCGACCCATGGCGACACGCTGACGCTGGCCACCCGACATCGCGCCCGGCTTGCGGTCGAGGAGGGGCTCGAGCTCGAGGATCTTCGCCGCCTCCTCGACGCGGGCGTTGATGTCCGCCTTCGAGGTGCCTGCGTTCTCGAGCGCGAACGCCATGTTCTGACGTGCCGTCATGGTCGGGTAGAGCGCGTAGCTTTGAAAGACCATCGCGACGTCGCGATCACGGGGACGCACGCCGGCCTGGTCGTGGCCGTCGATGAGGATGCGGCCCTCGTCGACCGGTTCGAGGCCGGCGAGCATGCGGAGCGTCGTCGACTTGCCGCAGCCCGACGGGCCGACGAGGACGAGGAACTCCCCGTCGGCGATGTCGAGCGTGACCTTGTTGACGGAGGGACGGGGCGCACCCTTGTGCAGGCGGGTGGCCTCGTCGAAGGTGACGGATGCCATGAATTACTTCTTCAGCTTGGGCTTGATCTGGGAGTCGTACTTCGCCTGCAGCGCCTTGTCGAGCGCCTCGAGCGTCGACTTGACGTCCGAGCCGGCGATGATCTTGTCGAGCGAGGTACCGATGTCGATGCCACCGCCGGGCAGGAACACGCGGACGTTGTCCTGGGGGCGGGCCTTCGGCAGCTGCTTGACGGCGACGGCGTATTCGGGGTTCTTCTCGAGGTACGCCTTCTCCTTCGCGTCGTCCATGGCGGAGGTGCGCACCGGCAGGTACCCGGTCGCCTGGGAGAAGGTGATCGTGTTGTCCTTGTTCGTCATGAACTCGATGAACTTCACGGCGTTCTTCTGACGCTCGGCGGAGATGCCCTTCGGCACCGCGAGGCCGGCGCCACCCGTCGGCACGGTCTTGATGCCGCCCGGCGCGGGCAGGAAGCCGATGCCGACCTTGAAGCTTGCGTCCTTGATGACGCCGGCGAGGCCACCGGTCGACTCGATGGCGCAGGCGCCGATGCCCGAGGCGAAGTCGGCCTGGCTGTCCTTCGACGTCTGCATCCAGCCCTTCTTGGCCCACCCCTGGATCTTCGTGGCGGCCTTGACGGTGCCCTCGGACGCCATGGTGGGCGTCCAGTCCTTCGAGTAGCCGCCGCCGTAGCTCCACGCGATGGACTGGAACGTCCAGTCGAGGTAGTCGGAGCCGTCGTCCAGGACGATGGCCTTCTTGCCCGAGCCCATGGCCGACTGCAGCTTGGGCGCCCACTGCTCGAACTCGTCCCACGAGGTCGGCGCACGGTCCGGCAGACCGGCCTTCTTCCAGGCGTCCTTGTTGTAGTAGAAGATGACCGTCGAGCGCGAGTACGGCAGGGCGTAGTGCTTGTCCTCGTACTTGTAGTCGTCGTACAGGCCCTTGACGTAGTCGTCCGTCGAGAGCTTGTTCTCGGACGTCAGGGCCGACATGTCGGCCAGACGGTCGTTGAGGGCGAAGTTGAACCACGTCGTGTCGGAGACGATGACGACGTCGGGCAGGCTGCCGCCGGACAGGGCCGCGTTGAACTTCTGCGCGACGTCGGGGTAGCTCTTGCCGGCGTCGACGAGCTTGACCTTGAGGTTCGGGTTGGCCTTCTCGAACTCGGCGATGAGCTTCTGCTCGGTCGCCTTCGACTTGCCGGGGTGGTTGCTCCAGAACTCGATCGTGTTCGAGTCGCCGCCACCGTTGTTACCACCGCTGGAGGAGCCGCCGGAGCCGGCGCAGGCGCTGAGGCCTGCGGTGACGACGGCACCAGCCGTCAGGCCGAAGAGGTTGCGGCGCGAGAGTGTGGACATGAGTTTCTTCCTTCGTCTGGGTGAAGCGTGGGGGAGAGGGTCAGCCCTTGACGGCGCCGGCCGTGAGGCCCTTGATCATGTGGCGCTGCAGGACGAGGAACAGGGCGAGAACGGGGAGCATGGCGAGCATCGTGGCGGCCATGACAGGGCCCCAGTCCGTGATGCCCTCGTTGTTCTGCAACTGGGTGAGGCCGACCGGCAGGGTGCCGGTGCGCTGGTCGTCGGACATGAGGAACGGCCACAGGTACTCGTTCCACTCGTTGACGACGGTGATGATGGAGAACGCGATGAGGGTCGGCCACGACATCGGCATGACGACCTTGCGCAGCAGCTTCATCGGCCCGGCCCCGTCCATGCGCGCGGCCTCGATGATCTCGCTGGGGATCGACAGGAACTGGTTGCGCATGAGGAACGTGCCGAACGCGACGCCCGCCAACGGCAGGATGATGCCCTGGTAGGTGTTGCGCCAGCCGAGCTGGCTGACGAGGGCGTAGTTCGAGATCACGGTGATCTGGTTCGGCACCATGAGCGCCGCGATGACGACGATGAACACGAGGTTGCGCCCGGGGAAGCGGATGAGGCTCAGGGCGTAGGCGCTCATGACACCGAGGACGATCTTGGCGAGCGACAGGATGACGGTGACGATGACCGAGTTGCGGAAGAAGTCCCAGAAGGGGATCGACTGCGTCGCGGTCTTGTAACCCTCACCCGTGACCGAGTGCGGGAACCAGACGGCGGGCGTCGTGTAGATGTCGCTGCGGTGCTTGATCGACGTCATGAAGATCCAGTACAGCGGGATCGCGACGATCGCGAACGCGATCATCATCGCGGCGTAACCGGCGATCGTCATCGGCAACCCGCCGTGGTCGAGGACCTCGTTGCTGTGCGCCTCCTCGCGGGGGCGTCGTCGGAACGGGGAGGAACCCGACCGCTTCGGCGTGGCCGCAGCGGCGTTCTCCTGCGGGGCTGCGGTGCTCATGCCTTCTGCTCCTTGTCCATGACCCGCACCTGCACGACCGTCACGACGAGCAGGATGAGGAACATGATGGTCGCGATCGTGGCGCCGTAGCCGGCGCGCTGGTTGACGAACGTCTCCTGGTACACCTGGTAGACGAGCGTCGACGTGCCGTAGCCCTGGGGGCCACCGCGCGTCATGATCTGGATGATGTCGAAGACCTGGACCGAGTTGAGCAGCACCGTGATCGACAGGAAGAACGTCGTCGGGCGCAGCTGCGGTAGCAGCACCTTGGTGAAGCGACGCCATGACGACGCGCCGTCGATCTCCGCGGCCTCGTCGAGGTCGGTGCGGCGACCCTGCAGCGCGGCGAGGTAGATGACGAACGTGTAGCCGATGTTCTTCCACACATACGTGAGCGTCACCATGACGAGGGCCCAGTTCGGATCCTGGTAGAAGTCCGGGACGCTGAGCCCGACGCGGTGCGCGAGGTCGGAGAGCAGACCGAAGTGCGGGTCGAAGACGAACTGGAACGCGAGGCCGACAGCGGTGCCGGACAGGACGAACGGCGCGAAGATCGCCGAGCGCACGAGGTTGCGACCGCGCAGCTGACGATCGAGCAGCAGCGCGAGCCCGAGACCGATCATCATCGACAACCCGACCGTCGCGACGGTGAAGATGGCGGTGTTGCGCAGCACCTGGTGCGCGTTGGCGTCGTGCAGCCACGTCGAGTAGTTCTGCAGACCGATGTAGTTGAGCGTCGGCGCCGACAGCGTCCAGTCGGTGAACGACAACCGGATGTTGTCGATCAGTGGTCGGTAGGTGAACACGGCCAACAGCGCGAGGTTGGGCAGCAGCAGCGCTGCCGCCGTCAACCATTCACCGACGGGCCGGCCGCGGCGTGGCGGCGGGGGGCCGAGGGGCGCGGGCGGGTGCGCCTGCGGCGAGAGCGTGGGGGGGTCTTCGAGCACGCGCAAAGGTTGTCCTGGCAAGGTGTCCTGGAAATGAACAACAGGTGTTGGTCGTGTGTCCATTTGAGAGTGATTCGCGACGCGAGGCGTGCGGGGACTCCGCGTCCGTTGCGCCCAGCGCGAACAGCCTTGGCCGGCGCCCGCCACGCGGGATTCAATGAGGGGCAGCGAGGGCCCCGTCGACTACCGTCGTCGGGTACGCACACCCGTCTCGCGGCGGGTCGCTCGACGAAGGGATGACGGATGGCACGCGTGGGAGAGAGCGGCGACCTGCTCAAGTGCTCGTTCTGTGGCAAGAGCCAGAAGTCGGTCAAGAAGCTCATCGCCGGCCCGGGCGTCTACATCTGCGACGAGTGCATCGACCTGTGCAACGAAATCATCGAGGAAGAGCTGACCGACTCGGTCGACATCGGCCTCGAGAAGCTGCCGAAGCCGCGCGAGATCTTCGACTTCCTGCGTGAGTACGTCATCGGACAGGACGCGGCGAAGCGCTCGCTCGCCGTCGCCGTCTACAACCACTACAAGCGCGTCCAGGCCGCCGAGGCGTCGGGGTCGAAGGATCCGGTCGAGATCGCGAAGTCGAACATCCTGCTCATCGGCCCCACGGGCTGCGGCAAGACCTACCTCGCGCAGACGATGGCGCGCATGCTCAACGTCCCGTTCGCCATCGCCGACGCGACGGCGCTGACGGAGGCCGGCTACGTCGGTGAGGACGTCGAGAACATCCTGCTCAAGCTGCTCCAGGCGAGTGATTTCGACATCAAGCGCGCCGAGACCGGCATCATCTACATCGACGAGATCGACAAGGTGGCGCGCAAGAGCGAGAACCCGTCGATCACGCGTGACGTCTCCGGTGAGGGCGTGCAGCAGGCGCTGCTCAAGATCCTCGAGGGGACGGCCGCGTCGGTGCCGCCGCAGGGCGGGCGCAAGCACCCGCATCAGGAGTTCATCCAGATCGACACGACGAACGTGCTGTTCATCGTCGGTGGCGCGTTCGCGGGCCTGGAGAAGATCATCGAGGACCGCAAGGGCAAGAAGGGGCTCGGCTTCGGCTCGCAGCTGCACCTGCCCGCCGGTGGGGATGCGTCGATGACCGACGTGCAGCCCGAAGACCTCATGAAGTTCGGTCTCATCCCCGAGTTCATCGGCCGCCTGCCCGTCATCACGACCGTCGAGCCGCTCGATCGCGAGGGCATGGTGAGCATCCTCACCGAGCCGAAGAACGCACTCGTCAAGCAGTACAAGCGCATGTTCGAGATCGACGGTGTGCAGCTCGAGTTCACGCCCGACGCCCTCGACGCCGTCGCCGAGCAGGCGATGAGCCGCGGCACCGGCGCGCGCGGGTTGCGCGCCATCCTCGAAGAGGTCCTGCTGCCCGTCATGTTCGACGTGCCGAGCGAGGACGACATCGACAAGGTCGTCATCACGCGCGAGGTCGTGCTCGACCGCATCACCCCGACGATCGTGCGACGTCGCGCTGCCTGACGCGCGCGTCCTGACGCACTGAGAGCCGCGATCCTGCCGGGCAGGTCGCGGCTCTCAGTCGTTCGTCAGTTCTTGACCTTCGGCGGGGGAGCGAGCAGCTCGGTGTCGCGCACGAGCAGGACGCCGTTCTCCGTCTCCTCCTCGACGCTCGTCATGGCGCTGATGCGACCGGCTGCGCGCAGGTCGGCTTCACCCTTGGTTGCGGCGGCGAGGGCCGCCGCCGGGCCGGCGAGCGTCATCGCCGTCACCTCGGCGCGCATGCCGAGCTTGGCCTCTGACTTCGCGCGGCGCACACCGGCGAGAGCCTGAGACACGGCGGTGAGGACGAGCGGGTCACCGTCGGGCAGGGACGCGAGCTCGTCGCGCGTCGGCCAGGTGGCGCGGTGCACCGACTTGGCGTGCTGCCACGACCACACCTCTTCGGTGGCGTACGGCAGGAACGGCGCGAACAGGCGCAGCAGGACGTCGAGCGCGATGCGGACGGCGGCACGCGCCGACGCCGACTCGGCCTCGTCGAACGCACCGTCACGGTTGTTGGCGCGCTCCTTGACGAGCTCGATGTAGTCGTCGCAGAACGCCCAGAAGAACGTCTCCGTCAACTCGAGCGAACGCGTGTAGTCCCACGTCTCGAAGCTCTTCGTCGCGTTCTCGACGACGTCGCGCAGGGCCGTCAGCAGCGAGACGTCGAGAGGCTGCGTGACGTGCGGCAGCAGCGCCTCGATCGTCGGTGCGGCGTCGGCATCGGGCGTCACCGGAGGCGTCATGAGCGCGAACTTGGAGGCGTTGAGCACCTTCATCGCGAGGCGACGGCCGACCTTCATCTGGCCCGTGTCGTAGGCGGCATCCGTCCCGAGGCGGCCCGAGGCGGCCCAGTAGCGCACGGCATCGGCGCCGAACTCCCTGACGACGTCCTCCGGTGTCTGCGCATTGCCCTTCGACTTCGACATCTTCTTGCGGTCGGGGTCGAGGATCCAGCCGGAGATGGCGGTGTTCTTCCACGGCACGGTGTCGTTCTCGTGATGCGCGCGCACGACCGTCGCGAACAGCCAGGTGCGGATGATGTCGTGGCCCTGGGGGCGCATGTCCATCGGGAAGATCTTGTCGAACAGCTCGGGGTCGCTCTTGTGCGCGGTGCCGTCGGCGATCGGCCAGCCCGTCGCGATCTGCGGGGAGAGCGACGACGTCGCCCACGTGTCCATGACGTCGGGGTCGGCGATGAACCCGCCGGCCCGGCCGCGCTGGCTCTCGTCGTAGCCCTTCGGCGCCTGGCCCTGCGGGTCGATCGGCAGCTCGGACTCGTCGGGCACGATCGGGTTGTCGTAGTCGGCCTCGCCGTTCGCGTCCAGCGGGTACCAGATCGGGAACGGGACGCCGAAGAAACGCTGACGGCTGATGAGCCAGTCGCCGTTGAGGCCCTCGATCCAGTTCGTGTAGCGGCTCTGCATGAACGCGGGGTGCCAGTCGATCTCGTTGCCGCGTGCGACGAGCGCCGACTGCAGATCCTTGTCACGGCCACCGTTGCGGATGTACCACTGGCGGCTCGTCACGATCTCGAGGGGCTTGTCGCCCTTCTCGAAGAAGTTGGCCTTGCGCTGCGTCTTCTTCGGCTCACCGTCGAGGTCACCGGAGGCGATGAGCGCCTTGACGACGTTCTCGCGTGCGGTGAACGTCGTCTTCGTCGCGAGCTCGTCGGCGAACAGCTGCTCGCCCGGGCCGCCCGCGATCCACTCGGGCACCTCGCCCGTGATGCGGCCGTTGCGCGTGATGATCGAGCGCGTCGGCAGCTGCAGCTCGCGCCACCACTGGACGTCGGTGAGGTCACCGAAGGTGCAGCACATGGCGATGCCGGCGCCCTTGTCCATCTCGGCGCTCGGGTGCGCGAGGACGGGGATCTCGACGTCGAACAGCGGGCTCTTGACGTTCGTGCCGAACAGCGGCTGGTAGCGCTCGTCGTCGGGGTGGGCGATGAGGGCGACGCAGGCGGGCAGCAGTTCGGGGCGGGTCGTCTCGATGTAGACGTTCTCGCCGTCGCTCGTGTGGAAGGCGACGCGGTGATAGGCGCCCGGGTAGTCGCGTGCCTCGAGCTCAGCCTGGGCGACGGCCGTCTGGAACGTGACGTCCCACAGCCCCGGTGCCTCCTGCTGGTAGGCCTCGCCGCGCTTCAGGTTGCGCAGGAACGCCTGCTGCGCGACGGCGCGCGAACGCTCGTCGATCGTGCGGTACTGCACGTTCCAGTCGACACTGATGCCGAGACGGCGGAAGAGTGCCTCGAACGTCTCCTCGTCCTTGACGGTGAGCACGTCGCACAGCTCGATGAAGTTCTTGCGCCCGATCGGCTGCTGGTCGGCGGCCTTGACGCTCTTGCCCTCGGCGCCCTCGAGTGGCGGGGTGTAGTTCTCGATGTAGGGCTTCGTCGCGTCGCCGCGCACGCCGTAGTAGTTCTGGACGCGACGCTCCGTCGGCAGGCCGTTGTCGTCCCAGCCGATCGGGTAGAAGACCTCGCGCCCCTGCATGCGCTGGTAGCGCGCCATGCAGTCGGTGTGGGTGTAGCTGAACACGTGCCCGACGTGCAGGCTGCCCGACGCCGTCGGCGGGGGAGTGTCGATGGCGAAAACCTGCTCGCGCGGCAGCTGCAGGGCGCGTTCACGGTCGAACATGTACGTGCCGCGTTCCTTCCATACCTGACCCCAGACGTCCTCGAGGCCGTCGACGGTGGGCTTGTCGGGCATCGTGCGGGCGCCGGGCGGCGTCTGCTGGGCTGGGGTGGTGTCGGAAGTCATGGGGTCATTTTTCCATGCCTGACGCACTGGTGCGACCGGCGGCGACGAGGCGGGCTCGGTGCGACAACGCCGGGGCGGGGGCCTAGGCTATGAGCAGATGGCCGACGACGCGCCCACATGCCGGGCGCGCAGGAGAATCAGGGCGAGACGTCGCTCGGACGAGGGAGCACACGAACATGAACGCCACGCCGCGCGGCGCCGCCGCGATCGAGCCCTTCGTCGCGCGTTTCGCACCGAGCGACGTCACCCCCGTGGGGCCCGCGTTCGTCGAGTACGCGGCCGACCGGCTGCCGCAGTCTCTGCTCGCGCTGTACCGCGACCACGGCATCGGCTGGTACGGCAAGCAGGAGCTGCAGCTCGTCGACCCCGCCGTGTGGACGCCCGTGCTGCAGGAGTGGTTCGGTGTCGGTGTCGCGAGCATCCCGTTCGCCGTCACGAGCTTCGGCCACGTCTACCACCTCGACGAGGACGGCCGCGTGCAGTGCCTCGACCCGCACTTCCTGACCAACCTCGTCGTTGCAGAGTCGGCCGACGAGTTCTTCGCCGAGCACCTCGTCGGGCCGTCGTCGCACCTCGCGGACCTGCGCGGACCGCACCAGGGTGCGCGCACCAAGCTGGGGCTGCTCGGTGAGGGCGAGCTCTACTCGTTCACGCCGATGCTGCCGCTCGGCGGCACCGTCAGCCCCGACGCACTGACGAAGGGTGACGGCGTCCAGCACGCCCTCCTGACGCACCGCATGGTGCGCGAGCAGCGTCAGCGCTGATTCGCCAGCCTGTGGTCATGCGCTGACCTGCGGGAGCCCCGAACACCCACCTCGGTGAGGATCGACAAAGCACGCCCCACTTCAATGGAAGTGGGGCGTGTTTTGTCATACCGGGCGAATGGCGCGCCAGCGCTGAGCGAGTGACGTGCAGGTGCTCGGGCACGACGTCGACAAGCCCCGCAACCTCGCCAAGTCGGTGACGGTGGAATGACGCGCTGAGAATGGGGTCGTGCGTCGGCCCGCCGGTAGGGCATCATCAGGGCCATGACCGCCCTCGACCGAGCCCGCGGCGACATTGCGCAAGGCCGCCTCTGGATGGCTCGTCAGCGCTTGACGAGTTATCTCGTGGAGTCGCCCGACGACGAGGTCATCGCGCTGCTCGCGCAGGTGCACCTCGAGATGGGGGATCTGCCCGCGGCGGGCGCGCTGCTCTTCGTCCTGGGGCGCGACGACGAAGTGGCGCGAGAAGCAATTGCCGCGTGGCGGACCTTCCGCGGAGGGCCTGCGGCGCAGTGGCGCAGCATCCCCAGACGGGTTCGCATGGTGTCCACGGCGCCGCAGGTTGCGCAGTTGCGTGTCGAGGCGGGCGAGCCGCGGCGATGGCACGGGGATCGGGCCCCGCAGGAGGGCTACACAGCCGGCTGGCGTGAACGCGCCGGAGACATCGGGTGCGGATTGACGATCGTGCTGGTCACTTCGTGGAGCCTCTTCCTCATGCTGTGGGGCGCGTGGAGTTTCTCTCAGTGGGTGCTGCACTGACCAGGGACACGCGTGCCCATGGTGTCGCTCAGGTGATTCATCGCGGGCCGGGGCGGACGGAGATCATGTCGACGTTCGCGTCCGGCGTCGCCGTGAGGGCGAGGCGGGCGGCGCTCGCGACCGACTCGGGCCGCAGGTAGTTCGCCTCGTCGTACTCGCGGCCCTCGAAGGAATTGAGCTCGACCTGCATGTCGGTCGCCACCCGCCCCGGGTGCACGGACGAGACGCGGATCCCCCTCGGGCGCAGCTCCTCTCGCATCGCGTCCGTGAGGGCGCGGGCTGCGAACTTCGACGCCGAGTAGACGCCGCCGGGGCCACCCGCCGTCAGCCCCGAACCGGAGTTGATGACGACGACGGTGCCGCGAGCCGCCTCCAGGGCGGGCAGGAGCAGCCGCGTCAGATCGGCGACGGCGACGACGTTGATCTCGAACGTGCGGCGCCAGTCGTCACGACGCAGATCCGTCAGCGCGCCGCTGCCGAGCACACCGGCGGAGTGGACGACGCCGTCGAGACGCGTCAATCCGAGAGCTTCGACGGCGCGAGTCGTCGAGGCCTCGTCCGCCAGATCCGCGACGAACGGCCGGGCGTTCTCGTATCGCGCACACGCCTCGGCCACGGCGTCGGCGGACGTGCCGCCGATGATGAGGTCGTGATCGGCGGCCAGGGCGTCACAGATGGCGCGGCCGATGCCGCGCGTACCGCCGGTGACGAGGACGGTGGGGCGAGACGTCATGATGTTCTCCTCAAAAGGGTGGGCCCGTCGACAGGCATGGTCGGCAGGGCGGCGGGGCTGGACTCACGGTAACGAAGACCTGGCGGCGGGCCCGGCTCCGTCTGCTCGGTGGGCCCGTTGCTGCGCTTCCCGGCCCCACAGATCCTGCCCGCAGCGGCCGGTTTCTCAGCTGCCCGAGAATCGTGCATCTGCACGAGGAATGTGCGTCATGAAAGTCGTGCAGATGCACATTACTCATGCAGTCGGCCCGGGCTGGCCGACTCACCACTGGTGCAGCTGGTCCGGGCTCGTCGAGTCGCTCCGGGGCAGGTGGCAACAGGCCGGGGGCACCGGCTTGCCCGTGCGATCGAACACTCCGCCACGGCGGGTAACATGGTGGCAACGACGTTCGAGCCGTCATCAGCGGCGAGTCCCCGGAAGAACAGGTTGCGCACACCGCGAGCGCACCCCAGTAGAACCGGGCGGGAGTGGCCCGTCACAGCCGGCATGAAGCGGTCATGTCGCTCCTCGTGCGCCCGCCACCGGGCGAGAGCGCGGGTTCGAGATGGCAAGCAAGGTGGTACCGCGGCCACCCGGCACACGCCGGCGACGTCGTCCTTGCTCGACGATCTGACGCGCAAAGGATGCCACCATGACCTACCCCAAGGTCGACCTCACGCGAGAGCACGCGGCAGCGACCCCCGATGACGCAGCGGGAGCGGCCGCCACGACCCCCGGCACCGGCGAGGCGTTCGGCATCCCCAAGGGCGTGCCGAGCAGCCCGAACTTCCCGTCCATCGAGAAGGCCGTCCTCGACTACTGGCGGCGCGACGACACGTTCCAGGCCTCGATTGAGCAGCGCGACGCCGGCGAGAACGGCGACAACGAGTTCGTCTTCTACGACGGCCCGCCCTTCGCGAACGGCCTGCCGCACTACGGCCACCTGCTGACGGGTTACGTCAAGGACCTCGTCCCGCGGTACATGACGATGCGCGGAAAGCGCGTCGACCGCGTCTTCGGCTGGGACACGCACGGCCTGCCCGCCGAGCTCGAGGCGATGCGCCAGCTCGGCCTCAAGACCAAGGACGACATCCTCGACATGGGGATCGAGAAGTTCAACGACGCCGCGAAGAAGAGCGTCATGAAATACGCCTCCGACTGGGAGGACTACGTCACCCGCATGGGCCGCTGGGTCGACTTCGAGCGCGGCTACCGCACGTACAACTCGGGCTACATGGAGTCGGTCATCTGGGCGTTCAAGTCGCTCTACGACAAGGGCCTCATCTACGAGGGCCTGCGCGTGCTGCCGTACTGCTGGAACGACGAGACGCCGCTGTCCAACCACGAGCTGCGCATGGACGAGGACGTCTACAAGAACCGTCAGGACCCGGCGGTGACGGTCGGTTTCACGCTCGAGACGGGGGAGAAGGCCCTCATCTGGACGACGACGCCGTGGACGCTTCCGAGCAACCTCGCCGTCTCCGTCGGCCCGGACATCGACTACGTCGTCGTCGAGGCCTCCGGCCCGACCGGCAGCGACGAGAAGTACGTCATCGCCGAGGCGCGCCTCGCGGCCTACAGCAAGGACCTGTTCGGCGAGAAGCTCGACGCCGACGCGCTTGCCGCGAAGGTCGTGCGTCGCATGAAGGGCTCCGAGCTCGTCGGCCTCACCTACACCGCGCCGTTCACGTACTTCCTCGACGACGAGCGCGTCGTGGGCAAGGCGTGGCGCATCCTGTCGGCCGACTACGTCACGACCGACGACGGTACGGGCCTCGTCCACATGGCTCCCGCGTTCGGTGAGGAGGACAAGGCCGCGACCGACGCGGCCGGCATCCCCGTCGTCGTGCCCGTCGGCCCCGACGGCCGGTTCACCTACCCGGTGAGCGACTACGAGGGCATGCAGGTGTTCGACGCGAACCCGCACGTCATCGACCACCTCAAAGCGGCGACCAAGGGCGACATTGCGAACGCCGGGCACGCCAGCGACGGCACCGTCCTCGTGCGCCGCGAGAGCTACGACCACTCCTACCCGCACTGCTGGCGCTGCCGTCAGCCGCTCATCTACATGGCGGTGAGCTCCTGGTTCGTCGAGGTGACGGCGATCAAGGAGCGCATGCTCGCGCTCAACGAGGAGATCGACTGGGTGCCGGGCAACGTCAAGCACGGCCAGTTCGGCAAGTGGTTGGAGAACGCGCGCGACTGGTCGATCACCCGAAACCGCTTCTGGGGCAGCCCCGTTCCCGTGTGGAAGTCGGACAACCCGGAGTTCCCGCGCCTCGACGTCTACGGCTCGTTCGAGGAGATCGAACGTGACTTCGGCGCCTTGCCCCGCAATGCTGACGGCGAGGTCGACCTGCACCGTCCGTTCGTCGACGAACTGACGCGCCCCAACCCCGACGACCCGTCGGGGAAGGCGACGATGCGTCGGGTCGACGACGTCCTCGACGTCTGGTTCGACTCGGGCTCGATGAGCTACGCGCAGGTGCACTACCCGATGGAGAACGAGGCGTGGTTCGAGAACCACTTCCCGGCCGACTTCATCGTCGAGTACATCGGTCAGACGCGCGGCTGGTTCTACACGCTGCACATCCTCGCGACGGCGCTGTTCGACAAGCCCGCGTTCTCCTCCGTCATCTGCCACGGCATCGTGCTCGGCAGCGACGGGCAGAAGATGAGCAAGTCGCTGCGCAACTACCCGGACGTGTCCGAGGTGTTCGACCGTGACGGCGCCGACGCGATGCGCTGGTTCCTCATGTCGAGCCCGATCCTGCGCGGCGGCAACCTGTCCGTCACCGAGCAGGGCATCCGTGACGGCGTGCGTCAGGTCATGATGCCGCTGTGGAACGCGTACTCGTTCTTCGCGCTCTACGCGAACGCCGCAAACGGTGGTGAGGGTTACGACGCGCAGTGGTCGACGGCGTCGAACGACGTGCTAGACCGTTACCTGCTCGCCAAGCTGCACGACTTCGTCGCGCAGGTGCAGACGCAGATGGACGCGTACGACATCGCGGGGGCGTGCGACAGCGTCCGCAGCTTCCTCGACGTGCTGACGAACTGGTACATCCGCCGCAGCCGCGAGCGGTTCTGGGGCACCGGATCGTCCGCGAGCACGGGCACCGAGCACGAGGCGTCGAGCAACGAGGCGTTCGACACGCTCTACACCGCGCTCGAGGTCGTGACGCGCGCCGCGGCGCCGCTGCTGCCGTTCGAGACCGAGCAGATCTGGCGCGGCCTGACGGGCGGACGCTCGGTGCACCTCACCGACTTCCCCGTCGCCGACGACCTGCCCGCGGACGCCGACCTCGTCACGGCGATGGACCGCGCCCGTGAGGTGTGCTCCGCGACGCTCGCCATCCGAAAGGCCGAGAAGCTGCGCGTGCGCCTGCCGCTGGAGTCGGTGACGTTCGTCGGTGAGAACCCGCACCCGTTGGAGCAGTTCGCCGATCTGATCTCCGACGAGGTCAACGTCAAGAACGTCGTGCTCGCCGACTCGGCGAACGTCGACGCGGATGCGCTCGGCGTCAGCCGGCGCCTCACCGTCAACGCTCGCGCGGCCGGCCCTCGGCTCGGCAAGAACGTGCAGGAGGCCATCAAGGGCAGCAAGTCCGGTGACTGGTCGCTGGGCGCCGACGGCGTCGTCACCGCCGGTGGGCTCGCGCTCGAGGAGGGCGAGTACACGCTCGACATGGTCGTCGACACCGAGAAGGCCGGCGCCGACACAGCCGCCGGGATGCTGCCCGGTGGTGGCTTCGTCGTCCTCAACACGCAGGTGACGCCGGAGCTCGCCGCCGAGGGCCTCGCGCGCGACGTCGTGCGCGCCGTCCAGCAGGCCCGGCGCGACGCCGGTCTCGACATCTCCGACCGTATCTCGCTCACCATCACCGGTGACGACGAGGTGTGGGCGGCGACCGTCGCGCACCAGGACCTCATCATGCGTGAGACGCTCGCGGTGCAGTTCGGCTCGGCGGGCACGCAGCACCAGCTGCCCGACGGCGTCGGCACGAGCGCCGAGGTCGGCGACAAGCAGCAGGTGCGTATCGTCGTGAAGAAGGTGGAGAACAAATGAGCGACCAGCGTCCGCGCGACGAGAACGACTACGACGGCGACGGATTCGACGGCGCCGACGTCAACGAACACCTCGTCGAGGGTGAGAGCCCGCGCGACGGGTACGCGACGTTCGGCATCCAGGGCGAATCGTTCGGGCACGCGAACGAGGAGATGGATCTCGACGAGTACGTCGCCGAGCACGTCATCGGTGACGGCTCGGCCGGCCCGGGCGCTGAGACGGGCGACGCCGCCGACCCCACGGAGCGCGCCCTGACGACGGGCATCGTCGGCGACAACCTCGTGAGCAAGAAGGCCCAGCGCAGCGGCGACCCCCGGGCCGCCGCTCGCGAGGCCGAGGAAGCTGCAGCGCTGCGGCTGCGGGCGCGCGAGATCGAGGACGAGATCCTCGCGCGCACCCCGGAGAACAACCCCGAACCGTCCCTCGAACGTGTGCGTCGCGCGATGGAACTGCTCGGCGACCCGCAGACAAGCTTCCCGATGATCCACCTCACGGGCACGAACGGCAAGACGTCGACGACCCGCATCGTCGAGCGGCTCGTGCGCGAACACGGTTTGAAGACAGGGCGGTTCACCTCACCGCACCTGCACGACTTCCGTGAGCGCATCAGCCTCGACGGCGAACCCGTCGACGTCGAACGACTCGTGCGCGTGTGGGACGACATCGAACCGTTCATCGCGATGGTCGACCACGAGAGCACGAGCAACGGCGGCGTGCGGATGACGTACTTCGAGGTCGTCGTCGTCCTCGCCTACGCCGTGTTCGCGGACGCGCCCGTCGACGTCGCAATCGTCGAGGTCGGCCTCGGCGGCGCGTGGGACGCGACGAACGTCGCCGACGGCGTCGTCAGCGTCGTCACGCCCGTGGCGCTCGATCACCAGCGGCTGCTCGGTGACACGGTCGAGGACATCGCGCACGAGAAGAAGGGCATCATCAAGCCCGGCGCGTTCGCCGTCGTCGCCGCGCAGGTGGCGGAGGTCGACGAGATCCTGCGCGAACAGTGCCTCGAGGTCGACGCGACGATGCTGCGCGAGGGCGACGCGTACGCCGTCACCGCGCGCGAGGCGGCCGTCGGCGGGCAGATGATCTCCGTCAAGGGCCTCGCCGGTGAGTACGACGACCTCTTCCTGCCCCTGTTCGGCGCGCACCAGGCACACAACGCCGCGACGGCGATCGCCGCCGTCGAGGCGTTCCTCGGGGGAGGAGAGACGAAGATCGACGACGGCGTGCTGCGCGCCGCGCTCGACGCCGTCACCTCGCCCGGGCGACTCGAGGTGGTGCGGCGCTCGCCGACAGTCCTCGTCGACGCCGCGCACAACCCGGCCGGCGCGCAGGCACTGCGTGAGGCGCTCGCGGATTCCTTCCAGTTCAACCGCCTCGTCGGGCTCGTCGCCGTGCTCGCCGACAAGGACGCCGAAGAGCTGCTGCTCGCGCTCGAACCGACGCTCGACCACGTCGTCGTCACGCGCAACACGTCGCCGCGCTCGATGGATCCGCGCGAACTCGGCCAGCTCGCCGCCGAACTGTACGGCGACGATCGCGTCACCGTCGTCGACAGCCTGCCGGACGCCCTCGACCGCGCGGCGGCCCTCGCCGACGACGAAGGCGTCGGAGGTGGCGTCCTCGCGACGGGCTCCGTCGTCACGGCCGCGGACGTGCGCATGCTGCTGGGGGTGACGTCGTCATGATCGCCGAATGGATCCGCCGCCTCCGCTTCACCGGCGTCGGCGAGAAAAAGACGCGACAGCTCGCGGGCGCCGTCATCGGCTGCCAGGCGTTCGTCCTGTTCTTCTTCGCGCTCGTCGCGTGGGGCCTCGACCACTCCCGACACCCCGACGGTGGCGGCAACGCGACGACGTTGCTCTGGGTCGGCATTGCGCTGGCTGTGCTCTGCCTGTATTCCAGCGCGTCGATGCGCAAACCGCTCGGCATTCCGTTGGGATGGGTGCTGCAGGCAGCGACGCTGCTCACCGCGTTCGTCGTCCCGTCCATGCTCGTCGTCGGCCTCATCTTCCTCGCGCTGTGGATCACGGCGCTCGTACAGGGCGACAAGATGGACGAGCTCACCCGTAACTTCATGAGGGAGTATTCATGAACTGGCTCGAGGCCGTCGTCCTCGGCATCGTGCAAGGGCTCACCGAGTTCCTGCCGATCTCGTCGTCGGCGCACCAACTGCTCGTCGGTCGCGTGTTCTTCGACAACGACGGCGGCGGCGCCGCGTTCACCGCCATCAACCAGCTCGGCACGGAGACGGCCGTCCTCGTGTACTTCTGGAAGGACATCGTCCGCATCATCAAGGCGTGGTTCGGCTCGCTGCGCGGCCACGTCGCGAAGGACGACCCCGACGCGCGGATGGGCTGGCTCGTCATCATCGGCACCCTGCCGATCGGCATCCTCGGCATCCTGTTCAAGAGCGCGATCGAGGGCACGCTGCGCAACCTGTGGATCACCGCGACGATGCTGCTCGTCTTCGCGCTCGTCATCATGCTGGCCGATGTCGTCTCCGACAAGCGCGTCGAGGAAGGCCATCACGAGAAGGGCCTGGACGAGCTGACGTGGGCCGACGGCGTCAAGTACGGCTTCTTCCAGGCACTCGCCCTCATCCCCGGCGTCTCGCGCTCGGGCGGCACCGTCGCCGGTGGTCTGTTCATGGGCTACTCCCGACCCGCCGCGGCTCGCTACTCGTTCCTGCTCGCCATCCCGGCGGTGCTGTCGTCCGGCCTGCTCGAACTCATGGACGTCATCAGCAAGGGCAAGGATCACGACTCCGGCAGTTGGGGCATGATCGCCATCGCGACACTGCTCGCGTTCGGTGTCGGCTACGCCGTCATCTCCTGGTTCATGCGATACATCTCGACGCACAACTTCCGCCCGTTCGTCATCTACCGCATCGCGCTCGCACTCGTCGTCTTCGGGCTGCTCGCGACCGGCACGATCGACGCCGCCGTCAACTGAGCGATCCACGCGCCCGCCGCGACGAACGGCATTCATGATCTGCCCCCGACCTTCGATAGGTTGGGGGCAGATCCGCACTCTCTGCCTGGAGGACACCATGACCGCACAGCTCGAACGCTCCCTCGTCATCATCAAGCCCGACGGCTACCGCCGCGGCCTCACCGGCGAGGTGCTGCGCCGCATCGAAGCGAAGGGCTACACGATCGCCAAGCTGCAGGTGACGGAGGCGACTCGCGACCAGCTCGCTGCGCACTACGCCGAACACGAAGGCAAGCCCTTCTACGAACCGCTCGTCGAATTCATGAGCTCCGGCCCCATCGTCGTCGCCGTCATCGAAGGCAACGACTGCATCAAGGGCTTCCGCTCCCTCGCCGGCGCCACCAACCCCACGGACGCGGCCCCCGGATCCATCCGCGGCGACCTCGGCCGCGACTGGGGCCTCAAGGTGCAGCAGAACATCGTCCACGGTTCCGACTCCACCGAATCCGCCGAACGCGAGATCGCGATCTGGTTCTGACCTTCCCTCGCTGTGTCTTCCGGTGAGCGACACAGCTTCGGGCGGGATGACGGACGCCGCCTCGACCGCTCACCTCGCACGCTCGGTGTCCGGCCGGGGCGGCGTCCGTCATCCCGGGCCCGCGTTCGCGTGGATCGAGGGTCGATTCCGGTGAGGCGCTGATCGGATGCGCATGCCACCGAGCGAGGATCGGTGTGCGGTGAGGCGTTGACTGCACATCGGGCTCACCCGGACGGCAGTGGGCAGGGGGTGGGGCTCAGCGCGCTGCCGCGCACGTGACGCAGCGGGTGGCTGTCGGGCGAGCCTCGAGACGAGCGTCCGGAATCGTCGCGCCGCAGCGTTCGCACACACCGAACGTTCCCGTGTCGACGCGTGCGAGCGCAGCGTCGATCGCAGCGAGTCGGCCACGTCCCTCGTCAGCCAGCGACGAGACCTGCGCCCGGGCGACGGCGACCGTCGAACCCTCCGGGTCGTGCTCGTCGTCGATGTTCGCATCGCGCGCCGACTCGACGATGTCGGCCCAACTCTCATCCAACCCCCGCAGGCGAGCCACCGTCTCCCGACGTTTCTCGACCAGCAGCGCGCGAGCAGCGTCCGGGGTCATGCCCCCATCGTACGGTCACCGTCGGCCAACCCGCCACGGCACCGGGACGAGCGACAGTGGGCCGAGCTGCACCGCAGTGCGTCGCGTCGGGACGGGGACGCCTCAAGACGACCGCCGCGTCACGCGCCCCGTCGAAGCGCCACGCAGGCACGCCGGGCGTCACCGCTGCGGCGTGCGCTGCCGCAGCGCCGCGAACACGTCGGCCTTCTCGCGGGGAAACTCCTGGCCCACCGAACGTCGCGGGCCGGGGGCGCAGGTGCCAACGTGCACTCACCCGCTTCGCGCCGGAGACAACCGACGTTGACGAGCTCGCGGCGCAGATACGCATGGTCCTCGTGGACCTCAGCCAGCATCCGCGACACCTCGGCCTCCGGGTACGCTCGACGCGGTTCGAAACGCGTGACGAGACGAGGAGCACGGCCATGCGCTTCGTTCGCTTCGTGGGGATGGTGCGCAGGCGGCTGTCGTCGAAGAACTGACGAGCCGACTTCCCCAGAGCCGTCGGGATGATGGGGTCCTGGGCGAGAGGGCTTGGCGCGCCGTTCGGGATGGGGGACGCCGCCCGGTCGGTCGGAGGCTGTTCGATCGCAGGCTGCGTCCGCGTCAGTTCGGTGCGTGCCTGCAGGTAGGTCGCGTCAGACGCGGCCATCCGGGCGCGCACGAACTTCTTGAAATCGGCATCTCGGGTCATGTCAATCGCTTTCGCGCGTCGAGAACGCCCCAGCCGCACGACGCGTCAGGCGCATGCTGCGGGAGATGATCCGCCTGAGAATCCGCTTCCCTTCGCTCCGACGCATCCGGGCTGAGGCCGGGCGTGAGCTGGGCGCAGGCGGCGCCACGGTCATCGTGCCGTGCCGGCGCGGCGCGGCGCCCGGCCAGCGAATTTGCGTCCGCCCCTTGCTCGGCGAACGGCGGCACCCAGACAACTTTGAAATACTCACCCGGTGCTCGGACGACTGAAGACCCCCTCGCGTGATCTCGCGATCGACCTCGGGACCGCGCACACGCTCGTCTACGAGAGCGGGCAGGGCATCGTCGTCGACGAACCCAGCGTCGTCGCACTCGACGCGGCGACCGGCGACCTGCTCGCCGCCGGCCACGACGCCAAGGAGATGCTCGGACGAGCCCCCGGGCGCGTCTCCGTCGTCCGCCCCCTCGTCGGCGGCGTCATCAGCGACGCCGACGCCGCCGAGCGCATGCTGCGCTACTTCATCGCCCGCTCGCGACCCTCCCGCCTCATCCGCCCACGCGTCGTCGTCTGCGTCCCCTCGGAGGTGACCGGCGTCGAACGCCGCGCCCTCGAGGACGCCGCGATGCGCGCCGGCGCGCGCCACGTCGACGTCATCGAAGAAGCCGTCGCCGCCGCAGTCGGCGCCGGGCTCAACGTGCAGGCCACGCAGGCGTCGATGGTCGTCGACATCGGCGGCGGCACGAGCGACGTCGCCGTCACGAGCCTCGGCGGGGTCGTGCGCTCACGCTCCGTCCGCCTCGGCGGCCACGAACTCGACGACGCGATCGCAGCCCACCTGAAGAACGAATACGCGCTGCTGCTCGGCGAACGCACCGCCGAACGCATCAAGCTCGACGTCGGCAGCGCCTTCCCGCTCACCGAGGAACTGACGTGCGAGGTGCGCGGACGCGACCTCATCGGTGGGCTGCCGCGCAGCGTCACCGTGACGAGCGTCGAGATCCGGCGCGCGCTGGAACCGACCCTGCTCGCGATCTGCGACACCGTCCGCGCCACCCTCGACGCATGCCCGCCGGAGCTGGCCGGCGACATCCTCGACACCGGCATCGTCCTGACCGGCGGGGGAGCGCAGCTGCGCGGGCTCGACGTGCGCCTGCACCACGAACTCGCCGTTCCCGTCCGCGTCGCCGCCGACCCGGCGAACGCCGTCGTCCTCGGCGCCGGTGCGTGCGTCGAGAACTACGACCTCATGCGTGGGCTGCTCATGCCCGTGACGCGGTGAAGAACCCGCGCCGGGCGCGAACAAGGTCGACGTCGTCACCGACGGCGAGATCCGGGCGCGGGGGGCGATCGGTTCGGCGGTCGTCGGGTGAATTCGGTGCTGCCCCGCCGCGACGCGACCCGCACCGCCGCGGCCGACTCGTCGCGGTGGCCGTGCTCGCCGTCCTGCTGCTCGCGCTCACCGCCTCACCCGCGCTGCGCGCACGGGGTCAGCACTTGACCTCGGGTGCGCTCGGTGCGATCGCCGGCTGGGTGACCCCCCGCGACGACGCGTTGCGCGAGGCGAAGGAAGCGCGCATCCGCGCCGAGGCGCGGGCCGCCGCCGTCAGCGACGCCGACCACGTCGTCGACGAGGCTTCGAAGCTGTCGCGCTCGTTCGCCGCGTCAGGACGCGACGTCGTGACAGCGCGCGTCGTCGCGTTCACGCCCGCGACGGCGGCCGGTGACGCCCGGCGCGTCCAGATCGACGCGGGCCGGGACGCCGGGCTCGAGACGGCGCAGGCCGTCGTCGCGGCCGGCGGGCTCGTCGGACGGGTCACGGCGGTCGACGAGCACGCCGCGACGGTCACGCTCATCACTGACCCGGCGAGCGTCGTCGGAGCGCGCCTCGAACCGGGCGGCACGCTGGCCCGCGTCAGCGGAGCGGCGCCCGACGGGGTGGCCGCGCGCGCCGAGGGATCCGTCAGTCTCGTTCTCGCGGCGGGCGGTTCGGCGACGAAGGGAGCCCGCGTCGTCACCGCCGGCAGCCCCCAGGGCCGGCCGTACCCGGCGGGGTTGCCCATCGGGACGGTCACCTCGATCGACCCCGACCGTGGCCGCCTGGAGCGCAGCGCCACCGTCCGCCCCGCCGTCGACCCCAGCAGCCTCGACGTCGTCGGCGTGCTGCGCCCGCGGGCGTCGCGATGACGAGCGCCGAACAGCGCGTCCTCTTCGCGCCCGAACCGCTGCGCGAGCCCGCGACGATCCTCGCGCGCCCGTCCGCGCTCGCCGCGACGCGGGCTCTGTGGACGCTCGGCGCGGGCGTCGTCGCCGTCCTGCTGCCCCCGCACCTGGGCCAATGGGTGGCGTGGCTGGGCGCGCCGCTCGCGGTGAGTGTCGTGCTCGACGCGGGGGCGCTCGCCGCGCTCGGCTGGCTGCTCGCCGGGCTCGTGCTCTCCGTCGTGCTGCCGCCCGGCGGCGTCGACATCGTCGCGCATGCGGCGGCGATCATCGCGACCGTGCTCGTCCTGCGACGCCTGCGGGTGGCCGCGACGGTGAGTGCCTGGTCGGCTGCGGCGCTCGCCGCTCTCGCCGTCCTCGTGCACGACCTGACGCTTGTCGCACTCGCCGCGACACAGAGCGGCCGCGTCGGCGTCGCCGTCCTGCCGCTGCTCGTGCGTGTGGTAGTCGGCGGCGTCATTGGCCTCGCCGTCGTCGGGCGCTGGAACCGCTGGGCGGCTCGTGAACGAGCGCGAGGCCGGGCATGAGGCGGCTCGCGCGGCTCCGTCGTCGCGTCGGCTCGAGGCCGGAGCGACGTGCCTCTCGTGGCCATGCCGTGCCCGGGCGCCGCCGTCAGGCCAGCCGGCCACGAACCGGTTCGCGTGCCGCGGGTGGCCGACGCGCCACGCTGGGGCCGTTTCTCCTGCCGGAACGCATCGGTTCTCGGCGAGGTACGGGTGGCACCTCGGCGGCCCAACGGCGCCTCGCGATCTACCTCGTCCTGACGTTCGTCGCCGCGATCGTGCTTGTCGGACGCCTGGCCCAACTGCAGCTCGTCGACGCTCGGGCGAACCGCGCGGCCGCCGATGCGATGACGACGCGGGCCGCCGTCGTCCCGGCCGTGCGCGGACGCATCCTTGCCGCGGACGGCAGTGTGCTCGTCGGCAACGGCTCCACGACGACGCTGACGATCACGCCCGACCAACTGCGCCGTCCGGAGAACGCTCATCGCATCCTGAGCCGCGTCGCGCACGCCATCGACCGCCCCGTCGCCGACCTTGAACGGCGCACCGCGACCTGCGGCACGAAGGGCGCCGCGCCGGCACCGGTGTGTTTTTCCGGTCAGCCGTTCGAGCCCGTGCCGATCGCCTCGGATGTCCCGACGGAGGCCGTCAGCGGCATCCTCGAACAGCCGGAGCGCTACCCGGGCGTCGCGGCGACGACCCGCCCCACACGCACGTACGGCCCGAGCGGCAGCTCGCTCGCGCAGGTGCTCGGCTACCTCACGACGACGACGGCGGACGACGTCACCGCCGCGCGCGAGGCCGGCCGCGAAGCTCCCGCGACGACGGCGCTGCTCGGGCGCGCGGGCCTGGAGCAGCAGTACGACACGCAACTGCGCGGCCGCGACGGACGCCGCGTCGTGAGCATCACGCCGACGGGGGAGGCCGAGCGCGTCGTGGCGGACGAGGCGCCGACGAACGGCGCCGATGTGCGCACGAGCCTCGACCCCGGGCTGCAGAAGTCCGCGGCCGACGCGCTCACGAAGGGGATCGCCGCGGCCCGTAAGGGCGGGTCGAAGGCCGATTCGGGTTCCGTCGTCGTCATGGATGCCGATTCGGGTCAGGTGGCGGCGCTGACGAACCAGCCCACCTACGACCCGAGCGTCTGGAACGGCGGCATCACCCAGGCCGAGTGGGACACGTTGACGCGCGGCGGCTCCGACCCGCTCTCGAACCGTGCGGTGACGGTGGCAGGGCCGCCGGCGTCGACGTTCAAGGCGGTGTCGCTGTTCGGGGCGGCCGCGGCTGGTGTCGACCCGAAGGGGGCGTACGACTGCCCGAGTTCGCTGCGCATCGGCAACCGCACGTTCACCAACTTCGAGTCGGAGGCGCACGGTCGCATCGACATCCCGACGGCCCTCGAGGTTTCCTGCGACACCGTCTTCTACCGCTGGGCCTACCGCAGCTGGCTCGACGCAGGCGGGGCGAAAGCCTCCGTCGACGCACCCGACGCGTTCGCCGCAGCCGCCCGCACGTTCGGCTTCGGTGCCCGCACCGGCGTCGACCTGCCCGGCGAGGCGAGCGGCGCCGTCACCGACCGGGCGCAGAAGCGACGCGACTGGGAGGCGACGCGCGCCCAGAGCTGCGAGCGCGCGAAGCGCGGCTACCCCGAGGTCACGGACAAGGCGCGGGCGGCTTACCTGAAGCAGGTGGCGCAGGAGAACTGCACGAGCGGGTACGTGCTGCACGCCGGTGACGCGGTCAACCTCGCGATCGGTCAAGGCGACGTCAGCGCAACGCCACTGCAGATGGCGGCGACGTACGCCGCGGTGGCGACGGGCGGCACACGCGTGACGCCGACGCTCGTGCCCAACGCGACGTCCGCGCAGACGGAGACCACGAGCCTGCACCTCGACCCCGCGATGCTGGCCGTCGAGCGCGACGGTCTCGCCCGCGTCCTGCGCTCGGGGACGGCGTCGGACGCCTTCGCCGGGTTCGACCTCGCCCGCTTCCCGATCAGCGGCAAGACCGGCACCGCCGAGGTGTACGGCAAGCAGGCGACCGCGTGGTTCGCCTCTTACATGCCCGAGCCAGTCGCGGGGCACCGCTACGTCGTCGTCGTGCGCGTCGACCAGGGCGGCGAGGGCGGACGCGTGGCGGCACCCATCGGGCGCGCTGTGTGGGATGCCATCGCACGTCGGGGCGCCTGAGGCGGGCGCGGGGTTCGGTTTCGCGCTCGGCGCGACGAGCATGTTCGCCTCGGCGATCCTGACGGCCGGCATCGGCCCGTGGCTGCCTTACCAGATGCTCGGTGCGAGCTGGGTCGCGCTCGGTGCCGGCCTGTTGCCGTGGCGGCGCGGGCTGCGCTGGCCCGCCGAGCTCGCGCTGCTGTGCGGCTACACGGCGTTCGCGTCACTCGCGTACGGCTTCGTCCTCAACATGTCGTTCTGGCCGTTCTCGACGACCGGCGACCCCGGCATCAGCCCCGTCCCGGGGCGCAGCTTGCGACAAACCTCGCGCACTTCGTCGCGTTCAGCCTCGCCACGTCGCTGGGCTGGGATCTGGGGCGCGTCATCACGAACGTCGCCCTCGTCCTGGCCGTCGGCCGGCCCGTGATGACGGCGCTGCGACGCGCGTCGCGCCGGGCCGCGTTCGAGGCCCGGGGCGAGTTCGTCGATTAGGCCGCCACCTCCTGCCGCTGATAGCCTGAACGAAGCCGTAGACCGGCCGCGGATCGAGAGCGCCCCAGTGAACAGGCCTGGGAGCACCGCGCAGCGAGAGTTCAAAGGAGTCAGGTATGCCCCTGGACGTTGAAACGAAGAAGAAGATCATCGCCGAGTACGGCACGTCCGAAGGCGACACCGGCTCGCCCGAGGTTCAGATCGCCCTGCTGACGCAGCGCATCAAGGACCTGACGGAGCACTCGCGCACGCACAAGCACGACCACCACAGCCGTCGTGGTCTGCTCCTGCTCGTCGGTCAGCGCAAGCGCATGCTGCGTTACCTCGAGTCGGTCGACATCGAGCGTTACCGCTCGCTGATCAAGCGTCTCGGCCTGCGCCGTTGATCGCATTGATCACCATGATCTGACGCCGAGTGGCGGTCATCCCTGAAAGGGTGGCCGCCTCTCGGTGTTTTCGAGGCACGCGCCGCGTCGCCTCGAAGCAGCAAGAAACGGGCCGCGCACAACGACGATGCGCGTCCCGAGACGAAGATGAAACAAGAAGGAGGCCCCACATGGAGGGTCCCGAGATCCAGTTCGCCGAAGCCGTCATCGACAACGGCTCGTTCGGCACCCGCACCGTCCGCTTCGAGACGGGCCGCCTGGCCAAGCAGGCCAATGGCGCCGTCATGGCGTACCTCGACGACGACACGTGCCTGCTGTCGACGACGACGGCCAGCAAGCAGCCGAAGGAGCACTTCGACTTCTTCCCGCTGACGGTCGATGTCGAGGAGCGCAGCTACGCCGCCGGCAAGATCCCCGGCTCGTTCTTCCGCCGCGAGGGTCGCCCCTCGACGGACGCCATCCTCACCTGCCGTCTCATCGACCGCCCGCTGCGCCCGGCCTTCAAGAAGGGTCTGCGCAACGAGGTCCAGGTCGTCATCACCGTGCTCGCGCAGAACCCGGACGTGCAGTACGACGTCCTCGCGATCAACGGTGCGTCCGCGTCGACGCAGATCTCCGGTCTGCCGTTCACGGGCCCGATCGGTGGCGTCCGCGTCTCCCTCATCGACGGCCAGTGGGTCGCCTTCCCGAACTTCTCCGACATCGAGCGCTCGGCGTTCGACATGGTCGTCGCCGGCCGCATCGTGGGTGATGATGTCGCCATCATGATGGTCGAGGCGGAGTCGACGGAGTCGACGTGGAACCTCGTGAAGAACGGCACACAGGCCCCGACCGAAGAGGTCGTCGCCGAGGGCCTCGAGGCCGCGAAGAAGTTCATCCGCGTCCTGTGCGAGGCCCAGATGGAGCTCGCGAAGCAGGCGGCCAAGGAGGTCCAGGACTTCCCGGTCTTCCTCGACTACCAGGACGACGTGTACGAGGCCGTCGCGAAGGACGGCACCGACCAGACGGCCGCCGCGATGACGATCGCGGGCAAGGCCGAGCGCGAGAGCAAGCTCGACGAGATCAAGGACGCGCTCAAGGCCGAGCTGGCCGGCGAGGGCAAGCCGTTCGAGGGCCGCGAGTCCGAGGTCTCCGCCGCGTTCCGCTCGCTGCAGAAGCAGCTCGTGCGCGAGCGCATCCTGCGCGACAAGGTCCGCATCGACGGCCGTGGCCTCGCCGACATCCGCGCGCTCTCGGCCGAGGTCGAGGTGCTGCCGCGCGTGCACGGTTCCGCGATCTTCGAGCGCGGCGAGACGCAGATCATGGGCGTCACGACGCTCAACATGCTGCGCATGGAGCAGCAGATTGACTCGCTGTCGCCGAGAACGCGCAAGCGTTACATGCACCACTACAACTTCCCGCCGTTCTCGACGGGTGAGACGGGTCGCGTCGGTTCGCCGAAGCGTCGCGAGATCGGCCACGGCGCGCTCGCCGAGCGTGCGCTCATGCCGGTGCTGCCGACGCGTGAGGAGTTCCCGTACGCCATCCGTCAGGTCTCCGAGGCACTCGGCTCGAACGGTTCGACGTCGATGGGTTCGGTCTGCGCCTCGACGCTGTCGCTGCTCAACGCCGGTGTGCCGCTGCGCGCGCCCGTCGCCGGTATCGCGATGGGTCTCGTCTCCGCCGAGATCGACGGTGAGACGCAGTACGCCGCGCTCACCGACATCCTCGGCGCCGAGGACGCGTTCGGCGACATGGACTTCAAGGTCGCCGGTACGCGCGAGTTCGTCACGGCCATCCAGCTCGACACGAAGCTCGACGGCATCCCCGCGCAGGTGCTCGCCGGCGCGCTGACGCAGGCCCGCGACGCGCGTCTGCACATCCTCGACGTCATGAACGAGGCAATCGACGCTCCCGACGAGATGTCGCCGTTCGCTCCGCGCGTGCTCGCCGTCAAGATCCCCGTCGACAAGATCGGTGAGGTCATCGGCCCGAAGGGCAAGATGATCAACCAGATCCAGGAGGACACCGGCGCCGACCTGTCGATCGAGGACGACGGCACGGTCTACATCGGTGCGACGGACGGCCCGAGCGCCGAGGCTGCGCGCAACGCCGTCAACGCCATCGCGAACCCGCAGATGCCGGAGGTCGGCGAGCGCTTCCTCGGCACCGTCGTCAAGACGACGACGTTCGGCGCGTTCGTCTCGCTCCTGCCGGGCAAGGACGGCCTGCTGCACATCTCCGAGGTGCGCAAGCTCATCGGCGGCAAGCGCATCGACGCCGTCGAGGACGTCCTCAAGATCGGCCGGAAGGTCCAGGTCGAGCTCAAGGAGATCGACCCGCGCGGCAAGCTGTCGCTCGGTGTCGTCGAGGAGGCCAAGGCCGACGACGCGCCCGAGGCGCCGAACGAGACGACGCCGGCCGCTCCGGCCGACGTCGACGCCGACAGCGCTGACGCCGCCGCGAAGATCGCCGACGCTGCGGGCCACATGGACTCCGGTCACGCGAGCGATGAGGACGGCGAGCGCAAGCCGCGTCAGCGTCGTCGTGGCGGCCGTGGCCGTGGCCGCGGCAACGACGCTGCCGAGGGCCGCGGTGACGCCGCGTCCGACCAGCTCGTCGACGCCGGTGACGACGACCAGGCGGCATCCGCGACGTCCGAGGACGCCTGAGCCGCTCACGTGAGGGAGCGCGCCCACCGTTGAGGTGAGCTGCTCCGTCCGACGAACCCGCCCCCGATCCGCGGCTCGGGGGCGGGTTCGTCATCTCACCCGTGTGGGGCGCATGGGATGATGCGCAGGTGAACTCAGTGGAGCGTGCCGACGGGTTCCAGCGTCGACATCCGGCGCTGGGCTACCCGATCGGTGTCATCTACAAGTTCGTCGACGACCAGGGCGCCTACCTCGCGGCGCTGATCACGTACTACGGGTTCCTGTCGATCTTTCCGCTCCTGCTGTTGCTGCAGTCGGTTCTCGGCTTCGTCATCGACGGTGACGACCGGTTGCGTCAGCAGATCCTCGACTCGGTGCTCGCGCAGATCCCGGTGCTCGGGCCGTCGCTGCACTCCGCGTCGATCGAGTCGCTGACGGGCAGCGTGTCGGCCATCGTCATCGGCGCGATCGTGGCGCTCTACGGTGGCCTCGGCGTGGCGCAGGCGATCCAGCACACGAGCAACCACTGCTGGGCGGTGCCGCGCAACAGCCGCCCGAACCCGATCCTCATGCGCGTGCGCAGTGGCGCCATCATCATGTTCCTCGGGGCGGCGCTCATCGCCATCGGCATCCTGCCGACGCTGTGGAAGCCGTTGCAGAGCTGGGCGTGGTTGCTCAACGTCGTGTTCGGCACGGGCATCTTCCTGCTGCTCATGAAGATGACGAACGCGCGCGGCGAGGGCTGGGGGCGTCTCGCGCCGGGCGCGTTCTTCATCAGTTTCGCCTGGCAGTTCTTCGTCGCGAACAGCACGACCTTCACGAACATCTTCGGGGCCCGTTCGACAGGCACCTACGGCACCTATGGCGGCATCCTGACGCTGCTTCTCGCCAGTTACCTCATGTCGTTGTCGTTCGTCATCGGCACCGAGATCAACGTCGTGCTGCACAAGCATCTGTACCCGCGTTCCCTCATGACACAGTTCACCGACGACGTCGACCTGACGCTCGCCGACCAGCAGGCGTACGCGGGGCAGGCGCAGATGCAACGGTTCAAGAACTACGAATCCATCGACGTCGTCTTCGACAAGGACGGCGACGGTCTCGCCGATCAGCCCTCGGATCTCGACGTGCGGTGGAAGGATGCGGTGCGGGCTCACGACGACTGGTTGCAGACTCGCCACCCGATGCGCCCGAGCGGCATGTGGGGCCTGAACGCCGAGAACGAGGATCGCAGCAGCGCGGACGGGAGCGAATGATGGGGGAGCAGACCATGGTGACGAACAAGAATGACACGGTGATGCAGACCAGCGACGAGCCGATCGTCCTGGGGCCGATGGTGCGCTACACCAGCGAATGCGAAGCGTCGATGTGGGTCGAGACCCGCGACGCCGGGGAGGTCGCCGTCATCACCGACGGTGGGCGCTGGAGCGCGCGCACGTTCGGCGCACACGGGCATCACTACGCCCTCGTGATCCTGGACGGTCTCGAGCCGGGGCAGACGTACGGCTACCGCGTCGAGGTGAACGGCGAACAGGCGTGGCCCCTGGCGGACTCGCCGTTCCCCGACCCGTTCTTCAAGACGCTGCTGCACTCACGCCCCACGAAGATGGCGTTCGGCAGCTGCCGCACGAGCGAACCGCACGATGCGAAGAGCAACCGCAAGAACGGCATCGACTCGCTGCGCGCCGTCGCGCACGAGATCGCCCGCGACCCTCACGACGAGCGGTGGCCCGACCTCGTCGTGCTGCTCGGCGACCAGGTCTACGCCGACGAGACGTCGGAGGCGATGCAGGAGTACATCGAGGCGCGCCGCGGGCTCGACGCGCCGCCCGGCGAGGAGCTCAAGGACTACGTCGAGTACGCGCACCTGTACCGCCTCGCCTACAGCGAACCGGCGGTGAGGTGGCTGCTGTCGACGCTGCCGAGCGCGATGATCTTCGACGACCACGACGTGCGTGACGACTGGAACACGTCGCAGACGTGGCACGAGAAGATGAACGCGACGCCCTGGTGGCACGAGCGCATCGTCGGCGCACTCGGGTCGTACTGGGTCTATCAGCACTGTGGCAACCTCTCGCCCGAGGCGCTCGCCGATGACGAGCTGTGGCAGCTCATCACGTCGCACACCGGGGACGACGAGCTCGACATCACCGCCGCCGTCGACGCGTTTGCCGAGCGGGTTGACGAGGACCCGACGACGTACCGCTTCTCCTACACCCGTGATCTGGGCGAGTCGAAGCTCATCGTCGTCGACTCGCGGGCGGCGCGCGACCTACGTCCCGATCACCGCGCGATGCTCGACGCGGACGAACTGCGCTGGCTCGATGACGAGTTGCGCGGCGACGTCGAGCACCTGTTCATCGGCACCTCGCTGCCGTTCTTCATGCCCGAGGGCCTGCACATGCTCGAGGCGCTCGACGAGGCCGCGGCCGAGGGGACGTGGGGCCGTCCGGCGGCGTTCTTGGGGGAGAAGCTGCGTCAGGTCGTCGACCTCGAGCACTGGGCGGCGTTCAGCGACACGTTCTTCAAGGTCAGCGACATGCTGTTCGAGGTCGCGCGTGGTGAGCGTGGCCGAGCGCCGAGGACGATCACGTTCCTGTCGGGCGACATCCACAACTCGTTCCTGTCGGAGGTCAACGGCGGCGAGGAGCTGACGTCGCGCATCTTCCAGGCCGTCTGCTCGCCGATCCGTAACCCGCTGCCGCGCCACGTGCGCGCGCTGCAGGCGATGATCGGCAAGGGCCTCGCGTTCCCGCTGCGCGCCGTCGTCGAGCGCACGAGCGTGCGCACGCCGTCGTTCCGCTGGCGCACGACGCACGGGCCGTGGTTCGACAACAACCTCGCAGTCGTCGAGGTGACGGGCGACGGTCTCGACTTCCGCTGGCTGACCGGCGAGATCCGCGACGGCGACCTCGAGCACCCGCACACGCGGGTCGTCAGCGACATCCGCATCGAGGGTGACGGTGAGTCGAAGCGTCTCGACACGTGGCAGCCACTCGGCATTCGGATCCTGACGCGCGTGGCGCACCTTCGTCGATAGGGTCGCGTCCATGAGCGAGACGATCAAGGTTGCAGTCATCGGTGCCGCCGGGCGCATGGGCAGCGAGGCGGTCAAGGCCGTCGAGGCCGCGGACGACATGACGTTCGTCGGTGGCTTCGACGCCGGGGACGACCTGGGCGACCTCGGGGGTGCCGACGTCGCGATCGAGCTGACGGTGCCCGCCTCGTCCCCGACGAACGTCGCGCAGTGCATCGAGCGCGGCGTCAGCGTCGTCGTCGGCACGACGGGGTGGGACGACGCGAAGCTCGCGACGCTGCGGGCGCAGCTCGACGCGGCGCCCGGCGTCGGTGTGCTCATCGCGCCGAACTTCTCGATCGGTGCGCTGCTCATGATGAAGTTCGCCCGCGAGGCGGCGAAGTTCTACGAGAGCGTCGAGGTCGTCGAGATCCACCACCCGAACAAGGTCGACGCGCCGTCCGGCACGGCCGCGCACACGGCGCGCGCCATCGCCGAGGCACGTGAGCAGGCGGGGCTGGGGCCGGTGCCAGACGCGACGGAATCCGACCCCGACGGCGCGCGCGGCGCCCGCGTCGACGGCATCCCGGTGCACGCGATCCGCATGCGCGGGCGCGTCGCGCACCAGGAGGTGCAGTTCGGCGCCGAGGGTGAGGCCCTGACGATCCGTCACGACAGCTTCGAGCGCGTGAGCTTCATGCCGGGCGTGCTGACGGGCGTGCGCGGCGTCGTCACGACCCCGGGGCTCACGGTGGGCCTGGAAAACTTCCTCGGGCTCTGAGCTCGGATGCTCCGTCTGGGCCTGAGGTCGGCCCGGACGGTGCGCCGACAGCGTCCGTCCGCGTGAACGTCGAAGGTCCGGACGGTCGCGCTGGCGTCGCCTGCCGGACACCTGGGCGTCAGGTCGGGGCCACGTCGCGCGGCTAGCGTTCTGGAATGCTCGATGCCGTGCTCGCGCCGCTCGAACACCTCATGACGTCGTGGTGGATCTACCCGGCGCTCTTCGGCCTGTGCGCCCTCGACGCGTTCGTGCCTGTTTTTCCCAGCGAAGCCCCGCTCATCCTCGCCGGGGTGTACGCCGCGTCCGATCCGAACGGGCCGCAGCTCGTGCTCGTCGTGCTCGTGGCCACGCTGGGGGCGGCACTGGGCGATCACCTCTCCTACGGCATCGGCCGGGTCGTCGGTGCCCGCTCGCTCGGGGCGCACGGTTCGCGGCGTGCTCGCACGTTCGAGAAGGTCTCGCGCGTGCTGCACGAACGAGGGTCGTGGGCGTTGCTCGTCGTGCGCTTCATCCCGGGCGGACGCAGCGTCGGCACGATGTCGCTCGGCGCTGCACGCTACCCGCTCCTGCGGCAGTTCACGCCGCACGACCTGCTCGCGACGCTGCTGTGGGCCCTGCACGGTTGCCTCATCGGCTACATCGGCGGCCGTGCGTTCGGCGACAACCACCTCGCGGGCATCCTCACCGGCATGGGGCTCGCGATGGCGGTCGCGGCGCTGCTCGAAGGCGTGCGCCACGTCCGAACGAAACGCCGCATGACGCGCGAAAACCACGCCGCGAGTGGTGATTCCACCCGAGACGCGGCGTCGTCCGTCGAGGTCAGTCAGTCGTGACGATGACGTGCAGGCGCCGCGGGCCGTGCACCCCTTCGACGCGGTCGAGCTCGATGTCGCTCGTCGCGCTCGGACCGGAGATCCACGTCAGCGGATGCCCCGCCTCGACGCTCGCGCGCAGGGCGCTGACGGCGGCCGGCACGTCCGCGTGGATCTGGTCGGCCCGCACGAGACAGACGTGCAGATCGGGCACGAGCGTCAGCGCACGACGCCCCTGCCCCGCAGTGTGATCGAGGACGATCGTGCCCGTCTCGGCGATGGCCGCGGCACACGTCGTGACGACCGCCTCGATGGCGTCGAGACCGTCGGGCGTGCCCGGGTCTTCGCGCGCCATCGACGCATCGACCGCGCCGACGACTGCCTCGGGCAGCCCGGCCGGCAGCAGGACGCCGTTCGCGCCCTCGAGCGCCGCGGCGACACGCGCGCCGGCGTCAGCTGCCGAGGCACGTTCGACGACCGCCTTGTAGTCCTCGGTGCGCTCGACGAACAGGTCGACGAGGTCGGGCGACCCCGCCGCGGGGGTGACGTCGGCCGCAGCACGCGAACCGTCCGCATCAGGTGACGTCGCCTGGGCGCCGGCGCTGCCCGACGACGAATCCCGCTGCGTCGTCGCCGAATCGGCCCGCTGCGACGACGTGCTCGTCACCCCGGCGTTCGCGTTGGCCGTCCGGATGCGCTGCAGGATCTCCTCGCGTGCGCTGCTCATGCCTCGTCCTCGCTGTCGCTGGTGGGGTGGGGGAGCCCGGCGTCGCGGGCGCTCGTGCCGTAGTGGCCCTCGACGTCGACTCCGGCGCGGTTCGGACGCGACCCCGCTGCGGCCTGGCCGCTCTCGTCGAGCCGGCCGCCGTCGGTGCGCGCGAACCACTCGCGGAACGTCTCGGTCGGGGGAGCGGGGATGTCACGCGCTGCGCTCCACGGCGCGAGGGGCCCGGGAATCGCGCCGAGGTAGGAGACGTCCTCACGCTTGAAGACCTTGCCGGCCACCGTCGCGAGCGTCTGCAGACGCCCCATGCGCTTGCCGGAGGCGAGCGCCCATTCGGCGCCCGCGATGGCGGTGCGCTCGAAGCTCGGGACGCGCGAGGCGGCGCGCTTCTTCTCGACGACCTGCGTGCGCAGTTCGACGAGGATCTTCGGAAAGTCGATCTTGACGGGGCACACCTCGCTGCACGCGCCGCACAGTGACGACGCGAAGGGCAGCGCCTTGTCGCGATCGGAGTCGAGGCCGCGCATCTGCGGGGTGAGGATGGCGCCGATCGGTCCGGGGTAGACGCTCGTGTAGGCGTGCCCGCCCGCGCGTTCGTAGACGGGGCAGACGTTGAGGCACGCCGAGCAGCGGATGCAGCGCAGCGCCTCGCGCCCGACGGTGTCCGACAACACGCGCGTGCGGCCGTTGTCGACGAGCACGACGTGGACGTCCTGCGGGCCGTCGGCCTCGCTCGACCCCGTCCACATCGACGTGTAGGGATTCATGCGCTCACCGGTCGACGAACGTGGCAGCAGTTCGAGCATGACGGCGAGGTCGTCCCACGTCGGCAGCACCTTCTCGATGCCGACGACGGAGATGAGCGTCTCCGGCAGCGTCAGGCACATGCGTCCGTTGCCCTCGGACTCGACGACGGTGAGCGTGCCCGTCTCCGCGACGGCGAAGTTGGCGCCCGAGATCGCGACCTTGGCGCGCAGGAACTTCTCGCGCAGGTGACGACGGGCAGCGTCGGCGAGCGCGGCGGGATCGTCGCTCAGGTTCTCGGGGGCCGGGCGGCCGACCTCGCCCATCTCGGTGCGGAAGATGTCGCGGATCTCGCTGCGGTTCTTGTGGATCGCGGGCACGAGGATGTGCGACGGGCGGTCGTGGCCGAGCTGGACGATGAGCTCGGCGAGGTCGGTCTCCCACGCGTCGATGCCCGCGGCTTCGAGGGCCTCGTTGAGCTCGATCTCCTGCGTCGCCATCGACTTGACCTTGACGACTTCCTGCGTGCCTGTCGCCTTGACGAGGTCGACGACGATGCGGTTGGCCTCCTCGGCGTCACGCGCCCAGTGGACCGTCGCGCCGGCGCGCGTCAGCGACTCCTCGAGCGTGACGAGCAGCGTGTCGAGGTCGGCGAGCACGTCGTCCTTGACGGCGGCGCCGCGCGTGCGCAGTTGCTGCCAGTCGTCGACCTCGCCGACGACCTCGGCGCGCTTGGCGCGGATCGTGCCGGTCGCGTGACGCAGGTTGGCGCGCAGTTGGGCGTCGTCGAGGGCGTACTTCGCCTCGTGCGGGAAGGCGGGCATCCCGACGAAAGTCGCGGTCGTCGTGCCGACGGGCAGACCCGCGTCGGCGGCGGTGCGGGGCTGGCAGCTCATGCGGGGTCCTGTTCGGTCGAGGCGAGCACTTCGGCGAGGTGGATGGTCTTGACGCCGGTGCGTCCGCGGTGCAGCAGTCCGCCGATGTGGGCGAGGCACGAGTTGTCGCCGGCGACGACGTACTCCGCGCCCGTCTCGACGACGTGGCGCGCCTTGTCGTTTCCCATGGCGACGGAGACGTCGGGGTTCTTGACGCTGAACGTGCCCCCGAAACCGCAGCACTGCTCGGCGGCGGGCAACTCGCGCAGGTCGGCACCGGCGACCGCGCGCAGCAGCCGCAGCGGACGGTCGCCGACGCCGAGCATGCGCAAGCTGTGGCAGGTGGGGTGGTAGGTGATGCGGTGGGGGAAGTAGGCGCCGACGTCAGTGACGCCGAGCACGTCGACGAGGAATTCGGACAGTTCGAGCACCCGCGGGGCGAGCGCGTCGACCTCGCGGGCGAGGCCCTGGTCGCCGACCCGCTCGGCGATCATCTCGTGCTGCTCGCGGACGGATCCGGTGCAGGAGCCGGAGGGGGCGACGACGTAGTCGAACGCGTCGAACGTGTCGACGAACCCGCGCACGAGGCCCTTAGCGTCGTTCGCGTACCCGGTGTTGGTGAACATCTGGCCGCAGCAGGTCTGCTCGGTGGGGAACTCGACGTCGACCCCGAGGCGGCGTAGGAGCTTCACCGTCGCGATCGGCGCCTTGGGAAACATCGTGTCGTTGAAGCAGGTCGCGAAGATCGCGACGCGTGGGCGGGTGGGGGCGATCGTCACGACGGCATCCTTAATGGTCTGACCAATGTGCTGCGTCTCACTCTAGAAGCATGACCCCCGACGGTCAAGAAGTCGAGGCCGCGTAGCATGCCGCCCATGACCCACCCCTGCGCGCCCGCCTCGCCCGAACCGGGCCCGCCGCCCGCAGCCGAGGAATCCGGTCTGTCGAACCCGGGGCAGCCGGCGTCGGAACCGGCCCCCGCGCCGGACGCGACGCCCGTCCAGGTCGAGACTCCGGCTGGCGCGCAGGGTGCCAACCCGGTCGCGTCACGATCGGGGCGTGCCTACGAGGGTGTCGTGCAGTGGGTCGAGGACGGCATCGTCTCGGGCCGTCTGCGTGTCGGCGACGTGCTGCCCGCCGAGCGTGACCTCGCCGCGCAACTCGCCGTCAGCCGTGCCGTGGTGCGTGAGGGCGTGCGCGCCTTGCACGCCATCGGGGTCGTCGACTCGCGCGTCGGAGCCGGTGCGGCCGGCGGCACCGTCATCACGGCCGTGCCGACAGAGGCGCTCAACCGGTTCTTGCGCATGCACGTGGCGCTCGCGCAGTTCAGCCTCCTCGACGTCGTCGACGTGCGCTGCAGCCTCGAGGGCCTGTCGGCGCGGCTGGCCGCGCGCAACGCGACCGACGCCGACCATGCGCGCCTCGCCGACCTGATCACCGCGATGCGTGACGACGACCTGCCGCCCGATGTCTTCAACGCGTGCGACACCGATTTCCACGTCGCCATCGCGCGGGCCGCGGGCAACGCGCTCGCCACCGACCTCACCGTCGCCATCCGCGAATCCATGCGCAGCCCCATCCGTCATGGCATGAACCGCGTCGACGACTGGCCGGCTGTGCGCGCGCGGTTGCGCGAGGAGCACGAGGCCATCGCCGCGGCGCTCGCGGACGGCGACGGCTCGCGCGCCGCCGATCTGCTCGACGCGCACATCCGACGCGCGAGCGAGCAACTCCTCGGGGACGGCGCGCAGGCAGCCGGCGACACCGCCTGACGGGACGACTTGCGCCGGTCGGTGCTTGCGTGGCGGAGACGAGGCCCACGGTGGCGATCCTGTGGCCCGCGCCGACGCCGAGGCGGGCAGCGCACGCGGGGAGGCCGCCGTCAGCGCGTGAGGACGATGGCCGCCGCGATGAAGTGGGCGATGAACGCGGCGACGGTGCAGGCGTGGAAGATCTCGTGGAAGCCGAACACGCGCGGCCACGGATCAGGGCGTTGGAAGCCGTAGACGACGGCCCCGAGCGTGTAGAGGATGCCGCCGGTGGCAATGAGCGTCATGACGAGCGTGCCGCCCGCGGCGTGCAACGGCCCGGCGTAGAAGATCGCGACCCAGCCGAGCGCGACGTAGATCGGCGTGTAGAGCCAACGCGGCGCATGCACCCAGAACGTGCGGAAAGCGACGCCGAGCAGCGCGCCGACCCACACGATGACGAGCAGACTCACCCGCTGCCGGCCCTCGAGCAGCGTCAGCGCGAACGGCGTGTACGTGCCGGCGATGATGAGGTAGATGTTCGAGTGGTCGAGGCGGCGCAGGATCGTGTCGGCGCGCGGGCTCCAGTATCGGCGGTGATACAGCGCCGACGTGCCGAACAGCATCGTCGCCGTAGCACCGAGGACGAGCGCCCCGACGCGCGCCGGGGTCGTGTCGGCGAGCAGGGCGAGCACGAGACAACCGATGAGGCACAGGGGCGCGAGGACGAGGTGCAGCCACCCGCGCAGCAGGGGTTTCATCGCCACCGCCAGGGCCTCGCCCGCGGGGTGCTCACCATGTTCGCCGTGCCCAGTGGACTCGCCGTGCCCGTCAGGCAGAGCCGACCGTGTGGGTTCATGGATCATCGGGTCGAGGGTCATGGCGTCGGGGTTCGTGTTGTCGGCGTTCGTCGGTTCGGCTGCTGCGGGTTGCGGACGGTCGGTTGCGGGGGTGTTCACTGCGGGGTCCTCGATCGGTCGGCGATCAGCCCGAGCGTCAGCTCCAGGCCGGCGCGGGCGTCGGTGAGCGTGTCACCGTAGTGTTCGCGCAGGGTGCCCAGGCGGTAGCGCACCGTCTGGGGGTGGACGTGGAGGGCCTCGGCGACCTCCTCGCGGCGTCCGTGGTGCAGCAGCCAGGCGAGCAGCGTCTCGGCGAGCACGGCCCGCTTGGCCTCCGAGACGTCGGCAAGCGGCGCCAGGGCGCGCTCGCGCAGCATCTGCGCGATGAGCGGGTCGGCGTCGAGGATCAGTTCGGGCAGCAGCGTGTCGGCGTCCGCCGGTTCACTCACCCGGGCGAATCGCAGCGCGCGTCGGGCGCGCGTCACCGATTCGGCGGCGCGGCTCCAGGCGAGCGTCGGCCCGAGGGCTGCTGTGGTCGTAGCGCAGGCAGCGAGGACGCGCGCGCGGTTGCCGGGTGGGAGGTCGGGCACGAGGACGAGCGGCGAGCCGTCCGGGGTGCGCGACCACAGGGCCTTCTCACCGACGGCGCTCGCGACGGCCGCCGGGGCGTCGCCCGTCAGTGCCAGCGCCGTGAGGGTGCGCGGCGGGTTCCAGTGAGCCCGTTCGGCGAGATGCTCGAGCGTGTCGGGCTGGTCGCCCGCGACGAGTGCCGCCGCCAGCTGGTCGCGTCGGCGCGCGAGCTCACGGGTGCGGGCCGTCATGGCCGCGGTGTGGCCGGCGAGGCTCTCGACGGACAACTCGTCGATGAACGCGAACGTGCCCGCAGCGAGGCTCGCGATGCTCGCGGCCGACTCGCCCTGCGCGACGGCGCGTTCGGCGAAGTGCGTCCACGCCTCGCGGGCGCCGACGCGGTAGGCCGTGAGCAGCGCGTCGCTCGAGCGCCCCGTCTCCGCCTCGCCCTGGCCGAGGCGGTAGGCGCCGGTGCGCATGGCCGTGGCGGACGTCGTGTCGCCGTCGTCACCGAGGGTGTCGAGGAAGGCCGCGAGGGCCATCGCGACGGCCGCCTCGATGTTCGCGCGCAGTGTGTCGCCGAACTCGCGGTCGTAGCCGGGCACCTCTCGGATGATGGCCTCGACGCACCCGCTGGCCGTGTTCGGCAGGTGCTCTCGCAGGGTGGCAATGGTGTCTTGCCGCAGAGTCGACATGTTCACACTCTACGAACAAATCCCGAAAAGATCATGTGAGGTCGCGGTCAAGAATTATCAGCTGTGCGCCAAATACGCTGGTCGCATGCCGCACGCTGTCTCCTCATCAACCACGATGGCCCGCTCGTCGGACGAGCGGCGGGCCTCCGCCCGCCTGAAGCATCTCGCCTGGAACGCCGTGCGCACCCTGACGACGCCGCTGCTGCCCGACGACTACCTCGACCTCGTCGACCCGCTGCGCAGCCCCCGCTACCTGCGCGCCCGCGTCGTCGACGTGCACCCCGAGACGGCGGACGCCGCGACCGTCACGCTGCAGCCGGGCCTCGGTTGGGCAGGGCACGTGCCGGGGCAGTTCATCCGCGTCGGCGTCGACGTCGACGGGGTGCGCCTGTGGCGCGCGTACTCGGTGACGTCGGGGCCGCGCGACGACGGGCGCATCACGATCACCGTCAAGTCGCTCTCCGGCGGGCTCGTCAGCTCCCACCTGCACGAGTCGTTGCGCTCCGGCCAGATCGTGCACCTCGAACAGGCGAGCGGCGAGTTCGTCTGGACGGGAGGTGTCGAGCCGACGCTGTACGTCACCGGCGGCTCCGGCATCACCCCCGTCATGGGCATGCTGCGCCACCGTCTCGCCGCCGAGGGCGAGCGTTCCGACGGCGAACGCACGCACGACATCGTCGTCGTGCACTCGGCCGGCCACCCCGAGGACGTCATCTTCGCCGACGAGCTGCGCGGGCTGCACGAGCGTGGCGCCATCACCCTCGTCGAGCGCCACACACGCCTCGAGGGCCGGCTCGAACCGGCCGAGCTCGACCATCTCGTACCCGACTGGCGCGATCGTGAGGTGTACGCGTGCGGCCCCGCCGGGATGCTGCGGATGCTGCGCGAGTTCGCCGAACTCAATGGCGTCGAGGACAAGCTGCACACCGAGAACTTCGTCGTCGAGCTTGCCGAACCGGGGGAGGGCGGCACCGCGACCATCGTCATGGGCACGACGACGCGGGAGGTCGCCGTCAGCGGCGAGACGTCGATCCTCGACGCGGCCGAGGCCGCCGACATCCTCGTGCCGAGCGGGTGCCGCATGGGCATCTGTTACGGCTGCGTGCTGCCGCTGCGTTCCGGCGCGGTGCGCGACATGCGCACCGGTGAGGTGGCGAGCGGCACTGACGGCGACGGCGTCATGGTGCAGACCTGCATCTCCTCCGCCGCCGGGGACTGCACGATCGGACGCTGAACTCGACGCCTGTGCAGGGCGCCGGCCGGGCGCGAGATCGGCTCGGGGCGCCTCACGACGAACCACGACCACGACGAACCACGACCACGACGAACCACGACCATGACGAACCGCACGACGAGAACGACGAAGAAGGATGGCTGTCGCATGACCGCACTGCAGAAGAAGGACCACAACCCGATCGCTCACCTGAGCCGCGCCGACATCGAGCGTCTCGGTGAGGAGCTCGACGCGGTGCGTGCACGGGTCGTCGAGAGCCGGGGCGAGAAGGACGCGGCGTACATCCGTCGTGTCATCCAGGTGCAGCGTGGCCTCGAGATGGGGTCGCGGGCACTGTTGTTGTTCTCGAAGAAGAAGCCGGCGTTCGTCATCGGGACGGCGGGGCTCGCCGTGGCGAAGATCCTCGAGAACATGGAGATCGGCCACAACGTCATGCACGGCCAGTGGGATTGGATGCGCGACCCGAAGATCCACTCGAGTACGTGGGAGTGGGACAACGCCTCGCCCGCCGACCTGTGGAAGCACAGCCACAACGAGCTGCACCACACGTACACGAACGTCATCGGGCGCGACAACGACCTCGGGTTCGGCATCATGCGCGTCGACGAGGATCAGAAGTGGGTGCCGTTCTACCTCGCACAGCCGATGTGGAACTTCATCAACGCGTGCTTCTTCGAGTACGGCATCGCCGCGTACGACCTGGAGATCGGCAAGTACCTCAAGGGGCGCAAGGACAAGGACGTATTCGCCCGCGACGGTCGCAAGGTGCTGCACAAGATCCGTGAGCAGGTGACGAAGGACTACATTGCGCACCCGCTGCTCTCGGCGCTGACGGGGTCGGGCAAGCAGACGATCAAGGCGAACTTCATCGCGAACCTCACGCGCAACCTCTGGACACACTCGGTCATCATGTGCGGGCACTTCCCGAGTGGTGTCGAGACGTTCACGAAGAAGTCGATCGTCGGGGAGACTCGCGGCGACTGGTACCTGCGCCAGATGCTCGGTTCGGCGAACATCAGCGGTTCGCGGGCCATGCACATCGCGACGGGCAACCTGAGCTACCAGATCGAGCACCACATGTTCCCCGACCTGCCGAGCAACCGGTACGCGGAGATCAGCGAGCAGGTGCAGGACATAGCTCGCCGTTACGGGTTGTCCTACGTGACGGGGCCGCTGCCGAAGCAGATCGCGTCGGCCTGGTGGGCGATCATCCGCCTGTCGCTGCCGAACGAGTACGCCGCGAAGCTCGAGCGGAAGCCCCAGAACGTCACGCAGCTCGTGCAGCGGCAGGTGCAGCCGCAAGCCGCCTGAGTCTCGCAATGGGCTGACGAGCACCTCCTTGCTCGCTTTGCTGCCGAGGAGGTGATCGTCTTGGCCACTCTGAGGATGCCAGATGTCGATGAGGTCGTCCACGAGCGCCTGCGCCGTCAGGCTGCGGAGCCTGGACGTTCCGTCGAGGCCGAGGTGCGGGCGATTCTCGCGGCAGCGACCCACGTGCCGGAGAAGAATTTCTTGCAGACGCTGCGTGAGCGCACGCGACCGCCCACGTTCTCGCGAGTGGCACGTCGGTCGGGCGAGTCATGGGAACGGCGGAGGCCCAGATCGCCGGTATCGCTCTGGGCGCCGGCTCTGCACTCGCCACGCGCAACGCGCGGGATTTCGCCGGGGTCGGCGGGCTGCGCCTCATCGATCCCCTCGAAAGCTCGTCCTGAGGTCTCACTCCACCAGAGGGAGCGAGACATGAATCCAGGAGCGTCGGCTCAGAACAACCGGATGATCGCGGCCGTCGCGGCCGCGACGATGACGACGACGATGAATGGCGCGCGCAGAACCAGGGCGATGATCGCTGCGACGGCCGCCGCTGCGCGCGCGTCGACGACGACCCGGCCGCCGTCGCCGACGAACGCCTGGACGCACACGAGGCCGGTGAGCAACGCCACCGGTAGCAGCGCGACGATGTTGGACGTCCGCTTGCCCTCGAGGTAGCGCGGCGGCACGAGATAGCCGATGAACTTGAGCACGAACGACAACGCGCTCGCGAGCAGAACCGTCGTCCAGGTGCTCATGTCGTCGATCCGATCCGGCCGGCGTCGGACGGGCCACCGGGCGTCGCGCCGTCACCGGGCGCATCGGCGCGAGACGTCTCGACGCCGGGAACGTCGGCGCTCGGCTCGCCGTCGGCTGAGGGGGAATCGTGCCGTGTGGAGTACCACCAGCCGACGACGACGGCCGCGACGACCGTCGCGAGAACGGGCACGCCGGCCTGCGTGAGCGGCGACAACCCGAGCGCGATGCACGCGGCGAGCGCCGCCGTCACCTTGCCCTGCAGCGTGCCGAGGCGCGGCCACAGCAGCGCCATGAAGGCGCCGACGGCGGCGGCGTCGAGGCCGTACTTCTTCGGGTCGCCCATCGCGTTGCCGGCGACGGTGCCGACGAACGTCATCGTGTTCCACATGACGTAGACGCCCAGGCCCGTCCACCAGAATCCGGTGCGTGACAACTGTTCGGTGGGGCGCCCGACCGACATGGCGGCCGACTCGTCGATCGTCACCTGCGCGGCGAGGAGGCGCCGCAGCCCGCGCGGGCGTAGGAACTGGTTGATCTGCAGACCATAGATGCCGTTGCGCACGCCGAGCAGTGACGACGTCGCGACGGCCGACGCTCCCGACCCACCGCCACCGAGCACCCCGACGACGGCGAACTGCGAACCGCCGGAGAACAACAGCAGCGACAGCGCCATCGTCTGCCAGGTCGTGAGGCCCGCAGCGATGGCGAGCGCGCCGAAGCTGACGCCGTACACGCCCGTCGCGATCGCGAGGGAGACCGAGTCCTTCTTGACGGCCGCGGCGTCCTCGTGGAGGGCGTCGGGATGGTCGTGGTCGGAGTGGTCGCCAGGGGTGTGCGCCGTCCGGTGATGACGGACGTCGACGGGCGCGTCACCTCCCGACGTCTCGCGCCGGGCGTCGCTCACGAGGTGCGGCGTTCGTACATGACGAGCGTGAACCCGTCGCGCGGTGCGCGCTGCGTCTCGACCCACACGGTCGGGTCGATCGTGGGGAAGTGGGCGTCGCCCTCAGGCGCGAGGGGGATCTCGCTGATGAGCAGACGGGTGACGTGGTCCATCGTCGCGGCGTAGATCTGCGCGCCGCCGACGACGAACGCGTCCTGGCCGGCGACCTGTTCGAGGGCTTCGTCGACAGAGTGAACGACGGTGACGGACGTGTCGTCACGCGCCGGCTGTGCGGGGGCGAACTCGGGATCGTGCGTCACGACGATCGAGCGGCGCCCGGGCAGGGTGCCCATCGTCGCGAACGTCGTGCGCCCCATGATCATGGGGTGAGCCATCGTCGTCGCCTTGAAGTGCGCGAAGTCGGCGGGGATGTTCCACGCCATGTCGCCGCCCGTGCCGATGACGCCGTTCTCGGCGACAGCGGCGATGCTCGTCAGCTGGGGCGCATCGCTCATACCGCCACCTGGGCCTTGATCGCGGGGTCGGCCTCGTAACCGTCGAGGCGGATGTCGTCGAGCTCGAACGCGTCGAGCGCCGTCACGTCGGGGTTGAGCACGAGCGTCGGCAGCTGCTTCGGCGTACGTGTCAGCTGGAGGCGCGCCTGGTCGAGGTGATTGACGTAGAGGTGCGCATCGCCGAGCGTGTGGACGAAATCGCCCACCGCGAGGCCCGTGACCTGCGCGACCATGTGGGTCAGGAGGGCATACGAGGCGATGTTGAACGGGACGCCGAGGAAGACGTCACCACTGCGCTGGTAGAGCTGGCACGACAGCTTTCCGTCGGCGACGTAGAACTGGAACATCGTGTGGCACGGCGGCAGCGCCATGTCGTCGACGTCGGCGACGTTCCACGCCGAGACGATGTGACGACGGCTGTCGGGGTTCGTGCGAATCGACTCGACGACGCGCGCGATCTGGTCGATCGTCTCGCCGTTCGGCGTCGGCCACGAGCGCCACTGGTGGCCGTAGATCGGCCCGAGGTCACCGTCGGGGTCGGCCCATTCGTCCCAGATCGAGATCTTGCGCTCGTGCAGCCATGCGACGTTCGTGTCGCCGCGCAGGAACCACAGCAGTTCGCCGAAGATCGAGCGCAGGTGCAGCTTCTTCGTCGTGAGAACGGGAAACCCCTGGGACAGGTCGAAGCGCATCTGATGACCGAAGACGCTGAGCGTCCCCGTGCCCGTGCGGTCGTCCTTGCGGGTGCCCTCGTCGAGAATGCGCCTCAGCAGTGCGTGATATTGCTCCACGCGCCTCACTGTAGGACGCGCCGGTGACAAGGCGCCTGCGGCGTCCGCTTCGTGGTGGCGAGTTGGTGGTGGCGACGTCGCGCGCGGCGGGCGTCCGCACACGTGGACGCTCGTGCACTAACCTGGGCGCATGACGACGACGACACCTTTCGGGCGCATGGTCACGGCCATGGTGACGCCCATGAAACCGGACGGCTCGATCGACTACGACGGAGTGAAGAAGCTCGCCGAGCACCTCGTCGCGAACGGGCACGACGGCCTCGTCGTCAACGGCACGACGGGGGAGTCGGCGACGACGACCGACGAGGAGAACATCGAGACGGTGCGCGCCGTCGCCGACGCCGTCAAGGGCCGCACAGCGATCACCGCCGGGGTCGGTACGAACGACACCGCGCACTCGGTACGCGCCGCCAAGGCACTCGCGGACGCTGGGGCGGACGCCGTCCTCGTCGTCACGCCGTACTACAACAAGCCGACGCAGGCGGGCATCGTCGAGCACTTCAAGGCCGTCGTCGGCGCCACCGACCTGCCGGCCATGGCCTACGACATCCCCGGGCGCTCGGGGACGGCGCTCGCGAGCGACACGATCCGTCAGCTCGCGACGATCGACCAGGTGCGCGCGGTCAAGGATGCCAAGGGCGACTTCTTCGAGGCGACGAAGCTCATGGACGAGACCGACCTGCTGTGGTACTCGGGCGACGACGTCGTCAACCTCGCGTGGCTCGCGCTCGGCGCCGTCGGCGTCGTCTCCGTCGTCGGCCACGTGGCAGGCAACGAGTTCCGCGCGATGATCGACGCTGTCGACGCGGGCGACCTCGCGACGGCGCGCGCCATCCACACCAAGCTCATCCCCGCGATCGACGCGCTGATGAACACCTCCCAGGGCGCCATCATGGTGAAGGCCGCCCTCAAGGAGCAGGGCGTCATCGACTCCGACGCCATCCGCCTGCCGCTGCTGCCCGCGGACGAGGCGATGTACGCCGTCCTGCGTGACGGCCTGACGAAGGCGGGGCTGCTGTGATGAAGAGTTCGCTCGAACTCGGCCCGCCGCCCGCACTGCCCAAGAACGGTGCGCGCGTCATCGCGCTCGGCGGTCTCGGCGAGGTGGGCCGCAACATGACGGTCGTCGAGTACGGCGGACGCCTGCTCATCATCGACTGTGGTGTCCTCTTCCCCGAGGATCACCCGGGCGTCGACCTCATCCTGCCCGACTTCGACTACCTCAAGGATCGCCTCGACGACATCGAGGCCATCGTCCTGACGCACGGTCACGAGGACCACATCGGCGCGGTGCCGTACCTGCTGCGCATGAAGAACGACATCCCGCTCATCGGCTCGACGCTGACGCTCGCGCTCATCGAGGCGAAGCTCAAGGAGCACCGCATCCGCCCGTACACGATGACGGTGAAGGAGGGCCAGCGCGAGAAGATCGGCCCGTTCGACTGCGAGTTCGTCGCCGTCAACCACTCGATCCCCGACGCGCTCGCCGTCTTCGTCCGCACGCCCGCAGGCAACCTGCTGTGCACCGGCGACTTCAAGATGGACCAGCTTCCGCTCGACGGCCGCATCACCGACCTGCGCGCGTTCGCGCGGCTCGGTGAGGAGGGCGTCGACCTGTTCCTCACCGACTCGACGAACGCCGAGGTGCCCGGCTTCACGACGCCGGAGAAGGACATCACGCCCGCGATCGAGCGCGTCTTCGAGAAGGCGGAGCGACGCATCATCGTGGCCTGCTTCTCCTCGCACGTGCACCGCGTGCAGCAGGTGCTCGACGCCGCCGAGGCCCACGGCCGCAAGGTCGCGATGGTCGGGCGCTCGATGGTGCGCAACATGACGATCGCCGCCGACCTCGGCTACCTCAAGGTGCCCGACAACGTGCTCGTCGACATCAAGAAGCTCGAGCAGATGCCCGAGGACAAGCAGGTGCTCATCTGCACCGGCTCGCAGGGTGAGCCGATGGCGGCGCTCGCGCGCATGGCGAACCGCGACCACCGTATCGACGTGGGGGAGGGCGACACCATCCTCATGGCGAGCTCGCTCATCCCGGGCAACGAGAACGCCGTCTACGGCCTCATCAACGGCCTCATGCGTCTCGGCGCCAATGTCGTGCACAAGGGCAACGCGATGGTGCACGTCTCGGGCCACGCCTCCGCCGGCGAGCTGCTGTACTGCTACAACGTCGTCAAGCCGAAGAACGTCATGCCGATCCACGGCGAGTGGCGTCACCTCGTCGCCAACGGCAAGCTCGCCGCCGCGACGGGTGTGCCGAGCGACCAGGTGCTGCTCGCGGAGAACGGCGTCGTCGTCGACCTCGTCAACGGCAAGGCTGCCATCACGGGCGCGGTGCCGGTCGGGTACGTCTACGTCGACGGTTCGCTCGTCGGTACGACCGACGAGGACATGCTCAAGGACCGTCGCATCCTGCGTGACGAGGGCTTCGTCACCGTCATCGTCGTGCGCGACGCGAAGACGGGCGCGATCCTCGCCGGCCCGGACATCCGCACGCGCGGCTTCGCCGAGGGCGACGAGGTGTTCGACCGCGTCCGGCCGAAGATCGAGCAGGCGCTGCTCGAGGCACGCAACAAGGGTGTCAAGGACAGCCACCAACTGCAGCAGGTCATCCGGCGCGCCGTGGGCGGTTTCGTCGGCGGCAAGCTGCGCCGCCGACCGATGATCATCCCGGTGGTCATCGACGCCTGACGCCTCGGGGGTATGTCAGGGGGTTGTGTGAGGCGGCTGAGATCGCCTCTGGCTGCCATCTCGGATGAATGAAGGGTGCGACGCGTGTGACGCGTCGCACCCTTCGTCCGTTGGGGTGCAACGGGATTCGAAATGGACGTCGAGGTTTGTTATTGAGCGTGGTCAAAAAACTCGCATCAGCGCGCGAGCGGGCCCTTCGACAGGAGCCACCGCGTCGGCATCCCGTATCTGACGAAATGCGGCGGTGAGCCCCTCGCTGGGGCCCACCGCCGCTCGTTCTCCTCACCAGGGGCGGGGCTCTGAGAGGTCGCGTCGGTCGGTGACGGGGCTCCATCCGAGGCCCGGGGTGTGGGTGTAGTCGAAGGCGGGCCCATGGGTGACGAGAGCACGCACGGCGTCGACGAGGCGTCGTGCGTGCTCTGTCGTCGTGGCGAGACCGATCGAGGCGCGCACTGCCGTCGCGCCCTCGCCGAGGCGCGCGTCGCAGAGCAGGTGAGCGCAGAATCGCCCGTCGCGCACAGCGATGCCGTGCTCGTCTGCGAGCACCTGAGCGACGAGCGTCGGGTCGTACCCGGCGACGGTGAACGTCGTGACGCCGACGTTGTCGCTCGCATTCCGCCTTGGCGCGCCATCGTCGAGGTGAGCGTCCGCGGCATTCTGCTCGTCGAAGAGTTCGACGATCCTCACGCCGTCGATCGAGGCGAGACCGTCGCGGACGATGGCGTGGATCTTCTCCTCGCGCGCCTCGGCTTCGCCGCGCTGCGCGGACAGCGTCGAGGCTGCGGCCGCGAGCGCGATGGCCCCGACCGCGTTCGGGGTGCCGCCCTCGTGGCGTGCGGGCGCGGGCGCCCAAGCGACGTCGCCGGCGCCTGATGCATCTTCGCTGACGCGGTGGCTCGCGCCGCCGGCGCGGAAGTACGGAGGGGCGGTGTCGAGCCAGTCGCGGCGCCCGACGAGGGCTCCTGAACCGTACGGCGCGTAGGCCTTGTGGCCGGACAGAGCGACGTAGTCGATGCCCCAGGCGTCGATGTCGACGCGGCGGTGCGGGGCGAGCTGCGCGGCGTCGAGAGCCGTCCGCGCCTCATGCCGGCGGGCGACGGCGGCGAGGCGCTCGATGGGCCACACCTCGCCCGTCACGTTGCAGGCGCCGGTGATGAGGACCAACACGGGAGCATCGTTGTGGGCGCGGAATTCCGCCAGAGCGACGTCGAGGTAACCCTCAGCCTCGGCGTGAGAGTGAGGGATCGGCAGCCGCGTCGTCCGCTCGTCCGCCCACGGCAGCAGCGCCGCGTGGTGCATCGAGCGGAACACGAAGACCTGCGTCTGTTGCGGCAGACAGTGGGCCAACAGGTTGAGCGCATCCGAGGTGTTGCGCGTGAAGACGGTGACGTCGTCCTCGCGCGCGCCCACGAACGCGGCGACCTCCTGCCGAGCCTCCTCGTACCACCGGGTCGTCAGCTGCGACGCCCGTCCCGCACCGCGATGCACCGAACCGTACGTGCGCAGGGTCGTGTCGACGGCCCGTGCGACGGCCTGCAGCGCGGGAGCCGTCGCGCCATGGTCGAAGTTCGCGTGCTCGACGACGCGCCCGTCGAGCGTCGCGACGCCGAGATCGGCGCCGATCGTGGCCAGGGAGGCATTGGCCTGCTGCGGCGCGTCCGCGCGATGATGGGTAGTTGCGGGCGTCTCGCGACGGGACCCGCCGGGGTGCGCGGGCTGGGTGTGGTGACGCTCGGGGTCCGCGACGGGAGCCCCGGGGGTTACGGCGTGAGCGGGGCGGCTCGTGTGGCTCGTGTGGCTCGCAGCGTGGCGGCGCGCGTCGGAGTCAAGGATCGAGAGAATGGCAGAACGGGGCATCGAGGCTCCTCGAGTCAGGGGCCTCGCCGTCGCCAGATGGCTCGGCCCGCGCTTGCCGACACCGGTGCTGGTGGCGGCCAGGTCGTCACCCGGAGCACCCCACCGCGGTGGAGGGTTGCCGTCCAGCAAGCCGGGGCTGTGCGCTGAAACTCATGACCTACGTGAACGCTCGCACCCGGCCCTCCGCCGCGTCCACCGACGTGCGGCCAGAGGTTCGCATCGTGAGATCACCTGTGGGATCGCGGATGGCGAGCGCCGCGCGCAAGAGTCGGCGTCTCGCGGTGGGGATGCCCGTGGTCCCCCGGGCAGCTGGCGGCGCCTCCGACACGGGTCAGGGCGCTGTCGGATGCGAGCGCGTCAACGCGCCAGCGCATCGGGACGCGGATTCGAAGGTGTCGAGCCGACCCGCCGTCACCATTGGACCCTTGTCACGGCGTGGGTCCGCGAAAACGGCCGGAACCCCCACTAGCCTTGCGGGGTGGCGACCCGAAACAGACCAGCGAACGACAGCGTCCTCGTCGCGAAGAAGGCCTCTTCGCAGCCGCGCGCCAAGAGCTCGCGCCCGGCCGGCGCATCTGCGGCCTCGACGACGCGCGCCCGCACGACCCCGCCGAAGTCGAGCGCACCACGTTCGGGCGGCACGACGAAGAATGCACCCGCGCGCAAGACCGGCTCGTCGCGAGGGGCTGCTGAAGCGCGTCCCTCCGCGTCCGGTCGCGCTGCTCGTGGCGCGTGGATGGGTGTTTCGCACGTCGCCGGCGGCACCGTCCGCCGCGTCGGCGCCGCCGCTTCTGACCTCGAACCCGAACACCGTCGCGACGGGCTCGGTTTCGCCCTCCTCGCCCTCGGCATCGTCGTCGCTGCAAGGGAGTGGTGGGGGCTGCCCGGCATGTTCGGGGACGTCGTCCACGCCGTCGCGGCCGGCACGTTCGGCGTCATCGCCTACGTCCTGCCCGTCGTCCTCACCGGCATGGCCATCCACATGTTCCGCCACCCGCGGGGGCACCAGCCGACCAACCGCATGACGATCGGGCTGACGATCCTCGCGCTCGGCTCGACGGGGATCGCCCACCTCGTCGGCGGGCGTCCGTCGACAGGGGATTCGACCGCGGTGCGCGGCGCAGGCGGCATCCTCGGCGTCATCACGGGAGGGCCGCTGTCTGCCGCGCTCACGGTGTGGGGCGCGGGCATCATCCTCGCGCTCGTGTCGTTCTTCGGTTTCCTCGTGCTGACGCGCACGCCCGTCAATCGCATCCCGCAGCGCATCCGCGAGGTCGAGGCGCAGATCTTCGGCCACCCCCTCGATGAACGCGACGACGAGGGCGAGCTGCTTCAGCGTGACGCCGTCGCCGACGACCTGCACGGCGCCGACATCGGCAACCGCGCGCGGGGCGGCTCGCGTCGCGGCGCGGGTGACGACGCCCGGCGCGGCGATGAGCCCTACGAGCAGGCCGCCGAGGTCGTCGGCAAGGGACCGCGCGGCAAGGGCCGTGGCACATCACGCAACCCGCTCAACCGCCGTCGCGGTGAGCAGCAGATCTACGACATCGACACGATCGACGGCGCCCCGGCGGGCGTCGATCAGACGCGAGAGATGCCCGACGGCGGCTCTGACGACGAGCGCGCCGGCGACGCGAGCGCCGCTGCGCTCGCGCGAGCCCGGGCATCGCGCTCCGGAGCGTCGCCGGCAGGGGAGGCGGCAGGTGGGGCAGCGCGCCGCTCCGCACCCATGGATTCCGTCGACGATGCCGTCGTCGACCAGGCCTCCGCACGTGCGGCGCAGGCGTCGCGCCCGGCGTCGGCACAGCGGCCGGGGGAGTCGCCGAAGGCCGCGGCGGCCCGTCAGGATGCCGGTGCCACGCGCGTCGAGCAGGCTGCGCCGGCCGCAGCCGTCCCTCAACGTCAGGTGGAGGCTCAGCCCACCGAACAGCTTCCACCTCGTGTCGAGCAGCTCGCAATGGGCGGCGACGTCACGTACACGCTGCCCGATTCGAACGTCCTCGAACAGGGGACCCCGCCCAAGGAGCGTTCCGCCGCGAACGACCGCGTCGTCGACGCGCTGACCGAGGTACTCGAGCAGTTCGGTATCGACGCCGTCGTCAGCGGGTTCACGCGCGGCCCGACGGTGACGCGCTACGAGGTCGAACTCGGCCCCGGCGTCAAGGTCGACCGTGTGACGGGGTTGAGCAAGAACATCTCGTACGCCGTCGCGAGCGCCGACGTGCGCATCCTGTCGCCGATCCCCGGCAAGAAGGCCATCGGTATCGAGATCCCGAACGCCGACAAGGAACTCGTCAGCCTCGGCGACGTGCTGCGCAGCCAGGCGGCGCGCAACAACACGCACCCGATGGTCATGGGTGTCGGCAAGGACGTCGAGGGCGGCTACGTCGTCGCGAACCTCGCGAAGATGCCGCACATGCTCGTCGCGGGTGCGACGGGCGCCGGTAAGTCGAGCTTCGTCAACTCGATGATCACGTCGTTGCTCATGCGGGCCACGCCCGAAGAGGTGCGCATGGTGCTCGTCGACCCCAAGCGCGTCGAACTGACGGCGTACGAGGGCATCCCGCACCTCATCACGCCGATCATCACGAACCCGAAGAAGGCCGCCGAGGCACTCGAGTGGGTCGTGCGCGAGATGGACGCACGCTATGACGACCTGGCCGCGTTCGGCTACAAGCACATCGACGAGTTCAACAAGGCGGTGCGCGCGGGCAAGGTGCAGCTGCCGCCCGACAGCAAGCGCAAGCTCGCGCCGTACCCCTACCTGCTCGTCGTCGTCGACGAGCTCGCCGACCTCATGCTCGTCGCGCCGCGCGACGTCGAGGCGTCGATCCAGCGCATCACGCAGCTCGCGCGTGCCGCGGGCATTCACCTCATCCTCGCGACGCAGCGCCCGTCCGTCGACGTCGTCACCGGCATCATCAAGGCCAACGTGCCGTCGCGCCTGGCGTTCGCGACGTCGTCGCTCGCCGACAGCCGCGTCGTGCTCGACCAGCCCGGTGCCGAGAAGCTGCTCGGTCAGGGTGACGCGCTGTTCCTGCCGATGGGTGCGAGCAAGCCGATGCGCGTGCAGGGCGCATGGGTCAACGAATCCGAGATCCACGCCGTCGTCGCGCACGTCAAGAGCCAGCTCGCGCCGAACTACCGCGAGGACGTCGCGCAGGTCGCGCCGAAGAAGGAGATCGACGACGACATCGGCGACGACCTCGACGTGCTGCTGCAGGCCGCCGAACTCGTCGTCACGACACAGTTCGGATCGACCTCGATGCTGCAGCGCAAGCTGCGCGTCGGATTCGCGAAGGCCGGGCGCCTCATGGACCTGCTCGAATCGCGCGCCATCGTCGGCCCGTCCGAGGGGTCGAAGGCGCGCGACGTGCTCGTCAAGCCCGACGACTTGCCGCAGACGCTCGCGTTGCTCAAGGGCGAGGACGTGCCCGATGCGTCGGGTGGCGACGGTTTCGCGGATGCTGACGAGGACGACGCCCTCGGCGGTAGGGGTTCGGGCGGCTCCGGGGGTTCCACGGGTGCACCCGGCTCGATGGGTGCGGGCGGTTCGATGGGAGCGGGGCCGATCGACCTCGTCGCGCAGTCGCAGGCCGACCTCGCCGAGCCGGGCGAGCAGTACTACGACGGGCACGACTCGTCCGATGACGACGGTTCTGAGGACGCCTGGAACCTCACGAGCAACGCCCGCTGACCCGCTCGTCCGCCCGCCGCTGACCCGCCCGCCGGCGGCTCGGGCGCGTCCTCATCTGCGATTCCCGTCCCCATCGGCGAATCACATCCACATGTGCGATTCCCGTCCACATTCGCGATTCTTGGTCACTTCCATGAAGGTGGCCAAGAATCGCCGTTGTGGACAGGAATCGCGAAGGTGGACGCCGTTCGCAGAAGAGGACGGGAATCGCGAACGTGGACGTAAATCGCCGATGGGGACGTCTGCGAGGGGACAGGACGGGTGCGTCAGGAGTGAGCCGGGCGGGCAGCGGCGACCTCGGTGAGGATGTCCTGCATCGTCGCCTCGATGGCATCGAATCCCGAGACGGGGCCGGCGATGAGTTCCTGCGTCGGGCCGACGGCGAACAGCGTCGGCGTGCCGACCCGCATCATCTGTGAGATGGCGAGCGGCTCGTCGATCATGACACGGGCCGGGTCGGTGCCGCGCTCGACGATGACGTCCGCCTGCGGCTGCGTCGTGACGACGTAGTGGATCGGCAGGGCACCGAGCTGTTCCTGCCAAGCCGGCGCTGCGTCCATGACGTGCAGACACGACCCACACGAAGGTGAGACGTAGAGAAAGATCGCTGGGCCCATCGCGCCAATCTGTCGCAGTGACGTCGTCGCGCCCGTCGCGTCCTCGAACATCATGAACGGCGTCGGCGTCGGCACGTAGTCGAGCAGATCATCGTCGCTCGCCTCTGAGGGGTCAGAGACGTTGTGAACGCCCGCGGCTTGAGGCGCTTGGTTGACGGAGGCGGCCGGAGATTCAGGGGCATCACCGGCGCGAGTGCCATCAGGGGCGACGGGCGTCTCAGCGGTGAGGGCGTCAACCCCGTGAGACTCGACGGCGCTCGACGCGGCGGCGTCGGCGGCCGGGGCGCCACTCGCGTGAGGCTTCGGAGGGTTCGGGGCCGCGGCGCCGGTGGCCGGGGCAACTGCGGGGTCCAATGGCGCGGCGTCCGAAACCCCCACGGTTGAGGTGTCGGCGGGGTTCTCGTTCGGCGCGGCATCGAGCTGGTCGGCGATGTCACCCACGAGAGCGATGACGTCCTTCGTGCCGCCCACCGGCCCGCCGGCGAGCTTGCCGTCGGCGCCGAGCAGCACGGCCGAGGGAGTGCCGACGCCGAACAGCCGCGCGACGGCGTACGTCTCGTCGAAGAGCAGGTCGAAGTCGTCGGCGTCGTCGAGGCCCGGCACGACCTCGCGCGGCGCCATCGGCAGCACGAGGCTCGTGCGCAGCGCCGGCATGGTGCGCTGCCAGGTGCGCGCGTGCTCGATGACGTCGATGCACGAGCCGCACGTCGGTGACACCAAGAGCAGCAGAACGGCTTCACGCGCCGCGAGATCGCGCAGGGTCACGCGCTGCCCGCCCGGCGTCGTGACGGCGGCGAAGGGGACGGGGACGCGCAGGTAGTCGTCCTCGTCGCCGCCGCCCGCGGTGGCCACCGGGCCCGAGACCGCAGAAGCCACCGAGTCGTCGCCGCGGTGGCCAGCGATGAGCCACGTCAGCAGCACCGCGCCCAACACGCCCGCGAGCCAGGCCCACTCGCCGCCGTCGAAATCACGCAGGCGCGCCAGGACGCCGTCACCACGCGCCGCGTCGAACAGCGACAGCGCCGCGAGCGCGACGAGGACGACGTTGCGTACCGCAGTGAGTCGGTCGACGAAGCCGAGGCCGAGCTTGCCGAAGCACGAGCACGTGACGGGCTCGCCGAAGCCCAGCGCGCGCACGATGACGACGAGGTAGGCGACGAACAGCAGCACGGCCGCTACGTTGACCACGGCCGCGAGCCACCCCGACGTCACGATGAGCGCGATCGCGAGCACGATCTCGGCGACCGGCAGCAGCGTCGGCACCTTCCACCGCATGAGAAATCGCGGCAGGCGCAGGCTCGTGAAGGCCTGGGCGGCGGTCTCGAGATCCGCGAGCTTCGCGACGCCGGAGACGAGGAGCACGAACGCGAGGAGGACGGCCGGGACGATCAGAGGGGCGTCATACACGCGCCAATGATAGGTCGCTCGGCGTGGGCCGAACCTTGGGCGAGGGCGGCGCCACTAGACTTTCGAGCATGACTTCCGCCCCCACCCGCAGCGTCGCCGTCATCACCCTCGGATGCGCGCGCAACGAGGTCGACTCCGAAGAGCTCGCAGGGCGTCTGTCCGCGGAGGGCTGGACGCTCGTCGACGATGCCGCAGAGGCGGACGTCGCCGTCGTCAACACGTGCGGGTTCGTCGAGCAGGCGAAGAAGGACTCGATCGACGCGCTGCTCGAGGCGAACGAACTCAAGGAATCCGGGCGGACGCAGGCCGTCGTCGCCGTCGGCTGCCTCGCCGAGCGCTACGGCAAGCAGCTCGCCGATCAGCTGCCCGAGGCCGACGCGGTGCTCGGTTTCGATTCCTACACCGACATGTCGACGCACCTGACGTCGGTGCTCAACGGCCACAAGCCCGAGGCGCACATGCCAGGCGACCGCCGCAAGCTACTGCCGATCTCGCCCGCGAAGCGGCAGGAGGGCGCCGACGGTCTCGCGCTGCCCGGCCACGGTGCGCCGGTCAGCGAGCCGTCAGACGTCGAGGTGGCCTCGCCCGTCGCGACGCCGCGCGTCATCCGTGCCCGCCTCGACGGACGCCCGTGGGCGCCGCTGAAGATCGCGAGCGGCTGCGACCGACGGTGCGCGTTCTGCGCGATTCCCGCGTTCCGCGGCGCGTTCATCTCGCGTCGCCCCGCCGACGTCCTCGCGGAGGCGCGCTGGCTCGGTGAGCACGACGTCAAGGAGGTCTTCCTCGTCTCGGAGAATTCGACCTCCTACGGCAAGGACCTCGGTGACCTGCGCCTGCTCGACACGATGCTGCCCGAGCTCGTCGCCGTGGACGGCATCGAACGTGTGCGCGTGTCGTACCTGCAGCCCGCGGAGATCCGGCCCGACCTGCTCGACGTCATGGCGAACACGCCTGGCATCGCGCCGTACTTCGACATCTCGTTCCAGCACGCCTCCGGCCCGTTGCTGCGCACGATGCGGCGCTTCGGCGATCGCGAGTCCTTCCTCAGCCTGCTCGACGACGTGCGTCGCCGCGTGCCGAACGCGGGCATCCGTTCGAACGTCATCGTCGGGTTCCCGGGCGAGAGTGAGAAGGACCTCGACGAACTCGAACAGTTCCTCGTCGCGGCGCGCCTCGACGTCGTCGGTGTCTTCGGCTACTCCGACGAGGACGGCACCGAGGCCGAGACCTATGCCGACAAGCTGCCGCAGGACGAGATCGACGCGCGCCTCGAGCACTTCCGCACCCTGACCGAGGAGCTCAACCTGCAGCGCGCCGAGGAGCGCATTGGGGAGCGTCTCGAGGTGCTCATCGAGGCCACCGAGTCGGACGACGAGGACGACCCCGAGGCCGCCGTTCGCCATGTCGGCCGCGCCGGGCAGCAGGGCCCGGACGTCGACGGCATGACCTACGTCGAGGCCCCCGACGGGCGCGAACTGCGCGTCGGCGACATCGTCGAGGTCGAGGTCGTCGCCACCGAAGGAATCGACCTCGTCGGGGAGCTGCGCTGACGTGGCGCATCGTGCGACTCAGGGCCACACGCCCGAGGCGACCGAGGGTGGCGTGACGGACGACGCAGCCTGCGAGCCTGCGGCCCCCGTCGACGCGCCTGCGGGCCGCGAGACCGTCAGCGACTGGAACATTGCGAACGCCCTGACGATGGGTCGCATCGCGCTCGTGCCGTTCTTCGGCTGGTTCCTCGTCGCTCGCGGCGGGCACGACGACACGTTCCGCATCATCGCGTTCGTGCTGTTCGCCGTCGCGGCGATCACCGACCGCATCGACGGCGACATCGCCCGCAAGCGTGGACTCGTCACCGACTTCGGCAAGCTGATGGACCCGATCGCCGACAAGGCCCTCACCGGCATGGCGTTCGTCGGCCTGTCACTCATCGACGTCGTGCCGTGGTGGGCGACCGTGCTCATCCTCGCGCGCGAGATCGCCGTCACCGCACTGCGATTCGTCGTCATCCGCCGCAGCCACCGCGTCATGCCGGCCAGCCGCGGCGGCAAGATCAAGACGGCGCTGCAGGCACTCGCAGCCGGCCTGTTCGTGCTGCCGCTGCCGTGGGTCGGGCACGCGCTGGCGTGGGCGATTCTCGCGGGCGCGATCGTCGTCACCGTCGTCACCGGCGTCGACTACTTCGTCCAGGCGGCGCGGCTCAACCGCCGTCATGGGGGGCGCGGGACGGAAGGGTCGGCATGAGCGTGGGAGCGTCCGAGACGGCTCAGCGGCTCGTCGAGGATTTCACCCGTCGCGGGCTGAGGTTCGCCTGCGCAGAATCGCTGACGGCGGGGCTCGTCAGCGCGGGGATCGCCGACGTCCCCGGCGCCAGCCGTGTGCTGCGCGGCGCGGCCGTCACCTATGCGACGGAGGCGAAAGCCGCCGTCCTCGGGGTGGACGAAGCTCTGCTCGCCGAACGCGGAGCCGTCGATGCCGAGGTCGCCACCCAGATGGCGCGCCGTGCGCTACGTCTCTTCGAAGCCGACGTGGCCGCCGCGACGACGGGCGTTGCCGGGCCGAGCGAACAGGACGGTCAACCTGTCGGACGCTGCTACGTGGCGATCGCGGTCGTGGACCGGGAATCCGAGCCCGACGGTGTGCGTTGTCACGTTCAAGAGTTCACCTTCAGCGGTGATCGTGCGGCGATCCGTCAGGCTGCGAGCGAAGCAGCATGGCGGATGAGCCTCGACCAGGCGTGAGGGCTCACACGATCCGTATGGAACACGCCGCCGACGAAACCGTCGTCGGCGGCTCGTCCACGGCGGCCCTCGGAGGTTTGTCACCCGTCGCCGCTACAGTGAGAGCAACCACAACTGGCACGCACGTGCCATCGTCACCAGGAGATACGCATGATCTTGCTTCGCGAAGAGCTCGGTGACGTGCTGCGCTCCCAGCGTCAGGCGCAGGGGCGCACCCTGCGCGAGGTCTCGAAGGCGGCGCGCGTCTCGCTCGGTTACCTGAGCGAGATCGAGCGCGGCGAGAAGGAAGCCTCGTCCGAGCTGCTCGCCGCCGTCTGCGAGGCGCTCGAGCTGCCGATGTCGCAGACACTGCACCTCGTCGCCCAGAACGTCGCGCGCGCCGAGGCTGCGCACGCACCCCTCGTCCTGCACCCCAACCGTGCGGCGGTCGCCAAGGCTGCGTGACGGCCCTCGGCTGAGCGGCGCCGTCGCGGGGAGCCCGCCGTGGTGATGCTCAGCGTCGCTTGCGGATGCCGTGCGGCCCGGCGACGAACCCCGCGTCCATCAGCGCCTTCACGATCGGCTCCTCCGAGGTGAGGGCGCTGATCCCGTTCACCGTCTTGATGCTGAGCGAGTCGACCTGGCCGCCGCTGACGAGCCCCGCCAATCGTGCGCCCACCTCCGGCCAGACGGCGTCCTCGGCCGTCCAGGTGAGGGCCGTGCGGCCGCCGCGTTCCACGTAGGCGACGAGAGCGCCGTCGGCGATGACGACGAGCGCGCCCGCCTTGCGCCCGGGACGGTGACCGGCGTGCTCGTCACGTGCCGGAGGCCACGGCAGCGCCGCACCGAACGGGTTGGCCGGGTCGCAGGCCGCGAGCACGAGACACTCGACGGGCCGCGAACCCCACGGATCGGGCTCCGGCGCGCGCGTCGCACGCAGCGCATCGACGGCGACCGACGCCCCGAACTGCGAGGCACCGAGACCTTCGACGAAGTAGCCGCGCCGCACGAGCCCGCGCTCCTCGGCGCCGGCGAGCACCTTGTAGACGGCGGCGAACCCGCCGACGACGTCCTCGTCGACGACGGCGCCGCGCGTCACGATGCCGTGGCGGGCGAGCAGCCCCTCGGCCCGCGTGAACGTGCGTTCGGTGAGATCATCCTCGGCTGCGGGCAGGAGGCGCCATCGTCCGACGGCGGTCGGAGGGGTCCTACCGGCGGCCGCTGCGCTGGGGCGGCCGGCACGCGACGACAACGACGGACCCCGCAGGCGGGCATACCGCGAGCCGCGCGCCGTCGACACCCGCGGCTTGTGCGCACTCGCGCCGCCGGCGAGCAGAGCGCGCACGGGCGCGAACGTATCGCCGCTGACGTGACCGTTCCACACCGCGTCCCACAGCGCGCTCGTGAGAGCCGAGTCGTCCGCGGTTGCCAGGCGAGTGCGCAGATCGGCGAACAGGTGGCTACCACCAGCCCCGAGGGCTCGCGCCACTGCGGCGCCGGTGAGGGGCGAACGCCCCTTCTGCGTCCCGGTCTGAGTGGGCGCTGCCGTCCTGTCGTCGCGGGACTCAGCGGTCGCGCCGTGCGCACCTGAGTCAGCCGTCATCGGGGCGGCGGCACCCGCCACCTCGGCGAGTTGGTCGGCGGGTGGTTCGCTCACACCCGAGCCATTGACGTCGGCATCGTCGGTGTTATCGACAACGCCAGAGGCCGCCGCGTCGGATGTCTGCGCATCTGGCTCGGCGTCAGATCGGGCGGCACCAGATCTCGCAATCTCGGACGATGCGGCAGCGGCCGTCGACCGCTCTTCTGCGGGCGCCTCACGGCCGGGGGCGTCGAGCTCACTCGGAAGGGCGTGCGCGGCCAGCGTCAGGGGAGCGGTGTCGGGGAAGTGGAAACTGATCCAACCGTCGTCGGCGGAGATGCTGCCGTGCCCCTGCCACAGCAGTTCACCGGCGGCGAGCAGCTCGTCGAGGTCGGAGGGGCGGTAGTTCGTCACGCGGGCCGGCAGGATGAGGCTCTCGATCGCGGACGCGGGCAGCGGCACCCCGACGAGCGGTTCGAGGGCGGCGAGCACACCGTCGGGTCCGCGCAGCCCCCCACCCACCTGCTGCCAGCGCGGCAGGAAACGGGCGTACTGCTCCGCGGCGACCGGTTCGATCTCCGCGCGCAATGACGCCAGCGACATGCGTCGCAGCGTGCGCAAGACGCCCGGGTCGCAGAACTCCCCGTCACGATCGCCGCCGCCGAGCGAGTCGGGCAGCAGAGCTCCGTGGACGAGGCGCGAGTCGTGCGCGAGCCGCGTCAGCGCACTCGTGACGACGGCGACGCCGAGGCCGTAGTGTCGCGCCGCGCGGGCCGCGGTGAACGGGGCGTGGCTCGCCGCGTATCGCAGCAGTAGATCGTCGAGCGGCGCCGTCACGGGTTCGAGATACGCCTGCGCAACGCCGGGCGGAAGCGCGACACCGAGCGCATCCCGCAGACGCGACGCGTCCTCGATCGCGGCGAGGCGCACGTCACCGCCCCAACGCACCTCGATGGCGCGCCGGGCCGCGACGAGTTCGCGCCACCACGGCTCGACGTCGCGGGCCTCGGCACCGGGAGGTGGGTCGAGCTCCGACTCATGGTCGGCCGCGTCCGACCCCACGTCGTCAGCCGTCACGTCCGTCGAGGTCGCCTCCACCGCGTCGTCGCCGGTCTCCGCCAGCTCACCTGCCGCCGTCGGCGCCGGACCGGATGACTCCGCCTGCGATACCACCGGGTCGGCCGACGACGTCGAGGCCGGCACAGCCCTTGCGGCGATCTCCTCGAGCGTCAGCGGGCCAAGGGCGCGCAGGGCATCGGCGAGATCCTCGGCATGGCGCAGACGCCGGTCGGGCGCGAGCCGTTGGGTGCGCGACTCGAACAACCGCACGACGTCGGGGTCGAGCAGGTCGGCGACGGACAGTCCGCCGGCGGACCCGAGCAGGTCGGCGAGCAACTCCGGGTCGAGCGACAACGCGGCGGCGCGCCGCTCCGCGAGCGGCGAATCGCCCTCGTAGAGGAACTGCGCGACGTAGCTGAACAGCATCGCCTTGGCGTACGGGCTCGGCGACGTCGTCTGCGTGTGCACGACACGCACCTCGCGCTTGGCGATGGAACGCATGAGATTCACGAGGCCGGGCACGTCGTAGACGTCCTGCAGCACCTCACGCACCGCCTCGAGGACGATCGGGAAGCTGGGGTAGGCGCTCGCGACCTCGAGCAGCTGCGCGGCCCGCTGACGTTGCTGCCACAGCGCCTGACGCTTGCCCGGGTTACCGCGCGGCAGCAGCAGCGCACGCGCGGCGCACTCGCGGAATCGCGCCGCGAACAGGGGCGTGCCGCCGACCTGATGGGTGACGATGTCGGCCACGTCGTCCGGGTCGAGCACGATCGCCTCGATGAGGGCGTTCGTCAGGGTGTCGTCATCGCCCTCGGTCTCGAGCAGGCGGAAGACCAGCCCGTCATCGGTGTGCATGGCCTGCACCTCGACGCCGAACCGCTCCGCCATCCGGGCGCTGACGGCGAGCGCCCACGGTGCGTGCACGGACGCGCCGAAGGGGGAGTGCACGACGATGCGCCAGTCGCCCATCTCGTCGCGGAAGCGTTCGATGACGACGGTGCGGTCGGTCGGCATGTGCCTGACGGCTTCCTGTTGCTCACGCAGGTAGGTGAGCAGGTTGCGGGCGGCGAGTTCGTCGAGCCCGAGTTCGCGGGCGCGCGTGAGGGCGTCGTCGTCGCTCGTCTCGGCCATCTCCCGGGTGAACGCACCGATCGCCTCACCGAGTTCGAGGGGTCGCGACAGTGCGTCACCCTTCCAGAACGGCAACCGCGCCACCTGCCCCGGCGCGGGGGTGACGAGCACCTGATCGCGCGTGATGTCCTCGATGCGCCACGTGCTCGTGCCGAGGGTGAACACATCTCCGACGCGGCTCTCGTAGACCATCTCCTCGTCGAGTTCGCCGACGCGGCGCCCCGGCCCGTCGCCGCCCGCGAGGAAGACGCCGTACAGGCCGCGGTCGGGGATGGTGCCGCCGGAGGTGACGGCCAGTCGTTGCGCGCCGGGGCGCGAGCGCAGCACGTCGTCGCTGCGATCCCAGACGATGCGGGCGCGCAGCTCACGGAAGGTGTCGCTCGGGTACAGCCCCGACAGCATGTCGAGGACGGAGTCGAGGACGCTGCCCGTCAGACCCGCGAACGACGCCGCGCGACGCAGCACCCGTTCGAGGTCATCGCGACGCCACTCGTCCATCGCAACCATCGCGACAACCTGTTGCGCGAGAACGTCGAGGGGGTTGGCCGGAACCGCGATCGACTCGATGAGGCCGCGCCGCATGCGGTCGACGACGACGGCGGCGCTCAGCAGATCGCCGCGGTACTTGGGGAAGAGCACACCGTGGCTCGTCGCCCCGACCTGGTGACCCGCACGGCCGATGCGCTGCAGCCCGCTCGCCACGCTCGGTGGCGATTCGACCTGTACGACGAGATCGATCGCGCCCATGTCGATGCCGAGTTCCAACGAACTCGTCGCGACGACGGCGGGCAGGCGCCCCGCCTTGAGCTGGCCCTCGATCTCCGCCCGCACGTCCTTGCTCACCGACCCGTGGTGAGCGCGCGCGATGACGGCCGGCGTGCCCGCCGACGTCCCGGCACCGCCGATGAGCGCCGCAGGTGGGGTCGAGGCGCGCGCGTCATACCCAGGCATGACCTCGTCGCGGGTTGCCCGGCCATCTCCGGCGCGAGCCTCGTCAGCCCGGGCAGCGCCGGTCATGGCGTCGCCGACGGGGCCTGTGGCCCACGGGTCGACGAGGGAGCTCGACGATGCCTGCGCTGGCTTGTCCGCGTCTGCGTCGATCGCGTCGTCGTCGTTCAGATCGGCCTCGTCGAGGTCGATGTCGTCTGCCCCGGCTGAGCTGCCGAGCGCTTCCGCCTGCGCCGCGGCGTCGAGGCGCTCGGCCCAGATCTCGTTGAGGCGTGCCGTCAGACGCTCGGCGAGTCGCCGCGAGTTGGCGAACACGAGCGTCGAGGTGTGCGCGGCGATGAGGTCGACGATGCGTTCCTCGACGTGGGGCCAGATCGACGCCGTCCGCTCCGGGGCGTGATCGTCGAACGAGGCGTCGTCGTCCCGCGGGCTGGAGGCGAGGTCTGCCATGTCCTCGACGGGGACGACGACGTCGAGCTCCCACGTCTTCGTGATCGGCGGCGCGACCGTCGTGACGGGGCGCCCGCCGGCGAGATAGCGCTCGACCTCGCTGATCGGGCGGACGGTGGCCGACAGGCCGATGCGCTGCGCGGGGGAGTCGAGCAACTCGTCGAGGCGTTCGAGCGTGACGGCGAGGTGCGCGCCACGCTTGGTGCCCGCGACGGCGTGGATCTCGTCGATGATGACGTACTGCACGCCCTTCAGCCGCTCGCGCGCGTTGCTCGTCAGAAGCAGAAACAGCGACTCCGGGGTCGTGATGAGGACATCGGCGCCCTTGCTCGCGAAGTCGCGCCGCTGCTTCGGAGTCGTGTCGCCGGAACGCACCGCCACCGAGACCTCGGGCTCGCTCAGGCCGAGGCGCGTCGCCGCGTGACGGATGCCGACGAGGGGGGAGCGCAGGTTGCGTTCGACGTCGACGGCGAGGGCCTTCATCGGCGAGACGTACAGGACCCGGCAGCGGTGGTCGACGTCGGGCTGCGCGTCGTCGCCGGCGTGCATGACCTGGTCGAGCCCCCACAGGAAGGCGCTCAGGGTCTTGCCCGAACCGGTCGGGGCGACGACGAGCGTGTGCTGCCCCTCACTGATCGCTTCCCACGCGCCCTCCTGAGCGGGGGTGGGTGCGCCGAACGTGCCCGTGAACCACTCACGGGTGGCCGGCCAGAAACGTTCGACGACAGGGCTGTTCATGCGCCCAAGCGTGCCACGCGGCGCCGACAACCCGTCGTTTCGCGGTTTCCGCCCCGTCAGGTTGCCCCCGCAGTGGCCCGTGGGCGAGGGTGGCGGGGTGCGAGAGAGTGAGTTCAACCGCCTCATGGCAGACGAGTTCGGCGACGCCTACGGCTCGATGGTGGCGAGCAGCCACGTCTTCGGCGCGCTCGACGGGCGCACCGCGAACGAGGCGCTCGCGGCCGGCGTCCCCGCCCGACGGGTCTGGCTGGCCGTGTGCGACGCCTTCGACATCCCCGAAGAGCGCCGCCTGGGCCGCGACCGGCCCGTCATCGACCACCCGTTCGAGTGAGGCCGTCTCGGTTCCGATGAGCCGGGCGGGTCGTCCCGGCAGTGGGTAGGGGTGAGCGGAACGAGGATGGCGGGTGCCGCCGTCGCGGGTCTGAGGTGGCTCGTCGACCGCACGCGGACACGCCACGCGACGATGTTCGAACGCGTGTTCTATTTCGTGTAATGTGGTCCACAGATGCGACGCCGGGGAACCCTTCTCCACAGCGTGCGTGGCCCGTGATTCCGGTGTTGTCGGTGGTCGCATCTAGCGTCTGATTCGACACGAGGTCACCCAGCACGTCGGCCTCCTCGTCGATCGCCGGTAGGCGCGACCACCCACGATTTCGAAGGAGAACGGCCATGGCCAAGGCACCCACCACCCCCAACCCGTCAGCATCGGGCGACAAGATCAAGTCGCTCGACACCGTGATGGCTCAGATCGAGAAGGCCCACGGCAAGGGCTCGATCATGCGCCTCGGCGAGGACGTGCGTCCTCCGATCGAGGTCATCCCCACCAGCTCGATCGCGCTCGACGTCGCGCTCGGCATCGGTGGCCTGCCCCGTGGCCGTGTCGTCGAGATCTACGGCCCGGAATCTTCGGGTAAGACGACGGTCGCGCTCCACGCCGTCGCCAACGCGCAGAAGGCCGGCGGCATCGCGGCCTTCATCGACGCCGAGCACGCGCTCGACCCGGAGTACGCCCGCAAGCTCGGTGTCGACACCGACTCGCTGCTCGTCAGCCAGCCCGACACGGGTGAGCAGGCGCTCGAGATCGCGGACATGCTGATCCGTTCCGGTTCGCTCGACATCATCGTCATCGACTCGGTCGCTGCGCTCGTGCCCCGGGCCGAGATCGAGGGCGAGATGGGTGACAGCCACGTCGGTCTGCAGGCGCGCCTCATGTCGCAGGCGCTGCGCAAGATCACCGGTGCGCTCAACTCGACCGGCACGACGGCGATCTTCATCAACCAGCTGCGCGAGAAGATCGGTGTCATGTTCGGCTCCCCGGAGACGACGACCGGTGGTAAGGCCCTCAAGTTCTACGCGTCCGTCCGCATCGACGTGCGCCGCATCGAGACGCTCAAGGACGGTTCGGAGCCGGTCGGCAACCGCACTCGCGCCAAGATCGTGAAGAACAAGGTGGCGCCGCCGTTCAAGCAGGCGGAGTTCGACATCCTCTACGGCCAGGGCATCTCGCGCGAGGGTGGCCTCATCGACATGGGTGTCGAGCAGGGCTTCGTCCGCAAGTCGGGTGCCTGGTACACGTACGAGGGCGACCAGTTGGGGCAAGGCAAGGAGAACGCCCGCACCTTCCTCAAGGACAACCCGCAGCTCACCGATGAACTCGAGCTCAAGATCAAGAAGAAGCTCGGCATCATCCCGGACGACGACGCGGTGCTCGAGGGCCTCGACCCGGACGCGCCCATCGACGCCGAGGTCATGGTCGACTTCTGATCGACGCCACGACGCGGCGGTGACGCCCCCGCTCCGACCGGGGATCGACGTCGCCGCGTGTGGGAGACGGTGAGCGCGACACATGCCTTCACGACCTGACGACGTCAGGCAGTCTCTGGGGCTGCCCGACTTCGTCGACCCCGTCGACGTCGGCGAGGCGAGCCTCGCCGCGTCACAGACGTGGGGCGACGAGCGACCGGCCACGGCGCGCGGCTTGTCGACCGGCGACCCTGCCGCCGGAGTCGCTCGTCCCTTCGGCTCGGCGGGCCACGAAAGCCGCTTCGCCGGTGACGACAGTGGTGACGGCGACAACGCCAGCGCCCGGCCCGGCCGCGCCGGGCGCCGGCGCCAGGGTCGGGGCGGTTCGTCGTCCGGGTTCGGCCAATCATCGTTCGGTACGTCGTCCTTCGGCGCCTCGTCCTCGGGCGTAGGCGCGCGCTCAGGCGCCAATCGCAAGGCCAAGAAGCAGCTGACGTGGGCCGAGAAAGCCGAGCGGCGCGAGAAGCGGGCAGCGGCGCGACGGGAAGCCGAGGCATCTGAGCGCGAGAAGGACCCGATCGGGTACGCGCGCGAGATCGTCCTCACGCAGCTCACGGCGATGCCGCGCAGCCGCTCGCAGCTCGCCGACAAGCTGCGTGAGAAGGAGGTGAGCGAGGACGTCATCGACGTCGTCCTCGACCGCATGGAGGACATCGGGCTCGTCGACGACGAGGCCTATGCCGCCATGCTCGTGCGTTCGAAGCTCGCCTCCCGGGGGCTCGCCCGTCGCGCGCTGCGTCAGGAGCTCAAGCGCAAGGGCATCGACGACGACGTCGCGACCGTCGCGCTCGAACAGGTCGACGACGATGTCGAACGCGAGCAAGCTCTCGTCCTGGCGCGCAAGAAGATGGTGACGATGAGCCGGCTTGACGAGCCGACGCAGACGCGCCGCCTCGCCGGGCTGCTCGCTCGCAAGGGCTACTCGGGCGAGCTCGTGTGGTCCGTCATCCGGCAGGTGCAGGAGGAAGCGTCATGAGCGAGCACGAATCAGGCCCCGTAGCGCCCCGGAACTCGACCACGCCGACCGGCGTAGACTTGGATGGCCATGGCTAAGACGTATGAGGTGCGCACCCACGGGTGCCAGATGAATGTCCACGACTCCGAGCGCATCTCGGGGCTGCTCGAACAGGCCGGTTACACCGACTTCGCGGCGCTTCCGGAGACGGAGCGCTCCGAGAACCCCGATCTCGTCGTGTTCAATACGTGCGCCGTCCGCGAGAACGCAGCGAACAAGCTCTACGGCAACCTCGGGCACCTGCGTCCGACGAAGGACGCGACGCCGGGCATGCAGATCGCCGTCGGCGGCTGCCTCGCGCAGAAGGACCGCGCGACGATCGTCGAGCGCGCGCCGTGGGTCGACGTCGTCTTCGGTACGCACAACGTCGGCTCGCTGCCCGCCCTGCTCGATCGTGCCCGTCACAACGCCGAGGCCCAGGTGGAGATCCTCGAGAGCCTCGAGGTCTTCCCCTCGACGCTCCCGACGCGTCGCGACTCGGCCTATTCCGGCTGGGTGTCGATCTCCGTCGGCTGCAACAACACGTGCACGTTCTGCATCGTGCCGGCGCTGCGCGGCAAGGAGAAGGACCGCCGCCCCGGTGAGATCCTCGCCGAGGTGAAGGCCCTCGTCGCGCAGGGCGTCGTCGAGATCACGCTGCTCGGGCAGAACGTCAACACCTACGGCGTCGAGTTCGGCGACCGTCACGCGTTCAGCAAGCTGCTGCGCGCGTGCGGCGAGATCGAGGGCCTCGAGCGGGTGCGTTTCACGAGCCCGCACCCCGCGGCGTTCACCGACGACGTCATCGACGCGATGGCGGAGACGCCGAACGTCATGCCGAGCCTGCACATGCCGCTGCAGTCGGGCAGCGACAAGGTGCTCAAGGACATGCGCCGCAGCTACCGCAGCAAGAAGTTCCTCGGCATCATCGAGAAGGTCCGCGAGAAGATGCCGGACGCGGCGATCACGACCGACATCATCGTCGGTTTCCCCGGCGAGACGGAGGAGGACTTCCAGGGCACCCTCGACGTCGTCGAGGCCTCCCGCTTCAGCTCGGCGTTCACGTTCCAGTACTCGATCCGCCCTGGCACGCCGGCCGCGACGATGGACGACCAGATCCCCAAGGAGGTCGTCCAGGAGCGTTTCGAGCGCCTCATCGAGCTGCAGGAACGCGTCTCCTGGGCGGGCAACCGCGAGCAGGAGGGGCGCACCGTCGAGGTGCTCGTCGCGCCGAGCGAGGGCCGCAAGGACGCCGAGACGCACCGCATGTCGGGCCGGGCGCGGGACAACCGTCTCGTCCACTTCGCCGTGCCGGAGGGTGCCAAGCGCCCGCGCCCCGGTGACATGGTGACGGTCGACGTCACGTACGGCGCGCCGCACCACCTCGTCGCCGACTCCGGTCTCGACGGCGGCACGTACAGCGTGCGCCGCACCCGCGGTGGTGATGCCTGGCAGGCGTTGCAGGACGCGGCGGCCGACGGTACGCCGACCGGCGCCGCGAAGCCCGCCGTCAGCCTCGGCATGCCGTCGATCGGGCAGCCGCAGATGCCCGTCGCGACGGCGCCAGCCTGCGCCGCGAACTGAACCTCGCGCGGCAGCGACGGCGGCGCTGACCATCGCGCCGCCGCACGTGAGGCACCCACGTCGGCTCGTCCGACGATCTCGTCACGACAGGAGCAGGATTCCCACGAGTGCGCAGCTGACGCCGCAGGCGCCGCGCGGTTATCGGCGCGGCACCAACGGCTACACCCGGATCACGACCGCGCTGTTCGCGGCGGGGATGGCGACGTTCATCTCGATGTACTCGGCGCAGGCCGTCCTGCCGCAGCTCGCTCGCGAGTTCGATGTCTCCCCGGCGACGTCGGCGCTCGCCGTCAGCGCGACGACGGGCGTGCTGGCCTTCGCGATCGTGCCGGCGAGCATCCTGTCGGAGCGGTTCGGGCGCATCCGTGTCATGGCGGCGTCGGCTCTGGTCTCCGCGCTCATCGGCCTGCTCATCCCGCTCGCGCACGATCTCGGTGTCGTGCTCGCCGGTCGCGCGCTGCAGGGCCTGACGCTCGCGGGCGTGCCGGCCGTCGCGATGGCGTACCTCGCGGAGGAGGTCGACGGGCGCGATCTGGGCGCCGCGATGGGCCGTTATATCGCGGGCACGACGATCGGTGGACTGTCGGGGCGCCTCGTCGCGGGGCTGGCCCTCGACGTCGTCAGTTGGCGGTGGGCGATGGAGGCGGCAGCCGTCGTGGCCCTCGTCTTCACGGCCGTTTTCGTGCGCCTCGCGCCGCCGAGCCGGTTCTTCGCGGCCAAACCGATCGGTGTTCGAGCATCGATGCACAACGTCGCGACGCATCTGCGCAACGCACGCGTCATGGCGCTCGTGGCGATTGCGTTCCTGCTCATGGGCGGGTTCGTGTCGCTCTACAACATCCTCGGCTTCCGTCTGCTCGACGAGCCGTTCGCGCTGCCGCAGGCGCTCGTCAGCCTCGTGTTCGTCATGTACCTGTCGGGGACGGTGACGTCGGCGTGGGCGGGGCGCCTCGCCGACCGGTTCGGCCGCGGCCGGGTGCTGCTCGCGTCGATCGCGTTCATGCTCGTCGGTCTCGCCCTCGCGTGGGTCGACTGGTTGCCCGGCGTGCTCGTCGGCATGCTCGTGTTCACGGGCGCGTTCTTCGCCGCTCATTCGAGCGCTAGCGGTTGGGTGAGCGCCATGGCCGACGAGCACCGCGCGGAGGCCAGTTCCCTCTACCTTTTCGGTTACTACACGGGCTCGTCCGTCGTCGGGGCGCTCGTCGGGCTGCCGTTCTCCCGCTCCGGCTGGGCGGGCGCGAGCCTCTTCGTCGGCGCGCTCGTCGTTCTGGCGGCGCTCATCGCGGCGTGGCTGGTCGCCGTCACGCGACGGACGCAGGCCGCGGCCACGCTGGGCGCCTCATGACCGGCGCATCCGCCACAATGGATGCCGTGAACGGCACTCCCGCGCCCTTGGAGGTCATCGCGCTCGTCGGCCCGACGGCGACGGGCAAGAGCGACCTGTCGCTCGACCTCGCAGAGCGTCTCGGCGGCGAGATCGTCAACGCCGACGCCTCCCAGTTCTACCGCGGCATGGACGTCGGGACGGCCAAGCTCGCGCCGCACGAGCGTCGGGGCATCCCGCATCACCAGATCGACACGCTCGACATCCTCGACGAGGCGACGATCGCTCGCTTCCAGGAGGGGGCGCGCGCCGACATCGCCGCCATCCTCGCGCGCGGCCGGCGCCCCATCGTCGTCGGCGGTTCGGGCCTGTACGTGCGCGCCGCGCTCGACGTCCTCGACATCCCGCCGACGGATCCGCTGGTGCGCGCCCACTTCGAACAACGCGCGGTGGCCGAGGGTTCCGGCGCCCTGCATCGCGAGCTGGCCGCGAAGGATCCGCAGGCAGCACGCGACATCCTCGCAAGCAACGTGCGGCGGGTCGTGCGGGCCCTCGAGGTCATCGAGATCACCGGGCGCCCGTTCAGCGCGAGCGCGCCGACCAAGACCTTCCTGCGCCCGACGATCGTCCTCGGCCTGCAAGCCGACCCAGACGTCCTCGTTGCCCGCATCGAACGCCGCGTCGACCTCATGTGGGCCGCCGGAATGCTCGACGAGGTGCGCGCCCTCGACGCCCGCGGCCTGCGTCAGGGCCGCACGGCGAGCCGCGCGATCGGTTACAGCCAGGCGCTGCGACAGCTCGACGGCGACCTCGACGAGGCCGCAGCGAAGGCCGAGACGGCCATCGCGACGCGCCAGTTCGCGCGCCGTCAGCGCGCCTGGTTCCGGCCCGATCCGCGGCCGGTGTGGCTGCCGTTCGACGCTCCCGATCTGCTCGGTCGTACGCTCGCGGAGATCGTCGCCTACGCGCCGGAGCGGCACGGCGCGGTGGCGAAACCTGACGCCGACGCGGTGTGACACGATGAGCGCGTGACGCGCATCCACTTCACCAAGGGCCACGGCACGCAGAACGACTTCGTCCTCGTTCCCGACGAATCCGGCGAGCTCGACCTGACGCCCGAGCAGGTCGCCTACCTGTGCCACCGCCACGCCGGCATCGGCGCCGACGGCGTCATCCGTGTCGTGCGCACGGCGAACGTGCCCGAGGTCGCCCATCTCGCGCCGCAGGCGACGTGGTTCATGGACTACCGCAACGCTGACGGCTCGCTGGCCGAGATGTGCGGCAACGGCACGCGCGTCTTCGCCGAGTACCTGCGTTCCCGCGGTCTCGTGAGCGGTGACGAGGGGGCGCCGTTCGTGATCGCGACGCGTGCCGGGCTCAAGGAGATGGTGGCCGTGCCGCACGGCTGGGCCGTCGACCTCGGCCAGTGGCGCCTCGCCCGCGCAGAGGAGGCCGAGCGGCGGGGGATGGACTCGGTCGTCCAGGTTCACGGGTCACCGGACCCGCTGCCCGCCCTGAGCCTCGACCTCGGCAACCCGCACACCGTCGTCGCGCTGCCGCCGTCGGTGCACCTGTCGGCCCTGGACCTGAGCGACGCTCCGCACATCGACCCGCACCCCGAGCAGGGCTCGAACGTCGAGTTCGTCCACGCCATCGAGCACGCGCACATCGGCATGCGCGTCCACGAGCGCGGCTCGGGGGAGACCCGCTCATGCGGCACCGGCGCGGCTGCCGCGGCGCTCGCGACGTGGTGGTGGGGCGGCCAGCCGGCCGATCAGGTCGACTGGCGCGTCGACGTGCTCGGGGGCACGCTCGGCGTGCACATCAAGGGCACCGAGGTCGCGCTGTCCGGCCCCGCCGTGCTCGTCGCCGACGGCGAGATCGACCTGTCGCAGCTGTGAGGCTGCCTCTGTGACCGCTCGCGTCAGGCGTCGCTGCTGCGGGTGACGTCGTCGGACGCCGGCAGCGGCAGCGGCCCGCCGTCGTCGAGGCGTTCGATCGCGAGGATGCGGAATCCCTTGACGCTCGTCAGCCGCTCGATCGCATACGACGAGCCGAGCTGCTCGGCGAGCCACTTCTGCAGCGAGTCCGAGCCGAGGTTGCGCTGCACGACGAGAAAGGCGTGCCCGCCGACGACGAGGCGCGGCAGCCATGTCAGCAACAGCTCGTGCAGCACCTTCTTTCCGACCCGGATCGGCGGGTTCGACCAGATGAGGTCGAACCGGACGTCGTCCGGCACCTGCGACGGCTGCGCGACGGTGACGTTCGAACACCCCTGCGCCGCAACGTTGTCGGCACACAGGTCGAGCGCACGACGGTTGACGTCGACGCCCCAGACCTGCGCTGACGGGGAGCGCAGCGCGAGCGTCGTCGTGATCGGGCCCCACCCGCAACCGACGTCGAGGAACGTCCCGCTCGGCGGCGGCGTCGGAGCGTGGTTAAGCAGGACGGCGGTACCGGCGTCGAGGCGATCGGGGCAGAAGACGCCGGGTGCTGTCGTCATCGAGACCGCGCGGTCGGCGAGGCGGAGCGTGAGGGTGCGACGCTCGTCGGCGGAGGCGGGCTCGGCGCTGAAGTAGTGGTCGTTCATCAGGGCCCAGCCTACGGCGTGTCCGTGGGGCATCCGGAAGCCGCAACCAGGCAGCCACCCGAGGCGATCAGCCCCGACGACCGGCCGCTGCCTCCTGCGCGACGGGACTAAATCGGTGGCCCCGGACGTTCTCTCCTGCGACGATGCTGGTGCGGCTCTCGCTTGCGAGACAATGAACCGCACCGCAACGAACGACGACCTTCGACGTGAGGATCCAGCCCTGAACGAGCGCAACCCCGCCGACTTCCTGTCCCGCCGAGCCCAGGCTCTCGCCGACAGTGACGACGCGTCCCCCACCTACGACGAGCGCGGCTTCGTCGTCGACGCCTATGACGGCGACCAGTTCGAGCGCGAAGAACGCGCGGCGCTTCGACGTGTCCACGGTCTGTCGACCGAGCTGGAGGACGTCTCCGAGGTCGAGTATCGCCAGCTGCGCCTGGAGAAGGTCGTCCTCGCGGGCGTCTGGAGCGAGGGCAGCGCCGAGGACGCGGAGAACTCGCTGCGCGAGCTCGCCGCGCTCGCCGAGACGGCCGGTTCCGAGGTGCTCGCCGGCGTCGTGCAGCGCCGGCTGCGACCCGACCCCGGCACGTGGCTCGGCAAGGGCAAGGCCGAGGAACTCAAGGAGATCGTCATCGCCGAGGGCGCCGACACCGTCATCGCCGACGGCGAGCTGGCGCCCAGCCAGCGACGCGCGCTCGAGGACGTCGTCAAGGTCAAGGTCATCGACCGCACCGCGCTCATCCTCGACATCTTCGCCCAGCACGCGAAGAGCAAGGAGGGCAAGGCCCAGGTCGAGCTCGCCCAGATGCAGTACCTGCTGCCGCGTCTTCGCGGTTGGGGTGAGTCGATGTCGCGCCAGGCCGGCGGTCAGGCCGCGGGCGGTCAGGGCATGGGCTCGCGCGGTCCGGGTGAGACGAAGATCGAACTCGACCGTCGTCGCATCAACACGCGCATGGCGAAGCTGCGCCGCGAGATCGCCGAGATGAAGACGACGCGCGACACCAAGCGCAGCGGCCGACGTCACAACAACGTGCCGAGCGTCGCCATCGCGGGGTACACGAACGCCGGCAAGAGCTCGATCCTCAACCGCCTCACCAACGCGGGCGTGCTCGTGCAGAACCAGCTGTTCGCGACGCTCGATCCGACGGTGCGTCGCGCCGAGACGGCTGACGGGCGGGCCTACACCCTCGCCGACACCGTCGGGTTCGTGCGCGACCTGCCGCACCAGCTCGTCGAGGCGTTCCGTTCGACGCTCGAGGAGGTCGCGGACGCCGACCTGCTCCTGCACGTGGTCGACGGTTCGCACCCCGACCCCGAATCTCAGATCTCCGCGGTGCGCGAGGTGCTCGCCGACGTCGATGCGAGCGACGTCAAGGAGATCATCGTCATCAACAAGGCCGATGTCGCCGACCCCGACGTCATCGATCGGCTCATGCGCCACGAGAAGTACGCGATCGCGGTGTCGGCGCGCACCGGCGCGGGCCTGCCCGAGCTGCTCCAGCTCATCGCCGACGAGCTGCCGAAGCCGGAGCGCCGTGTCGACGTCCTGCTGCCGTACGAGCGCGGCGACCTGCTCAGCCGCCTCCACGCGGACGCGGAGGTCCTCTCGATCGAGCACCGCGGCGAGGGCACCTACGTCCACGCCAAGGTGATGCCGGAGCTCGAGGGTGAACTCCAGGCGTACCTGACGAACGCCTGAAGCCACGCCGTCGCGAGTTCAGCGACGGCCGACGACGAGCCACCACTGTCACGCTCCCGTGGGGGTGGTGGCTCGTCGGTGCCCACGCGGGTGAGATGGCTCACCTGTCAGACGGCGCGGTGGTGTGTCCCCCCACTTCACCTAAAATGCGGGGGTGTCATCGACTTCCCGCCCTACCGCCACCGCGGAGCACCGCCGTCTTGCCCAGGCGCCGAAGGACAGCGACCCCTGGCGGCTGTGGGGGCCGTACATGGCGTCGCGGCAGTGGGGGACGGTGCGCGAGGACTACTCGGCCGACGGCAACGCGTGGGCGTATCTGCCGTTCGACCACGCGCACCAGCGCGCCTACCGCTGGGGCGAGGACGGCCTCGCAGGATTGTGCGACCGGTTCGGTTTCTTCAATGTCTCCCTCGCCATGTGGAACGGCAAGGACGACCGACTCAAGGAACGCCTGTTCGGGTTGACGAACAACGAGGGCAACCACGGCGAGGACGTCAAGGAGGTCTGGTGGCCGACGGACGCGACGCCAACGCACTCGTGGGCGAGCTGGCTCTACCGCTACCCACAGGCCAAATTCCCCTACAACCATCTGCGGGCCGAGGCGGCGCAGCGTTCGCGAACCGACGACGAGTACGAGCTGATCGACACGGGTGTCTTCGCCGAGAATCGCTTCTTCGACGTCGAGGTCAAGCACGCGAAGGCGAACCCGACCGACCTGTGCCTCGAGTACACCGTCACCAACCACGGGCCCGATGCTGCACCGCTCGACCTGGTCCCGCAGGCCTGGTACCGCAACACCTGGTCGTGGGGGCGCGACGACCGGGAGCCGTCGATCTCACTCGTCGACGCGAACACCGTGCGCGCCGAGCACGGCTGGCTCGGCGACTACGAGCTGCATGCCGACGGCAGCCCGCGCATCATCTTCTGCGACAACGAGACGAACGAAGGTGCCGTCTTCGGCCACGAGTTCAACCGTCGCGAGCTGACGAAGGACGGCTTCGACGCCCGCATCGTGCACGGTGACAGCGAGGCGATCCGCCTCGACTACGGCACAAAGGTGGGGTTCTGGTACCACTTCGACGACATCGGCCCGGGCGAGAGCGTCACCGTCAGGCTGCGGATGCGCGGGGTGGGCCGTTCCACCGCGCACCAACCGAAGGGCACCGCCCACCAGGAGCCGCCGCCCGGCGATCCCGCATTCGGTGAGGGTTTCGACATCGTCATGCGCACGCGCCGCGACGAGGCCGACGAGTTCTACGACGCCGTCATCCCCACCTCCGCCTCGCCCGACGACCGGCGCATCGCGCGTCGTGCCTTCGCGGGTCTGCTGTGGGGCAAGCAGCTCTACCGCTACTACGTCGACGAGTGGCTCGCCGGCGACCCGGCCGGCGAGGCGCCGCCGGTCTCGCGCGTCACCGGCCTCGACGGGCGCCCGGGGCGCAACGTCGGATGGCGGCACCTGGCGCTCGCGGACGTCATCTCGATGCCGGACGAGTGGGAGTACCCGTGGTTCGCCGCGTGGGATCTGGCGTTCCACACGGTGCCGCTCGCGCACATCGACCCCGAGTTCGCCAAGCATCAACTCGTCCTCATGTGCCGCGAGTGGGCGCAGCACCCGAACGGCCAACTGCCCGCGTACGAGTGGGCGTTCGAGGACGTCAACCCGCCCGTCCACGCCTGGGCGTGCTGGCAGGTGTACGCCATCGACGGCGGCCAGGATCAGTCCTTCCTCATCCAGGTGTTCAACAAGCTGCTGCTCAACTTCTCGTGGTGGGTCAACCGCAAGGACGCCGACGGGACGTACCTGTTCGAGGGCGGCTTCCTCGGCATGGACAACATCACACTCTTCGACCGCTCCACCGACGTGCCGCCCGGCTACAAGCTCGAACAGTCGGACGCGACGAGCTGGATGGCGTTCTTCTCCCAGTCGATGCTGCGGATGGCGCTCGAGCTCGCGCGGCGCGAGCGCGGCTACGACAACGCCGCGACGACGTTCCTGCAGTACTTCATCAACCTCGCCCGGGCGATGGACCGCACGAGCCCCGACGTCGTCTCCAGCCTGTGGAACGAGGAGGACGGCTTCTTCTACGACGCCCTGTCCGACCCGGCAGGCCACATCACGCAGCTTCGCGTGCGTTCGATGGTGGGGTTGTTGCCGCTCATGGCCGTGCTCATCGCGCCGAGCTGGGTGCAGCACGAACTGCCCGACTTCGTCCGTGAGGTCGAGTGGATGATGGAGCGCGAGCCCGCGATGATGAAGGCGATCGCGCAGGCCGAGCACGACTCGGGCGGTGAGAAGCTGACGCTGTCGCTCATCTCCAAGCGCCGACGGGATCTGCTGCTCAAGCGATTGTTCGACGAGGAGGAGTTCCTCTCCGAATACGGCATCCGTTCGCTGTCGGCCGCCTACCGCGAGGAGTACACCGCCCAGATCGGCGGGCGGGAGATGTCGATCCACTACACGCCGGGCGAGTCCGACATCGACCTGTTCGGCGGTAACTCGAACTGGCGTGGGCCTGTGTGGTTTCCCGTCAACTTCCTCGTCGTCGACGCGCTGCGCCTCTACGCGGCCTCGACGCCTGGCGACACCGAGTACGAATACCCGACGAACTCGGGTCGGTTCATGAAGCTGTCCGACATCGTCCTCGACCTCGAGGATCGCCTGACGAACCTGTTCCGTCTCGGGCCGAACGGACGCCCGGGCGATCAGCGCGAGTACCCCGAGGGCCCGCTGTGGGACGAGCACGTGACGTTCAGCGAGTACTTCCACGGTGACACCGGCGTCGGCCTCGGCGCCGCGCACCAGACGGGCTGGACCGCGCTCGTCGCGCACTACATCTGCTCCGACCACGCGCCGGCGCTGCCCGGTTTGCTGCCGGGGGAGTGACGTCGTCGTCCCCAGTCGTGACGGCTGGGGGCGCCGTCAGGGTGGCGGCGCAGGCTGATCCACAGCCCCGGCGCGCTCGAGTCGGTGCCGCGGTACGCGCTGGCCTAGGGTTGGGGCATGCCCGAACTGCCCTCCCTCGATGAGCTCATGTCTGCCGCCGTCAGTGGTGTGGGTGGGGTGCCGCGCCCCGGCCAGGCGAAGATGGCGCAGGCCGTCGAGCAGGCCATCCAGACGGGCGAGCACCTGCTCGTCCAGGCGGGCACCGGCACCGGAAAGTCGCTTGCCTACCTCGTTCCCGCGATCCGGCACGCGTTCGACGTCAACAAGCCGGCCGTCGTCGCGACAGCGACGCTCGCGCTGCAGGCGCAGATCGTCGACCGCGACATGCCACGCCTCGCCGATGCCCTCGAGCCGCTGCTCGGGCGGCGTCCGACGTACGCGCTCGTCAAGGGCAGGCGCAACTACCTGTGCCAGCACAAGCTGGCGGGCGGCTACCCCGACGACGACGCCGACACGCTGCTCGGTGTCGGCCAGGTCGACGCCGACGCGGGTCGCACGGGCCGCGAGGTCGTCCGGCTGCGCGAGTGGGCGAACGAGACCGACTCGGGGGATCGTGACGAGCTCGTGCCCGGCGTCTCGGAGAAGGCATGGCGGCAGGTGTCGGTCTCCAGCCACGAATGCCTCGGCAGCAAGTGCCCCGTCGTCGAGGAGTGCTTCGTCGAGCTGGCGCGTGCCGACGCGAAGGAGGTCGACGTCGTCGTCACGAACCATTCGTTCATGGCGATCGATGCTTTCGAGGGCCGCCAGATGCTACCCGAGCACGACGTCGTCGTCGTCGACGAGGCGCACGAACTCGTCGATCGGGTGACGGCGACGATCACCGACGAGCTGACGACGGGCACGATCAGCGCCGCCGCGAAACGGTGCGGGCGCCTCGCCGACACCGACGACCTCAAGCGCTCGGCCGACCTGCTCAAGGACGCCCTCGAGCAACACCAGGAAGGGCGGCTGCTCGGGCTGTCCGACCCGCTCGAGATGGCAATCCGCGCCATCCTCGACGCGGCACGCTCGATCGCGAGCGAGCTCAAGCCCAAGAACCCGCAGGACAACGACGGCGTGCGTCAGATGGCGCGCGCGGCGATCGACGACATCTTCTCCACCTGCGAGCGCATCCTCGAAGAACGCGAACTCGACGTGCTGTGGATCTCGCACAATGCGCGCGCGAACATCACGGCGCTGAGGGTCGCGCCGATGAGCGTCGCGATGCTCATGCGCGACAAGATCTTCGGCGAGCGGACCGTCGTCATGACGTCGGCGACCCTCGAACTGGGCGGCAGTTTCGACGCTGTCGCCGGCACGCTCGGCCTGCGCGGCGCGGGTGGCCCGGCGTGGAACGGCCTGGACGTCGGCTCACCGTTCGACTACCCCAAGCAGGGCATCGCCTACGTCGCGCAGCACCTGCCCGCGCCGGGGCGCGACGGCATGTCCGAGCAGGCGTTCGAGGAGATCGAGACGCTGATCCGCGCCGCGGGCGGGCGCACGCTCGGGCTTTTCTCCTCGATGCGCGCCGCGCAGAGCGCCGCCGAGGCGATGCGCGAACGCCTCGGCGACGACTTCCCCGTCCTGTGCCAGGGCGAGGACCAGATGGGCACGCTGGTGCGCCGTTTCGCCTCCGACGCGAACACCTGCCTGTTCGGCACGATGACGCTGTGGCAGGGCGTCGACGTGCCCGGTTCGAGCCTGCAGCTCGTCATCATCGACCGCATCCCGTTCCCTCGCCCCGACGACCCGCTCGCCTCGGCGCGCTCGCAGGCCATCGCCAAGATGGGTGGCAACGGGTTCATGGCAGTCTCCGGCACGCACGCGGCGTTGCGGCTCGCGCAGGGCGCCGGTCGCCTCATCCGTCATGCCGACGATCGCGGCGTCGTCGCGTTTCTCGACTCGCGCATGATGACGGCGCGCTACGCCGGGTTCCTGCAGCGGTCGCTCCCACCGTTCTGGCCGACGACGGATCGCGCGCTCATCCTCAAGGCCCTCGCGCGCCTCGACGAGAACGCGCCCCCGATCCGCGCCGTCGCGGAGGCCGGCACCCGCTCGACGAAGGCGCCGACGAAGAAACCCGCGACGTCACAGCAGGCCGGGCAGGCCGGTGCCGACGCCGCGTCGGGGGCGAGGCGTGAGGAGGCGCGCTCCCGGGCCCTGGCCGCGGCGCAGGCGGCCGGCGTCAGCGGCATGGGCACCGCCAGCGCGCTGCAGGCACCCCCGCCGAAGCCTGCCCCCGCCGAGGAGAGCGCCCGCACCGCCGTCACCGACGGGCACGCCTGGACGGCCGAGGCCGACGAGGAACTGCGCGAGGGCATCGGCATGGGCCTGACGCTCGACGAACTCGCCGATCACCTCGAGATGAGCGAGGACGCCGTCGTCGCGCGCTGCGAACAGCTCGGCCTGCGCCCGCAGGGATCCTGACGTGGCGGATGGCGCATGGTGTGGCGCGGGCGCGTTGTCGGTGGCGAGTGACAGGGTGACGGCATGAGCGACGTCCCGCAGATCATCCTCGTCACCGGGCCTGAGCGCATCCTCGCCCAGCGCGCCGTCGAGGAGAGCCTCGAGGCCATCACGGCCGCGCACCCGGAGGCCGAGATCGTGCGCATCGACGTCGCCGAGTACCAGCCCGGGCGTCTCACGACGGAGTTGTCGCCGAGCCTGTTCGGTGGGCGCCGCGTCATCGTCGTGCGTGACTTCGACGAGGCGCCGGACGCCCTTGTCGACGAGCTCGAGGACGCGCTGAAGGTCGGTCTCGACGACGCCAACCTCATCGTGCTGCACAAGGGCGGCAACCGCGCCAAGCGCGTGCTGGATGCACTCAAGAAGGCGAAGGCGCGCGTCATCGAGGCGCCGGCGATCAAGTCGGATCGCGACAAGTCGGCGTTCGTCATGAACGAGTTTCGTCGCGCACGCCGCCGCATCACACCCGAGGGCGTGCGGGCGCTGCTCGAGGCGGCCGGCAAGGACACCTCAGAGCTCGCCGCGGCGTGCCGTCAGCTCGTCGACGACACGAGCGGCATCGTCGACGAGAACACCGTCGGCACCTACCACGGCGGCAAGGTGGAGGCGACGGGCTTCCGCGTGGCCGACGCGACCGTCGCCGGCAACGCGCCCGAGGCCCTGCGGCTGCTGCGCCACGCGTTCGCCTCTGGGATCGATCCCGTGCCGATCGTCGCCGTCCTCGCCTCGCAGCTGCGCCAGGTCGCCAAGGTCGCCTCGGCCGGCAGTGGACGCAGTGCGGATCTCGCGAAGCAGCTGGGGATGCCACCCTGGCAGGTCGACAAGGCGCGGACGGCGTCGCGCGGATGGGACGGCGTCCGTCTCGGACGCGCGATCCAGGCCGTCGCCGCGGCCGACTTCGCCGTCAAGGGTGGTGGACGCGATCCGCAGTACGCCGTCGAGCACGTGGTCCTCGAGATCTGTCGTCAGCGCCACGCGCCGAGCGAGCGTCACTGACGGCCTCGGGCCCGCCGCCCCGATTGCGCCGCGCGGTCGCTTGGCTGGTAGATTTGAGCGAGTGCGTGTGGGCTCAGGTCGTGCGCACACGCAACAGCAGTAACCAGCGGTCTCTCATCGCCAGGTGTCCCCACGCCATATCCGAGAGGCCGTCTGTCGCCCTCACGACAGAACACATTCGACCGAAGAAGTGAGATTTTCGTGGCAAACATCAAGTCGCAGATGAAGCGGATCAAGACGAACGAGATTCGTACCGAGCGCAACAAGGCCTACAAGTCCGAACTGCGCACGTGGATCCGCAAGTTCCGCGCCGAGGTCGAGGCCGGCAACAAGGACGCCGCGTCGACGGCCCTCGCTGCTGCCTCGCGCAAGCTGGACAAGGCTGTCTCCAAGGGAGTCATCCACAAGAACCAGGCCGCCAACAAGAAGTCGGCCATGGCGAAGCAGCTCAACCAGATCTGATCGCCGTGGTGCTTCGCGAGAAGCGCTTCGCATGACGTGGGCCGTCACCTCCCGAGGTGGCGGCCTTCGTCATGCCAGGGCCCGGGCGGGCCGAGGACGAGGCGACGCGCTGCCCGAACCGGCCAGCGCGGGAAAACGCCGACGACGTGCCCCCGGCCGCCCTGACATAATGAGCCGGAACTTTCGCGGGGCCTGCCCGCACCGACGCGATGTGAGGACGATCCCTTGAGCGAGACCGAACACAGCCAGCGCTACACCGCGGAACTGGCGGGGCAGATCGAGCGCCGCTGGCAGGACGCGTGGGAGGAGGCAGGCACCTTCGAGGCCCCCAACCCGAGCGGACCGTGGGCGGACGAGCAGGGCGTCGCCGGGCGTGAGAAGGTCATGATCCAGGACATGTTCCCCTACCCCTCGGGTGCGGGGCTGCACGTCGGTCACCCGCTCGGCTACATCGCGACGGACGTCTACGCGCGCTATCAGCGCACCCAGGGCAAGAACGTCCTCTACACCCTCGGCTACGACGCGTTCGGGCTGCCTGCCGAGCAGTACGCCGTTCAGACGGGCCAGCACCCGCGCAAGACGACCGAGGACAACATGGTCAACATGCGTCGTCAGCTGCGCCAGCTCGGGCTGTCGCACGACGCGCGCCGCACGTTCGCGACGATCGACCCGTCGTACTACAAGTGGACGCAGTGGATCTTCCTGCAGATCTTCGACGCCTGGTACGACCCGGACGAGAGCAAGGCCCGCCCGATCGACACCCTCGTCGAGGCGTACGAGAGCGGCCGCGTCGCGACGCCGTCGGGCGAGGCGTGGGGCGACCTCGACGCCGCTGGGCGCGCTGAGGCGATCAACGCGCGCCGCCTGGCGTACAAGTCGGACGCCCCCGTCAACTGGTCGCCGGGCCTCGGCACCGTCGTCGCGAACGAGGAGGTGACGGCGGACGGCCGCACCGAGCGCGGCAACTTCCCGGTGTTCAAGCGCAACCTGCCGCAGTGGATGATGCGCATCACCGACTACGCCGACCGTCTCGTCGACGATCTCGAGCGCCTCGACTGGCCCGAGTCGATCAAGCTGCAGCAGCGCAACTGGATCGGGCGCAGCAACGGCGCGTCGGTGCGTTTCGACGTCGCGACCCAGGCCGGTTCGGGCGAACAGATCGAGGTCTTCACGACGCGTCCCGACACGATCTTCGGCGCGACGTTCATGGTGCTCGCGCCGGAGCACCCGCTGCTCGAGACGATCGTCCCGGAAGCCTGGCCAGCCGGGACGAATGAGTCGTGGACGGCGGGTGCCGGGACGCCGCGCGACGCCGTCGCCGCCTACCGCCGTGAGGCCTCGCGCAAGAGCGACGTCGAGCGTCAGGCGGGGGAGAAGGGCAAGTCGGGTGTGTTCACCGGTGCCTTCGCGACGAATCCCGTGACGGGTCGGGCGGTGCCCGTGTTCGTCGCCGACTACGTCCTCATGGGCTACGGCACGGGCGCGATCATGGCCGTGCCCGCGCAGGACGAGCGTGACTGGGAGTTCGCGCAGGCCTACGGCCTCGACATCGTGCGCACCGTCCAGCCGAGCGAGGGCCACCCGGAGGATCAGCCGTACACGGGCCAGGGCGCCGCGATCAACTCGTCGACGGCCGGGCTGTCGCTCGACGGGCTCGACATCGAGACGGCGAAGAGGAAGGTCATCGAGTGGCTCGAGGCCAACGAGCGTGGCACGGGCACGACCACGTACCGCCTGCGCGACTGGCTGTTCTCGCGTCAGCGCTACTGGGGCGAGCCGTTCCCGATCGTCTACGACGAGGACGGGACGGCCCACGCGCTGCCGGAGTCGATGCTGCCCGTCGAACTGCCCGAGGTAGCCGACTACTCGCCGAAGACGTACGACCCGGAGGACGCCGAGTCGATGCCCGAGTCGCCGCTGTCGCGCGCCGACGAGTGGGTCAGCGTCGAACTCGACCTCGGCGACGGTGTCAAGAGGTACACGCGTGAGACGAACACGATGCCCAACTGGGCCGGTTCGTGCTGGTACGAGCTGCGCTATGCCGACCCCGCGAACACCGAGCGCTTCGTCGACGCGGGGTGCGAGGAGTACTGGCTCGGCAAGGGCCGCGGCTTCGGCAAGGGTGTCGCGAACGACCCGGGCGGCGTCGACCTGTACGTCGGTGGCGCGGAGCACGCCGTCCTGCACCTGCTGTACGCGCGCTTCTGGCACAAGGTGCTGTTCGACCTCGGCCTCATCTCGAGTGAGGAGCCGTTCCGCAAGCTGTTCAACCAGGGCATGGTCCAGGCGTACGCCTTCCGCGACGGGCGCGGCCAACCCGTGCCGGCCGCGGAGGTGCGCGAGCGCGTCGAGGGCGACGAGACGATCTACGAGTGGCAGGGCCAGCGAGTCACCCGCGAGTACGGGAAGATGGGCAAGTCGCTCAAGAACGTCGTGACGCCCGATGAGATGTGCGACACCTACGGTGCCGACACGTTCCGCGTCTACGAGATGTCGATGGGTCCGCTCGACGCCTCGCGACCGTGGGAGACGCGCGCCGTCGTCGGATCACAGCGCTTCCTGCAGCGCCTGTGGCGCAACGTCGTCGACGAGAACACCGGTGAGCTGCGGGTCGACGAGGAGGGGATGGACGAGGCCACGACACGCCTCGTGCACCGCACGATCGACGGCGTCACCGGCGACTACGAGAACCTGCGCTTCAACACGGCCGTCGCGAAGCTGATCGAACTCAACAACGCGCTGACGAAGCTCGACGCCGTGCCGCGCGAGGCCGCGGAGGCCATCGTCCTCATGACGGCGCCGCTCGCCCCGCACCTCGGCGAGGAGCTGTGGCGCCGCCTCGGACACGAGCAGAGCCTCGCGTTCGAGCCGTTCCCGACAGCCGACCCGGCGCACCTCGTGCAGGGCACCGTCGTCGCCGTCGTCCAGGTCGCGGGCAAGGTGCGTGACCGTCTCGACGTCGCCGCCGACATCAGCGAGGCCGACCTCGAGGCCGCGGCGCTCGCCAGCGAGAAGGTGCAGAACTTCCTCGAGGGCAAGCAGGTGCGCAAGGTCATCGTGCGCGCGCCGAAGCTCGTCAACATCGTCGCGGGCTGATGGCTCGAGCCGGTGGCAGGGCCGGTCGGGTCGGTGTCGTCACCGACTCGACCGCCTGCCTCCCCGCCGAGTTGGTCGCAGGCTGCGCGCCTGACGCGGCGAGCCTGCTGAGGGTCGCGCCGCTCAACGTCACGATCGGCGACGTCACGCGCCCCGAGGACGAGTTGGGGGCTGACGCGGTCGCCTCCGCACAGGCCGAGGGGATAGCGGTGACGACGTCGCGCCCGTCACCGGCGGCGTTCGTCGAGGCCTACCGGGCGCTCGCGGACGCCGGATGCACGAGCATCGTGTCGCTGCACGCATCGCAGGCGTTGTCGTCGACGGTGAGCTCGGCGCGGCTGGCGTCGCTCGAGGCGGGGTTGGACGTCGAGGTTGTCGACTCGCGCACGCTGGGCATGGCGCTCGGTTTCGGCGTGCTCGCGGCGCTGCGCTGGTCGCAGGCCGGGTATGACGTCGACGCCGTGGCCGAGGCGGCGCGCGCCACGTGCGCGTCGTCGCGCACGGCGTTCTACGTCGACTCGTTGGAACCGCTGCGCCGCGGCGGGCGGATCGGGCGAGCCGGGGCTCTGTTCGGCTCGGCGTTGTCGATCAAACCGCTGCTGCAGGTCGACGACGGCGTCATCGCGCCGCTCACGCGCGTGCGATCGCGGGGCAAGGCCGTCGAGCGGCTCGGGACGTGGGCTCTGGCTCAGGCCGAGAACCTCGGCGAGGGCAAACGCGTCTGCGCCGTGCACTCGCTGCAGCACTCCGAGTTGGCGCAGGTGCTCGTCGACCGGTTGGGCGGTGGCGCGTCCCCTGGGGCGGGGCGGGACGGTGAAGCGCGTTCCGCTGAAGCGAGCTCGACCGGTTCGTCTGGGGGCACCGGTGACGATGCGACGGGGCCGGCCCGGCCGGGCAGCCGGGCTGCGGGTCCGCGAGCGGACGGTGCCCCAGGCGCGGCGGGCCCCGATGCGGCCGACCAGGTTGGCGACGTGGCTGCGCTCGGAGCGTCCTCGCCGGACGGAACACGGGGCGACGGTGCCCGCGCTGCAGCGGAGGCCGACGCCGCGTCGTCGTCAGCCGTGCGGTGGGCCATGGCGCCGGTGCAGGCGCGCCTGGGAGCCGTCGTCACCGCGCACGTGGGCGCCGGAGCACTCGGCGCCGTCGTCGCGGTGATGCCGGAACCGCCGGGCTGACGAAGGCTGCTGCGAGCCGCATCGGGCGCGCCTCTTCCACAGCTGTGACGGCCACGGGCCCATCCGGCACGCGCCTGCACGCGTTTCCACACCTTCGGCTCGCGTCAGCGAGCGTGGAGGGATGGGGCTTCTTACCGTCGAGGCATGACCCGCAGAACGCTGCCCGAGACCGACGACCGGCTCGACGAGGTGCTCGCCGAGATCGAACGCGCCCGCCACGAACCGACGTGGGTGCCCGAACCGGAACGCACCGCCCGCCGACTCGTCCGAGCACCGGACGGCCTCGAGGACGCCCGATGGCGTCCCTCGCGTCCGGCTGCCCTGCTCATCGGCGTGTGCGCGGTGCTCGCCGTCGCCGTGCTGGGGCTGCGTCTGCTGCTCAGTTCCGGAGATGACGGTGCGGCACCGAAGGCGCTCATCGCGTCGTCATCGCCGCGTATCGCCGGGAGCGCCAGCGTGGCGACGACGGGGAGTAGGGGTGCTGCGTCGACGCCGTCTCACAGCACTGCCATGGCTTCGGTCGCCGGCGCGACGAGCGGCGCGCCTCTCAGCATTCACGTCGTCGGGGCGGTGCGGCGCCCGGGCGTCGTCCAGGTGCCGGCCGGAAGCCGCGTCGCGGATGCCGTGACGGCGGCCGGCGGGATGTCGGGTGCCGACGCGACGGCGATCAACCTGGCTCGGCCGCTCGCCGATGGGGAGCAGGTCCACGTCCCCCGCCCGGGCGAGAGCGTCCCCCCGCCGGTGCCCGTGGCGCCGGCTGCAGGGGCCACCGCACCGGGCGCTCCGGCGGCCGTGGCGGGCCCGACTGCTCCGGGAGCGCCCGGTGGCGGGGCCGCGGCCGGGGGCGTCGTCAACGTCAACACCGCGGACGCGACATCGCTCGACACGTTGCCCGGGGTCGGGCCGGTTCTCGCGCAGCGCATCGTCGAGTGGCGTGAGAAGAACGGTCGGTTCTCGAGCGTCGACGAACTCGGTGAGGTCTCCGGTATCGGCGACAAGATGCTCGATCGCCTGCGCAGCAAGGTCACCGTGTGAGTCTCGGCGGCCACGACATGCGGTTGTTGTCGGCCGCGTGCGTCGCCTGGGCGGCCCTCGCCACCCTGCTCTCGGCTCGCCCCGACCCCGCGATCGTGGTCGTCGTCCTCGCCCTCGTGACGATCGTCGCCGGGGCCCTCGCGTTCGGGACGCGCTTGCCTGGTCTACGGGCGGACCAGTCAGCCCGAGCCCGGCACGAGGGCGAGGATGACGAGAATCCGGCGTCATCCCACGGGTCGGGGTGGGCGCTCTGGGCGCTGCTGGTCATCGCGCTGACGACGATCGTCCTCGCTGCGGCGCAGGTGACGTTGGCGCACGAGGAAGCCGGGCCGGTGACGACGCTGGCCCGTGACCGCGCCGTCGCGACACTCGAGGCGAGAGTGACGGGCCAGCCGCACCGGGTCGTCGGCGCCGGAGGCGACGAGCGCTTCGTCGTCCCGGCCCAGATCGACCGCATCACGGCGCGCGGACGCACGCAGGAGGTCGCGACGCCCGTCATCCTCGTCGGCGATCGTCGGTGGACGAACCTCACCTGGCAGTCCCACCTGCGGGCGCGCGGGCGTCTGGCCCCATCGCAGCGTCTCGGGGCGGCGCGCGCCGTCGTGCAGGTCAACGGTGCCCCGGACGTCGTCGGCGCTCCGCCCTGGGTGGTGACGACACTCGAACCTGTTCGGGCCGGGCTCGTCGGCGCCTCGTCGCAGTTGCCGGACGACCCCGCCGGCCTGTTGCCCGCGCTCGTCGTGGGCGACACGGCCCATCTACCGGACGACCTGACGGACGCGATGAACGCCACCGGCATGTCGCACCTCAACGCCGTGAGCGGTTCGAACGTGACGGTCGTCCTCGTCGCGACGATGTGGTTGTTGGGGTGGTCGCGCACGTCACGTCGGGTGCGGGTGGCCCTGGCTCTCGTCGCGCTCGCCGCGTACGTCGTCCTGTGCCGACCCGAACCGAGCGTGGTGCGCGCGGCCGCGATGGGTGCCGTGGGAGTGCTCGGCACGTCGTGGGGACGCGAACGCGCCGCCTGCCCGGCGCTCGCGGCAGCCATCGTCGGATTGTTGGTGTGGGATCCGTGGCTTGCCGTCAGCGTCGGCTTCGCCTTGTCGGCGCTGGCGACGCTCGGGCTCGTTCTGTTCGCGCGACGCTGGTCGCAGGCCCTGCTCACGAAGCTCGGTTCGCGGCGCGGCCGGTTCGTCGACGGGATGGTCGAGATCACCTGCGTCCCGCTCGCCGCGCAGGCGCTGTGCCTGCCGGTGCTCGTCGCCCTCAATTCGTCGGTGTCGTGGGTCTCGATCCCCGCGAACGTCGCGGCCGAGCCATTCGTCGCGCCGGCGACGCTCGGTGGCATGATCGTGTCGACCGTCGCCGTCATCGCTCCGACGCTCGCAGGGTGGCTCGTGTGGTTGCCGGGGCTGCCCACCTGGGTGATCTGCGCAGTGGCCCGCCTCGCTGACGCCGTCCCCGGCGGCTCGGTGCCCTGGCTCCCGGGGCTGGCCGGAGTCGTGCTCGCCATTGTCGTCGTGGCCGTGCTCCTGTGCGCGTGGCGGGCCATCGTCTTCACCGGTCGCTTCGGTCTCGTCGCGCTCGGGGTCGCGGGGGCGCTCCTGGCGGCTGTGCTCGCGCCGTTGCCGGGGGAGTCGGCCGCACCGCCCGCGTGGGTCTATGCGCAGTGCGCGGTGGGTCAGGGGGATGCCGCGCTCGTGCGCACCGGGGCGACGCGCGCCGTCATGATCGACGTGGGGCCTGCCGACGGCCATCCCGCGCAATGCCTCGAGCGCCACGGCATCACGACGCTCGACGCCGTCATCCTCACCCACTTCCACGCCGACCACGTGGGCGGACTGGCTGAGGTCTTGCGTGCTTCCGACGCTCCGGTGGCGGTCCTCGGAACGTGGGTCATGGAGGGCGCTCAGGAGAGCGAGGGACTCAAAGGCCGCGGTACAGCGGCGTCGTCACGATCGCGCGGCGAGCAGGGCGCGTTGGGTTCGGTGCAAGCAGCGCTCGAACAGCCTCGGGCTTCGCTCGGGGCGCTCGCACCGGGACAACGCCTCGTCATCGGCGAGGTGACGATCGAGGTGCTGTGGCCGCGCCGCGTCATGACGGAGGGGTCGGTGCAGAACAACGCCTCACTCGTGCTCGACGTATCGGCGCCCGCGTATCACGCGCTCATGCTGGGCGATTGCGAACGTGAGGCGCAGGCCGCGGTGATCGAACAGGTGCGTCAGAGCGCCCGGCGACGCGCGTTCGACCTCGTCAAGGTGGCGCACCACGGTAGCTCCAACCAGAACGAGCGCCTCTACGAGGCGGCGGCCGCGCGTCAGGCCGTGATCGGGGTGGGCGCCGGCAACGACTACGGCCACCCGACGAAGAAGACGCTCGAACTGTTGGCCCGGCACGACGCGCGGGTTTGGCGTACCGACACGCAGGGTGACGTGGACGCCCTCGCGACGGGTGGCTCGATCAGCCTGCAGGCTCAGCGATGAGCGTGCTGCGCGCTCGGCACTCGTGCTGCCGCGTCGGCGAGGGCTTCGAGGGTGGCGGTGACGGCGGGGACCCGCTGCAGGTCGGGTGTCGTCACGGCGAACACGCAGCGCCGGCTCGACGGCAGCAGCGGCAACGTCACGACGTCCGGATGCGACGTGGAGCGCAGGATCAGCTCGGGAATGAGCGCGACGCCGAGGCCCTCCGCGACGAGGCCGAGAACGGTGACATAGTCCTCCGTCTCGAACGCGACGTCGGGCGCGTAACCGGCGCCCTGGGCGAGGCTGACGAGGTGGCCACGGCATCGGGGGCACCCCGCGATCCACGAGGCGTCGCTGAGCTCCTCCATGCGGACGCTCTCGGCTGCGGCGAGGGGGTGATCGCGCGGGACGGCGAGACGCACGTCGTCGTGCAGGAGCCCGCGGGTGAGGAACGGGTCCAGGTCCTCGCCTGCGGGGAGCGGGTCCGCGTCGTCGTACGTGAACGCCACGGCGACGTCGCAATCGCCGGCACGCAGGCTCGCCAGGGATTCCGGGGGTTCGGCCTCGGCGAAGCTGACCTTGACGTCTGGGAACCGCTCCTTGACGAGTGCGAGGGCGCGCGGGACGAGCGTTGACGATGCCGACGGGAACGCCATGAGGCGCACCCGCCCGGCGCGCAACCCCGCGATGGCGGCGACCTCACCCTCGGCGGCCTCGAGGGCACTGAGGACGGGCGTCGCCGTGCGCGCCAGCACCTGCCCGGCCTCCGTCAGCCGCACCGAGCGGCCGAGGCGCTCCACGAGAGCCGTCCCGGTCTTCTCCTCGAGACGGCGCACCATCTGCGACACGGCCGGCTGAGAATAGCCGAGAGCGGCAGCGGCGGCGGTGAAGCTGCCCTCGTCGCTGATCGCCTTCATGACGCGGAGCCCGGCTGCATCGATCATGCACCAAGAATAACGTGCTCTTATCCATTGTTGAGACAATCGAACGCAGACCTATGGGAGGGGCAGGACGATGAGCGGCGTCGCGGAACTGACCGATTTCGTGCGCGCGGGAGGGCTCTTCGTCCTCACCGGCGCGGGCATCTCGACCGAATCCGGCATCCCCGACTACCGGCGCCCCGACGGCACGCGCCGCACGGTTCCCATGACATACCAACAGTTCCTCGCCACCCACGAGGCGCGTCAACGGTACTGGGCGCGCAGTGCCGTCGGCTGGGAGATCTTCGACGCGGCGGAACCCAACGTCGGGCACGTCGCGCTGGCGCGACTGCAGGGTGGCGGCCTCGTCGATCACCTCGTGACGCAGAACGTCGACGGCCTTCATGCGCGTGCCGGTGCCCGCGACGTCACCGAGCTGCATGGGTCGCTCGAGCACGTCGTCTGCGTCGCGTGCGGGACGCGGGAAGGGCGCCGTGGCTTCCAGGTACGCCTGCGCGAACTCAACCCCCAGCTGCCGACGCAGGCGCGCCTGCTCGCCGACGGCGACGCGGACGTCGCGGTCGAGCTGGAGCGCGGTGTCATCGTGCCGGCGTGCCTGCGCTGCAAGGCCACGACGGTGAAGCCGGACGTCGTCATGTTCGGTGAGTCCGTCGCTCCTGAGGTCGTGGAGGCGCAGATGCGGGCAGTGGAACGCTGCCGGGGCGTGCTCGTGCTCGGCAGTTCGCTCAAGGTGATGTCGGGTTACCGGTTCGTGCTCGCCGCCCTCAAGCAGCAGAAGCCGGTCGCCCTCGTCGGGCTCGGCGCGATGCGTGGCGAGGAGCGGGTCGACCTCGTCGTGCGCGAACCCCTCGGCCCGACCCTCACCGCCGTGTGCGACGCGCTGGGGCTCGACCTCGCGACGTCCTGACGTCTCGGCGTCGAACGTCGGGGCGCAGAAGGGGCTGAGAGTCGAGTTGCAACCACACGCTGGACCGATCCGCGCGGCGGGGCCAGCGCCTCAGATGCTGCGCAGGACGGCCGTGACCTTGCCCATGATGCTCGCGTGGTCGCCGTCGATCGGGGAGTAGGCCTCGTTCGCGGGCATGAGCCACGTCTTGCCCTCGCTGCGGCGCAGCGTCTTGACCGTGGCCTCCGAGTCGAGCAGTGCCGCGACGATCTCCCCGTTGGCGGCGTCGGCCTGGCGTCGCACGACGACCCAGTCGCCCTCGCAGATGGCCGCATCGATCATCGAGTCGCCGACGACGCGCAGCAGGAACAGCTCGCCGTCACCGACGATCTGACGCGGTAGCGGGAAGACGTCCTCGACGGCCTGCTCGGCGAGGATCGGGCCACCGGCCGCGATGCGGCCGACGACCGGCACGTATGACGGCGTGGGTCGCTCGTCGCCCGAGCCCGTCTCGTCGTGCTGCGACTCGGATAGCGCAGACACGGCGTTGCCGCGGTAGCCGCGGGTCGCCGCACCCGAGTCCGGGGAGACGACCTCCATGGCGCGCGGGCGGTTCGGGTCGCGGCGCAGGTATCCCTTGCGCTCGAGTGCGGCGAGCTGATGGGCCACCGAACTCGGGCTCGTCAGACCGACGGCCTCGCCGATCTCACGCAGGCTCGGGGGGTAGCCGCGCTCGTCGACGGAACGTCGGATCACGGTGAGCACCTTGTGCTGGCGTGGCGTCAGCTTGCCCGGCGTGCGCTCCTGCATCGAATGAACGTCACCCATGGTGTGACCCCTCCTGGTCCTCGTCGCACGTCGGTGGTCGCGGTGGCGACACGTGCACCCTCCGGCGGGGCGGAAATGCCCGCCATGACGGGGTTGTCGGTGCGCGGTGCTTGTGTATCTGACATCACCCACAGTACGCGGTGTCGCACACAGTTTTCAAAAATGTGTACGAAGAAATCCGTGCGCCCCGTTCGAAAGCACGTTCGGGTGTCGTACAGTTGTTCTATCGCACGCGTGTTCGATCGGTCCCTCCGGGCTGACCGTGTCGCGTGAGGAAGCCGCACCGGTGACGGTGTGGCGGCGCCTCGGGGGTGTCCCGAGAGAAGGAGTGGTTTCGATGGTTGCTTCGAGTACTGCAGTTCGACGTGAGCCCGTGCTGGGTTCGGGTGTCGACGTGCGCCGCGTGGCGCGGGTCGACGCTGCGGCATCCCGCTCACACCTCCACCTCGTGCCCACGGGTGGCGCGGTGCAGGTCGTCACGAACTCTCAGAGCGTTCGTTTCGCCCGTCGTCGCTTCACGGCCGTGTGCGTGGCTCTCGTCGTCGTGGCGGGTGCCATCCTCGCGGGCCGGGCGATGGCGAGCGGTGTCGACGGTACGCAGCGGCACGAGGTCACCGTTCGCGCGGGGGAGACGCTTTCGCAGATCGCGGCGCGTGAGATGCCGGGCGTGCGCAACGACCAGGCGGTTGTCGCGATCGAGCACGAGAGCAACCTCGGCTCGTCGCAGGTGCAGGCCGGCCAGAAGGTGATCATCCCCGCACCGTGAAGTGTGACGATCGCCATCGTCGGGTTCGGGGGTTCGAGGGGGCGTGAGTCGCCTCCCCCGGCTGGCGCAGGATTCCGCGGCGCACGAGTGGCGGGGGTCGTCGCGAGGTTGCGCAGGGCGAGTAGACGCGGCCTCGGTGCTGTTGCGCGTCGGGTCTCAGGGGCCTAATATCTCTACATGTGGGGCTTTGGCCCCCGCTTCCCCCTAGATGTTGATTCTCCTCCGCTGATGTGCATCTGCGCTCTGAGGCCGGAATCCCGGGGTGGAGCGCCGCCGTCCCGAGTGTTCCCAGCCCCGTCGGAAGGTTTGACGTGCACTGTCCGTTCTGCCGCAACACCGACTCCCGCGTCGTCGATTCGCGCTCGAGCGAGGACGGCACCTGCATCAAGCGGCGCCGTCAGTGCCCGAACTGCGGCAAGCGGTTCTCGACGATGGAGACCGCAAGTCTCACGGTCGTCAAGCGTTCCGGGGTCAGCGAGCCGTTCTCGCGCGACAAGGTGATGTCCGGGGTTCGCAAGGCGTGCCAGGGCCGCCCGGTCACCGACGACCAGTTGGCCGTTCTCGCCCAGCAGGTGGAGGAGTCCATTCGCTCGAAGGGCGCCGCCGAGATCGACGCCCATGACGTGGGCATCGAGATCCTCGGGCCCCTGCGCGAACTCGACCACGTCGCGTATCTGCGCTTCGCCTCCGTCTACCAGGCCTTCGAATCGCTCGAGGACTTCGAGACGGCGGTCAGCGAGTTGCGTCAGTACGCCGCCTCGGCGTCCTGACCCCGCGCGCCTGCCGAGGGCGCGCCCCCCAGATCACCCTCACGTACCAGCTCACCCCACCTGCCAGGAGGCTCACGGTCATGACCGAGACGACGAAGGCCCGCGCCAAGACGGGACGCCGCACCGGCGGCGTCACGATCGAACGCATTTTCACCACGCCCGGCGTGCACCCGTACGATGAGGTCACCTGGGAGAAGCGGGACGTCCTCCAGCAGAACTGGAAGACGGGCGAGACGATCTTCGAGCAGTCGGGTGTCGAGTTCCCCGACTTCTGGTCGCTCAACGCCTCCACCATCGTCACGACCAAGTACTTCCGTGGCGCCGTCGGCACCGACGCGCGTGAAAGCTCCCTCAAGCAGCTCATCGACCGCGTCGTGCTGACCTATGCCAAGGCCGGGCGCGACAACGGCTACTTCGCTACCGACGAGGACGCGGAGATCTTCGAGCACGAGCTCACCTACGCCCTGCTGCACCAGGTGTTCTCGTTCAACTCGCCCGTCTGGTTCAACGTCGGTACCGCGAGCCCGCAGCAGGTCAGCGCGTGCTTCATCCTGTCGGTCGAGGACTCGATGGATTCGATCCTCAACTGGTACAAGGAGGAGGGCTTCATCTTCAAGGGTGGTTCGGGCGCCGGTCTCAACCTCTCCCGCATCCGCTCCTCCAAGGAGCTGCTCTCCTCGGGCGGCACCGCATCCGGCCCGGTCTCCTTCATGCGCGGCGCCGACGCCTCGGCCGGCACGATCAAGTCCGGTGGCGCGACGCGTCGAGCGGCCAAGATGGTCGTCCTCGACGTCGACCACCCCGACATCGAGGAGTTCATCGAGACGAAGGCGCGCGAGGAGGACAAGATCCGCGCGCTGCGTGACGCCGGGTTCGACATGGACCTCGGTGGCCGCGACATCGTCTCCGTGCAGTACCAGAACGCCAACAACTCGGTTCGTGTTAACGACGAGTTCATGCAGGCGGTCGTCGACGGCGGCAGCTTCGGTCTGCGCGCCCGCGACACCGGTGAGGTCATCGAGACCGTCGATGCGCGTGAGCTGTTCGACAAGATCAACAAGGCCGCGTGGGAGTGCGCCGACCCGGGCGTGCAGTACGACGACACGATCAACGCGTGGCACACGAACCCCGAGACGGGCCGTATCACGGCGTCGAACCCGTGCTCGGAGTACATGTCGCTCGACAACTCGAGCTGCAACCTCGCCTCGCTCAACCTGCTGAAGTTCCTCAAGGAAGACGACACGTTCGACGCGGCGACGTTCGCCAAGGTCGTCGAACTCGTCATCACGGCGATGGACATCTCGATCTGCTTCGCCGACTTCCCGACCGAGTCGATCGGCAAGACGACCGTCGACTACCGCCAGCTCGGCATCGGGTACGCCAACCTCGGTGCACTGCTCATGGCGACGGGCCACGGTTACGACTCCGACGGTGGCCGCGCCCTGGCGGCCTCGATCACCTCGCTGCTCACGGGTGCCGCCTACAAGCGCTCCGCGGAGATGGCGGCCGTCGTCGGCCCCTACGCCGGCTACGCCCAGAACAGCCAGGCGCACAACCGCGTCATGCGCAAGCACCGCGCGGCCAACGACGAGCTGTCGTCGCACAAGGACATGGGTGCGATGGCGAGCGACATCCACGCCCTCGCCACGAAGGCCTGGGCCGACGTCGTCACGCTCGGCGAGAAGAACGGCTTCCGTAACGCGCAGGCCTCCGTCCTCGCCCCGACCGGCACGATCGGCTTCATGATGGACTGCGACACGACGGGTATCGAGCCCGACTTCTCGCTCGTCAAGTTCAAGAAGCTCGTCGGTGGCGGTTCGATGCAGATCGTCAACCAGACGATCCCGCGTGCGCTGAAGAAGCTGGGTTACCAGGACGAGCAGATCGAGGCGATCGTCGAGCACATCGCCGAGAAGGGCCACGTCATCGACGCGCCCGGTCTCAAGCCCGAGCACTACGAGATCTTCGACTGCGCCATGGGTGCGCGCGCCATCTCGCCGATGGGCCACGTGCGCATGATGGCCGCCTGCCAGCCGTTCCTGTCGGGCGCCATCTCGAAGACGGTCAACCTGCCCGAGACCGCGAGCGTCGACGACATCGCCGAGGTGCACCTCGAGGGCTGGAAGCTCGGCCTCAAGGCCATCGCGGTCTACCGCGACAACTGCAAGGTCGGCCAGCCGCTGTCCGACGGCAAGGCGGAGAAGAAGTCCGAGCCCGCCGCGACCAGCACCGAGACCGCGGCTGCGGAGAAGGTCATCGAGTACCGTCCGGTCCGCAAGCGTCTGCCGAAGCGTCGCTCGTCGCAGACGACGTCGTTCGCCGTTGGCGGCGCGGAGGGCTACCTCACCGCCGGCACGTACGAGAACGGTGACCTCGGCGAGCTGTTCCTCAAGTTCGGCAAGCAGGGTTCGACGCTCGCCGGTGTCATGGACGCGTTCTCGATCGCGGTCTCCATCGGCCTGCAGTACGGCGTGCCACTCGAGACGTTCGTCGAGAAGTTCACGAACCTGCGCTTCGAGCCGGCCGGTATGACGGACGACGCCGACGTGCGCATGGCGCAGTCGATCATGGACTACGTCTTCCGCCGCCTGGCGCTCGACTACCTCGACTTCGACACGCGCTCGTTCATGGGCATCCACACCGCGGCCGAGCGTGCGCGTCAGCTCGAGACGGGTTCCTACGCTCCGAGCGAGGGCGACGACGAGAGCTTCGACGCGGAGTCGAACTCGCAGACGGCCGCCCCGGCCCGTCAGGAGCGCGCGGGTACCACTGCGCCGGCAGCTCCGACGACGTCGGAGGAGGAGCATGCCGACGAGGTCATCTCGGGCTCGGGTGCAGCCTCGGCCCGTGAGGTGAGCAACGAGATCCACAGCTCCACCGAGCTGCTCGAGAAGTTCCAGGGTCACGCCGCGGATGCGCCGATGTGCATGACGTGCGGGACGAAGATGCGTCCGGCCGGTAGCTGCTACGTGTGCGAGGGCTGCGGAAGCACCTCCGGCTGCAGCTGATGCTTCGCTGAGGCATGAAGGCAGGCGTCGCCGGTGACGAGAGTCATCGACGGCGCCTGCCGTCTTGCCCGCTGAGATGGATCGTCCTGCGATCGCCTCGATGAAGTCTCATGATGTGAGCGACGCGTCAGGTCGTCGTCACCGCCAGCGAAAGGAACCGGCCGTGAAGGCACTGCTGCTCGAGAACGTGCACCCCCTGGGGGAGGCGCTGCTGCGCGAGGCCGGCTTCGAGGTCGACATGCGCATCGGCGCGATGGACGAGGACGAGCTGATCGAGGCGCTGCAGGGCGTCGACCTGCTCGGCATCCGCTCCAAGACCGAGGTGAGCGCGCGCGTGCTCGACAATGCGCCCGACCTGCAGGCGATCGGGGCCTTCTGCATCGGCACGAACCAGATCGACCTCGCGCACGCCGCGGGGCGGGGCATCGTCGTGTTCAACGCACCGTTCTCCAACACGCGCTCGGTCGTTGAACTTGCCATCGCCGAGATCATCATGATGGCGCGCCGCCTCAGCGAGAAGGACCGCGCGCTGCACGACGGGGTGTGGCACAAGGACGCGAAGGGCAGCCACGAGATCCGCGGCCGCAAGCTTGGCATCGTCGGGTACGGCAACATCGGCTCGCAGCTGTCGGTCGTCGGGGAGATGCTCGGCCTGCAGGTCTACTTCTACGACACCGACGACAAGCTCGCCCTCGGCAACGCGACACGCTGCTCGTCGCTCGAGGAGCTGCTGTCGATCGCCGAGGTCATCACGCTGCACGTCGACGGGCGCTCCGGCAACGCCGGTTTCTTCGGCGCCGAGCAGTTCGCCGCGATGCGCCCGCGCTCGTTGTTCCTCAACCTCTCGCGCGGCTTCGTCGTCGACTACGACGCGCTCAAGACGCATCTCGAATCCGGTCACATCGCCGGTGCGGCGGTCGACGTGTTCCCGACCGAGCCCAAGAAGAAGGGCGATCCGTTCGACTCACCGTTGCAGGGCATCCCCAACGTCGTGCTGACGCCGCACATCGGCGGCTCGACGGAGGAGGCGCAGGAGGACATCGGACGGTTCGTCGCCGCGAAGCTGCGCGACTACGTCCAGCGTGGTTCGACGACGCTCAACGTCAACCTCCCGTCGCTCAACCTGCCCGAGCGCCCGGGTCAGCACCGCATCGTGCATTTCCACAAGAACGTGCCGGGTGCGCTGGCGCGCATGAACGGCATCCTCGCCGAGCACGGCGTCAACATCGAGGGTCAGATGCTCGACACCGCCTCGGACACCGGCTACGTCGTCACCGACGTCGTCTCCCAGCTGCCCGACGCCGTCCTGGACCAGCTGCGCGCGATGCCGGAGACGATCAGGCTGCGCGTCGTGCGCTGAGCCGCACCGACCTGCCGCGACCCGTCCCGCGACGGTGTACGAGTGCAGCGTCAGCGGCCCACGAACCGCCCACGCGAAGCGCGTACCCGCGCCATCGCGTGGGCGCCGGCGCCTTCGGACGTCCTCTTGAGCCACCGGACGCACACCGTCCGAAGGGTGCGTCGCAGGCTAGACTGACCGGCAGAACCGACGACGCCGCAGCCGCAGGCTCCGCGTCGCCGAATGCCCCCTTCGACGCAGGTGACGGCGGCCCTCGCTGAGGGTTCGCCGTGCCGGGAGTGACGGTGTGATGCAAGCCCCCATGACGTGGTCCGACGAGGCTGCGGATGGCCAGCGCGAGACCGATCTGGGTCGGTGGCGGAGCACGTACGACCTCATGGCCGAGCACGTCGAGGCCGACCCCGCGTTCGCCGCGTCGTGGCAGCAGCTCGACGCGCTCGCGCACGCCCGCGACGTCGAACTGACGGCTGACGTCGAGGCGATGATCCGTCGCCCCGACATCGAGCGCTTCGCCGAGGCCCTCGCGCAGTGGGGCGCGCGGCCGGGCCCATATGTCGGGGCCGGCGCGCTCGCGCGACACTGGCTGCCGCGCGTCGTAGCGCACTGCGAGGACCGCCTCGGCGAGTTCGAGGACGTGCTGGCGAAGGTGCTCGTCACCCCGACCTCGCTCGACGAGGCGGGCACGTCGATCGCGCGTCTCGAGGACGTCATCGGATCCGGTGGGCCTGATCTCGCGCGCGTGCCGACGTTCCTGTCGCTCGTGTGGGCCACCTCCGGCCAGGGGGACTGGCCGGTGCTGTGGCCTGGTGGGGCGGACGCGTTCGCGACCCTGGGGTGGATGGGGCGCCACCTCACGCACGCCGAGCGCTACGTCGACTTCGTGACGCTGTGCCGTGCGTTCAGCCCCGCCGGCGCCTACCGGGCGCAGCGCGTCGTCACGGCGCTGGGCGAGAAGCCGTCGTTCGTCGGCTTCGGCGCGGCGCTGCCTGCGCTGGCGACCGAGTCGACGCAACTGCACCGTACTTTCGAGCAGGGCGTCGGCTATCCAGACGGCGAGTCGGAGGCCCGCGCCGCGTCCCTGGCGCTGCAGTTGCGCGGTCATGCCGCGCTGGTCGCGCGCAGCCTGCACGAGCAGCTCGAGCGCGCCACCGGCGTCAAGCTCGCCGAGACGAGCCTGCAGACCCGGACGGAGGCGTCCTCGCGCGCGGCCTACCGCAGCGATTCGCACTCGACGTGGCTGCTGCCCGCGAGCAGCGGGGGAGCGCCCGCCCTGCGCGTGTGGATGACGAGCTCCGGCATCGCCGTCGGGCTGATGTCGGGCTGGGATTCCGCGGCGGGCGCCGAACGTCACGAGGAGCTCGGCTCGCGGCTCGAGCAGAACCTGCCTGCCGGTCTGGAGTTCATCCATCTCGGCCCGGCCGGCGCGCCGGACCGCCTGACGCCGACGGGGGCGTCGTACGAGGGTGGCGAGGTGTTCGTCGGCCGCTGGTTCCCGCACCCCGACGGGGTGGGGCGGCGCAGCTTCGCCGCGGACGTCGAGGACACCGTCCGCCGCGTGCTGCCGCTGGTCGACACGATGCGCGGCTCCGATGCGCCCGTCGAGGGCATCGACGAGGAGCTCGCCATCGCGCTGCGCGCCTTCCTGGCCGACCGTCCGTACCCGGCGGAGCGCGATCAGTGGCACGTCGAGCAGCGCCGCACCTTCGCGGCCTCGCTCGAAGCGGAGGCGCTCGCCGCGTTCGACCTCGCGACGTTCAAGCGCATCATCGCCGGTGGCGCCTACGGGTCGACGGGCACGCACAGTGTCCTCGACGCACGCCTCGCCGCGCTCGATGCGCGTGGCCTCGAGAACCTCGCGCGCTCCGTCACGCACCTGCTGTGGGGTGAGGGCGATGACGCCGACCGCATCGACGCGGTCATCGACCCCGAGGGCGCCGATGAGGTCTCGCTCGACGAGGCGGTCGCGATGAAGCTCCTGGCGATCGCGCACCCGCACCGCTACCTGCCCGTGTACGCGATGACGGGGCGTGACGGCAAGGTCGCTCTCGCGCAGGCGCTCGGTGTCGTCCTGCCGCGTCGGCGCGAGTTGTCGCGTGGTCGGCTGCAGGTCATCGCCGCGGACCGGTTGCGCGGCAAGCTCGAACCGTTGTTGCCGAACGACCCGTGGGGGCAGGTGCAGTTCGCGCTGTGGCTGCTGCGCAAGGGCGAGACGAGCGTCGACCCCGAACGAGATCTGGTCGCCGAGGCAGCGGCGGATCTGCTCGTGGACGAGGAGTTCCTGCGCGAGATCGACGAGTTGCTGCAGGACAAGAAGCAGCTCATCTTCTACGGTCCGCCCGGGACGGGCAAGACGTTCATGGCGCAGCGATTCGCGGCGGCCCTGCAGCCCGACCCGACGAAGCGCGCCGTCGTGCAGTTCCACCCTTCCACGTCGTACGAGGACTTCTTCGAGGGCTTCCGCCCGCGTCTCGACGCCGCTGGCGCAATGGTCTACGAACTGCGCAAGGGGCCGCTGGCGCTCATGGCCGAGGCCGCCGAGGCCGACCCGACGACGCCGCACATCATGGTCATCGACGAGATCAACCGCGCGAACCTGCCGCGCGTCTTCGGTGAGCTGCTGTTCCTGCTCGAGTATCGCTCGCAGTCGGTCATGACGAGCTACCGGCCCGACGAGGGCTTCCAGCTGCCCTCGAACCTGTACTTCATCGGCACGATGAACACGGCCGACCGATCGATCGCCCTCGTCGACGCTGCGCTGCGACGCCGCTTCCACTTCCTGCCGTTCATGCCGCACGAAGGCCCGATGGAGGGGCTGCTGGCGCGCTGGCTGGAGCGCGAGAACGGCCCCGTGTGGGTGGCGGGCGTCGTCGATCGGGTCAACGAGGAGCTGCGTCAGATCCTGCGCGGCCCGCACCTGCAGATCGGCCACAGCCACTTCATGGTGCGCGACCTCGACGACGCCGCGCTCGCCCGCATCTGGAAGTACGGCGTCTACCCGTTCATCGAGGATCAGCTCTACGGGCGCGAGGACGTGCTCGCGACGTTCACCTGGGAGGCCGTGCTCGAACGGCACGCCCAGGCTGCGCATGCTGACGACGACGCGGCGCGCGCCACGAACGACGCGGCGCCCGAGGGGTCATGACGGCGCTCGCGGTCGGCGCCCTCGCGCCGGACGAGCGCGTTCGCCTCACCCTGGCGGAGCACTCGCGTTCGGAGCCGGTCCGCGTGCCGAGCAGTGCGCGTCGCGCCCTGTTCTCGGTCGGCTCGGATCGGGTGAGGTTGCTCGCCACTGCCGATCCGGAGGCCGTCGTCGTCGAGACGACGTCGTGGGTCGGCACGGTCAGCGTTCCCGGTTTCGAGGTGCGGATCGTGCCGCGCGTGCCGATGGCATCGATCTTCGCCATGCTCGGCGGGCAGGACGCGTCGATCGCGTGGGGGAGTGAGACGAGCGATTTCGCGGGTGACGGCGAACTGCTCGACGGATCGGCGCTTGTCGTCCTGCGCGCTGTCGAGGCGGCGACCCGCCGCGGGCTGCTGCACGGGTATCGCACGCGCGAGGAGGAGAGTTCGACGCTGCGGGGCCGCTTGCTCGTCGACCAGCTCGCCCGCAGACCGTGGACGGTCGGCGCCCCGGTGTGCCGGTTCGAGGAGTTCACGTCAGACGTCGTCGAGAACCACCTGCTGCGCGCGGCCGTCGTCCGCGTGCTCGGCGCCCCCGGCCTCAGCCCGCAGACGCGGCGTCTCGCCGTCGAGCTGCTCGCGCGGTTCGACGGGGTCGCCGACGCCGATCCGCGGGAGCTGGCGCTCGAGATCCCGTTGACGCGGCTCAATGCGCACTACGAGCACGCGATGGGTCTGGCGCGTCTCGCGATCGACGGTTTCTCGATCCGTCATGACGCGGGTGAGCGCGGTGCGAACGCGTTCCTCGTCGACGTCGACCTCGTCTTCCTGCGCTTCGTCGCCACCGAGCTGCGGGCGCGGTTGTGGCCCGCGCATCGCGTCGAGCAGGCCGAGGAGCTCGCGCTCGACGACGCCGCGTCGCTGCGCGCTACCGCCGACATCCTCGTGCGTGACGCGAGCGGCCCCCGCCTCGTCATCGGCACCCGCTACCACCTCGGTGACGACGACGTGCCCCGCCGCACGGGTGACCCGCTGCACCTCATGACGGGCGGAGGTCGCGACACCGCGCGGACTCCTCGCGACCCGGCCGCCGCCGTCGCGAACGACGCGGCCGCGTTCTTCCCGGTCATGGTGCAGGCCGCCTCGCTCGACCTCGACGCAGCACTCGTCGTCTATGCCCACGCGCGGCGCCGCCCGGCGAGCCGCATCCGGATGCCGGCGACGCGGGCGAGCGTCCACTCGTGGCACGTCGACCTCGACGCGTCGTGGCGTGAGCTGAGCGATGGCCTCGACGATCTCGCGGCGCACGTGCGGCGTCTGTGCGGGTGACGGGCGCCGAGCTCCTGCGGCTGCGCACGCCCCCTGCGTCTCCTGTCACCCGAGACGCCGCGCACGTCACCCCGCGGCCGCCACGCACCGGCGTCCGCAGTGCGCCCTGAGCGAAACCCGGTGCCGTCGAGGCGGTGCGCGAGCGAGAGCCCGACTATCGTGGCGGCGTGTCCACGACGATGAACCTGGCCCCCGCCGATCTCGAGCGCCGTGCTGCGCTGCGTCGCATGCGCCTCGTGGCGACGGGGCTGCTCGTCCTCGCGGCCGTCATCTACATCCTCACGCACGGCCATGGCGGGGCGTGGGGGTACGTCAACGCGGCGGCCGAGGCTGCGATGGTCGGTGCCGTCGCCGACTGGTTCGCGGTGACCGCGCTGTTCCGTCACCCCCTCGGTCTCAAGGTGCCGCACACGGCCATCATCCCGACGCGCAAGGATCAGCTGGGCAAGAGCCTCGAGGAGTTCGTCGCCTCCAACTTCCTCACCCCCGATCTCGTGCGTGAGCGCATCCGCGGCGTCGACGTCCCGCGACGCGTCGCGGCCTGGGTCGAGCGCCCCGGTCAGGCCGAGCGGCTCGTCGCCCAGATCACCCCGCAGCTCAACAAGGCGCTCGAGAGCCTCGACGAGGACGAGGTGCGCCACTTCCTCGACGCCGTCCTCATCCCGCGTCTGCAGCGCGAGCCCATCGGCGAACTCGCCGGGCACCTGCTCGAAGGGGTCGTCGCGGACGGCACGCACCACGGGTTCGTCGACGTCTGCATCACCGAGATGCACGTCTGGGTGAGCGAGAACAAGGATGCGGTGACGCGCATCGTCGGGGCGAAGGCGCCGTGGTGGTCGCCGCAGTGGCTCGACGACGCCGTCGTCGACCGCATCCACCTCGAGATCGTCAAGTGGCTCGCGGAGGTGCGCGACACACCTGATCACGCGATGCGTCGCGCGATCGACGCGTTCCTCGCTCGCGCCGCGCACGACCTGCAGCACGACGAGAAGACCCAGCAGCAGGCGGAGAACCTCAAGCAGCGCTTCCTCACCCACCCCAGCGTCGCCGACGCGGCCCTGAACGTGTGGTCGTCGGTGCGTCGGATGCTCGGTGACGCTCTCATGGATCCCGACGGCGAGCTGCGGGCGCGGATGGTCCACCACCTGCGGGCGCTCGCGCAGCGCATCCGCACCGAGGACGCGCTCCACGCGAGCCTCGAACGTCGCCTCGAGGACGTCGCAGCCGCCGGCGTCGAGGGCTACGGCCACGAGATCACGGCCCTCATCTCCTCGACGGTCGAGCGCTGGGACGCGCAGGACGCCTCCGAGCGCATCGAGTCGTTCGTCGGGCGCGACCTGCAGTTCATCCGCATCAACGGCACCGTCGTCGGCGGCCTCGTCGGCCTCCTCATCTACACGCTCAGCCAGCTCCTGCCCTGACGGCGGGGGCGCTGGGCCCTGCCCGAACGCGCGCGGCCATCACCGGCGCGCGTGAGAAAGTGAGCGAATCGTGAGTACTCCAAGACCTTCGCAACCTTCCTCGAACGGCGATCCGGCGACGCCCGGGCCGCCGCTCGCCTCATCGTCCCGCCGGCGCAGGCCGCGCCGGAGCAGAGCGAACGCGTCGCCCCGAGGGGACGAACCGGCCCTGGCCGCCGAGGCCATCCCCGACCCCACATCGGAAGCAGCGTCGTACGTCCTGCGCTACCCGGGCCACCTGCCTGTCGTCGAGGCGAAAGACGAGATCCTCGAGGCGATCCGCGACCACCAGGTCGTCATCGTCGCGGGCGAAACGGGTTCGGGCAAGACGACGCAGCTGCCGAAGTTCTGCCTCGAACTGGGGCGCGGGCGCGCCGGCGCCATCGGCCACACCCAGCCGCGACGCATCGCGGCGCGTTCGGTCGCCGAGCGGCTCGCCGAAGAACTCGAGTCGCCGCTCGGTGAGACGGTCGGCTATCAGGTGCGCTTCGTCGACGAGTCGTCGAAGAAGACCCGTGTGCGCGTCATGACCGACGGCATCCTGTTGTCGCAGATGCAACGCGATCGGGATCTGCGTCAGTACGACACGCTCATCATCGACGAGGCGCACGAACGCAGCCTCAACATCGACTTCATCCTCGGCTACCTCAAGCAGTTGCTGCCGCGGCGCCCCGATCTCAAGGTGATCATCACGTCCGCGACGATCGACCCGGAGCGCTTCGCCGAGCACTTCGCCGGCCCGGACGGGCCCGCGCCGATCATCGAGGTCTCGGGGCGCACCTACCCCGTCGAGACGCGGTATCGCCCCCTCGTGCGCGAGCTCGCGCAGAGCAAGCCGGGGGAGGACCCCAAGCTCGAGGACGTCGATCAGGTGACGGGCATCGTCGAGGCCGCACAGGAGCTGTGGCGCTCAGGCAGCGGTGACGGTTCGGCGCAGGACATCCTCGTCTTCTGCTCCGGTGAGCGCGAGATCCGCGACGCCGCGGACGCGCTCAAGGGCGCTGACTGGGGGCGCGCGCGTCACGACGTCGAGATCGTGCCGCTGTATGCGCGCCTGTCCGCCGCCGAGCAGCATCGCGTCTTCGCCCCGCACCACGGGCGACGCATCGTCCTGGCGACGAACGTCGCCGAGACGTCGCTGACGGTGCCGGGCATCCGCTACGTCATCGACACCGGCACCGCGCGCATCTCGCGCTACAGCCAGCGCACGAAGGTGCAGCGTCTGCCGATCGAGCCGATCTCGCAGGCCTCCGCCCGTCAGCGCGCCGGCCGGTGCGGCCGCGTCGCCGACGGCATCTGCATCCGGTTGTACTCGGAGGAGGATTTCGCGTCCCGCCCGGAGTTCACCGACCCCGAGATCCTGCGGACGAACCTCGCGAGCGTCATCCTGCAGATGACGTCCCTGGGCCTCGGCGACATCGCGCGCTTCCCGTTCGTCGACGCGCCCGACGCCCGCCAGATCAAGGACGGCCTGGCGCTGCTCGAGGAGTTGCACGCCCTCGACACCACCGCTCGGGGGCCGCGCAAGAAGCTGACGCCGACCGGCCGCACTCTCGCGCGCCTGCCCGTCGACCCGCGGCTCGGACGCATGCTCGTCGCCGCCGCCGAGAACGGCTCGCTGCGGGAGCTACTCGTCATCGTCGCGGCGATGTCGATCCAGGATCCGCGTGAGCGCCCCGCGGACGCGCAGGCCCAGGCGGATCAGCAGCACGCCCGGTTCCAGCACGAGAAGAGCGACTTCCTCAGCTACCTCAACCTGTGGAACTACGTGCGCGAGCAGCAGCGCGAACTGTCCAGCAGTGCCTTCCGGCGCCTGTGCAAGCGCGAGTACCTCCACTACCTGCGGCTGCGCGAATGGCAGGATCTGCACGGTCAGCTCAAGGCGGCGTGCAAGCAGGCCAAGCTGTTCATGAGCGACAACGCCGCGAGCGAGGATGCCGTCCACCAGGCGCTGCTCACGGGTCTGCTCAGCCACGTCGGGCTGCGGGATCGTGAGAAGCGTGAGTACCTCGGCGCCCGTCAGGCGCGTTTCGCGATCCAGCCCGGCTCGACGCTGTTCCGACGCCAACCCGACTGGGTCATGGCGGGCGAGCTGGTCGAGACGACCCGCATGTGGGCGCGCACCAACGCGGTCGTCGACCCCGCCTGGATCGAACGGGCGGGCGCCCACCTCGTCAAGCGCTCGTATGCCGAACCGCACTGGGAGCGCTCGCGCGCGGGGGCCGTCGCGTCCGAGCGGGTCACGCTGTACGGCATCCCGATCGTCGCGGGCCGCAAGGCCGCCTACGGCGCGATCGATCCGGAGGTCTCTCGCGACCTGTTCATCCGTCACGCTCTCGTCGAGGGTGACTGGGATGCGCAGCACCAGTTCCTCAAGGACAACGCGGCGCTGCGCGCGCGCTTCGCCGACCTCGAGGCGCGCGCCCGACGGCGTGACCTCGTCGTCGACGACGACGTCCTGTTCGACTTCTACGACGAGCGCATCCCGGCGGACATCGTCTCCGGGGCGCACTTCGACCGGTGGTGGAAGAACGAGCGTCGTACGAACCCGAGCCTGCTCACCTTCACCGAGGATTTGCTCGTCGCCGACGACGCGGACGCCGTCGACGAGTCGGCCTACCCGAAGTCGTGGCGGCAGGGCAGTCTCAGGCTCAAGTTGACGTATCAGTTCGAGCCGGGTGCAGACGCCGACGGCATCACCGTGCACGTGCCGCTGCCGGTGCTCAACCAGGTCGAGGATCACGGGTTCGACTGGCTCGTGCCCGGTATGCGTGAGGAACTCGCGACGGCCCTCGTGAAGTCGCTGCCGAAGAACATCCGACGCAGCTTCGTCCCGGCTCCCGACCATGCGCGGCGGGCGCTGGCGCTCATGGATGCCCAGGGTCGCCCGGGTGAGGTCCCGTTCGCCGACGAGCTGGGCGAGGCGCTGTTTCGTCTCACCTCGGTACGTGTGCCCGCGGGGAGTTGGGACCCGGGGAAGCTGCCCGACCACCTGAAGGTCACGTTCAGGGTCGAGGATGAGCGGGGCCGCAAGATCCGTGAGAGCAAGGATCTCGCGGCGCTGCAGGACGAACTCGCCGGGCGTCTGCGTCAGTCGATCGCGAAGGCGGCCGGAGACCTCGAGCAGCAGGGGCTGACGCAGTGGACGTTCGGTGAGCTGCCCCGCCAGTTCACGAAGTCGGCCGGCCGCCAGCGGATGACGGGCTTCCCGGCTGTCGTCGACCACGGCCGTGACGTCGCTGTCGAGGTGCTCGGCACCGAGTCCGAGGCGCGCCAGGCCACTCGGCTCGGCACCCGCCGTCTGCTGCTGCTCAACACGCAGGTGCCGTGGAAGCGAATCCTCGGCCTCATGAGCAACCGGCAGAAGCTCGCGCTCGGCAACAACCCGCACGGTTCGATGGACGCCCTCATGGACGACGTCCTCGCGGCCGCCGTCGACTCCGTCATCGAAGGCATGCCCGGGCGCGAGGTGCGCGACGCAGAGCAGTTCGACGCGGCCCTCACGGCGATCCGTCAGCAGGTGGCCCCGCTCGTGCTCGAGGCGGCCGAGAAGCTCGCGCCCGTGCTCGAGCACGCCGCCGAGGTGCAGCTCGGGCTGTCACGATTGACGGCGCCCGCGGCGAAGGCGTTGCACGACGACGTCGCCGCTCACCTCGTCGCGCTCATCCATCCCGGTTTCGTCGCCGAGACCGGGTTGGCGCGCCTCGGTCACCTCGATCGCTACGTGCGGGGCATGCTCGAGCGGCTCGACAAGGGCGTCACCGATCTCGTGCGTGACGCCGACCGCGCCGACCTCGTCGCGACCGTCCGACGTGAGTACGACGACATGGTCGCCGGGCTGCGCCCCGAGCGCCGTGGGGACGCCGACGTGCTCGACATCCGCTGGATGATCGAGGAGCTTGCCGTCAGCCAGTTCGCGCAGCGTCTGGGCACCGCTCACCCGGTGTCCGAGAAGCGGATCTACAAGGCGATGGACGCTGCGGAGGCCCGCTGATCGGGCGTAGGTTGGAGGCCATGGCGAGCATCTTCAGCAAGATCATCGACGGCGACATCCCGGCGCACTTCGTCTGGCAGGACGAGGTGTGCGTGGCGTTCCTCGTCATCGACCCCATCACCGACGGGCACACGGTCGTCGTGCCGCGCGGGGAGATCGTCGAATGGACGCAGGCGCCGCCGAGCATCTTCGCGCATCTCACGGGTGTCGCGCAGATCATCGGTCAGGCGCAGCAGCGCGCGTGGCAGGCGCAGCGCGTCGGCCTGCTCGTCGAGGGGTACGAGGTGCCGCACCTGCACCTGCACGTGTGGCCGACGCAGAGCCCGGCCGAGTTCGACCCGCACGCCGTCACGCGCGGCCAGGACCAGCAGATCCTCGCCGAGAATGCCGAGGCGCTGCGGGCGCAGTTGCGCACCGACGGTCATGCCGAGACCGTTCCGGACGCCGCGTCGCCGCAGACCTGAGTGGCCGCGGCGTGGGGGAATCATCCCCGCGCGCGGGGCGTTGAACGGTGAGCACCTGACGAAGGAGTACGACGTGCTTGATCCCACGCAACTGTTCCGCATCGAGACCGACACCCCGCTCGCCGAGCAGAGCGCCTCGACCCTCGTGGTCTCGCTGGGCGGTTTCATCGACGCGGGCAACACACAGAAGTTGATGACGGCGCACATGCTGGGCACGCTTGAGCACACGGTCGTCGCGTCGTTCGACGTCGACCAGTTGCTCGACTACCGCGGTCGCCGCCCGATGATGACGTTCGATCGCGACCGCTACAGCGAGTACGACGACCCGGCTCTCGTGCTGTACCGCCTCGTCGACGCCGAAGGCACGCCGTTCCTGCTGCTCGCCGGCCCCGAGCCGGACTACCAGTGGGAGCGCGTCAGCGAGGCCGTCCGCATCCTCGCGGCGAACCTCGGCGTCTCGCTCATGGTGAGCGCGCACGGCATCCCGATGGCGGTGCCGCACACGCGCCCGGTCGGTTTCACGCGTTTCGCCTCCGATCAGCGTCTGCTGACGGAGAACGAGCCGCTCTTCGGCAACGTCCAGGTGCCCTCGAGTGCCGAAGGGCTCATGCACATCCGGCTCGCCGAGGCAGGCATGGACACCGCAGGTTTCGCGCTCCACGTGCCGCACTACCTCACGCAGGTCGAGTTCGCGGACGCCGCGCTCGCCGCGCTCGAGGCCGTCTGCGGGCTGACGGGGCTGGCGATCCCCGCTCAGGAGCTCGCCGCGATCGCCGGGCTGCATCGCGCCGACATCGCCAAGCAGATCAGCGAGAACGACGAGGTCACCGAGGTCGTCGAGGGCCTCGAGCGGCAGTACGACGCCTTCACCGAGGGTCGTCGTCGACGCTCGCTCCTCGCCGCCGAGATGAACGACCTGCCGAGCGCAGACGAGATCGGCGCCGAGCTGGAGCAGTTCCTGCGCGCCGAGGGAGAGGATCCGGGCACCAAGGGCTCGTTGTGAGCCCGCGAGCGCTTCTCGCCGGCCGTCGGTCTGAGCCGACGGCCACGCGGGCTTCGCAACGCTCGCCTGGCTGCGGCCACCCCTGCGGTGGCTTGCCGGGCCCCCGCCAACTTGGGAGGATCACCTCATGTTCGGATTCGGTCAAGACAAGAAGGCTCCTGCAGCCCCCGAGAAATCGTCGGGCATGCTCGACTCGACGGCCAACACCCTGGCGCAGCACCTCATCTCGGTGGGCATCGGGGGCGTGGCGACGTTCAAGTCGGCCCGCGCCGTCGCCGACGAGGCGATGAAGAAGGCGGGCTCCAAGGAAGCGGCGATGGACGACGTCGTCGCATCACACACGAAGCTCGCGGGCGCGAACGGCTTCGTCACCAACCTCGGCGGTTTCGTCACGCTCCCCGTGGCACTGCCCGCGAACGTCATCGGTTTCTACACCGTCGCGACGCGCATGGTCGCGGCAATCGCCGCCATCAACGGTCACGACGTCGACGACCCAGCCGTGCGCTCGGCGATCCTGCTCGACCTCATCGGTGCGGACGCGACGCAGGTCCTCAAGGGCCTCGGCCCGATGACGGGTGGCGTCGCGACGAACGTCGCCACGCGCAAGCTGCCGCCGGCGGCGCTCGCCGTCGTGAACAAGTCAGTTGCGTTCCGTCTCGGCTCGCAGGTGGGGCGTCGCTTCCTCACGCGCATTCCGCGCCTCATCCCCGTGGCGGGCGGCTTCATCGGTGGCGGCCTCGATGTCGTCCTCATCCGCAAGATCGCCCAGTCGGCGCGTCGCGACTTCGTCGCGCAGATCCCGCCGTCAGCCTGACGTCTCCCTGATTCCACCTCGAACGCCACTCGTCTTCGACGGGTGGCGTTCGGCGTGTCCGGGCCGGTTCGGCGATGTGTCGTCCGTGCGCATCAACGGGCTTCCGGGCGACGATCTGGGGGCCGCGAACCCCCGCCTGGCCTTGCTCGAACGGCCCACTCACCCACAGGTGTGACGGCTACGGCCCGTTTCGCGGCCCGCAGGATGCCTCGTCCACAGGTTTGTGGCTCGTGGTCAGCGCGCGGGTGGCGTCATGGGTTTCGCTGGGGGCATGAAGACAACAACACGACTCAAGGGCCTCAGCGCCCTGGTGGCAGGCCTTCCCGATCTCGTCGGCTCCGAGGGGGCGGGCGCCGTCATCGTCCTGTTCGAACGTGACGGTGCGCTCGCGGGGGTGCTCGGCTGGGCGGACGATGCGTGCGACGGGGAGACGGCGCACATGCTCGACGTCGTCGCTGAGCGGCGCGCGACGATGGGTGCGCAGGCCGCCATCGCCATCGCCTATCGCTGCGAGCCGGGCCGCGTCGACATCGCGGCCCTCGCGAAACGCATCGAGCGCCGCGTGCCGCTGCACCACGTCCTCGGTGCCAGCGACGAGCACTGGTGGGCCATCGAATGCGAGCTCGGCTGCTGTGACGGCGCGATCCACGAGATCCCGTCCCTGTCAGAGCAGACCCGCGAGCAGCTTCGCCACGTCCGCCGCGGCGGCGAGGCCATGGCCGCCACCGCGCGCCCCGTTCCCAGCGTCGTCGACGTCCGAGCCGCCTGGGCACGGTTGTGCGACGTCCCCGACACCGCGTCGGGCACCCGGCGACGCTCCCGCAGCGCCGACCTGCAGGTGCTCGCCGACGCTGTCGTCGACGGCCCGACGCGCGATGAGATCCTCCTGTGCGTCGCACCCGAACTGTTCCGTCTGCTGAGCCCGGGCATGCCGCTCGGCGAGACGGGCCCGCTGATGACGAGCGCGTGCCTGCGAACTTGGCTGCCGCTCGTGCCGCGCCACGGCCGCGCCGCGTGGAAGGCCCTCGAGGCCGCCGCGACCTGGCGCGAAGGCGACCTGCGAGGAGCCGGTGCGTGCGCCGCGGCGTCGCTGCGCATCGGACGGACGTCATTGGGGCAACTGCTGCGCGACATCACAGGCACGGGGTTGTCGTACGAGCAGGCCGTCGGTGCGCTCCACACGAAGGCTCGGCAGAGTTCCGTCGCCTGACGAGCGTGCCGGTTGGGGGAGCGCGCCACATCGTGGACGTCGCCGCGCGGGCGATGGAAGCCGCGGGCAGGGCCGCCTACTGTGTCGCAGGTCAAGAGTTTCAGCGACACAAGCCCCGGCTTGCTGAGCGGCAACCTCCCTCGCGGCGGGGTGCCCCGGGTGACGACAGGGCCGCCCGTGGGCGGCAAGCGCGAGAGGTGGGTTGCGACCCACCTCGGAATCGAGGACGTCATGGTTTCGCACCGTCGCCTCGCCGTGGCCGACTCCGCGGCGCCCCTCACCGACGACGGGTTCAACCCGCACGCACGTGCCGTCCACATCGGCACCCTGACGCTGGAGAACGGCGCCGCCCTGCCCGACGTCGTCATGACGTACGAGTGCTGGGGCGAGCTGAACGACGACGCGAGCAACGCCGTCCTCGTCGAGCACGCCCTGACCGGAGACTCGCACGTCGTCGGGCCGGTCGGCCCCGGGCAGCCGACGGCGGGGTGGTGGCCTGGTCTCATCGGCCCCGGCGCGCCCCTCGACACCGACGAGCTGTTCGTCGTGGCGATCAACGTGCTCGGCGGCTGTCGCGGCAGCACGGGCCCCATGTCGCTCGCACCAGACGGCCGGGTGTGGGGCGGGCGCTTCCCACACGTCAGCGTCAGGGATCAGGCGCGCGCCGAGGCGCGGGTCGCCGACGCTCTCGGCATCGCGCGCTTCCACACTGTCATCGGCGGCTCCTTCGGCGGGATGCGCGCCGCGGAGTGGGTGGCGACCTTCCCGCATCGGGTGCAGCGCGCCCTCGTCGTCGCGAGCTGCGCGGCGGCGGGCGCCGACCAGATCGCGTGGGGGCACACGCAGGTGCGGGCAATCGAAGCTGACCCGGATTTCCGGGGTGGCGGCTACCTCGAGCAGGGCGTCTTCCCGACGTCGGGGCTCGGGCTCGCCCGCCAGATCGCGCACACCTCCTACCGCAGCGCGCACGAGTTGCAGGAGCGGTTCGGGCGCGAGTCGCAGGGAGCGGACCGCACGCTCGACGGCGGCCTGTTCGCCGTCGAGAGCTATCTCGAGCACCACGCCGCGAAACTCGTTGCGCGGTTCGACGCCATGAGTTATGTGCGGCTCACGCAGGCGATGGCGACGCACGACGTCGGCCGCGGCCGCGGCGGCATCGAGCCTGCGCTTCGGGTGTTCGGGGGTGAGCTCGTCGTCGCCGCGGTCGACTCCGATCGGCTGTTCCCGGTCAGTGCCTCCGCCGACATCGTCCGGGCTCACGGGCGCGGACGGCTGCGTCTCATCCACTCGCCGCACGGTCACGACGGTTTCCTCATCGAGGCCGACCAGATCGCGGCGCTCGTGCGCGAGGTCATCGCTCGGCCGCTCACGGCCGAGGCGGGCCGCGTCCGTCCCGTGGCGTGACGGCGGGCGCTCGCGGCACCTCGGGTAGCGTGTGAGCCGATCGCCACAGTCGCAGAACAGGGGTTGCGCATGTCCGTCGTCGTCAGTTTCGCTCCGGGCCCGGAGGGTGAGGCCGCGGTGGCCGAGGCCGTGCGTCAGTCGAGTGTGCTGGGGCGCCCGCTCGTACTCGTCTCGACCGTCCCGAGCGACGACGCGCGCGCTGCCGCGCAGGAGAGTGCGGACGCGGTCGGCGGCCGCGTCGTGCAGGTGGAGGAGGGCCAGGACGCGGTCGAGGTGATCCTCGACGAGGTGGCCGAACTCGACCCGGCGCTGCTCGTCATCGGGCTGCGTCGCCGCACGCCCGTCGGCAAGCTGATCCTCGGTTCGAGCGCTCAGCGGCTGCTGCTCGACGCGCCGTGCCCCGTCCTCGCGGTCAAGCCCACAGCGCACTGATCTCGCGCTGCTCCCAACCCCGGCCTGACGCGCTTGCGTCAGGTCGGGAACACCCGCGCACGCAGGGGCGTTGAACCCCGTGATTCTGCGGTTCTCGACCCAGAGTTCTATAATGGTGAAAGAAGCGACGCGGGGGATCGAATCAGGCACCACGGTGCCAGGCGAGCTCAGGTGAGTCTCGGGCAACCGGCTCTCGTCGGATCCCGCCCCCGTGGTTCGTCTCTTCCCTCGTACGAAGCGCTCGGCGCGCGATTGCGCCTGCCCGATGCGTTGTGCACTCTCGGAAGGTAGTTGGTGACCTCAGTGTCCGAAACGGCTCAGACCCCCGCGCTTCCCGCGGACATCGACCATCCCGCGGTCATTGCTCTGTTCGAGCAGGGGCGCGCGAGCGGCACGGTCGACAGCGTGGTGCTGAAGACCGCCCTCGAAGAAGCGAAGATCTCCATGGCCAAGCAGAAGGCGGTGCTGAAGGCGCTGGGGGCCGAGGGCATCGAGATCGTGCTCGACGAGGTTCACGCGGCCCAGGCCGTCGCCACGACGACCGGGCGCAAGAGCGCGGCGAAGAAGTCGACTGCCAAGAAGACGGCGACGAAGACCGCTGCCGCGAAGAAGACCACCGCGGCCAAGACGACGACCGCGAAGAAGGCTGCCGTCAAAAAGACGGCGGCGAAGAAGGCCGTAGAGGCGGAGACCGACGTCGAGCTCGACGAGAACGTCACCGCCGACGAGGCGAGTGAGGCCCCCGCGAAGAAGGCGGCCGCCAAGAAGACCACCGCCAAGAAGGCGACGGCGAAGAAGGCCACCGCGGCCAAGTCGACGACCGCGAAGAAGACCACCGCCAAGAAAGCATCCGCTGGCGAGCCGGACGAGGTCGTCGCCGAGGACGTCGAGATCGACGACGTCGTCGTGACGGACGTCGAGGCAGGCGCCGAGGAGGTCGACGAGGCGAAGAAGCCCGCCGGCGAGGCCGAAGACGAGAAGGGCGGCTTCGTCCTGCGTCCGGGTGACGAGGATGACGCGCCGGCCCAGCAGGTCGTGACGGCGGGTGCGACGGCCGACCCGGTCAAGGACTACCTCAAGCAGATCGGCAAGGTCGCCCTGCTCAACGCCGAGCAGGAGGTCGAGCTCGCGAAGCGCATCGAGGCCGGCCTGTTCGCCGAGCAGAAGCTCGAGTCGGGCGTCAAGATGGACATGAAGCTCAAGCGCGAGCTGTGGTGGATCGCCTCGGACGGCAAGAACGCGAAGAACCACCTCCTCGAGGCCAACCTGCGTCTCGTCGTGTCGCTGGCCAAGCGTTACACGGGTCGCGGCATGCTCTTCCTCGACCTCATCCAGGAGGGCAACCTCGGCCTCATCCGCGCGGTCGAGAAGTTCGACTACACCAAGGGCTACAAGTTCTCGACGTACGCGACGTGGTGGATCCGTCAGGCCATCACGCGTGCCATGGCCGACCAGGCGCGCACCATCCGCATCCCGGTGCACATGGTCGAGGTCATCAACAAGCTGGCTCGCGTGCAGCGTCAGATGCTTCAGGACCTGGGCCGCGAGCCCACGCCGGAGGAGCTGGCCAAGGAGCTCGACATGACCCCCGAGAAGGTCATCGAGGTCCAGAAGTACGGCCGTGAGCCCATCTCGCTGCACACGCCCCTCGGTGAGGACGGCGACAGCGAGTTCGGTGACCTCATCGAGGATTCCGAGGCCGTCGTCCCGGCGGACGCCGTCAGCTTCACGCTGCTGCAGGAGCAGCTGCACTCGGTGCTCGACACGCTGTCCGAGCGCGAGGCGGGCGTCGTCTCGATGCGCTTCGGCCTCACCGACGGCCAGCCGAAGACGCTCGACGAGATCGGCAAGGTCTACGGCGTGACGCGTGAGCGCATCCGTCAGATCGAGAGCAAGACGATGAGCAAGTTGCGTCACCCGTCGCGCTCGCAGGTGTTGCGCGACTACCTGGACTGAGCCAGACGGGTAGCGAGGCAGAAATCCGCGTCGTTCCGGCGCTTTTTCGCCTTACGTCGTGAACTCTAAGGGTGCACAGCGCTCCTAGTCGGGGTACGCTCAGACTGGAGGCATGCCCGGAGAGTTGAGCGTGCCCGAACTGCGTGAGTTGCTGATCTCTTGGGAGCTTGCGCTCAAGGCCGACAGACGCTCGGCGCAGACGATCAAGTCCTACACCGAGGGCGTCAAGCAGTACGTCGCTTTCGCTGAGGCGCGCAAGGCCGACCCGCTGAGCCGGGCGACCTTGCGCGCCTTCTGCGTGCACCTGGGCGAGACGGGGCGCGAGGCTGCGACCGTCCGTGCTCGCCAACTCGGGGTGCGCAGGTTCACCTCATGGCTCGCCGAGGAGGACGAGCTCAGCGCAGATCCATTCATCGGCGTCAAGGCGCCGAAGCTCGACCAGAAAGTCATCGAGCCGCTCACCGCCGACCAACTCAAGGCGCTGCTTCGCGCCTGTCGTGTTCCGGGCGAAGCAACCGCCGCCCGAAAGCTGCGAGCCCGCCGGGACGAGGCAATCCTGCGCTTGATGATCGAAACCGGCGCGCGCGCGGGCGAGGTGGTCGCGATCCATGTCGATGACGTCGATCTGAGGGAGCAGACGCTCGTCATTCGCCGCGGCAAGGGCGGCAAGGGGCGCGTCGTGCCGTTCGGCCCGCAGACAGGGCAGGCAATCGACCGTTACATGCGCCTTCGCCGGGGGCACGCTCTCGCTTCACGGCCCGAGTTGTGGCTCGGGGATCGAAGCAAGGGGTTCTCGTACGATGCGCTGCACAAGACGTTGCGTCTTCGTGCGGACGCGGCCGGCATCGAGGGGTTCCACCCTCACCGCCTTCGCCACACCGCCGCGCACCGCTGGCTCGCAGCCGGCGGCAGTGAGGGCGGGCTCATGGCCGTCGCTGGATGGACGCGGCCCGACATGCTCATGCGCTACACGCGCGCCCAAGCTGCGGCCCGCGCTGCCGAAGAAGCCAAACGATTGAACCTGGGGGAACTGTGACGGAAATGCTCGACGCGGAATCCATTCGCGAACTGGTGGGGCGTCGTAAGCGCCTCATGCCTGAGATCGATGCCGCTTTGGCAGTGATCCGAGCGCAGGGGAAGCGGCAGGGCTACCTCAACGAAATCGTGATCCGCTGCGACGAACGGCACAAGGGTGGCCTGCCCAAGCTGGGCACCGCAGTGCGGCTGGACACCTCGCGCTTCGTCGTGCAGAGCACGATCAAGTGGGCGCCCCGCGATCAACTGAAGCTGACGCCCTGGCAACACGAGGCCTACCTCGGAGTGGGACTGGGTGACGACCCACTCGACGACGCCGCTCTCGTCGACTGGGCGCGGCGCCTCGATGAATGGTCCCGCGGTCTACCGAGCACCGGAGGGCGGTGGCTGCGTGGGCAGACGCCGTTCGACCTGCGGACCATCGTGCGGGTAGGAGAGGATCCCGTGATTACGCCATGGGTCCGGTGCAGGCGGGGGGCGGTTCGCGTGCTGGCGCTGCGGGCGACCTCTCGCGTCATCGTGGACGCTGGGGCATTGCGACGTCGACCGCACGGTGGTGCATGGGCCTGAGTGTCCGCCATGTGACTACGCGACGAATGGCCGGCGCGGCTGTCCGCACCCGTCGCACGCCTGAGAACACCGGAACCCGTACACGGGAATCTGTCTCTCCCCTGCGGGTCGAACGATCCAAGAGCCCGAGGGGTGCATAGCCCCACGATGAACGCCCGTCACCTTTCGAGGTGGCGGGCGTGTCGTGATGGCGGGTTCCGGCGTGGGAAGATGGAGCCTTCTTCTATGAGAGGTCGTGCCCGATGGCGGGCAATAAGGCTGTTACCCCTGTTCGTATGTCGTGTGTCCGTGGTTCCTGCACGCGAGTAGCTTCGAAGCGATCGGTTCGCGGTTTCTGCAGCACGTGTATAGACACGAATCGAATGAGTGCTTCCCCTGGGGCTGCTTTAACCGGCGGGGCATGGGTTCAGTCGCGGGGTGTGCAGCGATGGGTTCCAAGCATATAAGACGGGCTAGCAGTTCACTGGGCTCGATGAACGCCCGCCACCTCACCTCGAGGTGGTGGGCGTTTCGTCGTTTCAAGCAGTGCACGCTATCCGTTACGAATAGAGTAACGACTGTGAACACTTATAGGCCGTGTGCAGTGTGCGAGCAGCCCATCGACGGCCCCGTGGTCGCCGTCGACGTCCACCACCGTCGCAACCGCCACGAACGGGGGTGGACGGCGCGGGAAGCTGTATGCCTCGAGTGCGTGGCGAAACCTGCGGATCGCACCGCCCTCGCCTACGTCACGGGCATGGCGCATGTCGAATCATGGTGGCCAGAAGAAACGCCCGCGCCGTGCGCCGGCTGTGGCCGCCCGACCATCGTGCGCCCCGACGGTCGCCGCAAGGTCGTCGCGTGCTCGAGCGCATGCCGAACGGCCTCGTACCGGGAGACCAGTTCGGAAGCCGTAACGCGCGAGTGTGACGGTTGCGGAGCAGTTGTCGCGGGCCGCTCGGATCGCCGCTACTGCTCGCCCGCGTGCCGGCAGAGGGCGCACCGCCGTCGTAGCGCGGCCCCGGAAGTGCAGGCCGTCGCGCCCGTGGCCGTGGAGTTCGAGCCCGCGAAGGTGCCCGGCAAGTCGCTTGAGCGGTGCCGCCAGGAACAGACCGAGAGCATTCTCGATTGGGTGGAGACCGTCACCTCGTCCACCATGACCCCGCGGCCGCTCGCTCGCGCGGCATGGCTCGCCGCTCAGGTGGACGCCCGCACGCTGGCACTGCTCGAGGATCACCTCGTCGAGGGTGGCACGTGGAGTTCGGCGGCCGAGCAGCTTGGGTTGCCGCTGGGAGAGGTGCTGGCCCGGTATCAAGGGCGGGTGAAGGTGAGCGGCGAGGGGCGTTGAGGCTCGGAGCCCTACGGGCAGGGAAGTTGCCTTTGCTGGAACCCTGCCCAGAAACCCCTGAAGCGCCCTGGGTTTGGTTCCGACCCACCTGAAGGAGAATCGGACCATGCCCAAGAAGTACGACCAGGACTTGCGTGAGCATGCCGTGCGGATGGTGCTCGACAAGCGCGCCGCGGAGGGATGCTCGCAGCGGGTCGCGATGGACGCTGTCGGAGCGTCGCTCGGCATCGCGCCGGCGACGATCCGTAACTGGATGCCCCGCCCTGGCGAACTCCCCGCCGCTACGGCTGGCGCGACAGCGCCGCGTGAGTCCCTTGAGGAAGAGAACCGGCGGCTACGCCGCGAACTCGCAGAAACACGGCGCGCGAACGAGATCCTGAAGAAAGCTTCAGCTTTTTTCGCAGCGGAACCCGACCGCCCCACGACGAGATGATCCGGTTCATCGACGAACACCGTGATCAGTTCGGGGTCGAGCCGATCTGTCGCGTTCTGCGCGCGACGGACTGTGGGTTCATTCCCCCGCAAGCGGGAGGTGCCCCCACCTCCCGCGGCTACCGGGCCGCGAAGACGCGCCCGCGCTGCGCGCGAGCGATCCGCGACGATGTCCTCGTGAAGGAAGTGAAACGCCTTCACGCCCAGAATTACGGCGTGTACGGCCACCGCAAGATGTGGCACGCGATGCGCCGCCGGGGCTGGATGATCGGGCGTGATCAGTCCGCTCGGCTCATGAGAACGGCTGGGCTGCACGGCGTTCGCCGCGGGCGCCGCCCATTCACGACCGTTGGATCGAAGGTGCCCGATCGCCGCCCCGACCTCGTCGAGCGTGACTTCCACGCGTCGGCACCGAACATGCTGTGGGTCGCCGACATCACGTACGTCCGGACAACGAGTGGGTTCGCGTACACGGCGTTCATCACCGCCGCGTGCACGAGGAAGATCGTCGGCTGGTCAGTTGCGTCGTCGCTGACGACGCAGGCGTTGGCGATGATCGCGTTGCAGCAGGCCCTCGCGACGACGCCGGCGGCGCGTCAAGGCGGTCGGCTCGTGCATCACAGTGACCGCGGAGCAGTACGTCAGCCTGGCCTACACCGACACGCTGGCCGAGCACTGCGTCGCGCCTTCCGTTGGGACAGTGGGCGACTCGTACGACAACGCCCTCGCTGAGACGGTCAACGGCTTGTACAAGGCCGAGCTGATCTACTCACGCCCCACGTGGCCATCGACATCAGCGGTCGAACTGGCGACGCTGGAGTGGGTGAGCTGGTGGAACCATCAGCGCCTACACGAGGCACTGGGCTACCGAACGCCGGTCGAGGTTGAGGCGGCTTACGATCAGTCCCAGACGAGAGCTCTCGTCACCACATAAGCGCGGAACGAAACCCAGGGCGCTTCACCCTGCCCGTTGACCGCCTCACGTTGTTCCACCCACGCCGACGAGGCCCGCCTCGAATCGAGACGCGCCTACATCGCGAAACCCTTGGACGCGCCTGCAGTCGCGTCTAGGGCCACCTGAGCCGGTTCTCAGGTGTCGGAGACCATCACCGGGCCCTGTCGGTTTGTTGTTGCAGCTGACCGGCTTTCAGCGCCGCTTGGTGCGATTCCCACAATCCTGGGAATCCGGGGGTACGCATCCGGTGCGTGCCCCCAAGGGTGTGCGTGTTGTGCAGCCCCTTTCGGCGTCAGGTGCGGAAGATTCCGCACCTTCTGGGGGGATGGGCGTGTGGTGCCTACCCTCACCGCACGGTCAACTCCTGATGGTGCAGCAGAGGTTGACCGCCCGGTGGAGGCCCCGCGTGCGCGCGGGTAGGAGGCACTCTCGATGAGAACTCTTCCTCGAAGCGAAGAAGGCCCCACGTGCGCTCAGGTGCCATGCTCGTCGGGGGCAAAGCTTGTACGGCACAAACTTTGGTTTCGCGTGCGCAGGTGCGCTTGCACGAGCAGGTGTGACCTCGTCCTAGCGTGCGAGTACATGGCGATGGAGTCTCAATCGCGATCGACCGGAAGCCCCGGCGCCGGGTGACGGCAGACCTTGGGAGCCACAGCTCCCAAGGTTCGAGCCCCAGCGCCGGGAGGCGTTCACGCCGGGTCGATCCGACTCTCTGCGGCGATGTCCGCGAACTCGAGCAGTTCGGCGGCGCACGCTCGCATGTCGTCCACGGTGTCGGTGACCATGCGCTCGACAGCATCGACGGTCGGCGCCGACATGACGTGCGAGACGTCCGCGTAGTCCTCGAACTGCTGCAGGTCGAAGAAGCGGCCGGGGCGCACGTGCATGCGTACAAGGCCGGGCTCATTGGGGTCGCGTATCCATCCGTCGCCGAGGTCGTGGGCGGCCTCGAGCGGCGCGGTGTGTTCCTGGCACCAGGGCACTCGGCAGGCGCGCACGTCCTCGAACGTCGTGGTGGTCGTGGTGGTGGTCGTCATGGTCGTGCCTTTCGGTGGGGGGTGGGCTCAGGTGTCACGTTTGTTACACCTGCGCGTTCAGGCTTCTTCGTCGGTGGCGACGCGCTCGAAGCGTCCGTCGCGGTGTTCGACGATGACGCGGCCGAGGTCGACGAACACGGCGCGAGCGTCGGGGAAGTGCGCGATCTTGAGCGCGTGGCGGGTGACGTCCATCGCATCGAACGCGGCAGTGACGGCGCGGGCGTCCCACGGGCTCGCGGTGCCTGCGATGGTGCGCTCGAGCAGCGTCTCGGTGGCGTCGTTGTGCGCCACGGCGAGGCTCACGAGGCGCGCGGCGTCCTGCGCGGCGCTCATGCGGCCCACCCCTCAGGGGCGTCGGTAGTGGCGACGACCTTTCCGCTGTCAGAGGGAAGGTCGATGACCTCACCAGTGGCTACGTCACCGACGAGCACGCCGCTGTTACGGGTTCCGTACTACCGGATTCGTGAATAGCCGCCGGCGGCATCGTCTCGAAGTGGTGCACCCACAGCAGCAGCGGCACCACGGCCATAGCCGCGAAGGGTGCGAGGTGGTCGCATAGGGCGCACCACACATCTAGAATCGGGTTCACGTTCAGCACTCCCATGCTGTTCGTCACGACCCCGGAGGCTGCAACCTCGCGGGGTCTCCACTTAGTCGGGGGTATTACGCGGCACAGCGCTTTGCCTGACGCTCAATCACCGCGCCACCACCTGAAATCCGCACAGCGCTAACGCGTTCTTAGTGCGCAACTACCTCGACTGAGAATCCTCGACTGAGAGTCGTGGACGAGGCGCGAGGCGTTCGCAGCCTCGCGCACGACGCCACTGGCCCACATCCACTCGAGTGGATGTGGGCCAGTGGCGTGTATGCCGTGTTAGAAGGCCCTCGTTCAAGAAGTCTGGGCGTAGGGAAAACGCAGATATCCGCGACCTTAACGGGTCGAACGCCCGACCATCCGGCACACCGGACGAGCCAGAACGTCTGACGCACCGCGGGACCCACGCTCGAAGGGCCCCGCGGCGACGTCAGCTCCGTGCCCCGAACGCTGAGCGGGGCAGCAGCCACGCCCGCAGGCGAGCGCCGACGGAGGCGTCGGAGCGTGCTGCGCGCGTCACGCGTTCGGTCGTGGCAGCCATGCCCCGCGCAGGCGTCGGAGCGTAGCGCGAGTTCTCGATCGAGTGTGCCGCGCGTTCGACGGCTTGGACGAGGTGCGTCGACGCGCGCGGGTTGTCGTCGGCGAACCGGCCGGCCGCTTCCTGTGGGGATCGCTCGGTCGTGATGACGTACCCGAGGTCGCGCAGGTTCCACACCATGCGGTGCCACAGCGCCTCGTCACGCTCGCGGGGCTCACGTGCCTGACGCACCGGGCGGTTGCGTCGCCACCAACCGAGCAGCGGCAATGCGCCGAGCAGGGCGATGACGGCCAGTGCGCCGAGCAGCGTCAGCAGGACGCGACCAAGAACGCCGTCGTCGTGGGGCGTCACCGGCGCGCCGTGCGAGGTCGACCTCGACGTCTGCGTCGTCGATGGGGCAACCGAACGAGTGGACGGCACGGGCGCGCTCGAGCTCGTCGTCGGGGCGCTCGACGACGACTTCGTCGCCGACGGGCTCGTCCGTGCGTAGGCCGGGGCGGCGCCCGAGCGCGAACCGGGCGTCGGCTCGAACCGCGTCCACCCCATGCCGGGGAAGTACAGCTCCGGCCAGGCGTGCGCGTCCGCGGCGCGGACCTCGTACTCGTTGCCCCGCTTCGTGCCGGGAAGGAATCCGATCGCGACGCGCGCCGGGATGCCGAGCGAGCGCGCGCTCATCACCATCGCGGTGGCGTACTGGGTGCAGTAACCCTGCTTCGTCTCGAGGAAGTTGGACAGGGGGTCGAGCTGCGCGCCGTCGACGGTGCGGGTCGGGGCGAGCGTCAGCGAGTACGTGTAGGACGGGTCGGTGCGCAGGTGGTTCTGGATGGCGACGGCCTTGTCGAAACGCGAGGTCGCATCCCCGGCGCCGGAGGCGGTGAGCAGCGCGTCGATCCGCGTGCGGGCCGCCTGCGGCAGCGAGGCGACGTCGAGGTCGTCCTGCGTCACCCCACCGGTTCCGGCGCTGACGGCCGAGTCGTCGACGGGGCGCGCTGCCGCCGTGAACGTCCGGAAGATGACGGCGTACGCGGGCACCTGAGCGGCGAGGTGCGGCACGCCGGTCGTCGTTCCGACGTCGAAGGTGTCGTGGCCCTGGCCGAAGGCGGCGGCGCGCAGCGTCGTCGGCGCGGCGATGAACGGCGGCTTCATCGCGTTGAGCGTGACGGTGGCCTGCGAGCTCGTCGTCGGCACGGCCGGGTCGTAGCCGAGCGCCGGGAACTCGCTGTTGGCCTTCACCTTCGTCGTCGGCTCGTTCGTGCGGGCGCGCCACTGGCCGTCCGCGTACGTCGAGCTCGTCGTCACCCGGAGCGGGCCGGGCTGTGAGTCCTCGGTCGTGTAGGTGAGGACGGGCGCCGCGTTGCGCGAGGACAGATCATTGCTCAGGTCGAGCGATGTCGAGAAGTCCACGCTCGTGTCGACGCCCCGGGCCCCACCCTCGGCGAGAGCCGGAGTCGCGCGGGTCGGCACGTGCCCCGACAGGGCGGCGGCGCCGGCCACGGCCAGCACCGTCACGGCGGCGAAGACGGGCGCACCCGTCAACGTGCGGGAACGACTCGTGCTCAGCCACATCAGGAGCGCCCACGCGGCTGCGGCAGCAGCGAAGTAGGGCAGCGGCAACGTCTGACCGAGCGCCGTCGTCGCGAGCACGAACGGCGCCGCGACGGGCAGCACGGTGGCGGCCGGCAGCTTCGAGGTGCCCCCGACGTAGTCGACGACGAGGGCGACGAGCGCGGCGCCGAGCGTCAGCGCGGCGATGACGCCGGCGACGGCCGGCAGGGGAGCGACGGAGGAGTTCGCGACCTTCTGCGCCTCGTGGCCGGCGTCCCGCAGAGCGGACGGGGTCGGGGAGACCCCGTGCGCGGCGAGCGCCGCGAGTGGCGAGACCATGACGGCCGCCGCCTGCGCGAGCACGATGAGCCAGGAACGTGCACCCACGCGTCGCAGCCCGGCGCCGATCGCCCACATGACGAGCGCGGCCACGACGATCGGCACGCCGACGCTGTCGGCCTTCGACAGCTCGACGAGGGGCCAGCAGGCGCTCAGGCACAGCAGCCCCAGGGCGACCTCGGCGAGGATGCGGCGGGTGGTCATCGAGCTCCTTCGGCGGGGGCGGTGGTGACGGGGCGCGCCTCGGGAACCGTGTGTGTGCTCCACCCGTCGGCGTCGAGGCGGGCGCGCATCGACGTCACGGCATCGGGTGATCCGGCGACGAACGCCTCACCCCCGGACGGCGCCGGCCCCAGTGAGCCCGCGGTGTCGGCGTGGACGAAGACGACGTGCGCGGACGCGGCGTCGTCGACGAGGGGGCAATCACCCGCGACGGCGAGGGCGTCCATCGCGTCGTGGAGATCGCGGTAGGTCTCGGCGCCGACCCGCAGCGCGAACGGCTGGTGCGCGCGGGCGCGTGCACTCAGCCACGAGGCGCAGGCTTCGACGAGGCCTTCCCATCCGGCGTCGACACCCGGGGTCTCGACGTGCCCGACGAGCCGGGCACGGGCGGTCTCGTCGGTCGGTGGGTCGAGCTGGCGGACGATGAGTTCACCGCGGCGAGCGGTGGCGGGCCAGTGCACGAGGCGCATGTCGTCACCGCGCACGTACTGGCGCACGCTCGCCCCGACCTCGCCGCCGAAGGCGAGGTGCGATTCGATGCTCGAGTCGCCGACGAGGCTGCGCTCGCGCTGCGGCGTGAGCGCGACGTCTTGGCGGGGCCACACGCGGATCTCACGGCGCGCGGCGACGTCCCGCGTCAGGTGCGCGAGGCCGAATGGGTCACGCACGACCAGGCGCGTCGGACCGGTGACGAAGCGGCCGCGGTGAGGTGCGCTCACCGCGTATTCGCCGTCGAAGTGGCGCCCCTCGACCGGCCACGACGGCGTCGGGCCGCCGAACGTGTGCGGTTCCTGGAGGGTGGCACCCGAAAAGCGCGCCGACGGCGACAGCTCGGCGTGGACGGCGACACGCTCGCGGTCACCGGGTTCGAGCGGCAACCGCGGGCCGACGTGACGCACCTGCGCCGACGCGCGTGTCGCGACGAGCAGCGTCAGCACGCTGAGGACGAGGAGCAGCAACGCGAAGATTCCGGCTCGCACGAGGTCGGTGAAACCCGAGAACGCGCCGATGAGCACGAGGGAGACGCCCGCTCCCGCGAGCAGCAGGCCACGACGGGTGAGGCGCGGCAGCGCGCTCATCGCGACGCCGACGGCACAGCCACGGTCTCGACGAGGTGGCGCACGACGTCACCGGGCGTCTCGTCGCGCTGGGCGCGGTTCATGAGGACACGGTGCGACAGGACGGCGGGCGCCATGGCGGCGACGTCCTCCGGCAGCGCGTGGTCGCGCCCCGCGATGGCGGCGTGGGCGCGCGCCGCGCGCAGCAGCTGCAGCGAGGAGCGCGGGCTCGCGCCGAGACGCAGGCTGGGGTGGCTGCGCGTCGCGGCGACGAGGTCGACGACGTACTGACGCAGCGCGTCACTCGTGTGCAGTGACGCGATGGCATCGATCGCGTGCTCGACGTCGTCGGCGCTGGCGACGGGACGCAGCGTGTCGAGCGGGTCCTTCTCACCGTGGTGCAGAAGCATGTCGAGCTCGGCGCGCGCAGAGGGGTAACCCATGCTGATCTGCGCCATGAAACGGTCGCGCTGCGCCTCGGGCAGGGGGAAGGTGCCGTCCATCTCGACGGGGTTCTGTGTCGCGACGACCATGAAGGGGCGCGGCAGCGGCATGGTGCGCCCGTCCATGCTCACCTGGTGCTCCTCCATCGCTTCGAGCAGCGCCGACTGCGTCTTCGGCGAGGCGCGGTTGATTTCGTCACCGATGACGATGTTCGCGAACACCGCGCCCGGACGGAACGTGAAGTCACCCTTGCCCTGGTCGTAGACGTTGACACCGGTGATGTCGCTCGGGAGCAGGTCGGGCGTGAATTGGATGCGTCGCATCGTCGCGTCGACCGAACGGGCCAGGGCCTTGGCGAGCACGGTCTTGCCGACGCCCGGCACGTCCTCGACGAGCAGGTGACCGCCCGCGAACAGCACGGTGACGGCCGTGAGCACGACGTCGTCCTTGCCCTCGACGACGAGGGCGACGTTGCGGCGCACGGCGTCGGCGAGGCCGAGGACGTCGGTGGTCGCGGGGTAAGGCTCGGGGCTGCGGCGTTCCATGACTCACGATCTTGCCAAACTTCCCTCCCCGGCCACAGTTCGCCCCGCGGGCTTGGATGCGTCGTTACCCGCCTGGCCGACGAGCGCATCGCCCTCCACCGCGCTCCACGCACGCCCTCCACTGCGCTCCACCGGGTTCCTCCACATCGCTCCACCTGCGCTCTCGACGAGGTGCCGTGGCCGTGAAGCCGTCGACCGAGCCGGACCCGCGCCCCCACGCTCGGGGAACGGCGGTTTTTTCCCTCCACCGCGCCCCACCCGCCGTCAGCCCTGCAATGACGCGGAAATCGCTCTGCCCAGATCACGAGATCAGACATGGTGGGGCGACATGGTGGGGTGAAGTGGAGTAGAGTGGGGGTCATCGGAGCGAGATCGGTGACGGGAGGTGCCCAGCCGTGTTTCTGGGTACCCACACGCCGCGTCTCGACGACAAGGGCCGCATGATCCTTCCCGCGAAGTTTCGCGAGAAGTTCGCTGCGGGCCTCGTCATGACGCGTGGGCAGGAACGCTGCCTGTACGTCTTTCCGATGAACGAGTTCGAGCGCATCGCTGCCGCGATGAACACGACACCCGTCACCTCGCGTGCGGTGCGTGATTATCAGCGCGTCCTGCTCTCGGGGGCCTCCGACGAGATCCCCGACAAGCAGGGCCGTGTGACGATCCCGCCGCTGCTGCGCGAGTACGCGGGTCTTTCGAAGGAATGCACGGTGATCGGTGCGGGTAACCGCGTCGAGATCTGGGACACGCAGGCGTGGAACGACTACCTCGCCGGCGCGGAACAGCCGTTCTCCGAGCAGGCCGAAGAAGTCGTTCCCGGTTTGCTGTAGCCCTGCTGTCGCGAGGTCTCCGGCCGCTGAGAATCCGACACACCTTCCCCGGTGCCGGAAGCCCAGCGGCGGGGGCCCTGGCGACAGCAGCGCCGCCGGCCGAATGCCGCCCACCCCGATTCGAGCGACGGAGCACCGATGGAGATGTCACGCGGCCTCGCAGCCGATCGTCACGTGCCCGTCATGCTCACCGAGATCCTCGACGCTCTCGCCCCCTCGCTCGAGCGCTCCGGCGCTCTCTACGTCGACGCCACCCTCGGCATGGGTGGCCACACCGAGGCCGTGCTCGAGCGCTTCGGCGAGGCCCGCGCCATCGGGATCGACCGTGACACCGAGGCCCTGCGTCTGGCCGGTGAACGCCTCGCCCGCTTCGGTGACCGCTTCGAAGGCGTGCACGCCGTCAACACCGAGGTCGCCGACGTCCTGCCCCGCCCCGCGGACGCGATGCTGTTCGACCTCGGCGTCTCCAGCCTGCAGCTCGATGAGCTCGACCGCGGCTTCAGTTACCGCGCCGACGCGCCACTCGACATGCGGATGGACCAGACGAGCGACGGGCCCACGGCCGCCGACGTCCTCAACACCGCCAGCCAGGACGAGTTGGAGCGCATCCTCAAGACGTACGGCGAGGAGCGCTTCGCCCGCAAGATCGCGCACGCCGTCGTCAAGGAGCGAGAGAAGCAGCCGTGGACGACGTCGGGTCGGCTCGTCGAGATGTTGCGCTCGGTCATCCCGCTCGCTTCGCAGCGTCAGAGCGGCCACCCGGCCAAGCGCACCTTCCAGGCCCTGCGCATCGAGGTCAACGACGAACTGCGCGGCTGGGAGCAGGCTGTGAGGTCGGCGCTCGACTCGCTGGCCGTCGGCGGACGCCTCGCCGTGCTGTCGTTCCACTCGCTGGAGGACCGCATCACGAAGCGCGCCTTCGCAACTGCGTCCGCCTCGACCGCGCCGCCCGGTCTACCGGTGGAACTACCCGAGCACCGTCCCGAGTTCGCGCTCGTCACCCGGGGCGCCGCCGTCCCGAGCGAGGACGAACTCGCGCGCAACCCCCGCAGTGCCTCCGTCAGATTACGAGTCATCGAACGCACCCGAGCGAAAGGAAGCCAGTCATGACCCAGCTGGCCGCCCCCACCCGCGCCCCTCGTCGAGTGACGACGAGTCGCCCCCGCGTGACCTCGGCCCGTTCCGGTGCGCGTCCGGCTCGGCCAGCGACTCAGGTCGCCACCGCCGAGCGCGCCGGGCACACTCGCTTCATGGCGCTCGCCGTCCTCGTCGCGATGGCCTCGGCGCTTGCGCTGTTGTTCCTCAACACGATGCGCGCCGAGCAGTCGTTCACCCTCTCGACGCTGCGCAGTGACGTCTCCACGCTCAACGAGCGAGAGCAGGCGCTCGACAGCGAGATCTCGGCCGTGTCCGCGCCCGAGGAGCTCACGCTGAAGGCCGAGAGCTACGGCATGGTCAAGCCGGCGTCGATCACCTATGTGAGTCGGGACACGGGCAAGAAGCTCGGCGTGGCACACCCGAGCCAGGCGGGCACGGCGCTTAGTGTGAACACGCTCCCGAGCACCCCCGCCAGCAAGGCGGCCGGCGAGGTGATCGCCAGCGGCACCGTCGGTCTGCACATCACCGACCCGGTGGCGCAGGCGCAGGCTCGAGCCAAGGAGAAGGCAGCGGCCGACGCTGCTGCGGCCAAGGCCGAGGCGGCCAAGAAGGCCGAGGCGGCGAAGAAGACGAGCAAGTAAGACGTAGAGCGAGCACGACGTGGACGAGCGGGACGAGGAGAGCTGACGTGGATCGACCCCGGCGCTCTCAGCCCGGCCAGCCTCGCCGCCCCCGTCCCGACGGCTCCCAGCGTCCTGGATCTCGCGGTCGGGTTCCGGCGCAGAACCGGCGACAGGGACGACCCCAGGGTCAGGATCGGCCTCGCGAACGGCCGGCTGCGGGTGGTGGTGCGCGAGGCGTTCGTCAGAACAGCGACGGCCAGGGCCGCCCGGTGCGCTGGAACGAACCCGCCCGGGCACGTCTCGCGGCCGTCGGGCACCCGCGCCGACGTTCGCGACTCATGCTCATGGCATTCACGCTCGTGTTCGCGATCTTCGCCTACGAACTGTTCAGCGTGCAGTGGTGGAACGCGGACGAGCTGTCCCAGCAGGCGCTGACGCAGCGGCTCACGCGCACCAACGTGCCGGCCGCGCGCGGCACCATCACCGACGAGAACGGTGCGGTCCTCGCCCGCAGCGTCGAACGCCGCGACATCGCGGGAGACCCTGTTGCGGCCTCGCAGTACCGCAAGAACTCGAAGAGGTCGCCCAAGGGCATCGACGGCGTGGGCGCACAACTCGCCCAGGTGCTCGGCGGCGACGCGAGCGACTACGCGAGCAAGCTCGACGAGGCGAGCAAGCGAAAGAGCCGCTTCGTGTACCTCGCGAAGGACATCACGCCGGCGCAGTGGAGCCAGCTCAAGGCGCTGGAGCTGCCCGGCATCTCCTCGGAACTGCGTCAGAAGCGTGAATACCCGCAGCGCACCTCCGTCGCCCCGCTCGTCGGCTGGGTGAACTCGGCCGGCGTGCCTGGCGGCGGGGTGGAGCAGATGCTCGACGCGCAGCTGCGCGGCAAGGACGGCATCCACCAGATCGAGCGCGCTCGCAACGGCGAGCCGATCGCGACGGGGGACAACCTCGACCAGCAGCCCGTCAGCGGCCGGGCCGTGCAGCTCACCGTCGACAACGACATCCAGTGGTACGCGCAGAACGAACTCGTCGCGGCCGTCAAGAAGACGAAGTCGCAGTCGGGCGAGATCGTCGTCGCCGACAAGGCGGGGCACCTTCTCGCGACCGCGAGCTACCCGAGCTTCGACAACAACGACATGAGTTCGGCCGCGTCCGACGCCTTGCAGAACCGTGCGTTCACCGACACCTTCGAACCCGGTTCGACACAGAAGATGGTGACGGCGGGCGCGCTCCTCGAGGAAGGCCTCGCGAGGCCCACGACGCACGTCGAGGTGCCCGCCAAGTTGGAGCGCGCCGGGCGCCCGTTCCAGGATTCGCACCCCCACGGCGTCGAGTACCTGACCCTCGCCGGTGTCATCGCACAATCGTCGAACATGGGCACGATCCTCGCGGGCGAGAAGATGCCCAAGGAGACGTTGTACTCGTACATGATGAAGTTCGGGCTCGGCAAGACGACCGGAATCGGCTTTCCCGGCGAGTCCGCGGGCATCGTCCCGCCCGTCAAGAACTGGGTGGGGGACACGTGGTACACCGTGATGTTCGGTCAGGGCCTCGCGAGTTCTGCGGTGCAGCAGACGGCGCTGTTCCAGACCATCGCCAACGGTGGGGTGCGCTCGCCGCTCAGCCTCGTGTCGAAGGTGCAGGACGCCGACGGGACGATGAAGGCGCCGCAGGACGATCGCACGCCGACGCGCGTGTTCAGTGAGAAGACCTCGCGCGAGCTCATCGGCATGATGCAGGGCGTCGTGTCGAAGGAGGGCTCGGCGCCGCTCGCGGCCGTCGACGGGTACGACGTCGCCGGCAAGACCTCGACGGCCCAGCGCTACGACGCGCAGAAGAAGACGTACGACGGCGTGACGGCGGGTTTCATCGGCATGGCGCCCGCGAAGGATCCGCAGCTCATCGTGTCGGTGACGCTGCAGAAGCCGCAGGCGGGCACCTTCGGTGGCGACCTCGCCGCGCCCGTGTTCTCCAAGGTCATGGGGTACGCCCTGCATAACCGTAAGATTCCCCCGAACAAGAGCGACAAGTTGCCCTATCCGATCGAATACCGTTCGAAGGAGTCGTCGTCCCAGTGATCGAACTATCACTCGAGGAGATCGCGACCGTCACCGGGGGACGCCTGGTCGGCCCCGACGCTCGCATCACCGGTCCCGTCGTCACCGACTCGCGCGAGTGCGCCGCCGGCTCGCTCTACGTCGCGCGCGTCGGTGAGCACGCGGACGGGCACGACTTCGTCCCGGCCGCGCTGGCGGTCGGCGCTGCCGGAGTTCTCGGCGAGCGAGCGGTCGACGGTGCTTCGTGCGTCGTCGTCGACGACGTCGAACTGGCCTTCGCCGAGGTGGCGCGCGCCGTCGTCGACCGTGCACCCAACCTGCAGATCGTGGGCATCACCGGCTCGTCGGGCAAGACGTCGACGAAGGATCTGCTCGGTGCGGTGCTCGCGCGGTTCGCGCCGACGATCGCCCCCTACGGCTCGCTCAACAGCGAGGTCGGGGTCCCGCTGACGGTCTGCCGCATCGACGAGGCGACGCGCTACCTCGTCGCCGAGATGGGCGCCTCGGGGGTGGGGCACATCGCGTACCTGACGAAGATCGCGCCGCCGAGCATCGGCATCGTACTCAACGTCGGACAGGCGCACATGGGCGAGTTCGGCTCCGTCGAGGCAATCGCCCGGACGAAGGGTGAGCTCGTGGAGGCGCTGCCGCAGGACGGCGTCGCGATCCTCAACGTCGACGACTCGCGGGTGCGCGCGATGGCGAGCCGCACGCAGGCAAAGGTCATCCTCGTGGGGCTCGGCGAGGACGCCGACTACCGTGCCACCGACGTGAGCATCGACGAGGACGGTCGCCCGAGCTATCACCTCACCTGCCCCCTCGGGGAGGCAGACGTGCGTCTCGCCCTCGTCGGCGAGCACCAGGTCGGCAACTCGCTCAGCGTCATCGCCGCCGCGACCAGCCTCGGACTCGCGCTCGGCGACGTCGTCGAGGCCGTCGCCGGAGCCGGGGCCGCGTCGCGCTGGCGCATGGAGGTCAGCGAGGTCGGCGGCGGCGTGACGCTCGTCAACGACGCGTACAACGCCAACCCCGACTCGATGCGTGCCGCGCTGCGAGCCCTCGCCCACATGGGTACCTCACGCCGCAGCATCGCCGCGCTCGGTGAGATGCGCGAACTGGGCGAGGCCTCGCATGACGAGCACACCGCCGTCGGGCAGCTCGCCGCCGAACTGGGCATCGACCGCCTCGTCGTCGTCGGCGCGGGCGCGCAGGCCATCGCGCAGGGGGCGCGCACGGCGGGCATGACGGCGGACGCCGTCACCACCGTCGACGACATCGACGCGGCACACGACGTGCTCGTCGAGCAGATCGCACCGGGGGATGTCGTGCTGTTCAAGTCGAGTCGTGACTCGGGTCTTCGCATGCTGGGGGATAGGTTGGTCGAAGAATCCGGTACACCCGCATTTCCTGTCACGGAGGTGACCTCATGAAGGGCGTGCTCATCGCGGCCATCGTGTCGCTGATCGCCGCTCTGTTCGGCACCCCCATGTTCATCAAGTTCCTGGTGCGCAAGGGATACGGGCAGTTCATCCGCGACGACGGCCCCACGACGCACCACACCAAGCGCGGCACGCCGACGATGGGTGGCGCCGTCATCATCGTGGCGAGCCTGCTCGCGTACGGCTGCGCCCACCTGTTCACGATGACGCCGATGAGCGCGAGCGGCCTACTCGTCATGTTCCTCATGGCGGGGCTGGGGCTCGTCGGGTTCGCCGACGACGCCATCAAGATCACGAAGCAGCGATCGCTCGGGCTGACGTCACTGCAGAAGCTCGGGGGGCAGACGCTCGTCGCCGTCATCTTCGCAGTGCTCGCACTGCAGTTCGAGAACTCCAACGGCCTCACACCCGCGAGCTACGCCATCTCGTTCGTGCGCGACTCGAGCCTGTCGCTCGCGGTCGGCGGCACCGTCGTCAGCCTGCTGCTGTTCGTCATCTGGGCGAACCTGCTCATCGCGGGTACCTCGAACGGCGTCAACCTCACCGACGGTCTCGACGGGCTCGCCACCGGCGCGTGCGTCATGGTGTTCGGCGCGTACGTGCTCATCTCGATCTGGCAGTTCAACCAGAACTGCCAGTACTCGGAGATGATGACGCACGCCGCCAAGTGCTATGACGTGCGCGACCCTCACGACCTCGCCGTCGTCGCCGCGGCGCTCATGGGTGCCTGCTTCGGCTTCCTGTGGTGGAACGCGACGCCGGCCAAGATCTTCATGGGTGACACCGGTTCGCTCGCCCTCGGCGGCGCGCTCGCGGGCCTCGCCATCACGACGCGCACCGAGTTCCTCGTCGTCATCCTCGCCGGGCTGTTCGTCATCGAGACGCTCTCGGTCATCCTCCAGGTCGGCTCGTTCAAGGCCCGACGCAAGCGCATCTTCCGGATGGCGCCGCTGCACCACCACTTCGAGATGGTGGGTTGGAACGAGATCACCGTCGTCATCAGGTTCTGGATCATCGCGGGGCTGTGCGTCGCGTTCGGTCTGGGCATCTTCTACGCGGAATGGAACGTCAGCCAGTGAGCCAGCACGACCTGTGGGCCCTCGACCCTTCGTACGAACCGTTCGCGGGGGAGCGTGACCTCACGCACCGCGACGCCGACTGGTCCGGGTTGTCGGTGCTCGTCATCGGGCTCGGCGTGTCCGGGTTCGCGGCCGCCGACGCGCTCCTCGAGCGCGGCGCCCGCGTGCGCGTCGTCTCGCGCGACCACAGCGACGTCATGGCCGAACGCGCGCAGATCCTCGACGTCCTCGGCGCCGACGTCGCGTTCGGCGCCGAGCACATGGACGCGGCGCCGGAGGGTACGCATCTCATCGTCACCTCGCCGGGCGTGGCGCCGAGCGCGCCGATCATGCAGGACGCCATGTCGCGCGGCATCCCCGTCTGGGGTGAGGTCGAGCTCGCGTGGCGCATGCGCCCGCGCGAGGGCGGTGCGCCGTGGCTGACGATCACCGGGACCAACGGCAAGACGACGGCCGTCACGATGCTCGAGTCGATGCTCAAGGCGCAGGGGCTGCGCGCGGTGGCCGCCGGCAATGTTGGCATGCCGCTGCTCGAGGCAGTACTGCACCCGCAGCCGTACGACGTCATCGCGGTCGAGCTGTCGTCGTTCCAGCTGCACTGGTCGCGCACGGTGTCGCCGTACGCGTCCTGCTGCCTCAACGTCGCCCCCGACCACATCGACTGGCATGGCTCCTACGAGGAGTACAAGCGTCAGAAGGGGCGGGTGTACGAGCGCACCCAGGTCGCGTGCGTCTACAACGTCGACGATCCCGCGACCGAGGCGATGGTCGAGGACGCCGAGGTCGTCGACGGCTGTCGCGCGATCGGGTTCACGCTCGGCACGCCGGGGCCGTCGATGGTCGGCATCGTCGACGACGTCCTCGCCGACCGTGCCTTCATCGCCGAACGACGCACCAGCGCAGCCGAACTCGCCATCCTGAGTGACCTCGGCCCGAACGCTTCCGCACCGCACTACGTCGCCGACGCGCTCGCCGCGGCCGCGCTCGCCCGCAGCTACGGCGTGACGCTCGCCGCGGTCCGTCAGGGCCTGGTCGACTACACGCCCCAGCCGCACCGGATGGCGAGCGTCGCCGAGGTCGGCGGCGTGCGCTGGGTCGACGACTCGAAGGCGACGAACCCGCCCGCGGCCCAGGCGTCGCTGCAGGCGTTCGACCCCGTCGTCTGGATCGCCGGCGGATTGCTCAAGGGCGCCGAGGTCGATGATCTCGTGCGCGCGAACGCCTCGCGGCTGCGCGCCGTGGTGCTGCTCGGTCGTGACCGGGGCATCATCGCCGACGCTCTCGCGGCCCACGCGCCGCAGGTGCCCGTCACCGTCATCGAGACGAGCGATGCCGACGAGGCGATGCGTGAGGCCGTCGCGGCGGCAAATGCAGCCGCCCAGCGCGGCGACACCGTGCTGCTCGCACCGGCAGCGGCGAGTCTCGACATGTACGCCTCCTACGGCGCGCGCGGTGACGCGTTCGCCGACGCGGTCGCGGCACTCAGCGGATCCGGGGCATGACGGCGACGCGCCTGTCATGGCGGGATTCGCCTGCGGTGCAGGGGGCCTCGCGTCAGCTCAGAGGACGCCTGAAGTGGCTCGAGTCGCCGCTGGCCACGTATTACCTGATCCTCGGCTCGGCGGGCATGCTCGTCGGACTCGGACTCGTCATGGTGTTGTCCGCCTCGAGCGTGACGTCGTACATGGATACGCAGTCGCCGTATTCGGACTTCACGAAGCAGGCGGTATTCGCCGTGGTCGGTGTCATCGTGGCTACCGTGACGAGTCGTCTGCCGATCCGGGTGTTCAAGGTGATGGCCTTTCCTCTCATGCTCGCCGCACTCTTCCTGCAGGTGCTCGTCATGGTGCCCGGGATCGGTGTGGAGGTACTCGGCAACCGCAACTGGATCCGAGTGGGCGGGCTGCAGATCCAGCCGTCCGAGATCGGCAAGGTGGCGCTGATCCTCATGGTGGCGCTCGTCCTGTCCAACCGACAGGCCCACCTGCACGACCCCCGTCGCTCGATCCTGCCTACCGTGCCCTATGTCGTCCTGCTCATCGGGCTGATCATGCTCGGCAAGGATCTCGGGACGACGATGGTCGTCTCGGTCATCTACCTCGGCATGTTGTGGTGTGCCGGCGCGCGCAAGGCGTTGTTCGGTTGGCTGGCGGCCCTCGCCCTCGTCACGTTGCCCATCGCGATCTGGACGAGTGGTAACCGGACCTCGCGCATCCAGGCCTGGCTCGGTGGGTGCGACAACGTCGATCTCGACGGGTGCTACCAGAAGGTGCACGGCATGTACGCTCTCGCCGGGGGCGGAGTGTGGGGCCTCGGGCCGGGCGCCTCGCGTGAGAAGTGGCAGTGGTTGCCGGAGGCTCACAACGACTTCATCTTTGCCATCATCGGCGAAGAGCTCGGTCTGCCGGGTGCCCTCACGGTGCTCGCGTTGTACGTCGTGCTCGCCTACGCGTGCTACCGGCTCATCGCGCAGACGCGTGACATGTTCGTCCGCGTCGCGAGTGCCGGCATCATGGTGTGGATCTGTTTCCAGGCAGTGGTCAACATCGGCTCGGTCCTGGGCATCTTCCCGATCGTCGGTGTGCCGCTCCCGCTGGTCTCCTATGGCGGGTCGGCGCTCGTCATGACACTGTTCGGCATCGGCATCCTGTTGGCCTTCGCCAGGCAGGAACCAGGTGCCGCCGAAGCTCTCACCCTCAAACCGCGCCGCGTGGCGCGCACACTCGCCGTGCTCCCTCGACGGAAAGGCTGACTGACATGACGCTCGAACGCGTTCTGCTCGCCGGAGGAGGAACGGCCGGTCACGTCCTGCCGTTGCTCGCGACGGTGCAGGAGATCACCGACCGCCACACCGAAGCCGTCATCACGGTCGTCGGTTCCCCTGACGGCATCGAGGAGCGACTGGTGCCCGAGCACGGTTTCACGCTGTCTTACGTGCCGAAGGTCGCCTTCCCGCGTCGGCCGAACGTCGCCGCGCTGAGGTTTCCCGCCGCGTTCCGGGGGGCGCTGCGCCAGGCGGAGGCACTCGTTGCCGAACGCCGCCCGCAGGTCGTCGTCGGCTTCGGCGGGTATGTCTCGACGCCCGTCTACCTCGCGGCGCGCAAGGCTGGGATCCCCATCGTCATCCACGAGCAGAACGCCCGGCCGGGGCTGGCGAACAAGCTCGGCGTGCGATGGGCCGCGCACACGGCGACGACGTTCCCCGGCACCCCGCTGGCGGGCGCCGAGGTCGTCGGGATGCCGCTGCGACGCGAGATCCGAGAGCTTCGCCCCGCGATGCTGCGCGCCGAGGCGATGACGTACTTCGGTCTCGAACCCGGACGCCCGACGCTCGTCATCACCGGTGGCTCGCTCGGTGCAGCGAGTCTCAACGAGGCCTTCGCCGCGGCCGCGCCGGCGCTGCGTGAGGCCGGGGTGCAGGTCCTGCACATCACCGGGCGGGGCAAGGGGTTCGAGGCCCCGGCCACCGCCTCGGGGCCGCGCTACGTCGTCGAGGAGTACTGCGACCGCATGGACCTCGCCTACGCGGTGGCCGACCTCGTCGTCACGCGAAGCGGCGCCGGCATGGTGAGCGAACTGTCCACGCTCGCGATCCCCGCGATCTACGTGCCGCTGCCCATCGGCAACGGCGAGCAGCGACTCAACGCGAAGGACGTCGTCGAGGCCGGGGGAGCATTGCTCGTCGACAACGGCGACGTCGACGCGACGTGGGTAGAGCGCGTCGTCATCCCGCTCGTGACGGACGCCGACGAGCTGGCCCGCATGCGTGCGGCAGCCGGCAGCCGCGGGCACGCGGATGGCGCCGCACGCCTCGTCGACCTCATCGAGGACGCTGCAGCGACCGGGGGCCGGGCATGAGCAACGGTGTGAACGAGCGGTTCGACTTCGCCGCGCCGCTGCCCGCTCTCGCGGACGTGCCACACGTGCACATGATCGCGGTCGGCGGCTCAGGCATGTCGGGCGTCGCGCGGTTGTTCCTCGCCGCGGGCGTCACCCTGAGCGGCTCCGACAACGTCGACCTGCCGGTACTCGACGACCTTCGTGCCCAGGGAGCACGCATCGAGCTCGGGTACGACGCCGCGAACGTTGCCGACGTGCCGGACGGCGCCGTCGTCCTCATCTCAAGCGCCATCAACGAGGCCAACCCCGAACTCGTCGAGGTCAGACGGCGCGGTCTGCCGGTGCTGCACCGCAGCCAGGGCCTCGCGATGCTCATGCGCGCGGGTCGCGGGCTCGCCGTCGCGGGCGCCAACGGCAAGACGACGACGAGCGGAATGGCGACGGCCGCCCTCGTCGCGGCGGGGGAGAAGCCGTCGTTCGCGATCGGCGCCAACGTCGCGGGGCTCGGTGTCAACGCGGCACCGGGCGAGGGCGAGATCTTCGTCGTCGAGGCCGACGAGAGCGACGGCTCGTTCGTCGTCTACCACCCGCAGGTCGCGATCGTCACGAACATCAAGGACGATCACCTCGACTTCTACGGCACGTCGGCCAACCTTGCTCGTGCCTACGAGACCTTCGCGGCGACGATCGCGCCGCAGGGTCTGCTCGTCGCCTGCGCTGACGACGAGGGCTCGCTGGCCCTGGCCCAGCGCCGTCGCGCCGCGGGCGCGCGCGTCTTGACGTACGGGCGCGACACCGACGCAGACGTGCGTATCGTCGCGGAGAGCGGGGAGGGCTTCGACTGGCGCATGAGCCTCCGCGACGGGGACGCCGTCCACGACGTCGCGCTGCATGTGCCGGGTGCCCACAACCTGCTCAACGCGGCGGGCGTCTACACCGCCCTCGTCCACGGTTTCGGTCTCGCGCCGGCCGATGTCGCGCGCGGGCTCGGGGCCTTCCGCGGCACCTCGCGTCGGTTCGAGCCGCGTGGTGAGGCGGGCGGCGTCCGCGTCGTCGACGACTACGCCCACAACCCCGGCAAGCTCGACGCCCTCGTGCGTACGGCGGCCGGGCTCAAGGACGACGGCGAACTCATCGTCATCTTCCAGCCCCACCTGTACTCGCGTACGCAGCACGCGGCGACCGGTCTCGCCGCGGCGCTCGATGGCGCCGACCACGCCTTCGTCCTCGACGTGTACGGCGCGCGCGAGCAGCCCGTCGCCGGGGTGAGCGGCGCGCTGATCACCGATCGCATGACGTCCGGACGCGGCGAGTTCACTCCCACGGCCGACGACGCGCTCGCTCGCGTGCTCGACGTGGCTCGCCCGGGCGACCTCGTCGTGACCGTCGGCGCGGGCGATGTCACGCACCTCGGCCCGCGCATCCTCACTGGTCTCAATACGCGTGAAGGTGAAGTCGAAGGTTAATCTTTTCGGCGGCCAAGACCCCCCGGGATTCTGCGGAATGCCGGGGGTCTTCCGTTGCCTCAGGGGTCCCGGGTCGCCGAGGGGGTGCGGTGGTGCGCGGGTCGGCGGGCCACGTGCCTGGCGGGGTCACGTTCGAGTTGACGTCGAGATGTTCGCGTCCGGGCATCCGGTCGCGTAGCATCGGCTCTGCATACTCGCACCCGCTTTCGAAAGGCCTCTTCTCGTGGCAACTCCCCAGAACTACCTGGCCGTCATCAAGGTCGTCGGTATCGGCGGCGGTGGCGTCAACGCCATCAACCGGATGATCGAGGTCGGCCTCAAGGGTGTGGAGTTCATCGCGATCAACACCGACGCCCAGGCCCTGCTCATGAGTGACGCCGACGTCAAGCTCGACGTGGGCCGTGAGCTGACGCGCGGTCTCGGTGCCGGCGCCGACCCCGAGGTCGGTCGTCAGGCTGCGGAAGATCACGCCGAGGAGATCGAAGAGGTCCTCAAGGGCGCCGACATGGTGTTCGTCACCGCCGGTGAGGGTGGTGGCACGGGCACCGGTGGTGCGCCCGTCGTCGCGAAGATCGCCCGCGGCCTCGGTGCTCTGACGATCGGTGTCGTGACCCGCCCGTTCACCTTCGAGGGCCGTCGTCGCGCGAACCAGGCCGAGCTCGGCATCTCCGCGCTGCGCGAAGAGGTCGACACGCTCATCGTCATCCCGAACGACCGGCTGCTGTCGATCAGCGACCGCGCCGTCTCGATGCTCGACGCCTTCCGCTCGGCCGACCAGGTGCTCCTGTCCGGTGTCCAGGGCATCACCGACCTCATCACGACCCCAGGTCTGATCAACCTCGACTTCGCCGACGTCAAGTCCGTCATGCAGGGTGCCGGCTCGGCGCTCATGGGCATCGGTTCGGCCCGTGGCGAGGACCGCGCGGTGCAGGCCGCCGAACTCGCTATCTCCAGCCCGCTGCTCGAGGCGAGCATCGACGGCGCCCACGGCGTCCTGCTGTCGGTCCAGGGCGGTTCCGACCTCGGTCTGTTCGAGATCAACGAGGCCGCTCGCCTCGTGCAGGAGGCGGCGCACCCCGAGGCCAACATCATTTTCGGCGCCGTCATCGACGACGCCCTGGGCGACGAGGTGCGCGTCACCGTCATCGCCGCCGGTTTCGACGGTGGTGCGCCGCAGAAGCGCAACGATGAGCGTCCTGCTCAGCAGGGTGGCGCTCAGCAGCGTCCCGCGAAGCAGCAGACGTCCGCGCAGATGCCGTCCCAGCAGGCGCAGCAGTCCTACCAGCCGCAGGCTGCCGCCCCGGCGACGATCAAGCCCGTCACCGTTCCCGGGACGACCGCCGGCCCGACGCGCGTCTCCGCGCCGCCGGCCCGCGTCCAGCCGGGTCAGGGTGAGCAGCAGCACGCCCAGGACGCTCAGCAGGGCCAGGCGCAGCAAGGGCAGTCGCAGCAGGGCGGTCAGCAGGCCCCCGAGGTCGTGCGTCCGCCCAAGGAGGTCACGTTCGAGGATCGTGACGACCTGGACGTCCCCGACTTCCTCAAGTGATCCGGAGCCCGGTCGATGTTCTTCTGGCACGACCGGCGTGAGTCGCCGAGCGGCTCGCTCGAACGGTGCTTCACCGATTCCCTCGACGGGGTCAGTGAGGCGCCGTTCTCGGCGTTGAACCTCGGGCTGCACGTCGGTGACGACGAGCGTGCGGTGCGCGTGAACAGGGAGCGGGTCTCCGCGCAGCTGGGTGGCGTCCCCATCGCCTGGATGGATCAGGTCCACGGCGCGAGCGTCGCGGAGGTCACCCTCGCCGACGTCGCCTCCGGTCAGGCCGGACCGAGCGCTGACGCGATGGTCAGCCGTGACAGCGGCCTCGCGCTCGGCGTCATGGTGGCCGACTGCACGCCGGTTCTCCTGAGTGATGACGCGGCCGGCGTCATCGGCGTCGCGCACGCCGGGCGTCCCGGCATGCTCGCCGGCGTCGTGCCGGCGGCGCTCGAGGCGATGCGCCACCTCGGAGCGCGCGACATCAGCGCAGTGCTGGGCCCGTCGATCTGCGGGCGCTGCTACGAGGTGCCGCGCGAGATGCATGACGCCGCGCGTCAGGCCCACCCGGCCAGCGCCGCCATCACGTGGACGGGCACGCCGGCGATCGACGTCGCGGCGGGCGTCGCGTCGCAGCTCGCGGACGCCGGTGTCCCGCTCGAATGGGTGCCGGGATGCACGCGTGAGGAGCCTCGCCTGTACTCGTATCGTCGCGACGGCGCGACGGGTCGCTTCGCCGGGCTCATCGTCCGCAAGGCGGCCGTGTCGTGATGCAGCCTCCGACGCCGTCACGCACCGCCGATTCCGACCCCAGTCGCCGTGGTCTCGACGCCTCGCCCGCGCGTCGCGCCGAGTTGCAGGCCAACCTGGAGCGCGTGCGCGTCCGCATCGCCGCCGCCACGAGCGCGGCCGGGCGTGACGACGCCCCGACGCTCGTCGTCGTCACGAAGTTCTTCCCCGTCACCGACCTCGTCGCGCTCGCCGACCTCGGGGTGGGCGACGTGGGGGAGAACCGCGAGCAGGAGCTCGTCGAGAAGGTCGATGCGCTGCGCGCCGAGCGTCCGGATCTCATCGCCTCACCGCGTCGGCACTTCATCGGCCAGATCCAGAGCAAGAAGGCGCGCCGCATCGCGCGGCACGCGGACGTCGTGCAGTCGCTCGACCGGCTCAAGCTCGTGCCGCTGCTCGACGCCGGCGCCGCGGATCGCGAGAACCCCCTCGACATCTTCGTGCAGGTCGCTCTCGAGCGTGACGGTTCGGGGCGCGGTGGCGCGCAGGAGACCGAGCTGCACGAGGTGGCCGCGGCGGTCGAGCAGGCGCCGCACCTACGGTTGTGCGGGCTCATGGCGGTCGCGCCACTCGGAGAGGAGCCGGCCGCCGCGTTCTCGCGTCTCGCGCACGTCCGTCAAGATTTCCTCGCAAACTTCCCGCAGGCCACGTCGTTGTCGGCGGGGATGTCGGGCGATCTCGAGGACGCGGTGAAGATCGGCGCGACACACCTGCGTGTCGGAAGCGCAATACTCGGTTCGCGTCCGCTCGCCGGGTAACTTCGAGCCTGACACCGACGAGCTATGTGGTGCCCTTTCCGCGAGGGGCCAGGCGGACACAGGAGCAGGAAGAATGAGCGCACTGCGCAAGACGATGGAATACCTCGGACTGTCCGACGTGGACACGCACGCGCCGCGCGCGAGCGAGCAGTACGTCGAGGAGTACGAGGTCGCCTACGACGACGAGCGTCACGACGACTATGACGCGTACGAACGTCGCGCCCCTGCCGAGGTCACGCCGCTGCGCCCCGAGGTGACCCACCACGACTTTTCCGACACGGAGGCCTCGACCATGAGTCGCATCACGACCATCCACCCTCGGACGTACAACGAGGCCAAGGAGATCGGTGAGGCCTTTCGCGACAACGTCCCCGTCATCATGAACCTGTCCGACATGGACGACACGGACGCCAAGCGTCTCGTCGACTTCGCCGCCGGTCTCGTCTTCGGTCTGCACGGCTCTATCGAGCGCGTGACGAGCAAGGTCTTCCTCCTCTCGCCCGAGAACGTCGAGGTCTCCACGAGCGGGCCCGAGGTCGCCAAGGCGACGCGCGGGCTGTTCAACCAGAGCTGAATCGTCGCCTCGCGCTCGGGCCGCGGCCGCCGTTGTCCCCTGGATGACGGCGGCCGCGCCCATGCGTGGGAGGATGGCGTCATGGTGATGAAGGAGACTCGATGAACGGCGTCAGAACGGCGCTCGCGACCGTGCTCGACGTGTTCTTCGTCGTGCTCATCGCGCGCCTCGTCTTCGACTGGATCCAGGTGTTCGCGCGGCAGTGGACGCCGCGTGGCGTCGTGCTCGTCGTCGCGGAGGCGGTCTACACCGTCACCGACCCGCCGATCAAGGCGGTGCGCCGCGTCGTTCCGCCCCTGCGCCTCGGCGGCGTCGGCATCGACCTGGCGTTCCTGATCGTGGCGCTGGCTGTGCAAGTCGCGGCTAATCTCCTAAGGTGAAGTCGGGAAATTTTTGAGCGTGCCCGCATCGGCGTGCACGAAACGGATTTGCCGAGGCCCCGCCTCGGCTTCGAGCGTTACTGAGGTGAATACATGGCGCTGACGCCGGAAGACGTCGTCAAGAAGGAGTTCTCGAAGCCGAAGGGGTTCGGGCGCAACGGGTATGACGAGATCCAGGTCGACGACTTCCTCGACGAGATCGTCGTCGAGCTGCGTCGGCTGAACGCCGAGAACGACTCGCTGAGCGACAAGCTCGACGACTGCCGCCGCAGCCACGGCGGAGACGGCGACGCGACGATGGCGGGCCAGTCGAAGACGACGGCCGTCCCGGCCCTCACGCCGGTGAACAACGCTGCGGCTCCAGCCGCGGGTGGCTCGAGCGACGAGGACAAGGCGGAGATCGCGCGCCTCAAGAAGGAACTGGAAACGTCGCGCACCGAACTCGACAAGGCGCGTGCCCCCAAGGCGAACGAGGCTGCCGACGCAGGTCAGGACGCGGCGAGCGCCGACCCCACGAGCGCCCGTCGCGACCTCCAGAGCGCCCGCGAGGAGGCCAAGAACGCGCAGGCGAAGCTGGCCGAGGCCGACGCGCGCATCACGCAGCTGGAGAACGAGCTGAAGCAGGCCCGCGAGGCCGCCTCGGCGACGTCGACGCAGCCGGCCACGAACGAGACCAACGCCGGCACCGACGCGGCGGGCGTCATCGCCCTCGCACAGCGTCTGCACGACCAGCACGTGCGTGACGGCGAGACCGAGCGTGATCGTCTCGTCGGCGAAGCCACCGCGCACCGCGACAAGGTGGTCACGGAGGCGAACGCGAAGAGCGAGAAGTTGCTGTCGAGCGCCAAGCAGCGCCACGACGAACTGCTGACGACAGGCCAGTCGACCTACGACGACCTCGTCAAGCGCGGCCAGAGCGAGCACGACGACCTCGTCAAGAAGGCTCAGGCCAAGCACGACGAACTCGTCTCGAGCGGGCAGAGCCAGCACGACAAGCTCGTGCGCACGGGTACCGAGAAGTCGGCCGCGCTCGTGACCGAGGCCGAGCAGCGTCGCACGAGCATCCTGTCCGACCTCGAGACGCGACGCACGGCGCTGCAAGCCGAGATCGAGCGGCTCAAGGGCTTCGAGACCGACTACCGCTCGAACCTCAAGGGTTACCTGAGCGAGCAGCTGCGCAAGCTCGACGAGAAGCAGCAGACGCCCGACACCAAAGCGTGATGACCGCGGCCTCATGGCCGTCACCAAGCGGGCTCGTGCACGATCTGTCGTCCACGAGCCCGCTTCGTGCGTCCCTTTGCTGGTCCTACTAGCGGGTACGTAAAACTTCATCTGTTGTTCGCCTCGACCCGCCTGATGTGGCCTATCCTCTGCGTAATATCCGCATCATCGTGCGCGCCGAGCGGGCGCCGCTGGGAGACTGGAGTGACCACCATGGCGACACAGAAGACCGCCGCGAGCGACCTGGCCGTCGGCGGCGCCGAGGAGCCGTGGGGCGACGCCGAACTCGCCGAGGTGCGGGCCGAGCTCGAGGCCGACGTGGCCCGCGTGCGCGCCGAGCTCGACGAACTCGCCACGGACTTCGAGGGGCTGCTGCGCAACCCGGGCGACGGGGCGGGCGACGACCAGGCCGACGTCGGCAACGCGAACTTCGAGCGCGAGCACGAGATCTCGTTGGCCCGCAAGTCCGCGGAGGTGCTGCGTCAGAGCGAACGCGCCCTCGGGCGGATGGACGACGGCACGTACGGCGTATGCGAATCGTGCGGCGGCCCGATCGGCAAACTTCGACTCCAGGCCTTCCCTCGTGCGACCCTATGCATGACATGCAAGAAGAAGCAGGAGCGCCGCTGAACTCGGGCGCCACACCCACCGTCCCCCCGTCCCGCGTCTCGGGGCGCCCTCTCGCGCTCGTCGCCGTGGCGGCGCTCGGCGTCATCGCGGCCGACCAGGCCAGCAAGCAATGGGCGCAGGACGCCCTGAGTGACGGCCGCCCGCGTGATCTGCTCGGCTCGTTCCTGCGGCTGCGGTTGACGTACAACCCCGGCGCCGCGTTCAGCCTCGGCACGAATTCGACGCTCTTCATCACCGCGATCGCGGTGGTCGTGGTCGTCGTGCTCGCCGTGACCGCGCGCAAGCTGCGTAGCCTCCCGTGGGCCCTCGCCTTCGGGCTGATCATCGGAGGAGCCGTTGGCAATCTGATCGACAGGTTCTTTCGTGAGCCGGGTGGGGGGCGTGGCCACGTCGTGGACTTTTTCGAGCTGCCGCACTGGCCGATCTTCAACCTGGCCGATTCGGCGATCTGCGTCGCCGCGGCCCTCGTCGTGTTGCTGACCTTCCGCGGCATCGGTCTCGACGGAACGCGCGAGGGCGCCCACGACGGCGCAGATGATGGCACGTCGCCCACCACCGAGGAGGCTCAGCGATGAGCGAGGTCAAGTCGTTGTTTGTCCCCGAAGGGCTCGAGGGGGAGCGCGTCGACGCGGCCATCGCCCGCCTGCTGGGTTTCTCCCGCACCCGCGCCGCCGAACTCGCGGCCGAGGGCGCTGTCAGCGTCGACGGCAAGCGGGTCGCGAAGTCCGAGCGCGTGAGCGCCGGCGCGTGGCTCGAGGTCGCGATGCCGGAGCGTACCGGGCCGCGTGAGGCGACGCCCCGCGTCGAACCCGTGCCCGGCATGAACATCGTGCACGACGACACCGAGATCGTCGTCGTCGACAAGCCGGCCGGCGTCGCCGCGCACCCGAGCGTCGGCTGGGACGGCCCGGATGTCGTCGGCGGCCTCGCCGCTGCGGGGTACCGCATCTCCACCTCGGGCGCACCGGAGCGTCAGGGCATCGTGCAGCGCCTCGACGTCGGCACGAGCGGTCTCATGGTCGTCGCCAAGAGCGAGCGTGCGTACACCCTGCTCAAGCAGGCATTCCGTGACCGCACGGTCGACAAGACGTATCACGCGCTCGTGCAGGGCCTGCCCGACCCGATCGAGGGCACGATCGACGCGCCGATCGGGCGCCATCCCAACCACGACTACAAGTTCGCCGTCATGGATTCCGGCCGCGCGTCGGTAACGCACTACGAACTGCTCGAGGCGTTCCGGTCGGCGTCGCTGCTCGAGATCCATCTCGAGACGGGGCGCACCCACCAGATCCGTGTCCACGTCTCAGCGATGCATCATCCGTGCGTCGGCGACCCGCTGTACGGCTCCGACCCGACGCTCGCGAAGAAGCTCGGGCTGGAGCGTCAGTGGCTGCACGCCGTCGAGCTCGGATTCGACCACCCCGGTAGCGGCGAACGTGTGACGTTCACCTCGCCGTACCCGGCCGACCTGCAGCGCGCGCTCGATCGCATCAGCGCCTGACGCGGAATTCCGCGACGTTCCGCCCGGCTCCCCGCTCGCCCCGGGAGCCGGGCGTCGCGCATCCGGCGGGGTTGTCGGTGGCCGGTCGTAGACTTCTGGGCGATGTCCAGTCAGTCGAAGAGCTTCGTCCATCTGCACAACCACACCGAGTACTCGATGCTCGACGGTGCAGCCCGTATCGATGACATGTTCGCGCGTGCGCAGGAGTTCGGCATGCCCGCGATCGCGACCACCGACCACGGGTACCTGTTCGGTGCCTACGAGTTCTGGTCGAAGTCGCGCAAGTATGACGTGAAGCCGATCATCGGCCTCGAGGCGTACATGACGCCGGGCACGCACCGCACCGACAAGACGCGCACGACGTGGGGCGAGCGCGGCCAGGAGGCCGACGACGTCTCCAACCGGGGTCTCTACACGCACATGACGCTGCTCGCGAAGAACAACGAGGGCATGCACAACCTCTTCCGCATGGGCTCGCAGGCCTCGCTCGACCAGGTGTACTCGAAGTATCCGCGACTCGACCGAGAGCTGCTCAACGCGTACGGCACGGGCATCATCGGCACGACGGGGTGCCCATCGGGGGAGATCCAGACGCGCCTTCGTCTGGGGCAGTACGACAAGGCGCGCGAGGCCGCGGCGGAGTTCCGCGACATCTTCGGTGACGGCAACTTCTACTGCGAGCTGATGGAGCACGACCTCGACGTCGACATCGAGCGGCGCGTGCGCAGTGACCTGCTCAAGCTGGCGAAGGACCTCAACCTGCCGCTGCTCGCGACGAACGACCTGCATTACACGAACAAGGAGGACGCGGTCCACCACGATGCGCTGCTGTGCATCAACTCGGGTTCGCGCCTGACCGACCCCAACCGCTTCAAGTTCGGCAGCCACGAGTTCTACCTCAAGTCGGCCGACGAGATGCGCCACCTCTTCCGCGACCACCCGGACGCGTGCGACAACAGCCTGCTCATCGCCGAGCAGTGCGAGGTGTCCTTCACCGAGGGCGAAGGGCGCTACATGCCGCGCTTCCCCTGCCCCGAGGGTGAGGACGAGACGTCCTGGTTCATCAAGGAGGTCGAGACGGGGCTGCGCCGTCGCTTCCCCGAGGGTGTGCCGGACTACGCCGTGAAGCAGGCGAAGTACGAGCAGGACGTCATCATCGGCAAGGGCTACCCGGGCTACTTCCTCGTCGTCGCCGACTTCATCAACTGGGCGAAGCGCAACGGCATCCGCGTCGGGCCGGGGCGTGGTTCGGGTGCCGGTTCGATGTGCGCGTACGCGATGGGCATCACCGACCTCGACCCCGTCCCGCATGGTCTGATCTTCGAGCGCTTCCTCAACCCCGAACGTCAGTCGATGCCCGACTTCGACGTCGACTTCGACGAGCGTCGGCGCTCGGAGGTCATCCGGTACGTCGTCGACAAGTACGGCGAGGATCGCGTGTCGTACATCGTCACGTACGGCACGATCAAGGCGAAGCAGGCCGTCAAGGACGCCTCGCGCGTCATGGACTTCCCGTTCGCCATCGGCGAGCAGATGACGAAGGCGATGCCGGCCGACGTCATGGGCAAGGGCGTTCCGCTGGCGAAGATGTACGACGAGAGCCACCCGCGCTACGCCGAGGGCGGCGAGTTCCGTGAGCTCATCGCCTCCGACCCGACGTTCAAGAACATCTTCGACGCGGGCGTCGGCCTCGAGGGGCTGAAACGTCAGTGGGGCGTGCACGCGGCCGGCGTCATCATGTCGAGCGAACCGCTCATCGACGTCATCCCGATCATGCGTCGCCTGCAGGACGGCGCCGTCATCACGCAGTTCGACTACCCGAGCTGCGAGACGCTCGGCCTCGTCAAGATGGACTTCCTCGGCCTGCGCAACCTGACGATCCTCGACGACGCGCTCAAGAACATCAAGGCCAACCGTGACGAGGACATCGACCTCGACGCGCTGAGCAAGGACATGACGGACGCTAAGACGTACGACCTGCTCGCGCGAGGTGACACGCTCGGCGTGTTCCAGCTCGACGGCGGCGGCATGCGCCAGCTACTGCGTCTCATGCAGCCCGACAACTTCGAGGACATCTCCGCCGCTCTCGCGCTGTACCGTCCCGGCCCGATGGGCGCCAACGCGCACACCAACTTCGCGCTGCGCAAGAACGGCAAGCAGCAGATCGACTACATCCACCCCGAGCTGACCGAGGCGCTCGAGCCGATCCTCAACATGACGTACGGCCTGATCATCTATCAGGAGCAGGTCATGGAGATCGCGCAGAAGCTCGCCGGGTACACCCTCGGCAACGCCGACCTGCTGCGGCGCGCGATGGGCAAGAAGAAGAAGGAGGTGCTCGACGCCGAGTACGTCAACTTCGAGAAGGGCATGCTCGACAACGGCTTCTCGAAGGAGTCGGTGCAGACGCTGTGGAGCATCCTGTTGCCGTTCTCCGACTACGCGTTCAACAAGGCGCACACCGCGGCGTACGGGCTCGTGTCGTACTGGACGGGCTATCTCAAGGCGAACTACCCGGCCGAGTACATGGCGGCGCTGCTCACCTCGGTGCGTGACGACAAGGACAAGTCGGCGCTGTACCTCAACGAGTGCCGCCACATGGGCATCAAGGTGCTGCCGCCTGACGTCAACGAGTCGATCGGCAACTTCGCGGCCGTCGGCGAGGACATCCGTTTCGGGCTCGAGGCGATCCGCAACGTCGGTTCCAACGTCGTCGCGGCGATCATCGCGGCACGTGAGGAGAAGGGCCGCTTCACCTCGTTCGAGGACTTCCTGCGCAAGTGCCCCGCGACGGTGCTCAACAAGCGCACGGTCGAGTCACTCGTCAAGGCGGGCGCGTTCGACGACCTCGGCCACCAGCGTCAGGGGCTCGTGCAGATCCATGAGTCGTACGTCGATGCGCTCATCGACGAGAAGCGCAAGGAGGAGCACGGGCAGGATTCGCTGTTCGCCGGTTTCGGTGACGACGCGCCGGGCATCGAGTTCGCCGCGCTACCGCAGATTCCGCCGATCGAGTGGGACAAGCAGACGAAGCTCGCGTTCGAGCGCGAGATGCTCGGCCTGTACGTCTCCGACCACCCGCTGTTCGGCATCGAGGCGGCGCTCGCGCAGTTCTCCGACACATCGGTCGCGCGCCTGCTCGCCGAGGACGCGCTGCCAGACGGCGCGACGGTGACGATCGCCGGGCTCATCACGGGCCTGCAGATCAAGCGCACGAAGAAGGGCGATCTGTGGGCCATCGCGACCGTCGAGGACATGGACGGCGCGATCGAGTGCCTGTTCTTCCCCTCGACGTACGCGACGGTTTCGACGATGCTGAGCCAGGACGTCGTGTGCGCCGTCAAGGGGCGCGTCAACCGTCGTGACGAGTCTGTCGCGCTCAACGCGATGGAGCTGACGCTGCCCGAGCTGACGGACGGCCCACGCGGCCCGGTGCTGCTGCACCTGCCGTACGCGCGGGCGACGCAGGGGTTGGCCGAGCGGCTCAAGGAGGTGCTGGGGGAGCACCCCGGCATCACCGAGGTGCACCTCAAGCTCTCGCGGCCGGGGCGCACCCTCACCGTCAAGCTCGACGACAGCCTGCGCGTCAACGCGACGCCCGCGCTGTTCGGTGACCTCAAGGCCCTCCTGGGCCCCTCGTGCCTCGGCTGACGCACGACGACCGTTCGGAAGGAACACCCATGACCGACACCACGGCGACTCAGCCGATGCCGCCGATCGCTCGTCGCGTGCCGACGCAGCGCACCCACCACGGGGACGTCTTCGTCGACGACTACGAGTGGCTGCGCGACAAGAGCAACCCCGACGTCATCGCGCATCTGAACGCGGAGAACGCCTACACCGACGCCGTGCTCGCGGCGCAGGAGCCGCTGCGCGAGCGTCTCTTCGACGAGATCAAGTCGCGCACGAAGGAGACCGATCTGTCGATCCCGGTGCGCGACAAGGACTGGTGGTACTACACGCGCACCCTCGAGGGAAAGCAGTACGGCATCAGCTGCCGCGCACCGTACCGTGACGGTGAGGCCCGTCCGACGCCGCGGCCGGGGGAGGCGCTCGCGGGGGAGCAGGTGCTGCTCGACGGCAACGTCGAGGCCGAGGGCAAGGAGTTCTACTCGGTCGGCGCACTCGCGCTGACGCCCGACCAGAACCGGCTCGCCGCGCTCATGGACTTCGCGGGTGACGAGCGCTACGCCGTCACGGTGCGCGACATCGCCACGGGCGAGACGATCGAGGAGAGCGTCACCGACGTCGGGTACGGCCTCGTGTGGTCGGCTGCGGGGGATGCGTACTTCTACACGCGCGTCGACGAGTCGTGGCGCCCGCACCAGGTGTGGCGTCACGTCGTCGGCACCGACCCGAGCGAGGACGTGCTGCTCTACCAGGAGGACGACGCGGCCTTCTGGCTCGGCATCGGCGGCACGCATGACGATCGGTGGCTCATCCTGTCGATGGGGTCGAAGAACACCTCCGAGTTCCACCTCATGGATCTGCACGACGAGGCCGCCGGCTGGCGCGTCGTGCAGCCGCGCACCGAGGGGCTCGACTACGACATCGAGATCGACGGGGACCGGCTCTACATCGTGCACAACCGTGACCGCGTCGACTTCGACGTGGCCGTGGCGCCGCTCGCCGACCCCGGCGTCGACAACTGGCAGCCGTTGCTCGTGGGCGCCGAGGGCGAGCGCATCCTCGGGGTCTCCGCCTACCGCGACTTCATGCTCGTCGGGCTGCGCGCCGGCGGCCTGCCGACCGTGCGGCTCCTGCCCAAGGAGGGCGACGGTTTCGGGGCGGCGCGCGAGCTGCCGTTCGCGGGGGAGCTCACCGTCGTCGGTGTCGGGGCGAACCCGACGTACGAGGCGACGACGCTCATGGTCGCAACAGAGTCGTTCATCGAGCCGCGCGCCATCTACGACTGGGACACGACGACGGACGAGGTGACGCTGCTCAAGCGTCGCGAGGTGCTGGGCGGCCACGACCCGGCCGACTACCAGCAGCACCGTCTGTGGGTGACGGCTCCCGACGGCGCCCAGGTGCCGGTCTCGCTCGTGGCGCACCGCGACGTCACGCCCGACGGGACGAACCCCGTGCTGCTGTACGGGTACGGCTCGTACGAGTCGTCGATCGACCCGTATTTCTCCGTCCTGCGGCTCAGCCTGCTGCAGCGCGGCGTCGTGTTCGCCATCGCGCACGTGCGCGGTGGCGGTGAGATGGGCCGATCCTGGTATCTCGACGGGCGGCTCGAGCACAAGAAGAACACATTCACCGACTTCGTCGCGGCGGGGCGTCACCTCGTCGAGACGGGGTGGGCGGCCCCCGATCGCCTTGCGGCCGAGGGTGGTTCGGCTGGCGGCCTCCTCATCGGCGCGGCGATCAACGAGGCGCCTGAGCTGTTCTGCGCCGTGCACGCGCAGGTGCCGTTCGTCGACGCGTTGACGACGACGCTCGACCCGTCGCTGCCGCTGACGCAGGGGGAGTGGGAGGAGTGGGGCAACCCGCTCGCCGACCCGGACGTGTACGCGTACATGAAGAGTTACACGCCGTACGAGAACGTCCGCGACGTCGACTACCCGTCGGTGCTCGCGACGACGAGCCTCAACGACACGCGTGTGTTCTACGTCGAACCCGCGAAGTGGGTGCAGATGCTGCGCCGCACCGTCACGAGTGACCAGAACGAGCGACCGATTCTGCTCAAGACCGAGATGGTCGCGGGCCACGGCGGCGTCAGCGGGCGGTACGAGGCGTGGAAGGAAGCGGCGTTCGAGACCGCGTGGATTCTCGACCGTCTCGACGCGTCCGAGATCGTGCACCCAGCGTCCGCCAACGTCTGACTCACGCCCTGAGAAATCGGCACCCTGGGGAAGTGAACCCCGTTCTTGCGCCCAAGTGCACCCGGGTGCACTTGGGCGCAAGAACGGGGGCTGCATCTCTTGGGCACGACGCGAGTCGCGCCGGCTCAGGTCGAGGACGGGCCCGCTGCGCCAAGCCGTCGGCTATCACTCCTGAGCTGAGCGCGCCTCGACGGCTGCACGGATGCGCGGATGCGTCGTGTTCATGCCGGCGACGAGGTTGGCCTCGAAGTGGTCCTCACCGCCGAGCACCTTGTCGACGAGCAGCGCCGACACCTTCGACGTACCGCTCGGCGGCACGTCACGTCGCTGCGTCAGCACGGTGCCGCCGTCCTGCGGCGTGAGCGTGAAGCTCCACGTCGTGCCGTTGTCGAGCACCCGGAAAGCGACGCGCTGCAGGTCGTGAAAATCAGTCACCTTGGCACGCGTCGGCCACCACAGATTGCCGTCACGATTGACGTTGAGCATGAACGTGCCACGGCGGATCGGGCCCCGCGCAATCACCTTGCGACACTGCGGTGACCACTGCGGCATCCGCCGCAGGTCACTGACGAGCGGCCACACCTGCTCCGGGGGAGCAGCGATGAAGATCTCAGATTCGAGGTTGTCAGCCATGACGCCCACCGTAGCTGGCCGTTGGTCATCCTCCTCGGCTACGGCGGGGCTGGCGTTGAAGATCGGTTCAGATGACCATTTTTTCTCCGGCATCTGAACCCGCTCGGCCACGACAGAGGGCCCGGGGGGGCAGCTCGCTCACGCTCGCTGCCCGCCTCGGGCCCTCAACCTTCGCCTCCAGATGCAAAGGTGGTTCAGATGACCATTTTTTCTCCGACATCTGAACCCGCTCGGCCTTTGCCTCCCAGGCTCAGATGTCGTAGTACATCTCGAACTCGTGCGGGTGCGGACGGAAACGAATCGGGTCGATCTCGTTCAGACGCTTGTACTCGATCCACGTCTCGATGAGGTCCTCCGTGAACACGTCACCCTCGAGCAGATACTCGTGGTCGGCCTCGAGCGCGTCGAGCACGTCACCGAGCGAACCCGGAACCTGCTGAATGGCCTCGTGCTCCTCGGGCGGCAGCTCGTACAGGTCCTTGTCGACCGGCTCCGGCGGCTCGATGCGGTTCTTGATGCCGTCGAGGCCCGCCATCAGCTGCGCCGCGAAGCACAGGTACGGGTTCGCCGACGGGTCCGGGACACGGAACTCGACACGCTTCGCCTTCGGCGATGTGCCCGTGATCGGGATACGCACGCACGCGGAACGGTTGCGCGCGGAGTACACGAGGTTCACCGGCGCCTCGTAACCCGGTACGAGACGGTGGTAGGAGTTGACCGTCGGGTTCGTGAACGCGAGCAGCGACGGCGCGTGCTTGAGCAGACCACCGATGTACCAGCGAGCGATGTCCGACAGGCCACCGTAACCACGCTCGTCGTAGAACAGCGGCTCGCCGTCCTTCCACAACGACTGGTGCGTGTGCATACCCGAACCGTTGTCGCCGAACAACGGCTTCGGCATGAACGTCGCCGAGCGTCCGTTCTGGAACGCGACGTTCTTGATGACGTACTTGAACTTCATGACGTCATCACCCGACTGCAGCAGGGTGTTGAACTTGTAGTTGATCTCCATCTGACCGGCCGTGCCGACCTCGTGGTGGCTGCGCTCGACCTCGAGGCCGACCTCGTGCAGCTTCAGCACCATCTCGTCGCGCAGGTCGGCGAAGTGGTCGACGGGCGGGACGGGGAAGTAACCTCCCTTGTACCGGGTCTTGTACCCCAGGTTGCCGCCCTCTTCGACGCGGCCCGTGTTCCAGGCCGCCTCGATCGAATCGATGTAGTAGTAGCCGGCGTTCTGCTTCGTCTCGAAACGCACGTCGTCGAAGACGTAGAACTCGGCCTCGGCGCCGAAGAACGCCGTGTCGGCGATCCCCGTCGACTTCAGGTACGCCTCGGCCTTCGCCGCGATGTTGCGCGGGTCGCGCGAGTACTGCTCGCCCGTGAACGGGTCGACGATCGAGAAGTTGATGATGAGCGTCTTGTACTCACGGAACGGGTCCAGGTAGGCCGTCTGCAGGTCCGGGATGAGCTTCATGTCGGACTCGTGGATGGCCTGGAAACCGCGAATGGACGAGCCGTCGAACATCTGGCCGGTCTCGATCGCCTCAGCGTCGAAGCTCTCGGCCGGGATGTTGAAGTGCTGCATGACGCCCGGCAGGTCGCAGAAGCGGATGTCGACGAATTTGACGTCCGCATCCTCGATGAACTTCACGACCTCTTCAGCGGTCTTGAACATGGATCCTCCTGACTGGGGTGTGCGATGCCGGTCGACACCACACCACGTGTTGCCCATGATGCTAGGACCCCCCGATTACCCGGGCATGGCCCTCATGTTTCGTCGGTGTTACGAAACATGTGAACAGTTCACGCCGGTCGGCGCACGGCGCGCGACCACCCCTCCAACCTATCCAGGCACCTCACCTCTAGTCTTGGAGGGCGCGCTACGACTCACAGTGCGAGACACCACCGAACGGAAACGAACGTGCCCCCAGCTGCCCCCCTCGCCGATGCCGACCCCGCCGAGAACCGCCCCGTCGAGGGCCCCGGTTCCTTCGCGCGGCTGGCCCCGCGCGCCGTCGCGCTGCTCATCGACTGGGCGCTCTGCTCCGTCATCGCCATGGGGTTGCTGGGCTACCGCTGGGGCGGGAGCGGCGCCGAGGGCTTCAAACCGCTCGCCGTCTTCGCCGTCGAGAACCTCCTGCTCGTCAGCACCCTCGGGATGACGCTCGGGCACCGCGTCATGGGGATGCAGGTGCAGCGCGTCAGCGACGGCGCCGCCCCCGGTCTACTCGCCGGCGCAGTCCGCACCGTGCTGCTCTGCCTCGCGATCCCCGCCGTCGTCACCGACTCGAGCGGACGCGGGCTGCACGACAAGCTTGCCGGCACCGTCATCGTCCGTACGCGCTGAACTCGATGCGACATTGACGCTCGCCGCGCGCACGCCCCAGGCAGCATGACCTTCATGGCACGACCCATGCGGGTTGCCCCGCCTCACGCCCCGTCACCCGGATGGGACGACATGCATCGCCGCGTCGCACCACGTGGGCGCGGGAACAAGCGACAAGCCCCAGAACACACGAGAGCCCGCCACCTCGAGGTGGCGGGCTCTCGTGTTCGTGCGTGGAGGCTCAGCGGCCACGCATCGCGGCGCGGTTGACGCGTGCCTTCGTGGGGTCGATACCGGCCGGAGCTGCGGGGCGGCCCGACCCAAGGGCGCGCAAGCGCTTGGTGATGCGAGCGGCCTCGTCGTCGGTGAGCACCTTGGGCATCTTCTGCATGTCCTTCTGCAGACGCTCGACGGGGACGGAGCCCTCGTCGGTGCCGACGCGCAGCGTGTGCACCGGAACCTCGGGGCCGAGCACCCGCGTCGTGCGCTTGTTCTCACTGGAGAGCAAACGCTCGGCCATGCCCTTGGGGCCTTCCGCGACGAGCACGACGCCCGGCTTGCCGACGGCGCGGTACACCATCGCGGCACCCGAGAGGTCGCGCACCTGGCGGTTGCGGCCCATGTCGACGCCGACGGGCTCCTGCTCGACGAACCAGCCCTTGCGCAGCGACGACATGACGGCGACGCTCGCGCCCGGCTGACCCGAGATCGACTTGTAGATCGCGGTGTTCGCGCGGCGGGCGAGCACGAGCAGTGCGGCGAGCACACCCAGCAGCACGCCGATGATGCCGAGGTAGATCGGGTGGCCGATACTGAAGCCGATGATGAGCAGCAGCACGAACACGAGCGCGAACGCACCGATCATCCACGCCAGCAGCGCGGGGTCGTTGGCGCGCGCCGTCTCGAACACCTGACGGAACTGAGCGGAGCGGCCCGGCTCCTTGGCCTCGCCTCTCGTGCTCGACGCACCGTCGGCCTTCGTGGCGCCGCCGCTCGAACCGCGGCGGAACCGCGACTTCTTGGGCTCGTTGGTGGGGGAGGTTGATGCCATGGGGTCAGGATACGCGGGTCTCGGCGCGGGCCACCAAAGACGCAGCTTCCTGACGCGCCGGCGACGACGCCGCCTCCGCGAGGTGCAGCAGGTTCTCCGGCAGCTCCTGGCCGCGCTTGGCCATGACCTGGGCGTACAGACGGCCGGCTCGGTAGGAGGAACGCACGAGCGGTCCCGCCATGACGCCGGAGAAACCGATCTCCTCGGCACGCTCGGACCAGTGCACGAACTCCTCCGGCTTGACCCACCGGTCGATCGGGTGGTGCAGCTTCGAGGGGCGCAGGTACTGCGTGATCGTGATGATGTCGCAGCCCGCCTCGTGCAGGTCGACGAGCGCCTGGTCGATCTCGTGCTCCTCCTCACCCATGCCGAGGATGAGGTTCGACTTCGTCACGAGCTCCTGTTCGCGCGCCATCGTCAGCACCTTGAGCGACTTCTCGTACGTGAACGCCGGGCGGATGCGTCGGAAGATGCGCGGTACCGTCTCCAGGTTGTGGGCGAACACCTCGGGGCGGGCGTCAAAGACCTTGCCGACGAGCTCGGGGACGGCGCCGAAGTCGGGCGGCAGGATCTCGACACCCGTGTTCGGGTTGAGTTCGTGGATGAGGCGCACGGTGTCGGCGTACAGCTGCGCGGCACCGTCGGGCAGGTCGTCGCGCGCGACGCCGGTGACGGTGGCGTAGCGCAGGCCCATCTCACGGACGGACTCGGCGACGCGGCGCGGCTCGTCGAGGTCGAGGGCGGACGGCTTGCCGCTCGCGATGTCGCAGAAGTCGCAGCGTCGCGTGCAGGTGTCGCCGCCGATGAGGAACGTGGCCTCACGGTCCTCCCAGCACTCGAAGATGTTGGGACAGCCGGCCTCCTGGCACACGGTGTGCAGGCCGCCACCCTTGACGAGATTCTGCAGCGAGTTGTACTCCGGGCCCATCTTCGCCGTGGTGCGGATCCAGCTCGGCTTTCGTTCGATGGGCGTTTCGGCGTTGCGCGCTTCCACGCGCAGCAGTCGACGGCCTTCGGGCGCGACGGTCACAGAAAAGCACTCCTCGGCTTGGCGATTGAGGGCGACACGGCGCGAAGATGCGCGCCAGCGCTCAGAACAACAGCGTACGCGGGTGAAAACTTCCCCACGAGTACGCGGACGGCGCTCATGCCGCCTTCGACGGGGCGACGATCGCCGACAGGTGACGCTCCACGACCGGGAGCACCTCGGCGACGGTGACGTCACGACCGACCTCGCGGCTCAGTGTCGTCACCCCGGCATCGGCGATGCCGCAGGGCACGATCGTCTGCGTCCACGACAGGTCGCAGTCGCAGTTGAGCGAGAAACCGTGCATCGTCGCGCGCTTCGAGACGCGCACGCCGATGGCGCCGATCTTGCGGTCGGGGCCCTTGTCGTCGGCGAGCACCCAGGTGCCGGAACGTCCCTCCACGCGGTCGGCGTCGACGCCGAACTCGGCGCACACGTCGATCATGAGCTGCTCGAGGCGACGCACGTGCGCGACGACGTCGATGGGGATGGGCAACGCCATGATCGGGTAGCCCACGAGCTGACCCGGACCGTGCCACGTGATCTTGCCGCCGCGGTCGACGTCGACGACGGGCGTGCCGTCGAAGGGACGCTCGTGCGCCTCGGTGCGCTTGCCCGCCGTGTAGACGGGGGAGTGCTCGAGCAGCAGAACCGTGTCCTCGCCGCCCGCGACGACGTCGGCGTGGACCTGACGCTGCACCTCCCACGCCTGCTCGTAGTCGACGAAGTCAGGGGCGAAGCCGAGGTGCTGGATACGCATCCCCCGAGCCTACTCTCCGACACGCCGCGACGGCCGCCGGCCTGCCTGTGGATAACTCGACGCACGCTTCGGCCCTCCTGGGCGACAGTGGAACCAGTGACGCCGACCGCGGCGCCCCTCGCACGCCGAACCCAGGAGTCACCATGCCCGACGCCACCGCACCCACGATCGCCGGATACACCATCGAAGCGCGCATCGGGCAGGGCGGCAGCTCGTCGGTGTGGCGCGCCACCGGGCCGCAGGGCACCGTCGCGATCAAGGTCGGCACGGAACCCGCGATCACCGCGCGTTCGGAATGGCGGATGCTGCGGCGCCACGCGGGGCCCCACGTCGTCGAGGCCCTCGATCTCACGACGAGCGCCGAGGGCCACAGCGCGCTCGTGCTCGAGTACATGGCCGGCGGCAGCCTCGACGACGTCGTGCGAGGACGCGGCGGACTCACCGTCGGCGAGTGCGTGACGGCGCTCGCTCCGGTCGCGGCGACCATGGCGGGTTTCCACGACCGAGGATGCGTGCACGCCGACCTCACCCCGTCCAACATTCTCTTCGACCACCAGGGACGCCCTGCGATCGCAGACCTGGGGGCCACGCGTGTCGCGGCACGCGCCGACGGGGCCGACTGGGCCACCTACGGGTTCGTCGCTCCCGAGATCGTCGACGGCGAACCGCCCAGCGCGGCGGCCGACGTGTACTCCTTCGGGGCGCTCGCCTGGTTCTGTCTCCTGGGGACGCCGCCGCCCGTCGCAGCGCTGCGGCCGCACCTCGTCGACGTCCTGCCCGACGCGCCGGACGCGCTCGTCGACCTCATCACGGCGTGCCTCGCACAGACGCCGTCGTCGCGCCCGCACGCCGCGGAGCTGGCGACCCGGCTGCGCGGTGTCGCCACCGCACGCCCGGTGCCCGTGCCGACCGCCGTGCCGATTGGCGAGGGGAGTGACACCCCTGCCGTTGGTGAGTCGATCACGCGACGACTGCGGGACGAGGCGCAGCGGCGGCAGTTCCTCGAGCCGGCCGACGCGGAGCGCCATGGGTCGTCACTCAGGGGCGGACGTCGTGGGCGACGGGGGCGTCGTGGCGCTGAAACCCGCGGCGAGGTCGGGGGAAGACGGACGTGGCGTCCAGGGGCCGTCGACGCTGGGCGACGTGCTGACGCGGCGGGCGCGTGCTGGAGAGCTGGTCGCTGGGTGCCCGCGGCGCTGCTGGGGGCGTGCGTCGTCACAGCAGCAGCGATGTGGCCCGTTCACGCAGGCGGAGACTCGGCGAATGACGCCGGATCTTCGACGAGCGCGGCCTACGCGCGCGCCAACCCTGGTGTGACACCGGCGAACTCGACGACGTCCTCGACGGCGGTGACGCCCGCACCGCCGTCGAAGACGATGCCGAACGCGGTGTCGCCCTCGACCAACCCGGAGGCGGGGACGGCGGTGCCCGCGTCCGGTGCGAAGACGCCCACGATGACGGCTCCGACGCGTCAGGAGGTCGTGGCGCTGCTCGACTGCCGGGCCAAGGCCTGGTCGACGTTGGATCGAGAAGGCCTGGGCCGGTGCCTCGTGCCGGGCTCGGCTGCTCACACGCACGACCTGCAGGCCTTCACGCGGGCGAGCGCGCAGGGCGCGTCGTACGACGGCCTCGGCTACGCGATCGGCGCGCTGACGCCGACGTCATGCAGCGGTGGCCAGGTGTGCCTGACGAGCCGAATCACGACGTCGGGGTACGACGTCCGCACCAAGACCGCGAGCGAGCGTGTTGCTGCGCGTCACGATGACGTCCGGCTCGTCCTCAGCCACGACGGCACGGGCTGGCGCATCTCGTCCTGGTCAGCGAGCTGAGGCGCATCTCCGCCATGAACCGGACGAGAGCGCGCCACGCGCCCGATCAGCCTCCCGACGCGCGCCGGTCAGAGCGCCGACGCGACGAGCCGGTCGAGCGCCTGGTCCTGGTTCTCGTCCTGCCAGTCGAACCCGGCAGCTTCGAGCACGTGGGGGCGTACCCGCGTCGACGCGGTCACCTGGTCGGCCATCTCACCGAGGACGAAGCGCAATGCCCCCTTCGGTACGCGCAGGGCAGCGGGGCGCCGCAGCGAGCGCGCGAGTGCCTGTGCGAGATCGGCCTGCCGACTCGCGCGCGGTGCGACGAGGTTGACGGGCCCGACGACGTCGGGGTGGTCGAGAAGAAACACCAGCGCGCGCACCTCGTCACGCAGCGTGATCCAGCTCCACCACTGCCGCCCCGAACCCAATGGGCCCCCTGCGCCCAGCCGCGTCGTCGTCAGGAGGGGAGCGAACGCTCCGGCCTCGCCCGTCATGACGAGACCGGTGCGCGCGAGGGCGACGTCGTGGCGCTTCGCAGCCCTCATCGCCGCAGCTTCCCACTCGATGCAGACGCGAGCGAGGAAGTCTTCCCCGGGTGCGCTCGTCTCGTCGAGCACCTCGTCACCGCGATCGCCGTAGAAGCCGATCGCCGAAGCCGAGACGAGACGAATCCGTTGGGGCACCTCCGCCAGTGCGTCGGCGAGCCTCGACGTCGTCTCGATCCGCGACTCGCGAATCGCGTCCTTGTACGCGCGGCTCCACCGATGATCCCCGACGCCCGCCCCGGCCAGGTTGACGACCGCATCGACGGTGGCGAGCGTCTCGACCAATCGGCTGTTCGAGCTGCGGGCCTCGGGCAGCGTCACCTCGCCGGGTGTGACCGCCGGTCGTCGGACGATCCGGATGACGGTGTCGCCGCGGCGACGCAGACATGATGACAGCGCACCGCCGATCACTCCGGAGGAACCGGTGATGGCGATGCGCTGTCCAGTCATGCGGTCAGACTAGCCCGCGACGATCACACCTCGAAGGCGCCCTCTTCCAGGCGAGCCTTGATGGCCGAGAGGAAGCGACCGGCGTCGGCGCCGTCGACCACGCGGTGGTCGTAGGTGAGGACGAGGTTCATCATCTGACGGATCGCGATCGAGTCGTTGCCGAACTCATCGGTGACGACGACGGGACGCTTGACCATCGCGCCGGTGCCGAGGATGGCGACCTGCGGCTGGTTGATGATCGGGGTGTCGATGAGCGAACCGTTCGAGCCGATGTTCGAGATCGTGAACGTGCCGCCACCCAGCTCGTCCGGCGTCACCTTGTTGTCACGCGTGCGAGCGGCGAGGTCGGCGATCTTCTTCGCGATGCCGGCGATCGACAGGTCACCCGCGTCCTTGATGACGGGCACGAGCAGGCCGCGCGGCGTGTCGACCGCGATGCCGATGTGCTCGGCGTTGTGGTAGATGATGTTGTCACCGTCGACCGAGGAGTTGACCTGCGGGAACGCCTTGAGCGCCTCGACGACAGCCGTCGTGATGAACGGCAGGTAGGAGAGGTTGACGCCCTCGCGAGACTTGAAGCTCTCCTTGTTGCGCGCACGGATGCTCGCGACCTTCGTGAGGTCGACCTCGACGACGGCCGTCAGCTGCGCGGACACGGCGAGCGACTCGACCATGCGCTGCGCGATGACCTTGCGCAGACGCGACATCTTCTCCGTCGTGCCGCGCTTGGCCTGAGCCTCGGCGGACGGCTGCGGCGTCGTCGTCGACGCGGCCGGGGTGGAGGATGCTGCCGGAGCCGCGGCGGACGCAGCCGGGGCGGCCTCCTGCTTCGGCTCCTGGGCCTTCTTCGCGGCGTCGAGGACATCCTGCTTACGGATGCGGCCACCGACGCCGGTGCCCGTGATCGTCGACAGGTTGATGTTGTTCTCGGCCGCGATCTTGCGCACCAGAGGCGTGACGTAGGTGCCGGAGTTGTCGACCTTCGTCGACGTCTCCTGCTGCTTGTCGGAGCCGGCGCCGGCCTTGGGGGCCTCGTCCTTCGGCGCCTCGCTCGCCGACGACTCGGCCTTCGGGGCTTCCTTCTCGGCGGCCTCGTCGTCCTTGACCGGGGCCGGCGTCTCGTTCTTCGACTCCGCGGCCTCGACGGCCTCGTCCTGCTTCTTCGAGTCGACCTCGTCCTGGTTCTTCTGCGCCTTCTCGGCCTCGGCCGAGTCGTCGGAGGAACTCGAACCGGCCGAGCCGCCGATGACGGCGAGGTCGGCGCCGACCGGCACCGTCTCGTCCTCGGCGACGAGGATCTTCGTCAGCTTGCCCGCGACGGGGGAGGGAACCTCGGTGTCGACCTTGTCCGTGGAGACCTCGAGCAGGGGCTCGTCAACGGCGACGTCGTCGCCCTCGGACTTGAGCCAGCGCGTGATCGTGCCCTCGGTGACGGACTCGCCGAGCGCGGGCATCGTCACCTTCTCGCCGCCGGAGACCTCAGCAGCGGAGTCGTTCGAGGAGTTCGAGCTCTCGGACGCCTGCGGCGCGCTCTCGGCGGCCTCGTCCTTCATCTCGTCGGCCTCGGCCTGCGGCTCGGCTTCCTGCGAGTCGTCGGAGGAGGAGTCGGAACCGGAGTCGGACGACGCGGGAGCGTCGCCGTCACCGATGACGGCGAGGTCGGCGCCGACCGGCACCGTTTCATCCTCTTCGACGAGGATCTCCTGCAGCGTTCCGGCGATCGGCGACGGAATCTCCGTGTCGACCTTGTCCGTGGAGACCTCCAGCAGCGGCTCGTCAACGGCGACGGTGTCGCCGACGTTCTTCAGCCAGCGGGTCACGGTGCCTTCGGTCACCGACTCGCCGAGGGCCGGCATGGTCACGCGGTCAGACATGGGTGGAGGTCTCCTCAATCCAAAATTCACTTTGGTTTCGCGGATGAAGTTGTGAACTCCGGGGCACTTCGCAGCGAGCGGATCTCCCCGATCAAGGCCATCTTGTCACTCGCGGACGGGGTTGCGGAAACCCGCCCCGAATACCCGCGGGTAGGAAAACGGCCGTTCCCACCCGCGGGCCTGCTCGATCAGGCGCGAGCCAGCTCGACGAGGGTGCGGACGGCGAAACCGGTGCCGCCCTTGGGGTTGACGCCGTAGGGGCTGCCCTCGTTGAACGCGGGCGCCGCGATGTCCATGTGGATCCAGTCGATCTGCTCGCCGTTCTTCTCGCCGATGAACTCCTTGAGGAACATCGCCGCGGTGATGAGCCCACCCATGCGCTCGCCGGTGTGCTTGAGATCGGCCACCTCGGAGTCGATGCTCGGGCGCAGGTGCTCGAGCAGCGGCATCGGCCACATGTGCTCGTCGACGCGCTCGGAGGCCGCGATCAGTTCGTCGCGCACCTCGTCGTTGTTGCCGACGATCGCCGCCGTGCGGTTGCCGAGCGCGAGCACGGCCGCGCCGGTGAGCGTCGCGATGTCGATGATGAGATCGGGCTCCTCCTCGGTGGCGTAGCACAGGCCGTCAGCCATGACGAGGCGCCCCTCGGCGTCGGTGTTGTCGATCTCGACGGTCGTGCCGTCGTGCATGCGGATGACGTCGCCGGGACGCTGCGCGTCGGCGCCCGTCATGTTCTCGGCGAGGCACAGGTAGCCCGTGACGGCGACCGGCAGCTCGAGCGCGGCGACGGCCTCGAGGAAGGCCGCGACGGCGGCAGCGCCGGCCATGTCGCACTTCATCGTCGCCATGCCGTTGGCGGGCTTGATGCACAGGCCGCCGGAGTCGAACGTGATGCCCTTGCCGACGATCGAGATGTGCTTCGTCGCCTTCGCGGGCTTGTACGTCAGCGTCACGAGGCGCGGCGGACGCGCCGAGCCGCGGCCGACGCCGATGAGGCCGCCGCACTCGGCCTTCGCGAGGGCCTTCTCGTCCATGATGTCGACCTTGACCTTGGTGCCCGACATGCGCTTGCGGACGATGTCGGCGAACGAGGCGGGGTTGAGGTCGAGCGGCGGCATGTTGACGAGGTCGCGCGCCCAGTTCTGCGCGGTCACGACGGCCGCCGCGGTCTCGACGCCCGCGAGGGCGCCGGACGACTTCGCGTCGGTGACGAGCAGCGTTGCCTTGGCGAGGGCTTCCTTCGGCTTGCTCTTGTACGCGGTGTAGGCGTACGCGCCGAGGGCGATGCCCTCGCAGATGGCCTGGACGAGGTCGTCGGCGACCGCGGGGAAGGCGAAGACGGCGCTCGAGGTGCCCGTGAGCGAACGCGCGGCGGCACCGGCGGCGTCACGCAGCGCGGAGGCCTTCGTCGGCGCCTGCTCGGCGTCGACGCCCGAGCCGACGGCGATGACGAGGCCGCTCAGGTCGCCGGCACCCGACAGGCGCAGCACCTCGTCGGCGCGACCCTTCGCCTCGAGCGTCGCGAGAGCCTCGTTGAGCGCCTTGACTGCGGCGGGGGAGACTCCGACGGGGTCGATGACGCGGGCGCCGTCCTTCGTCGGTGCGGTGAGGACGACGGTGGCGTCGGCTGCGATGGCGTCCGCGCTCTTGTCGCTGAGGGTGATGTCGACCATGTGGGGCCCCTTTCGTGGGTGATGCCGAGGTCATCGGCGTGCGTGCTGCTGGGCCGAGCTTAACGGCCCGTAGGACGCGGTGGGCGCGGTAGGTTCGAGGCATGACTGAGAACAAGCTCTCGCCCCTCGACGAGCGTCACCGCGCCCTCGGGGCGAAGATGGCCGACTTCGGAGGATGGGACATGCCCATCGAGTATCCGGGCGGAGGTGTCGTGCGCGAGCACACCGCGGTGCGTGAGCGCGTCGGCATCTTCGACGTGAGCCACCTGGGCAAGGCGACGGTGAAGGGTGCCGGCGCGCTCGACTTCGTCAACTCGTGCCTGACGAACGACCTGCGCAAGATCGGGCCCGGCCAGGCCCAGTACACGATGTGCTGCGACGAGAGCGGCGGGGTCGTCGACGACCTGATCGTCTACGTCAAGGCCGAGGACGATCTGTTCCTCATCCCCAACGCCACGAACACGGCCGAGGTCGTGCGCCGCCTCAAGGAGGCCGCGCCGGAGGGTATCGAGGTCGCCGACGCGCACGAGGAATACGCCGTGCTCGCCGTCCAGGGTCCCAAGTCCGACGAGGTCGTCTCCGCACTCGCTCTGCCCGTCGACCACGACTACATGAGCTTCGACGAGGCCGACTGGCAGGGCCGCCCCGTCACCGTGTGCCGCACCGGCTACACCGGTGAGCGCGGCTACGAACTCGTCTGCCGCTGGGACGATGCCCTCGCGCTGTGGGACGCCCTCGTCGAGGCCGCGGCCCCCTACGAGGGTCTGCCCTGTGGCCTCGGGGCGCGCGACACCCTGCGCACCGAGATGGGATACCCCCTGCACGGGCAGGATCTCTCGCTCGACATCACGCCCGTGCAGGCGCGCTCCGGCTGGGCCGTCGGCTGGAAGAAGGACGCGTTCTGGGGCAAGGACGCCCTGACCAAGGAGAAGGCCGAGGGCCCGCGCCGCATCTCGCGTGGCCTCAAGCTCACCGGCCGCGGCATCCCGCGCGCGCACTGCATCGTGCGTGACGCCGAGGGCGCTGAACTCGGCGAGGTGACGTCCGGGACGTTCTCGCCGACTCTCGGCATGGGCGTCGCGCTCGCGCTCGTCTCGCCAATGCTCGCCGAGGGCGACCAGGTCGTCGTCGACGTGCGTGGTCGCATGCTCGAGGCCGTCGTCACGAAGCCGCCGTTCGTCGAGGTGCAGACGCGCAGCAGCTGACGCGATGAGCGCCTCCCGCCTCGGCGGCGTCTCCTCTGACGACATGACGAAGGGGGCTCGCACCGGATGGTGCGACCCCCTTCGTCATGCGTTCGTTCTGGACGTGCCGAGGTGAGGCGCGTCAGGCGACCGTGTCGCCCCGCTTCACCGTCGGACGGGGGAAGCGCAGGCGGCGCATCTGCATCGAGCGCGTCACCGCATAGAGGGCGCCGCCGCGCGGCACGGCACCGAACTTGGCGATGAGGTCCTTCTTGATGCGGCGCCACAGCAGGGCAGAGTCGATGAGGCCCGCGAGCACGATGACCCACACGAGCGCCAGGGTGATGGCGGCCAGCTTGGGCAGCAGGAACCACGAGAAGATCAGGATGAACATGAGCGGCATCGCGACCTCGCCCAGGCTGAGGCGGGCGTCGACGCGGTCACGGATGTAGCGCTTCTCGGGGCCGCGGTCGCGCAGCGGCAGCGCGGATTCCTCGCCACGATCGGCGGCTGCGCGCTGCTGGGCGCGCGCCTCGCGTGCGCGCTCCTTCTCTGCCGCCTTGGCTGCCTTGCGGTCGGTCTCGACGAGGGGGCGCCGACGAGCGGCCTCCTGGTCCCTGCGCTTAGGCGTCGGGCGGTTCTTCGCACCGGGGCGCGGAGTGTGCGCCGCATCATTCGTCGGGGCGGCCGGCTCGCGCGTCGCATCCTTCTCGACCGCGGTGGCTCCGACGGCGGTGGCGCCGCTGCTCGTCTTCTTCTTCACTGCTCGCACCCGCGCCACTTTACGTCACGCCCGCGCGCCTCCCATCCCCGACACGGGCGCGCGGGGGATACCGTGGCGGCTGTGACTGCCACCGTGAACGCGGGCGCCCCGGAGGATCTCCGCCAGCGCATCGCCACCCTCATGCCCGGCGTCGTCGAGGACCTCAAGGCCCTCACGCGCATCCCCAGCGTCTCCCTCGGATCGTTCGACCAACAGCACGTCGACGACTCCGCGCGCGCCGTCGCGAAGCTGCTCGAGGCCGAGGGGATGGACGTCAAGGTCGTCTCCGAGGGCGGCCGCCCGGCCGTCATCGCGCACAAGGAAGGACCCGCAGGGTCGCCGCGTGTCCTCATGTACGCCCACCACGACGTCCAGCCCCCCGGTGACGACGCCGACTGGCAGAGCCCGCCGTTCGAACCGACCGAGCGCGACGGTCGCCTCTACGGCCGCGGCGCGGCCGACGACAAGGCCGGTGTCATGGCGCACATCGCCGCGATCCGCGCCTGGGGCGACGACCTGCCCTGCACCGTCACCCTCTTCATCGAGGGGGAGGAGGAGATCGCCTCCGACTCCCTGCCCGCACTGCTGCGCACGTACGCGGACGAGCTGACGTCCGACGTCCTCGTGCTCGCCGACTCAGCGAACTGGGCCGTCGGCACGCCGGCGCTGACGACGACCCTGCGCGGCACCGTCCGCGCCGTCGTCACCGTCCGCACCCTGGCGCACTCGGTGCACTCGGGCATGTTCGGGGGCGCCGTCCCCGACTCGCTGACGACGCTGTGCCGCCTGCTCGCAACGCTTCATGACGACGCGGGCAGCGTCGCCGTCGCCGGGCTGGACTCCGACGAGAACGTCGACATCGACTACACGCCCGAGGAGCTGCGCCGCGACGCCGGCATGCTCGAGGGCACGCAGCTCATCGGCACGGGCCCGCTGACCGCGCGGTTGTGGCGTGGGCCGAGCATCACCGTCATCGGGCTCGACGCGACGGGCGTCGACGTCGCGAGCAACACGCTCGCGGCGAGTTCGCGAGCCAAGCTGTCGCTGCGCGTCGCCCCCGGGCAGGACCCGCAGGCCGCCTACGAGGCGCTCGCCGAGCACCTGCGCTCCCACGCACCGTGGGGTGCGCAGGTGGAGGTGGAGCTCGAGGAGATCGGTTCCGGTTTCGACGCCGACGCCACCGGCCCGCTCTACGACGAGGCCCGCGCCGCCTTCCGTGACGCCTGGGGCAGCGACCCCGTCGACGTCGGCATCGGCGGCTCGATCCCGTTCGTCTCCTTGTTCGCGGAGATGATGCCCAACGCTGCGCTGCTCGTCACCGGTGTCGAAGACCCCGACACCCGCGCGCACGGCGCGAACGAATCGCTGCACCTCGGCGAGTTCGCGAAGGTCTGCCTCGCCGAGGCGGTTCTCCTGCAGCGCGTCGCGAAGGCCTCGGACGGCGCGTGACACCGGGCGCTCGACGACGACGGGTGAGGCCTGCGTGATGGCGCGTGGCCTCACCCGCTGTCGGGTGCCTGTGGTGAAGGCCGGGGTCAAGAGCCTCATCCATCCCGAGGGGGCGATGTCGGGACATGAATGACGACCTCATGCTGCTGAGCGCCGTCGTCGGTGCCGTGTGCGCGCTGGCAGGCTGGTTGTTCGGCCCGTTGCGTCATGCCGTGACCGCGGTCCACGAGGCGGGGCACACCCTCGTCGCTCTTCTCGCGGGGCGCAGCGTCCGCTCGGTGCGGCTCAACCGTGATTCGTCAGGTGAGGCGGTAAGCGTCGGCCGACAGGGTGGGCTCGGCGTCGTGCTGACCCTCCTGGCCGGGTACCCGGCGCCCGGGATCGTCGGGCTCGGGGGTCTGGTCGCCCTGCGCGCAGACCAGGCGCGGATCTGGCTCGTCGCCGGCGCCGTTGTCGTCGCACTCATGGCACTGCTCCTGCGCAACGCGTTCGGCGTCGTCGTCATCGCGTGCGTCGGGGCGTTGCTCGTCGCGACGCTACGTTGGGCCTCCGATCCCGTCACGAACGTCGTCGTGGCGAGCGCGTCGTGGTTCCTGCTCGTCGGCGGGCTGCGCTCCGCGCTCGAGCTGTTACGCCCCCACGTCGGGCGTGACGACGCGATGGAGCTCGCGCGCGTCGGTCACGTCCCTGCGTTCGTCTGGCGGTTCGTGTTCTTGCTCGCCGCCATCGCGTGCCTGACGGCGGCTGCCGCCGTCGTCGGAGTGCTCGAGCCGGTCCGCTCGTCACTGGCGCGCCTCGGCGGCGCGTAAGGTGGGGCGGGAACACGGCGGGCCGCCGCGGTGTTGCACGAAGAACGGCCTGGAGACCACCAGGACCGAAGACGTGAGAGAGGATCGATCCACGATGACGGTGGAGACGAACACCCAGGCCGAGACGGCCACCCACGGCGTCATTCTGACGGACGTCGCCGCAGCCAAGGTGAAGAGCCTGCTCGAGCAGGAGGGCCGTGACGACCTTCGCCTGCGCGTCGGCGTGCAGCCGGGCGGCTGCTCGGGCCTCATCTACCAGCTCTACTTCGACGAGCGCACCCTCGACGGTGACCTCGTGCGCGACTTCGGTGGCGTCGAGGTCGTGGTCGACCGCATGAGCGCGCCGTACCTCGACGGCGCCTCCATCGACTTCGCCGACACGATCGAGAAGCAGGGCTTCACGATCGATAACCCGAACGCGGGCAGCTCCTGCGCGTGCGGTGACAGCTTCAGCTGATCCGATCGGCTCCGCCTCGGCGCCCACTGCTGCGATGGCAGCGTGGGCGCCGAACGCGTTTCACGGTAGGTTGATGCGGTGAAGATCGCAGTGACGGGTTCCATCGCAACCGACCATCTCATGACGTTCGACGGGCGTTTCGCCGATTCGCTCGTCGTCGAGCAGCTCGACAAGATCTCGGTCTCGTTCCTCGTGAACGACCTGCAGATCCGCCGCGGAGGCGTGGCGGGCAACATCGCGTTCGGCCTCGGCAACCTCGGCCTGCGCCCGATCCTCATCGGGTGCGTGGGCGCCGATTTCGCCGACTACGGCTCCTGGTTGGAGCGTCATGGCGTCGACACCTCTGAGGTGCGCATCTCGCAGACGCAGCACACCGCGCGTTTCGTCTGCACGACCGACAACGACATGGCGCAGATGGCGTCGTTCTACCCGGGTGCGATGTCGGAGGGGCGCGAGGTCGAACTCGGCCCGATCGCCGAGCGCCACGGGGGTTTTGACCTCGTCCTCATCGGCGCGCACGACCCGGAGGGCATGCGTCGCAACACGCAGGAGTGCCGGCGTCGGGGCATCCCGTTCGTCGCGGACCCCTCCCAGCAGCTGGCCTTCGGCGACGGCGCGTTCATCCGCGACATCATCGACGGCGCGCAGTACCTGTTCACCAACGAGTACGAATCGCACCTCACGGAGCAGAAGACGGGCTGGAGCGCCGACGAGATCCTCGACCGCGTCGGGGTACGTGTCATCACCCGCGGCAAGGACGGCGCGAGCATCCACCGCCGCGGTGAGCCGACGATCGACGTGCCCGTCGCCCAGATCGCGCAGGCGGTCGACCCGACGGGCGTCGGCGACGCCTTCCGCGCTGGATTCCTGGCCGGGTTGTCGTGGCAGCTCGAGCTGGAGCGCTGCGCCCAGCTGGGTTCGGTGCTCGCCGCTCACGTCATCGAGACCGTCGGCACCCAGGAGTACGTGCTGAAGGCGCCCGCCTTCCTCGACCGCTTCCGCGCGGCTTACGGTGACGCCGCGGCAGGCGAGGTGGCGGCGCGCCTGCGTGATCGGCGGTCGTGAACCCGCTCGAGCTCGAGTGCCGGTGGAACTTCGCCGACGCCGACTTCGACGCCGATGACGACCTCGTCGCCCTCGGCGCCGACCTCGAACCGGCGACGATCGTCGGGGCGTACTCCCAGGGCGTCTTCCCGATGGGTCTGGGGGAGGGCGGCGGCGAACCGCTCGGCTGGTGGTCGCCGCTGGAGCGCGGCGTCCTGCGTCGCGGTGACTTCCACGTCTCCCGCAGCCTGCGTCGCTCGGGCCGGACGATGGAGGTGAGCATCGACACCGCGTTCGACGACGTTGTCGCCGCCTGCGCCGACCCGAGCCGTGACGGCGCGTGGATCACCCCCGCCGTCGCCTCGGCCTACGGCGCACTCCACCGCCTCGGGGTGGCGCACTCGATCGAGGTGAGACAGGACGGCGAACTCGTCGGCGGCCTCTATGGGCTCGCGCTCGGTGGGTTGTTCGCCGGCGAGTCGAAGTTCCACGTCGCGACTGACGCATCGAAGGTGGCGCTGTGGGCGCTGAGCGAGGTCGTGTTCGCCGAGCCCGGGCCGCGTCTGATCGACGTGCAGTGGCGCACGGACCACCTCGCGAGCCTGGGCATCACCACCATGGAGCGTCCGGCGTACCGCGACGCCGTCGCGCACCTCGTCACCTCGCCGCCGATCACCGGTCTGGTGCCGGGCGCGCGGGTGCCGTTAGGCAATCGTTAGAGCCAGGAGATACCCCCCGACCCTTGGCGAAGTCTGAGCCTGGGATAAGGTTTGAATGTGCCTGGTATGGATCTGAGGAAGGTGGACGCTGTGCGTCGGCCCTTACGGAAGACGAGCCCCTCGTGGCGTCGTCGAATTGCTGCTGTCGGTGTCGGTGGAGCGGTACTGCCGCTGACCGCGTGCTCCGGAGAGGTCAGCCGCGGCTGGCTGCCCGAGGGCGTCACCGAGAACTCCCACCATGTGATCGATTTCTGGGTGGACACCTGGTACTGGGCGCTCGCCGTCGGCGTGCTCGTCTGGGGCCTCATGCTCTGGTGCATCCTGCGCTACCGCCGTCGCAAGAGCGACACGGGCTTCCCGGCGCAGATGCAGTACAACGTGCCGATGGAGATCCTCTACACGGTCGTGCCGATCTTCATGGTCGCCGTGCTGTTCGGCAAGACGGTCGGGCTGGAGAACAAGCTGCTCGACACCAAGCCGAAGCCCGACGTGACGATCAACGTCGTCGGCAAGCAGTGGAGTTGGGACTTCAACTACGTCGACGCCAAGACCTACGACACCGGCGTCATGGGTGACATGAAGGCCGGCAAGCCGGGCGCCGAGGCCGGACTGCCGACGCTGTACCTGCCCGTGAACAAGCGCGTCGAGTTCGTGCTGACGACGCGCGACGTCATCCACACGTTCTGGGTGCCGCAGTTCCTGCAGAAGCTCGACATGATCCCGAGCAAGGTGAACAAGTTCGCCGTCGACACGACGCAAGAGGGCACCTTCAAGGGCAAGTGCGCCGAGCTGTGCGGTGCGTACCACTCTCAGATGCTCTTCAACGTGAAGGTCGTCTCGCAGGCGGAGTACGACAAGCACATGGACGACCTGCGCAAGCAGGGCAAGTCCGGCTTCCTGTCGAACTCCCTCAACCGTTCCAGCGTCGCCCCGCAGGACCAGCAGTACCTGCCCGAGGGTGTCGGCGCGCCGGACATCGTCAAGGAGGGTAAGTAATGGCTACGGCTACGACTCCCGCCGCAGGCCTTCAGCAGCGCCCCGAGGCACGGCGTCCTGAGGACTTCAACGCGGGCCGAACCATCGTCAAGTGGTTGACGACGACCGACCACAAGGTCATCGGCAACCTGTACTTCATCACGTCGTTCATCTTCTTCCTGCTCGGTGGTGCGATGGCTCTGGTCATCCGTGCCGAGCTGTGGTCGCCCGGCCTGCAAATCGTCGACAACCCGGAGCAGTTCAACCAGCTGTTCACCATGCACGGCACGGTGATGCTCCTGATGTTCGCGACGCCGCTGTTCTCGGGCTTCGCGAACGCGCTCATGCCGCTGCAGATCGGCGCGCCCGACGTCGCCTTCCCGCGACTCAACATGTTCGCCTACTGGCTCTACCTCTTCGGCAGCCTCATCGCAGTGGCCGGCTTCCTGACGCCGCAGGGTGCGGCCTCGTTCGGTTGGTTCGCGTACGCGCCGCTGTCGAGCACCACCTACAGCCCCGGTCTCGGCGGCAACCTGTGGGTCTACGGCCTCGCGCTGACCGGTTTCGCCTCGATCATGGGTGCGGTCAACTTCGTCACGACGATCGTCTGCATGCGCGCTCCCGGCATGACAATGTTCCGCACGTCGATCTTCACGTGGACAGTGCTCATCACCTCGATCCTCGTGCTGCTCGTCTTCCCGGTCCTCGCCGCTGCGCTGTTCGGCCTCGGCCTCGACCGCACGATGAATGCGCACGTGTTCGACTCGGAAACGGCCGGAGCCATGCTCTGGCAGCACATGTTCTGGTTCTTCGGGCACCCCGAGGTGTACATCATCGCGCTGCCGTTCTTCGGCATCATCTCCGAGGTCCTGCCGGTCTTCTCGCGCAAGCCGATCTTCGGTTACAAGACACTGGTCTTCGCGACGATCGCCATCGGCGCGCTGTCGGTCTCGGTGTGGGCTCACCACATGTACGCGACCGGCCAGGTGCTCCTGCCCTTCTTCGCCGTCATGACGATGCTCATCGCCGTCCCGACCGGCGTGAAGTTCTTCAACTGGATCGGCACCATGTGGGGTGGCTCGCTCACCTTCGAGACTCCGATGCTGTGGGCGCTCGGCTTCCTCGCGACCTTCCTCTTCGGTGGTCTGACGGGTGTCATCCTCGCCAGCCCGGCGCTCGACCTGCACCTGTCCGACTCTTACTTCGTCGTGGCGCACTTCCACTACGTCGTCTTCGGCACCGTCGTGTTCGCGATGTTCGCGGGGTATTACTTCTGGTGGCCGAAGTTCACCGGCCGCATGCTGAACGAGACGATCGGCAAGATCCATTTCTGGCTGCTGTTCGTCGGCTTCCACCTGACGTTCCTCGTTCAGCACGTGCTGGGTGTCGAGGGCATGCCCCGTCGTTACGCCGACTACCTCCCGGAGGACGGGTTCCAGTCCTTGAACCAGGTCTCGACCGTTGGCTCGTTCCTGCTGGGTGCCTCGATGCTGCCGTTCCTCTACAACGTGTACATCACGTGGAAGAAGGCGCCGCTCGTCACGGAGGACGACCCGTGGGGCTTCGGGGCCTCGCTCGAGTGGGCGACGTCCTGCCCGCCGCCGCGTCACAACTTCAACAGCATCCCGCGCATCCGTTCCGAGCGCCCCGCGTTCGACCTGCACCACCCGGAGGTCGGGGTCTTCTCCGTCCTGCCGGCGCAGGACACGGTTGACCAGCTGGGTGGAAAGGCTCACACCGCATGAAGACGTCATACAAGCTCTTCCTCGTGCTCGGCCTCTTCTACTTGCCGCTGATCTTCATCTACGGTCACTTCAGCCACTGGGACGAGCCAGTGGGTGTCGTCGGCCTCGCGCTCAGCACCGGCTTCGGCCTCATGATCGCCGGTTACTTCGCGGTCACCGACCGCAAGCTGGGTGCGGGCCCGAGCGACCGCCCCGAGGGCGAGATCAGCGAAGTGTCCGGCGAGCAGGGCTTCTTCTCGCCCTACTCGTGGACGCCGCTGTGGCTCGCCGCTGCGATTGCGCTGCTCGCGTTCGGGATGGCTGTCGGCTGGTGGATCGTGTTCATCGCCGCTCCGCTTGTCTGCGTTGCAGTCGTGCTGTGGACGTTCGAATACTTCAGTGGCGAGCACGCCATCTGATCACTCGCACCAAAGATCGCCCCGCCCTTCCTCTGGAAGGGCGGGGCGATCTGCATGTCTGGGATGAAGCGGACTCGCTAGTTCGGCTGTGCGACGTCACGCGAGCATGCGGTGATGACAGTGGCGGGGCCGGCAAAGCCGCCCGGGCGCCCCACAGCGGCCCGTGCGTACCTGCGATTTTCGTCCACGTTTGCGATTTCCGTCCCCCTTTCGCCAATGACGTGCCCATCTGCGAATCGCGTCGGCAACTGCGAAGCACGATCAAACTACTGCGAAGCACGATCAACTCACGCAGCGGATCTTGCGAGAGTGCGGGGATCGCGGCGGCTCGCTCGCGCTCGCGCGCGTCGCTCCTGGGCGCCCCGGCGGTCAAGTCTCTGGCGGTGGTGTAACGGTGTGTTCCTTCGCGGGGTGGGTTCAGGCGGTGAGTGCGGGCATGGGTTCGTGTCCTGGCTCGGTGGGCGGGTCGGTGAGGATGGCCGCGTGTGAGCGGGCGAGGACGTCGAGGCCGAGGTAGCGTCGTCCTTCGGCCCGTTCATCGGTTTGTTCGGCCAGGATGGCGCCGACGAGATGCACGATCGCGTCGCGGTTGGGGAAGATTCCGACGAGTTCGCGGCGTCGTGAGTGCGGCATCGTTGCCAGCTCGCGGCGGGCAGGTTCGCGCTGATCGCTTCGCACAGACCGGTGGGCCTCGCTGGTGATGAGCAGGACACTGCTCGGGCCGCGGGCGACGAGGTCGGCGAAGAACTCGTTCCTCGCTGACCCGGTTTCGCTCGTGGCCACGCGCAGGCCGAGCACTTCACGGTGGCCGTCATTGTTGACGCCGGTGGCGAGCGAGACGACGGTGTTGATCACGCGGCGTCCTTCCCGCGCGTTCATCGTGAGGGCGTTGGCGGTGACGAACGTGAACGGGCCTGCATCGTCGAGGGGGCGGTGGCGGAAGTCGTCGTGGAGCGGGTCGAGGTCGGCGCCCATACGGCTGACCTGGGACTCGACGGCGCGTTGGTGCCGAGGGTTTTTCGCCAGCTTGGGGGTATCACCCGCTACGAACCCCGCGTCGCGCGCAGCGGGGGAGCCCTGCGGTGCGTGGACACGCCGGCGAGGTAGCAGTCAGCGGCGACCGTGATGAGTGCGGACTTGGCTCGTTTGCGTCGTTCCATGAGCCAGTCCGGCAAGTAGGCGCCTGAGCGCAGCTTCGGCACAGCCATGTCGAGGGTGCCGAGGCGGGTGTCGAGGTCGCGGTGGCGGTAGCCGTTGCGGTGGGTCGTGCGTGTCGGGCTGGGTTGGCCCCACTCGGCGCCGGTCACGGCGTCCGCGTCGGCGGACAGCAGAGCGCTGAGCATGGTTTGCAGTAGGTGGCGCACCATGTCCGGGTTGCTTCGGACAAGGCTTCGCCCAGCACGCTGGCAGGGTCGACAATGTGAGGTGCGGTTATCGTGATGACTCCGTTCGAGGATTCTGTAGGAGGTTGACTCGAAGGATCACGCGGTGGCTGCGCCCACGTCCAAGAGGCCGGGGGCGCGACGACCGGTGTTTCACCACAATCAGGGACTCATCTGCGCCGCGGCTACGCTGCCGGCACAGCAGGCCAGGGCCAATCGCCGCCGTCATCGCAGGGCACCGACGGGCGACTTGCTGGGCGCGCCGCCATCAGCTCAGGCGAAGGACCATGCAGAGACGCTGCTGGGCGCCCGCCGCCTCTCACAGCGTGGTGCGCGCTCCTTGCCTCCCGAGGCGGCGCCCTCATGCCCGCTTGTAGGGGTGCCCGCTCGCAGGCGGGGGCAGGGCAGGCTGGTATGGCGTCGGCCGTCTCCCCACGACCACCAGCCGTTGAGCGACGACCGGGGCCGGGAGGCGACGACGAAACGGCCCCGGGCACGATGGCGACATTGTTCTGACGCGAGTAGGAGGCGGCTCCGGCCACGATGTCGACGTTGCCCTGACGTGAGCACGAGGCGGCTCCGGGCGCGATGAGCGAACGGCTCCGGCCGCCGAGCGAGGCACCGCTGTACGGCACGATGAGACGGGGGAGAATCCCTCCGGACCACGTGGACGCATGAGCTGATGCGTGGGCGACACCCTCACGACCGGTGACGAATGCGAGACAAACGCGGGCGAGGGGGATCGAGGCGATGCGGTGCGTCCAGAGCACCATCCCGGGCGAGGCCGGCAGCCTCGCGGAACTCCGCCACCCGAAGCGCGTGGCGACCTGGCACCCGCAGACGCCTGCACCCGGGAAGCTGCCCTTCCTCCCTGGCCGGCCCACCTGAGGTGGCCATGGAGCGTCGTCCTGACGCCTCCCGGCCGAGATACGCCGAAGGCCCCCGACATCAGTGATGTCGGGGGCCTTCGGCGTTATCCTCGCGGGCGACTCAGTGAGCGCCCTCGAGAGCGTGGTCGTCACCGTGGTGGTGAGCTGCCTCGAGCTCGGCCGGAGTGACGGGGGCGATGCTGTCCTTGTAGTAGAAGTTGGTCCAGCGGTTGCGACGCTTCGCCTTCCTCCGCTCCTTGCCCGAAAGACCATCGAGCTCGATCTGGCTCGGAGTACCGGCCTCGTAGCTCACGAGCTGCCAACGCGTGTACTCGTCGAGCGGCTCGTGCGCCTCGAAGAATCGACCCTCCGGCGTGCGGATGACGCGTCCGGACTCGCGCCCGTGCAGCACCAGGTCGCGGTCGCGACGCTGCAGGCTGAGGCAGATGCGCTTCGTCACGAGGTAGGCGAGGATCGGGCCGAGGAAGACCATGACGCGGAAGAAGTACGTGATGTCGTTGATCGACATGTGCAGCTTGATCGCCATCAGGTCGTTGCCGGCCGCGAACATGAGGACCGCATAGAACGTCGCGAACGCCACGCCGATCGCCGTGCGCGTCGGAGCGTTGCGCGGACGGTCGAGCACATGGTGCTCACGCTTGTCGCCCGTGACCCAGGCCTCGATGAAGGGGTAGACCGCGATGGCGCCGAAGAACAACGGCAGCAAGGCGATCGAACCCGGGAAGATGTTCATGCTCCACGTGTGGCCGAACAGCTGGAACTCGAACACGCCGGGCAGCAGACGGAGAGCACCGTCGGCGAAGCCCATGTACCAGTCAGGCTGCGAACCGGCCGTCACCTGCGTCGGCTCGTACGGTCCGTACATCCAGATCGGGTTGATCGTGATGAGACCCGAGATCAGCGCCGTGATACCGAACACGACGAAGAAGAAGCCACCGGCCTTCGCCATGTACACCGGCATGAGGGGGAAGCCGACCACGTTCTTGTCGGAGCGGCCCGGGCCGGGGTACTGGGTGTGCTTGTGCACGACGAGCAGGATGAGGTGTGCGGCGAGCAACGCGACGAGAATCGCCGGGATGATGAGGATGTGGAGCGTGAAGAAGCGGGGGATGATCATCTCGCCGGGGAAGCCGCCACCGAACAGCGCGTACGAGATGTACGTGCCGACGATCGGGACCGAAAGGATGAAGCCCTCCATGGCGCGGATACCCGTACCCGAGAGCAGATCGTCCGGGAGCGAGTAGCCCATGAAGCCCTCGATGATCGCGAGCATGAACAGCAGGGTGCCGATGACCCAGTTGATCTCGCGGGGCTTGCGGAACGCGCCCGTGAAGAACACGCGGAACATGTGCATCATGATCGACACGATGAACAGCAGCGCCGCCCAGTGGTGGAGCTGACGGATCAGCAACCCACCACGGATGTCGAACGAGATGTCGATCGCGGAGGCGTAGGCCTCCGACATCTGGATGCCCTGCATCGGGACGTACTGACCGTTGTAGATCGTCTCGCCCTGCGACGGCACGAACCAGAACGTGAGGAACGTACCGGTGATCATGAGGATGACGAAGGAGTACAGCGCGACCTCACCGAGCATGAAGCTCCAGTGGTCGGGGAACACCTTCTTCATGAGGAAGCGAACGCCCTTGGCGCCGCCCGTGCGCTCGTCCAACCAGTTGGACATGCCAGCCAGGCCGCCCTGCGGGTCCTGACGCTGTGTTGTGGGGTGCGTTGCGCTCGCGGAAGAGGCAGCGGTGCTCATGACTTGAGTTCCTTCCCGTTGTCTTCCCAGAAGCTCGGGCCGACCGGGCGCTTGAAGCCCTGGTCAGCAACGAGGTAGCCCTCGTCGTCGACCGAGATCTTCAGCTGCGGCAGCGGACGCTTGGCGGGGCCGAAGATGACCTTGCAGTCATCCGTCATGTCGAACGTGGACTGGTGGCACGGGCACAGCAGGTGGTGCGTCTGCTGTTCGTACAGGCCGACGGGGCAGCCGACGTGTGTGCAGATCTTGGAGTAGGCGACGATGCCGTCAACACCCCACTTGCGCTGACGCTCCGACTTGATCTTCTCCTCGTCGAGCCGCACGAGCAGCACGGAGGCCTTCGCCTTCTCGTTGAGGGGGTGCTCCGTCGTGTTGATGCCCTCCGGCAGGACGTGGAAGACCGAACCCAGCGTGACGTCCGAGGCGCGGATCGCGGTGCCCTCGGGGTCGCGCATGAGGCGGCGGCCGCGGCCGTTGATCTTCTCGTCCCAGAGCGTCGTCGCGAGGTCGTTCTTCGGCATGGGGCCGAGACCACCGAGCAGCGGAAGAGCCACCGGGACGGCGAACAGACCGAGAGCGCCACCGAGCGTCCACTTGAGCAGCGGGCGACGCTTCAGCTGCGCGGCCTCCGCGCCACCCGTCATGATCTTGGCGGCGGCTTCCCAGGCCTCGTCGTCGGACTTGAGCTCGTGCCGCTCCTCGACGACCTCTTCGTCGGGCATGATCGTCTTAGCCCAGTGGATGGCACCCAGGCCGATGCCCAGCATGGAGATCGCCATCGTGAGGCCGAGAGCGAAGTGCAGCGCCTTCATCGGGCCGATGAAAGGAACCGAGATGATCGACTCGCGGCCGACCGCGAAGTAGCAGACGACGAACGCGATCGTCGCGATCATCGAGAGCAGGAACAGCATGGCGACCTGGCGCTCGGAGCGCTTGGCCGCAGCCGGATCCTCGTCACCGAGACGGTGGACGTGCGGGGGCAGGCCCGGGTCGGAGAAGTGCTCGGGTAGTGCGCCCGAACGCTCGACGTACCCGTCGTTCGGGCTCACCGGAGCGTTGTCCGGGTGGCCGTCACCGGGGAGCGCATGCGCGCCGGTTTCATTCATTTCGTTGCGTTTCCTGTCTGACGAGTCAGAGCCGAAGCGGGGGAATTTCATCACGCTGCCTTACGTCCGAGCCAGACAGCCACCGCTATGCACAGGCCGATGCCGAACGTCCACACGAACAGACCCTCGGAGACCGGGCCGAGGTTGCCCAGGGTGTGACCACCCTGCGCAGGCTGCTTCTCGATGTCCTTGAGGTAGGTGATGATGTCCTTCTTGTCCTGCGGCGACAGGTTCGTGTCGTTGAACACCGGCATGGACTGCGGGCCCGTCTGCATGGCCTCGTAGATGTGCTTGCCCGAGACGGACGTCAGCGGCGGCGCGTACTTGCCTCGCGTCAGCGCGCCACCCGAGCCGGCGAAGTTGTGGCACATGGCGCAGTTGACGCGGAACAGTTCGCCACCCTTGGCCGAGTTGCCACCCGGGGTCGTGTACTGCTTCTCGGGGACGTTGGGACCGGTGCCGAGCGAGGCCACGTAGGCGGCCATCTGGGCGATCTCCTTGTCGCTGAACTGCTTCGTGTTGCGCTGCGCCTGCGTGTTTGGCGCGGCGAGCGGCATGCGGCCGGTGCCCACCTGGAAGTCGACGGCGGCAGCGCCGACGCCCACGAGGGAGGGGCCGGCGGACGTGCCGGTGGCGTTCGTGCCGTGGCAGGTCGAGCAGTTCGCGAGGAACAGCTGCTTGCCAGCGTTGACGTCACTGGCGGACGTCGTCTCGGCCTTGGCGCTCTTCGGCGCGAAGGCTGCGTACAGGCCACCGGTGACGACCAGGGCCAGCAGCAGGACGACGAACAGGGAGGCCGGGTGTCGGCGGCGGGCGGCGAGAGTGCTCACAAGGACATCCTGTCGGCGGTCGGGGGAGTCAGGGTTCGGGTTCTGCTAGTGGTGTCGCGCATCACTTGAGGAGGTAGATGGCAGCGAACAACGCGATCCACACGACGTCCACGAAGTGCCAGTAGTAGGACGTCACGATCGCGCCCGTGGCCTGGTGGTGGCTGTAGGTGCGCGAGGTGAACGTGCGTCCGATGATGAGCAGGAACGCGAGAAGGCCACAGGTCACGTGGATGCCATGGAAGCCGGTCGTGATGTAGAACATCGAGCCGTAGGCGTCGCTGTCGAGGGAGATGCCCTCCTCGTGCAGCGTGGCGTACTCCATGATCTGGCCGGAGACGAAGATCGCGCCGAACAGGTAGGTGAGGGAGTACCACTCACGCATTCCCCACTTGCCGACCTCGAGCAGCTTGCCCGTGCGGTGGGGGATGCCGTGCTCCGCCTTGAACACGCCGAGCTGGCACCACACGGACGAGATCACGAGGATCGTCGTGTTGATGGCCGCCAGCGTCACGTTCAGGTGCGACGTGCGTTCGTGCCACAGGTCGCCTGCCACGGAGCGGATCGTGAAATACATCGCGAACAATCCGGCAAAGAACATGAGTTCGCTCCCGAGCCACACCATCGTGCCTACGGCAGTCAGGTTGGGTCGGGTCGCCGGTGCGTGCCCGGCGGGGATGCCGTGTTCGCTCGTCTGAGCTGTAGTTGCGGTCGCCACCCGGACATTATGTCCTGCCCTGGCAGCGATCATGACAGCGGCCCCCCAATTGGACACATATTCGTTATCTGCTCTGTGTGCTCGCTGGGTGTTGAAGGGTGTTCTTCCTGTGTGTGTTGACGCGGTTGCAACCCCGCACGTCAGCGCCTAGCACGGTGACGCGGGACGTCGGTGGACGCGCCTGTCGCACGGTCACGGCGCCGCTTAGGGTGGTGGTACGACGAACGACGTGCAAGGAGATCCGTCATGAAGTGGCCGAGCCTCGTGGCCCAGCTCATGCGTGGGGAGGACCTGACGCCAGAGCAGACCCACGCCGCGATGACGGCCGTGATGAACGGGGAGGTCGCCCCCGTTCCGCTCGCGGCGTTCCTCGTCGCACTGCACAGCAAGGGCGAGACGGTGGAGGAGCTGCGGGGGCTCGCCGACGTCATGGTCGAGCACGCCCGGCCGTTCAGGCTCGACGTGCCGGCCCTCGACATCGTCGGCACGGGCGGCGACATGGCACACACCGTCAACATCTCGACGATGGCCGCGCTCGTGTGCGCCGGTGCCGGGGTCAAGGTGGCCAAGCACGGCAACCGAGCCAGCTCGAGCTCGACCGGGACGGCTGACGTTCTCGAAGCGCTCGGGGTCGACCTGAGCGCGGACGTCGACGAGCTGCAGCAAGACGTGACGCATGCCCCGATGACGTTCCTGTTCGCCCAGAGCTTCCACCCCGCCATGCGGCACGCCGCCGCGACGCGGCGGGAGCTCGCCGTCCCGACCGCGTTCAACTTCCTCGGCCCCCTGACCAATCCGGCGCGCCCAGCCATCGCTGCTGTGGGTTGCGCGAACCGTAGGATGGCACCGGTCATGGCTGGCGTCTTCGCGCAACGCGGCGCCGATGCGGCGGTCTTCCGGGGTGACGACGGCCTCGACGAGCTCACCCTGGCGACGACGTCGAGCCTGTGGTGGGTGCACGACGGCGAGGTCATCGAAGAGAGCATCTCGCCCGAGCAGGTCGGGCTGTCGCCAGCCCCGATCGAGGCGCTGCGCGGCGGAGACGCGTCGTTCAACGCTCAGGTCGTCCGTGACGTACTCGCCGGGAAGCGCGGGCCCGTGCGCGACGCCGTCCTGCTCAACGCCGGCGCGGCTCTCGCACTCGTCGCCCAGTACGAGCGCGGCAGCCTCTTCGGTGGCGCGGACGACCTCGCGTCCGGCATCCGTGCGGGCATGACGCGCGCTGCCGAGGCCGTCGATTCCAGCGCCGCGCAACGCACCCTCGACGTCTGGATCCACGGTTCGAGTGCCGTAGACGCCGATTCCGAGCCCCTCATGAAGGAGACCCGATGATCACCGCCATCGTCCTCATCAAGGCGGACGTCGCACGCATCCCCGAGGTGGCCCAGCACGTCGCCGACGTGCCCGGGGTGACGGAGGTCTACTCGGTGACCGGAGGCGTCGACCTCATCGCGATGGTGCGCGTCACGGCGTACGAGCAACTCGCCGAGGTGATCTCCGGAAGCATCAACAAGGTCGACGGCGTGCTCGAGACCGACACGCACCTGGCCTTTCGCACCTACTCCCAACGCGATCTCGACGCGGGGTTCGATCTGGGGCTCGACGACTGACGGGTCGTCGCCCGCCCCTGTCCGGGATGCGCGAGCACGCCGGATTCGACGGCTGCCGCTTCGTGCGCGCGGCGGACGACGGGATCGAGATCGTCGAGGTAGCGTGTCGCGGCATCCCGCGGGCTGACCCACGGCGCGTCCGTCTCGACGATGCGGGTGCCTGCGCGCGCGATCCAGCGCAGGAGCACCTCCGTCTCCTCCTCAAGCGCTGCGGAACGGTGTGCAGGCGGGGTCGCGGCGGCCTCGGCCGTCGCCCGCAAGGCCTCGATCGTCAGCCGTGGATCCTGACCGGGTCGTGAGGCACCGCTCGCCGCGAGCCGACCGTGTCGGATGACGGCGAACTCCCAGCCGCCGCCCCGACGTGGCCGTGCCGCCATGAGATGCGGATTGTTGACGATGGGTGCCCGGCGCTGGTGACGGTCGAGCCCACGCAGGAGCTCGATGAGGGCGTCGCGCCCAGCGCGGGCCTCCTCGAAGCGTTCCTGCCCCGCGAGGCGGGCCAGGCGCGCCTCGACGTCATTGACGATGGACCCGGGCTCGTTGAGCAGTTCCTGCCTCAACCTCGACACGAGGTCGAGGTAATCGCGCTGGGTGATGCCTCCGATACAGGGCGCATCGCACCGATCCATCTCCGCCAGGACGCACGCCGTGCCGCCCTTGGCGCGGATGGGCGTGGTGCACTGGCGAATGCGGCGGACGTCGTGCACCGCATCGCGGGCGAGCCGCGCGGCGACCATCGTGCGGAACGGGCCGAGGTACGTCGCCTCGTCGGCTCGCTGCTCGCGCACGACGGACAGGCGCGGGAACTTCTCGTCGGTGATCTTGAGCCATGCGATCTTCTCCGGCCGGCTCGAGCGTCGGTTGAACCGTGGCCGATGCTCGGCGATGAGCCGGATCTCACGCACGTGTGCCTCGAGCGCCGTCGCGCAGGGGATGGGCGTCACGCGGGCGGCGAGATCGACCATGAGCCCCATCTCGCGACGCTTCTCCGACGCGGTGAAGTACGAACGCACGCGGGTGCGGAGGTTGCCGGACGTGCCGACGTACAGCGGCTTTCCGTCCTCGTTCTCGAAGACGTAGACGCCGGGCTCGGCGGGCAGGCCGTCGGCCAGGGTGGCCTTGCGGCGCCGCGCCGCCGGCACCTTCGCGCTGAAGGAGAGCAGTTCCTCACGCGAGGTGACGCCGAGACTGCCGGCTCGCGAGAGCAGGGCGTGCAGGACGTCGACGGTGGCCTGGGCGTCAGCGAGGGCGCGGTGATTCGGGTTGACACTTGCGCCGAAGTGGGCCGCGAGCGTGCCGAGGCGGTGATTGCGGACCTCGTCGCGCGGCACGAGGGCGCGGGCGAGCTTGACCGTGTCGACGACCGCAGGAGCGGGCCACGGGACCTCGAGATCCCGTGCGGCCGCCGTGAGGAAGCCGACGTCGAAGGGTGCGTTGTGGGCGACGAGGACGGCGTCGGGCCCGAGGAACTCGAAGAATGCGGGCAGCACCGATGCCAGCTTCGGCGCGTCGTGCACCATCGCCGTCGTGATGCCGGTGAGCCGCTGGATCTGCGGTGGGATCGCGCAGCCGGGGTCGACGAGGGTGGCGAACTCGCCGAGCACCTCGCCGCCACGGACCTTGACGGCGCCGATCTCCGTGATGCCCTGCGCGCCCGGGCGACCCCCGGCGGTCTCGAGGTCGACGATGACGAAGGTGACGTCGTGCAACGGGGTGCCGAGATCGTCGAGGCAGCCCTGCACCGCGGTCGGATTCGTCTGCGTGTTCGTCACCATGTCGCGAACGCTAGACGGCGGTGGTGACAACCCCCGGATGAGGCGGTGGCCGGTGCCTTTCAAGGGGGTGGGGACGGGCAGGCGGCGCGGCAGGGACGAGGCGCGCCGCGACGGGCGGTCGCGGAGGTCGGACGCGGGCGATCTTCGACCGCGACGAACGTGTCGATGACCCCCGAATCGCCCGGGACGGCGGGGTTGTCGGTGCTCGAACCTAGCGTGCGAAACACATCGAGACCCGTTGGGGAATCGACCGATCAGCGCTTCGAGGAGGCGTCATGCTCATCACCTGTGATTCGTGCCCGGCACGAGGTCGTGCGTGCGACACGTGCGTCATGAAGACGTTCCTGGACATGCCCGCCGTCACCAGCGGCCCCGTCTGGGAGGAGGAGGACCACCGTGTTCTCGACATGCTCTGCAGCGCCGGTCTCGTCGGTGATGAGGACGCGGCGTCAGCGCTGCTGGAGAGCGCTCCGTTCGCCGGTCTGCGCGCCGCCGTGTGAGAACCTCCTACGCTTGCGCCATGCTGTCGAGACGCCACTTCGTCCTGGGAGGCGTCAGCGCCCCCGCGGGGGCGATCCTGGGGCTCGCAGGGTGCGAGCGCCGACCCGGGGGCACATCGTCGTCAGCCGAGGCAAGTGGCGGAACCGATGGCGGGGTCTCCAGCCTCACGATCGACACCGTCCTCGGGCGCGTGGTGCTGCGGTTGCCGAACGCGCTCGACGAAGGCGCGTCCTCGCCATCAGGGGCCGGGGACGATGCCTCGGCGCAGTGGCGCGCGCGCGTCGAGGCGGCCGCGCACCGGATCGCTGAGGTGTGGGGCACCACGCGGCCGGCGGGTCTCGAAGGTGATCTGCGGGTGACGCTCTGCCGGGACGACGCGGAGTTCGCGGCGAGTGCCGACGGGTTGGACGCCGACACCGCGGGCGTCACCACGAGGCAGGGTGTGTTCCTCGCGCCCTCTGTCGCCTCGTCGCTGACGGAGGGCGGCCGCCGGGTCGTTCTCGCGCACGAGCTGACGCATCTGTCGCTCGGGCAGTTCGGCGCGGACGCGACGCAGTGGTGGCTGAAGGAGGGAGCCGCCGAGTGGACGGCCGCACCTCTCGTGTCGGTGCCTGAACGCAGCCGCTGGCCGACGCTCGCCCAAGCGGCGCCGCAGAAGAAGATCGGGGATTCACCGCCCCCGCAGGAGCAGGTGGGCACCGAGCTCGGATACGAATGGGCGCACGCCTACGTCACGTATCTCGCCGATGGTGCAGGCACCGCACGGGTCGTCGCCCTAGTGCGCGCCCGACCGCGTGACGCGACCGCAGTCGCGGCGCCACTCGTCGCGGGTCGAGAGAGCTTCACCACCTGGCTGTCAGGTCGGCTCCGGTGAGGGGTGACGACGGCGACGAGGCGGCGTGAGCTGTCTCAGGTGCGGGGAGAGGAGTAGATCGAGTCGATGACGTCGGCGTAGTCGTCGAGCACGACGTTGCGCTTGACCTTGAGCGACGGCGTCAGGTGCCCGGATTCCTGAGTCAGAGGCGTGGTCAGCACCCGGAAGGCGCGGATCGACTCGGCGCGGGAGACGAGGGTGTTGGCCTGGTCGACGGCCTTCTGCAGTTCGTCGAGTACCCGCTGATCCTGTGCTGCGTCTGCGGGGTCCAGGTCGGTGATGCCGTGCGCGCTCGCCCAGCCGGGCAGCATCTCCTCGTCGAGGCACAGCAGCGCCGCGATGAACGGTTTGGCGTCGCCCACGACGACGGCTTCTGCGATGAGGGGGTGCGAGCGCAGGGAATCCTCCAGCTTGGCGGGGCTGACGTTCTTGCCGCCCGCCGTCACGAGGATGTCCTTCTTGCGCCCCGTGATCGTCAGGTAGCCGTCGGCGTCCAGTTCACCGAGGTCGCCGGTGCGGAACCAGCCGTCGATCTTCGCCTCGTCGGTGGCCTCGGGGTTGTGCAAGTACTCGCGGAAGACGTTGATGCCCTTGACGAGGATCTCGCCGTCGTCGTCGATCCGCAGGCCGACGCCGGGGCAGGCGGGGCCGACGGTGCCGATGCGCAGCGCCTTCGGCGGGTTGACGCAGGCGGGAGCCGTCGTCTCGGTGAGTCCGTATCCCTCGAGAACGGGCAGGCCGATGCCGTTGTAGAAGTGCGCCAACCGGGCCGACAGGGGAGCGCCCCCGGAGATGGAGTAGCGCAGATGACCGCCGAACGCCGAGCGCAGCTTCGCGTAGACCAGTCGATCGAACACGGTGTGCTTGACGCGCAGGGTGAGCGGCGCGCGGCGTCCGGCGTTCGTCGCCTCGCTGTAGGCGATCGCGGTGTCGGCGGCGGCGGCGAAGATCTTGCCGCGGCCGTCGCCCTGCGCGCGCTGCTCGGCGGAGTTGTAGACCTTCTCGAACACGCGCGGCACGCCGAGCAGGTACGACGGCGCGTACGTGCCGAGGTCGTCGACGAGCGTCCCGATCGTCGTGTGGGCGAGGCGTGTGCGTGAGGCGATCGCGACGAACTGGATGAGGCGGGCGAAGACGTGGGCGAGCGGCAGGAACAGCAGGGTGCCGTTGTTCTCCTCACCGCCGTTGACGAGGTCGTCCATCAGCGCGAGGCAGTTCTGCGACAACGACACGAAGTTGCCGTGCGTCAGCACGCATCCCTTCGGCAGGCCGGTCGTGCCCGAGGTGTAGATGATCGTTGCGACGTGGTCGGCGTCGACGGCGTCGCGGCGCGCACGCATCTGCGCGTCACTGACCTCCGGGGCACCCTCGAGCAGTTCGTCGAGGTGGCCGGCGTCGATCTGCCAGACGTCGCGCAGATGGGGGCAGCGCTCGCGTACCTGCGAGACGGTGAGCGCCATCTCCTGGTTCTCGACGACGACGGCGACGGCCTCGGAATCGGCGAGGATCCAGGCGACCTGGTCGCTCGAGGACGTCTCGTAGATCGGCACGACGACAGCGCCGCACGTCAGCAGCGCGAGGTCGGTGAGCGTCCACTCGTAGCGGGTCGTGCTCATGAGCGCGACGCGGTCACCCGCTTCGACGCCCGCCGCCATGAACCCCTTGGCGAGCGTCTCGACCTGCGCGAGGAATTCCTCGTGTGTCACCCCGGCCCACGTCGCGCCCTCACGCCGGGCGTAACCGATGCCTCGCGGATCCTCGGACGCGTTGCGCACCACGATGTGCGGAAGCGCGAGCTCCTCGTCGAACGGCACGAGCAGCTTCGTGCTCACTTCACGCATTGCGGATCCTCGCTGGGTCGGTACTGGGTCGGTGGCGGCGGTCGGTGAGGCCCGTCGTCATGCGTACCTTACGACCCTGCCGCCGCTCGGCGCATACCCTCGGTGTCATGACGACGAACAGCGACGCCCTCAGCGAGGGCCGCATCCGGATCGAGGCGAGCTGCGCTCGGGTGCTCGACGTGGTGCTCGACCTGCCGGCCTACCCGCAGTGGTCGAAGGACGTCGCGCGAGCCGTCGTGCTGAGTCGAACGCCCTCCGGCGACGTCGACCAGGCACAGCTGACGTTCGCCTCCGGCCCGTTCAAGGACGTCGTGACGCTCGCGTACACGGTGGCTCGTCGCGCCGACCGCGCACGGGTGGCGTGGCAACTCGTCGAGGCGCAGCACATCGAGGCGATGCAAGGCCACTACGACCTGCGTGCTGACGGCGACGCCACCGACGTCGCGTATGCCCTGCACGCACGGCCCGGCTTTCCGCTGCACACGGCGTTGCGCCGGAAGGTCGAGACGCAGATCATCACCGCGGCCCTCGATGCGTTGAAGGCGCACGCCGAGGCGCCGGATCTCGATCACGGTGGGGCGAACGCCACCGCCTGAGGCGCCGCATGTACGGCCCCGCCACCGGGGCGCCACCCGATTTGGGCTCGGCGCCCCGCCCCGTCAGGATGATCGTGACGGCCCATGCGCCGTCGCCGTCCGCGAGCAGTGAGGAACGAGCGTGACACTCAGCATCGGCATCGACATCGGTGGAACGAAGATCGCCGGGGGCCTCGTCGACTCCGGCGGCACCATCGTGCGCCGCGCGCGCCGCGACACGCCCGCGCAGGAGCCCGACGCCATCGTGGCCGCCACCGTCGAACTCATCGACGAGCTGGGCGCCGTGGCGCGTGCCGAGGGCGTCGAGGCGCCCAAGGTGGGGGTCGCGTGCGCCGGATACATCGACAAGCAGGGCGCGAACGTCCTGTTCGCCCCCAACATCGCCTGGCGGCACGAGCCGCTGCGCGCACGCCTCGAAGAAGCGACGGGGCACGCCGTCGTCATCGAGAACGACGCGAACGCGGCCGCCTACGGCGAGTTCCTCCACGGTGGCGGCGCGGACGTCGACGACATGGTCATGGTGACGCTGGGCACCGGTGTCGGCGGCGGCATCGTCCTCGACGGCGAACTCATGCGCGGCAGCCACGGCATCGCCGCCGAGATCGGGCACATGCGTGTCGTGCCGGGCGGTCACCTGTGCGGTTGCGGCAATCGCGGTTGTTTCGAGGTGTACGCCTCCGGGTCCGCGCTCGTGCGTGAGGCGCGCGATCTCGTTGCTTCGGGCGCGACCGAGGCCGCGCGGCTTCGCGAAGCCTGCGCGGGCGATCCGGAGGCGTTGCGCGGCGCGCACGTCACGGCAGCGGCACAAGAGGGCGACGCGGCAGCCCTGGCGCTGCTGAGCAAGATCGGCCGTTGGGTCGGCGAGGGCTGCGCGTCACTCGCGGCCGTGCTCGACCCGGCCGTTTTCGTCATCGGCGGGGGGCTCGCGGAGGCGGGCGACCTCGTCCTGGAATCGGCTCGCATCCACTTCGCCGACGAGCTGACGGGCGGCGGGCACCGTCCGTCGCCGCGTTTCGTCGTCGCACAACTGGGCAACGACGCCGGCGTCATCGGCGCCGCAGCGCTCGCAGAGAGGGGGCGTGCATGAGTCTCGCCATCGGAATCGACATCGGCGGCACGAAGGTCGCGGGCGGCCTCGTCGACGAGCGCGGCACCGTCATCGCGCGCGCTCGCCGCGACACGCCGCACCGCTCGACGAAGGCCGCCGTCGTCGAGGACCTACTCGTCAGCGTCGTCGATGAACTGCAGGATGCCGCCGAACGCGACGACCTCGGCGAGGTCAGCGCCATCGGCATCGGCGCGGCGGGATTCGTCGGCGCCGACCGCTCGACCGTCGTCTTCGCGCCGCATCTGTCGTGGCGCAACGAGCCGTTGCGCGAGAACCTGCGCGCCCGTTGCGCGTTCCCCGTCTTCGTCGACAACGACGCCAACACCGCGTGCTGGGCGGAGTGGCGTTTCGGCGCGGTGGCGGGGGAGAGCCACGTCATCATGGTCAACCTCGGCACCGGCATCGGCGGCGCGATCCTCGTCGACGGGGTGATGCAGCGCGGCCGGTACGGCATCGCGGGCGAGTTCGGCCACATGCAGGTCGTGCCCGGCGGCATCCGTTGTGAGTGCGGCAACCGCGGCTGCTGGGAGCAGTACGCCAGCGGTAACGCGCTCGTGCGCGAGGCGCGCTCGCTGCTCGCGGCGCAGTCGCCGATGGCGCACGACATCGAGGCCGAGATCGGCGGCGACCTGACGAAGCTGACCGGGCCCATGATCACCCAGGCCGCGGCTGCAGGGGACGCGACGGCGGCCGAACTGCTCGCCGAGATCGGTTCGTGGCTCGGCACCGGCCTCGCGAACCTCGCGAGTGCGTTCGACCCGGGCGCGTTCGTCATCGGCGGCGGCGTGTCGGCAGCCGGCGAGATGCTGTTGACGCCGGCGCGCGAGGCCTTCCGCAAGCAGCTGCCGGGGCGCGGGTACCGCCCGGAGGCACGAATCGTGCAGGTGCAGCTCGGCAACGAGGCCGGGCTCATCGGCGCGGCCGACCTGGCGCGCAGCGCCGTCGAGGAGGACATCGCATGACCACCCGTCTCATGTCGTACAACGTGCGCGGCCTCAAGGACGACCGTGCGGCCCTGCTGCGCGTCATCCGGCACGCCGCGCCCGACGTGCTGTGCCTGCAGGAGATGCCGCGCCATCCGTTCTCCGACCATCGCGTCGCCGAGTTCGCCGAATCCGTCGGGCTCGTGTGGGGCGGAGGCAACCGTCACCGCATGAGCACCGCGATCGTGACGGCGCCGCGCCTCGACGTCGCCGCGAGCGGCCACGGCCTCTACACCGTGCCGCGTCCGCAAGAGCCGCGCGGTTACGCATGGGCCGAGGTGTGCCTGCCCGGCGAGGCGAAGTGGCTCGCGATCAGCACGCATCTGTCGCTCTACAGCTCGATGCGCGCCGGGCACGCGCGTGAGCTCATCGCCGACCCGAACCTGCCGGGCGACGTGCCGTGGGCGATCGCCGGCGACTTCAACGAGCTCGAGAACGGGCCCGCGGGGCGGGAGTTCAAGGCACACGGGCTCGTCGACGCAGGGCCGCGCATCAACACGTTCAACGCCGCCGAACCGCACAAGCGCATCGACTTTGTCTACGCCTCGCCGTCGCTGACGCTGGAGACGGTCGACATGAGCGCCGTGGAGCACGACATGACGGTCGCGACCGATCACCGCCCGCTCGTCGTCGACGTCACGGTGACGTCGCACTGACGACCGACTGACGTCCGCTGGGAGGGCCCGGGGGATCGGACGAGGCCGCTCGGGCCGGCAGTCGCAGAGGCTCAGACGCGGGCGCCGTCGTCGTCATCGTCGTGCTCGTCGCGGTTCTTCGGCTGCCTCGCGACGGCGAGGGCGAAGCCGCCGACGAGCAGCCCCGCCGCGACGAGCCACCACAGCGTGGCCGCCTCACGATCGAACAGGGTGAGGTAGAGCAGCCACACCGGCCCGAGGACGAAGCAGGCGAGCATGATGACGCTCGCCGGGTCACCGGTCTCGAACGGTGCGGGCTCAGGCGGGACGAAGGGTTCCTCGTCCAGGTCATCGAGATCGTCGTGGTCGTATTGACCTGCAGCGCTCCCAGCCTGCCCGTGAGGCGGCGGCGTCATCACCCATGGCTGCTCGTCCGGCATGCGCCACTGCGGTCGGAAGCCGGGTACAGGACCGTCGTCAGCCGGGGCCGGCGAGGCGGGCGTCATGGGCGTGGTCTCGTCGGATGTGGGCTCGAAGAGATCCCGGTGGGCGCCGCGGCGCGTCGCGGATTCCGACGCTGCGTCGAGGTCGAGATGCCGGGTGATCTGGGCGAACTCGGCGTCCCAGTCGCGGTCGCGGGGCTCGGTGCTCATCGCAGCGCCTCGCCGATGCGCGAGGTGGCCCGCCCGGGCGCGGACGTCGGTGGGCAGGTGCGGGGCCGGGTTCGCATGTGCTCATCCTGGCACGCTGCGTCGCCGTGGCGGCATGTGCAGGCCGGTGTGACCCAGTAGAGTGAAGCCGTCCTGCACCCCGAGAGGAAGACTTCCCGTGCTCTACTGGCTTCTCAAGAGGGTTCTCGTCGGGCCTGCGCTTCGAACGGTCTTCCGCCCGACGGTCGAGGGCCTCGAGCACATTCCCGACGCCGGCCCGGCGATCCTGGCGATCAACCACCTCTCCTATTCGGACTGGCTGTTCGTCCCGCTCGTCGTCGAACGCCGCGTCACGTTCGTCGCGAAGTCGGAGTACTTCACGACGCCCGGCGTCAAGGGGCGCCTGCAGAAGGGCTTCTTCTCCGGCACGGGTCAGGTGCCGATCGATCGCACGAGCGGTTCCGCCGCGGCCGGTGCGCTCGCGACCGGCAAGCGCATCCTCGCCGCCGGTGAGCTGTTCGGCATCTTCCCCGAGGGCACGCGCTCGCCCGACGGCCGTCTCTACAAGGGCAAGACCGGTATCGCGCGTCTCGCGCTCGAGAGTGGCGTGCCCGTCATCCCGGTCGCCGTCATGGACACCGACACCGTCGCACCTCCCGGCGAGAAGTTCGGCCGTTACGCGCAGCCGCACGTGCGCTTCGGCGCGCCGCTCGACTTCTCGCGCTTCGACGGCATGGGCTCCGACCGTTTCGTGCTGCGCTCCATCACCGACGAGATCATGTATGAACTGATGCTGCTGTCCGGCCAGGAGTACGTTGATGAGTACGCCGCGTCGCGCAAGAAGTCGGTCGGCGAGCGTGCCCGCTCCCTCGGTGAAGGCGCCGTGCAGGTGGCCAAGGAGATCCAGGGCAGCGCCACCGCGGCCCTCGAAGACGCTGCCGCCCGCCTGCCGCGCAAGGGCTCGGACAAGGACGGCAAGGACATCAAGAACAACGACGCGCCCGCCGGCGAGGCAGCCGACGTCACGGCCGACGTCGAGGACATCGCGGTCCACGACGCCGCTCATGACGCCCAGGCTCATGACGCCGTCACGATCGATGACGGCGAGACGTCCGTGTCCGTCGAGCGTGTCGAATCTGTCGAGCGCGTCGAATCCATCACGACCGACGGCGACGCGCACGGCGCTCGCGACGCCGGCGGCTGACGATCGCCGACGCTGTACCGGGCATCGCCCCGGGCTCTCGGGCCGGGGCGTCGACCTGGCATCGCCGCCCCGAGTCCGGCTCGCACGTCGCCCGTGATGTCTCACAGTCAGGGCCGATGTGCGCCATCGTGGTTCGGCGCCTAGGCTCGCTCGGGTGAGTACCACGCCCGAAACGCATAACACCCCGTCCGTGCCCACGCGTCCTGTGGGTCTCGAGTGGCCGCAGTTGCCTGCCAAGCAGCAGCCGTCGTGGCCGGATGACGGTTCGTTGGAGCGCGTGCGCGAGACGTTGGCCACCTATCCGCCGCTCGTCTTCGCGGGCGAGTGCGACGATCTGCGCACCCGCCTCGCCGCGGCGTCGCGCGGTGAGGCGTTCGTCCTGCAGGGCGGTGACTGCGCAGAGATGTTCGCCTCGGCGACGGCCGACAACATCCGTGACCGCGTCAAGACGATCCTGCAGATGGCTGCGGTGCTGACGTACGGCGCGAGCACGCCCGTCGTGAAGCTCGGCCGCATCGCCGGGCAGTTCGCCAAGCCGCGCTCGAAGGACACCGAGACGCGCGGCGACGTCACTCTGCCGGCCTACCGCGGTGACATGGTCAACGATTTCGCGTTCACGCCCGAGGCGCGTCGCCCCGACCCCGAGCGACTGCTGCAGGCCTACAACACGAGTGCGGCGACGCTCAACCTCGTGCGCGCGTTCACCCAGGGCGGTTTCGCCGACCTGCGCAACGTCCACGACTGGAACAAGGGCTTCATCGCCAACGCCGCCAACGCGCGCTACGAGAAGACGGCGAAGGACATCGACCGCGCGATGCGGTTCATGGCCGCCTGCGGGGTCGACTTCGACGCCCTGCGCGCCGTCGACTTCTTCTCGAGCCACGAGGCGCTGCTGCTCGACTACGAGCGTCCGCTGACGCGCGTCGACTCGCGTTCGGGCCGCCCGTACGCGACGTCCGGGCACATGCTGTGGGTCGGTGAGCGCACGCGCGAGATCGACGGTGCGCACATCGACTTCGTCTCCCGCGTGTCGAACCCGGTGGGCATGAAGGTCGGGCCGAAGGCCGACCCGGACGACCTGCTGCGCATCATCGACAAGATCGACCCCGAGCGTGAGCCCGGCCGTCTGACGTTCATCACGCGCATGGGCGCGGGCACGATCCGTGAGGCGCTGCCGCCCATCGTCGAGCGACTCAAGGCCGAGGGCGCGGCGCCGGTGTGGATCACCGACCCGATGCACGGCAACACGTTCGAATCCGCGAGCGGTTTCAAGACGCGTCGTCTCGACGACATCGTCGACGAGGTGCGCGGCTTCTTCGAGGTGCACGAGGCGGCGGGCACCGTCCCGGGTGGCCTGCACGTCGAGCTGACGGGCAACGACGTGACCGAGTGCCTCGGCGGCAGCGTCGAGGTGCGTGACGAGGATCTGGAGAGCCGGTACGAGTCGGCCTGCGACCCGCGTCTCAACCACCAGCAGAGCCTCGAACTGGCCTACCTCGTCGCGGAGATGCTGAGCGCTCGCGCGCAGTGACGTCCGTGTCGAACTGACGACGATGCCCGCTCGCCTCATGGTGGGCGGGCATCGTCGTATGTTCCGACGGTGCGCCGTCAGAAGCTCAGGGTGACGCTGCTCCCCTTGGGGGTGCGCGAGCCGCCCGACGGCGTCTGCGAGCTGACGGTGGAGCTGAGCAGCTCGTCGAGCCAGGACGCCCCGTCGACGTGGAAGCCCGCGTCCTCGAGGCGAGAACGGGCCTCGGCTGCCTTCATTCCGGTGACGTCGGGCACGTCGGCCATCTCGACGCCCTTCGAGACGCGCAGCGTGATCGTGTCACCCGTCTTCACCTGGGTTCCACTCGTCGGGTCGGTGCCGATGACCGAGCCGGAAGGGACGTCGGGGGAGAACTCCTCGCGCGTCGTGACCGTCAGGCCGCGCTCCTGCAGTGCCGTCGTCGCGTTCTCCTGCGTCTGCTTCGCCACGTCGGGCAGGTGGAACTCCTCCGGCCCCGAGCTGACGACGAGGGTGACGGTGGTGTCGTGACGGATGTGGGCGCCCGCCCCGGGAGAGACCGACAGTACCGTTCCCGCCTCACGGACGTCGTGCCGTTCGGTGTGCGTCACGTGGCCAAAACCCTCACTCTTGAGTTTGGCTTCAGCCTTGTCGCGCTGCAGGCCGGCCACGGCGGGGACGTCGACCATCTTCGGTCCGCTGCTCACGACGAGGGTGACGTCGGTGCCGCGACGATGGCTCGAGCCCTGCTCGGGTGAGGTCGAGATGACGCGGCCGGCCGGGACGGAGTCGGAATCAGCCAGCGTGACGCGCGTGTCGAATCCGGCGGAACGGAGGGTCGAAATGGCCTCACCCTGAGGTCGAGCGTTTACCTCGGGGATGTCGGTCGACGTCAGCGGCCCCACCGTCAGGGCGAGCGCGAGGCCGCCGGCAGCGATCGCCGTCGCGGCTGCGGCGACCCACGGCCAGCGACGACGACGGCGCGGGCCGCCCGCGGGTGTCGCGCCGAGCGTCTGGGTGGTCGTCGCCGGGATGACGTGCGTGTGGGCAGGGCGCAGCGCCGCGCTCCGGCCTTCGTCAGCACCCTGTGGGCCGGTCGGGGCACCGGTCGGCCTGCCGCCGTCCTGGCCGGTGGATGGGATGGCACCAGGAGCGATCGTGCCCTCGACGCCATAGGCGTCCGGCGAGGCGGCCGGCACGTCAAGCTGGGCGGTTGGCGCGGTGACGTGGGCGGCCGGCGGGGCGGGGTGACCCAGGGCCTCGGGCGTCAGCCGGGCGCGCGCGGCGTGCAGTTCGTGGGCGGAGGCGGTGGCGTCGGCCGGACGATCGGCGGGCATCTTGCTCGTCGCGCGGGTGAACCAGGCGTCGAGGGGGGCCAGGGACGCGTCAGCGCTCGAGGGTGGATGCGGCGCTTCGTGGACGTGGCGGTAGGCGACCTGGACCGGGGAGTCGCCGTCGAACGAGCGACGCCCCGTCAACATCTCGGCGAGGACGAGGGCGGAGGCGTAGACGTCGCCGCGCGGACCGGAGTGGCCGAATCGGGCGGGTTCCACCTGCTCGGGCGCGAGGTAGGAGGCGGTGCCGATGAGCATCTCGTTGTCGGCGCTCACGGACGAGCGCGCCGACGAGACGGCGCGCGCCAGACCGAAATCGGCGATCTTCACGACCCCGCGCGAGCTGATGAGGATGTTCTCGGGCTTGATGTCGCGGTGGACGAGGCCCGCGTGATGGGCGGCGCCGAGCCCGTCGAGCACCTGCTCGAACAGTGCGAGCAGCTCGCCGGTGGGGCGTCCGCCACGGTTGATGACGTCGCGCATCGTGACGCCGTCGACGAGTTCCATCGCGAGGAACACGACGTCACCGTCGCGCCCCTGGTCGTGGACGGCGACGACGTGCGGGTGGCTGAGCCGTGCGGCGGCGCGCGCCTCGCGCTGGAAGCGGGTGACGAAGGCGGGGTCGCGTGCGAGGTCGGCGCGCAGCACCTTGAACGCGACGTCGCGCTCGAGGCGTGTGTCGTGCGCGACGTAGACGCGCCCCATCCCGCCGTCGGCCAGGTGGCTTCTCACCTGATAGCGGCGTTCGATCAGCTGCCCGATGAGGGGGTCGGCTTGGATCGGCTCCACGAGCGCAGTCTAGGCGGCTCCGCGTGTGCGTCGGCTGTGCACGCCCGCGTCAGGAGAAGCGCTTCATGTGGGTATTGACGCTCGCGACGTACCGGCGGGTGTCGGGGTACATGCCGTGCGCGCGCACTGCTCCAAGACCTTGGTAGTAGGCGGCGATGGCCTCGTTCTGATCGTGCGCGTGCTCGGTGAGGAAACGCAGCGTTACGACGCCGGCGGTGATGTTGTCCTGTGTGTCGAGCAGGTCGAGGTGACGATGCACGATGGAGCCGGCCCACTGCCCGGTCGTGGGCATGACCTGCATCGTGCCGAGGGCGTCGCAGACCGAGACGGCGCTCTGCCGGTGACCCGATTCCTGCCAGCCGATCGCGAGGGCGAGCTTCGGGCTGACGCCGTAGCGCTTCGCGGTCGAGGTGATCATCGCGCGGATCTGCGCCTGCCCGGGCAGGTCGGCCGCGGCGAGCTGACGGCGGTGGCGGTCACCGGAGGCGACGAGGGACGCCGGATAGCCGCGCGCCGCCGCCGTCCCGGCGTAGCGGACGACGTGCTTCGGCTTCGGGGCGTGCGTCGAGGGGCCCGGGTGCGGCGTGGCTGCGGGTTTCGTCGCCGGGCGGGTGGGCTTCGTTGCCGGGCGGGTGGGCTTCGTCGCCGGGTGGGGTGACGGCGTGTGCGCGGCGGAGGTAGCGACGGGGACGCGCAGCGTCGTGCCGGGGAGCAGGCGGCGCAGCTCGATGCCGGGATTCGCCTTGACGATGGCGGCGACGCTGGAGTGCATGCGTCGCGCGATGCCGTAGACGGTGTCGCCGGCGCGCACGCGCGTCGTCGACATCCTGCGCACCGGCTTCTTCGCGGAGTTCGCGCGGTGTGACGTCGGCGTCTCGGCGTGCGACTGCGGGCCGCGCAGCTGGTGGTGCACGGGCTGGGCGGCGCTGTGGACGGCGACGGGCAGGGCGAGAAGGGCGGGCATGTGTCCACGCTAGGTCGCGGCTGTGACGTTTTGGTGGAGGCGCGCTCGACGTGCGCCGATGAGAGAGTCTCTGGCACCCTGTGAGGGTGAATGACGCAACCGCACCTGACCTCGAGACCCTCGTCGGCGACTGGCTGACCGTACCCGACCTCGCCGAGGCGCTCGGCATGTCGCTGCGCCAGGTGCGTCAGATGATCGCCGACCGCGAGATCATCGCGAGCCGCGTCGGGGAGCGCAACGTCGTCGCGGTGCCGGCCGCCTTCATCCAGGGCGGCGGCGTGCTCGCCTCGCTCATGGGCACCGTCACGGTGCTCAACGACGGCGGGTTCGACGACGACGAGGCCATCCGCTGGCTGTGCACGCCGGACGAGACCCTCCCGATCGACGGGGCACCGATCGACATGCTGCGCGCGGGCCGCAAGGCCGAGGTGCGCAAGCGCGCCATGGAGGACGCGTTCTGATCGCGAGCTGCCGCGTCAGAACGTGCGGGCCGTCGTCGACTCGATGAACGCCTCCAGCGCGGCGTAGGCGTCGGCCGGCACCTGGCTGCGCACACCGTCCAACGCCGCGCGGGCCCGCTGAGCGCCCTCGGCGATGCGCGCTTCGACGGCGTCGACGGCCCCTGATTCGCGAGCGAGCACACGGATGCGTTCGACCTCGTCCTCGCGCAGGTCGTCGTGGCCGAAACGCTCGGCGAAGAACGTGCCGACCTCCGGCTCGTCACCGGCGGCGTCGAGCAGGTGCGCGACGAGGACGGTGCGCTTGCCCTCGCGTAGGTCGTCGCCGGCGGGCTTGCCCGTCTGGGCCGGGTCGCCGAAGACGCCGAGCAGGTCGTCACGCAGCTGGTAGGCCTCACCGAGCGCGAGACCATACTGCGACAGGGCCTGCGTGACGTGGGGGGAGGCGCCCGCGCTCGCCGCACCGATGAGCAGGGGGTGCTCCATCGTGTACTTGGCGCTCTTGAAACGGATGACGCGCAGCGCACGCTCGATGCGCTCGGGCGTGCCCATCGTCGCCCAGGGCGTCGAGGCCTCGAGGACGTCGAGGAACTGACCGCCCATGAGCTGCGTGCGCATGAGGTCGAAGACGGCGCGACCGCGCGCGACCTCGTCGGCGGGCAGGCCGCTCGTCGCGTACATCTCGTCGGCCCACGTCAGGCACAGGTCGCCGGCCAGGATGGCGCCGGCCTCGCCGAAGCGGTCGGCGTCACCGTCGAGACCGCGGCTGCGGTGCGCGGCGGCCATCGCCCGGTGCGCGGCGGGCATGCCGCGTCGGGTGTCGCTCGCGTCCATGACGTCGTCGTGCAGCAACGCGGCGGCCTGGAACAGCTCCATCGACGCGGCGCAGCGCACGAGGGCGTCGCTGTCGGCTCCACCGGCGGCGCGGTAACCCCAGTACAGGAACGACGCACGCACACGCTTGCCTCCGCGCAGGAGGGTGGCGACGGCGTCGAGCATGAGGTCGGTCTGGCCGCCGAGGGGGGCGAGGACGTCGCGCTGATGGCTCACCTCGGCATCGAGGGTCTCCTGCAGTCGTTCGAGCAGGCGCGGCGCATCGAGAGAGTCGGGCACGGTGCGTTTCCTTTTCCAGATCGGCTACCAGTGAGCCTACGCGTAGCGGCGTGAGAACCGCGACCTGACGGGGTTGTCAGACGTCGGTCGTACATTCTTCTCATCGAACAGAAGTTCGATTTTCGTGGGGAGGGCTCTGCCCTCCACCGAGGAGGAGGTCGTGTGATGCGCGAGTACGACGACGTCGTCGCCATGGGGGTCGACGCGTGCGGCAAGCCCGTGGTCTTCGAGTGGCGCGGGCGTCGCTACCGGGTGACGCAGGTGCTCGACACCTGGCGTGAACGGGTGCCGTGGTGGCGTGATCCGGCCCGTCCCACGACACCTGACGAGCAGAGCGCCCCTGACGTCCAGCGCCGGCTCGAGCAACGCACCTGGCGTGTCGAGGCGACGGCCGGGCGCCGCGCCTCGAGCGGGGTCTTCCACCTCGTGCACCACGGTGAGCGCTGGTCGCTGCGCGCCCTCACCGACTGAGCTCATCGACTGAACCGCCCGTTCCCGCCCCATCGACGAAGGAAGTGCCCCATGACGACCCTGACCACAGCCCCGACCACGTCGACGTCGGTCACCTCGACGAACGCCGCCCCTGCCGTCTGCTCCACCGATCTGCTCGACCTCGTCGCGCGTTCCCACGACACCCTCGTCGAGGCCTGCACCGTCTCGACGAGTTCGCAGCGCTACGTCGCGGCGCATCTCGCGGCGCTGCGCGCCGCTGCTGGGTTGCTCGCGTGGAAGGCGCCGCGCAGCCTCAGCTCCAAGCCGCGCAGTGCGTGGGTGACGCTCGCCCAGCACGCGCCCGAGCTGGGTGAATGGGCGGCGTTCTTCACCGAGAGCGGGCGCCGCAGCCGCGCCGTGAGCGCAGGCATCCTCGTGCCCGCCGCACGGGAGGCCGACGATCTCGTGCGGCAGGCCGAGACGTTCCTGCAGATCGTCCTCGAGCACGCCGGTCTCCCGCCGCTCGCGCCGGTCGGTTCGCGCATGACCCCGGTCCAGGTGAGGTGAACCATGCAGTTCACGCACCTTCGGGTCGCCTCGTCGTACTCGTTGCAGTACGGCACGACCCCACCCGCGACACTCGTCGCCCGCGCCGCCGAGCTCGGGTACGGACGCCTCGCGCTCACCGACCGCGACGGTCTGTACGGCAGCGTCAAGTTCGTCGAGGCGTGCACCGCCGCAGGCCTCGAGCCGATCCTCGGCGTCGACCTCGCGCTGGCGCCCGAGCGCGTGCTGCGGGCGCGTACCCCCGCCAAGGGTGGCCCGGCGCGGGACGAGCGGAGCCCGCGCGTCACCGTCCTCGCCCGCGGTGCGGCGTCGGGGCTCGCGCCGGGGCTGGGGTGGGCCCAGCTGTGCCGTCTCGTCACCGATGCTCATCTGAGCGGTGAGCGCGGCGCGCCCGCCACGAGTCTCGACCGGGTGGCCGCGCACGTCACGCACGAGAGCGAACCGAACCAGCCGGCACTCACGGTGCTCCTCGGCCCGGATTCGGACGTCGGGCAGGCACTCCTGCGCGGTCGTCACGCCGAGGCCGAGGCCCTGGTGCGTCGCTGGCGAACCGCTCTCCCGCACGGCGCGCTCGCCCTCGAGGTGGCCTGCCACGACGGCCCGCCCGAGGCGATGGCCAGTCGGCGTCACGCGACGAACCTGTGGCGCCTCGCCCGTCGGTGCGGCGTGCCCGCCGTGCTGAGCGGCTGGGTGCGTCATGGTGAGGTCGACGAGGCGATCACTGCCGACGTCCTCGACGCGGCACGCCGTGGGGTGGCGCTCGACCTGCGTCACCTGGATCGCACGAGCGTTCAGGGCCATCTGCGCCCTGAGGCGCAGATGCTGACGCAGGCCGAGGCGCTCGCCGAAGGGCTGGGTGATCTCGGCGCCGCGCTCGAGCTCGTCGGGGCGAGCGACCGGCTGGCGCAGGCGTGCGTCCAGCACCCGTTCCGAGACATCGGCATCGGGGCGGTGCACCTGCCCGAGGTCGAGGTGCTGGGCCTGACGGGCACCGACCCGCAGCGGGTGCTCACCGAGCGCTGTCACGCCGCGGTGAACGGACGCTACCCGCACGCGTCGGAGGCAAAACGGCGCGAGGTGCTGGAGCGGCTCGAGGAGGAGCTCGACGTGGTGCGTCACCTCGGGTACCCGACGTATTTCCTCACCGTCGCGCAGGTCTGCGACCTCATCCGCGACATGGGCGGGCGCGTCGCGGCCCGCGGGTCGGGCGCGGGCAGCCTCATCACCTACCTGCTCGGCATCAGCGGGGTCGACCCCATCGAGCACCGACTGCTCATGGAGCGGTTCTGCACGAGGGCCCGCGCGTCACTGCCCGACATCGACATCGACGTCGAGTCGGCGCGCCGCACCGAGATCTACGAACGCATCATGGAGCGCTTCGGCGGGGAGCGGGTGACGTGCGTGTCGATGATGGAGACCTACCGGGTGCGCCACGCCATCCGTGACGCCGGTGCCGCGCTCGGGATGGTGCCGGCCGACGTCGACGTCATCGCGAAGGCCTTCCCGCACGTCGCGGCCCGTGACGTGCGGCATGCGATCGAGGAGCTGCCCGAGCTGCGGGCGCGCGGGCTCGCCGAACCGGAGCTCGACCGGCTGTTCGACCTCGTCGAGCGCCTCGACGGGCTGCCGCGGCACATCGCGCTGCATCCGTGCGGGGTGATCCTGTCGAACGCCGGGCTGGCGCAGCGCACGCCGATGGAGGCGAGCTGGCTCGGTTTCCCGATGAGTCAGTTCGACAAGGACGACGTCGAGACGCTGGGGCTGCTCAAGCTCGACGTGCTCGGCATCCGCATGCAGTCGGCCATGGCCCACGCCGTCGCCGAGATCGAACGCGTCGAGGGTGCCGTCGTCGACCTCGACGACCCCGAGTGCGTGCCGTTCGACGACGAGGCCACCTTCGAGCTCATCCGCACGACGCGCACCCTGGGGTGCTTCCAGATCGAGTCGCCCGGGCAGCGGGAACTCATCGGCAAGTTCGGGCCGCAGCGTTTCGAAGACCTCATCATCGACATCTCGCTGTTCCGCCCCGGGCCGGTCAAGAGCGACATGATCACCCCGTTCCTGCGCGCGCGGCAGGGGTGGGCGCCGCCCGAGTACCTGCACGAGAGTCTGCGCCCGGCACTGGAGGAGACGATGGGTGTCGTCGTCTTCCACGAACAGGTGCTGCGCATCTTCGCGCAGACGACCGGCATCACGCTGGCGCAGGCCGACGAGGTGCGACGGGCGATGGGCTCGAGCACCGGGCAGGAGAAGATCGAACTGTGGTGGCGCGAGGCCGCGCAGCACCGCGGCTACACGAGCGCGGAACGCGACCGCATCTGGGAGGTGCTCGCCGCGTTCGCCTCGTTCGGTTTCTGCAAGGCTCACGCCGCCGCGTTCGCCGTCCCCACCTACCAGTCGGCGTGGTTGAAGACCCATCACCTCGCCGCGTTCGTCGCAGGCGTTCTCACCCACGACCCGGGGATGTACCCCAAGCGACTCATCCTCGCCGACGTGCGGACGTTCGGCGTGCCCGTGCTGGGCGTCGACATCAACGCCTCGCGCCGCGAGTACCGCGTCGAGCGCGTGCCGGGCGAGGGCAGCGATGACGACCATCTCGGTTTGCGCATCGGTTTCCTCGACGTCAAGGGTATGAGCGAGCGCGAGATGACGTCACTCGTGGAGGGCCAGCCCTACACGAGCCTGACGGACGTGTGGCGCCGGGCGGGTCTGAGCCGGCCCGTCGTCGAGCGGTTGCTGCTCGTCGGCGCCTTCGACGCACTGCACGGCACCGGACGACCCGGCGTATGCGGCGCACCGACGCGGCGAGATCTGCTGCTCGAGCTCGACGACCTCGAACGGTTGGATCGGCACGCCTCGGCGCGTCTGACGCGTGGCGCTCGCCGTCGCATGATCAGTTCGGCCCCGGGCGTGGGCGCGTCTGTGAACGCGGACGGGGCCGCAGGAACGGTGATGGCTTTCGACAGCGTCGAGGCGGCGCGTCGTCAGGCGCAGGGGCGACGGCCGCACGAGCGGTACGAGACGCAGGGCTCGCAGCTGGCCTTCGACATGCTCGACGACGGTGAGGCGGTGAGCAGTGGCCTGCCCGAGTTCACCCCGGCCGAGAAGGTGCGGGCCGAGCTCGACATCCTCGGGTTGGACGTCAGCGGGCACGTCATGCAGTTCTACGCGCCTCTCGTGCGGGCGCTGGGCGTCAGCCGGGCCTGTGACCTCGCGTCGCTGCACGGCGGCGAGACAGTGTGGTGCGCCGGCATCAAGGTCGCCACGCAGACACCGCCGGTGCGTTCGGGGCGACGCGTCATCTTCCTCACCGTCGACGACGGTACGGGCCCGGCCGACGCGACGTTCTTCGAGGACGTCCAGGGCCCCTACGCCGACACGGTCTTCCACGCGTGGATGCTCCTCGTGCGGGGCGTCGTGCGCCGCACCGGCCCGCGTGGGGTCTCGATCCGCGCGACGGGAGCGTGGGATCTGGCGCAGGCGTGGAAGGCGTGGGAGCACGACGGCGAGGCCGGGGTCCACCGTCTCGTCGAGGAGAGCGAGCGGCGCGGGGCGGAGCGCTCGGTCGGGGCCGCGCGCGGGCGGCGTCAGCTCGTGCACGCGTCGGGGTTCGCGCAGTCGCCGTACACCGACATCAAACCGGCGGGGGAGGCGCTTCGTGCCTCGCGCGCCGAACTGCCCGGCGAGGGTGAGGCTCCGTCACACCTGTGGCACGCGAGCCCGGGAAGCTCAGGAGGATGGAAACGATGATCCTGCACGTCGACATGGACGCCTTCTACGCCTCGGCGTCGCTCATCGAGCGCCCCGAACTCGTGGGCACCCCCGTCATCGTCGGGGGTGCGGGTCGCGGGGTGGTGCTGTCCGCCACGTACGAGGCGCGACGGTCCGGGGTGAGCTCCGGCATGCCCATGGGGCGCGCGCGCAGGCTGTGCCCGCAGGCGGTGGTGCTGCCACCCGACGCCGAGCTGTACTCGCGCATCTCGGGAGCCGTCATGCACCTGTTCGCTCAGGTGACGCCGCTCGTCGAACCCATCTCACTCGACGAGGCGTTCCTCGACGTGAGCGGGGTGGCACCGACACCGCGTCAGGCGGTTGCGCTCGGGCACCAACTGCGTGACGCCGTCGCGGACGAGCAGATGATCACGTGCTCGGTCGGCATCGCGCCGGTCAAGTTCGTCGCCAAGCTGGCCTCGACGCGCGCGAAACCTGACGGGCTGCTCCTCGTCGAGCGCCACGAGACCCTCGACTTCCTCCACCCGCTGCCCGTCGAGGCGCTGTGGGGCGTGGGTGAGACGACGAAGGAGAAACTGCATCGCCTCGGGCTGCGCACCGTCGGCGATGTCGCACACCTGCCCGAACGCACGCTCGTGCGCGCCCTCGGGCAGAGCGCGGGCGTCACCCTGCACCGCCTCGCCTGGGGGCATGACGAGCGCCGCGTTGTCCCGCACGAACCCGAGCGCAGCATCGGTTCGGACGAGACGTTTCCCGCCGACCTCGACGACGCCGTCGAGATCAAGCGCGAGCTGCTCAAGCTGAGCGATCGGGTGGCGGCGCGGATGCGGGCGGCGCAGGTCGCGGGTCGGACGGTCGTGCTCAAGGTGAGGTTCTCGGACTTCACGACGATCACGCGCTCGCGCACGCTGCCCGAGCACACCGACGTCAGCCGCGAGATCTACGACGTCGCAGCGCAATTGTTCGACGCGCTCGCCCTGCAGCGCGCGCGGGTGCGGCTCGTCGGGGTGCGGGTGCAGGGGTTGAAGGACGTGCGTCAGACGTCGCGGCAGATCCGGCTCGGGGAGCGTGAGAACGGATGGCGGGAGGCGGATCGGGCGATCGATCGGGCGAGCGCGCGCTTCGGGGCAGGCATCGTGCGCCCGGCGAGCCTCGTCGGATGAGCGGGCACGGGCGGCCCATGGCGGCAGGCTCTGGCGTGAAAGGTCATGGTGTGATGCACTTTCCCCGTCGTGCACCGCGCTGAAGTGCTACAACTGACGTTATGTGTCACCCGCCGCACGAGGTGTGCATCATGTGGGGTGACGAAGGGATGGAGGGCCACCATGCCGTTGTCCGAGCATGAGTTGCGCACGTTGGAGCAGCTCGAGGCGCAGCTTTCCGCCGAGGATCCCAAGTTCGCCTCGACGATGCAGGCCGACCCGGAGCGCCGCCGTCGACGCAGGCGCGCCCTCTTCGCCGGCGCGGTCTGCCTCGCAGGCCTCGGCCTCACCGCCGTCGGCACGTACTCCTCGCACATGTGGTTGGGTCTCGTCGGCATGCTGGTCATCGCCGCGGGTGCCCTGCTGTCCGTGCAGACGCCGTCACGGCCCGCCCTGCACGTCGTCGACCCGAACTCGTTCGAGGGCATCACGGCCCAGACCGGCGCGCACCCCGCGTCGCGGATGCCGCGCATGGCTCGTCCGGCGCGCACCGCTCGGCCGCGCTCCTCGGCTCCTCGTCCGCAGGGCGACTTCATGCAGCGGATGGAGCAGCGCTGGGAGCGTCGCCGCTACGAGAACCAGGGATGGTGAACCGGCAGCGGCGTCGCTGACGTGAGTGTTCGCTGCTCGTCTGCAGCGATGACGCTCGGCGCGCCCCGCTCACCGTGCCAGCGCGAACGCAGCGATGGCCCAGCCGACGGCGATCGTCACGGCTGCGGCCAGTTCGATGCCCACCGACGTCAGCGCTGCCCGGATGGCGACGCGGGTCGCTGTCCACGCCTGCGCGCGATCACGCAGTCGTGCGCTCTCCGCCAAGAACACGCCGATGACGAAGCCCAGCAGCAGCCCGATCACGGGGACGACGAAGAAGCCGACCACCGCGCACACGAGCCCGACGATGTTGCTGCGCCGCGCGACCCCACCCCGCGAGAGCTGACGCCCCGGCACGAGAACCTGCACGACATAGCCTGCGACAGCGAGGACGCACGCGACAGCGAACACCACCCATGCCGCCGTGCTCGACTGGCCGATGGCCCAGACGAGCACGCCGAGCACGACGCACGCGAGGCCCGGTAGGACGGGCACGATGAGGCCGGCGATGCCGACCGCGACGAGCAGGGCCGCACCGAGCGTCGTCAAGGTTTCTGTGGAGACCACCATGGTGTTCATCATGGCCCATCAGCGCATCGCTGCGCCCGAGATCACCGCCGTCGCGCGGCGGCAGTCGCACGGCACCGATCGCACGACACCCATCGCGCGAGGCCTCATGCCCGGGTGCGTCCGACAGTGCCCCCGGCATGCGTTCGGCCCCGCGCCTCGATGATCGAGAACACGGGGCCGAACGGTTCGCTGTGCCGAAGGGGCGAGATGCTCAGACCTCGCTGAGGCGGGGGGTTTCGTCGATGACCTCGACGGCTACCTCCCGCAGCTTGTCGAGGTGCTCACGGCCGTGGTGGCCGCAGAAGCGCAGTTCGAGACCTTCGGACATGACGGCCTTGATGAACGCCTGGGCGCCACAGCGGTCGCAGCGGTCGGCGGCGGTCATCGTCTGTTCCATCGTTGCGGTCATATCCATCCTCCTCGTCGGACGGCGCGGGGGCCGTCTCACGCGTATTCGTGAACCCACACGAATGTGGTTCTCGACAATGAACAACAGTCTTCCACGTGGAGGCATTCCCGCGAAGCCGGTTTCGATCTGCGGGCCTCCTCGCGCGCCCGAGTGATTGCCTCGACCCGCGTGCACCCGCGGCCGCACACCACCATGCACACCACATGACGGAGCGCCCACGAGAGGTGGCTTGCGCGTGGCGACGCGGAACGACGGGGTTCGTCCGATAGCGTGTCGAGGCACATGTCGAGTGTGCGCGTGACGAAGGTCAAGGAGATTCCCCAGGTGTCGCCCAGCGAGAACCAAGAGAACTACACCGCCCGCCACCTCCAGGTGCTCGAGGGGCTCGAGGCCGTCCGCAAGCGTCCCGGCATGTACATCGGCTCGACCGACGGTCGCGGCCTCATGCACTGCCTCTGGGAGATCATCGACAACGCCGTCGACGAGGCGCTCGGCGGGTACTGCGACCGCATCGAGGTCATCCTCCTGCCCGACGGCTCCGTCGAGGTGCGCGACAACGGCCGCGGCATTCCCGTCGACGTCGAGCCGCGCACGGGTCTGTCGGGCGTCGAGGTCGTCTTCACGAAACTGCACGCGGGCGGCAAGTTCGGTGGCGGGTCGTACACGGCCTCCGGTGGTCTGCACGGCGTCGGTGCGTCCGTCGTCAACGCGCTCAGTTCGCGTCTCGACGTCGAGGTCGACCGTGCGAGCAAGACGTACGGCATGAGTTTCCGCCGCGGCGAGCCCGGCACGTTCGCCGACGGCGACTCCTCCGATCCGCTCGCGAAAAGCCCGACGAACCCGTTCACGCCGTTCGAGTCCGGCAGCCAGCTCGAGGTTGTCGGCAAGGCCAGGCGCGGCGTCACCGGTTCGCGCGTGCGCTACTGGGCCGACACGACGATCTTCCTCAAGACCGCGCAGTTCGACTACGACCAGCTCATCGCGCGCGCTCGTCAGACGAGTTTCCTCGTGCCGGGCCTCACCATCATCATTCGTGACGAGCGGGGTCTCGCCGGTACGCCGGGGGAGAACGGCCCGCACGAGGAGACCTTCCTCCACGACGGCGGCATCAGCGAGTTCTGCGAGTACCTCGCGCCCGACGCCGCCGTCACCGGCATCTGGCGCCTGCAGGGCAGCGGGTCGTTCACCGAGACGGTGCCGGTGCTCGACGAATCGAGCGGCCACATGACGAGCCAGGACGTGACGCGCGAGTGCGGCGTCGACATCGCGCTGCGCTGGGGCACCGGGTACGAGACGAAGGTGCGCAGCTTCGTCAACATCATCGCGACGCCGAAGGGCGGCACGCACAACACCGGTTTCGAGCAGGCGCTCATGAAGGTGTTCAAGAAGCAGCTCGAGGTCAACGCGCGCAAGCTCAAGGTCGGCAATGACAAGGTCGAGAAGGACGACGTCCTCGCCGGTCTGACAGCCGTCGTCACCGTTCGCCTCGCGGAGCCGCAGTTCGAGGGCCAGACGAAGGAGGTGCTCGGCACCGCGGCCGTGCGCGCCATCGTCAGCAAGGTCGTCGAGAAAGAGCTGAGCGCGCACCTGACGTCGACGAAGCGTGACGACAAGGCGCAGGCCGCGCTACTGCTGGAGAAGGTCGTCGCCGAGATGAAGTCGCGCATCAGCGCGCGCGCCCACAAGGAGACGCAGCGTCGCAAGACGGCGCTCGAGTCCTCGAGCCTGCCGGGCAAGCTGAAGGACTGCCGCTCGACCGACGGTGAGCGCAGCGAGCTGTTCATCGTCGAGGGCGACTCGGCGCTAGGTACGGGCATGGCGGCGCGCAACTCGGAGTACCAGGCGCTGCTGCCGATCCGCGGCAAGATCCTCAACGTGCAGAAGGCGTCCGTCGGCGACATGCTGAAGAACGCGGAGTGCGCCTCGATCATCCAGGTCGTCGGAGGGGGTTCGGGGCGCAGTTTCGACCTCGACATGGTGCGCTACGGCAAGATCATCCTCATGACGGACGCCGACGTCGACGGCGCCCACATCCGCACGCTGCTGCTGACGTTGTTCTTCCGCTACATGCGTCCGCTCGTCGCGGCGGGGCGCGTGTACGCCGCGATGCCGCCGCTGCACCGTCTCGAGGTGAGCGCGCAGGGCCGCGCGAAGGGTGAGGTCATCTACACCTATTCCGAGGACGAGATGCGAGCCACCGTCGCGGCGTGGGAGAAGAAGGGCCGCACGTTCAAGCAGCCGCAGCGCTACAAGGGCCTCGGTGAGATGGACGCCGACCAGCTCGCGGAGACGACGATGGACCCACGCCACCGCACGCTGCGTCGTGTCACGCTCAAGGACGCCGAGATGGCCGAGCAGGTGTTCGACCTGCTCATGGGCAGCGAGGTCGCGCCGCGCAAGGATTTCATCATCTCCAGCGCCAACGATCTCGACACCGAGCGCATCGACGCATGAGTTCGACTCGGCTGCAACGGTTTCGCTCGGTTCTCGCCGACACGCGGCCGTTGCGCAACCCCGCCTTCCGGCGGTTGTGGATCGCCGACATCGTCACCGTCGTCGGCGCGCAGCTGACGATCGTGTCCGTGCCCGCGCAGATCTACGCGCAGACGCGCGATTCGAGTTACGTCGGGCTGACGGGGTTGTTCGGCCTCGTGCCGCTCATCGTGTTCGGCCTGTACGGCGGATCGCTCGCCGACGCGCACGATCGTCGACGGATCCTGCTGTTCACCTCGGGCGGCTTGGTCGTCGCGAGCGCGCTGTTCTGGGCGCAGGCGGCAGCAGGCGGCGTCAACGTCTGGGTGCTGCTGTGTCTGTTCGCAGCACAGCAGGCGTTGTTCGCGCTGCATCAACCGGCGTTGCAATCGTCGCTGCCGCGCCTGCTCGAACCCGAGTTGCTGCCCGCCGCGAACTCGCTGCTCATGACGGTCGCGATGGCCGGTGGCATTGCCGGCCCGCTGCTCGCCGGCGCGCTCATCCCCGTACTCGGGTTCTCGTGGATGTACGCGATCGACACGATCTGCCTGCTCTCGACGCTGTGGGCCGTGTTCCGCATGCCCGCGCTGCCGCCGATCGGTGAGGTCGTCAAGGCCGGTTTTTCGTCGGTTCTCGACGGGTTGCGCTACCTGACGCGTCACCCCGTCCTGCTCGCGAGCTTCGTCGTCGACCTCATCGCGATGGTGTTCGGCATGCCGCGCTCGGAGTTTCCCCAGATCGCGCACGAGTCGTTCGGCGGTCCGCTCGGGGGTGGTTTCGCGTTCGCGTGGCTGTTCGCGGCGATCCCCGTCGGCGCCGTGCTCGGCGGCGTGTTCTCCGGGTGGGTGTCGCGCGTGCGACGACACGGCGTCGCCGTGCTGGCCGCGGTGCTCGTATGGGGCCTCGCCATCATCGGGTTCGGTGCGGCGGTAGCGCTCGCGAACGGGCGCGTCGACGTCGTGTTCTGGCTCGCGTTCATCGCCCTCGTCATCGGAGGTGCGGCCGACATGGTTTCCGCGGCCTTCCGCACGTCGATGCTTCAGACGGCCGCGAGCGACGAGGTGCGCGGGCGGCTGCAGGGCGTGTTCCTCGTCGTCGTCGCCGGCGGCCCACGCATCGCGGACGTCATCCACGGCGCCGGCGCGACCGCGATCGGAGCGGCGACGACGGCGTGGCTCGGCGGCGTGTGCGTCGTCATCGGTGTCGTGCTCGTGGGCCTGCTTGTCCCGTCCTTCCGGCGGTATCGACTCGCTGCCTGACTCGTGGGGCGCGCCGGGCCGAGCGGGGTGCGGCAACCGTGATCTGGCTTCGTCGGTCTCGGGCAGGGGTGTCCGCGATGACGGCTGGCCGGGGGAGTGGGGCCGTCCCCGTCGTTCTGGCGCCCTGTGGTCAGGCTGAGCGTCGGCGGATGGTAAATCTGGACGATTCTATGAATGAAGTTTTTCCCCTTAACTTACGCTAGTTTAGGTCCATGCCTTCACTCCGATCCTCTCTCGTGGTGCTGACGGCGGATCAGGTCGACAGCCGCTCTGGCGGCGACGCCGTGCCCTCCGCCCTGCGAGCGCTGCGCGCTCTCCCGTCGAGCGGGGGGTCTGCGCGCGGCTTCGCGCGGACGGCGGGGGATGAGATCCAGGCCCTGTTCACGCGTTCGAGCGATACGGTCGAGGCGCTCGAACGGCTGGCGCGCCTCGGGTGCTGGCGGGTGGGGGTCGGCATCGGCGCGGTCGTGACGCCCGTACCCGACGATGTGCGTGCCGCCTCGGGTGAGGCGTTCATCGCGGCGCGTGAGGCGGTCGAGGCATCCCGGCTCGTGCCGGCGCGCGTGGCCGTTCGGGCTCCTTCGGCGCCCGAGGCGGGGGCCGACCTCGACGCGGCGCTGGCGCTGCTGCACCTGCTTTGGCATCGCCGCACACCTGCGGGGTGGGCTGTTGCCGAGTTGTTGGGGCAGGGGCTGACGGGGCGCGAGGTCGCCGCCGAACTCGACATCACCCCCTCGGCCGTCAGCCAACGCGCGCGGGCCGCAGCCGTCGAGGAGAGCGACGCCGGCATGCGCCTCGCCGCGCGCCTCATGGACGCTGCGCGCGCTCGCTCTGCTGAGGGGCGGCGTCGCTCGAGAGCCGACATGCTCTGATCGTGTGCGCCCGCGGCATGACGGCTGTGGGCGCGCTCGGATCACCAGCCCGGCCCTCACCCGGCTCGGCGTTGCGCCCGACGGAACGGATCGTCCCGGCCTGTGTCCTCACCACTGTCGGTGGCGGCGTCTACCGTCGGGTCATGGATGTCAGGGATGTTCTCGTCGTCGCGCTGTTCGGGTCACTGGCGCTCGCGGGTGGTGGTGTCGTGACGACGCTCGTGTTCCGCAGCGTCGATCGTCGGGCGTCCGAGGTGGGGGAGAGCCTGCCGGAGTCCTCGGACGGGGTCGCACAGGCCGCCACGATCCTGCGCGGCGGCGCGTGGATCGGCGCGCTTGAGCGGTTGGCGATCTTCGCGGGGCTCGTCGCGTCGTGGCCGGAGGCGATCGCGATCGTTCTCGCCGTCAAGGGGCTCGGGCGTTATCCGGAGCTGCGCAGCGGCGAGAAGTCGGCCGTCGCCGAGCGGTTCATCATCGGCACGTTCGTCAGCGTCCTGTGGGCGTGCGGCTGCGCGGGTCTCGTGGCGTGGTTTCGCACCTGAGCCCCCCTGGCAGCGCGGCGTCCCTCGCCCAACGTCGGCGAGGTGCCGCTGACGCCGCCGTCACGATCGGGCTGCGGCCTTCTTCGCCGCCTTCATCTCACGTTTCGTCTCGCGAACCTTCTGCAGCGAGTCGGCGGCGTCGTCCGTCGCCCATATGGGGTGGGTGCCGCCGTCGTAGTCGTCGCGCACGGCGGCGAGCTTCTGCACGCGCTCTGCCATCGAGCGGCCGTGACGGTGAAGGGCGGGAGGCGTCGTGCACTTCTCGACGAACTCACCCGGTTCGATCGCGGCGATCTTCGTCGGATCGAGCGTGCCGAACCGGTCGTAGATCTTGGCGGGGCCGGAGAACGCCACCTCCATCGCGATCTGCTGGTCGAGCAGCATTCCGACGAGCAGCCCGAACAGACGCTCCGAGATGACGGCGTCGGCACGGTCGTTCTGGGCGATGTGCAATCGGGGCATGCAGGCATCGTAGGGCGGCGCGGCCCAAGGAACATGTCGATGTCACCACCTCGTGAGAGGATCACGCCAGATCACTCAGCGAGCGAAACGACGACGACATGACACTGTTCAGGCGCGCCGATGTCGGTGACGACGAACCGCAGCACCTCAAGGTCTCTCTGGACCTCAAGTCGGTGTGGCATGCCACCTGGATCGTCATCGGCGCCCTCGCCCTGCTCACCGCCCTCGGTTATCTGACGGGGTCGGCGGGTTCGGTCGTCTTCAACGTCGTCATGGCGTTCTTCCTCGCCGCAGCCATCGAACCGGCCGTGTCGCGCTTCGCGATGCACATGCCGCGTGCGCTCGCGACGGGTCTCGTCGTCCTGCTGCTGGCGTGCGCCGTCGTCGGGTTCTTCGCCGCGTTCGGGGGCCTCCTCGTCGACGAGGTGCAGGCGCTCATCAGTGCGGCGCCCGGCCTCGTCACGGATTGCGTCGACTGGGTCAACCGCAAGTTCGACACCGACTACGACATCAACAAGCTGCTCTCGAGCGTCAACCTGACGCCCGACAACGTCGCGAACTACGGTTCGCAGCTGGCCGGCGGCGTCCTCGGGCTCGTGACGAGCGTCGTGTCGACGGCGTTCAACCTGTTCGTCCTCATCTTCTTCACCTGTTACATCTCGGCCGGCCTACCGCGTCTGCGCACCTGGGTGGCAGGGCTGTTCCCGCCGCGTCAGCAACGTGTCGTGCTGACGGTGTGGGAGGTGTTCGTCGCAAAGGTCGGCGGGTACGTCGCGGCGCGCTTCATCCTCGCGACGATCTCGGCGACGATCCACTGCACGTTCATGATGCTGATCGGCATGCCGTACTGGCTGGCGCTCGGGTTGTGGACGGGCATCATCGCGCAGTTCGTGCCCAACATCGGCACGTACATCTCGATCGTCCTGCCCGTCCTCGTCGGCGCGACGAGCGACAAACCGATCAACGGCCTGTTCGTCCTCATCTTCGCGATCGTCTACCAGCAGATCGAGAACGTCACGATCGAGCCGAACATCAGCGCACGCGCCGTCGACGTCCACCCGGCCGTCTCGTTCGCATCCGCCCTCGCAGGCGCGAACATGTTCGGCCTCGCCGGCGGTTTGCTCGGTGTGCCCGCCGCCGCGACGGCCATGGCCATCCTCGACCTCTACAAGACGCGCTACGAGGTGAAGAGCTCGACGCTCGACGCCGCGCAACGCGACGCGAAGAAGGATCTCGACGACGACGACTCTGCGACGAGTGACGACCCACCGGGCCAGCGCGACCCCGTCGAACTCGCAGAAGCTGACGACGCCGCCGGCGACGCGCGTGACCAGGCGGTCGAGACGGGCGGGCGCCATGATTCCGACCACGCGACTCGTGACAGCGACGCCACGTCGACCACTCACGGCGACACCGCTGCGGTGAACCGCGACGATAACCGCAGCTCCGGTGGTGCGACGAAGGCCTGACCGGCCGGGGGCCGCCTTCCGTCCTCGCTGCCCTCGTGCCGCGAGACATACATCGCGTCCGGGATTGCATGGCAGGCCAAGCGTGGCAGCCGGTGCTCTGTACTTGGGGCGCGCTCCACGCTCCTGTCCCTGTCATCGTGGCCGACGACCGATGGCACCGAGCGACACAAACGGAACGGGTGGCAAGGAGCGGCAGGCTAGAGTGAAGGTGCCCCGTCGCGTGACAGGGGTCACCCCTCGCACCAACCAAGGATCCCCATGAAGAACATGATGCGACTCGCGCCTGCTGGCGCCACGGCTCTGGCCACCTTCGCCGCTGTCGCAGTCGCACCGACGGCGGACGCTGCCGTCATCGGAAGTTGCCGCCTCGTCGTCCCGTCGACTGTGCGCATCACCAGCAGTTACCAGCACTTCACACCCACGGTGACGGGCGGTTGCTCCTACTACGCCTCGAGTCTGTCTGCGGCGTGGTCGGGGTACACCTCGCAGGGTGCGGAGGATTTCCTCTACTTCGATCGTTCGAGTTCGGAGCATTGGGACGTCTATGACTGGCATTCCCTGGGGAAGGTCACATGGCGTCCGGAGAACGCGGGTGAATCGGTCAACTACAACGAGTTCACACAGAACTCGCCCACGACCGACGTGCGACTCGGCTCTTGGTCGACGATCAAGGCGACGCGTTCAGGGACGTCAGTGACACTCAGCTCGAACGGTGCTCGCTGGTCGTCGTACTGGGGCAAGCCCATTGCCTTCGAGACCTCTGCCTCGTTCCAGTACAAGGACGTGGGCTCGTCTACGTGGAGGACTCTTGTGACGAAGTCGGTCAAGGGAAGCACGTCGTATTCGTACCGGACCAGCGCGACCAGAGACTACCGAGTGGTCTACTCGACAACCGCCACGACGTGGGGTGTCACGAGCAACACCGCACGCAAGTAGGCCCACGTGCCCGACTGAGCCGGCTGCCTTGCCGCCCACTGGCCCTAGCTCGGGGCCGGTGGGCGGCGCCTGCTCGGGCAGGTTTGCGGCTTCAGTTCAGTCGCGCGACGAAGGACGCCGAAGGTTTCGCAGCCTTGAGGCACGAGTCGCGCAGAGGTTGGCCAGGTACCGACGTGATGGTGAGCGATGTGCCGTCGGGCAAGGAGACGAGCCACCCGTCGTCGCCGTTCGCCACGGGCGCACCGATCCCGGAGACGGGGGCCAACGTCAGATCGGGGTGCTGCTGGCGCCACCACGTCTCCGCCACCTGCGCGACCGGTTCCAGATCGATACGGCCGCGGTGAGTGGTCGACGAGAAGAGCTGCTGAACAACCGGATTCGCCGGCGAGCTCGTCGAGGCCGTCGCCAGCGCGGCAGCAGTGTCGCCGGTCAGTCGACCGAAGGTCTGGCCGCTCGGCAGGTGGATGGCCGTCGGCGCGAACCGGTGGCCGCCGATGTGCGAGACCTCCCACACGTTGTCGGGTGCGGCGGCATGCGCAGCTTCCGCGACGGGCCGGGCACGGACGGCGCAGCAGGCATCGCGGCGGCCGTTCGTGCACACGAGCAGCACAGGCTCGGGGCGTGCGGCGAAACCGAAAGACGCCAACCTCGCGCGCTCTGCCACATCGCCGGCGAGCAGACCTGTCACGTCTTCGCGTCGCAGGGTCGCTTCGACGAGCCACGGTTCGTCACCGAAACCACCGCCGACGAACACCCGGGCCGTCTCACCCGCCACGGCATGTCGCCCGACACGACGGATGAGGTACAGCGTTGCGTCTGCAGGTTGCGGCAGCCCGGAATCGCCGACGGCATCGCGTCCCCACGCGCCCGGCACCTCGACGGCGACGATGACGCGCGCCACCTTCGCCGTCCCCCACGCAGGCATGCCGGCCGCTTCCCAATCGAGCGAGCACGAACTGGGTGACGTCATCATGCCCCCAGCCTAGAGGCGCGCCAAGGCACGGTGGGTCTCGCGCTCTGATGCGAGCGCCTCAGATGACACGCGCTCAGCAGAACCCTGGCCGTCACCCGGCGCGCCCGCCGCAGCTGCGTCACGTGGTGGTGGTTGTGTCAGTCCTGACTGCCGCACGGGCGAACAACTGACTCAGCTGGCCGACACAGGCTGATGCACCGCGGTGGCTCGGAGTGCCACCGTCGCCATAAACGGATGAAGGCGAGGCAGCTGCGTCACTTGGTGATGGTTGAGTCAGTCCTGACTGACACAGCGGTAACCAAGTGACTCAGCTGTCGATGCGAACTGCACCAGGGGCCGCCATAGAGGCCCGCAGCGCCCCGCGCCAGCACCCACCCCGCCGAACGTCAGGCGTCGTCACCGTCGAACAGACTGAGGCGGCTTCCGTCGTCGCCGATCGCACCGTCGTCAGTCTCTTCGCCCGCCGTCACCGGCGTCTGCTCGGCCACTTCGGCGGACGACGCATCGGCGGCCACCGACGCGTAGGGCGCCGTCGTGCCGATCGCGGCGATCTGGCCGGGGGCGGTGTCGCCGGAACCGTCGCGCTTGCCGTCTGCGTCGTCGAGGGTGAGCAGCTTGCCGATCGCCTTGCCCGAAGCATCCGCCGCGCGCGCCGGCGCGGAACCGACCCACGCGAACGTCAGGTGGTTCTCGCCGCGCAGGAAGCGGTGGGCGCGGACGCCGGCTGTCGCGCGTCCCTTGGCGGGGAACTCGGTGAACGGTGCGACCTTGAGCGAGGTGATCTCACCGTTCGGCGAGCCCGGGTGCCCCGCGCCGGTGACGACGATGCCGTCGCGCGAGACGGAGCCGAAGAAGATCGCTCGTGCGCCGGCACCGAGCTTGATGCCGGCGACACCGCCGCCGGTGCGGCCCTGCGGGCGCACGTTCGCAGCGTTGAAGTGCAGCAGTTGCGCCTCGTTCGTGACGAACGTCAGCTCCTCGGTGCCGGTCTGCAGTTCGACGGCACCGACGACGACGTCGTCGCCCTTGAGCGTGATGACCTCCATGATCGGCTTGTTCGCGTACTCCGTCGTCACGCGCTTGACGACGCCCGCTGCGGTACCGAGTGCGAGGCCGGGGGAGTCGGCGCGCAGCGACGTCACCGTCAGCACCTTCTCGCCGGGTGCGAGGTCGACGAACGCGGCGACGGGCGCGCCGCCGTCGAGGACGGGCGCTGCGTGCGTGTCGACGAGGTGCGGCAGTTCGAGCGCGCTGACACGGAACAGCCGACCTGCGGACGTGACGACGCCGAACTCACCGCGCGCGCTGGTGCGCGCGGCGGCGAGGACGACGTCGTGCTTGCGGCGGCCACCGTCGGTCGACAGCGGATCGGCCGAGGTGGTGCGCGCGATGAGGCCGGTTGACGACAGCAACACCCAGCACGGGTCGTCGGGGATCTCCAGCGGCATCGACGACTTGGATGCCGTCTTCGCCACCGCCTGCGTGCCGTTTCCCTCGAGCAGGACGGTGCGACGCGGCGTCCCGAATTCCTTGGCGACGGCGAGCAGTTCGTCGCAGACGACCTTGTGCAGCAGTTTGACGTCGGCGAGGATCGCGCGCAGCTTCTCGATCTCGGCGCGCAGCTCGTCGGCTTCCTTCTCGAGCTCGAGGCGGCTGAACTTCGTCAGGCGGCGCAGCTGCAGGTCGAGAATGTACGTCGCCTGCGCCTCGGACAGGTCGAACACCTGCATGAGGCGCGCCCGCGCCGTCGCGGAGTCGTCGGAGGAGCGGATGATCTGGATGACCTCGTCGATGTCGAGGATCGCGATGAGCAGGCCGTCGACGAGGTGGAGGCGGTCCTCCTTCTTGCCGAGGCGGTGCGTGGTGCGCCGGCGTACGACGTCGATGCGGAAGTCGGTGTAGACGCGCAGCAGCTCCTTGAGCCCGAGGGTGCGCGGCTGGCCGTCGACGAGTGCGACGTTGTTGATGCCGAAGCTCTCCTCCATCGGCGTCAGCTTGTAGAGCTGCTCGAGCACCGCTTCGGGGTTGAAGCCGTTCTTCAGTTCGATGACGAGGCGCAGGCCGTGGTGGCGGTCGGACAGGTCCTTGACGTCGGAGACGCCCTGCAGCTTCTTCTGCCCGACGAGGTCTTTCATCTTGTCGATGACCTTCTCGGGCCCGACGAGGTACGGCAGTTCGGTGACGACGATGCCCTTGCGGCGCGGCGTGACGTTCTCGATGGTCGCCGTCGCGCGCGTGCGGAACGTACCGCGGCCGGTGAGGTAGGCGTCGCGGATGCCGTCGAGGCCGATGATGCGCCCGCCCATCGGCAGGTCGGGGCCCGGCACGAAGCGCATGAGGTCGTCGAGGCTGCAGTCGGGGTTCTTGATGAGGTGGACCGCGGCCTGCACGACCTCGCCGAGGTTGTGCGGCGCCATGTTCGTCGCCATGCCGACGGCGATACCGCTCGCGCCGTTGACGAGCAGGTTCGGGAACGCGGCGGGCAGGACGGACGGTTGCTGCAGCGAGTCGTCGTAGTTGGGCACGAAGTCGACGGTGTTCTCGTCGAGGCCGGCCACGAGCGTCAGCGATGCGGGCGCGAGACGCGCCTCGGTGTAACGCGACGCCGCGGGGCCCTGGTCGAGCGAGCCGAAGTTGCCATGGCCGTCGATCAGCGGCAGGCGCATCGTGAAGTCCTGCGCCATGCGCACGAGCGTGTCGTAGATCGCCGAGTCGCCGTGCGGGTGGTACTTGCCCATGACCTCGCCGACGACGCGCGAGGACTTGACGTGGTTCTTGTTCGGCGTCAGGCCGAGTTCGTCCATCGAGAACAGGATGCGCCGCTGCACCGGCTTGAGCCCGTCACGCGCGTCGGGAAGGGCACGCGAGTAGATGACGGAGTAGCTGTACTCGAGGAAAGCCGCCCGCATCTCGTCCTCGACATCGATGTCGATGATGTTCTCGACGATGTCCTCGTCCGGCATCTCGGGCTTCTTCGTGCGTGCCACTGCGCTTCCTCACTAGCTCGCTGACGCCCGGTGCCCGGGCAGGGTGCATCGCTCATCCTCGCGCATCCGCGCGCTGACGGGGGTTCGCGACACGCGGCGGGGGCGTGAGCGCGCTCGTGGCAGTCATGTCTCTATGTCTTTTGCATTAGGACATAGAGACACACGCGGCGCACTGGGCGCCGCCGAGCACGGACTGGCTTCGCGGTCGGCGGCTGTGCAGCGTGCTGTGAGGAACCTCAAGCACCCCGACCTCGAGCGGGACTACGAGGCGGCCTGGGCCGAGTGGGCTGATAGCGGGAACGACGCGGCCCAGGAGACCGTCACCGGAGACGGCCTCAACGATGCGACGCGGTGACATCTGCTTGGTCGACCTCGACCCTGCGCAGGGTTCGGAAGTGAACAAACGGCGGCCCGCGATCATCGTCAGCAACGATCGGGCCAACAGCACCGCAGCGCGTGTGGAGCGTGGTGTCGTCACCATCGTTCCGGTGACGTCGAACGTCAGCGTTGCGCGGCCGTTCCAGGTCGACCTTCCTGACGGCTCATGCGGCCTGCAGCGTCATTCCAAAGCGCAGGCCGAGCAAGTACGAGCCGTCTAGCTGGACCGTCTCGGTCGAAAGATCGGGCAACTTTCCGCGCGACAGATGCTCGAACTCGACGCAGCACTGCGTCTTCATCTCGACCTCTGATTGGCGGGTGGAGGCGTATGGCCTGAGCCTGGCATCGTGGTTGGAGTGACGCAAGGCACGGGTGGCGGCTACGGCGCGTTCGGCGCCTGGGCCGATGACTCACGGGGAGTAGTGAGAGCTACGACATCAGCGGCACGGGTGGTCACGATGATGGCTGCCGCTCCTGTCATAGCCGACGCGGGCCCGTATCCACCCCATGTGTGCTCTTGTGCCGCCCTGACCAAGAGCCCCCGGCCTGACCAAAAGCCCGCCGTGGCCAGCACGCCTCGTGGTTCCCGGTGCGGGTTGCTCGGGCGGCGATGTCGGCGTAGCGACGTAGGCTGACCATCGCACGCACGGGGTGAACCAGGCCCCGCAGGCGGCCATACGAGGACCGGCAGGTCGGTGAGGGGGAAGGCGTGGGGGCACGGCGCGCCACGTCCACGGCCGACCGGTGGCATCGACTGCGCCGCTCGCCGAGCATGCGGGCGGCGCTCGCGCTCGTGCTTGCGGCCCTGGGCGTCGTTGCGGTCATCTACGGCGCGCGTGCCATCGTGCGAGATCCGTTGGGCACGAGCACCGTTCGCGCCGGCGAACCGGTCGGCGGGGGCGTGGCGGCCGAGCCGTCGTCCGGCTCGTCGCCGAACGTCGAGACCGCGCAGGCCGCGACGCCGGCGTCGACGTCGTCGATCGTGTGGGCGCTGTCAGCGCGCTTCGGCCAAACCCAGTTCGCGCTCGCGCAGACGACGTGCGCGGGCACACACTGCCCGGCCCTGCTGCGCACCCAGGACGGCGGCGGCACCTGGCAGCAGGTGCACTCCTTCACGCAGGCCGACGTGTCGTCCGCGCAGGGCGACGCGCAACCCCTCATCCAACCCGCCGGCGCGATCAGCGACTTGCGCTTCCTCGACGCGCGCACCGGGTACCTGTTCGGCTCCGACCTGTGGGTCACCCACGACGGTGGTCGCAGCTTCACGCAGGTGCAGCACCCCGGCGTCAGCGTTCTCGACGTCGCCGTTCACGACGGCCAGGCCCACGCCCTCACCGCCGCGAGCTGCATCCAAGGTGGCTGCACCGGACGCCTCGAGGTCGCCCGCATCGGCACCGGCCGCACGCCCGCTGTCACCGACGCCGTCGCGGGCGTCACGCCGCCCGGCGAGGTGAGCGACGCCGGCATCACGGCGGCCGGCGAGAACCTGCTCGTCCTCGCGCACGCCGAACGCAGCGGCGGCGAAGCCTCCGGCGCGTGGCGACTCACGGGCGACGCCCTCACGCCGCTGTCGACCCCGCCCGCGTGCAACGGCAAGACGATCGAAGCGGCGACCGGCCTCGGCGCGACGTCACGGATGGTCGCCGTCTGCGACGCCGTCGTCACGTCCCGCTCGACGAGCTACTCCACCGTCACGAGCGTCGACGGCGGCGCGACGTGGCAGCTCGTCGGCGCCGGCAACCTCACACTGCCCACGCAGGGACACGTGACGATCGCCGCGAAGGATCCGACACACGTCGTCGCCGTCAGCGGCGGCCCACGCGAAGCCCTCGACGGCACGACGCGATCGCTCAGCGACATCGCCGTCGCCGCGAGCAAGGACGGCGGCGCGTCGTGGACGGAGGGTTCCCCGACGCCGCGCCCCAGCCCGGGAGGGTTCGACTCCCTGCAGGCGAGCCAGCCCGGCGTCGCCGCCGTCACGCGCCATGACGGCGACATCTGGACCTCCGCCGACGACGGCGTGCACTGGTCACGCCACGCTGTCGGCGCACGGTGATTGAATGACGACATGAGCGATGTGGAGCCCAGCATCCCGGCCGACTACCCCCGCGAGTGGGAGGCCGACGTCGTCCTGCGCGACGGTTCGGTGGCCCACGTGCGCCCCATCCGCCCCGACGACGCCGAACGCATCCACCGCTTCCACGCCGCGCAGAGCGAGGAATCGATCTACCTGCGCTTCTTCGCCCCGATCAAGCGCCTGAGCGATCGTGACGTGCGCCGCTTCACGCACGTCGACTACGTCGAACGTGTCGCCCTCGTCGCGACCGTTGGCGACGACATCATCGGCATCGGCCGCTACGACCGCCTCGGAGGGCGCGACGCGACGAGCGCCGAGGTCGCGTTCAACGTCGCCGACAGTTTCCAGGGCCGCGGCGTCGGCTCCGTCATGCTCGAGCATCTCGCGGCGATCGGCGCCGAGAACGGCGTCGCCGAGTTCGTCGCCGACGTGCTGCCGCAGAACCGCAAGATGATCCAGGTCTTCACCGAGGCCGGCTACGACGTCAGCCGCAACTTCGACGACGGCGTCATCTCCGTGCGCTTCGAGATCGAGCCCAACGAGAAGTCGCAGGCCGTGCGCCTCGCGCGCGAGCAGCGCGCCGAGTCGCAGTCGGTGCGTGCGCTGCTCAACCCGTCGTCGATCGCCGTCGTCGGCGTCTCGCGCGACGGACGCTCCGTCGGCGGTCGCGTGCTCGCCAACCTCGTCGAGGGCGGCTACCGCGGCACGCTCCACGTCGTGCACCCCGAGGCGGGGACGATCGACGGCCTGCCGACAGTGCCCTCGATCAGCGCGATCGGGGAACCGGTCGACCTCGTCGTCATCGCCGTGCCGGCTCCGAAGGTGCTCGACGTCGTCGCCGAGTGCGGCGGCGCGGGCGTGCGAGCGCTGCTCGTCGTCTCCGCCGGGTTCGCTGAGTCGGGCCCCGAGGGCGCCGAGCGTCAGGCCCAGCTGCTCGCGCTGGCCCGCCGACACGGCATGCGCGTCGTCGGGCCGAACAGTTTCGGGCTCATCAACACGCGCGAGGACACGCGCCTCAACGCCTCCATCGCCTACGAGATGCCGCCCGCCGGCCACCTCGGGCTATTCGCGCAGAGCGGTGCGCTCGGCATCGCCGTGCTCGCGAGCGCCGGACGGCGCGGCCTCGGCCTGTCCGATTTCGCTTCCGCCGGCAACCGCATCGACGTCTCCGGCAACGACCTCCTGCAGTACTGGATCGACGACGACGACACCCACGCCGTCGGCCTCTACCTCGAATCGGTCGGCAACCCGCGCAAGTTCACGCGTATCGCGCGGCAGCTCGCGCTGCGCAAACCCGTCGTCGTCGTGAAGTCCGAGGTCTCCGCGTTCGGACGCCCGCCCGGGCACCGCGTCCGGGAGACACGGACGCCTCCGCGTGCCTTCCGCGAGATGCTGCGCCAGAGCGGCGTCATCCGCGTCGGCAACGTCCACCAACTCTTCGACGTAGCGCAGCTCGTCGTCAACCAGCCGCTGCCGAAGGGGCGGCGCGTCGCCGTCGTCGCCAACTCCGACGCGCTCGGCGCGCTGTGCGGTGACGCGGCGCTGAGCTGGAAGCTCGACGTCACCCGCGGCCCCGTCGCCGTCGCCGCGGACGCGAGTGAGGACGCGTTCCGTGACGCGCTCGTCGCCGCGTTCGAGGACGAGAACGTCGACTCGGTCGTCGCGAGCTTCATCCCGCCGCTCATCACGGGCGGGCGTGACGTCGCGCGCACCGTCGCCGCCGTCAGCGCGCAGTACGACAAGCCCTGCGTCACGACGTTCCTCGGCATCGACGGTGTGAGCGGCGACCTGTCGGCGTCCGCGCCCGACGGCTCGACGCGCATCGTGCCTTCCTACCCGATGCCCGAGGACGGCGTGCGAGCGCTCGCCGCCGCGACGAACTACGCCGAGTGGCGCGGGCGCGATCGCGGTGAACCCGTCGCGCCGCTCGGCATCGACCGCAAGGGCGTGCACGAGATGGTGCGCTCGATCATGGCCGAATCGCCCGACGGGCGGGAGCTCACCGCCGACGAGACCGCGCAGCTGCTCGCGCTCGCCAGGATCTCGGTGTGGCCCTCCGTTCCGGCGCGCTCGCCCAAGGAGGCGGTCGACGCGGCCGAGGAGCTGGGCTTCCCCGTCGTCGTCAAGTCGATCGCGCCGCAGGTGCGTCACCAGGTCGCGAGCGCGCTGCGCGCCGACCTGCGCTCGCCGCTCGCCGTCGTCGAGGCTTACGAGGCGCTCGCGGAGCGTCTCGAGGAGTACGGCCCCGACCAGTTCGTCGTGCAGAAGATGGCGACCCCCGGCATCGGCTGCTCCGTCACGAGCGTCGAGGATCCGCTGTTCGGCCCCGTCGTCTCGTTCTCCGTCTCCGGCCCGCCGACCGACCTGCTCGACGACGTCGGTTACCGCAACCCGCCGCTGACGACCGGTGACGTGAGCGAACTCGTCAGCTCGATCAAGGCGTGGCCGCTGCTCGACGGCAGTCGCGGGCGCGGCATCGACCGCGCCGCCATCGAGGATCTCGTGGCGCGGGTGTCGGTGCTCGCCGACGAGAACCCCGAGATCGCCCACCTCGAACTCAACCCGGTGAGCACGCACCCCGGCGGCCTCGACGTCCTCGGCGCGCGCATCACGCTGGCGCCCGCGTCGCTGCGTCAGGACTCGGGCCGACGGGCCATGACGTGAGGTCGCCCTCCAGAGGCGAGCGCGGGCCGCAGGATGGGATGATGGCAGGCATGGCTCAGAACCTTCCCGACGACCTCGCTCGTGCCATCGACGAGGCTGGCTATTTTCCCGCGCTCGTGCGCGACGTCGTGGCCACCGCGCTCGCCGGTGACGAGGTGCGCCAGCACCTCGTGCACGTGGAGACGACCTTCGAGCAGGACGAACTGCTGCGTCACATCACGGTGCTCGTGCTGACGCCGACGAAGCTCGTCATCGTTCACGCCGACGACCACGACGACTCAGCCGCCGGGGGTGTGCGCTCGACGCGTCAGGCCGTGACGGCGACGTCGGAGACGGTCGCGCTGTCGTTCGTGCGCGGCGTGACGCTGACGCACGTCGTCACTTCCCCGGAGCGCTACCGCTCCGGCAGCCTCGGGCGCGAGGTGACGCTGACGATCGGCTGGGGCACGATCAGCCGCATCGACCTGCTGCCCGCGACGTGCGGCGACCCGAACTGCGACGCCGACCACGGCTACGACGGCACGATCACCGGCGACGACATCAGCCTACGCATCTCCGCCGACGCCGAGGGAGAGGGTCACCTGCAGCAGGCGATGACGTTCGCTCACGCCCTGTCGGCCGTCGTCGGCTCCGCGGCCCGCTGACGCCCGCGATGAAGGCTCCCCGCTACGACGCCGACGGGCTCGCCGGTGTGCTGCCGTCCGTGGCACGCAGCCTCGACCCCGTCGCGTTCGCGGGGGCCGGGCGCAAGCTGCCGCAGGCGCGCGCGGCGATCGTCGTCCTCGCCGACGGGCTGGGCGCGCGGCTGCTGCGCCGTCAGAGCGCGCACGCACCGTTCCTGCGCGAGCACCTCGAGCGGATGCAGACCCTCGCCGCGGGCTTCCCGACGACGACGGCGACGTCGATGGGCACGTTCGGCACCGGCCTGCCCCCCGGTGCGCACGGCCTGGCCGGCTACCTCGTCGTCGACCCCGCGACGGGGCGCGTGTTCAACGAGCTGACGTGGAAGGACGGGCCGAATCCGCAGGCGTGGCAACCGAACCCGACGGTGTTCGAACGCGCCGACGCCGCCGGGCTGCGTCCCGCCATGATCGGACCCGGCTACTTCGACGGCTCGGGCCTGACGAACGCCGCCCTGCGCGGCGCGACGTTCTACCCGGCCGAGGGGCTCGACGACCGCGTCGACGCGGCGCTGGCCGCCACCCGGCGCGGTCACCGACTCGTCTACCTCTACTGGGGCGAGATCGACAAGGCCGGCCACGTCCACGGCGTCGGCTCGCCGCAGTGGGCGCACGAGCTCGCCGTGTTCGACGACGCGATGGCGCGCCTCGACTTCGGGCGCCCCGCGGGCACGTCTCTCACGCTGACCGCCGACCACGGCATGGTCGACGTCCCCCTCGACGCGCGCGTCGACATCGCGACGACGCCGCACCTGCGAGACGGCGTCCGACGCGTCGGGGGAGAGATGCGCGCGCTGCACCTGTACGTCGAGCCGGGGGCGCTCGCGGACGTCGAGTCGCGTTGGCGCGCCGAGATCGGCGCGCACGGACACGTCTTCACCCGCGAACAGCTCGCCGACGCCGGCTGGGTCGGCGCGCTCGATCCCGCCACCGCCGGACGCTTCGGCGACGTCGTCGTCTCCGTCACGAGCGCACGCGGGTACGTCGACTCGCGTGTCATGAGCGACCGCGTGCTCACGCTGCTCGGCCAGCACGGTGCGATGACGCCCGACGAACTCGACGTGCCGTTCCTCCACCTCGGCGCGCGCTAGGGTGACTAACCGTGGCTGAGCTCGTGTTTTTCACCGGAACGATGGATTGCGGCAAGTCGACGCTGGCGCTGCAGATGGATCACAACCATGCCGCGCGCGGCCGTCGCGGCATCGTCCTCACCCAGCACGACCGCGCCGGTGAGGCCGTCATCTCCTCCCGCCTCGGCCTGCGCCGCGAGGCCCTCGAGGTGAACGCCGGCCTCGACCTGTGGGATCTCGCCGTCTCCGCGCGCGTCACCCTCGGCGAGCTCGACTACGTCATCGCCGACGAGGTGCAGTTCTACGAGCCCGAGCAGATCGATCAGCTCGCGCGCGTCGTCGACGAACTCGACGTCGACGTCTTCGCGTTCGGCATCACCGCCGACTTCAAGACCCAACTGTTCCCCGGCTCGCGTCGCCTGTTCGAACTCGCCGACCGCACGCAGCTGCTGCAGGTCGAGGCGTTGTGCTGGTGCGGCAAGCGCGCGACGCACAACGCCCGCGTCGTCGACGGCACGATGGTCGTCGAGGGCGAGCAGGTCGTCGTCGGCGACACCGGCGACCAGGGCGAGACGCCGCTCGTCGAGTACGAGGTGCTGTGTCGTCGCCACTTCATGCGTCGGATGACGTCACATGCCGCGCGCACGATCGGGGCGCAGCAGATGCCGTTCGACCTCGACGTCTGCCCGGTGCCCGCCTCGACGTTCGTCGCGTCCGAGCCTGCGGGCGAATCGTCGACGGCACACGAAGGCCCCTGAGTCGCCATGTCCACGCCAGGCTCCGGCCCTCGAGACGACGACGCCGACGACAAGACGCCGTACTGGGCGCGCGGTTCGTACGCTCCGAGTTGGCGCGCCGGGCGACCCGCCGCGGACGATGACACCCGCGGGTGGGACGAGACGACCGCGCGCGGTGACGCCGGGGAGCTGGACGAGACGCGCGAGCTCGCACGCGCGGCTGCATCGAATCGAGGCGACGAGACGGACGGCCCGGCGCCTGACGCCACCCAGGGCACGGCCGGAACGTCCGCATCCGACAACGCCCGACGCATGGCCGGTGGCGCACTCGCCGCGGGGCGCCTCGCCGGCCAGGGCGTGCGTGGTGCTGCTCGCCTGAGCGCGGGGGCGACGAAGGCGTCCCTGCGCGCGGCCCGCCGCGCGAGCAACGCCCAGGGCGCCGGCGAGAGCGGCCTGGGGCGCCTCATGGAGGTGCACGCGCTGTCGAACGCCGGGGACGCCGCCGTCACCGTCGGACTCGCCGGGACGCTGTTCATCTCCGCCCAGCCGGGGGAGGCGAAGAGCCACGTCGTGCTCTTCCTCGTGCTCACGATGCTGCCGTTCGCCATCGTCGCGCCCCTCGTCGGACCGCTGCTCGACCGCTATCGTCACGGTCGTCGGTGGGCGATGGGTGCGACGTTCGCGCTGCGCGGCTTCCTGTGCTGGGTGCTCGCCGACGCGATCGAACGCGACTCCGTCTGGCAGTTCCCCGCGGCGCTCGCCATCCTCGTCGCGAGCAAGGCCTACATCGTCACCCGATCATCGGCGACGCCGCGGTTGCTGCCCGACGGAATGACCCTCGTGCGCGCCAACAGCCGCATGAGCCTCGCGGGCGTCACGGGCGCGACGATCGGTGGCCCGCTCGCCGGTGGCGCGGCCGCGCTGTTCGGGGCGACGTGGGCGTTCCGCGCCGCGTTCCTGCTGTTCGTGTTCGGCACCATCCTCGCCATCCTGCTGCCGGCGAACATCGACTCCGACCGCCACGACGGTTCACTGCGCGCCCCGAAGCTGACGATGCCGCCCGCCGTCGTCGCTGCGCTGCGCACGAACACCGGGCTGCGCTGGGTCAGCGGCTTCCTCACGATGTTCATGGCGTTCCTCATGAAGACCCATCCGCTGCCCGGGTGGGAGGACAAGGTGACGACGCTGCTCGCCATCGTCGTCGGCGCCGCCGCCATCGGCAACGCGCTCGGTTCCGTTGCCGGAGCTGTCGTGCGCGCGCTCGCGCCGCGCGTCGTCATCCTCGCGTGCCTGCTCGCGGACACCGCGGCCGTCGTCGTCGCCGCGGTGCACTTCGATCTCATGACGGCCGTCATCGTCGGGCTCGTCGCCGGCCTCGGGCAGGCGCTCGGCAAACTGGCGCTCGACACGCTGATCCAGGACCATCTCGCCGAGGCCGTGCGCACCAGCGCCTTCGCGCGATCGGAGACGGTGCTGCAGCTCGCGTGGGTGCTCGGCGGCATCTTCGCCTGCATCATCCCGACCGACGCGACGATCGGCATGTACGCCGCCGCGGTCGTGCTGCTGACGTGGACCGCACTCGTCGTCGCATGGAACGCAGGGCGCGGTCCGCGCCTCACTTCTTGGGGCCGCGGCCCCCGAACATGATGTCGTCCCAGCTCGGCACGCTCGGACGCGAGCTCTTGCGGCTCTGACTCGCGCGCGGCGGCACCGCGGGCGAGGCGCCCTTCGAGGTGTCCTTCGACGACGCGTCCCTCGATGTGGTGTCGTTCTTCGTCGGCGCAGCTTCGCGGGTGTCGGTGCCGGAGGTTTCCTCGTGGGCCGCCGACGCGCTCATCTCGGCATCGTCGGAAGACTCGTTCTCGGCCTGTGCCGCTACCTCGTCGTCGAATTCCGCGGACGAGTCGGACGCGACGTCATCGAACTCGTGTTCGCCGTCGTGCTCCGCGTCGATGGCATCGTCCTCGTAGACGTCGCCACCGTCGTGGTGGCCGGGCAGTTCGCCGAAGAGCGACTCGTCGTGCTCGTCGTCGTCATCGCGCAGTGCGCCACGCACAGATGCCTGTTCGACGCGGGCGCGCGGGCGGCGCGACTTGCGACGACGGGAGCCGCGCGCGGCCTTGCCGGACGCCTCGTCGACGTCTTCATGGCGCGGCGTCTCGCTGTTCGTGTCGTCACTCTGCGCGCCGGCGTGCGAGTCGTCGTCGCTCGCGCCGGTCACGCCCCGAGCGTCGGCACCAGAACCCGCGGCACTCGTCGTCACCGCATCGCTCGTGACGGCGCCGCCGTCACGACCCGACGAATCACGTTCGCCCCCAGCGGTATTCACGGGCGCCTCACGCGACTCGTCGCCGGATTCGCTGAGTTCTTCGGGACGCGGGTGAGAGGGCAGCGGCGGGGGAGTCGTGCCCACGTCGATGCGCTCGGTGCGTTCGGTCGGTGCCATCGACGCCGGCAACTGGGTGGCCCGTGACGTCGCCGACGTCGTGCCCGCGCCGCCGCTCGAACGCTGCGACGACGAGCGGCCACGGCCGCGGCTGGCCTGACGTGCGCGCATCGACGCGGTGAGGTCACCGGCGCCGGCGCGCGGGTCGGAGGGTGACAGGCGCGCACCGAGGTGCGGGTCCTGGGCGTCGGCGAGGCCACCTTCGGCCTCGACGTCGTAGACGGGCGCGTCACGGTGCGTGCGGGCGCCGCCCTTGCGGGCGGCGGCCTTCTGACGCTCCGGCGAGTCCTCGTCGGCCGCGGCGATCTCGTCGCCGCCGAGCCAGCGGGCCTCGTCGTCGACGGTGCGCAGCGCGCGGTTGACCGGGTCGAACAGCCACGTCGCCTCGCGCTGACGGCCGCCTGCGGGGAAACGCACGATGACGGTCCAGTGCGTGTCGTCGTTCTTCCAGCTGTCCCACACGACGCGCTCGGCCTCGACGCCGCGTTCGGCGAGACGGCGGTCGGCGCGCTCGCGAAGCGTCGTCGTCTCACCGCGACCGAACAGTTGCACCCTCTGGGCAAGTTCGGAGACGTAGTCGCGCTCGGCGCGGATCGGGCCCTCGTAGCGCTGCACCTTCTCGAGCGACCAGCCGGCGCGCTCGGCGATCTCCTCGAGCGGCACGCCGCCGCGGATGAGGCCCTGCACGTCGCGCGGACGCAGCGGGTTCTCCTGCTTGGCCTGGCCGTCGGCGCTGGCCGGCTCACGACGATCGCGCCGGATCGTCGTGCGCAACTCGTCGGTGATGGCGAGGGTGAAGCGCCCGCCGTCACTGTCGGCGAGCAGGAGGTTCGCCCCGTCTTCCGCGACCCCCACCAAACGCAATTCCTGCACGACGAACTCCATCCGTAACCAGACCTTGGGCGTTACCCTGCCATGCTCCCACGAACGATTCCGGGAGGCCGCCCCGCCCGCGATAGCGTGTCGCCTGCCATGGTGCTCACGCAAAGCCACTCGTTGCAGCTCGTCCTCGACCTCGTCGGCGTCTTCGTCTTCGCCCTGTCGGGCGGGCTCGTCGGGGTGCGCAAACGCCTCGACGTACTCGGCGTCATCGTCCTCGCCGGCATGTCAGGCCTCGGCGGCGGGGTGCTGCGCGACCTGCTCATCGGCCAGACGCCGCCCGTCGGCGTCAGCGACTGGCGCCTCATGGGCGTCTGCGTGCTCGCCGGCATCTGTGCGTTCGTCCTGCACCCCGAGGTGAGCCGCATCGCGCGCCTCGTGCGCATCCTCGACGCCGCGGGCCTCGCCCTGTTCTGCGTCGCCGGATCGATCAAGGCGCTGTCGTACGGGATGGGTGCGACGACGTCGATCTTCGTCGGCGTGTTGACGGCCGTCGGCGGCGGGCTCATGCGTGACGTCATCGTCGGCCAGGTCCCCGAGGTGCTGCGCCGCGAGTTGTACGCGGTGCCGGCGCTGCTCGGTTCGTCCCTCGTCGTCGTGGCCCACGAGAGCCACCACTACAGCGTGCCCGTACTGTGGTGCTGCGTCGTCATCGTCTTCGTGCTGCGCATCGTGGCCGTCATCCTCGACCTCAACGCGCCGCAGCCCCTTCGAACAGGAGATCGCCCATGACCGAAGCGAACGCCCTCGAGCCCTACGACGCGGTGCTGCTCGCGTCGTTCGGCGGCCCTGAGAAGGCCGACGAGATCATGCCGTTCCTGCGCCGCGTGACGGCCGGGCGCGGCATCCCCGACGAGCGGCTCGCCGACGTCGCGCACCACTACGAGATCATGGGTGGGCGCAGCCCCATCAACGATCAGAACCGTGCCCTCATCGCGGCGCTGCGCGCCGAGTTCGAGCGTCGCGGCATCACGACGCCGATCGTGTGGGGCAACCGCAACTCCGAACCGTTCCTCGCCGACACGCTGCGCGAGGCGTACGCCGACGGCGCGCGCCGCGTCGTCACGCTGACGACGAGCGCTTACTCCTCCTACAGTTCGTGCCGTCAGTACCGTGAGGATCTCGCGGCGGCCTCGCACGAGCTGTCCGAGGACGGCAGCGTCCCCGAGGGCGCCTTGAGCATCGACAAGGTGCGTCAGTTCGCGACGCACCCGAGCTTCGCGCGCACCAACACGCGCCTCGTGACGGACGCCCTGCGTGAGTTCGCGGGCGTTCCCGACGAGCAGGTACAGGTCGTGTTCGTCACCCACTCGATCCCGCTCGCGATGGACGACACCTCCGGCCCCGGTGACGGCGACGGCAACCTGTACTGGCAGCAGCACGACGAGCTGGGCGCGGCGATCCTCTCGGAGGCCAACGCGACGCTGTCACGCGAGCTCGAAGGTGCGCTCGTGTACTGCTCGCGTTCGGGCCCGCCGTCGCAGCCGTGGCTCGAACCGGACATCAACGACCACCTCGAGAACCTCGCCGAGCGCGGTGTGACGCACGTCGTGGTCGCGCCGATCGGGTTCGTCTCCGACCACATGGAGGTCGCGTTCGACCTCGACACCGAGGCCGCCGAGACCGCCGAGCGCCTGGGGCTGACGATGCGTCGCGTGCCGACGGTCGGCGTCGACCCCGAGTTCGTCCATGGCCTCGTCGACCTGCTCGAGGAACGCGCCGCGGAGACACGCGGCGAATCGCCCGAGCACCCCGCGTGGCCCGGCGAGGCGCGACCCAGCGTCTGCGAACCCGGCTGCTGCCCCAACCTGCGCGCCGCGAAGCCGGCGCTGTGCGGCCGGGACTGACGCGGTGAGCGAACAGGCCGGCGGGCACGGCCTCGGCGCGCTGACGCACCTCGTGCCGGATGACGCGACGGTGCGCGTGTTGCGCGATCTCGCGTTCGACCTCGCGCGCGAGGCGGGCGAGCTCATCGTCGACGAACGCCCCGACGCGCTCGGCGTCGCCGACACGAAGTCGAGCGAGGTCGACGTCGTCACCGTCATGGACCGTCGCAGCGAAGAACTGCTGCGCGCGCGCATCGCCGCGGCGCGCCCCGACGACGCCATCCTCGGTGAGGAGGACGGAGCGAGCGCCGGCACGTCCGGGCTGACGTGGGTCATCGACCCGATCGACGGCACCGTCAACTACCTCTACGGCCACCCGTTCTACGCCGTCTCCGTCGCCGTGTGCGTCGGCGACACCGCCCGCGAGGGCGCGTGGCTGCCGGTCGCGGGCGCCGTCGCGGCTCCGGAGCTGGATCGCACGTACGTCGCGGGCCACGGCCAGGGCGCCGAGGTCGTCGACCGGGCGGGACGGCGACGCCCGCTCGCCGTCAGCGGGTGCAAGCGGCTCGAGCTTGCCCTCGTCGGCACCGGGTTCGGCTACGAGGCCGACAAACGCCGCGAGCAGGGGCAGATGCTCGCATCGCTGCTGCCGCGGGTGCGTGACGTGCGTCGCGCCGGCGCGGCCGCCATCGACCTGTGCTTCGTCGCCGAGGGCATTCTCGACGCGTACTACGAGTCGGGGATCAACGCCTGGGATCAGGCCGCAGGCCAGGTCATCGCAACCGAGGCGGGCGCTCTCATGAGCGGCATGCCCGGGCTACCCGCGGGTAAGACCATGGCCGTCGCGTCGACCCCGAAGATTCACGAGGCGCTTCGCGGTTGCCTTTTCCCCGCGGCGCGTTAGTATGCGGGCACAAAATGGCTCAGCCGCGCGTTACAGCGGGGAATCAAGTGATGGGGGCGCTTCGCCCACCCTCACGCACGTAGCGAAGAAAGAACACTGATGGCAACTGATTACGATGCCCCCCGCAAGAACGACGACGACGTCAACGAGGATTCGATCGAGGAGCTGAAGTCCCGGCGCACCGACAAGTCGTCCGGCAGCGTCGACGTCGACGAGACCGAGCACGCCGAAGGCTTCGAGCTGCCGGGAGCCGACCTGTCCGGCGAAGAGCTGTCCGTCCGAGTCCTGCCGCGTCAGGCCGACGAGTTCACCTGCAGCAAGTGCTTCCTCGTCCACCACCGCAGCCAGCTCGCCGAGGAAGACGGCGGCCTGCCGGTCTGCAGCGACTGCGCCTGAGGATGCGTGCCGCCGAAGCCCTGCACGTCGAGGTGCTCCAGCTCGACGCCGGTCTCGAGCCGCTCGCCTACGCCTACGACGGCGATGCGGGCGCCGACCTGCGTGCCCGCATCGGCCTGACGCTCGCGCCCGGCCACCGTGCGCTCGTCCCGACGGGCGTCGCGCTCGCACTGCCGCCTGGCTGGGCCGGTTTCGTGCACCCCCGCTCGGGGCTCGCGGCGCGCCACGGCATCACGGTGCTCAACGCACCGGGCGTCGTCGACTCGGGGTATCGCGGCGAGATCCAGGTCAACCTCATCAACACCGACGCGCGCGAGTCCTTCACGATCTCACGCGGCGATCGCATCGCCCAGCTCGTCATCCAGCGCGTCGAGCACGTGGTGTTCGAGCACGTGGAATCGCTGACGAGCACGCAACGCGGTGAATCCGGCCACGGCTCCAGCGGTGGTTTCGACACAGGGCGCGCGCCCCAGCGAGAGGGAAAGTGAACATGGCCGTTTTCGGACGACGCAAGAAGGGCGCCGACGCGGCGCAGGACGCTGCGACGAGCGAAGAGGTCGAACCGACCACGCCCGCTGACGACGCTTCCACGGATGTTGATGACCTCGACGCCGGCGACCTCGATGCCGACGCTGTCGACGTCGACGAGCCGAGCGCCGAGGACGACGAGGCTGTGCGCCGACGCCGTTCGAAGCTGCGTCCGCGGGAGGAGGTCGACCTGAGCGACGGCCCCTACGACTCCGCCTCGGCCCCGACGCGCGATGAGATGGACTTCGGTTCGCTGCGCCTCGTGCCGACCGAGGACATCGAGCTGCGTCTCGACGTCGACGAGACGTCCCAGACCCTCACGGGCATGACGGCCGTCTTCGGCGAGGCCGGCACGTCCGCGGTGCAGTTGCAGGTGTTCGCCGCGCCCAAGACGACGGGCGTCTGGTACGGCATCCGGCGCGAGATCGCCGAGGCGATCGTCGCCGGCGGAGGCACGGCCGAGGAGGTCGACGGGCCGCTCGGCACGGAACTGCGCGTGCGGATGCCCAGCCAGGGACCCGACGGACGCACGACGTTCTCGCCGGCTCGGTTCGTCGGCGTCGACGGCCCGCGCTGGTTCCTGCGCGCCGTCCTCTCCGGTGACGCAGCCATTGACGACGAGGCCGCATCCCGCGCGATGGAGTTCGTCCGCACCGTCGTCGTGCACCGTGGTTCCGACCCGCGCGCCCCGCGCGAACTGCTCGAACTGACGTTGCCGCCCGAGCTCATGGCGCAGGCTCAGGCGAGCGCGCAGGAGCACGAGCAGCACACCGACGCCCCCACCGTCGGCCCCCTCGAGCGCGGCCCGGAGATCACGGAGACCCGCTGATGTGTCCGTGGCTCGCGCGCCGCGTCGCGCCCACCGGGTTGCGACGCCGCGTCGAGCGTCGGCGAGGCTCGCACCGCCTCGACTCGCCACCGGAACGCGAACCGGCGTCGATGCCGGGCCTCGCGCCGGTGCGCACACCGCGCGTCGTCGAGGGCGTCATCGCCTCCGTCGACGAGCGAGCCGCGGACGGTCACGTGCCCGCCGTCGTCGCCCAGGTCCGTGAGGCGGACGGCGACGAGGTCGCGCTCGTGTGGTTGGGGCGACGCCACATCGGCGGCATCGAGCCCGGTGTCGTCGTGCGGGCGCGCGGTCTTGCCGCGACGCACCGCACCCGGCCTGCCATCTTCAACCCCGCGTACGAACTGGTGCCGAGCCCACGCACCGAGGAGCAGCCGTGAACGCACCGAACACCGTCGAGGCCGTCATCCGCGAGCGGTTGTCAACCGCGATGGGCGGCTGGCGCGGTTCCTGTGAGGCCGCGCTGCCGACCGTCGCCTTCGTCATCGTGTGGACGGCGACGAAGAACCTCAACGCCGCGTTGCTGGCCGCCGGCGCCGTTCTCGTCCTCGCCGCGCTGCTGCGTCTCGTGCAGCGTCAGACGCTGAGGTTCGTGCTCATGGCGGCGTTCGCGACGGCCCTCGCGGCGTTCCTCGCGAAGCGCTCCGGGCACGCCTCCGACGTGTTCCTGCCGGGGCTCATCCAGGGCGGCGTCATGCTCGCGATCAGCGTGCTGTCGATCGCCGTGCGCTGGCCGCTCGTGGGCTTCATCGTCGCGGGGGGCGACCCAAACCTCAAGGACGACCCGACGGCATGGCAGCGCAGCCACTCGATGGTGCGCGTCTGCACGCGCCTGACGTGGGTGTTCGCCGCGCTGTTCGCCATCCGTCTCGCCGTCATGGTGCCGCTGTACCTCGCCGACGACGTCACCGCGCTCGGCGTCTGCAAGATCGTGCTCGGATGGCCGCTGTACCTCGCGGCGCTCGGGCTCATGGTGCTGCTGCTCGTCAAGGGTGAGACGCCGCTCGAGTCGCACGACCCGCTGCTGCACGACGACCCCGAGGGCCACGAGCGCCTTGAACACGCCGAGCACACGGGGCTCGTCGAGAACAACGCGCGCGCCGAGAACATCCCCTGCGGTGAGAACCTCGGGCGCGGGCAGCACAGCGGGCCCGTCGAGACCGACGAGGGTCGCTGACGCGAGCCCAGAGCGGCCTCAGGCCTGCGGGTCGGAGTGCACGGTCGAGATCTCCTCGGGGCGCCGGCCCGTCAGCGTCGCCGCGAGCTCGCGCTCGGCCGACGGGGTCGCGAGGAACAGCAGTTCGTCGAGGGCATGCAGGGTGTCGTGCGGGCTCGGTGCGATGGGCAGCTGGTCGCGGATGATGCCGACGAGCACGCAGTCGGCGGGCAGGTGCACCTCGTCGACGCGGCTGCCGACGAACGGCGCGTGAGCGGGCAGCGTCAGCTCGACCATCGTCGCTTTGCCCTGCTGGAACTCGAACAGGCGCACGAGGTCACCGACGCTGACGGCCTCCTCGACGAGCGCCGTCATGAGCCGCGGCGTCGAGACGGCGACGTCGACGCCCCAGCCGTCGTCGAACATCCACTCGTTCTTCGGGTTGTTGACGCGTGCGACGGTGCGCGGCACGCCGAACTCGGTCTTGGCGAGCAGAGAGACGACGAGATTGACCTTGTCGTCACCGGTCGCGCAGACCACGACGTCGGCTGCCTCGAGCTGGGCCTCGTGCAGCGTCGTGACCTCGCACGCGTCGGCGAGCAGCCAGGTGGCCTCCGGAATCGACTGCACGCGGGACTCGCGAGCGTACTTGTCGATGAGTAGCACCTGGTGGTCGTTGAGCAGTAGTTCGCGGGCGATGGAACGTCCGACGCTGCCTGCTCCGACGAGGACGACGCGCATGCTGGGCCTTTCGGTTCGGATCGGACGGGCGGCGGGTCGACTCAGGGCCGGCGGGTCGTCGGGTTGGACGCTTCTGCATGTCCGGAGGACGCGGTTCCTGACGACGCAGGGCGCACACCCGTGATGCTCGACGGCGGTGCCGCGAGCACGGCCTCGACACGCTCGACGTCGCGGGTGGCGAGGACGAGATGCACGGTGTCGCCGTCCTGATGCACGAGATCCTCGCGTGGCAACAGCGCCGTGCCGGTGCGCGCGACGTACGCGACGCGCGTGCCCGTCGCGGCTTCGAGGTCGCGGTAACGGGTGCCGATCCACGCGGCGTCCACGGGCATGTCGACGATGCTGACGCTGCCCGTACGGTCCTGGTGGACCGTGACGGCCTGCTGCGGTACGAGCCGCCGCATCACCTGGTCGGCGGCCCAGCGCACCGTCGCGACGGTGGGGATGCCGAGGCGCTCGTAGATCTCGGCGCGGCCCGGGTCGTAGATACGGGCGACGACGTGGTCGACGCCGTACGTCTCGCGCGCGACGCGTGCGGCGAGGATGTTCGAGTTGTCGCCGCTGGACACGGCGGCGAACGCATACGCCTGCTCGATGCCCGCGGCGACGAGGGTGTCGCGGTCGAAACCGATGCCGACGACACGCCTGCCCTCGAACGAGCTCGGCAGGCGACGGAACGCCGCCTCGTCGCGGTCGACGACGGCGACGGAGTGGCCGGCGTCCTGGAGGTTGCGCGCGAGGTAGGAGCCGACGCGACCGCAACCCATGATGACGTAGTGCACGCTTCGACCTTATCGAAGCCGTGTCCATCCGAGCCAAGCCCACCTTCGTTGCGTTTCGCGGCGACGACAGGAACCCTGGGGCGTATGGCAACCTCTCGCACCGCACCCGGGCGCCGCAGCGCGCAGAACCGTCGACGCACCCGCAAGGGCACTGCGATGGAGGGGCAGCGCCTCGAGCTCGACGTCGAGAACGTCGCGCACGGTGGTCACTGCGTCGCGCGTCACGACGGGCGCGTCGTGTTCGTGCGTCACGCGCTGCCGGGGGAGCGCGTCGTCGCGCGCATCACGGACGGCACGAGCGAGTCCAAGTTCCTGCGCGCCGACGCCATCGAGATCCTCAACGCCTCACCGGATCGGGTGACGCCGCCGTGCCCGTTCTCCGGGCCGGGCCTGTGTGGGGGCTGCGACTGGCAGCACGCGAGTCTCGACGCGCAGCGCCGCCTCAAGGCCGACGTCGTGCGCGAACAGCTCGCCCGCATCGCGAAGCTCGATGTCGACGCACGCTTCCCCGACTTCACCGTCGAGGCCCTGCCCGGTGACGGCCCGATAGCCGAAGGTCTGCGCTGGCGCACCCGCCTGGAACTCGCCGTCGACGGTGGCGTGGCCGGACTGCGTGAGCACCGCTCGCACCGCCTCGTCGAGATCGACGACTGCCTCATCGCCGATGCCGGGTTCACACCCGCCCTGCACGAACGCTTCGACGCCGGCGTCACCGGGTTCGACCTGGTGCGCCCGAGTGGCGGCGACGACATCATCGGCATCGAACTGCCTCAGCCGAGGGGTGAGATCACGCCGACCGTCCGCGAGGTCGTCGAATCGGCGCACGGCAGTGCGGAGTTCGACGTCAGTGCCCGCGGTTTCTGGCAGGTCCACCCGGGCGCCGCGGCGACGTTCCTCGACGCCGTCATCGACGAGACCGACCCGCAGCCGGGGGAGAGCGCCCTCGATCTGTACTGCGGTGTCGGCCTGTTCACGCGGGCGCTCGCCGACCTCGTCGGGCCTGACGGGCGCGTCGTCGGTGTCGAAGCCGACGCGGACGCAGTCGACCACGCGCGCACCAACATGGGCGGTGCGCGCCACGTCGACCTCCTCACCTCACCCGTGGAGAAGGCGCGCCTGCCGCTGGAGCGCGCCGACGTCGTCGTCCTCGACCCACCGCGCGCCGGTGCCGGACGCGATGTCGTCGCGACGATCGTCGGCCTCGCACCGCGCGTCGTCACGTACGTGGCGTGCGACCCGGCGGCACTCGCGCGCGACCTCGGCTACTTCGTGTCGCACGGGTACGAGCTGACGAACCTGCGCGGCTTCGACGCGTTCCCGATGACGCAGCACGTCGAGTGCATCGCGACGCTGCGTCCGCGGGGTTGATCGCCAGCCGTTCTTCGGCGCGCACGCAGTGAGCAGGAACAGGCGCGACCAAGTGTGCGCACGGGCAGACAGGCGCGTCGGATCGGCCTACGATCGATCGTGAGAGCGGCGTCACGACGGGGCTGTCGAAGTTAGGCATGCCTTTGCTGAGGCCCGTTCCCGGCGTGTGATTTGATTATCTTGACGTCAAGATAAATGACGCGGGACGCGTGCCCGAGGGGTGCGTGCCCAGGCAACAGACGAAGGAGTCGGCGTGAGTCAGAGCACGGACAGCTTCGGAGCAAAGGGCAGCCTTGAGGTTGGCTCGAACAGCTACGAGATCTACCGCATCAACACGGTCGAGGGCAGCAAGAACCTCCCGTACAGCCTCAAGGTTCTCCTCGAGAACCTGCTGCGCACCGAGGACGGCGCGAACGTCACGAAGGAGCAGATCGCTGCTCTGGGCAACTGGGACGAGAACGCCGACCCCGACACCGAGATCCAGTTCACGCCGGCGCGCGTGATCATGCAGGACTTCACCGGTGTTCCCTGTGTCGTAGACCTCGCCACGATGCGTGAGGCCGTCGGCGACCTCGGCGGCGACCCGGCGAAGATCAACCCCCTCGCCCCGGCCGAGATGGTCATCGACCACTCCGTCATCATCGAGGACTTCGGCAACCCGCAGGCGTTCGAGAAGAACATCGAGATCGAGTACCAGCGCAACGAGGAGCGATACCAGTTCCTGCGCTGGGGCCAGACGGCGTTCAACGAGTTCGCGGTCGTCCCGCCGGACACGGGCATCGTCCACCAGATCAACATCGAGCGCCTCGCCCGCACCGTCATGGTGCGCGAGGGCAAGGCCTACCCCGACAGCTGCGTCGGCACCGACTCGCACACGACGATGGTCAACGGCCTCGGCGTGCTCGGCTGGGGCGTGGGCGGCATCGAGGCCGAGGCGGCCATGCTCGGCCAGCCAGTCTCCATGCTCATCCCGCGCGTCGTCGGCTTCAAGCTGACGGGCTCGACGAAGCCGGGCGTCACAGCCACGGACGTCGTCCTCACGATCACCGAGATGCTGCGCAAGCACGGCGTCGTCGGCAAGTTCGTCGAGTTCTACGGCGACGGTGTCGCCGAGGTTCCGCTCGCCAACCGCGCGACGATCGGCAACATGAGCCCCGAGTTCGGTTCGACGTGTGCGATCTTCCCGATCGACGACGTCACGCTCGACTACCTGCGCCTGACGGGCCGTGACGACGAGCAGGTGGCTCTCGTCGAGGCCTACGCCAAGGAGCAGGGCCTGTGGCACGACCCGAGCAACGAGCCCCGCTTCTCCGAGTACCTCGAGCTCGACCTCGGCGACGTCGTCCCGTCGATCGCCGGCCCGAAGCGCCCGCAGGACCGCATCATCCTGTCCGAGTCGAAGAAGACGTTCCGCGAGCAGCTGCCGAGCTACACCTCGGGTGTCGAGGGCAACGGCGTCGAGGGCACGACGTTCCCGGCCTCCGACCCGATGCAGCCGGGCAGCGACGAGCAGGCCGACAACTCCACGCCCGTCACGCCCGTCGAGGCCGCGGTGCCGTCGGCCGAGGGCCGTATCTCGAAGCCGGTCGAGGTGAAGATGAACGACGGTCGCTCGTTCACGCTCGACCACGGTCACGTGGCGATCGCCTCGATCACGTCGTGCACGAACACGTCGAACCCGTCGGTCATGATGGCCGCCGGTCTGCTCGCGAAGAAGGCCGCCGACAAGGGTCTGACGCGCAAGCCGTGGGTCAAGACGTCGATGGCGCCCGGCTCGAAGGTCGTCACCGCGTACTACGACGCCGCCGGTCTGTGGGAGAGCCTCGAGAAGGTCGGCTTCTACCTCGTCGGTTACGGCTGCGCGACCTGCATCGGTAACTCGGGTCCGCTCGAGCAGGAGATCTCGGACGCGATCAACGCGAACGACATCACCGCGACGGCCGTCCTGTCGGGTAACCGCAACTTCGAGGGCCGCATCAGCCCCGACGTCAAGATGAACTACCTCGCCTCCCCGCCGCTCGTCATCGCCTACGCGCTGGCCGGCACGATGGACTTCGACTTCGAGAACGACGCCATCGGCAAGGACGACGACGGCAACGATGTGTTCCTCAAGGACATCTGGCCGTCCGCCGAGGAGGTCGACGCCGCGATCAAGGGCGCGATCAAGAAGGACCTGTTCACGAAGGAGTACGCCGACGTCTTCGCCGGTGACGAGCGCTGGCAGAGCCTGCAGACGCCCGAGGGCAAGACCTTCGCGTGGGACGAGAAGTCGACGTACGTGCGCAAGCCGAACTACTTCGACGGCATGAAGATGGAGACGACGCCGGTCACCGACATCAAGGGCGCTCGCGTGCTCGCGAAGCTCGGCGACTCCGTCACGACCGACCACATCAGCCCGGCCGGCAACATCAAGGCCGACAGCCCGGCGGGCAAGTACCTCGCCGAGCGTGGCGTCGAGCGCAAGGACTTCAACTCCTACGGCTCGCGTCGCGGCAACCACGAGGTCATGGTGCGCGGTACGTTCGCGAACATCCGTCTGAAGAACCAGCTCCTCGACGGCGTCGAGGGCGGCTTCACGCGCAACTTCCTCAACGGTGGTGAGCAGACGACGATCTTCGAAGCGTCCGAGGCCTACCAGGAGGCCGGCGTTCCGCTCGTCGTCCTCGGTGGCAAGGAGTACGGCTCGGGTAGCTCGCGCGACTGGGCTGCCAAGGGCACGCGTCTGCTCGGCGTCAAGGCCGTCATCGCCGAGTCGTTCGAGCGCATCCACCGCTCGAACCTCATCGGCATGGGCGTGCTGCCGCTGCAGTTCCCGGCCGGCAAGACCGCGGACGACCTGGGCCTCGACGGCACCGAGACGTTCGAGATCACCGGCATCGAGGCGCTCAACGAGGGCACGACGCCGAAGACGGTCAAGGTCGTCGCGTCGAAGGACGGCGGCGAGCCGATCGAGTTCGACGCGGTCGTTCGCATCGACACCCCCGGTGAGGCCGACTACTACCGCAATGACGGCATCCTGCAGTACGTGCTACGCAACCTGGTGAAGAACGCCGCCTGAGCGATCTGACCCACCTGCACGAGCGACGCGGCCCGGTTCCCCTTCGGGGAGCCGGGCCGCGTCGTCGTGTCGAGCAACTTCCTGCTTCTGGCGCGGTAACGTCGTCGTCCATGCTAAATTGCTAGCAAGATAACAAGGAGGGGTGATGGTCGAGAATCGTCCGAAAAAGGCACAGTTCAACGTCTACCTACCTGCGGACCTAGTTCGAGAGATCAAGCACCGCAGCATCGACGAGGGGCTGAGCCTGTCCGCCTTCGTCGAGCACGTCATGAGCGACTACCTCGAGGAGAAGCGATGAAAGAGCAGGGCACGCAGCGCGTGGCGGTGAGGCAGATCGTGTTCACCGGCGATGCCGAGCGATGGAGTGACCTGGCGCGGGCCTTGGGAGGCGACCCGGTCGTGACCTCGCCCGAGTACGCCGAGTTCGAGATGTCGGGCGGTGGGTTGCTGGGCGTGCATGCCGCCTCCGACGAGGCGCCGACCGGCTCCTGCGCGTTGCAGGTCGTCGTCGCCGATCTCGATGCCGCGCGCGGCGCCCTGGCCGCGGTGGGGGTTGGCGGAACGATGGTGACGGAGGACTTCGGCCGCGTGCTCGACGTGCACCGCGGCCCTGCGGGGCCGGACGTCGCCGTCGTCGAAGGACGGGTGCCGACGGGGCCGCGACGACCGGGTGCGCTCATGGTGACGCCGCTGTCGTTGGTCGGCGAGATTGACACGACCGTCACGGCGTTCGAGGCGTTGGGTCTCCACCCGGTCCTGCGCAGTGACGCGGGCACCTTCGTCGAGATGGTTGCGGCGGGCGGCGGCGAGGTGCTCGTCCACGAGGGGGAGGGCGGTGCCGCACTGTCGTTCCAGATCGACGCGCTCGACGATCTCGAGCGCCTGTGTCGCGAGGCCGGGGTGGAAGTCGAGATCGTCGACGAGACCTATGGGCGCACCGCGCTCATCAGCGCCCCCGACGGGCCTCGCGTCTGGGTGAACGAACGCCAGCGCGACTTCTACGGCTACGAACGACTCGCCGACGCTGCGTCCGTCTGAGGCTGCGGGCCCCTCGGCGGCGCGGGAGGTTGAGGTGATTCGCGCTCCATGAGGCGCGAATCACCTCAACCTTCGGGCGGGTTTCGTGCGGACGCAGGTGCCGGAGTGCTCGACGCCAGGGTCAGCCGCCGAAGTGGCCGCGCGGGTTGTCGACGAGCATCGTCGTGATCTGAGCATCGTCGACGCCGCGCTCACGCAGGGCCGGCAGGACGTCCTCGCTGATGTGGCGGTAGTTCCAGTTCGGCACGGCCGCCTTGCGTGCCTCGGCGGGAAACCAGTCGATGGAACACGACGCGTCATGCGCGAGGACGACGCGCTCGGTGTACCCACGTCGGCACAATTCCGCGACGGTGTCGACGCGTTCTTCGAAGGGCAGCAGCACGTCGAGGCCGAAGCGGTCCATGCCGAGGTAGCTGCCTGCGTCGGCGAGGCGGCACAGGTAGTCGAGGTCCGTCGAGTCGCCGCTGTGACCGATGATGACCCGGCTCAGGTCGGCGCCTTCCTCTGCCAGCACGCGTTGCGCGACGAGCCCCGATTCGCTCGCGGCGTGCGTGTGCACCGTGATCGGCGCGCCGCTCTGCGCGCTCGTCGCGCCGACGGCACGCATGACGCGTTCGACGCCGGGCGTCAGGCCCTGCTCCTCGATGGCGCACTTGAGGAATGCGGCACGCACTCCGGTGTCCGCGATGCCGTCGTTGAGGTCCTTCAGGAAGAGCTGCACCATCGGCTCGGGCTGGTCGAACAGCAGCCCCGGCCCGCTGTGGTGGAACTGGAACGGCACCTCGTTGTAGGTGTAGACGCCCGTCGCGACGATGATGTTCAGCTTCACCTGCTGCGCGATGCGCTGCACCCGGGGGATGTAGCGCCCGAGCCCCAGCACGGTGGGATCCATGATCGTGTCGATGCCGAGCCCCTCGAGCTGCGTCAGCTGCTCGACGGCATCGGCGATCTGGGCCTGCTCGTCCCACTCCGCGTAGTTGAGGCGGTATTCCTCGTTCATCACGAAGATGTGCTCGTGGACGAGAGTCGCACCCATCTGCTCGACTTCGATGGGGCCGGTGACGGTCTGGACCTGCGTCATGGTGTTGCTCCTTCGTCGGTGGTCCATTCGATGGCGCGCTTGAGGATCTTTCCGGTGGCGCCCTTGGGCAGTGCGTCGTCGAAGCGGATGAGGTGGGGCACCTTGTACGCGGACAGCTGCTCCTTGAGCCACGCGCGCAGCTCGTCGGCGCTCAGTTCGCGCCCCGGCGCCAGGACGGCGACGGCTGCGACCTCCTCGCCGTAACGCTCGTCCGGCACGCCGATGACGGCTGCCTCGACGACGTCGGGATGGCTGTAGAGCACCTCCTCGACCTCCCGGGGGTAGACGTTGTACCCACCGCGGATGATGAGGTCCTTCGCCCGGTCGACGATCGCCAGGTAGCCTTCCCCATCGAGACGGCCCAGGTCGCCGGTGCGCAGCCAACCGTCGCTCAGATCCGCGGCGGTGGCCGCCTCGTTGTTCCAGTACCCCTTCATGACCGTCGGGCCCTTGACGAGCACCTGTCCGACCTCACCGACGGGCGCGCGGCCCCCGTCGAGGCTCTCGATGACGATCTCGGTGTCGGGCAGCGCGACGCCGACGGTGCCGGCGCGCTGCTCGATGCCGTCGCGGTGGTAGCTCGCGGCGCCCGTCGTCTCCGTCAGGCCGTACCCCTCGAGGATGGTGCAGGCGAAGCGACGCTCGAAGGCGGCGATGACCTCGACCGGCAGACTCGCACCGCCGGAGGCCGCGAGGCGCAGGTCGGGGCAGTCCTTCGGCCCGAAGTCGCCCTCGACGTGGACGAGGTAGTTCCACATCGTCGGCACACCCGCGACGACGTTGATCTCGTGGTCGCGGATCATCGCCAACATCGCGCGTGGTTCGAAGGGAGAGAGCACCGAGAACGACCCGCCGGCCAGCATGACGGTGTTCATGCACACGCACTGACCGAAGACGTGGAACAGGGGGAGCGCGGTGCCGAACTTCTCCGTCGATGCGAAGTTCAGCTGCGTGATGAACGCGCTCGCCACAGCGAAGAGGTTCGCCACCGTCAGCTGCACCCCCTTGGGGCGGCCGGTCGTGCCGGAGGTGTACAGCAGGATGGCCGTGTCGTCGTCAGCGCGCTCGACCGGCTCGTCGAGCGGAGCCCGCGTGGCGGCGCCGGCGCCGGCATCGAGGATGACGAGGTCCATCGTCAACTTGCTCGCGACGCGTTCGCCAGCCACGGCGCTCGCGTGCCACGCGACGATGTGCCGAGCGCCCGAGTCCGTCGCCACGTATTCGATCTCTGCGGGAGTGGACATCGTGTTGAGAGTCACCGCAATCGCCCCGACGGCCTGCGCGGCGTAGTAGGCGACGGCGAACTCCGGAACGGAGGGGGCGATGAGCAGGACTCGGTCGCCCTGGCTGATGCCGCGGTCACGCAGATGCCCCGCGAACGCGGCCACCTTGTCCCTCAGCGTGGCGTAGTTCCAGGTCGTGCTCGGGCTGCGAAGCGCGGGGCGCTCGGGTGCGCTCGTCGCGTGCTTCCAGATCGGGTCGGCCATGTTCGGCATGCGTCACCTCATGTCGTCGTGATGTGAATCACGGTAGAGGTGAGAGGCGACTCTTGGGCGTTATTCGGCAGTTCTAGTGAGTCGGCAGGCGCGCGACGTGACGTCGCCCGCCCCGATGTTGCCCGGGAAACGGGGCGCCGATGTCGTGAAACCCGGGCCACATCGGCGCCGCCGATGGATCAGAGGATGCGGCTCGTCAGCGTCACTCCGGGGCTGACGGCCTCGAGCGCCTCGCACAGGGCGTCGCGCACCTCGGTGGCGCGCTGCTCGCCGTCGCCGGGCTCGACGTCGAGGACATCGCAGATGAAGATCGCGTTCGTCGTCTCGCCCGTCAGACGCGTGCGATAGCACTGACGCCAATTCCAACGGCGGCAGGTGACGCCGGCGTCGTCACGCCAGACGACTTCGCCGGCGTCGGGGTGCTCGATCGTCTCGGCGCCCGAGGACATCGTCGAGAACTCCTCGTCGCCGGTGGCGCGCGTGAGGCGCAGCGCACCGTCGTAGGCGTCGAGATCCTCGCCGCCGAGGGGCGTCTGGTGACGCACGGACACCGCGTTGTAGGCATCCGTCAGCGCGTTGACGCGGGGGAGGGCGTCGGCTCGGCGCAGCAGCGCCTCCGCCGAGTTGCGTGTGCGCTGCGGTTTCGCGCCGAACGCGCGGTACGCATCGCGCCAGGCCGCGATGTGCGGCAGTTCCTCGGGAGGCGTGTGCTCGAGCATGCCGCGTACGTGCTCCTCGGCGGCGAACAGCAGCGTGTCGCTCTCCTCGTTCGACTCACCGCCGTGCAGGCCCTGCGCGACGACGAGAACGGCACGGTAATCGGGGCGCAGTTCGCGCACGGAGTCATCGATGGAAGCGGCTTCGAGCCAGGCGTCGAAAGAAGTCATGGGCCCATTCTCGCGCGGACGGCACGACGCGTGGGTGCCCCCGGGTGGGGGTGTGTCTCGAGGCGGTGGCCGCACCGGTGCTGCCGCAGCGCGCCGCTGTCTCACGAGCGTGACGCACGATCCCGCGAGCCGCGGTGATGTGTGTCACACTCAAGAGGCAGATGGCGGGGCGGGCAGCGCGCCGACGAGTGACGGGGGAATTCTGCGATGCAGACACTGACGCGACGTGGCGCACTTCGACACGCCGGCCTCGCTGCGGCGACGACGGCCCTCGTGATCGAAGGGGCGCCGCAGGCTTTCGCAGCGGTTCCTGCGTCGAGGCAGGTGGCCCGTGCGGGGGCAACGTCGGTCCTCGTGCGACGGACGACCGCGACGCTTTCCTACCGCGTCAACGTGCGCGATCAGCCCACGCTGGAACCGCGCGCCCGGATCGTCGGGACGCTGGCGAGCACCACGACGCTGACAGGCTCCTACGACGCGAGCGGCCTGTGGTTCCGCATCGCCGAGGGTGGGTTCAAGGGGCGGTGGGTGACGTCCGCAGTCCTCGTCGCGACGACGGCGCGCGCGGTGAACGGCCGTCTGCCGATGTCGGCCGTCACACGACTGCCGAGCTGGAGCGTCAACGTCAGCAACCTGCCGCACGAGCCGCGGTATCTCTCGCGCGCGGCGGCCGTCGGATATCTCGGACTGGCCGCGGCTTTCAAGGCTCGTTTCGGTGTGGCGCTGACGATCACCGAGGCCTACCGCACCCTGAGCCGTCAGCAGCTGCTCTACCGCACTCTCGGCTACCCCCGCGCGGCCGTCCCTGGCACCTCGAACCACGGGTTGGGCAACGCGATCGACTTCGGCATCGCCCGCACGAACGCGATCAACTCGCCTCTGTACTTCGGGCGTTCTTACGACGTGTGGCTGACGGCCAACTCCAAGCGCTGGGGATTCGACCGCCCCGACTACATGGATCGGCGCGGGTCCAACCCCGAGTGGTGGCACTACAACTTCGTCGGGTGACGACGGTGACGGAGGTTGCAACCGCTGGGTGAACCGCGCCGGCCATCAGTTGCTCGACGATTACGCGTCTGCACGAAGCATGTGCCGCACATTCGTCGTGCAGGTGCGTGATGCTCGAGCGGCTATCGGGGCGGGTGGCGGTTGCCGTCAGTCGAGACGCGTCGGCCGCCAGCACCCGTGGGGTACCGGCGGCCGAGATGATGCGTGTGAGGCTGGCCGTAATCAGCCGTGCGGCGTCAGCGTCATGTTGATCGTGTTGCCGGGGCCGGCCACCTGGCTGTTGACGAGGCTCGTCGACAGGCCGCAGTTGGCGAAGTTCGGGATGGTGAACGTGCCCGAGAGGTTGATCGGGTCGAACAAGCCACCCTGCTTGCCCGTCACGGTCAGCGTGATGGGGCTGCTCGTGCGGCAGTTCTTGCCGACGAGGTTGATGAGGCCCTTACCCGTGGCCGAGACATCCTTGATGTGGAGGTTGACCTTCTGGGTCTGCACGATCTTGTGCGTGTTCGGGTCGATCGTTCCGACGGCCTTGCCGACGGGTTCCTGCGAGATCGTCGCGATGGCGATCTGCAGCTTGCCGAGCTTCACCGGCATCTTGAAGTCCTTGAGCATGATGTCGGAGCTCAGGTCACCCTTCTCGACGTGGAGGGTGGAGAAGGTGAAGCCGGTCGTCGTCGAGGACTGCCCGGACTTCTTGATCGTCGTCGTCGCCGACGTGTCGTAGCCGAGGTTCCAGATGGTGTCCTTCGTCGTGTCGCTCGTCGCGGCCTGCGCGCCGGGCGCAGCCATCGTGACGGTGCCGGCCACGGCGGTGGCGACGAGGGCGATCTTGGCGGTACGGCGTGTGGTGAACATGCTCATCCTTCGATAGTCGATGTGAACCGAGTCACGACGTTAACAAGATCATCACGGCGTCGCCACCGGTTCGAGCTGATTTCACCCACTCAACTTACTTTTTCGTAACCACCAACGTTACTTCCGCGTATCCACGCGGGGGCAAGAGTGACGAGGAGGCCCGCGACGCAAAGCACGAGCGGGACGGCGGCCGAACGGCCGAGCCACTGTGTCACGGTGGGCAGCCAGAACGGGTACAGGCCGGGCAGCACGATCGACGCCGAATAGACGCTGCCGTAACCGCGCGAACGTCGCGACTCGGGGAAGTGTTCGGCGAGGTAGGCGCCGACCGGGCCGTAGGCGGAGACGGTGACGATCTGGACGGTCGCGACGGCGATCGTCGTGGCGACGATGCTGCCCGATGACGCGGCATGCATTGCCACGAGATAGGCGGCGGGGGCGGCGATGCAGGCCAGTGCTCCGAACGCCATGAAGAAGCGTGAACGGCCCACACGCGTCGAGACGGCACCCGCCGCGGCCATCGTCGGCGCACTGACGGCCGTCGCGACGAGCATGACGAGCCCGACGTCATGGGGGGAGAAGTGCGGGCGCAGCGAACTCGTCAGCACCGAGACCCCCATCATCGTGAACAACCACAGCCCCGTCATGAGGGTGAACAATGCGGCCACGACACGGCCCGTCACGCGCTCTTCCTCGTCGTCGGTCGCGTCGTGCGCGGCGGGATCGCGATTGTCGGATTCGTGGGGAGAGTGGCTGTGACCTGCCGGCCCGGCGTGCGCTGACCTCGCGGTGAGGGCCAGGATCAACGGCAGGAGTGCGCCGACGACGAACAGCAGGCGCCACCCCCACGTGGTGTACGCGCCGCCGAGTGAGGCCGTCAGCATCATCGTGGCGGCAGCGATGGTGGCGTTCGCGAGGGGTGACATCGCCATGACGAGGCCGCTCAGGTGGCCGCGTCGTTGCGGCTCTGTGAGCGCGAGGGCGCGGGGGATGGCCGCGGAGTACTGCCCGCCGAGGAAGAATCCGGCGGCGAAGCGCAACGCCAGGAGAGCGGCCACGGCCCACGTCGAGGTGTGCAGGGGGAGCGTCACCATGAGGCCGGTGCACACGCTCAGGCCGAGCAGTGCGCCGCGTGACACGCGGGCTCGTCCGCGACGATCGGCCAGGGTGCCGAGGATGAACGCCCCGAGGGGGCGGCCCAGGAGTGTCGCGGCGAAGACGAGGCCGTCGGGAATCGTCGAACGCGTCGACAGCACCCCACCCAGCGCAATGACGGGCAGGAAGATGTCGAACTGGTCGACGAAGTTTCCGACGAGGGCGCTGCGGCGGGCCTCGCGCCGTTCTGGGGTGGCGGCGGCCGGCGCCAGGCGTGGCGCATCGTCGTGGGCAGGGGAAGGGGCAGGCGTCAGGGTAGCCACGATCGAACACTCCCTACGGCGGCATGAACCGCATCAGGTTGGACGGTCGGCATGGCGATGCCCTCTCAGCCCGCGCCTCGGGCTCCCGTGTGACGGGCTCAGCATGCCACAGAGCACCTGGCTTCGGGGGCGTGTCTCGCGCCGGTCTGCGGTCTCGTGGGGCGGTCATCAAATAGAACACGTGTTCGAACAATGGGGTACGCTGGGGTCATGTCGGACGAGGTGAACACCGGCCCTCCGGGCTGGCCGAGAGGTGTGCCGCCGCCGGGTGCACCGGGGTGGCAGGAGGCGGCGACGCAGTGGCTGCTCGATCAGTGCCCCTCGGATTTTCGGGCCTACGACGCATGGCGCCGTCACCCGGTGGCGCTCGCTTGGGTGGCGACGTGGCATGTCGACGCTCAACTCGGCGCGATGCGCGAGTCATATCGCCGCATCCGCGTCGACCTCGCCGACGAGCTGCCACCGCGCGCGGTGCCGCAGGTGATGGAGCACCTGTCCGCGGAGGGGCTGCGGTTGCGTGCCACGGCGCGCGCCGTCCGTCTCGTGCACGAGGCGATGCGCGGCAAGACGTTCGTCCCTCGGCTGTGATGCGCCGGCGTTCGGGGCGGGTGCGTGGGCGGGCAGAGTCCCGGCCTTTGATCTCCGACGGCGCTACCGGCTCCGACGGGGCGCGACGGGAGGGTGCCCCCGCCCGCATGGCGGCTGCGCGGTCGACGACCTAGACTCAGGAGACTGCACTTTCGAAAGGCTGAGTGAGACGTGACGCTGCTGGAAACCATCTCGGGTCCGGACGATCTCAAGCGAATCCCCGCCGAGGAGCTCGACGCGCTCGCCGCCGAGATCCGTCAGTTCCTCGTCGAATCCGTCTCCAAGACGGGTGGGCACCTGGGCCCCAACCTGGGTGTCGTCGAGTTGAGCATCGCGATGCACCGCGTCTTCGACTCGCCGAAGGACACGTTCGTCTTCGACACCGGCCACCAGAGTTACGTCCACAAGTTGCTGACGGGGCGTCACGACTTCAGCAAGCTCAAGAAATCCGGCGGACTGTCGGGTTACCCGAGCCGCGAGGAGTCGGAGCACGACGTCGTCGAGAACTCGCACGCCTCGACGTCGCTGAGCTGGGCCGAGGGCATTGCCAAGGCGCGCCGCCTCAAGGGTGAGAGCGACCGTCACACCGTCGCCGTCATCGGTGACGGCGCCCTGACCGGCGGCATGGCGTGGGAGGCGCTCAACAACATCTCCGCCGACGCCGACCTGCCGCTCGTCATCGTGCTCAACGACAACGAGCGTTCCTATGCCCCGACGATCGGCGGGATGGCGCATCACCTCGCGACGATGCGCACGATGCACACCTACGACCAGGTGCTCGACTGGGGCAAGAACCGCCTGCAGGCGACGCCGAAGGTCGGGACGAAGATGTACGAGGCGCTGCACGGCGTGAAGCGTGGTCTCAAGGACATCGTCTACCCCGACACGGGCGTCTTCGAGAGCCTCGGCATCAAGTACCTCGGCCCGATCGACGGACATGACGAGGCGGCGGTCGAGGCCGCGCTGCGCCGCGCTCGCGACTACGGCCGGCCGACCCTCGTGCACGTCATCACGCAGAAGGGCCGCGGCTACGAGCCCGCGTTCTCCGACGAGGCCGACCAGTGGCACGGCATCGGCAAGTTCAACCCCGAGACGGGCCTGCCGTTCGAGGTGAGTGGCCGCATCTGGACCGACGAGTTCAGCGACGAGATGGTCGCCCTCGGCGCCGAGCGCGACGACATCGTCGCCATCACGGCTGCCATGCTCATCCCCGTCGGGCTCGACGGGTTCGCGAAGAAGTACCCCGAGCGCGTGTTCGACGTCGGCATCGCCGAGCAGCACGCCGTCACGATGGCGTCCGGGTTGTCGTACGGCGGCCTGCACCCCGTCGTCGCCGTCTATGCGACGTTCCTCAACCGCGCGTTCGACCAGCTGCTCATGGACACCGCACTGCACCGTCAGGGCGTGACGTTCGTGCTCGACCGTGCCGGCGTCACCGGCTCCGACGGCGCCTCGCACAACGGCATGTGGGACATGTCGATCTGCTCGATCGTGCCCGGCCTGCACCTCGCCGCCCCGCGCGACGGCGCACAGGTGCGCGAACTGCTGCGCGAGGCCGTCGACATCGACGACGCGCCGAGCGTCATCCGCTTCCCCAAGGGCGACGTCGCCGACCCGCTCGTCGCCGAGAGACGTCTCGGTCGCCTCGACGTCATGCGTGAACCCGACGGCGGCGACGGCGTGGACGTGCTGGTCGTCGGTGTCGGGTCGATGGTCTCGACGGCACTCGGCGTCGCCGATCTGCTCACCGATCGGGGCCGTCGCGTCCAGGTCATCGACCCGCGCTGGACCTACCCGGTGGCCGACGAACTCGTCGACCTCGCCCGCGCCGCGGGCCGGGTCGTCGTCATCGAGGACAACCTCGTCGAGGCGGGCGTCGGCAGCGCCGTCGCGCGACGCCTGCGTGAAGCCGGTGTGCGCACGCCGCTCGACACGTTCGGCATTCCCAAGGAGTTCCTCGTCCACGCCTCGCGCGGCGAGGTGCTCGCGACCGTGGGGCTGACGGCCGCCGACATCGTCGACGCTCTCGGGTGCGACGACGCAGCACTCACGCGCGCCGATGCGTACGGCGGTGGTGCACACGCGCCTGGCGGCGGTGCAGGCACCCGCGACGGTGACGCAGGCACGCAGGCCGCGGGACGTGATGCCGGTGCGACGGGTGATCTCGGGGACGCCATGCCGGTCGCCGCTCACGCCGACATCGACTGAGCGGTCGAACGACGTGGTGAAGTCACCCGATCTTCCTGTTCTCCCCGGCTCTGATCAGGTCGCGCCCGCGAGCGCGATCTGGAGCAGTGAGACGTGGCGCTGGGAGGCTGTGCGCTGGATGGACACGGCCCTCGCGCGGCGCGGTCTCGAACGTGTGCCAACGACGCCGTTGCAGCCGCGGGTGCGTCCCTGGTCGACGGTGCTCGTCGCCGAGACGACCGATCAAGGGCGCGTGTGGTTCAAGGCGACGAGCCCGGAGATGAGCCCCGAGGCCGCCGTCCTGCGCGCGTTGCGTTCCGTCACGCCCGACGCGGTTCCGGTCGTGTGGGCCGACGACCCCGAGCGCGGCTGGCTGCTCATGCCCGATCAGGGCCCGGTGCTGCGTGACGTCCAGCGTGACGACGACGCCGTCAGCCTCATGTCGTCCGTGGTGCGACGCTACGCGCGACTGCAACGCTCGTCGACGCGGGTCGTCGATCAACTGCGCGACGCGGGCGTGCCCGACATGTCGCCGCGCGAATCTGCTCGCCGGTGGCAACGCCTTGGGCTCAAACCCGACACGACACGTGAGGTGCGCCGCGCCGCGCAGCGGCTCGACGCCGTCGGGTTGCCGCTGACCATTCAGCACGACGACCTGCACGCCGGCAACGTCTTTGCCGACGGCACCTCGGCGGGCGCTCACGACGCGCGCATCTTCGACTGGGGCGACGCGAGCGTCGGCAACCCGCTGTGCTCGCTGCTCGTCCCGCTCGAGCGCATCGGCGAGGGCCTCGACGACGACGCCGCCCGCGCAGCCCGTGAGCGCATCCTGCGCGCCTACCTCAGCGTGTGGAGCGACGTCGTCTCGAGCACTGCGCTGAGCGCCGCCGTCGACGACGCCCTGCTCATCGCCCGGGTCGGGCGCGTCTTCACGTGGCAGCGCGCCCTGACGCGCGCGAGTGCCGACGAGCGGCACGCGTGGGGTGTGCACGGACGCCGGTTGATCGCCGAGATCAACCGTTCCCTCGGGCATGCGCCCGAGCCGTCGCACGACTGACGCATCGCGCTCGCGAGCCGTCAGAGCTCGGGCGTCAGCACCTCGACGCGGTTGCCGAACGCGTCGCGGCAGTGGAAGCGTTCGTAGCCGTCGAGGGTGTGGCGCTCGGCCCAGTTCACGTCGAAACCGGCGCCCTCGATGCGCACGCCAAGGGCCTCCAGGGCAGCTGTCGATTCGACGACGAGGGCGGGGTGGGCCTTCTTGGCGGGGACGAACGGTTCGTCGATCCCGAGGTGGATCTCGGCCGCGACGGCGCCGTCGTCAGCGAACGCGCGGAACCACGCGCCGCCGCGCTGCGCGAGCACGCCGGGTTTGGCGACCTCGTCGAGGCCGAGGGCATCGCGGTAGAAACGTCGGGCGTCGTCCTCGCGACCCTCGGGCATCGAGACCTGGACATGATGCAACGTGAGCATGAGGCGCCTTCCGGTGAAAGTATCTTGACGTAAAGATACTTTCGCCGGATACCCGCCGTGTCAACGATTCTCGACGGTCGCGGCTCAGCGATCGCGCCTCGCCACTTCGGCGCACTCCCAACCACGTGCGTCCAGCACACCGCACCTGGCCTCTGCACGGCCACGCCATCAAAGACGAGGTCCGCGCTGCAGGCTGACGAAACCAGGCGATCGCCCGTCGAGCCGCTCTGCTCAGCCCCATCCACCCCGTTCGACGAGGACGTCCTTGAGCACGTCGGCGCGGTCGGTGATGAGGCCGTCGACGCCGAGGTCGAGCAGACGCTCCATGTCGGCGCGCTCGTTGACCGTCCACACGTGGACGTCGAGCCCGGCGCCGTGCAGGACGCGCAGGAGTCTCGGCGTCAGCACGCGCAGGCGGCCCTGACGTTCGGGGATCTGCACGGCGTCGATGCCGTGCGCAAGGCGCGCGACGAGGGGCGAACCGAGCACCGGCAGGTGCGCCGCGAGCCACAGCGCGGTGGTGCGCGACTGCCCTGGCGATGAACGGACCGGTCGCGTCAGGCCGGCGAGGACGGCTCGGCGCCGCGCGTCGGAGAAGGAGGCGATGCGGACGCGATCGTGCGCGCCGCACCGTTCGATGCACTCGATGAGCGGTGTGACCGCGCCGGCCGATTTCACGTCGATGTTGACGCACACCTGCGGCAGTTGCGTCAGCAATTCCTCGAGTCGCGGGATCGGCTCGTGCCCGGCGATGCGCGCCCGTGCGACCACCTCCCATGGCAGGTGCGCGATCGCGCCGGCCCCGTCGCTCGTGCGGTCGAGGGTCGTGTCGTGGAAGGCGACGAGCACCCCTTCGACGGTGGCGTGCACGTCGGTCTCGACCCACCGGTAGCCGAGCTCGGCAGCCGCGCGGAACGCCGCCATCGAGTTCTCCAGCGCATGCGAGGTGCAACCGGAGAAACCGCGGTGGGCCAGGGCGACGGGCCCCGACGCGAGATGCGAGGTTGCCTTGGTCATGAGCAGCGGTCCTCACGTGCGACGGGAGACGAAACGGGTTCCCGCATCGTGCCACAGTCAGGCGTCCGGGGCGCTCATTCGGCATCGCGGGCATCAGCAGTGTTCGGTCGACAGGCGGCATCGTCCAGCACGCACGGTCGCGGCAGACCACCGCGGACCGAACTCGATCGCGAGCAGATCCGACCGGGTACCGGCCAGTAACAACTTGAGATGTGGCCTGCGATCCGGAAGAGTCGTGACTTCCGACCGCACGATGGACACCAGGGAGGACATCGCATGCAAGACGAAGAACCGAAGGCCGACGGCCCGCCGGGCGCCACCCCGGCAACGGCGATCACCGACGACAGCGCTGCGCCGGAGACGGAGGCCGCAACCCCGCAGACACCCGAGGAAGCGGCGCGCCACGAGGGCGAGTCGTCGGACCCGCTGCCCTCCGATCTGTCTGACGCCGCGCAGATCGCCGAGGACGACGACGACGAGGTCATCGCAGAGAAGTTGCGACGCCAGGGCGTGCGCCTCGGCAAGGGCGGAGTCGCGCCACGCGTCTTCTGGCCGGCACTCATCGTCATCCTGGCGGTGGCCGTGCTCGGCGTCGCCTTCCCCGACGGCACCGGTGAGGTGCTGCCGAACATGCAGTCGTGGATCGTCACGAACTTCGGCTGGTACTACATGCTCGTCATCGGCGGGTTCATCGCCTTCGCCGCCTTCATGGGTCTCAGCCGCTACGGCTCGATCAAGCTCGGCAACGACGACGAGAAGCCCGAGTTCGGGGTCTTCTCCTGGTTCGCGATGCTGTTCGCCGCGGGCATGGGCATCGGCCTGGTCTTCTACGGCGTCGGTGAGCCACTCACCTACGCGACGACGATGCCGAAGCCCGGCTGGCCCGAAGGCGAGGCCGAGCGTTCACAGCTCGCGATGGCGCAGACCTTCGTCCACTGGGGTCTGCACCCGTGGGCGATCTACGCCGTCATCGGGCTGGCCCTCGCGTACGCGATCCACCGTCGCGGCCGCCCCATCTCGATCCGGTGGGCTCTCGAGCCGATCCTGGGCGAGCGCGTCAAGGGTTGGATGGGCGACCTCGTCGACATCCTGGCCATCTTCGGCACCGTGTTCGGTGTCGCGACGTCGCTGGGTCTCGGCGTGCAACAGATCGCCTCCGGTCTGAAGTCCATCGGCATCCTCGACAGCACGGACAACACGATCCTCGTCATCCTCATCGTGTGCATCACGTTCCTGTCGACGCTGTCGTGTGTCTCCGGCCTCGGCAAGGGGATCAAGTGGCTGTCGAACATCAACCTCAGCCTCGCCGGTCTGCTGCTCATCTCGGTGCTGCTGCTCGGCCCGACGCTGTTCCTGTTCCAGAACCTCACCGAGGCGCTCGGCGTCTACCTCGCCAACGTGCTCGGCATGACCTTCGACGTCGGTGCCTACACGGGGGAGAAGGGCGCTGACTGGAACTCTGCGTGGACGATCTTCTACTGGGGCTGGTGGATCAGCTGGGCGCCGTTCGTCGGCGTCTTCATCGCCCGCATCTCCCGCGGGCGCACGATCCGCGAGTTCATCGCCGGCACGCTTCTCGTGCCCACGCTCGTCGGGTTCGTCTGGTTCGCCGTCATGGGCGGCGCCGGCATCCACCGTCAGCTCTTCGGTGACGGCGGTCTCGTCGACAAGACCGACGGTGTCGTCGCGGAGAAGGTGCTGTTCACGGTGCTGCAGGACATGCCGCTCGGGCAGGTGCTGTCCGTCATCGCGATCCTGCTCGTCGCCGTCTTCTTCATCACCTCCTCCGACTCGGGTTCACTCGTCGTCGACATGCTCGCCTCCGGTGGTCACCCCAACCCGCCGACGTGGTCGCGTGTGCTGTGGGCCCTCATGGAAGGTGCCATCGCCATCGGCCTGCTCCTCGCCGGCGGGCTCAAGGCGCTGCAGGCGGCGTCTCTCGCGACGGCATTGCCGTTCAGCGTCGTGCTCGTGCTCATGTGCGTCGCGACGTTCAAGGCGGTGCGCTACGACTACCGCCGTCGTGAGGAGAAGGAGTTCCTCGGTCGCGTCGAGTACGTGCGTCAGGAGTTGCAGTCGAACTTCGACGAGCACTTCGGCCGCCAGGTCGACCACCGCGTCGACAACCGCATCGACTACCGCATCAGTCGCACGACGGGCCCGTGGGGCGGCGGCAAGCACGCCAAGGACGACGGGCGCTCCTGAGCAGCGCGCCGTTCGCCCGAGGCCCCCGTGGAGTTCACCTCCACGGGGGCCTCGCGCCGTTCAGCCCCGCAATCATTCACCCGTTCAATCGGCGAGTGAGGGCCTGCGCGCTCGCTCGACACGCCGCGACGAACCGATCGTGTCGCTCGGCCGGATCCTCACCGTGGCGCGCGAGACGCCCCTCGTCCCACGTCACCGCGAGGCTCGCGGCCGGTAGCTCGTTGTGGTCGAGCACCGCGCACCCCACGGACGCAAAGCCCTCCGTCACCGAGCCGTTCTCCCAGGCATGGCCGCGTTGGCGCACCTGCGTGAGTTGTGAGCGCAGCTCCTTGAGCGTCCCCGGCGCATTGCCGTTCTCACGGCGTCGGACGAGGTCGTCGCTGCGCGGAAACAGCGCACGCACCTGCGCAGCGGGCAGGGCCGCGAGAATCGCAAGGCCACTCGCCGTCACGGTCGCGGGCAGCCGCACGCCGACGTCGGTGACGAGTGGCGGCACCCCGAGCGGTCGCTCCTCGAGCACGTACACGACGTCGCGCCCGTGCAGGACGGCGAGGTGCGCGCAGGCCCCCGTCCGCTCCGCGAGGTCGGTGACGATGCTCTGCGCCGCGCGCTGCAGCGGCGCCTGACGCCGGTAGGCCGAGCCAAGCTCGTGCGCGGCTGGCCCCAACCCCCAGCGTCGTGTCCCCTCGTCGTGCGTGACGAACCCTGCGGCGCGCAGCACGCCGAGCAACTTGTAGACGGACGAGCGGGGCAGGTCGAGCTCACGGGCGAGAGCCGCCGCCGGTGCGGGCGAGGGGCGCGCGGCGATGCGCTGCAAGAGCGCGAGGACGTGCTCGGCGGCGGGGACGTACGACGACATGCGCCCAGTGTCTCGTATCCGAGACAAAAAGCGCGTCCTGGGTCACGCACGAGTGTGGTCACGGGCGAAGGTGGTGTCATGACGAACGCCTCGATGCCTCAGCACCACCACGACCCCGCCGCGACGCCCGGCGCCGGCGTCACGCCCCCTGACATGAGCGCTGCCTGCGAGGTCGAGGTCGGCATCGGCGCCCTCAGCATCGACGACGTCGTCGCCGTCGCCCGCCATGACGCGCGCATCGTGCTCAGCGAGGCGAGTCGCGCGGAGGTCGCGAAGAGCCGCGCGATCATCGACGCCCTCGCCAACGACCCGGTGCCGCACTACGGCATCTCGACCGGTTTCGGTGCGCTCGCGACGCAGCACATCCCGCTCGAGAAGCGTCAGCAGCTGCAGCGCAGCCTCGTCGCCTCGCACGCCGCGGGCAGCGGTGAACCGGTCGAGTGCGAGGTCGTGCGCGCGCTCATGCTCCTGCGCATCTCGACGCTCGCGACCGGGCGCACCGGCATCCGTCCCGAGACGCTCGACGCGTATGTCGCGATGCTCAACGCCGGCATCACCCCGGTCGTGCGCGAGTACGGCTCGCTCGGTTGCTCCGGCGACCTCGCGCCGCTCGCGCACTGCGCGCTCGCGCTCATGGGCGAGGGCGAGGTCGTCGACGCCGCCGGCCACCTGACGAACGCCGAGAACGCGCTGCGCGCCGCCGGCATCGAGCCCGTCCAGCTGCAGGAGAAGGAGGGCCTGGCGCTCATCAACGGCACCGACGGCATTCTCGGCATGCTGTGCCTCGCCATCGCCGATCTACGCATGCTCTTGACGAGCGCCGACGTCGCCGCCGGCCTCAGCGTCGAGGGCCTGCTCGGCTCGGACGCCGTCTTCGCCGACGACCTGCAGCAGCTGCGCCCACACCCCGGCCAGGCGCTCTCGGCGGCGAACCTGCGCAAGGTGCTCGCGGGCAGCGGCATCCGCGAATCCCACCGTGAACCGGGCGCCTGCACCCGCGTGCAGGACGCCTATTCGCTGCGCTGCTCGCCGCAGGTCATCGGCGCGGCCCGCGACACCCTCGAGCACGCGACGACCGTGGCGAACCGCGAGCTCGCGGCCGCCGTCGACAACCCCGTCGTGACGCTCGACGGCCGCGTCGAGTCGAACGGCAACTTCCACGGAGCGCCCGTCGCGTACGTCCTCGACTTCCTCGCCATCGTCATCGCCGACGTCGCGTCGATGAGCGAGCGCCGCACCGACCGCTTCCTCGACGTCGCCCGCAACCACGGCCTGCCGCCGTTCCTCGCCGACGACCCGGGCACCGACTCGGGCCTCATGATCGCGCAGTACACGGCCGCCGGCATCGTCAGCGAACTCAAGCGGCTCGCGAGCCCCGCGAGCGTCGACTCGATCCCGAGCAGCGCGATGCAGGAGGATCACGTCTCGATGGGCTGGGCCGGCGCCCGAAAGCTGCGTCGGGCCGTCGACGGTCTCGCCCGCGTCCTCGCCATCGAGACGCTGACGGCGACGCGCGGCATCCAGCTGCGCGCACCGCTGACGCCCGGGCCGGTCGCGGCCGCCGTCATCGACGCGCTGACGGACGAGGCCGGCCAGCCCGCCGGCATGCCGGGGCGGGATCGCTACCTCTCGCCGGAGATCGAACGCGCCGTCGCGCTCGTCAAGAGCGGCGCCGTCCGTGACGCCGCTGCCCGAGCCGCGGGCTCGCTCGACTGACGCGTCCTGGACGGTTGCTCACGCACACCAGCGGGCGATCGTCCCTCCACCCTCCGCATCGACCCACCCGCAGTTCCGCCGAACCTGACCGAGGAGCACCCCATGGAAGGCGCCCGTCCCGTCCGCGCACCCCGCGGCACCCAGTTGAACGCTCGCAGCTGGGCCACCGAGGCCCCCTTGCGCATGCTCATGAACAACCTCGACCCGGAGGTCGCCGAGCGCCCCGACGACCTCGTCGTCTACGGCGGCACCGGCCGCGCCGCACGTGACTGGCGCAGCTTCGACGCGATGGTGCGCACACTTGAGACGTTGAAGGCCGACGAGACGATGCTCGTGCAATCGGGCCGGCCCGTCGGCGTCATGCAGACGCACGAGTGGGCGCCGCGCGTGCTCATCGCAAACTCGAACCTCGTCGGCGACTGGGCGACGTGGCCCGAGTTCCGCCGCCTCGAGCAGATGGGTCTCACGATGTACGGCCAGATGACGGCCGGGTCGTGGATCTACATCGGCACCCAGGGCATCCTGCAGGGCACGTACGAGTGCTTCGCGGCGATCGCCGAGCGCACGATCGGCGGCACCCTCGCGGGCACGCTGACGCTCACCGGCGGCTGCGGCGGCATGGGCGGCGCCCAGCCCCTCGCCGTCACGCTGAACGGTGGCACGTGCCTCATCGTCGACGTCGACCCGGCGCGTCTGCACCGCCGCGTCGAGCACGGCTATCTCGACGAGATCGCCGACGATCTGGACGACGCCATCGACCGCGCCGTCGCTGCGAAGAACGCGAAGAAAGCCGTGTCGATCGGCGTCGTCGGCAACGCCGCCGAGGTCTTCCCGGAGCTGCTGCGCCGCGACGTGCCCATCGACATCGTCACCGACCAGACGAGCGCGCACGACCCGCTGAGCTACCTGCCGATCGGCATCGACGTCGCCGACTGGTTCGAGTACGCCGCGAAGAAGCCCGAGGAGTTCACCGAGCGAGCGCAGGAGTCGATGGCGCGTCACGTCGAGGCGATGGTCGGTTTCCAGGACAAGGGCGTCGAGGTGTTCGACTACGGCAACTCGATCCGCGACGAGGCGCGCCAGGGCGGTTACGACCGCGCGTTCGAGTTCGAGGGCTTTGTGCCGAAGTACATCCGCCCGCTGTTCTGCGAGGGCAAGGGCCCGTTCCGCTGGGTGGCGCTCTCGGGCGACCCGAAGGACATCTACGCGACGGACGAGGCGGTGCTCGACCTGTTCCCGGACAACGAGCGCCTGCACCGCTGGATCAAGGGCGCCCGCGAGAAGGTGCACTTCGAGGGCCTGCCGGCGCGCATCTGCTGGCTCGGCTACGGCGAACGCGACAAGGCCGGCCTGCGCTTCAACGACATGGTCGCGAACGGCGAGGTGAGCGCCCCCATCGTCATCGGGCGCGACCACCTCGACTGCGGCTCTGTCGCCTCGCCCTACCGCGAGACGGAGGCCATGCAGGATGGCTCCGACGCCATCGCCGACTGGCCGCTGCTCAACGCCCTCGTCAACACGGCGAGCGGCGCGAGCTGGGTCTCGCTGCACCACGGCGGCGGTGTCGGCATCGGACGCTCGATGCACGCGGGGCAGGTCTCCGTCGCGGACGGCACGCCGCTGGCCGCGCAGAAGCTCGCGCGCGTGCTGACGAACGACCCCGGCATGGGTGTCATCCGCCATGTCGACGCAGGCTACGACACCGCCGAGAACGTTGCCGCCGAGCGCGGCGTCCGCATCCCGATGAGCGAGGGCTGAGCCGGACGGCGTCGGACGCGGGGGCGTGGCGTGCTCGGCATGCCCCGCCCCGCTTCCGGCCGGACATGTCCGATGACGACGAGGACCCGGAGGGTTTCGATGACCGAGCGCACGTTCGAGGGCCTGTGGGCCGACCTCGCCCCGGTGGGGCGCGACAAGCACAGCGGCGGATACCGCCGATTCGCCTGGAGCCGTGAGGATTCCATGCTCCGCGAATGGTTCGACGGCGAGTGTGAAGCGCTCGGTCTCGACGTCGTCGAGGACCGCGCAGGCAACCAGTGGGCGTGGTGGGGCGAGCCGGATCGGACGCCTGGCGTCGCCACCGGATCGCACCTTGACTCGGTGCCCGACGGTGGGGCGTTCGACGGACCCCTGGGCGTCGTCTCGTCGTTGCTCGCGGTGCGCCGACTCAAGGAGTCGGGGTTCGCGCCCGCGCGCCCGATCGGTGTCGTCAACTTCGTCGACGAGGAGGGCGCGCGCTTCGGCGTCGCCTGCGCGGGCTCGCGCCTCATCACCGGAGCGCTGACGGCCGAGCGCGCCCTCGGCCTACGCGACACCGACGGTGTCACGATGGCACAGGCGTGGGAGCGCGCTGGGCGTGAGCCGTCGGATCTCGGGCGGGACGACGCGGCCCTCGCGCGCCTCGCGTGCTTCGTCGAGGTGCACGTCGAACAGGGGCGGGCCCTCGTCGACCTGCCCCGTGACGCAGCGGGCGATCCGTTCGGCGCCGCCGTCGCGGTCGGCACCGACATCTGGCCGCACGGACGGTTTCGCGCCGACCTGCCCGGGCACGCCGACCACGCCGGGACGACGGCGCTCGGCGACCGCGACGACGCGCTGGTCAAGGCCGCCCGGTTCATCGAGCAGGTGCGGGCGGCGGCCACCTCGCGTGACGACGGTGCCGCGCGCCGCGTCGTCGCGACCGTCGGAAAGCTCGACGTCACGCCCGGCGGCATCAACGCCATCGCCTCCCACGTGACGGCGTGGGTCGACGCCCGCGGCGTCCGCGAGGACGACGTGCGCGCAGCGATCGACGAGATCGCAGGTCGCGCAGCGGAACTCGGTGGCGAATGGCGGGAGGAGTCATGGACGCCGACGACCCCGTTCGACGCCGACCTCGTCGCGCGCGTGCACCGCACGCTCGGTGAGGGTGTGCCGATGCTCGGCACCGGTGCCGGCCACGACGCCGGCATCCTCGCCAACCACGGCATCCCCAGCGTCATGTTGTTCGTGCGCAACCCGACGGGCACGTCGCACTCGCCCGAGGAGTTCGCGCAGACCGATGACTGCCTGCGCGGCGTCGACGCACTCGTCCGCGTGCTCGAGGATCTCGCGTCATGACCATCTACCACGTGCCGTTCGCGCACCTTCGCGACGGCCTCGCGCGCGACGTCCGACTCGTCGAGGAGGACGGGCGATGGGTCGAGGTGACGGCGAATGCGTCACCGAGAGATGGGCTGTCGGGTGGATCGACGGGTGGGGCGCCGAGTGGCGTTTCCTCTGACGACGCATCCTCGGACGACGTGATCAGGCTCGACGGGGTCGCACTGCCCGGTTTCGCGAACTGCCACAGCCATGCGTTCCACCGCGCATTGCGCGGGCGCACGCATGACGATGGCGGCACGTTCTGGACGTGGCGTGAACGCATGTATCGCGTTGCGGCGCAGCTCGATCCGTCGACATACCTCGCACTGGCGCGCGCCGTGTACGCCGAGATGGCGCTGGCCGGCGTCACGGCGGTGGGGGAGTTCCACTACGTCCACCACCGCCCCGACGGCACGCCCTACGACGACCCGAACGCCATGGGTTCTGCGCTGCGTCAAGCGGCCCGCGAGGCCGGCATCCGGCTCACGCTGCTCGACACGTGTTACCTCCACGGAGGCCTCGACACCGATGGCCACGCCGCGATGAGCGCTGAGCAGCGGCGCTTCAGCGACGGCTCCGTCGACGCCTGGGCGCGGCGTCACGCGCAGTTGCGCGAGGACGCACTCAGTGACGAGAACACCGTGGTCGGCGCGGCCATTCACTCGGTGCGCGCTGTCGCTCGGGACGAACTGGCGGACGTCGTCGCCGCGACGCCGGGGGAGATCCTCCACGCCCATGTCTCCGAACAGCCTGCGGAGAACGCCGCCGCAGTGGCCCACTACCAGCGCACGCCCGTGGGTCTGCTCCACGAGGCCGGCGCACTGAGCGAGCGCTTCTCCGCCGTTCATGCGACGCATCTGAGCGACGACGACGTCTCGACGCTCGCCCGCGCGGGCGCGACGGCCTGCTTCTGCCCGACGACCGAACGCGACCTTGCCGACGGCATCGGGCCGGCCGTTGCACTGCACGACGCGGGCGCGCGGCTCAGCCTCGGCAGCGACCAGCACGCCGTCATCGACATGTTCGAAGAAGCCCGCGGCCTCGAGATGCACGAGCGGCTGACGAGTAACGAGCGCGGTCGCCTGAGCCCGCGCGACCTGCTCGCCGCGGCGACGCGGCACGCGGGCATCGGCTGGCCCGACGCCGGCGAGATCGTCGTCGGAGCGCGCGCCGACCTCGTCGTCGTCAACGCCGAATCCCTGCGCACCGCAGGCTGTTCGCCTGACCAGATCCTGCTCGCCGCGATTGCGCAGGACGTCACGGACGTCATCGTCGACGGACGCGTCGTCGTGCGCGGCGGGCGCCACCGCCTCGAAGAGACGCTCGCGCCCGGCGGCATCGGGCGGCTCCTGCACGACGCCATCGACTCCTTCTGGAGGCAGACATGACGACGACGCTCGTCACCGGCATCGCCGAACTCGTGACGAACGACCCGCAGCACGCCCGCGCTGGCGCGAGCGAGGACGAGCGCCTGCTCGGCCTCCTCACCGACGCGGCGATCGTCGTCGAAGACGACCGCATCGCCTGGGTCGGCGAGGCGCGCCGAGCGCCGGACGCCGACCGCCGCGTCGACGTCGACGGCGCCGCACTGATGCCCGGCTTCGTCGACAGCCACGCACACCTCGTCTTCGACGGCGACCGCTCGGCCGAGTTCGCCGCCCGCATGGCGGGCGAGCGCTACGACGGGGGCGGGATCGCCACCACGGTGGCCGCCACCCGCGACGCTGACGACGACCGCCTCACCGCGCTGGTCGCGCGGCGCATCGCCGAGATGCGCGCGCAGGGCACGACGTGCGTCGAGGTGAAGTCGGGCTACGGGCTGACGGTCGAGGACGAGGCACGAGCGCTGCGCATCGCCCGCCGGCTCACCCCGGAGACGACCTATCTCGGTGCCCACGTCGTGCCGAGCGGCAGCGATCGTGCCGCCTACGTCGACCTCGTCTGCGGCGAGATGCTCGAGGCGTGCCGCCCTTACGCTCGCTGGGCCGACGTGTTCTGCGAGCCGGGCAGTGCGCACGCCTTCGACGGCGACGAGAGCGCGACGATCCTGAGCGCCTGCCGAGACGCGGGGCTCGAACTGCGTGTGCACGGCGGCCAGCTCGGGGAGGGACCGGGCGTCCAACTCGCCGTCGAGCTCGGTGCGGCGAGCGTCGACCACTGCACCTATCTGTCGGCGAGTGACGTTGCGGCACTGGCCGATTCGTCGACCGTCGCGACGCTCCTGCCGGGCGTCGAGTTCTCGACCCGTTCGCCCTACCCGGATGCGCGGCGCCTCATCGACGCGGGCGTCAGCGTCGCCATCGCGACCGACTGCAACCCGGGCACGTGCTACTCCGACTCGATGCCGTTCATGATCGCCCTCGCCGTGCGCGAGATGGGCATGAGCGCCGCCGAAGCCGTGTGGGCTGCGACGGCCGGCGGCGCGCAGGCGCTGCGGCGCAACGACGTGGGCGTTATCCGCCCCGGTGCGCGCGCTGACCTCGCCGTTCTCGACGCGCCCAGCCACCGTCACCTCTGCTACCGACCGGGCGTGCCGATCGCGCGGACGCTGGAGGTCTGAGGAACGCCGGCCCCAGACACGACGAAGCCCGCCCGGTACGCGACCGGGCGGGCTTCGTCATGGCATACCGCGCAGGCAGCCGTCGAGCATCAGTCCTGGAAGCTCGTGATGTCGGCGCCGAGTGCGTTGAGACGCTCGTCGAGCTCCTCGTAGCCACGGTTGATGACGTAGATGTTGCGCAGCGTCGAGGTGCCGGGGCAGGCGAGCATGCCGAGCAAGATGACGACGCCGGGGCGCAGCGCGGGCGGGCACATGACCTCGGCTGCGCGCCACTTGGCGGGGCCTTCGATCATGACCCGGTGCGGGTCCATGAGGTGCACCGTCGCACCGATCTTCGTCAGCTCGTTGAGGTAGATCGCGCGGTTCTCGTACACCCAGTCGTGGATGAGCGTCTTGCCCTCGGCGCACGCAGCGATGACGGCGAAGAACGGCAGGTTGTCGATGTTGAGGCCGGGGAAGGGCAGCGGGTGGATCTTGTCCGTCGGCGCCTTGAGCGGGCCCGGCTTCGTCGTGATGTCGACGAGGCGCGTGAAGCCGTTGTCCGAGGTGTACTCGTCGCTCATCTCGTACTGGAAGCCCATCTCCTCGAGGATGGCCAGTTCGATCTCCATGAACTCGATCGGCACGCGCTTGATCGTGATCTCGGACTTCGTGACGATGGCGGCTGCGATGAGGCTCATCGCCTCGATCGGGTCCTCGCTCGGGAAGTACTCGACGTCCTCGTTGATCTCGGCGACGCCGGTGATCTTGAGCGTCGTCGTGCCGATGCCCTCGATCGTCACGCCGAGCTTCTCGAGGAAGAAGCACAGATCCTGGACCATGTAGTTGCTCGAGGCGTTGCGGATGATCGTCGTGCCCTCGTAGCGGGCTGCGGCGAACAGGGCGTTCTCGGTGACGGTGTCGCCGCGCTCGATGAGGACGATCGGCTTCGTCGGGCGGATCGAGTTGTTGACCTCGACGTTGTAGTACCCGTCCTTCGCGACGACCTCCATGCCGAACGCGCGCAGCGCGTGCAGGTGCGGCTCGACGGTGCGCGCACCGAGGTCGCACCCGCCGGCGTTGGGCAGCTCGAACGAGTCGAACTCGTGCATGAGCGGGCCGAGGAACATGAGGATCGTGCGGGTGCGGCGCGCCGCGCCCTCGTCGATCGTCGACAGGTCGATCTTGGCGGGCGGCGTGATCTCGAGGTCGCTCGTGCCCGGCAGCCAGCGCGTCTGCACGCCGATGGAGTCGAGCACCTCGGTGATGCGGTTGACCTCTTCGATGCGCGCGAGGTTGCGCAGCGTCGTGCGCCCCTTGTTCAGCATCGCGGCGCACAGGCAGGCGACGGCGGCGTTCTTGCTCGTGCGCACGTCGATAGACCCGGACAGCTGCTTGCCGCCGATGATCCGAAGGTTCAGGGGCGCGTTGCTGGACACAGTGACAATCTCCGAATCAGTTGGTGCAGATGAACCCATCACGCCGAGGTGTGACGAGCGGCGACGCGACCCGGGGGCACGTCACGCGTCGGCGGGAAGAACACTGCGGTTCACCCCGTCATTCCCACGCGCACCGGTGCGAGCCGGCCGACCGGGCCCTGTGGCCGGTCGCGGTTCGCCGATGCGCAGCGATTCAACGATGGTATGCCACCGCCGCGAGCGCCCCGAATCGTCGCGGTCGGCGTGTCGAGACGCGGGCGCGGGGCGCACCCCGTCAAGAGGTACGCCCCGCGTGGGCGGCTCACGCCGACGTCAGGACCGCGATCAGCGGGCGACGCTCGCGGCGCCCTTCGGCAGGAAGCGCTGACCGGTGACCTTCTCGGCGATGCCGGTGCGGTCGAGCAGCGGCGTCACGCCGCCGTTCCAGAACGGGAAGCCGGCGCCGGTGATCATCGCGAGGTCGATGTCCATCGGGGCCGCGACGACCTCCTCGTCGAGCATGCGACGGGTCTCGTCGGCCAGTGCCGACAGGGCCTGCTCGCGCACCTGCTCCTCGGTGAGCACCTTCGCGTCCGCCGGCTTGCTGAACTTCTCGAAGATCGAGTCGTCGAGCTTGCCGTCGGCGCCGTAGAAGCTCGGGATCTTCTCCTCGACGACCTTCGCGAGGTTCGGCGAGACGTAGAAGCGCTCCGGGAAGGCGCCGTGCAGCGTCTCCGAGTTGTGCAGCGCGATGGCGGGGCCGACGAGCGAGATGAGCATGAACGGCGGCATCGGGGTGACACCGGCGAACGCCTTCTCGACGACCTCGACGGGCGTGCCCTCATCGACGATCTTGCCCGCCTCGCCCATGAACCGGCCGAGGAGGCGGTTCACGACGAACGAGGGGGAGTTCTTCACGAGGATGCACGTCTTCTTCAGCGACTTGCCGGTGGCGAACGCCGTGGCGAGCGTCGCGTCGTCCGTCTTCTCGCCGCGGATGATCTCCAGCAGCGGCATGACGGCGACGGGGTTGAAGAAGTGGAACCCGACGACCCGCTCGGGGTGCTTCAGGTCCGCTGCCATCTCGGTGATCGACAGCGACGAGGTGTTCGTCGCGAGGACGCACTCGGGCGTGACGATCTGCTCGACCTCGGCCCAGACGCTCTTCTTGACACCCATCTCTTCGAAGACGGCCTCGATGACGAAGTCGGCGTCCGCGAAGCCGTCCTTGCTCGTCGAACCCGTGATGAGGCCCTTGAGACGGTTCGCCTTGTCCTGCGAGATGCGGCCCTTGGCGAGCAGCTTGTCGATCTCGTCGTGGACGTAGCCGACACCCTTGTCGACGCGTGCCTGGTCGAGGTCCGTCATGATGACGGGCACGTCGAGGCGGCGGATGAACAGCAGCGCCATCTGGCTGGCCATGAGACCGGCGCCGACGACGCCGACCTTCGTCACCTTGCGCGCGAGCGCCTTGTCCGGCGCACCAGCGGGTCGCTTCGCACGCTTCTGGACGAGGTTGAACGCGTACAGACCGGCGCGCAGTTCGTCGCTCATGATGAGGTCGCCGAGCGCCTGGTCCTCACCGGCGAAGCCCTGCGCCCGCGTGTTCGTGCGGGCGGCCTCGACGAGGTCGATGGCGCGCAGCGGAGCGGGGGCGGCGCCACCGGTCTTCTGCATCGTGAAGGCGCGGGCCTTGTCGCACGCGGCCTTCCACGCGGCCTCGTCCTTGTTGACCTCCGGGCGCTCGACCTTCTTCTCGCCGCTGATGACGGCGGCCGCGAAGGCGAGGGAGTCCTCGAGGAACGTGACGGGGGCGAGCAGCTCGTCGGCGACACCCAGCTTGAACGCCTGGGCACCCGTCGCCATCTTGTTGTTGCTCAGCGGGTTCGTGATGATGAGCTGCAGCGCGTTCTCCACGCCGATGAGGTTCGGCAGCAGGTACGTGCCGCCCCAGCCGGGCACGAGGCCGAGGAAGCACTCGGGCAGCGAGTAGGCGGGCACGTCGGCGCTCATCGTGCGGTAGTCGCAGTAGAGACCGATCTCGACGCCACCACCCATCGATGCGCCGTTGACGAACGCGAACGTCGGCACGTCGAGGTCGGCGATCTTCGAGAAGACGCGGTGACCCTGCTCGGCGATGTCGACGGCCTGCTCACGGTCGGTGATCGACGGCAGCGCCATGAGGTCGGCGCCGACGGCCATGATGAACGGCTTGCCCGTCACACCGAAACCGACGATCTCGCCCTTCGCGGCGCGCTCGGCGGCGGCGTCGACGGCCTTCTCCAGCTCCGCGAGGCCCTGTGGGCCAAAGCTGTTCGGCTTCGTGTGGTCGAAGCCGTTGTCGAGGGTGACGAGCACGAACGTCCCGGCGCCCTTGCCGTCGGTCGACGGCAGCGTGATGTCCTGGCTGAGGGCGTGCGTGACGACCTCGGCGCGCGCGTTCTCGGCGCTCGACTGTGTCTGGTTGTCGCTCATCAGGCCGTCTTCTCCTTGCCGTAGTCAGGGTGGTTGGGGTTCTCCCAGATGACACAGCCACCCATGCCGATGCCGATGCACATCGCGGTGACGCCGTAGCGCGCCTCGGGGTGCTCGGCGAACTGGCGCGACAGCTGCGTCATGAGACGCACGCCGGAGCTCGCGAGCGGGTGACCCGTCGCGATGGCGCCGCCGTAGGCGTTGACGCGCTCGTCGTCGGCGTCGATGCCGAAGTGGTCGAGGAAGGCCAGCACCTGCACGGCGAAGGCCTCGTTGAGTTCGAACAGGTCGATGTCGTCGATCGTCAGGCCCGCCTTGGCGAGAGCCTTCTCGGTGGCCGGGACGGGGCCGATGCCCATGACCTCGGGGTCGACGCCGACGAACGCGAAGTCGACCAGGCGCATGCCGACGGGCAGGCCGAGCTCCTTCGCGCTCTCCTCGGAGGCGAGGATGCACGCCGTCGCACCGTCGTTGAGACCGGCCGCGTTACCGGCCGTCACGTTGCCGTGCGCACGGAACGGCGTCTTCAGCTTGGCCAGTTCCTCGACGGTCGTGCCGGGGCGCGGCGGCTCGTCGGCCGTGGCCAGGCCCCAGCCCTTCTCGACGTTGCGCGTCGCGACGGGCACGAGATCCTGCTGGATCTTGCCCTCCGCGTACGCCTTCGCGAGCTTGTTCTGGCTGGCGACGGCGAACGCGTCGCAGCGCTCCTTCGTGATCGCCGGGTAACGGTCGTGCAGGTTCTCGGCCGTCTTGCCCATGACCAGGGCGCTCGGGTCGACGAGCTTCTCGGCGACGATGCGCGGGTTCGGGTCGGTGCCCTCACCCATGGGGTGGCGGCCCATGTGCTCGACACCACCGGCGATGACGACGTCGTACGCGCCGAACGCGATGCCGGACGCGGACGTCGTCACGGCCGTCATCGCGCCCGCGCACATGCGGTCGATGGCGTAACCGGGCACCGACTTGGGCAGACCCGACAGCAGGGCGGCCATGCGCCCGATCGTCAGACCCTGGTCGCCGATCTGCGTCGTGGCCGCGATGGCGACCTCGTCGACGCGCTCCGGCGGCAGGTTCGGCTGACGGCGCATGAGTTCACGAATGCACTTGATGACCAGGTCGTCGGCGCGGGTCTGGGCGTACATGCCCTTCTCACCGGCCTTGCCGAACGGCGTGCGAACACCGTCGACGAAGACGACCTCATGGAGCGTGCGGGGCACGATGCCTCCCGAAGCTAGACGAAGCTGACGTGCCCAGGCTAACGCGCTTTGTTACCGCTGAGTACGAAAGGGGGCGGATTCGTGCACGGGAGGGGGCTGGGTGAGTCACCCGGCGCTGCGTGCGTCAGTCCTGACTGACCGCACGCAGCGGCACGTGACGCAGCTGCAGCGGGCGTTCGGTGGGCGTGCAGGCACGGCGGGGACCCGTGGGCCGGGCGTGCAGGGCGTCAGCGCGACGGGTGGTCGAGAGCCGCCTCGGCGAGCAGCGGAGCGACGATGTCGCACTGCCACGGGCGAGCTCCGCCGGCGCTCAGCGCCGCGTGCCAGCCGTCCTCGCTCGTGTCGGCGGGCGGTGACCAGATGACGCGGCGCAGCAGATCGGGCGTCACGAGATTCTCGACGGGTACGCGACGCTCCTCGCTGAAGCGCTGCAAGCCGTAACGGACGTCGTCAAGACGCCCGGCCGCTGCCGGGTTCTTGTCATGCCACGCGCGGATCGGCGGGGGAGCCGAGGTTCGCTGCGTCGCCGTCGGCAGCTCGCGGTTCGGCAAGGCGTCGGCGGCCTTCAGCGCCGCGAGCCAACGCTCGCCGTAGCGCGCGAGACCCCGGTGCGCAGGACGCGGACGGCGGCGTCGCGCGGAACCGTCACCGACGCGCGGGCGGATGGCGGGCGGGCCGACGAGGCCGGAGGTGTCGTGCGGGTTGCGTCGTGCGAGGTCGATGATGAGGGCGTCGGGCAAAACGCGCCCGGGCGTCGTGTCGCGGCGTTGCGCGATGTCCTCGCGCGTCTGCCACAGGGCGCGCACGCGGGCGAGCTGACGCAGGTCACGCAGGGCGTGCAGGCCGGACGTGCGTCGCCACGGCTCTTTCTTCGGCGTCGGGCCCTCGAAGTCGAGCAGTGCCTCGAACTCCTGACGCGCCCACTCGGCCTTGCCCTGCGCCTCGAGGTCAGCGGCGAGCGCGTCACGCACCTGGACGAGCCGCTCCACGTCGAGCGCCGCATAGACGAGCCAATCGTGCGGCAGGGGGCGCGTCGACCAGTCGACCGCCGAGTGCTCCTTCGCGAGCGTCACACCGACGAAGTGCTCGGTGACGGCGGCGAGGCCGACGCGCGGCAGACCCGCGAGACGTGAGCCGAGTTCGGTGTCGAACAGCTTGCGCGGGCGCAGACCGAGGGCCTTGAGGCACGGCAGATCCTGCGTCGCGGCGTGCAGCACCCACTCCGCACTGCCGATCGCGGTGTTGAGGCTGCTCAGATCGTTGAGCGGGACGGGGTCGATGAGCCACGTACCCGAGCCCTCGCGGCGCAACTGCACGAGATAGGCGTCGTTGCCGTAGCGGAAACCCGAGGCGCGCTCGGCGTCGATGGCGACCGGGCCGTGGCCAGCACGAATGGCGGCGCAGCATTCCTTGAGTTGAGCAGCGGTCGTGATGACGTCCGGGACGCCGTCCGCCGGTGCTTCGAGGAGGGGGTACGCGGGCGTTTCCTGCGGTTCCGGGGATTCACTCGAGGAAGAGCGGGCCGACACCGGCTCGTCGCTCGCTCGCCGCGCTGGCGGGGCTTCGTCGCGGTGCGCCGCGGGTCGTGAGGTGGGGGAGTCGTTCATGGATCAGAAGCGCCCGGGAAGCGCCGTCACACCTTCCGGAACGGGGGGCAGACCGGCGACGGTGCACATGAGGTTCGACCAGCCGAGCAGGTGCGCGGCGATGTTCGACTCGTCGGGCGTCCATGACGCACGGACCTCGAGTTCGACGCCGGAGGGGCGCTCGCCGAGACCGCCGAAGCTCTCGTTGACGACACGGGTGACAGTGCCGGCCTCCGCGGAGTAGGTCGCGTCTGCGTCCTTGAGCGATTCGAGGAGCCAGTCCCAACCGACGGCGCCGAGCGCAGGGTCGGTCGCCATCTCGGATTCGAGTTCGGCGCGCGCGAACGTCACGATGCGCCAGGTACCGTGCCACGCCTCGGGGGAGGCGGGGTCGTGCAGCAGGACGAAACGGCCGGTGCCGAGGACGTCGTCAGCGTTCTTGGGGTCGACGACCTCCGCCGAGAACGCGACGGCGTGCGGGGCGATGCGACGCGGCGCGGGCACCTCGGTGAGGTGCACCTGCGGGCGCACGGCGGCGGCCTTGACCGTTTCGACGACGTCGGCGAAATACGTCGCGTCATCGTGCCTCAACGTGTGCATGCCCATGGCGGTAACCCTAGGGGCGTTATCACGCGAAACCTGGGAGCCACGCCGCGCGGGTCGTCAAGGGCCCCGCCCGGACCCATCGGCGATTCCTGTCCCCATCTGCGATTTTCGTCCACGGTTACCAGGAGTGATTGTGGACGAAAATTGCAGATGGGTCCGGGCGGTGCGCTGGGGTCTCGCCGGGCGTATGGCCTTAGAGTGGCGCGAATGGTGACGTTCGTGGCGCTGCTCTCCTCCGCCGTGTGGGGCACGGCCGACTTCGTGGGCGGGCTGTGGGCGAAACGCTTCCACCCCGTCAAGGTGGTGGCCCTGTCGCAGCTCGGGGGACTCGTCGCGGCACTGATCTTCTTCGGCGTCGTCTCCCTCGCCGGCACGCACGGCTCGTCCGACTGGACGTCGTGGGCGACGTGGGGCGTCGGCGCGGGGCTGAGCGGCGCCGTCGGGCTGATGTGTCTGTATGCGGCGCTGTCGAGCGGGACGATGGGTGTCGTCTCGCCGATCACGGCGCTGGGCGCGATCGTCCCCGTCGTCCTCGGCCTCGTGCGCGGGGACGCGTGGACGCCCTCGATCGGCATCGGGTTGCTCGTGGCGCTCGCCGGTGCGGTGCTCGCGAGCGGACCGGAACTGAGCGGCGACGTCGGACGACGCCCCGTCGTCCTCGCGTGCATCTCCGCGCTCGGGTTCGGGGTGTCGCTGTACTGCATGGACGGTGGTGCGCGGCACGACCTGTCGGGAGCCATGCTGGCGATGCGTTGCGGGTCGCTGACGCTGCTGCTGCCGACGCTGTTCGCCCTGCGCTCGAAGGGGCTCGCCCGTGAACCGCTGACGCGCCGCGACGTGCTCGTGCTGCCGCTGCTGGGCATGGGCGACCTGACGGCGAACCTGCTGTTCGCGGCGGCGTCCGCGCAGGGGCAGGTGTCGATCGTCGCCGTGCTCGGCTCGCTGTACCCCGTCGCGACGCTCCTTCTCGCCCGCGTCGTGCTCGCCGAGCGGCTGCGAATGGTGCAACTCGTCGGGGTAGCGCTGACGGTCGTCGGCGTGGTCCTCGTGACGCTGTGACGGGACGTCGGCTCGGCGCCGAGCGCGTCTCGGGGCTGCGCGCGTCCGTCGTCAGCTGACGAAGAACTCCAGTTCCTGGTCGTCGTCGACGCGTGCGCGGCCGACGTGGTGCATGCCGATCCTGCGGGCCACCCGCTGCGAGGCGTGGTTGTCGAGATCGGTGACGGCGACGCCGCGGCGCAGGCCGCCGGCGAGCGCTTCGTCGAGGATGGCGCGCGCAGCCTCCGTCACGTAGCCGCGGCCGGTGTGAGCGGCGTCGACGTCGTCATTCGTCCATCGACGCAGCGTCAGGCGCGGGGTGCGCAGTTCGTCAGTGGGACGTCGGGCGTCGTCGGCGTGCGGCGTCGTCGTCGTGTCGGTCGTCATGGGGCCAGCGTGGGCGGGCGGCTGACGCGCCGCAGGAGCGGGACGGACTGGGAGCGACTTCGACAGGGCCCAACTCCATGTCGGACGAGACGTCACACCCTCGACGCGCGGATGACCGCGTCGCGGCAAGGGGCGCGTGAGAGAATCCACGACGTGACCGAAGTGAACGCAGACCCGCGCAACTCCGTCCTCATCAAGGCTGCCCGCGGCGAGGAGGTGCCGTACACGCCGGTGTGGTTCATGCGGCAGGCGGGGCGTTCGCTGCCCGAGTACCGCAAGGTGCGTGAAGGCGTCGGGATGCTCGAGTCGTGCCGCCGCCCCGACCTCGTCACCGAGATCACGCTGCAGCCCGTGCGCCGCCACGACGTGGATGCGGCCATCTTCTTCTCCGACATCGTCGTGCCGCTGGCTGCGGCCGGTGTCGACCTCGACATCGTCGCGGGCGTCGGCCCCGTCGTCGCCCAACCGTTCCGCACGCGCGCCGACCTCGCGCGTCTGCCCGAGCTGACGCCCGACATGGTCACCGACATCACCGAGTCGGTGCAGCTCATCACCGCCGAGCTCGGTGGCACGCCGCTCATCGGGTTCGCCGGCGCGCCGTTCACGCTCGCGTCGTACCTCATCGAGGGTGGGCCGTCGAAGAACCACGAGAACACCAAGGCGCTCATGTACGGCGATCCGCAGCTGTGGAAGGACCTGTGCGCGCGCCTCGCGCAGATCTCGGGCGCCTTCCTGCGCGTTCAGGCAGCAGCGGGCGCGAGCGCCATCCAGCTGTTCGACTCGTGGGTCGGCAACCTGCCGCTCGACGACTATCTGCGCTTCGTCCAGCCCCATTCCCGCACGGCCCTCGCCGCCGTCGACGATCTTCCCGGCATCGACGTGCCGAAGATCCACTTCGGCGTCGGCACCGGCGAGCTGCTCGGTGCGATGGGTGAGGCGGGCGCCGACGTCGTGGGCGTCGACTTCCGCGTCAGCCTCGACGCGGCCCGCGAGCGCACCGGCAACCAGTACGCGCTGCAGGGCAACCTCGACCCGGCGCTGCTGTTCGCGCCGTGGGAGCCGCTCGCGGCGCGTGTCGACGAGATCGTCGCAGCCGGGCGGCGCGCGAAGGGCCACATCTTCAACCTCGGTCACGGCGTCCTGCCGAGCACCGACCCCGACGTCGTCACCCGGGTCGTAGAGCGTGTCCACAGCGTTTCCGCGCGCTGAGCGCCCCGCCCAGGCGCTCACGACGAGCAAGGGGCTGACGGCGCGCGGCGTCGTCGGCTCCGCGCTCGCCATGCTCGGCGGGTTCATGACGAACGACCTGCCGCCGGGCCCGGTGCGCGACGTGCTCGCGCCGCTGCACTGGCTCTACCAGCAGCAGCTGGGGCGCGTCGCGGGCTGGATCATCGTCGCTGCCGGCATGCTGTTGCTCGCGTGGGCCTGGGTCGACCTTGTGCGCGCCACCCGGCACACGCCCCGCGACGGCGTCGCGCAACGCGCGGCGACGGCCGTCGTCCGGCGCCTGACGGCACTGTGGGCCCTGCCGTGGCTCATCGCGCCGCCGATGTTCTCCCACGACGGCTGGAGCTACCTCGCGCAGGGGGCACTGACGCAGTCGGGCCGCGACCCGTACGTCGTCTCCCCGGGGGAGATGCCCGAACTGCTCACCTCGATGGTCGACCCGATCTGGCGCTACACCCCGACGCCATACGGTCCGCTGCCCCTGACGTGGGGCGCCCTGTGCACCGAGGTCGTGAAGGAACCGACGGTTCTCGTGTGGCTGCAGCGCGTCCCGATCATCATCGGGCTCGTCCTCACCGCCTGGGCCATGCCGCGTCTCGCGCGTCGCCTCGACGTCAGCCCCGCGCTCGCGAGCGCCCTGACGCTGGCCTCCCCGCTCATGCTCGCCCACGGTTTCGGTGGCGAGCACAACGACGTGCTCCTCATGGGCCTCGTCACGGCCGCGCTCGTGTGGGCAGCGGCGGGGCGCTGGGTGTGGGCCACCGTCTTCGTCGGTATCGCCGCAGGGGTCAAGTTCACCGCCATCGTGGCCGTCGTCCCCGTCGTGTTGTTGTCATTGCCGGTGGGCGTCGACCTGCGTCGACGCTTCGCCCGCCTCGCACAGGCGGGGCTGCTGGGGGCTCTCGTGACGGCGCTGTGCGGCATCCCGTATGGCCTCGGCGTCGGCTGGATCCGCGCGCTCAGCGTGCCGGGCGTCGTCGTCACGCCCGCCTCGATCCCCACGGCTCTCGGTTACCTGCCCCGCTACTTCTTCGGCTTCATCAGCGACGAGGCCGGCGACCTCGCGATGTCGCTCATCCGCGGCGCCGGCATGGGTCTCGCCGTCATCCTTGTCATCTGGGCGGCGCTGCGCCGGCCGACGGGCAAACTGCCGTCGGCGATGGTGACGAACGCGGGAGTGTTCGCCGCAGTCGTCCTGCTCGCGCCCGTCGTGCACTCCTGGTACGCGTTCACCGTGCTGCCGTGCGGTGTGCTGCTCGCGATGCGCACCCGCCGCATCCACCTCGTCATGACGCTCGGGGTGGCGTCCGCGCTCACCGTCATGTGGGACACGACGCTCGCCGGCGCGAGTCTGCTCGTTGCGGCCGTCGTCGTCGCGTCGCACCAGTTCGCGCTGACGCGCCGTCGCGACGACCTACCACCACGGGTGCGTCGCTGGCTGAGTGCCTGAGGTTCGGCGCTCGTTCTTGCGGTTGAGTCACTTCGTGCCACGTGAGTCAGTCCTGACTGACGCGGGTCGCACGAAGTGACTCAGCTGCGCTCGGGAGGCGGGCAGCGCGGTGAAGGTGGAGGGCGGCGGCAGTGGATCAGTGCGCTTCGGGGCCGACGTCTTCATGGGGCGTAGCAGCTCCACGGTGCAGGTCGACGATGAACCACGGCAGGAAGAACTGCACGAGCGGGCCGATGAGCAGGGCGTAGGCCACGGTGCCGAGCCCGACGACGCCGCCGAGCAGCCACCCGATGACGAGGACGCTCACCTCGATGCCGGTGCGGATGAGGCGCAGGCTCGCACCGGTGCGGTGGTGCAGGCCTGTCATCAACCCGTCGCGCGGGCCGGGGCCGAGCTGGCTGCCGATGTACATCGCACCGCCGATGCCGTTGAGGACCAGCCCGAGCGAGAAGACCGCCACCTGCCAGGCGACGCCGTGCACGTCGGGCGTGACGGCCAGCGTCGCGTTGAGGGCGAGCCCGATCCAGACAGAGTTCGCGATCGTCCCGAGCCCCGGCCATTGGCGCAGCGGCACCCACAACAGCAGCACGGCGAACGACGTGATGATCGTGACGGTGCCCATGTCGAGCCCCGTGTGTTCGCTGACGCCCATGTGGAACACGTCCCACGGGTCGAGGCCGACATGGCTGCGCACGAACAGACCCATCGCGGCGCCGTACAGCGTCAGGCCGACGAACAACTGGGGCAGACGCAGCCCGAGACGCCCGGCGCGCAGTTGCTCGGCGGGCGTCAGGTTCGACAAGGTTCGGTGACGGCGCCGCACGCCGCCGGTCGAGGCCGCATCGGCAGGTGGCGGTGTGGGCATGCCCTGCTCTGGAACGTCGGCGGTCGGGTGGGGCGTGCGCATGGCGTCACCCTAGGGGCGAGTCGAGTCTCGTGCGCGTCGTGTCCAGGGGCGCAGAGGCGGCGCAATGATGACGGCGGGTACGCACGTAGGACCTTCGTCACCATCTGGGCCGCAGGCGCCCCTCGACGACGTGGCTGGGGGTGCGAGGTGAAATGCTGGATCACATGAAGGTCGGCATCATCGGTGGTGGCATCTCGGGGCTCGTCGCAGCGTGGCACGTCAGCACGACGCACCCGGACACGCAGGTGACGGTGTTCGACGCGAACGAACGCGTCGGGGGCAAGCTGCGCCAAGAGGTGATCGCCGGGCACGCCGTCGACGTCGGCGCCGAGTCGGCGCTCTGGCGTCGGCCCGAAGTCGTCGCGCTGCTCGCCGAGCTCGGCGTCGATTCCGTTCACCCGCAACGCTTTCCAGCGATGCTGTGGTCGCGAGGCTCGCTCGAGGCGCTGCCCGCGGGCACGCTCATGGGCATCCCGTCCGACCCACACGCCGCCGCCGGTCTCCTCGACGACGCCGAGGTCGCGCGCGCCGCCGACGAACGGGCCGTCAGCCTCACCCTCGACGATGCTGACGCCGACATCAGCGTCGGTGACGCCGTCGAGCAGGCACTTGGCTCGGCCGTCGTCGACCGCATGGTCGAACCGCTGCTCGGTGGCGTGTACGCCGGTCACGCGCGCGAGCTGTCGACGCGCGCCTGCGTCCCCGCCCTTTACGCCGCGCTGCGCGCCGGCACCCTGCTGACGCAGGCTGCTGCGGCGGCGTCGTCGGCCGTTTCGTCGAACGACGCCCGTCAGGTGTTCGGCGCACCCGCCGGGGGCATGGGGTCGTTGCCCGAGAAACTTCGCGAAGCCCTCGACGCCAGGGGAGTGGCGATCCGCACCGGGGCCACCGTCATAGACCTGCGTCGCGCCCTCGCGCACCGCGCCGGCTGGCACGTCGAGGTCGACGTCGAGGGCCTGCCCGAGCCGCATACGTTCGACGCCGTCGTCCTCGCGACGCCGGCGCCCGTCACAGCCCGATTGCTCGCCGACCTCGCGCCCGAGGCGGCCGACGCGCTCGCCGAGATCGAGTACGCCTCGATGGCCATCGTCACCTACGCGTTCGATTCGGCTGTCGCACAGCAGCTTCCGCAGGGTACGGGCTTCCTCGTCCCGCCCGTCGACGGCCGCACGATCAAGGCGTCGACGTTCTCGTCGATCAAGTGGCCGTGGCTCGCCGAGGCTGCCCCCGACGTCACGTACGTGCGGGTCTCGCTCGGGCGTCACCGCGACGACGCGATCCTCGGCGAGGGCGATGACGCCCTCGCCGCAGCGGGCTTGGCCGACCTCGAGCACGCCCTCGGCCACCCGCTGCCGACGCCGCGCGATCAGCACGTGCAGCGCTGGCGGGACGGGCTGCCCCAGTACGCCCTGGGCCACCTGGCGCGCATCGAACGGGCTGAGGACGCGCTCGCCGACCTGCCCGGACTCGCTGTCGCAGGGGCCGCGATGCACGGTGTCGGCATCCCCGCGTGCGTCGCGACGGCCCGCGCGGCCGCCGATCGCGCCGTCACCTCGAGCGCGCCCCGCGCCTAGACTCTCCACCAGAATCCGAAGAAGTGCCACGACAAGGAGGCGGACGATGACGTCCGAGACGAACACCCCCGCAGACACCGCGAGCAAGGCCGAACCGAAGCACGTCATGGTCGATCGCATCAACGGTTCGCTGGTGTACGCGATGTGGTCGGTCTTCTCCGTCTCCAAGGAGATCGACGGCGACCGCGACGCCATCGCCACCGAGGCGCAGGCTTTCCTGGACTCGCTCGCCGACACGGGCGTCACCGTCCGCGGCGCTTATGACCTCGCCGGCCTGCGCGCCGAGGCCGACCTCATGCTGTGGATGCACAGCGAATCCGTCGACGAACTGCAGAGCGCCTACCGCGGATTCCTCGCGACGCAGCTCGGGCGTCACCTCACGCCGTTCTGGTCGAACATGGCGATGCACCGTGTCGCCGAGTTCAACCGCGGCCACATCCCCGCGTTCATGGCCGACGAGCGTGCCCGCGAGTACATCTGCGTCTACCCGTTCGTGCGCAGCTACGACTGGTACCTGCTGCCCGACGAGGAGCGCAAGAAGATGCTCCACGACCACGGCATGGCCGCGCGCGAGTACCCCGACGTGCGCGCCAACACGATCGCCTCGTTCGGTCTCGGCGACTACGAGTGGATCCTCGCGTTCGAGGCCGACGACCTGCACCGCATCCTCGACCTCATGCGCGAGATGCGCTACACCGAGGCGCGCCGTCACGTGCGTCACGAGATCCCGTTCTTCACCGGCCCGATGACGACGATGGACAAGTTCGTCTCGCGTCTGCGCTGACGCTCTCGCGTGGCCGCGCGGGGCGAGGCAATCGTCGCCCGGTCATGACGAAGGCCCGGTTCGAGTTCTCACTCGAACCGGGCCTTCGTCATGCGGCCTCACCGCGGCCTCCCGCGTCCCGTCACGTCAGCACGTCAACGACGCGGGGGAGGCTGCGTCAGCGGGCGGCCTCCGTCGCGACGGCGTCGACGGAGCCGACCCACCACTGGTAGTGATCGAGCACGTCGTGCGCGATCTGTTCCTTCGTGTACGTGTCGATCTCGTACGTGCCGCCGCCGGGCACGACGACCTCGAGCTGGCACGAGGTGTCGTCGGCCTCCACCATGCGCGATCCGTACGAGGCGACCTTCACCCGTCGGATGTGCGTGAGGTAGTGGAAGTCGTCGAAACCGGGCCCCTGCGCGTGGACGGTGAGCGTCACCGTCCGCGCGACGTGACGGCTCGGATCCGCGTTCGTCTCGACGACGGCGTCGACGCCGCTGTTGCGCAGTTCGGCCGCGACCTCCTCGAGGGCCGGTTCGACGACACTCGTCATGCGCGTCTCGAGCGTGCGCAGCGAGACGGTGCCGAACTGGCGTGCCAGCCGGTTGCGCCACGAACCCTGCGTCGGCGCGGGTGGCGCCGACACGATCGACGAGCGCAGCGAAGCGCGCAGCGCGTCGCTCTGACGCCGCTCGCCCTCGAGCGCGCGATGCAACCCGATCACGACGAGCACCATGACGACCGCGAACGGCAACCCCATGACGACGGTCGCCGACTGCAGCGCCTTGATGCCGCCGACGACGAGCATCGCCACCGTCAGCAGACCGGTCGCGGCGGCCCACAGGATGCGAACCCACGGCTTCGCGTCCGTCTCCGGGTCGGGCAGCGTCGACGAAAGGTTCGCCATGACGAGCGCGCCGGAGTCGGCCGAGGTCACATAGAACAGCAGGCCGACGAACGTCGCGAGCCCGATGATGAACGTCGCGGCCGGGTACTGCTGGAGCAGGTCGAAGAACCCCGTCTCCGGTGCGTTGACGGCCGATTCGCCGAACGCCGCGTCCCCGCCCCGGATGCGCTCGATCGCGCTGTTGCCGAACATCGTCACCCACATGACGATGTAGAGGAACGGGATCGTCAGCGTGCCGGTGACGAACTGCCCGATCGTGCGCCCCTTCGAGATGCGCGCGAGGAACATGCCGACGAAGCTCGCCCAGGCGATCCACCAGGCCCAGAAGAACAGCGTCCAGCCGTTCATCCAGTCGGCGGGGTAGTCGTAGGCCATCGTGTCCATCGTCATGCCGGGGAACATCGAGACGAAGTCGCCAACGTTCATGACGGCGGCGCGCAGCAGGAACGACGTGTCGCCGAACACGAGCACCCAACCCGCGAGCAGCAGCGCCAGGATGACGTTGAGCTGGCTGAGGATGCGGATGCCCTTGTCGACGCCGGACGTCGCCGAGATCGTCGCCATGACGACGGCGAGGACGACGAGGCCGATCTGCACCGGCAGGCCCTGCGGCGCGCCGAACAGCACGGCGAGGCCGACGTTGAGCATGACGACACCGATACCCAGGCTCGTCGCGACACCGAAGATCGTGCCGAGGACGGTGGCGATGTCGACTGCGTTGCCGATGCCACCCTTGATGCGCTTGCCGAACAGCGGGTACAGCGCTGAACGGACGGCGAGCGGCAGCCCCTTGCGGTGGGCGAAGTAGCCGAGGGCGAGGCCCATCAGCGTGTACATGCCCCACCCGGTGATGCCGTAGTGGAAGAGCGTCCAGACCGTCGCCTCACGTGCCGATTCGACGGTGCCGCCCTTGCCGGCCGGCGGGTTGAGGTACTGCGTCGCCGGTTCGGCCACCGCGAAGAACATGAGGTCGGTGCCGATGCCGGCGGCGAACAGCATGCACGCCCACGAGAACGTCGAGTACTCGGGCCGGTCCGAGTCGGCGCCCATGCGCACCTTCGAGTGACGCAGCGCGATGTACGCGACGAAGACGAGCGTCGCCGTCGCGAGGAGGATGTAGAACCAGCCGAACCAGTCGCCCATCCACGCCGTCAGATCACCGAGCTGCTTCTCGGCGGTCTTGGGCGCGACGAGGCACCATCCGGCGACGAGGACGATGAAGACGGCCGTGCCGCCGAGGACGACAGGCTTGACCTTGGGGTCGACGACCTGTTCGTCCTCGACGGTGACGGTGGCGGGGCTGCTCACGGCTGCTCCGCCATCACCTTCGCGGCGCTCGGGATCTCGTCCTTGGCGTCCCAGGCGTCGTTGCGGGGGTCACCCTGGGGCCACAGCGGCATCCCGGCCTTCGCGCGGTAGACCGGCGGGTCCTGCGGCTCGAGCATCGTGTTGCCGGCGATGAGGTCGGCGGCGCGCTCGGCGACCATCATGACGGGCGCGTAGATGTTGCCGTTCGTGATGCTCGGGAAGACCGAGGCGTCTGCGACGCGCAGGCCTTCGGTGCCGTGCACCTTCATCGAGTTCGGGTCGACGCACGACATCTCGTCGGTGCCCATCTTGACCGAGCAGCTCGGGTGCAGGGCCGTCTCCGCGTCCTTCGCGATCCAGTCGATGATCTCCTGGTCGGTGGCGCAGTCGGGCCCGGGGCTGATCTCGCCGCCGTCGAACGAGGCGAACGCGGGCTGTGACAGGATGTGACGCGCGGTGCGCACGACCTCGACCCACTCGCGACGGTCGTTCTCCGTCGACAGGTAGTTGAACAGGATGCTCGGGTGCTGCTTCGGGTCGGCGTTCTTGATGCGCACGTGACCGCGCACGTCAGAGTTCATCGGGCCGATGTGCACCTGGTAGCCGTGCTCGTGGTCACCGCCGGTGCCGTCGTAGCGGACGGCGACGGGCAGGAAGTGGAACATCAGGTTGGGGTACTGGACGTCCTCGTTCGTGCGGAGGAAGCCGCCGGCCTCGAAGTGGTTGGAGGCGCCGACACCGGAGTTGAGGAACAGCCACTGCGCACCGATGTACGGTGCCTTCCACTTCTTCAGCCACGGCTGGATGGAGACGGGCTGCTTCGACTCGTGCTGCAGGTACACCTCGAGGTGGTCCTGGAGGTTCTCACCGACTCCGGGCAGCTCGACGCGCGGCGTGACGCCGGCCTCGCGCAGGTACTCGGGGTTGCCGACGCCCGAAAGCTGCAGCAGCTGCGGGGTGTTGAACGCTCCACCGCACAGGATGACCTCGCCGGCGTCGACGCTGTGGTGACGACGGCCGCCGCGCACGAAGTCGACACCCGTGACGCGGTTGCCGTCCCAGCGCAGCTTCGTGACGAACGACAGCGTCGCGATGTCGAGGTTCTTGCGGTTCTTGATCGGCCACAGGTACGAGCGCGACGCGCTCATGCGCGAGCCGTTGAACGTGTTGTGGTCGAAGGGCGCGAAGCCCTCCTGGCGGTAGCCGTTGACGTCGTCCGTCAGCGCGTAGCCGGCCTGCTGCGTCGCCTCGAAGAAGGCCTGGAACAGCGGCGACGACGCGGGGCCGCGCTCGAGCACGAGGGGGCCGGAGCCGCCGCGCCAGGCGTCAGCGCCGGCGAGCGTCGTCTCCATGCGCTTGAAGTAAGGCAGGCAGTGCTTGTAGTCCCAGTCCTGCATGCCCTCGAACGATGCCCACTTCTCGTAGTCGCCGGGGTTGCCGCGCTGGAAGATCATGCCGTTGATCGAGCTCGAACCACCGAGCACCTTGCCGCGCGTGTGCGCGACGCGGCGGCCGCCCATGTAGGGCTCCGGGTCGGTCTCGTACTTGTAGTCGTACAGCGGGTTGCCCGAGGGGAACATGAGCGCGGCGGGCATGTGGATGAGCGGGTCGAACTTGAAGTCGGCGCGCCCCGCCTCGAGGACGAGGACGCTCGTGCCGGCGTCCGCCGAGAGGCGGTTGGCGAGGGCGGAACCGGCGGATCCACCGCCGACGATGACGTAGTCGTAACGCTTCTTCATGGTGTCTCTCCTGGTCGTTCGATCGGTCTCGGTGTCGTGGGTGCGCTCAGGCCTGCTCGCGACCGGAGAACCAGTCGGCGGGCGCGGGGCGCGTGTTGTGCCAGATGTGCTTGGTCTCGACGTACTCGCCGAGGCCGGCCTCACCGAGTTCGCGGCCGATGCCGCTCTGCTTCATGCCGCCCCACTCGGCCTGCGGGACGTAGGGGTGGTAGTCGTTGATCCAGATCGTTCCGTGACGCAGACGCTTCGCGACGCGCTCCGCGCGGCCGGCGTTCTCCGTCCACACCGCGCCGGCGAGGCCGTAGATCGTGTCGTTCGCGATGGCGACGGCGGCGTCCTCAGCCTCCTCGCGCGTGGCGCCGGAGAACGTCTCGACCGTGAGGACGGGGCCGAACGACTCGTCGTGGACGCACGCCATCGAGGCGTCGCACGCGTCGAGGATCGTCGGGAGGTAGTAGGAGCCGTTCGCGAGTTCACCCTCGCCGCGTTTGCCTCCGGTGCGCAGCACGGCGCCGTCGGCGACGGCCCGCTGCACGTAGGCGTCGACCTTCTCGAGGTGCGCCTCGCTGATGAGCGGGCCCGTCTCGGCGTCGTCGTCGAACGGGCCGCCGAGGCGGATCAGCTCGCAGCGACGCACGAGTTCGTCGACGACCTCGTCGTGGATCGACTCCTCGACGATCAGACGCGCACCGGCGGAGCACACCTGGCCCGAGTCGAGCATGATCGCGGTCAGGGCGTTGTCGATGGCGGCGGGCATGTCGGCGTCGGCGAAGACGACGTTGGGGTTCTTGCCGCCGAGTTCGAGAGCGACCCGCTTGACCGTCGGGGCGGCCGCAGCCATGATCGCGCGGCCGGTGACGACGCCACCGGTGAAGGAGACGAGGTCGACCTCCACGTTCTCCGTCATCTCGACGCCGACGCTCGAGCCCGGGCCGAGGACGAGGTTCGCGACGCCCGCGGGCAGGCCGGCCTCGGCGAGGGCGTCCATGAGCCACATCGCGCTCTGCGGCGTCAGTTCGGCGGGCTTGAGGACGAACGTGTTGCCCGCCGCGAGCGCCGGTGCGACCTTCCACGCCGTCTGCAGCAGCGGGTAGTTCCAGGGCGTGATGAGCGAGCACACACCCACGGGCTCGGTGACGACGCGGCTCGACACGTCCGGCATGCCTGTCTCGACGACACGGCCGGCGTGCTGCGTCGTCAGCGCCGAGAAGTGGCGGAAGACACCGATGATGTCGTCCATGTCGATGAGCGACTCGGCGTAGCGCTTGCCCGTGTCCTGCGACTCCATGCGCGCAACCTTCTCCTTGTCCCGCTCCAGCAGGTCGGCGAGTTTCGTGAGCAGGGCGGCGCGCTCGGGGGCGGGCGTGTTCGGCCACTCACCCGAGTCGAACGCGCGACGTGCGGCGGCGATGGCTTTCGCCGCGTCCTCGGCCCCGGCCTCGTCGACGACGATGACCTCGCTGCCGTCGGCCGGGCAGGTGATGGTGCGCTTCTCGCCGGACGCTGCGGCGACCCATTCGCCGTCGATGTACAGGGTGTTCATTCGGCCTCCTCGTGCTCGGTGCGTGACGCAGGCGACGAGCCGGCCGCCCTGGGTGCGGGTGTCTCGTGACGTGCGCGACGCGGGTCTGGCCTGCCAGTGCGACGCAACGGGCGGGTGGCCAGAGGGGATATAACGTGCGTTATCGGCACCAGGATAACGCACGTTATATTCTGGTGATGTGAACACCCGAACACCCGTGCGTGAACGGCTGCTGGACGCGGCCGACTCGCTCCTCTTCATCGAAGGTGCCTTCGCGACGCCCGTCGACACGATCCTCAAGCGCGCGGGCGCCTCGCCGCCCAGCCTCTACGCCCACTTCGGCAACAAGGAGGGGCTGATCGCCGCGGCGCTGCGACGTCGCCTGAACATCTGGACCCAGGTGTGGGACGACGCGATCGCCGCCGCCGCCGATGATGAGGAACGCCTGCTCGCGCTGTGGCCGGCGCTCGCGACCTACCAGGCGGAGCGCCTGCCCGAGCGGTGGTGCGCGTTCAGCGGGACGAGCGCCGCCATCGTCAACCCTGGCCCGGATCTGCGCGCCGTGCTCGAGGAGGAAACGGCGCTACTGCGCGACAGGCTGCTGGCGTACAGCGAACCCGTTGCAGGGGCGGCGGCGCCGCACCTGGCGTCAGCGCTCATGACGATCTACGCCGGGACGCTCGCGCTCATGCTTCGCGAACCGTACGAGGACGCCCTCGAGGAGGGGCGACGTGCCGCCGAGATGCTCGTGCGCTCGTATCGCGTCGCGCGGGAGCGGGCGGTCTGAGATTGGAGCGCCGCTCGTGCTCGCGCGTGGGCCGGCGGACAGGGCGCGGTGACGCAAACTGCACGAGAAATGCGCATCTGCACGAGGAGTGTGCGGCACATTCCTCGTGCAGATGCGTAATTTTCGAGCAGATCCTCCGCGGCAGGGTTGGGGCTACGTCAGGATCGGGCGTGGCGACCGTCAGTTCGTGGCGGGCCGCAACGTCATGCTGATCGAGTTGATGCAGTAGCGCTCGTCCGTCGGCGTCGAAAAACCTTCACCGCGGAAGACGTGGCCGAGGTGGCTGTCGCACTTCGCGCAGCGCACCTCGGTGCGTATCATGCCGTGGCTGCGATCCTCGATGAGACGGACGTCGTCAGCATCGGCGGGCGCGAAGAACGCGGGCCAGCCGCATCCGCTGTGAAACTTCTCGCGGCTCGTGAACAGTTCGGCGCCGCAGGCGCGGCACGCGTAGACGCCCTCGGTCTCGGTGTCGGTGTACTCGCCACGGAAGGCCGGCTCGGTGCCGCCCTCGCGCAGGACGGCGTACTCGGCGGGGGAGAGCGTGGCTCGCCAGTCCTGCTCGGACGTCGGGGTGGTCGGGTCGCTCATCGAAGAACCTCCTGGACGAGGGCGTCGGCGCCGCCGAGTGGCGGGCCGTGGGGTGTCGAGTCATCGTCGCTCGAGCGGTGAGCCCTCTCGCTGGTGCTGGCAGCGTCCCCCGAGCAGGGGCGGCCTGACAAACGGTTCGGGCTCACGTCATCGTCAACCACGCGGGGCGCCGGTTCGTTCCCGCAGGACGCAGTCGCCGCAGACCGTGTCGCGTGAGTTGCCCGGCAGCCGATAGAGCTGACAGCAGCTGTGACGGCGAAAGCTCACTGTCCCGATGCGGCCGTCGGTCAGTGGTCGGCCACGGGCTGCGGTCAGTGCCGTGAGGCAGGCATCGGCGATCTGTCTCACCGCCGTCGACTGGCCGGGATCGACCCTGACGACGGTGCGCGCCGCGCCATGGAGCGCCGACGCCACGTTGCCCCAGGCAATCGAAGCTGACGGCGTCAGCGCGGTCGACGTCAGGGGAATTGCCAGTCGATCGACGAGGGCGCGGGCGAAGTGATCGACGCTCGTGTTGACGGCGACGCTCGCGTCGCTGGCGGCGTGTGCGACGGGGGTGGCGAGCGCCGGCCGGGCACTCCATTCGGGGGAGAGCGCCAGCGGAAACGTGGTCGTGCCGTCGTCCTGCCAGAACAGTTGGTCGAGCGTGGGGACGCAGGCACCTCTCGAGCCCCCGGAGGGTGTATTCCGCAGCGCCGACCCGATCCACGGTGACAGCACCCGCGCGCACACCCCGAGATGCAAGACGGCGCCGAGCGCACGGACGTCGACATCATCGGAGTGAAGAGAACCGGCAGCGGCCGTCCGCTCGCGAGCTCGGTCGATCCACGCGCCCAGGGCGCCACGGGACGCGAGGTCGGCGCCGAGGGGCCGCCAATCCGCCACCGGCGTCATGGCATCCACGCGGAAGAACGGGCCCAGGTCGGGCTCGCTCACGCGGGAGGCGGAGGGGGACGGCATGCCTCAACCCTGCCAAGGCGAGTGGGGCGAGGCAACGCGGGGCGGGCATCCGTCGCCTACGCTTCGAGCATGGCGTCCACCGCAGTGACCCTCGAGATTCCCGGCCCCGACGGCGAGGAGCGCACCGTCAGGGTGTCGAGTCCCGATCGCGTCGTCTATCCCGACGACGGGGTGACGAAGCTCGACCTCGTCGAGTATGTGCTCGCCGTGGCCGAGCCGTTTCTGCGCTGGAGCGGCGATCGGCCTGTCGCGTTGGAGCGTTACCCGAAGGGGCTGGCGGACAAGCCGTTCTTCAGCAAGAACCCGCCCAAGGGTGCGCCGAGTTACGCGCGCAGTGTGATGTGCACGTACCCGAGCGCCCGGGCGCACGAGCAGCTCGTCCTCGACGAGCCCGCGATGCTCGCCTGGTGCGTGCAGATGAACACGGTGACGTTTCATCCGTGGCCCGTGCGCGCCGAGAACAACGACAATCCTGACGAGCTGCGCATCGACCTCGACCCGCAGCCGGGGCGCGATTTTGCTGATGCCGTCGAGGCGGCGTTCGCGCTCAAGGAGCTCATGGAGTCGCTGGGGTTCACACCGTTCGTCAAGACGTCCGGCAACCGTGGCGTCCATGTGTATGCACGCATCGCGCCGACGCGGGAGTTCCTCGACGTGCGTCACGGTGTCATCGGCCTTGCGCGCGAGTTGGAGCGTCGGCTGCCCGATCTGGTGACGACGGAGTGGTGGAAGGAGCTGCGCGGCGAGAAGGTGTTCGTCGACTTCAACCAGGCGAACCGCGACCGGACGATCGCCGCGGCGTATTCGCCGCGGCCGCTGCCGGGTGCGCCGGTCTCGATGCCGGTGGCGTGGTCGCAGCTGCGTGACGTCACGCCGTCCGACTTCACGGTGCGCACCGTGCCCGGCATCGTCGCTGCGGACGGTGACGCATGGGCGCGGGCGCCGGGGGAGTCGATGAACGACCATGTCGGTGACGTCGACGCGGCCATCGCGCTGTGGGACGCCGACGTCGAACGCGGCCTGCCCGAGTTGCCGTTTCCGCCCGATTACCCGAAAATGCCCGGTGAGCCGCCGCGCGTGCAGCCGAGCCGCGCCAAGAAAGACGCGCCGTGACGCCGTGGCTCGAGACCGAGCGGCTCGTGCTGCGCGAGCCCTCGGACGCCGACGTCGACGCGTGCTGGCGCATCCACGGGGATCCGCGGACGTATGCCCATCTGCCGTCGGGGCGCATGAAGGCGGCCTCCGAGGCCGTCGACCTCATCGCGTCGTGGCGCGCGCACTGGCGTCAGCACGGGTTTGGGTACGCAGCCGTCGTCGACGACACGGGCGAGGTCGTCGGTTTCTGAGGCGTAGAGCTGCGTGACCTCGGTGGCGAGCCCGTGCTCAACCTCTACTACCGCTTCGACTCCGACCACTGGGGCCCGGGTTACGCGGCCCAGGCCGCCAGCGCCGTCGTCGAATGGGCGCTGCGCCAGGGGCCTGACGCGCCGCTCGTCGCCGTCATGGCGACGAACAACCCGGCGTCAGCGCGGGTGGCGGAGCGCGTGGGGCTGTAGCTCAGCGACCGCCAGCACGATCGCGACCCGTCGAACACGTCATCTGGGAGGCGCCGCGAGCGACGTAGTCGTGCGACGCGTGCGTTGCCACGTCGAGCCCAGCGGCGAGGTTGCTCGCGGTCGCGCGATGTGATGGGCGACAGCCGTAGGGGTGCGTGGAGTATTCGATGGGGTGCGGCTCTGTGACCCAGTCAACTCTAATTGACACGCCCTGCTGCGCGACCTAGCCTCAGGGCATGCCCAAGATCAGTAAGCCCCTGCCCCAGGAACTGCGCGGAATCTCCGAGAAGTCCGTCGAAGAGGCGGCCGCGCGCATCATGGAGGGCTTCCGGGTGCAGACGCACCTGTTCACCAAGGACGAGCTCGAGGGGCTCGCCATGCTCAACAACCTCATGTCCGACACGATCAAGTGGGTCGTCGCCGAGCGTCGCGCCAAGGGCGACTCGTGGGCCCAGATCGGCGAGAGCCTCGGCATCAGCAAGCAGGCGGCGCAGCAGCGCTTCGGCAAGAAGGCCGACAAGCCCGTCGTCGACGAGAACATCGCGCTGGCGGGCTGACGCGCTCGCCTGTACACATCTGCGATCTTCGTCCATATTCACGCCGGCGTCCGTTGGGACCTGCTGGCTTGAGAATGTGGACGAAGATCGCAGATGTGGACGCAAATCGAGAAAGGAAACGGGATTCGCGAAGGGGACAGGAATCGCAGAACGGTCGTCGTCAGGGGAGTAGGGACGACGGGGGAGCGATGACGACGGGGATGCCGGGGCGCTGGGCGTGACGACGAACGGGCGTGACGGCGAACCAGGCGCGGCGGGTCAGCCGCGTCGCAGCACCTCTCCGAGGTCATAGTCGGGGGCGCGTTCAACCTGCTCGAGAGTGCAGGAAGTCGGCTCGCGGTCGGGGCGCCAGCGCAGGAACGTCACGGCATGACGGAAGCGGTTGCCCTCCAACTGATCGAACGCGACCTCGACGACGCGTTCGGGGCGAAGGGGCACGAACGAGACGTCCTTCGAGCTGCTGAAGCGTGAGCGATCCGTCTCACCGTGCGCGGCGTTGCCGTCGGCGTCGCGCACGACGAGCGGGTCGAGTTCGTCGACGAGTTCGCGCCGTCGCGCCGCCGTGAACGCGCTGACGCCCCCGACGTTGTGCAACTCGCCGTCCGCGTCGGCGAGCGCGAGCAGCAGCGATCCGACGCCATCGCCGCTCTTGTGCACGCGATAACCGACGACGACGGCTTCGGCCGTGCGCTTGTGCTTGATTTTGAGCATCGTGCGCTTGCCCGGCTCGTAGACGTCGGAGCGACGCTTCGCGACGACGCCGTCGAGCCCCGCGCCCTCGAACTGCTCGAACCAGCGACGTGCCTCGTCGGCGTCGCGCGTCGTGCGCGTCAGGTAGACCGAATCGCTCGTCGGCCACTGCGCGAACAGCGCCTCCAGACGTGCGCGACGTTTCTCGAACGGCTCGCCCATGACGTCGTCGTCGCCCTCGGCGAGCAGATCGAACGCGACGAACTGCGCCGGCGTCTCTGCGGCCAACTTCTCGATGCGCGACGCGGCGGGGTGGATGCGTGCGCTGAGCGCGTCCCAACTGAGCCGCTCATGCCCGGGCGAGCCCTGACGCAGCACGATCTCACCGTCGAGGACGACACGCTCGGGCAGCGCCAACTTCAGCGCCTCGACGAGTTCCGGGAAGTAGCGCGTCAGCAACTTCGAGCCGCGCGAGTGCAACTCGACGTCGTCGCCGTCCCGCGCGACGATGCAGCGGAAACCGTCCCACTTCGGTTCGTAGGTGAACTCGTCACCCTCCGGCACGCTCGTGACGGCCTTCGCGAGCATCGGTTGGACGGGCAGTGTGATGGGCAAGCTCATGCCACCCATTGTCGCCCCATCCGTGTCGCCGCGGCCCGTGCTTCGGCGCTGCTCCGATCCGAGATGAGGCGTCACTCATGACCATCACGACCGGAACGCGCGCAGCGGCACACCCCGGCCACGAGTGAACGAACGAGCGGTCGCCGAAACCAGAAGCGTCCCGACAGCGGGGAGGTCGGCGCGACGAACACCCTCGATCACCGATGAACGAACGGGGCGCCCGACGGCGTGAGGCCGCCGCGATGAAACAATTGAAGAGTGAAGCGTCTCAGTAGCCGCCAGTCCGTCGTGCTCGGTCTCGGAACGGGCGCGGCGCTCGCCGCGACGACGAGCGCGGCGTCCGTCACCATCGCGGCGGTCTTCGCGCGCAAGCTCGTCACACCTGAGAAGGAAAAACCGAACGACGCGGACGTCCTGACCGTCCGTCACGGCCTCGACGGGGTGGCCACGAGCGCAGTCTTCGCGTCGAGCGTCGAATCCCTCGCGCCCGGCCGCTACGGGCTGTACTGGGACGACGAACGCGGCCACGCTCGCATCGGCGAGATCCTCGGTCACACCGACGCGGGCGGCGTCATCCGGGCCGTCGACGCCGTCACGCGCGGCGAGCTCCTCCCGGGCCCCGCCCGCTGGAGCGGCTGGTACGTCGACGGTTCGCCCCAGGACGCGTACGGCATCCGAACCGAAGAACTCGCGCTTCCCACCGTCAACGGCCGCGCGCCGGCATGGGTGACGCGCGCCGGCGACGGCACCCGCTGGGCGGTTCTCGTCCACGGCCGCGGCGCCCGTCGCGGGGAGACGTTGCGCGCCGTCCCGGTGCTCACCGACCTCGGCATCTCGTGCATCATCCCGAGCTACCGCAACGACTCCGACGGGCCCGCCAGCAGCGACGGCAAGTACGCCCTCGGACTCACCGAGTGGGAAGACGTCGATCTCGCCCTCGAGTTCGCGCTGCGGGAGGGCGCGCGCAGCATCGACCTGCTCGGCTGGTCGATGGGCGGCGCGATCGTCATGCAGGTACTCGCGCGCAGCGGCCACGCGGGGGCGGTGCGTCGCGTCGTCCTCGACGGGCCGGTGCTCGACTGGGCCGACGTCATGGCTCACCATGCGCGGGCCAATCGGCTGCACCCGCGCCTCGCCGACCTCGCGGCACGTCTGTTGGGCGGCAACCGATCGAGCCGGCGGATGACGGGGCTCGCGCAGGCGATCGACGTCACGCTGACGAACTGGGTCGCGCGCGCCGACGAGCTGACGAAGCCGATGCTCGTCATCCACTCCGTCAACGACGAGTTCGTGCCCTACGGACCGAGCGCGGAGCTCGCACGACTGCGCCCTGACATCGTCACCTGGCAGCGCTGGGAGCAGGCCCGACATGTGCGCGAGTGGAACACCGACCCGGCCCGTTGGGAGCGATACGTCCGCGAGTTCCTCGCTCGCTGAGGGCCGTTCGTACGCCTGATCGCTGCGGAACGAGCGGGTGGTGGTCGCTCTGTCGCCGACGAGCGTTGAATCGGCGTCCTTCGAAAGCGTTGCGCCCCAACGGATCACCGTGATCTCGCCGAATCGCTTGTCCGTGCGGAGGCGAAGTGCATGACAACGCCGGTCGGGTCTGCCACGATGACTGGTATGTCCAAGAAGGCCAAGAGCGAGTCGCCCGAGGCGCCCGAGAAGGCAGCGAAGAGCGCCTCCTCGTCGTCGAAGGTCGCCACCAAGAGCGACACGACCAAGTCGGCGAAGAAGGCGGGAACGTCGTCGAAGACGTCCGCCAAGACCACGGCCGCCGGGGGAGCGTCCACGAAGACCACGACGTCTGACGCGCAGCCGAAGAAGAAGTCGGCTGGCAAGGCGTCGAAGAAGTCGTCCTCGAGCAAGAAGTCGGCTGACACGACGGCGAAGTCCGACGCGAAGAAGAAGTCCGAGGCGACGAAGAAGTCCGAGGCGAGCGCGGCCAAGACGGCGGCCACGTCGAAGACCGCCGAGGCGGAGGCACCGACGGCGAAGGGCGAGAAGAAGGCGGAGAAGTCGGCGTCCGACGCCACGTCCGAGGCGAAGAACGTCGACACGTCGACGAGCACGGCTCGCCTTGCGCCCGCCAAGGTGGCTCGTCTCAAGCAGGCCGAGGAGGTCATCGCGAACGTCGGCCGTGACAAGGCGACGCGCAAGGAGACGAAGAAGTTCAAGGCCGTCAAGAGCGACTTCGCCTCGGCGCTGCGCGTCGGTGAGGGGTTCGTCCTCGCCGACCTGGACGCGTCGTCCACGCCCGCGTTCGACGGCGGGCCCAAGAAGGCCGAGAAGGTCATGCGCAAGACGGGCGACGAGCTCGCTGACCTGCAGGAGCGGCTCTACGCGAGCGAGCGTCACCCCGGCGGGCGCAGCGTCCTGCTGCTCGTGCAGGGCATGGACACCTCCGGCAAGGGCGGCATCATGCGTCACGTCGTCGGCACGATGGACCCACAGGGCGTCGAGCTGACGGCCTTCAAGACGCCGACGAAGGAAGAGCAAGCGCATCCGTTCCTGTGGCGCATCCGCAATGCGCTGCCCAAGCCCGGTTATGTCGGGGTGTTCGACCGGAGCCAGTACGAGGACGTCCTCGTCGTGCGTGTCCACGACCTCGTCTCGCGACCGGTGTGGATGCGTCGCTACGGCCAGATCAACGCGTTCGAGGAGTCGGTCGTCGCGAATGGCACGACGATCATCAAGGTGATGCTCCACATCTCCGCCGACGAGCAGAAGGCGCGCCTTGCCGAGCGTCTCGAGGACCCGGAGAAGTTCTACAAGTTCAACCCGGGCGACCTCGTCGAACGCTCCTACTGGAGTGAGTACCAGGAGGCCTACCAGGCGCTGCTGGAGAAGACGTCGACGGACGTCGCGCCGTGGTTCGTCGTCCCGGCCGACAACAAGTGGTATGCGCGTCTTGCTGTGCAGCAGCTCGTCCTCGAGCACCTGCGCGCCCTCGCCCTCGAGTGGCCGGAGGCGACGTTCGACGTCCCCGAGCAGCGCGCTCGCCTCGAGAAGCTCTGACGTCCACGCCGCGGGCCGGGTCCGTACGAGCACGGCCGGCGGCGCGCCAGGCACGAGAAGACGAACATGACGAGGGGCTGACCGGTTCGATCGAACCGGTCAGCCCCTCGTCATGCGTTCGTCAGCTCTCTGTGCGTGGCGCCTGCAGCACCGCGAGGGTGCGCGGGGGCAGCTTGACGGTGTCGCCGCCGCTCAGTTCGACGCCTGCTTCGGCGTCCTCGGGCAGGCTGGAGATGGCGAAACTCCACTCCGAACCCTTCTTGACGACCTCGGGGATGACGAAGTGCGTCTCCTCGTGGCCGGGGTTGAACAGCAGCAGGAAGTGGTCGTCGACGACCGACTGGCCCTTCGCATCCTGCGCGTGGATCGCGTCACCGTTGAGGTAGACCATGATCGTGCCAGCTCCGGAGGCCCAGTCGCCGTCCTGCATCTCCTCACCGTTCGCGCCGAACCAGACGATGTCGCCCCAGTCGCTGCGCCCACCGTGCTCGGCGTCGCCGGCGAAGAAGCGTCGACGCTGGAACGCCGGGTGCGTACGACGCAACGCGATGAGCTGCTGCGTGAACTCCAGCAACGAACGGCGACGGTCGTCGAGATCCCAGTCGATCCAGGAGATCTCGTTGTCCTGGCAGTACGTGTTGTTGTTGCCGCCCTGCGTGCGTCCCAGCTCGTCACCGTGCAGCAGCATCGGCACGCCTTGGCTCAGCATGAGCGTCGCGAGGTGGTTGCGAATCTGACGATCCCGCAGCGCGAGCACGCTCGCGTCATCGGTCTCGCCCTCGACGCCGCAGTTCCAGCTGCGGTTGTGCGATTCGCCGTCGTTGTTGCCCTCGCCGTTGGCGTCGTTGTGCTTCTCGTTGTAGCTGACGAGGTCGCGCATCGTGAAGCCGTCGTGCGCGGTGACGAAGTTGATCGACGCGATCGGTCGACGCCCCGAGTGCGCGTACAGGTCGCTCGAACCAGTGAGACGGGAGGCGAACTCGCCGAGCGAACCCGGCTCACCACGCCAGTAGTCGCGCACGGTGTCGCGGTACTTGCCGTTCCACTCCGTCCACAGCGGCGGGAAGTTGCCGACCTGGTAGCCGCCGTCACCGACGTCCCAGGGCTCGGCGATGAGCTTGACCTGGCTGATCACGGGATCCTGCTGGATGATGTCGAAGAAGGCGCTCAACCGGTCGACCTCGTGGAACTGACGCGCGAGCGTCGCAGCGAGGTCGAAGCGGAAACCGTCGACGTGCATCTCGTTGACCCAGTACCGCAGCGAATCCATGATGAGCTGCAGCACGTGCGGGCTGCGCATGAGCAGCGAGTTGCCCGTGCCCGTCGTGTCGAAGTAGTGCGCCTTGTTGTCGTCGACGAGGCGGTAGTAGTTCTCGTTGTCGAGGCCGCGGAAGCTCAGCGTCGGGCCGTTCTCGTTGCCCTCGGCGGTGTGGTTGTAGACGACGTCGAGGATGACCTCGATGCCCGCCTCGTGCAGTGCCTTGACCATCGCCTTGAACTCGGTGACCTGCTGACCGCGTTCGCCACTCGCCGAGTACGCGTTGTGCGGCGCGAGGAAGCCGATCGTGTTGTAACCCCAGTAGTTCGTCAGGCCCTTCTCGACGAGCGTCGTGTCCTGCACGAACTGGTGCACCGGCATGAGCTCGATCGCCGTCACGCCGAGGTCGACGAGGTGCTGCACGATCGCGGGGTGACCGATCGCGGCGTACGTGCCACGGATCTCCTCCGGCACGTCCGGGTGCGTCATCGTCAGACCCTTGACGTGCGCCTCGTAGATGACGCTCTGGTGGTACTCGTGCTGCGGCGGGTGGTCGTGACCCCAGTCGAAGTAGGGGTTGATGACGACGCTCAGCATCGTGTGAGCGAGCGAGTCGTCGTCGTTGCGCTTGTCCTGCTCGAGGAAGTAGTAGCTGAACAAAGACTCGTCGCCGTCGATCTGACCCTCGATCGCCTTCGCGTACGGGTCGAGCAACAGCTTGTTGACGTTGCAACGCTGCCCGTTCTCGGGGTCGTACGGGCCCTCGACGCGGTAGCCGTACCGCTGACCGGGCTGCACGCTCGGCACGTAACCATGCCAGACGTGGCCGTCGACCTCCGTCAGCTCGATGCGCGTCTCGACCATGTCGTCGTCGACCAAGCAGAGGAAGACCTTCTCGGCCGCTTCCGAGAAGATTGCGAAGTTGACGCCGGTGCCGTCGAACGTGGCACCGAGGGGGTAGGGCTTGCCCGGCCAGATATCCATGGCGTCTACCTAACCATGAAGTAGGACGCGCTCGTCGCACGCCGGTTCGGGCGTGGACACGGCTGCGGCGAGCCTCCCCGCCTTCCGCGACGAACGCCGCTAACGTGCTCGGGTGAGCGAGCAGGCGGAGCAGGATCAACCGTCGATGCTGCGTACCCGCGCCCGCCGCGTGGCGCGCCGCGTGCCCGGCCTCTACGCCGTGTGCCGCCTCGTGCTCGAGACGCTGCGCCAGTGCATGCGCTACCGCGTCACCGGCCTCGCCTCCGAGGCGGGTTTCTTCGCGTTGCTGTCCTTCCCGCCGCTCGTCTACGGCCTGCTCGGCGTCATGGGCTACGTCGGCGGCGCCCTCGGCGGACGTACCGTGGACGACATCGTCCGCTCGATCGAGCGTTACCTCGAGGGGATCCTGTCGGGGGAGGCGCTGCAGAACGTCGTCATGCCGACGCTGCACGACGCGCTCGAGGGCGGACGCCCCGACGTCGTCTCCATCGGCTTCCTGCTGTCGCTGTGGTCCGGTTCGCGGATGATCAACGTCATCGTCGACACCATCTCGATCATGTACGGCCAGGGCGGCGTGCGCGGCATCGTGCGCGCCCGTGCGCTGTCGGTGACGTTGTATTTCGTCTCGCTGCTGTTCATCGGCGCCGTGCTGCCACTCATCGTCATCGGCCCGGATCTGCTCGGACGCATGCTGCCGCCCGGTCTGCTGTTCCTGCTGACGCTGTACTGGCCCGTCGTCGGCGCCATCACGATCGTCGGGTTCGCGACGCTCTACTACATCGCGACACCTGTGCGCACGCCATGGGTGCGCGACCTGCCCGGCGCCGGATTCACCCTCATCGCCTGGGTCATCATCTCGCTGTTCCTGCGGAGCTGGTTGTCGGCGTCCGTCGGCGGCATCTCGATCTACGGCCCGCTCGCAGCAGCGATCATCGCGCTGATATGGCTGTACTCGTTGTCGATTGCCGTGCTCATCGGTGCCGCGCTCAACAGTGCCGTCGCGCGGCTGTGGCCCGTCGCCGCCGCGCCCATCGGAGTGCGTGCGCGGACGCGTGGGCTCATCGAGGAACAGGTGGCCAAGGTGCGTTCACGGGCGGGCGACGACGCCCCGTACGACCAGGAGAACGAGACGTCGGCCGGCGCAAGGCATGGGCGCCCGTACGGCGAGCGAGCTGCCGTGGTGGATCGTGGGGCGCGGCCCGACGGTGGCGTGGCGACGCAGGGCGAAGCCGCCGCCGAGACTGCTCGCCCCGACGACATGGCGCAGCGTCGCAGCGCGTGACGCGGCATCCGCGCCGCCCACGTTGCGCGTGAACGTGAGCATCGGTTAGTGTTTCCTCTCGTTGCAGCGCGACAGCGCAGTAGCAGGCGGACATAGCTCAGTTGGTAGAGCGCAACCTTGCCAAGGTTGAGGTCGCCGGTTCGAGCCCGGTTGTCCGCTCTGTGTCTTCTTGGACACGCACGGTGCGAACCGTGTTCGGTGGAGTGGCCGAGAGGCGAGGCAACGGCCTGCAAAGCCGTCTACACGGGTTCAAATCCCGTCTCCACCTCGGGCGATTGGCGCAGCGGTAGCGCGCTTCCTTGACACGGAAGAGGTCACTGGTTCAAACCCAGTATCGCCCACCAGAACAGAACACAGCCACGATGCTCCCACGGCCCGGCCGTCGGGAGCATCGTGGCTGTTCCGCTGCAGGCTGCCAGCTGCCGGCTGGGCGAGAGATCCCGGGCCGGTGTGTGGGGGACGCCGTGGGCACGGGGCCCGGCGGCCATCGCCCGGAAACGCGTCATGGATGACGCGTTGTGGGGCAAAGTCGAGCGGCGCATGCGGGCGGGGCCGTCGACCGACGTGCAGCGGGCCGGCCGGCTTTCCTTGGTGGGGCTCATGTGCGCATGATGGCGTCATGACGAATGAATCGAACTTCGACCTCGGCCCCATGGACGGCTACGCGGATCAGGCCCAGGCCGCCGACGACGTCACGGGCGAGGCGTACGAGAACATGCTCGACCAGGGGTTCACGACACCGGAGCGCGAGCCGAACGTCGAGCGCTGGGAGAACGAGCACGAGACCCTCGGCGAGCGCCTCGAGGAGGAGGTGCCCGACGTCGACCCCGACTCGGCGTACGGCAACCCCGACGGCGTTCCGTCACCTGACGACGAGTTCGACGACACGCGCGTCGGCCGCGTCGTCGCCCCCGACGAGGGCCTGGCGGAGGATCGCGAATCCGAACTCGTCGCCGAGGACGACGGTTTCGCGGGTGGCGCCTCGAGCGCTGAAGAGGCTGCGCTGCACTTCACGGACGGTCGCGACGCGGCGGGTTTCGACGACGGCATCGTCGACGAGCCCGGCGCCTGATCGAGCGGACGCAGAGTGCGAGGCCGCCGGAGCGTCGCGGTGCGCCGCCGTCAGCGGGATCCGAGCGTGAGGATGAGGTCGGCCATGCGCTGAGGGCGGTCGAGCATGACGAAATGGCCGGATCGCTCGAGGACGGCCTTCCGCACGTCTGCATCGGCGGCGATTTCGCGCGCCTGGCGCAGCACGGCGCGCACCCAACGGGTTGGCGTGCGTCGCTGCAGGCGCCCGTTGGCGGCGACGACGAGCGTCGGCAACTGCGGCGTCAGCGGTGACGTCGTGCGCAGCGCATGCAGCTGACGAACGCAGGACGAATATGCCGACAATTCGTGAAGACAGGTCTCGAGCACGCTGATCGACGCCATCTCGTCGCGCAGGCCGGGGACCGATCGCGCGAGTGAACGACGCGCGGGCACCGCCAGCGTGCGAATCGTGGGGCCGCAGACCCGCCAAGCAGCGACGGCCGAGCGGCTTCACAGGGCTGCCGCCAGGAGTCGTGCGCGTCGGCCCGATCGAGGCGTCTCGGGCTCGGCGGAGCCGTCCTCGGCGAGTGACCCGTCGAGCAGGACGAGGGCCGCGGCCTGCTCCGGGGCCATGCGCGCCGCGGCTTCCGCCACGACAGCCCCGAATGAATGACCGACGAATGTGACAGGGCCCGGCACGCCCAGCGCGTCGAGCGCGTTCAGCAGGTGCGCTGCGTCGTCCTCGAGCATGGTCGGCGCGCCGGCCGTTTCTGTTCTTGGGGACGGTCGGCGTCCGCGCGTTCGACATCGCGACGTGCGGCATCAGGACATGCGCGGCGCCAGGGTGCTCGACATCAAGGCGTTCGGCGTCGAGGTGCCCGGTGCCAAGACGCTCGTCGGCGGGAGCTTCGACGGCGATGACGCGATGGGTGGCCGACAAGCATGGCGCGACAGGCGCACAATCCCACACGAACGACGCGATGCCGGGGGAGCAGGCGAGCGCGGGCCCGTCGCCTGCGTCGAGAACGCGCGTCGCGCGGCCCGTCACGCTGATCATCTGGGAAGCGCGCCGGGAAACGGCTCAGCAGGGGAGGCCGAGGACGAATCGGACGCCCGGCGGTGGCCCGGCCCGGCGAATCGATGCGGCCCGCACCGTGGCGGCGCACCACGTCCGCACGGCGACGCGTTCGCGACGGCGGGTCGAGACGTGACCGACGGCCGCTGCGGCGTCGTGGTCGAGGCGCAGCTCCCGCCACACGATGCGCAGGCGGGCGTAGGACAGCGCGGAGATGACGACGAGCAGCACTCCCGAGAGGCCGTCGGTGGTGCGCAGGAGCGTGGCGGCTGGGCGTCCGGAGACGAAGTACGCCGAGGCGTACGACGTCCACGGATGCAGCTGCGGATCGAGCAGCGGCGCGATGAGCCAGGTCGAGGACGGCACGGCGGTGATGAGGCACAGTCGGCGTGAAGCCAGCGTCATCCGTCCCGCCTTCGTCGTCGCGATCGCGCACTCGACGAGCGGCGTGCGTGGGCCCCGATCCCCGTCGACTCGGCGATGCCGATTTGGTGAACGCGCGATGATCCGGGTAACGTTCTCGTCGTTGCCGAGGGCGGAAAGCCCGAGGAAACAGGCGGACATAGCTCAGTTGGTAGAGCGCAACCTTGCCAAGGTTGAGGTCGCCGGTTCGAGCCCGGTTGTCCGCTCCATTCCCATATCTGGGGCGATTGGCGCAGCGGTAGCGCGCTTCCTTGACACGGAAGAGGTCACTGGTTCAAACCCAGTATCGCCCACCATCACATCAAGGCCTTCGGCGTGTCGCCGGAGGCCTTGATGCACATTCGGCCAAGACTGATCGAGGCTCGCTCTCGCAGGAACCGTCTCCCTCAGGCAGGGGCCGAGCACGCAGCGTCCGTGACCGCCGCACGATCCAAGGGGAGCGCATGAGCGCCGAAGCCACGCACCGACCAGGAATCGCCCAGTGGACGACGTGGGCTCCGATCCTCGGAGCCGTCGTCCTCGCGGCCACCTGGGGGACGCAGCCTGCCGGGCGTCGTCGCCGTCCTCGTCACCGCGGCGTTGTTCGGCGCTGTTCTCGCCGCCGTCCACCACGCCGAGGTCATCGCCGCAAAGGTGGGCGAGCCGCTCGGTTCGATCGTCCTCGCGGTCGCCGTCACCGTCATCGAGGTGGGGCTCATCGTCACCCTCATGGCCTCCGGCAAGGACGGCGTCGAGACGCTTGCGCGCGACACGGTGTTCGCGGCGCTCATGATCACGATCAACGGCATCGCCGGTCTGTGCATCTTCCTCGGCGCGGGGCGCCGCGGGTTGGCACGCTTCAACCCGGAAGGGTCGGCGGCCGCGCTGGCGGGCGTCGTCACCGTCGCGGGGCTGTGCCTCGTGCTGCCGACGTTCACCTCGGCCCGCAGCGGGCCGGAGTTCTCGCCGTCGCAGCTCGCGTTCGCCGCGATCAGCTCGATCGGTGTGTACGCGATGTTCGTCCTCACCCAGACGGTGCGTCACCGCGACTTCTTCGTGCCCGTCGACCGCGCCGGCAAGCCGCTCGACGACGAGGACGCCCACGGCCCGGCCCTGTCGACGCGCGCCGCGCTCGTCAGCCTGGGCCTGCTCGTCGTGGCGCTCGTCGCCGTCGTCGGTCTGGCGAAGGTGCTGTCGCCGTCGATCGAACAGGCCGTCGACGCCGCGGGCTTCCCGCAGAGCTTCGTCGGCGTCGTCATCGCCCTCGTCGTGCTGCTGCCGGAGACGCTCGCCGCCGCGAAGTACGCGCGCGCTGGACGCGTTCAGAACAGCCTCAATCTCGCGTACGGCTCGGCGATGGCGAGCATCGGCCTGACGATCCCGACGCTCGCGGCGCTGTCGCCGTTCCTGTCGTCACCGCTTGAACTGGGCCTCGGCAGCATGCACATCGTGCTGCTCGTGCTCAGCCTCGTCGTCGGCATCCTGACGATCGTCCAGGGCCGCGCGACGCGGTTCTCCGGGTGGATCCTGCTCGTGCTGCTGTTCGCGTACGTTTTCCTCGCCGCGAATCCGTGACCGTGACCCGCGTCCGGGCAGAGGGCGTGCGTCCTCGGTAGGTCGCCACGTGGCCGGGCTCATCCGCTGCGGCGCATCCGCCTGCGCGGGACGCGGCCGGACTACTGTGGCCTCTCGTGATCGACGCTCTCGCCGCCAGCACGGATCGTGCGCTCTTTCGCGACGTCACGGCGTGGGACGTCGAGGCGGTGACGTCGGATCCCGACGATCTCGAGCACGGTTTCCACGTCGTCGTGCAGACGTTCGAGGGCGAGCTGTTGGCCGCGCGCATGCGATCGGTGGTGTGGCACCCGACGCAGCCGTGGCGGGGGAGTGCGGCCCTGGCCGAGCCGCCGTCAAGGCCCGCGGAATGTCACGTCGAATGGCGATCGTCGCTGTCGCGCGACGCCTACTGCGACGGCGTCGAACGGATCCGCGAGCACATCGCGGCAGGCGACGTGTACCAGGTCAACCTCTGTCGGACGCTGACGACGGACGCCGCGCTCGACCTCGACGTCCTGTTCCACGGCGTGCTCGCCCACAACCCGGCGCGTCACGCCGCGCGTATCGACATCGCGGGCCTGCCGCAGATCGTCAGTGCCTCGCCGGAGATGTACCTCGCGCGCGAGGGCGCCGTCATCAGTTCCGCGCCGATCAAGGGCACGTCGACGTGTCCGGAGACGATGCTCGCGAAGGACGTGACGGAGAACGTCATGATCACCGACCTCGTGCGCAACGACCTGCAACGTGTCTGTGTGCCCGGCTCGGTGCGCGTCGATCCGCTGCTCGAGATGCAACAGCACCCCGGCCTCGTCCACCTCGTCTCGACGGTGTGGGGCGAGGTCTGTGACGGCGTGACGTGGGCGCGGCTGCTCAGCGCGACGGGGCCGCCCGGCTCGGTGTCGGGCACCCCGAAACGGCGGGCTCTCGACGTCATCGAATCACTCGAGGTGGGGGCGCGCGGGCCGTACTGCGGCGCCATCGGGTGGATCGACGCCGATCGGGGCGCCGCGGAGCTGGCCGTCGGCATCCGTACGTTCTGGCAGAAACTCGCCGGGGGTGGGGCTGCGGCCGCGAACGGGCACGGGATATCGTCTCCGTCGACCCACTTCGGGGTGGGCGCCGGGATCACGTGGGATTCGGTGCCTACGGCAGAATGGGATGAGACCGAACTGAAGGCACATCGCCTGCTCGCCATTGCGCGGGGCGCGGCACTGGAGGAGACACCATGAGCATCCGGATCTGGGTCGACGGTCGCCGCGTCGACGAGGGCGCGGCCATCTCACCGATCGACCACGGCATCACCGTCGGCGACGGCGTGTTCGAGACCGCCAAGATCGACGGCGGCCGCGTGTTCGCGTTGTCGCGTCATCATGATCGGATGGATCGCAGCCTCGCCGGCCTCGGCCTGCCGAAGCTCGATCGCGACCGCATCGACGAGGGCGTCAAGGCCGTGCTCGAGGGTGAGCACATCGACTTCGGGCGCCTGCGCTACACCGTGACCGGCGGCGTCGGCCCACTCGGTTCGGATCGCGGCGACGCCCCGCAGACGTACATCGTGACGGCGGGCGCCGTGCCGCGACCCGCGCCGACGACGAAGGTCGCGACGGTGCGCTGGACGCGCAACGAGAACTCGGCCGTCGCCGGGTTGAAGACGACGTCGTACGCGGAGAACGTCGTCGCGCTCGCCGCGGCCAAGGAGGCCGGCGCGAGCGAGGCGATCTTCTCGAACACGCTCGGCAACCTGTGCGAGGGCACCGGGTCGAACATCTTCGTCGTGCTCGGTGAGCGCGTCGTCACGCCGCCGCTCGAGGACGGCCCGCTCGCCGGCATCACGCGCGCGCTGACGATCGAGTGGGCGCGCGAGGCCGGCGTCGAGATCGCCGAGGAACACCTGAGCTTCGACGTGCTCGACGAATGCGACGAGGCGTTCGTCACCTCCTCGACACGCGACGTGCAGGGCGTGCACGCCATGAACGACCGGGCGCTGTGCGACGAGGGCACCCCCGGACCCATGACCTCGCGCATCGCGGCGATCTTCGCCGAGCGTCAGGGTGAGCTGCTCGGCTGACGGCGGGTTCCCGTCGGGTCTGCCTCGGCGTGGGGTTCCCTCGACACGGGGCGGCGCGATGTCGTGGCGGTTGATGTGGGTTGACGTCGGTTCACGCCCGGCCGTGAAGTCTCCCGCGCGCGGCGTTGGAATGGTCGGCTCAGGCGCCCCCGTTAGGCTTGGCTGTCATGAGCTCGACGACCTCCGCCCGCGACGCTGATTCCCGCGATTCTCGAGAGCCCGGGCAGGGCGAGGAGCACGACTGGGAGTGGCGTCGACGCATCCGCGCCAACCCGAAGAGCGCGCGACTGTACCGCATCGGCGTCGGTGTGCTCGGCGCAATCGTCGTCATCGTGGGCATCGTGCTGCTGCCGTTTCCGGGGCCGGGCTGGCTCGTCATCTTCCTCGGCCTCGGCATCTGGGCGAGCGAGTTCGAGCGCGCGCAGCGGCTGCTCGGCTGGGTACGCGCGAAGGTGCAAGCGTGGTGGGACTGGCTCGAACGCAAGGGCTGGTGGGCGCAGGCGCTGGCCGGTCTCGCGACGTTCGCGCTCGTCGTCGCGATCTTCTGGGCGATGTTCGCGGTGTCCGGGGTGCCGGGATGGTTGCCGGACTTCGCCGAGAACTGGCTCGACGACGTGCCGGGGCTCGGCGGCTGACGCGCCGGCCCGTTTGGTGTTCATCGACGCCGTGGGCTAGTGTTTCCCGCGCACCACACGGATGTATAGCTCAGTTGGTTAGAGCGTTCGCTTCACACGCGAGAGGTCAGGGGTTCGAGTCCCTTTACATCCACCATCAGGACGCGGAATCATCGGATTCCGCGTTTTTTGCGTCCCGCGGACACCGCTGGGCCGCCGATGGAAGGAGCGCCCATGCCCGTCCTGCTCGCCGCCGTCACCGACTCGCCCCTCGACGTCGACGCCCACGTGCGCGCCGTCGACGACGCACGTCAGGGCGCGTGCGTGACGTTCGTCGGGACGGTGCGCAACCACGACCCGGAGGCTGACGGCGAGGTCGTCGCGCTCGATTACACCGCGCACCCGAGCGCCGCGGCGACGTTGCGCGAGGTGGCGGAGGCCGTCGTCACGCAGCTGGATCCGTACGGTGAGACACGCGTGGCCGTCAGCCACCGCATCGGACGCGTCGCGGTGGGGGAGAGCGCCATCGTCGCCGCCGTCAGCTCGCCGCATCGTGCCCTGGCGTTCACGGTGTGCGGCGAACTGGTCGACCGCATCAAGCACGACGTCCCGCTGTGGAAGCAGCAACACCTGCGCGACGGCAGCGCGGTGTGGTCCGGGCTGCCGTCATGATCGACCTGCCGACACCCCGCGTGCGCCGTGCCCTGCGCGGCGAACTCTCCACCGCTGCAGGCGTTTCGGATGACGGTCCGCTCGTCGACTCGTTCGGGCGGGTGCATCGTGACCTGCGCATCTCGCTGACCGACAAGTGCAATCTGCGTTGCACCTACTGCATGCCTGCCGAGGGTGTGCCGCTCGCGCCGCGCGACTCGTTGTTGGCGAGCGACGAGATCGTCACGGTGGCTCGCATCGCCGTCGAGGCCGGCATCGACGAGATCCGCCTCACGGGCGGCGAACCGCTGCTGCGCCCCGACATCGTCGACCTCGTCGAACGCCTGGCGGCACTCGAGGGGCCGGGCGGGCGCCCCGAGTTGTCGATGACGACGAACGCCGTTCGGCTCGCGCAGTTGGCGAAACCGTTGCGCGACGCGGGCCTGGCGCGACTCAACGTCAGCCTCGACACGCTCTCGCCCTCGCGTTTCGCGACCATGACCCGTCGGGATCGACTCGACGACGTCATGACCGGTCTCGACGCGGCGCGCTGCGCCGGTTTCGCGCCGATCAAGATCAACACGGTGCTGCTGCGCGGTGTCAACGACGACGAGGCGCCTGCACTGCTCGACTGGGCCCTCGCTGAGGGGCACGAACTGCGTTTCATCGAACAGATGCCGCTCGACGGCGGGCACGTGTGGAACCGCGCCGAGATGGTGACGGCTGCCGAGACGCTCGCCCTGCTGCGTCGCACGCACTCACTGGACGCGCTGCCCGGACGCGGCGCCGCCCCGGCCGAGCTGTACGAGGTCGACGGAGGCCCGGGCCGCGTCGGCATCATTGCGAGCGTGACGATGCCGTTCTGCGGCGCGTGCGACCGGCTGCGGCTCACCTCCGACGGACAGCTGCGCTCGTGCCTGTTCGCGCGCGGCGAGACCGACGTGCGCTCGGTGCTGCGCAGCGGTGGCGCGGACGCCGATGTCCGCGCCCGCATCCGAGCCTGCCTCGCCGGCAAGCAACCCGGCCACGGCATCGACGAACCCGGATTCCTCCAGCCGCCGCGGCCGATGAGCGCCATCGGCGGCTGAGCGATCGATGGCGCGCCTAGGTCGGGTAGTCGGGTCGGTGCACACGTGGGTGCCAGGCTCGCGCTGCGGGGCGCCGGCGCGTCGTCCCGCCTCCCCAGGCCTGCCGACTGAGTAGTTATGCACTGTTTTGGCATAACTACTCAGTCGGGGTATTCTGAAGGCATGTCCAAGGTCTTGACTTCCCTGCCCGTCGGCGAACGCGTCGGCATCGCCTTCTCCGGTGGCCTCGACACCTCCGTGGCCGTCGCCTGGATGCGCGACAAGGGCGCCGTCCCCTGCACCTACACCGCCGACCTCGGCCAGTACGACGAGGACGACATCGAAGGCATCCCGGGCCGTGCCGGCCAGTACGGCGCCGAACTGTCGCGTCTCGTCGACTGCAAGAAGGCGCTCGTCGAGGAGGGTCTCGCCGCCATTGCGTGCGGCGCGTTCCACATCCGCTCCGGCGGGCGCACGTACTTCAACACGACGCCGCTGGGTCGCGCCGTCACCGGCACGCTGCTCGTGCGCGCCATGCAGGCCGACGGTGTGTCGATCTGGGGCGACGGCTCGACGTTCAAGGGCAATGACATCGAGCGTTTCTACCGCTACGGTCTGCTCGCCAACCCGGGCCTGCGCATCTACAAGCCGTGGCTCGACGCCGACTTCGTCAGCGAACTGGGTGGGCGCCAGGAGATGTCCGAATGGCTGACGGCGCACGATCTGCCCTACCGCGACTCGGCCGAGAAGGCCTACTCGACGGACGCCAACATCCTCGGCGCGACGCACGAGGCAAAGACGCTCGAGCACCTCGACGAGTCGATGGAGATCGTCAAGCCGATCATGGGTGTCGCGTACTGGGACGACGCGGTGAAGATCGACACCGAGGACGTCGTCATCCGCTTCGAATCGGGGCTGCCCGTCGCGATCAACGGTGACGACTTCGGCGGCGACGTCGTCGCCCTGTTCCAGGAGGCCAACGCCGTCGGCGGACGCCATGGGCTCGGCATGAGCGACCAGATCGAGAACCGCATCATCGAGGCCAAGTCGCGCGGCATCTACGAGGCGCCCGGCATGGCGCTGCTGTTCATCGCCTACGAACGGCTGCTTAACGCCGTCCACAACGAGGACACCATCGCCGCGTACCACAACGACGGACGGCGCCTCGGGCGGCTGCTGTACGAAGGACGCTGGTTCGACCCGCAGTCGCTCATGATCCGCGAGGGTCTGCTGCGTTGGGTGGCGTCCGCCGTCACGGGTGAGGTGACGCTGCGCCTTCGTCGCGGCGAGGATTACTCGATCGTCGACACCCAGGGCGACAACTTCTCCTACCACCCCGACAAGCTGTCCATGGAGCGCACCGAGAACGCCGCATTCGGCCCCGTCGACCGCATCGGGCAGCTGACGATGCGCAACCTCGACATCGCCGACACGCGTGGCAAGCTCGAGTTCTACGCCGCACGCGGCGGGCTGGGCAAGGCGCAGACCGACCTCGTCGGCCAGCTCGAGCCCGGTGGCGCGCAGCAGATCGCGTCGAACCCGAACGTCGACGCCGACGCTCTCGCACTCGACGAAGCGGCGATGGAGTTCGGCACCGACTGACCTGCCGAGACGTCGGCGCCGATCGACCAAGACATCGGCATCGGTCGAGGAAGGTTGCACGCTCGGCGCGATCGAGGAGGCCGCCCACTGGATGGTGGGCGGCCTCGTCGCGTCCGGACGGCAATGTGGTCGTCGGCTGGACACGGCGCCGTCGACGACCGTCACCCAGGTTGGTAATGGCGGCCGAACCTCGCGACTGTGGACGCCGCTCGCCGAGGTGTAGAGGAATCGCGAATGTGGACGCAAATCGCAGATGAGTACGGGCCCCTGACCCACCTGCGATTTTCGTCCACATCGGCGATCTACGTCCACATTCGTAGGAGATCCTCAGCAACGGCCGCCTCGCATCACCGCGGGCGACCAACGTCACGCCTGGGTGGTGCCGGCGGCTCGGCGTGGGGTGGTCGGGGGCACCCGGTAGCCTTGGCCGCACGGGCCGTGCCATTCGTACGTGTGCGGCCGAGTCTGCACGTCACGAACAAGGAGCACAGCCGTGTCCGAGAACATCACCCTGACCGTCAACGGCGAACCACGCGAGGTCGAGCAGGGCACGACGGGCACGGACCTGTTCGGCGGCGACAAGGCCGTCCTCGTCATGCGCATCGACGGTGAACTGCGCGACCTGTTCCGCGAGATCCCGGACGGCGCGTCCGTCGAGCCCGTCACCGCTCAGGACCCGGAGGGCCTCGCCGTCCTGCGTCACTCCGCGGCCCACGTGCTCGCGCAGGCGGTGCAGCAGATCAACCCGAGCGCGAAGCTCGGCATCGGCCCGCCCGTCACCGACGGTTTCTACTACGACTTCGACGTCGCCGAGGCGTTCACGCCCGACGACCTCAAGAAGCTCGAGAAGGCGATGCAAAGGATCGTCAACGAGGGCCAGACGTTCAACCGCCGCGTCATCACCGACGCCGAGGGCCTCGAAGAACTCGCGCACGAGCCCTACAAGTGCGAGCTCATCGGCCTCAAGGGCAACGCTGCGAATGCGGCCGAGGGCGCGGAGGCCGAGGTCGGTGGCGGTGAGCTGACGATCTACGACAACGTCCGCCGCGACGGCACCGTCGCCTGGGGCGACCTGTGCCGCGGCCCGCACGTGCCGTCGACGAAGGTGCTCGGCAACGCGTTCAAGCTCATGCGTTCGGCCGCCGCGTACTGGCGCGGCAGCGAGAAGAACCCGCAGCTGCAGCGCATCTACGGCACTGCGTGGCCGACGAAGGACGAGCTGAAGGCCTACCTCGAGCGCCTCGCCGAGGCCGAGAAGCGCGACCACCGCAAGCTCGGCGCCGAGCTCGACCTGTTCAGCTTCCCCGAGAACATCGGCCCCGGCCTGCCCGTGTTCCACCCCAAGGGCGGCATCATCAAGCGTGAGATGGAGGACTACGTCCGCCGCCGTCACATCGAGGAGGGCTTCTCCTACGTCGGCACGCCGCACATCGCGAAGGAAGACCTCTTCTACACCTCGGGTCACCTGCCGTACTACGCGGACGGGATGTTCCCGCCCCTCGACGTCGACGGGCAGAACTACCGCCTCAAGGCGATGAACTGCCCGATGCACAACGAGATCTTCCGTTCGCGTGGGCGCTCCTACCGTGAGCTGCCGCTGCGCTTCTTCGAGTTCGGCACGGTGTACCGCGACGAGAAGTCGGGCGTGCTCTCCGGTCTGACGCGCGTGCGCATGATCACCCAGGACGACTCGCACAGCTACGTCACGCCCGAACAGGCGCCGGGAGAGATCAAGCACCTGCTCGACTTCATCCTCGGCCTACTGCGCGACTTCGGCATGAACGACTTCTACCTCGAGCTCTCGACGCGCGACGTCGACGGCGACAAGCAGGACAAGTTCATCGGCACCGACGAACAGTGGGACATCGCGACGAAGGTGCTATCGGACGTCGCGCTCGAGTCCGGCCTCGAGCTCGTGCCGGACCCGGGCGGTGCCGCGTTCTACGGCCCGAAGATCTCCGTGCAGGCGCGCGACGCCATCGGCCGTACCTGGCAGATGTCGACGATCCAGTACGACTTCAACCAGCCCGCTCGTTTCGGCCTCGAGTACCAGGCGGCGGACGGTTCGCGTCAGCAGCCCGTCATGGTCCACTCGGCGAAGTTCGGCTCGATCGAACGCTTCCTCGGCGTGCTCGTCGAGCACTACGCGGGCGCGTTCCCGGCGTGGCTCGCGCCGGTTCAGGTGCTCGCCGTGCCCGTCGCGGAGGAGTACTACGACTACCTGCAGGACGTCGCGATGAAGCTGCGCGAAGCCGGCGTGCGTGTCGAGGTCGACATGAGCGACGACCGCTTCCCGAAGAAGATCCGCAACGCGTCCAAGTCGAAGGCGCCGTTCATCCTGATCGCCGGTGAAGAGGACCGCGACAACGGCGCCGTCTCGTTCCGTTTCCGCGACGGGTCGCAGAAGAACGGCGTGCCGGTGGCCGACGCGATCGCCGAGATCACCCGCGTCATCACCGAACGTCAGAACACCGACCCGACGGCCGGCTGACGTCTGCCTCGACGACGACGCGCGCCCCCGAACCTCGCGGTTCGGGGGCGCGCTCGTGTGTTGGCATGTGCACCCGAGGGCCGGCGTTCGACACGGCCGGGTGACCACGCTCGGGGTAGGGAACCCGGTTGCGTCACCCGTCGCGGGGACCCACCTCAGCGCACGGTCACTTCGCTGCAGCGAAGCCCTTCTCGAGGTCGGCGATGATGTCGGCGGAGTTCTCGATGCCGACGCTCAACCGCACGAGTCCGGGCGTCACGCCGGCGCCGCGGCGGTCCTCGTCGCTGCCCTGGGAGTGCGTCGTCGACGCAGGATGGATGGCGAGGGAACGGACGTCACCGATGTTCGCGACGTGCGAGTGCAGTTCGAGAGCGTCGACGAACTTCTTGCCCGCCTCGACGCCGCCGGCGATCTCGAACGACAGCACGGCGCCGGAGCCGGCGGGCAGGTAGCGGTCGGCGAGTTCCTTGTAGGGGCTCGACGGGTCGGAGGCGTAGAACAACTTCTCGACCTGCGGCTGCGACTTCAGGAACTCGACGACCTTCTTCGCGTTCTCCACGTGTCGCTCCACACGCAGCGACAACGTCTCGAGGCCTTGCGCGATGAGGAACGCGTTGAACGGGGAGACGGCCGCGCCGAGGTCGCGCAGCAGTTCGACGCGCGCCTTGAGGATGAAGGCGAGGTTCGCGCCGAGCGGCGATCCGACGCCGAGGTCGCGGGCGAACACGAGACCGTGGTAGCTCTCCGACGGCTCGTTGAACTGCGGGAACTTCGCCGGGTCGGCGGCGTAGTCGAACGTCCCGGCGTCGACGAGCACGCCGGCGATCGACGTCCCGTGCCCCCCGAGGTACTTCGTCGCGGAGTGGATGACGACGTCCGCGCCATGCTCGATCGGGCGCAGCAGGTACGGCGTCGCGACGGTGTTGTCGACGAACAGCGGCACCCCGGCGTCATGCGCGATGTCGGCGAGGCCGCGCACGTCGAGCACCTTCTGGTCGGGGTTGCTCAGCGTCTCGCCGAACAGCAGCTTCGTGTTGTCGCGGATGGCGCCGCGCCACTCGTCGAGATCGTTGATGTTGTCGATGAACGTCGTCTCGACGCCGAGTCGCTTGAGCGTGTACTTCAGCAGGTTGTACGTGCCGCCGTACAGCGCGGACGAGGCGACGATGTGGTCGCCGGCCTGAGCGACGTTGAGGATGGCGAACGTCGTCGCCGCCTGACCCGACGCGAGCAGCAACGCGCCGACGCCGCCCTCCAGCGCGGCGATGCGGTCTTCGACCGCCTGCGCCGTCGGGTTGCCGATGCGCGTGTAGATGGGGCCGAGATCCGACAGGCCGAAGCGGTTGGCCGCGGTCTCGGCGGAGTCGAAGACGAACGACGTCGTCTGGTAGATCGGCAGCGCCCGGGCGCCGGTGTCGCCGTCGACGTTCTGGCCGACGTGGATCTGCTTGGTCTCGAAGGCCCAGTTCTCGGAGCTCATGATGATGTCCCTCTTGAGGAGTGCGTGGACGCACGGGCGGCGCACCGTACGTGTGGTGCCCGAAGGGGAATCCCTCCGCGCTTGCCCGGACGCGCTCGGCGCCGGGCCAGGTCGTCACCCGGAGCACCCCGCCGCGGTGGGAGGGTTGCCGGCCAGCAAACCGGGGTTTGACGCTGGCGCTCGTGACCTGCGGCCACTCTAGGCCGGGTGGTGTCATCAGGCGGGAATGCTGTCTCACATTCCGGTCGCGGCCCCGTGCTGACGCGACGCGCCTACGGGCGACGACCCTCATGCCGTGCTTGACTGTTGCCATGACACCGACGATCGTCCGCGCGCGCCGCGAAGACGCGTTCGCCTGCGCGGCGCTGCGTCTGCAGATGGACCTCGAGGCGGGGGAGAGCAACCGCTCCGGCTTCATCACCGAGTATGCCGATCACTGGCTCGCGCACTACGACGATCTGCCGACGTGGCTCGCCTCGAGTGCTGACGGGACGGCTCTCGGCATGGTGCAGACGTCGCTCGTGCACCGGCCCCCGGCGCTGGCTCGGCCGGCGCAGCCGTCGCTCTACATCGCGGTCGTCTTCGTCACGCCGTCGGCGCGCGGCCAGGGCCTGGCCGAGCGGATGCTGCGGATCGTCGACGCCTGGGCCGACGCGCACGACGTCGCGCGAATGATGCTCAACGCCCGTCCGCGTGCCCGCAGGCTGTACGAACGGGCCGGCTTCGGCCCGCCGGACGAACGTCACATGCAGCGTGTGGCGCCGTTCGGCCTCGACGCCCGCCGCGATGCGGAGCGTGCGTCATGAGCGACGACGTCATCTGGGCGCTCGATCAGCGCGAGCGCTGCATCGCCTGCCCGTCCAAACCGGTCGCGAACGCCGTCGTCCTGCACCTCGGTGCTGACGGCGCCCTCGCGCGCGACGCTGTCGAGCAGTGGGCTCGTGACGGCGTCATGGCCGCCTCGGTCGCATGGCCGGGGGCGGCGGCCGGCCTCGATGACGACGACTGGCTCGACCTCGAGGACGCCGTCACGGGCCTCGCCGGGCTGGCGAGCATCGTCGCCGTCGTCGGTGACGGCGACGCGGCCGAGGTCGCGCGGACGTTGGCGGGCCGTGTCGGCGACGTCGCGCACGCGGGCGAAGCCGATCGAACCATTGTCCCGGCGCGTCTGCGCGAGATCGCGGCGGCCTGAGACCGCTCACCCGGGGGTGCGTGGTGCGCGCGAGCCCACCCGCGGCCGCTGCGTCGAGGCAGGCGGGGCTCTAGGATCGGGCCATGGTCGACGAGTTCAACGCTGATTCGCAGGACGACATCCTCATCGAGCAAGCCGGCGCCTTCGCGGGTGAGGCCGACGGGTTCGGGCGGCTGTGGACGCCGCACCGCATGGCGTACATCGAGGGCGAGCGTCCGACAAAGGACGCCGGCCACGGCTGCCCGTTCTGCGCGTCGCCTACGAAGACCGACGCCGACGGCCTCATCGTCCACCGTGGTGAGCACTGTTTCGTCGTGATGAACCTGTTCCCGTACAACCCGGGCCACCTGCTCGTGTGCCCGTACCGTCACGTCGCCTCGTACATCGACCTCACCGACGACGAGACCGAGGAGTTCACGAAGCTGACGAAGGCCGGGGTGCGTGCCCTCAAGGCCGCGTCGAACCCGGGCGGGTTCAACCTCGGGATGAACCAGGGTGACGTCGCAGGTGCCGGCGTCGCCGCGCACCTGCATCAGCACATCGTGCCGCGCTGGGGTGGCGACATGAACTTCATGCCAATCATCGGGCGCACCAAGGCGCTGCCGGTGCTGCTCGAGGACAGCCGTCAGCGCATCGTCGCGAACTGGCCGAACGACTGACACCGGGCACCACGGGCAGTGCGCTGCCTCGAACGGGTATATCGAACCGCTACAGTTGAACCACCATGCTCAACAAGTACGCGCGCGCGTTTTTCTCCGCCATCTTCCGGCCCATCGCCCAGCTCCTGCTGCGTCTCGGCATCAGCCCCGACGTCGTGACGATCGTGGGCACCGTCGGTGTCGCGTTCGGTGCACTGTGGTTCTATCCGCGCGGCGACTTCCTCGTCGGCACGTTGTTCATCACCGTCTTCGTCTTCTCGGACATGCTCGACGGCAACATGGCGCGCCTGTCGGGCCGCTCGTCGACGTGGGGTGCCTACCTCGACTCGACGCTCGACCGCGTCGGTGACGCCGCGATCTTCGGCGGCCTCGTCCTGTACTACGCGGGCAAGGGCGACAACTTCCTCATGGCGTGCCTCGCGCTCGCGTGCCTCGTGCTCGGCTCGGTCGTCTCCTACGCCAAGGCCCGGGCCGAGGGTCTCGGCATGCAGGCGAACGTCGGCATCGCCGAGCGCGCCGACCGTCTCGTCGCGGTGCTCGTCACGACCGGCCTCGTCGGCTGGTTCCTGCCCGAGATCGTGCTGACGGTCGTGCTCACGCTGCTCGCGGTCGCATCGTTCATCACGGTCGTGCAGCGCATGCTCATGGTGCGGGGGCAGGCCCTCGCCAAGCCGTTCGAGGGCTGAGCGCGTGGCCGCCGAGGGGTTGACGACGCGCGCCCGCGACGCCGTCACCGTCGCAGCGTTCAAGGGCGCCTGGTGGGGCGTGCGGGCGCTGCCCGAGCGCGCCGCCCACCGCCTCTTCGACACCATCGCGGACGTCACGACGCGCCGCGGCGGCGCGAGCGTCGCGCGGATGCGCTCCAACTACGCGATCGTGCGCCCCGAACTCGACGACGCAGCCCTCGACGCCCTCGTCGCCGCCGGCGTGCGCTCGTACCTGCGCTACTGGTGCGAGGCGTTCCGACTGCCTTCGCTGACGCGTGAGCAGATCGCCGAGCGGGTGACCACCTCGGGTGAACTCGAGGCGACCCGCAGCATGCTCGCCGATGGACGCAGCGTCGTCGCCTACCTCGGCCACCTCGGCAACTGGGATCTCGCGGGCGCCTGGTCGGCGTCACAGCTCGCGCACGTGACGACGGTCGCCGAGCGACTCGAGCCCGACGCTCTCTTCCGCGCGTTCCTGCACTTCCGCGAAGAGCTGGGCATGACGATCATCCCCCTGACCAAGGGCGAGAACGTCCTCGGCCAGGTCGAGACGCTCGTGCGCGAACCGGGTGCGTTCGCGCCGCTGCTGTCGGATCGCGACCTCACGAGCCGCGGCGTCACCGTCGACCTGTGCGGCGAGCCGGCCAGCCTCGCTGCCGGCCCCGCCGTCATCGCCCGACGCACCGGTGCGGCACTCGTGCCGATCACGATCACCTACCGCCGGAGCGACGGCGGCAGCGGCTGGGGCATCGACATCCGTTTCCACGCGGCGGTCGACATCGCCCACACCGATGATGCCCGCGCCGACGTGCAGGCCGCCGTCCAGGCGTGCGCCGACGCGCTCGGTGGCGCCATCCGCGAGCACACGCAGGACTGGCACATGATGCAGCGCGTGTTCGTCCGCGACCTCGACTCGCGCCGGGGCTGAGCGGTGCGGATCGGCCTCGTCAGCCCGTACTCGTTCGACGTGCCCGGCGGTGTGCAGCTGCACGTGCGCGACCTCGCGACGTACCTGCTCGCAGAAGGGCACGAGGTCAGCGTCCTCGCGCCGAGCGACGGTGACGACGCGGGTGCGCCGTACGTGACGAGCGCCGGGGGAGCGATGCCCATCCGCTACAACGGTTCCGTCGCGCGCCTGGCGTTCGGTCCGGTCGCGGCGAGCCGGACGGCGCGCTGGGTGGAGCGCGGCGACTTCGACGTCCTGCACGTCCACGAACCGATGACGCCGAGCGTGTCGCTGCTCGCGCTGCGCACGTACGACGGGCCGCTCGTCGCGACGTTCCACACCTCGATCGAGCGTTCGCGCGCGCTGCAGCTCGCCCAACCGTTCCTGCGCCCGGCGCTGGAGAAGATCACCGGGCGCATCGCCGTCTCGCGCGCCGCGCGGGACACCGTCGCGCGCCATCTCGGCGGTGACGCCGCGCTCGTGCCGAACGGCGTCTACGTCGACCGGTTCGCGACGGCTCGCCCCGAGGCGCGCTGGCAGGATGGGGGCGAGCGCCCGACGATCGCCTTTCTCGGACGCATGGGGGAGCCGCGCAAGGGCCTGCGCGTTCTGCTCGACGCCGTCCCGCTCATCGCCCGGGCGCACCCCGGGGTGCGCGTCCTCGTCGCGGGGCCGGGTGACGTCGACGCGGCGCGGCGGGAGGTGCCCGCCTCGGCTGAGGGTCACGTCGAGTTCCTCGGGCTGCTCAGCGACGCCGAGAAGGCGTCGTTGCTGGCGTCGTGCGACGCGTATGTCGCGCCCAACATCGGTGGCGAGAGCTTCGGGATCATCCTCATCGAGGCGATGAGCGCCGGCGCCCCCGTCGTCGCCAGCGATCTGGAGGCCTTCGCGCGCGTGCTCGACGACGGCCGCTGCGGCGTCCTCTTCGACACCGGCGACGCGGCGGCGCTGGCGCATGCGGTGACGGGGGTGCTCGCTGACCGCGGTGCGCGTGACGCCCTGTCCCGGGCCGGGAGAGAGCGCGCGCGGCTCTACGATTGGTCGGCCGTCGGGCAGCAGGTCATCTCCGCGTACGAGACGGTCCGCAGTTCGCATGCCGCGGCCGCCGCGGTGGCGGGACGCCGATCATGAGCGGCGTGTGGGCCGACGTCGCCGTCGTCGTCGCGCTGTTGCTCGCGCTCGCCTGGTATCTCAGCTACACCGCAGCGCGCCTCGACCGGCTGCACGCTCGCGTCGAGGGGTCGCTGGCCTCGCTCGACGCGCAGCTCGTGCGCCGCGCCGAGGCCGCGGCCGAGTACGCGCAGGCCACCGCTCTCGACCCGGCGAGCGCGCTGCTGCTCGCCTCGTCGGCGGCCGATTCGCTGCAGGCCGCCGACGGCGCCCTCATCACGGACGACGTGCAACAGGTCGGCGTACCGGTCGAGCGTGCGCAGGCCGAGACGGCGCTGACGCAGACGCTTGCGCTCGTCGTGGGTGACGCGTCGGCGACGGACGGCGCCGCGTCGCGGGCGGAAGCAGCTGGGCGCCGCCCGATCAGCACCGTGCCTGACGTCCCAGGCAGCGCGCCCGCGGAGGGTGACGACGGGGCCCGTCAGCGTCTCGCGGACGCATGCGATCGCGTCGAACTCGCCTACCGATTCCACAACGAGGCCGTACGCGACGTACGTCGCGTACGCGCCAAGGCGATCGTCCGGGCGTTGCACCTGGCTGGACGCACGCAGCTGCCGGAAGAAGTCACGTTTGCCACCCGCGTCCACGGCCTCGGTCGCACCGACGCGTGGCGCTGATTTCTGCCGGAGCAGCCGTGTTCGGGCTGGCGTCGTCGGCCCCATCATGCCGTGGCCGGTAGCTGCCATCGACGATCATCTGTCTCCTTCATGCCCGTCTCGGGGCTAGCGTGGGCTCTCGCGTCGCATCCGCGGCGCCCATCAGAAAGAGGGACGAACACATGAGCTCTGCAGGCTCCGAACAGAACACCGCCGTGGCGACCGACCGCGTCAAGCGCGGCATGGCCGACATGCTCAAGGGCGGCGTCATCATGGACGTCGTCACCCCCGAGCAGGCGAAGATCGCCGAGGACGCAGGAGCCGTCGCCGTCATGGCCCTCGAACGTGTGCCCGCGGACATCCGCGCGCAGGGCGGTGTCTCGCGCATGAGTGATCCCGACATGATCGACGGCATCATCGAGGCCGTGTCGATCCCCGTCATGGCGAAGGCGCGCATCGGGCACTTCGTCGAAGCGCAGGTGCTGCAGGCGCTCGGCGTCGACTACATCGACGAATCGGAGGTGCTCTCGCCCGCCGACTACGCCAACCACATCGACAAGTGGGCCTTCGACGTGCCGTTCGTGTGCGGCGCGACCAACCTCGGTGAGGCGCTGCGACGCATCAACGAGGGCGCCGCGATGATCCGCTCCAAGGGTGAAGCGGGCACCGGCGACGTGTCGAACGCGACGACGCACATGCGCAAGATCCGCGGCGAGATCCGCCGCCTGACGTCGATGGCCGAGGACGAACTCTACGTCGCGGCCAAGGAGATGCAGGCTCCCTACGCCCTCGTGCGTGAGGTCGCCGAGAAGGGCAAGCTGCCCGTCGTCCTGTTCACCGCAGGCGGCATCGCGACGCCCGCCGACGCAGCCATGATGATGCAGCTCGGCGCCGAAGGCGTCTTCGTCGGCTCCGGCATCTTCAAGAGCGGCAACCCCGCCCAACGCGCCGAAGCGATCGTCAAGGCCACCACCTTCTACGACGACCCCGACACCCTCGCCAAGGTCTCCCGCGGCCTCGGCGAAGCCATGGTCGGCCTCAACGTCGACGAGATCCCCGAACCCCACCGCCTGTCCGAACGGGGCTGGTGATAATTCCTCGGCTCGTCTTCCGGTTCGCCGTGTCCGGGGCTCGCAAGCTCGCCCCGGACACGTGCTCATTCGGTGCGACAGCACGCGGGGAGAACGGCTCAGATCCTTCTCTGATCCGCTCGCGGATCAGAGAAGGATCTGAGCCCCCATCATCACCGTCCGTTCCTTGGGGAGGCGGAAGTAGTCGGCGGGGACGGCGGCGTTGTGGCTCATCGCCATGAACAGCAGTTTGCGGAGCTTCGACATGCCGGGGCGGCCTGCGTCGATGAGGCCGATCTCGGAGACGAAGTAGTAGGCGGTGTCGGGGTCGATGTCGACGCCTTGGTCGGCGGCGATGCGCAGGGCGGCGGGCACGTCCTGGTCGTCCTGGAAGCCGTAGCGCAGCGTCAGGTGGGTGATGCGGTCGTAGTCGTTGCCGAGGTGGTCGAGTACGACGGTGTCCTCCGGTGCGATGTGCGGCACGTTGGCGCTCTTCGTCGTGACGATGAAGACGTTCTCGTGGATGACGTGGTTGAAGTTGGCGTTCTCACGCATGGCGAGCGGCGTCGTCGTCCGGTCGGGGTGGAGGAACACGGCGGTGCCGGGGACCTCGCGCAGGTCACCGCAGCGGGCGGAGCGCACGAAGTCGTCGAGGGGGCCTTCGATGTCGTGGCGGCGGCGCGCGACGATGTCGCGGCCCTTCTGCCACGTCAGCATCGACAGGCCGATGCCGCAGGCGATGACGACGGGCAGCCAACCGCCGTGGAACAGTTTCGCGACGTTCGCGGTGAAGAAGATCCCCTCGAACAGGTAGAGGAAGAAGCCGAGGAGGACCAGGCGCCACTTGGGCCACTTGAGCGTGCTCTGCGCGTAGACGAGGAACAGTGTCGTCGTCATGAGGAACGTGCCCGTCACGGCGAGGCCGTAGGCGACGGCGAGTTTCTCGGAGCTGCGGAACGCGAGCAGCAGCGTTATGACGCCGATGAACAGCACCCAGTTGACGCCGGGGATGTAGATCTGGCCCTCTTCCTCCTCGCCGGTGTGACGCACCGTCATGCGCGGCAGGTAGCCGGAGCGCTCCGCTTGGCGGGCGACGGAGAACGCGCCGGAGATGACGGCCTGCGAGGCGATGACGGTGGCCGCGGTCGCGAGGATGACGAGGGGGAGCTTGGCCCATTCGGGGGCGAGCAGGAAGAACGGGTTGGAGATGTTCTTCGGGTCGCTGAGGATGAGCGAGCCCTGCCCCATGTAGTTGAGGATGAGGGCGGGGAAGACGAGCACGAACCAGGCGCGCGTGATCGGCGCGCGACCGAAGTGGCCCATGTCGGCGTACAGTGCCTCGGCGCCCGTCACGCACAGGACGATCGAGCCGGCCGCGACGAACGCGATGAAGGGGTGGCCGATGACGAAGCTGCCCGCGTACGTCGGCAGCAGTGCTCGGAAGATCTCCGGGTCGCGGACGATCTGGTTGACGCCGAGCGCGGCGAGGGTGACGAACCAGACGATCATGACGGGGCCGAAGAACTTGCCGACGGCGTCCGTGCCCTTCTGCTGGATGAAGAACAGCGCTGTGATGACGATCGCGCCGATGGGGACGACGTACTCGGTGAGCCCTTCATGCACCGTCTCGAGACCTTCGATGGCCGACATGACGGAGATCGCCGGCGTGATGACGCTGTCGCCGAAGAACAGGGACGCGCCGATGACACCGAGGATCATGACGATGCCCCAGCGTTTGCCGCCCTTGGGCACGCCCTGTCGCACGAGCGCGGCGAGCGCCATGATGCCGCCCTCGCCGTCGTTGTCGGCGCGCAGGACGAACAGGACGTACTTGATCGTCACGATGATGGTGAGTGCCCAGAACATCCAGGAGATGACGCCGTAGATGTCGCTCTCGTTGGCGACGACGGCGTTGTGGTCGACGTTGAAGACGCTCTGCACCGAGTACAGCGGACTGGTGCCGATATCACCGAAGACGACGCCCAGGGCGCCGAGCATGAGCGCGGCCATGCCCTTCTTGGCATGGCCGCCGGGGTTCGACTCGGGGGTGGACGCGCCCTCGCTCGTCACGCTCGCTTCAGTACTCACCCGGAAAGTATGGGGCCACCGCCCCTGCGCGCGCCACACGGGTAGCAGATACGCCTGTGTCATAGGGTCGCGGGCATGGAATCAACGCCACGGATCGTCATCGGGGTGCTCGCGGTGCAGGGCGACGTCGTCGAGCACGTCCGCATGCTGGAGGACGTCGGCGCGCATGCCGTGCGCGTTCGTCGTGCCGCGGATCTTGCGAACGTCGACGCACTCGTCATCCCCGGCGGGGAGTCGACGGTCATGATGCGCCTCATCGCTCAGGGAGACCTCCTCGAACCGCTGCGCGAACGCATCGCCGCGGGGATGCCGGCCTACGGCTCGTGCGCCGGCATGATCCTGCTCGCCGATCGGATCCTCGACGGGGCGGCGGGTCAGCAGACGCTCGGCGGGCTCGACGTCACGGTGCGGCGCAACGCGTTCGGTCGTCAGGTCGCCTCGTTCGAGGCGGACGTCACCGTCGACGGCGTGGACGGCGGCCCGGTGCGGGCGGTGTTCATCCGCGCGCCCTGGGTCGAGGAGGTCGACGCCGGCGTCGAGGTGCTCTCCAGCGTTGCGCTGCCGACGGGCGGTGAGGCCGTCGTCGCCGTGCGTCAGGGCAATCTGCTCGCCACGTCGTTCCACCCGGAGGTGACGAACGACGTGCGCGTCCATGCCCTGTTCGTGCGCATGGTCGGGCACGCTCTCGGATGACGACTGGGGCCGCGGCTCGCGACGGCGCTAGACTGGCCCGCGATCCGAGCGAGCGCGCCCATCTGCCGTCGCGTTCGCCCCGCGCCCCGCATCGGGCGTGTTCGAGCACGGCAGCACGAGCATCCGAGAGGCAGACATGAGCGGTCACTCCAAGTGGGCGACGACGAAGCACAAGAAGGCTGCGATCGACGCCAAGCGCGGCAAGCTGTTCGCGAAGCTGATCAAGAACATCGAGGTCGCGGCCCGCTCCGGCGGCGGTGACCCGACGGGCAACCCGACGCTGTACGACGCCATCCAGAAGGCGAAGAAGTCGTCGGTGCCCAACGACAACATCGACCGCGCCGTCAAGCGCGGCTCGGGCGCCGAGGCCGGTGGCGCCGAGTACCAGGCCCTCACGTACGAGGGCTACGCGCCCGGTGGCGTCGCGCTGCTCATCGAGTGCCTGACGGACAACAAGAACCGCGCCGTCGCCGAGGTCCGCACCGCGTTGCAGAAGAACGGTGGCTCGATGGCGGACTCCGGTTCGGTCGCCTACCTGTTCAACCGCAAGGGCATCGTCATCGTCCCGAAGGCGCAGGGCGACAAGCCCGACACGACGGAGGACGCGCTGCTCGAGATCGTGCTCGAAGCGGGCGCGGAGGATGTCAACGACCTCGGCGAATCTTTCGAGATCGTGTCCGAGGCGGGTGACTTCGTCGGCGTGCGTGAGGCGCTGCAGGCCGCCGGCATCGACTACGACTCGGCCGAGGCGTCGTTCGTGCCGTCGATGGAGGTGCCGCTCGACAAGGACGGCGCGAAGAAGATGTTCCGCGTCATCGAGGCCCTCGAGGACTCGGACGACGTGCAGAACGTCTTTGCCAACGGCCAGGTCTCTGATGAGGTTCTCGCCGAACTGGACGCCGAGGACTGATCCCGGTCGTTCCGTGAGTGATCGACGGCCGTGCCCCGCGGGGCACGGCCGTCGCGTGCATCGGGTACGGTGGATGCGAACAAGTGTTCTATCGGGTGCGTCGTTCGCACCCGTCGAGGCCGGAGGTGTGACGTGCGGGTGCTCGCTGTCGACCCCGGTCTGACGCGCTGCGGCGTGGGCGTCGTCGCGACGGGCCAGGGCTCGACGTTGCAGATCGTGACGGTGGGGGTCATCCGTACCTCGGCAGACCTGCCGTTGCACGAACGCCTCCACGAGTTGCGCGTCGAACTGGACGCCGTGTTCGAGCGCACCCACCCCGATGCGGTCGCCGTCGAGCGGATGTTCGCGCGCCACGACGTCTCGACGATCATGGGCACCGCGCAGGCGTCGGCCGTCCCGATGCTCGCCGCGGCTGAACGCGGCCTGCCGCTCGGGCTGCACACGCCCTCGGAGGTCAAGGCGGCGGTGACGGGTAACGGGCGCGCCGACAAGGCGCAGGTGACGACGATGGTGACGCGCATCCTCGGCCTCGAGGCCGCTCCCAGACCGGCCGACGCCGCCGACGCGCTCGCCCTCGCCATCTGTCATCACTGGCGCGGTGGCGGGTTGGCGCGCCGGGGTGCGAGCGCTGACGGAGCGTCGGCAGCGCCGGCCGCCGTCGCGTACCGGCAGGCTGCGGCTGCCGCGGCGCGACGTTCCCGCTCGGCGAGCAAGACATACCGTGACGCCCTCGGTGCCGCGTCCCAGAGCGCGCCTGCCACTCGACCCGCCAACAGGGGAGTTCGCCCATGATCGCCAGCCTCACCGGTGAGGTGCTCACCGCCCGTCTCGACAGTGTCGTCGTCGAGGTCGGTGGCGTGGGTCTGCTCGTCCACACGACGCCGGCAACCGCCGCCGCGGCACGCCCGGGGGAGTCGATGCGCCTCGCGACGTCCCTGGTCGTGCGTGAGGATTCGCTGACACTCTTCGGCTTCGCCGACGACGACGAACGGGCCCTGTTCGAGCAGGTCCAGACGGTCAGTGGCGTGGGGCCGCGTCTCGCCCTCGCGATGCTCGCCGTGCACCCGCCGCAGCAGCTCGCCACCGCGATCGCGGGCGGCGACGTCAGGGCGCTGACGAAGGTGCCCGGCATCGGCAAGAAGGGTGCCGAGCGCATCGTCCTCGAACTGCGGGACAAGGTCGTCTCCGTCAGTGGTGGCGGCGGGGAGGCGGCGCCCCAGGCCGTCGTCCCGGCCACTGCGGGTGACGACCAGGTCGCCGAGGCGCTCATCGGGCTCGGCTGGAGCGCCAAACAGGCCGAGGACGCCGTCGCCAAGGTGGCTGCCCGTCCTGAGGCCGAGGGCGCGAACACGCCCACCGTGCTCCGGCTGGCGCTGCGCGAGCTGGGCCGATGAGCCCGTCCCACTTCGAGGACCACAGCGCCGACGTCTCGCCGCGCCTCGTCGACCCCAACGGCACCGAGGACGAGCAGCAGCTCGAAGCGGCCCTGCGGCCGAAGAAGCTGGCCGATTTCCCCGGGCAGCCACGCGTGCGCGAGCAGTTGAGCCTCGTCATCGAGGCGGCACGGCGCCGAGCGACGCCGCCCGACCACATCCTGTTCTCCGGCCCGCCCGGCCTGGGCAAGACGTCGCTCGCGATGATCGTCGCGAGTGAGCTCGAGGCGCCCATCCGCATCACGAGCGGCCCTGCCATCCAGCACGCCGGTGACCTGGCCGCCATCCTGAGCTCGCTCAACGAGGGGGAGGTGCTCTTCCTCGACGAGATCCACCGCATGGCCCGCCCCGCGGAGGAGATGCTCTACCTCGCGATGGAGGACTTCCGGGTCGACGTCATCGTCGGCAAGGGCCCAGGGGCCACCGCGATCCCCCTCGAGCTGCCGCGCTTCACCGTCGTCGGTGCGACGACGCGCGCCGGTCTGCTGCCGGCGCCACTGCGCGACCGCTTCGGCTTCACCGGCCATCTCGACTACTACGACGCGGCCGACCTCGCCGACATCCTCGCCCGCAACGCCGACCTGCTCGGCGTACCCGCGACACGTGAGGGCATCACCGAGATCGCCGGCCGCTCCCGCGGCACGCCGCGCATCGCCAACCGGCTGCTGCGCCGGGTGCGTGACTACGCGCAGGTGCACGGGCGCCACGTCGTCGACCTGACGTCCGCGCGTGCCGCGCTCGAGCTGTTCGACGTCGACGACGACGGCCTCGATCGCCTCGACCGCGCGGTGCTCGAAGCCCTGTGCCGACGCTTCGGGGGTGGGCCGGTCGGGCTGTCGACGTTGGCCGTCGCCGTCGGTGAAGAACCCGACACGGTCGAGACGGTGGCCGAGCCGTATCTCGTGCGCGAGGGCTACATGATCCGCACGCCGCGTGGGCGTGCCGCGTCACCGCGGGCGTGGACGCACCTCGGGCTGCGCCCGCCGGACGGGCACTTCACCGAGACATTTCAGCGCGACACCGACGACGGGGGCGGACGTTTCACCGGGTAGGGTGGTGCGGCCACCGCTCGAGTCCGCGCACCGCGCACCGGTGAGAGCGCGCGAGGCGCTTCGAGATCTGACGTGAGGACCCACATGCCGTACCTGGTCGCCGAGTCGCAGGCGGGAAGCTCGGGCTTCCCGATCCTGCTCGTGCTGCTGCCCTTCCTCCTGCTCGCGCTGATGTTCTTCACGCAGCGTCGGCGCTCCCAGGCGACGATGCGCGCGCAGGCCGCGCTTCGCGTCGGTGACGAGGTGCGCACGACGAGTGGGCTGTTCGGCACGCTGCGCGAACTCGACGACGTCAGTGGACACCTCGAGATCGCCCCCGGCACCGTGGTGAGGTTCGATCGTCGGGCCCTGCTGCCCGCAGCCCCCGACGAGATGGAGAAGGGTCGATGAGCACGCCCGCAGGCGCCGAGCGCGCCGACGAGAACCGTTATGCGGTCGATTCGAACCGCCCCGCGGCGCGCAAGAAGCCGAAGCACACCAACCCCAAGCGTGGCTTGGCCGTGCTTCTCGCCCTGTTCCTCGTCCTCGTCGGTGGCATCGCTGCGACGGGACATTGGACACCGAAGCTGGGGCTCGACCTCGAAGGTGGGCGCACCGTCGTCCTCGAACCGGTCGTCACAGGCGGCAAGAGCGTCAACTCGAGCCAGGTCAAGCAAGCCGTCGACATCATCCGCAACCGCGTCGACGCCACCGGCACGTCCGAGGCGGAGGTGACGACGCTGGGGGAGAAGGACATCGTCGTCTCCATCCCCGGAAACCCCAGCCAGCAGGTGCTCGACTCGCTCTCGCGCAGCTCGCAGCTCAACTTCCGCGCAGTCATCGCCGCCGCGCAGGGCAGCACGACGGGTACCTCGCCGTATCGCCTGCCCGAGGTCGTCAACCCCTCGAACGCCGCCAAGAACGGCGCCTCCGGCTCGGCGTCCGCGTCACCGTCTTCATCGGCCTCCGCTTCGGGTTCTGCGTCGAGCTCGGCCTCGTCGTCACCGTCGTCCAGTTCGAAGGACCGACTGCCGGCCGCATTCAAGACCGCCGGCCCGGCCAACGCGAGCGACCCGGCGTGGGGAAACGAGAAGGTCGACTCGGTCTGGGTCAAGGCCGGTATCGCGACCCCGTCGACGACGTACAACCAGCTGCTGCAGCTCTACGCCTGCACCCCGGCCTACCAGGAGGTGGCCGCGGCCGCCCCTGACAACAAGCCGACCGTCATGTGCGCGAAGGAGGGCAACGAGAAGCTGCTCCTCGGCCCGGTCGAGATCAAGGGTTCGCAGCTGACGGACGCGAGCAGCGGCCTCGACACGAACCAGCAGGGCAACCAGACCGGCGAGGTCGCGGTCAACCTGTCGCTCAACGGCTCGGGCAAGACGGCCCTGGCGAACGTGACGCGTCGCGTCGCCCCGCTCGAGCAGCCCCGCAACCGCTTCGCCATCGTCGTCGACGGTCAGTCGATCTCGGCGCCGACCGTGCAGGCCCCGCTGACGGACGGTCAGGCGAAGATCACCGGTGGCTTCACCGAGTCGAGCGGCAAGCTGCTCGCAGACTCGCTGAAGTTCGGTGCGCTGCCGATGTCCTTCAAGGAACTCACCTCCGACCAGGTCAGCCCCCAGCTCGGCTCCGACCAGCTGACGAAGGGTCTCATCGCGGGAGCCATCGGCTTCGGCCTCGTCGTGCTGTACTCGCTCATCCAGTACCGCGCGCTCGGCCTCGTCACCGTCGCGAGCCTGCTCGTCGCCGCGGCGATGACCTACCTCGCCGTCACGCTGCTCGGCTCGCTCAACAACTTCCGCCTGTCGATGGCGGGTGTCACCGGCCTCATCGTCGCCATCGGCATCACGGCCGACTCGTTCATCGTGTACTTCGAACGCGTCAGAGACGAAGTGCGCGCCGGACGGCCATTGCGGGCCGCCGTCGAGACGGGATGGACGCGCGCGAAGCGCACCATCATCATCTCGGACGCGGTGAACTTCCTCGCCGCCGCCGTGCTCTACGTGCTGTCAGAGAGCACCGTCAAGGCGTTCGCGTTCACCCTCGGTCTCACGACGATCATCGACATCGTCGTCGTCATGTTCTTCACCCACCCGGTGCTGGCCCTGCTCGCCCGCACGAAGTTCTTCGGTGGCGGCCACCCCGCCTCCGGTCTCGACCCCGCGCGTCTGGGCGCCCGTCAGGCCGCATACGCGGGCCGCGGTCGCGTGACGATCGCCGACCGCCGCCGCGCCGCCGCACAGGAGGAGACAGCCTGATGGCCAGCCTCGCAACATTCGGCAACGACCTGTTCACCGGTCGCCGCCAGATCGACTTCATCGGCAAGCGCAAGCGCTGGTACGCCCTGACGGCGCTGCTGCTCGCGCTCGCCGCCGTCGGTCTGTTCGGGCGGGGGCTCAACTTCGGCCTCGAGTTCACCGGTGGCTCGGAACTGCGCGTGCCCGGCGTCTCGAGCACGCACGACTACGACACGCGCGCCGAGAAGGCCGTCCAGTCGGCGACCGGCTCGAACGCCGACATCGTCGTGACGAAGCTCGGCTCCGACACGATCCGCGTGCAGAGCGAGAAGCTTGGCAACGGCACCGCCGACGCGACGGACGCCGTCAAGACGTCCCTCGCGAAGGAGTTCGGCGTGTCGCCGAGCAACGTCACGTCCTCGTTCATCGGCCCCTCGTGGGGTGAGACGGTGACGCACAAGGCGATCGTCGCGCTGTTCGTCTTCCTCGCGTTCGTCTCCGTCCTGCTCGCGTTGTACTTCCGCACCTGGACGATGGCCGCGGCCGCGCTCATCGCCCTGCTGCACGACCTGTTCTTCACGGTCGGCATCTACGCCCTCACCGGGCTCGAGGTGACGCCGGCGACGACGATCGGCTTCCTCACGATCCTCGGCTACTCGATCTACGACACCGTCGTCGTGTTCGACAAGGTGCGCGAGAACACGAGCGAGGCGTTCGCGACCGGCCGCCGCAGCTTCGACCAGGCCGCGAACTACGCGGTCAACCAGACGCTCGTGCGCTCCATCAACACCTCCGTCGTGGCGTTGCTGCCGATCTCGGCCATCCTCGTCGTCGGCGCGCTGTTCATCGGCCCGAGCACGCTGCTCGACATCGCCGTCGCCCTGTTCATCGGTATCGCCGTGGGCACCTTCTCGTCGATCTTCATCGCGACGCCGGCCCTGACGGACCTGCGCCGCCGCGAGAAGGGCGTCCAGGAGCTCGCGCGTCGAGCCGAGAGCTACCAGTCGCGTGCCACGACCGACGACGAGCACGCCACCGCGGCGTCCGCCTCGGGCGTCGTGACGGCGCCGGCCCCTTCCCAGGGCGGTGGCGCGTCGCAGACGGCGCGCACGCGCGGCATCCACCCCGCTGCCAAGCGTGACGACTGAGGCCGCCGCGATGATCGAGCAGCGCATCGCCGACGTCGTCGCCCGCCACACGCGTGATATCGCCGACTTCCCGAGCCCCGGTGTCGTCTTCAAGGATCTGACGCCCCTGTTCGCCGACCCGGCGGCGTTCGGGCAGGTGCTCGACCTGCTGGCCGAGCGTCATGACGGCGTCGACGTCGTCGCGGGCGTCGAGGCGCGCGGGTTCATCATCGGCGCGCCGCTGGCGCAGCGCATGGGCGTCGGTTTCGTGCCGATCCGCAAGAAGGGCAAGCTGCCCGGTGACGTCGTCTCCGCCTCCTATGACCTCGAGTACGGCTCGGCGACGATCGAGGTGCAGACGGACGCGGTGACGCCGGGTGCGAACGTCCTCGTCGTCGACGACGTGCTCGCGACCGGGGGCACGGCCGTGGCTGCCTGCGAGCTGATCGAGAAGGTCGGCGGGCGTGTGGCGTGCCTCGACGTGCTCGTCGAACTGGCCTTCCTGCCCGGCCGCGAACGGCTTGATCGGTGGGAGCTCCACACGGGCCTCGTCGTCAACTGACGCCAGGGGCACTACGATCGGCGCATGGCTGAGCAGTCCGGTTCCAACGCGACCTCGCGCGTGCGCGCCCGTCTCGTCCGCTTCGGGGGCCCGCGTCCGGGCTTGAACCGCGTGCTCGACCCGCTGCTGCGCACGGTGCGTGAGACGCACCCGAAGGCCGACACCGCGCTGATCGAGCGCGCCTACGAGGTGGCGGAGCGCTGCCACCGTCATCAGGTGCGCAAGAGCGGCGACCCGTACATCACCCACCCGCTCGCCGTCGCGACCATCCTCGCCGAGCTCGGCATGACCCCGCCGACGCTCGCCGCGGCCCTCCTGCACGACACGGTCGAGGACACCGACTACTCGCTGGAGCAGCTCACCGACGACTTCGGGCCCGAGATCGCGCGTCTCGTCGACGGTGTGACGAAGCTCGACAAGGTGACGTACGGCGACGCCGCGCAGGCTGAGACGGTGCGCAAGATGGTCGTCGCGATGGCACAGGACATCCGCGTGCTCGTCATCAAGCTCGCCGACCGCCTGCACAACGCGCGCACGTGGCGGTACGTCTCCGCCGAGTCCGCCCAGCGCAAGGCGACGGAGACGCTCGAGATCTACGCGCCGCTCGCGCACCGGCTCGGCATGAACACGATCAAGTGGGAGCTGGAGGATCTGTCGTTCGCGACGCTCTATCCCAAGGTCTACGACGAGATCGTCCGCCTCGTCGCCGACCGCTCACCGGCGCGCGAGTCGTACCTGCGCACCGTCAAGGAGCAGGTGTCGGCCGATCTAAGGGCCGCGCGCATCGCCGGTGAGGTGACGGGCCGGCCCAAGCACTACTACTCCGTGTACCAGAAGATGATCGTCCGCGGCCGCGACTTCGAGGACATCTACGACCTCGTCGCCGTGCGCGTCCTCGTCGAGTCGGTGCGCGACTGCTACGCCGTGCTCGGCACGCTGCACACGCGGTGGACGCCCGTCCAGGGGCGGTTCAAGGACTACATCGCGATGCCGAAGTTCAACATGTACCAGTCGTTGCACACGACGGTCATCGGCCCCGGCGGCAAACCCGTCGAGATCCAGATCCGCACCTACGACATGCACCGTCGCGCCGAGTACGGCGTCGCCGCGCACTGGAAGTACAAGGACGACGCGAAGAAGGGCGCGACGAGCGCCGACGGCACGGTCAGCGCCTCGCCGGCGACGGGCACGAACGACATGGCGTGGCTGCGTCAGCTGCTCGAGTGGCAGCGCGAGACGGAGGATCCGGGCGAGTTCCTCGAGTCGTTGCGCTTCGAGGTCGGCAGCCGCGAGATCTACGTCTTCACGCCGAAGGGCGGCGTCATCGGGTTGCCGTCCGGGTCGACGCCCGTCGACTTCGCGTACGCCGTGCACACCGAGGTCGGCCACCACTGCATCGGCGCGCGCGTCAACGGGCGTCTCGCGCCACTCGAGACGACGCTCGTCACGGGCGACTCGGTCGAGGTGCTCACCTCGAAGGCGGACGGCGCCGGGCCGAGTCGCGACTGGCTGACGTTCGTCAAGTCGCCGCGTGCCAAGAGCAAGATCAAGCAATGGTTCACGAAGGAACGCCGCGAGGAGGCCATCGAGAAGGGCAAGGATTCCCTCGCGAAGACACTGCGCAAGCAGGGTCTGCCCCTGCAGCGCCTCATGTCGCACGAGTCGTTGACCGAGGTCGCGACGCGGATGAACCACGCCGACATCGACGCCCTGTACGCCGCGATCGGTGACGGGCACGTCTCGACCGAAGCCGTCATGCGTGCCCTCGTCAAGGCGCACGGCGGTGAGGAAGCAGCCACGGAGGACATGGCGGAGGCGACGACGCCGCGCACCGCGCCGCGCTCACGTGCGGGCGACCCGGGCGTCACCGTCGTCGGCACCGACGACGTGTGGGTCAAGCTCGCGCGCTGCTGCACACCAGTGCCGGGCGACGACATCGTCGGGTTCGTCACGACGGGCTCGGGCGTGTCCGTGCATCGCGAGGACTGCACGAACATCGAGAACCTGCGTCGCCAGCCCGAGCGGCTCATCGACGTCGCGTGGGCGCCCGGACAGGCGAGCGTTTTCCTCGTGCAGCTGCAGGTCGAGGCGCTCGATCGCAGCGGGTTGCTCTCCGACATCACGCGCGCGCTGAGCGACCAGCACGTCAACATCCTGTCGGCGAACCTGGCGACGCAAGCCAACCGCGTCGCCATCAGCAAGTTCACGTTCGAGATGGGCGATGCGAGCCACCTCGACCACGTCATGCGCGCGGTGCGCAAGGTCAGTGGCGTGTTCGACGTCTACCGCATCACCGGCACCGGCGCGCGCGCCGACCATCGCACGACGCCGGAGCAGGTGAAGCCCGCCGCGTCGCCGGCGGCCGACGAGGACGAGTGAACCGCAGCCGCTGACGGTGCCGACGGTGTGTTGCGCCCAGCGATAGGCTGACGGCGACCTGCCCCCGCACGAACGGACGCCCGCCGTGACCGACTCCGCAGCCACGCCCGACCTCGTCGAACTCGCCGAGGCGTACGGCATCACGACCGAGTACGAGGACTGGAAGAAGGCCCGCGTCAACGTCGCGGCTGACACGCTCGTCGCCGTCCTGGCGGCGCTCGACGTCGACGCTTCGACGCCCGACGCCGTGCGCTCGGCGTTGCAGACGCGTCGGGACGCACCGTGGCGCCGCGTCGTGCCGCCGTGCGTCGTCGTGCGCGAGGGCGACGATGTCGAGTTCCCGGTGCACGTCGTTGAGTGCGACCAGGTGGCCGTGCACGTCGTCACCGAGGTCGGGACGCATGTCTCGGTGACGGTGTCGTCGCGCGCGCAGGAGACCCGCGAGGTCGACGGACGCGTCGTCGAACGGCACGTCGCGCGCGTGGACGGCGACCTGCCGCTGGGGTACCACACCGTCATCGTGTCGCCTGTTGGCCTTGCTGCGGGCGACGGCGACAGTGACGACACGCGCGTCGACGGCGAGGATCGCCCGTCCACCGAGGCCGGCGACGGGCACGACATGAGGGCCGCGGGTGCGCGCACAAGCCTCATCGTCACCCCGCGGGTGCTCGAGGTGCCGGCGACGATGCGCGACAAGCGCGTGTGGGGCCTGGCGACGCAACTGTATTCGGTGCGTTCGCAGGGGTCATGGGGCGTGGGCGACCTCGTCGATCTGCGCGACCTCGCCGTGTGGTCGGCGGCCGAGCACGGCGCCGACTACGTCCTCGTCAATCCGCTGCACGCGGCACAACCGAGCGCGCCGATGGAGCCGTCGCCGTACCTGCCGACGTCGCGCCGGTTCGTCAACCCGCTCTACCTGCGGGTCGAGCACGTCGAGGAGTACGCGAGCGCGTCCGCCGACATCCGCGGGGGCATCGACGACCTGGCGCGCGATGTCCACGCGCGCCTCGACGACGTCGACCGCATCGACCGCGACGCTGCGTGGGGGGCGAAGGAGCAGGCGTTGCGAGTCCTGTGGCAGATCGGGCGCACGCCGGGGCGTCAGGCCGCGTTCGACGCCTACTGCCGCGCCGGCGGCGAGCAGCTCACCCGTTTCGCGACATGGTGCGTGCTGTGCCGCACCTTCGGGCCCGACTGGCGAACCTGGCCGCACGATTATCAGGACGCGACGGCGCCCGCCGTCTCGCGGTTCGGCTCCGAGCACACCGACGAGGTCGACTTCCACCGCTGGTTGCAGTGGTGCCTCGACGAGCAGCTGCGCGGCGTGCAGTCGGACGCCGTCGCCGCGGGCATGGCGCTCGGCGTCGTCCACGACCTCGCCGTCGGCGTCAACCCCGCGGGCGCGGACGCCTGGGCCCTGCAGGACGCGTTCGCGGCGGGCATCCACGTCGGCGCTCCGCCTGATCAGTTCACCCAGCTCGGGCAGGACTGGGGGCAGCCACCGCTGCGCCCGGATCATCTCGCCAAGACGGCTTACGCGCCTTTCCGCGAGATCGTCGGCACCGTCCTGCGCCACGCCGGTGGGGTGCGCATCGACCACATTCTCGGGCTGTTCCGCCTGTGGTGGGTGCCGGAGAGCATGACGCCGAAGGACGGCACGTACGTGACGTACGACCACGAGGCGATGATCGGCATCCTCGTCCTCGAGGCGCAGCGCGCGGGTGCGCTCGTCGTCGGGGAGGATCTCGGCACGCTCGAGGCGTGGGTGCAGACGTTCCTCGCCGAGCGCGGCGTGTACGGCACGTCGATCCTGTGGTTCGAACAGGACTGGGATGCGCAGCGTCCGCTGCCACCCGAGGATTGGCGCGAGAAGTGCCTCGCGTCGGTGACGACGCATGACCTGCCGCCGACGGCCGGCTATCTCGACGCCGCGCACGTGCGGCTGCGTCACGAGCTGGGGCTGCTCGACGGCTCGCTCGAGGACGAGTTGGCGCGAGACGAGGCGGACCGCCGGCGGTGGCGCGAGTTTCTCGTCGCTCAGGGCCTGCTCGATGACGCCGACGCGCCGAACGAACAGGTCGTCGAGGCACTGCACGCGTTCCTCGTCACGACGCCGTCACGGATGCTCAACGTCGCGCTCGTCGACGCCGTCGGCGACGTGCGCGTGCAGAACCAGCCCGGCACGGCCGACGAGTACCCGAACTGGCGTGTACCGCTGTCCGGCCCCGACGGCGAGCCGATCCGGCTCGAGGACGTCTTCACGAGCGAGCGCGCCGCGCGCTTGTGCGGCATCTTCGCCGGGCTGAACGAGCACGCCGCCCAGGGTTGATCTCACGGCGGTGTACGGCGTCACCGCACGAACATCGCCCGAGAACGAGTCACGGCTGACGCGTTCTCGGGCGATGTGGCTCGAGCTGGGGACCTTTGTGCAACCTCAGCGGCCGTGCGCGCCAGGCGCCGACCCGTCAGTCACGCCCCGGAGCGAGGAACGCTCCGAGGGCCGCGCCGTACATCGCCTGGTCGGCGGCGCCGACGAGTTCGCGCGCCGAGTGCATCGACAGAGTCGGGGCGCCGAAGTCGACGGTCGTCGCGCCGGTGAGCGCCGCCGTCATCGGCCCGACGGTCGAGCCGCACGGCAGGTCAGAGCGCACGACGAACTCCTGCATCGGCACGCCCGCCTCCCGACACGCGGCGGCGAAGTGGGCGGCGCCGACCGAATCCGTCGCGTAGCGCAGGTTCGTGTTGATCTTCAGCACCGGCCCGCCGTTCATCGCGATGTGGTGCGCAGGTTCGTGACGATCGGCGTAGTTCGGGTGCGTCGCGTGCGCCATGTCGCCCGAGGCGATGACGGTGTGCGCCATCGCGCGGTGCACGTCGTCACGCCCGCCGCCAAGCGTCGAGATGATGCGTTCGAAGATCGTCGGCAGCAGGTTCGAGAACGCGCCGCGCTCCGACATCGAGCCGATCTCCTCGTGGTCGAACAGCGCGATGAGCGGCACGAGCGGCACCTCACCTTCGGGTGCCGGGCGCTCGACGGCGTCGATGAGTGCCTGCGTCGCGGCGTAGCTCGTCGCGAGGTTGTCCATCCGGGCGCCCGCGACGAACTCGCGGTGCAACCCGGTGCGCGCGGCCGGCTGCACGTCGTGCGTCATCGCGTCCCAGCTCAGCACGTCGACCGGTTCGACGCGAACCTGCTCGGCGAGCCACTCGACGAACAGTGGTGCCTGCGACAGCGCCCACGACGGTTCCATGTGCAGCTGCTTGTTGAGCGTCAGAGCGTCGTTGGTCGAGCGGTCGAGGTGGATCGCGAGCTGCGAGACGCGCAGCAGCGGCTCGTCGACGGCGAACAGCCGTTCACCGACGCTACCGTCGGCCTCGCGTACCGCGACGCGCCCCGACAGCCCGAGGTCGCGATCGAGCCACGAGTTGAGCAGCAGGCCGCCGTACGGTTCGACGCCGAGCAGCTGCCAGCCGACGCGCTCGTGGTCGGGGCGAGGTTTGATGCGCAGGTTGGGGGAGTCGGTGTGTGCACCGACGACTCGGAACGCGACCGCGCCGCGCTCGCCGCCGGCGTCACCGTCATCAGCGCCACCACCAGAGCCGTCGAACGGCCGAGTGAGCACGCGCTCCGTCGACCACGCGACGAGCGACCCGCCGCGCGTCGTGACGTAACGTCCCGGCTCGCTCGCCCAGGCGTCACGCTCGTCGAGGGGCGTGAAGCCCGCCTCGACGAGCATCGACAGAGAGGATGCGACCGCGTGGAACGGCGAAGGGCTGGTGCGCAGGTACGCGACCAACCCTTCGGCGGCCGAATCCGTCGTGAAACGTCCGGATCCGAAACTCATGATGCCTCTCAGCCCTCCAGCTCGTTGGCGGTCGAGCGCACCTGCTCGAGCCACGACTGCTTCGCCTCGAGCTCCTGACGCAGCTTCGCGGCCTTGTTCGAGTTGCCCGCGGCCTCGGCGGCCTCGACGTCACTGCGCAGCGACGCGACGGCGTTCTCGAGCTGGGTGACCATCGAGTTGGCGCGCGCGCTCACCTCGGGGTCGGACTTCTTCCACTGCGCCTGCTCGGCGTCACGGACGCCGTTCTCGATGCGGCGCATACCCTTTTCGATGCGGTCCATGTCCTTGCGCGGAACCTTGCCCGCGGCGTCCCACTTCTCCTGTAGCGCGCGCAGCTGGGCCTTCGCGGCACCCAGGTCCTTGACCGGCAGGATCTTCTGGCCCTCGGCCAGCAGCTCCTCCTTGACCTTGGCGTTGGCCTCGAACACCTTGTTCTCCTCGGCGACGACCTCATCCTTCGCCGCGAAGAACGCATCCTGCGCCTTCTTGAAGCGCTGCCACAGCGCGTCGTCGTCGGAACGCGACGCGCGCCCGGCCTGACGCCACTCGCTCATGAGGCGCTTGAACGTCGACGCCGTGGGCCCCCAGTCGTTCGAGGTGGCGAGCTTCTCGGCCTCGGCGACGAGACGCTCCTTCTCCTTCTTCGCCGCGCCGTGTTGCTCGTCGAGCTGGCTGAAGTGCGTGCGACGCGTCTTGTCGAACCCGTTGCGAGCAGCGGAGAAACGCTGCCACAGCGCCGACTCGACGTCACGGTCGAGACGTGCACCGTTCTTCTGGTGGTTCTTCCACTCGTCGAGCAGTTCGCGCATGCGCGTCGTGCTCTTCTTCCACTGCACCTTCTCGGGATCCTGTGCGGCGATCTGCTCGGCCTCGGCGACGAGCTGCTCGCGGTGGACGAGGGCCTCCTTCTTCGCCTCGGCGCGGGCCTCACCCTCCACCTGCTGCTTGACGCGCAGCGCCGTCGCGATGTCTTCGATGATGCTGTCGAGCGCGGGCAGGTCGCCGACGGCGTTCGTCTCGGCGACCTGCTTGCGCAGCGTCTTGAGCGACTCGCCGGCGTCGTGGGCGCTGATGTCGGTCTGCGTCACGCGCTGCAGCAGCAAGGCGGCCGCGGCGCGCAGTTCGTCGTACTTGCGCGCGAAGTAGGCGAGGGCCTCATCGGCGCTCTTGCCGGGGTAGGAGCCGACGGCCTTCTCACCGTCGGGCGTGCGCACGTACACCGTGCCGTCCTCGTCGACGCGCCCGAACGAGGCGGCGTTCGAATTCGACGGCGTCTCCACCGCGGCCGACGGCGCGGGCGCCGCCTGCGTGGCCGGTGCGCTCGCCTCGGTCGCGGCGGCTGCCGGGGTGCCCGCAGGAACCGACGGCGACGTCGGTGCGGCCGGGGTCGGCGCCTTGGGTGCCGCGCTCGGGGGCTTCGGCACGGCGCTCGGCTTCACGGACGCGGGTGTGGGGATGGTGGAGTCCTCGGACACGGTCATGACCTTTTTCTCGACGTAGCCGACCCGCGGGTACGCGCGGACCGGACAGCAACGTCATCAGTCTAGGGGGAGGAGGTCGTCCGCGCGCCCGCAGCGGCCCGGCGTTCCTTGGGTCGGACGGCCCGTGCGCGCGCCCGATAGGCTGGGGTACGTGTTGACCGTCTCTTTCCCCGCAGCCGCGATGGGTACGAACTGCTACGTCTTCGCCCGTGAACGCGGCAGCGAGTGCGTCGTCGTCGACCCGGGCATCGGCGTCACCGACCAGCTGTTCGAGGTCCTCGGCGATCTCGATCTCAAGCCCACGGCGGTGCTGCTGACGCACGGCCATCTCGACCACACCTTCTCCGTGACGCCGGTGTGCGGCGGGCAGATCGCCGCTCACATCCACGCCGACGATCGCTACCGCCTCGTCAACCCCTACGACCAGCTCGGCCCGCAGCTGCGCGGCATGCTCGAGCAGTCGTTCGGCAAGAGCGCGACGTGGCGCGAGCCCGAGAAGGTCGTCTCCATCCACGAGGGCGAACCCCTCGAACTCGCGGGGCTGACGTTCGGCGTCACCCACGCGCCGGGGCACACCGAGGGCTCCGTCATGTTCACCGTCGACGAGGTGCCCGACGGGCTCGACGACGCCGTCGCCGCGACGGTGAACCAGAGCGTCATCACCGGGGACGTCCTGTTCGCCGGCTCGATCGGACGCACCGACCTCGAGGGCGGCAGCGACGCGGCGATGCAGCAGAGCCTGCGCACGAAGGTGCTGCCGCTGCCTGATTCGTCCCTCATCCTTCCCGGGCACGGCCCGGCCAGCACGATGGCGCGCGAGCGCGTGAGCAACCCGTACCTGCAAGCACTCCAAGGATCTGGCGCATGAGCAAACCGACCCCCATCTCCGGCTTCCTCGAATGGCTGCCGGCGCAGCGTTACACCGAGCAGCTGGTGCTCGACATCATCCGTGAGGTGTTCGAGCTGCACGGTTTCGAGCCGATCAACACGCGCGCGGTCGAGCCCGTCGTGCGCCTCACGGGCAAGGGCGGTGACGCGGACAAGGAGATCTACGCCGTCAGCCGCCTCGCTGCGGACGAGGCCGACAAGGCCGAGCCGGGCCTCGGCCTGCACTTCGACCTCACGGTGCCGTTCAGCCGCTACGTCATCGAGAACGCGGGCAAGCTGACGTTCCCGTTCCGCCGCTACCAGATCCAGCCGGTCTGGCGTGGCGAGCGCCCGCAGGCGGGGCGCTACCGCGAGTTCGTCCAGGCCGACATCGACATCGTCGACGTGGGGGAGCTGCCGTTCCACTACGAGGTCGAGCTGCCGCTCGTCATCGCGGACGTGTTCAAGCGGCTGCCGATCGGTGAGTTCCGCATCCAGGTCAACAACCGCAAGATCCCCGAGGGCTTCTACCGCGGGCTCGGCATCGACGACATCGTCGGCACGCTGCGCATCGTCGACAAGCTCGACAAGATCGGCCCGGCCAAGGTCAAGGAGCTGCTCGTCGCCGAAGGCGTCGAAGACGCCGCCGCCGACAAGATCCTCGCCCTCGCGGCGATCTCGACGCCCGATACGTCCTTCGTCGAGCAGGTGCGCGCGCTGGGCGTCGAACACCCGACGCTGGAGGAGGGCCTCGAGCAGCTACGCGTCGTCGTCGAGACGGCCGCCGAGCACGCACCCGGTCTGCTCGTCGCGGAGCTGAAGATCGCACGCGGCCTCGATTACTACACCGGCACGGTCTACGAGACGCAGCTTGTCGGCGAGGAGGGCTACGGCTCGATCTGCTCCGGCGGGCGCTACGACTCGCTCGCGAGTGACGGCAAGAGGACCTACCCCGGCGTCGGCCTGTCGATCGGTGTCTCGCGCCTGCTCGCGAAGCTCATCGGTGACGGCGGCCTGCGCACGAGCCGTCCGACGCCGACGGCCGTGCTCGTCGCCGTCAACGACGAGACCTCACGCGCCGAGTCGATGCGGATCGCGGCGGCACTGCGTGAGCGCGGCATCCCGACGCTCGTGTCGCCGAAGGCCGCCAAGTTCGGCAAGCAGATCCAGTTCGCCGACCGTCGCGGCATCCCGTACGTCTGGTTCTCGGGCGCGGGGGAGACCGGCGACCAGATCAAGGACATCCGCAGCGGTGAGCAGTTCGATGCGGACGCGACGAGCTGGGTGCTCCCCGCGGCCGACGAGCAGGTGCGACTCGAGGTCGCCGAGGCGTCACCGGCGTCGTGAGCGCCCCGGAGCCCTCGCTCGAACTGACGCAGGTGATGACGCAGTGGCTGCATCACCTGCGCGTCGAGCGGGGCCTCTCGCCGCACACGCTCGCGGCATATCGACGTGACGTCACGCGTTACCTCGGCTACCTCGCCGCCTCCGGCGTCACCTCGCTCGACGGGGTCGAGGAGGCGCGCGTCGAGGCGTTCCTGCGATCGCTGCGTGAGGGCGGCCAGGGCCATCCGCCGCTGGCGGCCAGTTCCGCGGCACGCGCGCTCGTCGCCGTCCGCCGCCTCCATGCGTTCGTTTCGCTCGAGACGGACGCGCCCGACGCGGCGACGGACGTCGCGCCGCCGAGGTTGCCCCGCAAACTCCCGAAGGCTATCCCTCTAGCTGACGTCGAACGTTTGCTCGCGGCTGCCGGCGATGGCGAGGACGCCGGTTCACTCCGGGATCGTGCGCTGCTCGAGGTGCTCTACGGGGTCGGTGCGCGCGTGAGTGAGGTCGTCGGGCTCGACGTCGACGACGTCGACCTGATGTCGCGTTCGCTGCGACTGTTCGGCAAGGGCAGCAAGGAGCGCATCGTCCCGCTCGGGCGCTACGCCGCCGACGCGCTCGGCTCCTACTTGACGCGTGAGCGGCCTGCTCTTGCGGCGAAGGGCAAGGCCGGGGCTGCCGTGTTCCTCAATCAGCGCGGCGGCAGGTTGAGCCGGCAGAGCGTGTTCGGGCTCGTGCGTCGCGCGGCCGAGGTGGCCGGGCTCGACGGCGAGATCTCGCCGCACACGCTGCGGCATTCCTATGCGACGCACCTGCTCGAAGGCGGCGCCGACGTGCGCGTCGTGCAAGAGCTTCTCGGCCATGCCTCGGTGACGACGACGCAGATCTACACGATGGTGTCGGTGCAGCAGTTGCGCGAGACGTTCGCGGCGGCGCATCCGCGCGCCCGCTGACGGTCGACGGGCGACGGTTTGGGCGTTGCCGCACCCGGGGCGCTAATCTGGTGCTGATTGGCGTGATGCCAAACGCTCAACTATCAGTGGAGGCTTTCGAGTGACTTCCGAGAGTTCACAGAAGTCGACGAACTCTAACGTTCGACTTGACCGTTTGCCGGGAATCGACGCGACGGGCCAGTGGGGTCCAACCGGTCGACCCCTGCCCGGCTTCCCGACGCCTCGACCTCTCGAGTCGCACGGCCCCGCGCGCATCATCTCGATGTGCAACCAGAAGGGCGGCGTCGGCAAGACGACGTCGACGATCAACCTGGGCGCCGCCCTGGCCGAATACGGCCGCCGCGTCCTGCTCGTCGACTTCGACCCGCAGGGAGCCTTGTCCGTCGGCCTCGGCGTGCGCTCGCAGGATCTCGACGTGACGATCTACAACCTGCTCGTCGAGCGCGGCCACGACGCGCACGACGTCATCCAGACGACGCGGGTGCACAACCTCGATGTGCTGCCCGCCAACATCGACCTGTCGGCCGCGGAGGTGCAGCTCGTCGGTGAGGTCGCCCGCGAGATGGTGCTCGCGCGCGTCCTGCGCAGCGTCGCGGACGAGTACGACGTCATCCTCATCGACTGCCAGCCGTCGCTCGGTCTGCTGACCGTCAACGCGCTGACGGCGTCGCACGGCGTCGTCATCCCGCTCGAGGCCGAATTCTTCGCGATGCGCGGCGTAGCGCTGCTCGTCGAGACGATCGAGAAGGTGCAGGATCGGCTCAACCCGCGCCTGGAGATCGACGGCATCCTCGCGACGATGTACGACGGGCGCACCCTGCACAGCCGCGACGTCGTCCGCTCCGTCGTCGACCACTTCGGCGACAAGGTGTTCCACACCGTCATCTCGCGGACCGTCAAGTTCCCCGACGCGACGCTTGCGGCCGAGCCGATCACGCAGTACGCCTCCGGGCATGGTGCCGCGGAGTCGTACCGCCAGCTCGCGCGCGAGCTCATCTCGCGCGGCGGGGCTCCCTGAGCCGCACGCCGATGACGGCGACCGAGGCCGAGCCCGTCGGCGACGCGCCCGCATCGGCAGTGGCGGTCACGACCTCTGGGCCGACGGCAGCGTCGACGGCGAGCGCACCCGGCGGCGTCCTGACGCGGCGTGCGGCGGCGACGCCGTTCCACGTCCACCTGGGCGAGGTGTTCGACGGACCGTTCGACCTGCTGCTGGGCCTCATCGCGAAGCATCGTCTCGACGTCACGCAGATCTCGTTGTCGCAGGTGACGGACGAGTTCATCGCGCACATCAGGGCGGCCCGCGAGGCGAGTGACGAGTGGGATCTGTCGCAGGCGACCGAGTTCCTCCTCATCGCCGCGACGCTGCTCGACATCAAGGCAGCGCGGCTGTTGCCGAACCTCGGCGGCTCCGACGAGGAGGACTTCGAGCTCATCGAAGCGCGCGACCTGCTGTTCGCCCGGCTGCTGCAGTACCGGGCGTTCAAGGACATGGCGCAGTTCCTGGCCGATCGGATGGAGAGCGACGGGCGTCTCGTCGCACGTCAGGCCGGGTTGGAGGAACGCTTCTCGGGGCTACTGCCTGAGCTCGTCATGACGGTGACGCCCGAGCAGCTCGCGGCCGTCGCCGCGCGGGCGCTGACGCCCAAGGCGCCGCCGAGCGTCGACGTCGACCACCTGCACGCCGTGCAAGTCAGCGTGCGTGAGCAGGCGCGCATCGTGACGAGCAAGCTGCGACGCGGTGGTGAGCTGACGTTCGCGCAGCTCGTCGCGGACGCGGAGCACAACCTCGTCGTCGTCGGGCGTTTCCTCGCCATCCTCGAACTGTTCAAGGAGGCCGCGATCGCGTTCGAGCAGGCCGAGCACCTGCGGCCGCTCACCGTGCGCTGGGTCGCGGCGCCCGATGCGCGCATCCTCGTCTCTGACGAGTACGACGCCGAGCCGGGCTCGGGCGGCGTGGGCGCGAGCGATGACGCTGCGTCCTGAGACAATGACACGAGCGACCTCACACTTCGCCGCGCTGCGACGACTCATGGGTGGGGACACGAGACGAACGACCCGCGCCGACGACGGCCCGGAGCAGGAGGAGGTGAACGCATGACGACGCACGATACGACGGCGCAACCACCGGCGCGGGGCGCCCGCGAGCCGGTCGTCGTGCACCACCTGCCCGGCGGCTTGCGATCGACGCTCGAAGCGGTGCTGATGGTCGTCGACGAGCCCGTCTCGGTGGCCGATCTCGCCGCGGCCTTCGGCGTCGGCGAGAGCGAGGTGCGCGCCAACCTCGAGGGCCTCGAGGTGGAATACCGCGCCCAGCAGCGGGGGTTCACCCTGCGCGAGGTCGACGGCACGTGGCGCATGTACTCGCGGCCGGCCTACGCGGATGCCGTCGAGACGTTCCTGCGGGGTGGGCAGCAGGCCAAGCTGACGCAGGCGGCACTCGAGACGCTCGCCGTCATCGCCTACCGGCAGCCGATCTCGCGTTCGCGCGTCGGCGCCATCCGCGGCGTCAACGTCGACGGCGTGACCCGCACCCTGCTCACGCGTGGGCTCGTCACGGAGGTCGGCGACGACCCCGAGACGGGCGCGACGCTCTACGGCACCACCCCAACCTTTCTCGAGCGGCTCGGGCTTGGCTCGCTGGACGAGCTTCCCCCGCTGGCGCCCTACCTGCCGGACGCCGCCATCATCGACGAACTAGTGGAACAAGGACACGGATGAACTCCAGGAAACCCCGTCAGGGTCAGCGCGACAACCGAAGCAGCCGCGTCAACCGCGGCTCCGGCGGCGGCGTCAGCCGTTACGAGGCCGACGTCCTCGGCATCGGCACGACGAAGAGCGGGCAGCCGGTCGCCCCGCCGCGAGAGCGTGCACCGAAGGCCGCGACGCGCGACGTGCACGTCGAGGAGGGCACGCGTCTGCAGAAGGTGCTCGCGCAGGCCGGCGTCGGTTCGCGACGCCACTGCGAGAACCTCATCGCCGAGGGTCGAGTCGAGGTCGACGGCCAGGTCGTCACCGAACTGGGCACGCGCATCGACCCCGAGAGCGCCGTCATCCACGTCGACGGCGACCGCATCCAGCTCGACGACACGCTCGTCTACCTCGCCTTCAACAAGCCCACGGGTGTCGTGTCGACGATGCAGGACGAAGAGGGTCGCCCGTGCGTCGGTGAGTACCTCGAGGGGCGCACCGAGCGCCTGTTCCACGTCGGCCGACTCGACTACGACACCGAGGGTCTGCTGCTGCTGACGAATGACGGCAACCTCGCCAACCGCCTGCAGCACCCGCGCTACGGCGTCGAGAAGGTCTACCTCGCGACGATCCCCGGCCCGGTGCCGCGCGACCTCGGCAAGCGGATGCGCGAGGGCATCGAGCTCGAGGACGGCCCGGCCGCCGTCGACTCGTTCAAGGTCGTCGACTCTCAGCCGGGCATGGCCCTGGTCGAGATCGTGCTGCACGAGGGCCGCAACCGCATCGTGCGTCGCATGTTCGACGAGGTCGGTCACCCCGTCATCGCGCTCGCGCGCCCGCAGGTCGGGCCCGTGAAGGTCGGTGATCTGCGCCCCGGCAAGATGCGGCCGCTCAACAAGCGCGAGGTCGCCGGCCTGTACAAGGCTGCCGGTCTGTGACACTGCCGCAGCGCGTGCGCGTCGTCGGCACCGGCCTGCTCGGCACGTCGCTGGCGCTCGCGCTGCAGGCGCGAGGCGTCGACGTCACCCTCGCCGACACCTCGCCGACGGCGGCGGCGCTCGCCTCCGACATGGGCGCCGGCCGCGTCGCGCACGCCCAGGACGAGGCGCCCGACCTCGTCGTCGTCGCCGCGCCGCCTGACGTGGTCGTCGACGTCGTCGCCGCGGAGCTCACAGCGTGGCCGGACGCCACCGTGACGGATGTGACGAGCGTGAAGAACGTCGTCGTCGAAGGGGTGGCACGACGCTGCGGCGCCGAGCGGCGCCGCTTCGTGCCGGGGCATCCGATGGCCGGTCGTGAGCGCAGCGGCGCGGTCGCGGCGCGCTCCGACCTGTTCGAGGGGCGCACCTGGGTCATCTGCCCTGACGGCGCGGACGACGCCCGCGTCGCCGACGTGACAGCCGTCGCGCAGGTCTGCGGGGCACACGTCGTCACGATGAGCCCTGCCGCGCACGACGAGGCCGTCGCCGCCGTCTCGCACGTGCCGCAGGTCGCCGCGAGCCTCGTCGCCGCGCAGCTGCGTGAGCTGCCCGACGACGCCGTCGCTCTCAGCGGGCAGGGCGTGCGCGACGTCACGCGCATCGCGGCGAGCGACCCGATGCTGTGGACGCAGATCCTCGCCGGCAACGCGGCTGCAGTGCTGCCGTTGCTCGAAGGGGTGCGCGCCTCGCTCGACGATGTCATTCACGCCCTGTCGGTCATCACGTCCGGGGGCGATGCATCGGGCGGTACGCGTGGCCTGGCCGATGCGGCGGTCGTAGGCAGCACGTCGGTTGCCGTCACTCCACCGGCCACCCCCGTGACACAGGATGCCGTCGGTATCCGCGATGCGGTTGCCGCTCCCGCCACCCCCGGCCCCCGGGCCGTGCTCGCGCAGACGATCGCTGGTGGCCAGGAGGGTCGTGCGCGCATCCCGGGCAAGCACGGCGCGCCGGCGCAGGCGTACGCGAGCGTCGCCGTCGTCATCCCCGACGAGCCGGGTGCGCTCGGTCGCGTGTTCACGGACGTGGGGGAGACCGGCATCAGCGTCGAGGACATGCGCCTCGAGCACGACGACGCCGTCGCCGCCGGTCTGCTCGAGCTCAGCGTCGTGCCGCTGCGCGCTCAGACCCTCGTCAGCGCGCTCAGCGCGCGGGGGTGGGCCGCCCACCTCGTCGAGACCGCCTAGAATCTGCGTTCATGACGAGCGTGGCGAACGGCATCCGGGTAGCGATCGACGGGCCCTCAGGTTCGGGCAAGTCGAGTGTGAGCAAGAAGGTGGCGGCGCACCTCGGCATCGGCTACCTCGACACGGGCGCGATGTATCGCGCGCTCACCTGGTACTGCCTCGATCGGGGCATCGACCTCGACGACCTGGGCGCCGTCGCGGAAGCCGTCACCGCGATGCCGCTCGAGATGGGCACCGACCCGAGCGCGCCGTCGATCAGCATGGGGGGTACGCGCATCGACACGGACATCCGCACGACGCGCATCGCCGAGGTCGTCTCGAAGGTCGCGACCAACCTGCAGGTGCGCCCGAAGCTGCAGCAGCGTCAGCGTGAGCTGATGGCGCAGATCGCCGCGGACCAGGGTGGCGTCGTCGCCGAGGGGCGCGACATCACGACGGTCGTCGCGCCCGACGCGGACGTGCGCATCCTCATGGTCGCGAGCGAGGCCGCACGGCTCGCGCGCCGCTCGAAGGAGCTGCACGGCGGCGCGGACGATGCCGCCATCGCGGCGACGCGGACGCAGATCGTCGACCGCGACAAGGCCGACTCGACCGTCTCGTCGTTCATGAGCGCTGCGGACGGGGTCGTCACGCTCGACACCAGCGACCTGACGTTCCAGCAGTCCGTCGAGGCGGTGCTGACGCTCGTCGAACGGGCGCGCGGCTGATGTTCCCGCGTCGTGACGTCGAGGATGCCGCGTCGCGTGATTCGACGCCGCGCGATCCGTCCGCGTGTGAGAGGCTCATGCGCCGATTGCGTCCCGCCGTCGAGGGCCTGTTCGGTGCGCTGTACCGCCTCGAGGTGACCGGGCGCGAGAACGTGCCGACTGACGGCCCCGTCGTCGTGGTCGCGAATCATATCGGCGTCATCGACGGCCCGCTGGCCGCGTCGCTCGTGCCGCGCCCGGCGCACTTCCTCGTCAAGCGTGCGTACTTCGTCGGCCCGCTCGGGACGCTGCTGACGCGGCTCGGGCAGATCCCCGTCACGCAGCGCAGCGCCGACCGGGAGGCGATGACGGCGGCGCGCGGCGTCCTGGCGGCGGGTGGTGTCGTCGGCGTGTTCCCCGAGGGCACGCGCGGTGACGGGTCGGTGCAGGCGGTGCACCAGGGCGCCGCGTTCCTCGCGCTCGGTGCGGATGCTCAGATCGTGCCGGTGCGTCTCGTCGGCACGGCCGGGCGCACGCGGGGACGCTGGCCGCGGCTGCGCAGTCGTCTGCAGGTGAGGTTCGGGCCGGCGTTCCGGCTCGGTGACGCCGAGGCGGTGGCGGGCGCGACAGGTCGCGCTCGGCTGGCGGCCGCGACGGAGGAACTGCGTGCCCGCCTCGCCGACCACGTGGCGGGTTGAGCCGGATCGTCTCCCCGGGCGCTCGTCGCGAGGGCGTGGCTGGCCGCGAGCGCTCGACTCTGAAAAATCGTGCCCATGCGCGAGAATGGTCTTGTGACGCGCATTCGGGCGCGTCACACGAGACCTCCCCACCCGACGTCACGGCGCGAGCCGCCGCGTCTTCACGTGGCGGGGGAGAGCCTCCGAGCCCGCCGGATCCGGCGGGATACTCCACGATCTGAGGTAATCCGCGTGAGCGACGACCAGTATTTCCCCCACGACGAGCACGACGAGCGAGCCGAGCACGACGACCTGCGCCACGATGCGCCCGCCCCGGACGAGTCGGTCGAGCAGGCGCTGCGCGTCGGGCTCGAGGACTTCGACCTGAGCGACGAGGACCGTGCGCTGCTGTCCGGTGAGGTCGACGAGGACAGCGGCTACGGCGAGGCCGACCTGCGGCCCGTCGTCGCCGTCGTCGGTCGTCCCAACGTCGGCAAGTCGACGCTCGTCAACCGCATCCTCGGGCGCCGTGAGGCCGTCGTCGAGGACGTGCCGGGTGTGACGCGTGACCGCGTCGCCTACGACGCCGAGTGGGTCGGACGCCGGTTCACCCTCGTCGACACCGGCGGGTGGGAGGTCGACGCGAGCGGCATCCACCTGCGCGTCGCCGAACAGGCCGAGGTCGCGATCGAACTCGCCGACGCCGTGATGTTCGTCGTCGACGCCACGGTCGGCGCCACCGACACCGACGAGGCCGTCGTCAAGCTGCTGCGCCGCTCGAAGAAGCCCGTCGTCCTCATCGCGAACAAGGTCGACGACAACCGTTCGGAGGCCGACGCGGCCATGCTGTGGTCGCTCGGCCTCGGTGAGCCGTACCCCGTCTCGTCGCTGCACGGGCGTGGCACCGGTGACGCGCTCGACGCCGTCATCGACCTGCTGCCCGACAAGACCGCCGTCGCCGGCGCGTACCCGCGTGGCGGCCCGCGTCGCGTGGCGCTGCTCGGGCGTCCGAACGTCGGCAAGTCGTCGCTGCTCAACAAGCTCGCGGGGGAGGAGCGCGTCGTCGTCGACAACGTCGCCGGCACGACGCGTGACCCGGTCGATGAGTACATCGAACTCGGGGGCAAGACCTGGCGTTTCGTCGACACCGCCGGCATCCGACGCCGCGTGCACCAGACGCGCGGCGCCGACTTCTACGCCTCCCTGCGCACGCAGACGGCGTTGGAGAAGGCGGAGGTCGCCGTCGTCCTCATCGACGCGGAGCAGAGCATCGCCGAACAGGACGTGCGCGTCGTGCAGCAGGTCATCGACGCCGGCCGCGCGCTCGTCATCGCGTACAACAAGTGGGACACACTCGACGAGGAGCGCCGCTACTACCTGGAGAAGGAGATCGAGCGCGAGCTCGTCCAGGTGCCGTGGGCGCCGCGCGTCAACCTGTCGGCGAAGACGGGACGTCACACCGACCGCCTCGTTCCCGCCATCGAGGTCGCCCTCGACTCGTGGGACCAGCGCATCCCGACGGGTCGGCTCAACGCCTTCCTCGGCGAGGTCGTCGCGGCGCATCCGCACCCGGTACGCGGCGGCAAGCAGCCGCGAATCCTGTTCGCGACGCAGGCCTCGACGCGCCCGCCGCGCTTCGTCATCTTCGCCAGCGGCTTCATCGAGGCCGGGTACCGCCGCTTCATCGAGCGTCGCCTGCGTGAGGAGTTCGGTTTCGACGGGACGCCGATCGAGATCAGCGTGCGCGTGCGCGAGAAGCGCAAGCAGCGCTGAGCGGGGGCCTACCTTCGAGGGGCGGGCGTGCGCTGTCGCGCGCGACGCCTGCCCCAGGATGGCGAGTGACTCACGCGTCGGCGCGTAGTGCGCTGGTAACTCGTGCGTTACCTGCCATGATCGGCGTCCGGCGTCGCACGTCGGGTGAGAATCCCATTCACGGTGAGAGGCAGACGAAGCAGTGTTCGGTTGGAACCACGACTACGAGTACGTCGGCGTCACCCCCGGCATGCGCCCGGCGGACGGCGTGGGCGAGGTGCGCCGCGTCAAGGGTGCGAAGGAGTGGTCGGGTGAGCCGGCCGTGCAGTTCCATCCGCCGCAGGGCGTGAGCGCGGCGATGGCAGGCACCGTCGTCGACGGGTCGGTCGACTCGCAGGACATCGGCGCCATGATGATCGACCTGTCGCTGCGCGGCTGGTTCCGCATCGAGAAGCTGCAGCCCGCTGACGGTTCGGCGCCCGCAGCGTCGCCGGCGCCGACGTCGAGGCGGGGTGCCAAGGCGCCGCAGGGTGACTGGGTGTTCATCCAGAATGAGTTTCCTGGCGGCGACGTCATCACGCAGGTCGAGGCCGACTTCCTCAACGCCCTGTTCCCGCCCGGCGTCCGTTACGTGACGCTGCCGCAGATGAAGGCGCAGTTGCGGGGGCCGTTGCGCGACATCGCCGACGGTATGTACCGCGAGACGATTCATCGGGGCTGGTACGAGCGAGACCCGCGCCGCAAGGGTTTCCTGGGGATGGGGCGCTCGCCGCGCACCGCCGACGGCACTGCGGTGCGCATCCAGACGCTCGGGTTCAAGAAATACATCGCGACGGCCGAGGCCAAGCAGATCAAGTTCGAGGAAGCGGCCGACCTGTTCAACCGCTACCTGCCGTACGCCATGGTCTTCGGTCTCGCCGACCGGTGGGCGGGCGTCATCGGTGAGGTCGCGAAGATGGCGCAGCTCGAGGGCTTCGGCAACATCATGGGCGACATCGCCTCTGACCCGTTCTTCTGGATGTTCTACGGCGACGACCTCGTCTTCCTCGGCGCGGAGGCGATCGGCGGAATGGCCGACCTGCTCTCGGGCGCCGACGGGCTGTTCGACCTCGGCGGCCTGACGGACGGTCTCGGCGACGTCTTCGGCTCGATCGGTGACGCCGTCGGCGACATCTTCGACTTCTGACGCCGGCCCGTCATCCAGGGGCCGAGCCTGCCCCATCTCCGGGCGACCGCCAGACGTCGCAGGGCCCGGCCGATTGGTCGCCCGGGCCCCGCGTGGGGTATGGTTCATCACGCCCTTCGGGGCTTGCGCCGTGAGGTGCAACGGGCTGTAGCGCAGTTTGGTAGCGCACTTGACTGGGGGTCAAGGGGTCGCAGGTTCAAATCCTGTCAGCCCGACCGAGGACGTTCGGGCCTCACGCGATGGCGTGAGGCCCGAACGTTTCTGTGTTCACCCTCGAGCCTGGTACATGGTGAACCACGGCCTGATGCAGCCCACGGGGCGTCATTCCCCGAGCGACGTCATGCCGGCGACGTAGAGCGCCTGGCCGAGGTGCAGCAGCGCGTCCTCCGTGCAGCTGACGAGACGCGCCCCGCGCGTCACGGGCGGATCCCACGACTCATCGACGACGTCGTCGAGGTCTGCGGCGGACAGCGAGCTGATGTACGCCTTCTGAGCCGCCACGACCGCCTCGAGGTGCTCGAACAGCAACGCGACATCCGTGACGACGACCGCCCGCGCCTGCTCAGGGCTGTGGCCGAAGCCGATCTCGTCATCGTCGACATCGAGTCCGAAGCGCGCATCGAAACCCTGTGCCGTCCAGATCAATTCGTCGCCGGACAACTGCGCGACCTGGGCGTCGATCTCGCGCGCGGTGTGCCACAGCAGCCATGCGATCGAGTTGTCGTGCCCGCCGGGGTGGGCGTTGAGTTTCTCGTGGGTCAGCTGCGGGCGCAGGGACCCGGCCGCGTCGAGGGGGCGCTGTGCGAGGTCGAGCATGAGCGTGATGGCATCCATGGCACCAACGCTACGCCCCCGCTGCAACGACTGCCTATGCTGACGCCATGACGACGCCATCCGCCTCCGAGCGCCCGCCGCGCGACGACGCGCCCGCGTCCGACCTGCCCTGGTACCGCGAGGTGAGCGGGCCGCAGTGGAAGGCGTTCTGGGCCGCCTGGCTCGGCTACCTGCTCGACGGATTCGACTTCGTCATCATCACGCTCGTGCTGACGGAGGTCGCCGACGAGTTCCACCTGTCGACGGTGCAGGCGACGACGCTCATCAGCGCGGCGTTCGTCTCCCGCTGGTTCGGCGGGCTCGTCCTCGGCGCCGTCGCCGACACGATCGGGCGCCGGCAGGCGATGGTCGCAGCGATCGTGACGTTCTCCGTCGGCTCCGCGCTGTGTGCCGTCTCGACCGGCTACCTCATGATGTTCGTCGCGCGTCTGCTCATCGGGTTCGGCATGGCGGGGGAGTACTCGGCGAGCGCGACGTACGTCATCGAGTCGTGGCCGCAGCACCTGCGCAACAAGGCGTCCGCGTTCCTCATCAGCGGCTTCTCGATCGGCGGGGTGCTCGTCGCGCAGCTGTACCGCTTCGTCGTCCCGGCGTGGGGATGGCGGGCGCTGTTCGCGCTCGGGCTCGTGCCGATCGTCCTCGCACTGTGGCTGCGGCGCTCGCTGCCCGAACCCGCGGACTTCGAACACGCCAAGCGCAGCGGCGACCTCGACGCAGCCCCCGACATGTTCACGACGCTCTACCGCGGCGGTCGCGCGGCGCTCAACGTCGTCCTGACTCTGGTGGTGTTCGCCGCGCTGCTCGTCATCTTCACGGGCCACTCGAGCGGCGCGCTCATGACGACGGTGCTCGCGCTCATGACGGCCGCGACATTCGTGTGGTTCCTCGTCCAGTTCGAACCCGAGCGCTGGCCGACGGCGCTCGGCGTCACGCTCGTCGTGTTCACCGTGTTCTTCTTCGCGTGGCCCATCACCGCGCTGCTGCCGACGTACCTCAAGACGGAGCTGCACCTCAGCGCCGCGACCGTCGGTGACGTGCTGTTCTGGTCCGGTTTCGGTACGGCCGCCGGCGCCGTCCTGGCCGGGTTCACCGGCGACCGCTTCGGCACGACGCGCGCCTACTGGGGCAGCCTCGCCCTGTCGATCCCGCTGCTGTGGCCCATCTTCACGATGAGCGGCTCGCACGTCGTCCTCATCGGCGTCATGCTCTTCGTCCAGCAGTGCTTCGGTTCGGGCGTCGGCGGGCTCGTGCCGAAGTGGATGGTCAGCTGGTTCACGCTCGACAAGCGCGCGGCCGGGCTCGGCTTCACCTACAACGTCGGCGCACTCGGCGGCGCCATCTCACCCGTCGTCGGAGCCCAGCTCGCCGGACGCATGCCACTCGGATCGGCGCTCATGACGCTGTCGGCGACGTTCACCGGCGTCGTCATCCTGCTCGTCGCGCTCAAGTTCCCGCTGCGCCTGCAGCGACTCATCCGCCCGAGCGCCGTGCGCCCCGAGGACGGCAGCGACATCGTCACTCGCGCGACGTCACAGGCGGTCTGAGGCATCACGCGCCTCGGAGACCCGCCTCAAGCCGGGCGGCGGTAGCTCACGGAGAACGTGTCACCCGTGCGGCTGATCCCGCTGGGGACGGCGAGTGCGGCGCCGGTGCTCATCGTGATGCGTGTCGACGGCCAACCGGCGAGGTTGCGCGTGCCGTCCTTGCCCTTGGCGTAGACGCTGGAGAAGGTGGGGGAACCGACGTTCGCGAGCGCGCGGGCCCGGCCGTCCGCGCCGCTCGTGCGTTCGAGCACCGCTTCGGCCACGCCGCGCGGTGCCGCACTCGTGCGGTCCGTGCCGACGCAGTCGTTCGTGCGCCAGTTGCACAGCGTGAAGTACGAACGGCCTTCCTTCGCCGCGTAGCGCACCGTCACCTCGACCGCATCGCCGGGCGCGACCGCCAGGTTCGTGATGCGTTCCTGCGCGCGGCTCGGGTAGGTCTCGATCCACGGGTAATAGCTCGTCTTCCACTTCGTGCAGTGCCCGCGCGTGACGGCGGTGCAGACGACATCGAACTCCGTTCCTGCCTGCACGAGCTCGCCCTGCTTCGCGGTGCCTCCGCCGAGCCCGACCCACATGGCCGAGTACCCGTCGCGCCCCGGCCACGATGCCTTGGGCACGATCCAGGTGCCGTGGATGCTCTCAGGGCCGGCGATACTCGCCCGGTATCCCGCCCAGTTCGCGTACGCGGCGGGCTTGACGGGCGCCGGGCGCACCGTCGCCTTCGGGCGGACCATGACGCTGCTGTCGGGCGTCGCCTGCTTGGGCGCGGCGTGCGCAGCTCGCGCCCTCGTCGTGGGCGTGCTCTTGGCCCCACGCATCGTCGCCGGCTTCGTCGAACCCTTCGTCGCGGTGGAGACATGGCGCGCTGACGAGGGCGTCGCGGTCACGTTCTTCGCGCCGGCGCTCTTCGGCGTCGCCTTCTTCGGCGCAGCGTTCTTCGACGTGGCACTCGCGGCGGGCTGGGCGGGGTGCGAAGCACCCGCCATGGCGGACGGCGCGCTCAGCGCGGCGATGGCTGCGACGACGCTCGCGGAGGCGAGCGTGCGGTGGCGGATGGACAAGACCTGTCACTCCTTCGGATGGACGGCTGGTCCCCTCCAACCTATCCACGCAGGCACCGGGCGCCACCGGCGGCGCGCCGAGGCCCGAGGCGCGGATGGCGACGGCCCCCTGTTCACGGGTGGCGCGTCGTGTTCGCCTCCGGGCGTCATCGGACCTAGGGTGGCACCGTGAGCGAGACCCGGGATCCGACGAGTCGCGTGTGGACGGTGCCGAACGCGCTGTCGATGCTGCGGCTGCTCGGGGTGCCCCTGTTCGTGTGGCTGCTGCTCGCCCATCACGACGGTGTGGGTCTCGTCGTCCTCATGATCGCCGGGTTCACCGACTACGCCGACGGCAAGATCGCCCGCAGGTTCCACATGGAATCGCGTCTCGGCGCGCTGCTCGACCCTGCGGCCGACCGGCTCTACATCGCCGCGACGATCGTCTGCCTCGCGATCCGCGGCATCCTGCCGCTGTGGGTCGTGCTCGCCCTCGTGGCGCGCGAGCTGTTCATCCTCGCTCTCGCGCCGACGGTGCGCCGTCACCGGCTGCCGTTGCCGCCCGTGCACTTCATCGGCAAGGCCGCGACGTTCAACCTCCTCTACGCCTTCCCGCTGCTCGTCGTCGCACAGTTCGACGGCACCGTCGGGGATGTCGCCGCTCCCATCGCTTGGGCGTTCGTCATCTGGGGCGTGACGCTGTACTGGCTCGCCGGGCTGCTCTACGCCGTGCAGGTGAGGGAGATGGTCAACGCCGTTCGAGCCCCGCAGGCCGCACGGTGACGCGCCTTCACTGGCGCCGCCACGAACGTCCGGGCGCCGCGCCGCGCGAGGTCGAGGTGCGTGACCCCGCGGCGAGCATGGCGCTCATCTTCGATGCGATGCGTCACCCCATCGACCCCTCGTACGCCGACTCGGCGGCGCGCCGCGAGGCTCAGGGCGCGCCTGCGCGCAGCTGGCGACGCTCACCGCTGCTCATCATCTCCCTGCTGCTCATCGGCCTCATGGTCGGCGCGGCCGCGCACGCGCTGCGCGTGCCCCGCGCCGTCGCGCAGGATCGGCACGCACAGCTCGTCGACCAGATCGAGAGGAAGCAGAGCGACAACGACGACGCCTCCGCCGAGCTCACGCGGCTGCGCGACGACGTCGCGTCGGCGCAGAAGGGCGCTCTCGATCGTCAGTCGCAGGCGGGGCTGAAGAAGACGCTCGACGACGCGACGCGGACGGCGGGCCTCGCCGAGGTTCGCGGCCCGGGCGTCGTCATGACGGTGTCGAACCCCGACACCAAGGACGCCGACTCGGCTGACAGCGATCCACGCACCGGGAACGCCGCGGACGCGGTCACCTCGACCGACCTGCAGCAGCTCGTCAACGGGTGGTGGCAGGCCGGCGCCACCGGTATCGCCATCAACGGCCAGCGCGTCACGTCGATGACGGCGATCCGGTTCGCGGGCTCGGCCGTCCTCGTCAACTTCCGCCCGCTCACGCCGCCGTACGAGATCAGCGTCATGGGACCAGACGACATGCAGAAGACCTTCACCGGCTCGTTCGCCGACCAGTACGCCGCGAGTCTGCGCAAGTCCGGTTTCGGCGTGACGAGCAACGCCTCGAACGACGTCGACCTGCCCGCCCTCGACAGCGTGCACGTCACGCACGCCCGCATCGTTCCCTGACGCACCACCCCCGAGGAGAACACGTTGTTACCTGCCATCGGACTCGCAGTCGGCCTCGCCCTCGGGCTGTGGCTGCACCCCGACGTCCCCGTGTGGATGCAGCCGTACCTGCCGATCGCCGTCATCGCCGCGCTCGATGCGCTGTTCGGTGGTCTGCGCGCGGCGCTCGACGGCATCTTCGACGACAAGGTCTTCGTCGTGTCGTTCCTGTCGAACGTCGTCGTCGCAGCGTTCATCGTCTTCCTCGGCGACCAGCTCGGCGTCGGCAGTCAGCTGTCGACGGGTGTCGTCGTCGTTCTCGGCTTGCGCATCTTCACGAACGTCGCCTCCATCCGTCGTCACATCTTCAAGGCATGAGTGCCCCCGGCATGCGCACACCTGCTGACGAGCCCGCGACCCCGCGTGAGACGACGCCCGAGGGGCAGCTCGACGCTCAGGCCCCGCACGGGTCCGAGCCTCGGCCCGAGAACCCCTGGGGCGAGAACTCCTCAGACGCGGGCTCGCCGCCCCAGGCGCACCACCGTCCGTGGAAGCGGTTCGCGTTCGGCGGCCCCGGCACCGGCGTCGGGACCCTCGCGGCGTCCGTGCTCGCGCTCGGGCTGGGCTTCGCCGTCATGACGCAGGTGCGTCAGCACGAGAAGTCCGGCCTGGACAACCTGTCGCAGTCCGACCTCGTGGCGCTGCTGTCGACCGTGCAGGATCAGTCGGCGCGCCTCGAGACGGAGCTGGGCGACCTGCGCGAGAGCAAGTCGAAGCTGGCCTCCGGCGGTGACCGAGCCGCCGTCGAGGACGCGCAGAAGCGACTCGACCAGATGCGCATCCTCAACGGCAGCGTCGCCGTCAGCGGCCCCGGCATCACGATCAGCGTCGACGGCGGTGAGAAGGTGACGTCCGCGAACGTGCTCGACGCCGTGCAGGAACTGCGGGACGCGGGCGCCGAGTCGATCGACGTCGGCGGTCACCGCGTCATCGCCTCGACGTGGTTCTCGGACGTCGACGGATCGGCCGGCGTGCAGGGCGACAAGCTGCCCTCGACGTTCACGATCACGGCCATCGGCGATCCGCACACGATGAGCACCGCAATGGCCATTCCGGGTGGTGTGACGGATACGCTGACACAAGCAGGCGCCCGGGTTAAGGTCACCGAGGGCGCCACGAACAAGATCACCTCGATCGCCGGGGCGAAGTGAACCCCACCGTGTTCGCCGACACCACGACGACCAACCAAGGAGAGTCATGAGCGATCTTCAGTACCCCGCCGACCTGCGCTACACCGAGGACCACGAGTGGGTGGCCGACAAGGGCGAGGGCACAGTGCGCGTCGGCATCACGTCGTACGCCCAGGACGCTCTTGGTGACGTCGTCTACGTCAGCCTGCCGGCCGTCGGCGACACCGTCACCGCCGGTGAGTCGTGCGGCGAGGTCGAGTCGACGAAGTCGGTCAGCGACCTGTACTCCCCGCTCGACGGCGAGATCGTCGCCGTCAACGACACGCTGGACGCCGAGCCGGGCACGGTCAACACCGACCCGTACGAGTCGGGTTGGATGTTCGAGATCCGCGTCTCCGACGCCTCCGCCGTCGAGGCCCTCATGGACGTCGAGGCCTACCGCGCCTCGCTCGACTGAGCTCCTCGAGGACCAGACCACCCGGCGATTGCACGACGATCGCCGGGTGACGGTATTCTGACCAACAATTCCGAGCCCTCCAGCCCTTCGCGGCTGAGGCGAGATCCACGAACGGCGTCGTCGCGGCGCGGGGGTGCACACCATGGTTGACGAGCAGAACACCTACGTCGGTGACGCCACGACGATCGGCGTCCCTGGCTCGCACGAGGCCGCTGCGACCTTGTCGACGGAGGCGCCGCGCAGCCTGTCGCCCGCCGACCAGGCCATGGTCGAGGCGTTGCGCCCGAACACCGCCCTGCTCATCGCCCTCAGCGGGCCCAACGCCGGGGCGCGCTTCCTGCTCGACGCCGCCGAGGTCAGCGCCGGGCGTCACCCGAAGAGCGACATCTTCCTCGACGACATCACCGTCTCGCGACGTCACGCGATCTTCGTGCGTGACGAGGATGGCTACAGCGTGCAGGACATCGGCTCGCTCAACGGCACGTACGTCGCGCGTCAGCTCGTCGACCAGGCGAAGCTGCGCACCGGTGACGAGGTCATGATCGGCAAGTACCGTCTCACCTACTACGCGGCCCCGACGAAGGCCTGAGGGCTTCACGCATGGCGCACGGTCTCACGATCAGCGGTGTTCTCGACGAACTGCGCGAGGAGTTTCCCGACCTCACCGTCTCCAAGGTCCGTTTCCTCGACGCGCAGGGGCTCGTTTCGCCGAAGCGCTCCGATTCGGGCTACCGCCGCTACTCACACGAGGACATCGACCGCCTCCGCTTCGTGCTGCGCGCGCAGCGTGACCGCTTCTGGCCGCTCAAGGTCATCCGTGACGCCCTCGACGCCTACGATCGCGGTCTCACCCCGGACGAGGACGTCATGGCGACTGCCGTGCCCGCCGTCCCCGCTCAACACGTCGACGAAGACGTCCCGAGCGAGGAACAGCTCACGGCCGCGCCCCGCGAGAACCTGTCGCTGACGCGCGACGAACTGGCCCGTGGGGCTCAGGCGAGCACCTCGCTCATCGACGACCTCGTGACCTTCGGCCTCATCCGCGCTGATTCCGGTGGTCACTTCGACGCCGACGCACTCGCCGTCGCGACAGCTGCTGCCGGGCTCGCTGAGTTCGGTGTGCAGGCCCGTCACCTGCGTCCGTTCCGCCTCGCCGCCGACCGTGAGGTCGGTCTCGTGGAGCAGGTGCCGCTGCGTGACACGACGCAACGCGTGACGATCGCTCAGCGCGCTCTCGCGCTGCACATCGCGCTCGTCAAGGCCGGCCTGCGTCACTGACGGTGCTCGCCACGCCCCGAGCGCGAGCGACCGGCACGCGCCGATGCGGCGTCGACGGAGTAGCGTGGTCGTCGTGAAACGCGCTGAGATCGCCGGAATCCGCATGGACGTCCCCACCGCAAGCCCCGTGCTGCTGCTGCGGATCGAATCGGGCCCCATCCACGTCCCATTGTGGATCGGTTCGTCCGAGGCCTCCATCATCGCCCTGTACGCCGAGGGCGTCGAAGCGCCCCGCCCGCTGACGCACGATCTGCTCCTCGACGTCGCCGCCGCCTCCGGTCGCGCCCTCGACCACGTCGAGATCTCGCGTCTCGTCGACGACGTCTTCGAGGCGAGCCTCGTCTTCGACGACGGCGGCCGCGTCGATGCGCGCGCGAGTGATGCCGTGGCCCTCGCCGTGCGCGCCCAGACGCCGATCCTCGTCGACGACGCCGTCGTCACCGCCGCTGGGCTCGAGGTGGCCGACGAGCAGGAGGAAGAGGTCGAGAAATTCCGCGAATTCCTCGACCAGGTGAGCGCCGACGACTTCGAGGAACCGGGCGAATGAGTTAACCCTCAACTTAACGTTGAGCTGTAGCGCAGGGGTGGAACTCACCGTCGACTCGAACGTGAATGTTCGTGATCAGACCGTGATGGCGCGTCATGACGGGAAATCTTTCCGGCGTGTCGCGTGTCGAATCGTTGCCCGGCGCGACCCGCGCCCGTACCGTTGAGGGAGTCAAGAGGGCGTGCTGCACGTGCTCACGTCTTTGTTCTTCCAGGAGGTCGCCGTGGTCAGCACCGGCAAGGCGCACGAATCGCAGAAGCAGGTTCATGCGCCGCTCGATGCGGATGTCAGCCGTACCGCAGCGCTCGACGACGCTACGCTCGGCTACCGCGGCCCCGCCGCCTGCCGCGCGGCGGGCGTCACCTACCGTCAGCTCGACTACTGGGCCCGCACGGGTCTGCTCGAGCCGTCGGTGCGCAACGTCAGCGGCTCCGGCCACCAGCGTCTGTACTCGTTCCGCGACGTCCTCGTCCTCAAGGTCATCAAGCGCCTGCTCGACGCGGGTGTCTCCTTGCAGCAGATCCGGGTCGCCGTCGCGGCGCTACGCGACCACGGCGTGCGCGAGCTGGCGGGCATCACGCTGATGTCCGATGGCGCGTCCGTGTACGAGTGCACGAGCGACGACCAGGTCATCGACTTGCTGCGCGGCGGCCAGGGTGTGTTCGGCATCGCGCTCGGTTCGGTCTGGCGCGAGGTCGAGGGCACCCTCGCCGAACTGCCGAGCGAGCGCCCCGACGCCACCGAGATGGCCGAGCACCCCGGCGACGAGTTGCGCCGCCGTCGCGTCGCGAAGAAGGCCGGCTGACCCGCCTCTTTTCGTCCGTTCGAGTACCCGATACCCGCGAGGGGTGTCGGGTACTGTGGTGTTCGCTGTCGAACCTGGCGGGAGAGACCTGTTGCCGCGAGCACGGGCGCCGAAGGGGCAAGCCTCCCCGCAACCTCTCAGGCGAAGTGGACCGTCCAGGTGAAGCAACTCTGGAGCGCGTGCGTGTGACAGAGGGGGAGTAGCCAGCCAAACGGCTGGCCGTCACCCACGACGTGTCACGGGAGTCCTCCATGACCAGCGAATCGCTCGCCCCCTTCGTCGCCCGCCACATCGGCCCCGGCGACGACGATCTCGACCACATGCTCGAAACGATCGGTGCGAGCTCGCTCGACGATCTCATCGCGCGTGCGGTGCCGCAGACGATCGCGCAGCAGCGCCCCCTCGCCCTCGATGCCGCGCCGTCGGAGGCCGCCGTCCTCGCCGAGCTGCGGGAGAGGGCGTCGCGCAACGCGGTGCTCACCTCGATGATCGGCCTCGGCTACTACGGCACGCACACCCCGGGTGTCATCAAGCGCAACATCCTCGAGAACCCGGCCTGGTACACCGCTTACACGCCGTACCAGCCGGAGATCAGCCAGGGCCGCCTCGAGGCGCTGCTCAACTTCCAGACCGTCGTCACCGACCTCACAGGGCTCGCGACGGCCGGTTCGTCGTTGCTCGACGAGGCGACCGCCGTCGCCGAGGCGATGACGCTGATGCGCCGCGTCAGCAAGGCGCCCAAGGATGCGGTGCTCCTGGTCGACGCGAAGGTCATGCCGCAGAGCATCGCCGTGACACAGACCCGCGCGACGCCGCTCGGGCTCGACGTCATCGTCGCCGACCTGCGCGGTGTCGACTCGACCGAGGCCCTCGTCGAGGCGGCCGGTGGTCGCAGCGTGTTCGGCGTCGTCGTCCAGTACCCGGCGGCGGACGGTCAGATCGTCGCGTGGAAGAAGCTCGCCGACGCCGCGCACGAGCACGGCGCCCTCATCACCGCCGCGACGGACCTGCTCGCGCTGACGCTGCTCGCCTCGCCCGGTTCGTGGGGAGCCGACGTCGCCGTCGGCAGCTCGCAGCGCTTCGGAGTCCCGATGGGTTTCGGTGGCCCGCACGCCGGATTCATGGCCGTCCGCTCCGGCCTGGAGCGCAACATGCCGGGCCGCCTCGTCGGCGTCTCGGTGGACGCGGACGGCAACCAGGCGTACCGCCTCGCGCTGCAGACGCGTGAGCAGCACATCCGCCGCGAAAAGGCGACGTCGAACATCTGCACCGCCCAGGTGTTGCTCGCCGTCATGGCGTCGATGTACGCCGTTTACCACGGCCCTCAGGGGCTGAAGGCGATCGCCGAGCGTGTCCACGAGACCGCTCGCCGCCTCGCGACGGCGCTGCCGAAGGCCGGCCTCGAGGTCGAGCACGACACGTTCTTCGACACCCTCGCGGTGCGCGCCGAGGGTCGCGCCCAGTCGCTCGTCGACTCGGCCCTCGAGCACGGCGTCAACGTGTGGAAGGCCGATGACGACACCGTCTACGTCAGCGTCGACGAGACGACGAGCGAGGACGAGCTCGACGCGCTCGGCGCCGCATGGGGCTTCCGCGCCCGTGAGGCGGCGGAGAACACGGCGTGGCCGAAGGAGATCGAGCGCACGGAGGAATACCTCACGCACCCGGTGTTCAACAGCCACCACAGCGAGACCGCGATGCTGCGCTACCTGCGTCGCCTCGCCGACCGCGACTACGCGCTCGATCGCGGCATGATCCCACTCGGTTCGTGCACGATGAAGCTCAACGCCACGACCGAGATGGAAGCGGTGACGTGGCCCGAGTTCGCTCACCTGCACCCGTTCGCGCCCGCCAACCAGAACGAGGGCATCCGCGAGCTCATCGCCGACCTCGAGGGCTGGCTGTGCGAGATCACCGGCTACGACGACATCTCGTTGCAGCCGAACGCCGGCTCGCAGGGTGAGTTCGCCGGCTTGCTCGCGATCCACGCCTACCACGAGGCGAACGGTGAGGGGCACCGCAACATCTGCCTCATCCCCGCCTCGGCGCACGGCACGAACGCGGCGTCGGCCGTCATGGCGGGCCTCAAGGTCGTCGTCGTCAAGACGGCCGCCTCGGGTGAGGTCGACCTCGACGACTTCAAGGCCAAGCTCAAGGAGCACGGCGAGAACCTCGCGGCCATCATGATCACCTACCCCTCTACACACGGTGTGTTCGAGGACACGATCACCGAGATCTGCAGCCTCGTCCACGAGGCCGGTGGCCAGGTGTACGTCGACGGCGCCAACCTCAACGCGATGGTGGGGCTCGCTCAGCCGGGCAAGTTCGGCGGCGACGTGTCGCACCTCAACCTGCACAAGACGTTCTGCATCCCGCACGGCGGCGGTGGCCCCGGCGTCGGCCCGGTCGCGGTGCGTGAGCACCTCGCGCCGCACCTGCCGAACCACCCGCTGTTCGCGGAGGCCGGTCCCGCCACGGGCGTCGGCCCGATCTCGGCGGCGCCGTTCGGCTCGGCGAGCATCCTGCCGATCTCGTGGGCGTACGTGCGTCTCATGGGCGGCGAGGGGCTGACGAAGGCGACGCAGATGGCCGTCGTCAACGCCAACTACGTCGCGAAGCGTCTGCGCGAGGCCTACCCGGTGCTCTACGCGGGTTCCGACGGTCTCGTCGCGCACGAGTGCATCCTCGACCTGCGTCCGCTGACGAAGGAGTCGGGCATCACCGTCGACGACGTCGCCAAGCGCCTCATCGACTACGGCTTCCACGCCCCGACGATGAGCTTCCCCGTCGCGGGCACGCTCATGGTCGAGCCGACGGAGTCCGAGTCGCTCGAGGAGCTCGACCGCTTCGTCGACGCGATGCTCGCCATCCGCGCCGAGATCCAGGACGTCATCGACGGCAAGGTCGCCGCCGACGAGTCGGCCCTGCGTCACGCGCCGCACACCGCGGAGTCGTTGACGAGCGACTGGGAGCACCCGTACGAGCGTCGCGACGCCGTCTACCCGGGCTCGACCGACCCGCGCAGCAAGTACTGGGCGCCCGTTCGCCGCATCGACGGTGCGTACGGCGACCGCAACCTCATCTGCTCCTGCCCGGCGCCCGAGGCTTACGAAGGCTGATGAGGAGCTGATGCGCCGCTGCTGACAGCGCCGCGACGAACGGCCGCTCACCCTCGGGGTGAGCGGCCGTTCGTCGTCTGCTGCCGTCAGGCGCGTTCGGGCACGAGGTCGCCGGTGCCGGCGCGGTGGCGGTAGTCCTCGAGGAAGTCGGCGATGCGTCCGATGGCCTCTTCGAGCACGTCGACGTCGGGCAGCGTGACGAGTCGGAAGTGGTCGGGGGCGACCCAGTTGAAGCCCGTGCCGTGCGTGACGAGGATCTTCTTGGCCCGCAGGAGGTCGATGACGAAGTCCTGGTCGTTGTCGATCGGGTAGATCTCGGGGTCGAGGCGCGGGAAGGTGTAGAGCGAGCCCATCGGCTTGACGCAGCTGACGCCGGGGATCTCGTTGAGCATTCGCCAGGCCAGCATCGATTGTTCGTAGAAGCGGCCGTCGGGCCCGATGAGCTCGTTGATCGACTGGTAGCCGCCGAGCGCGGTCTGGATGGCGTGCTGCGCGGGCACGTTGGCGCACATGCGCATGTTGGCGAGCAGCGTCAGACCCTCGAGGAAGTCCTCGGCGAGGTGCTTCGGCCCGGAGATCATGACCCAGCCGGCGCGGTAACCGCACACGCGGTAGGCCTTGGACAGGCCGCTGAAGGTGAGGCACAGGACGTCGTCGCCCGCGAACGTCGCGGCGTGGTGGTGCACAGCGTCCTCGAACAGGATCTTCTCGTAAATCTCGTCGGCCATGACGACGAGGTCGTGGCGGCGCGCGATGTCGACGAGGCCGCGCACGACATCCTCGGAGTAGACGGCGCCCGTGGGGTTGTTCGGATTGATGATGACGATGGCGTGGGTGTTCTCGGTGATCTTCGACTCGATGTCCGCCAGATCCGGGTTCCAGCCGTTCTCCTCGTCGCACAGGTAGTGCACGGGCGTACCGCCGGTGAGGGAGACCGCACCGGTCCACAGCGGATAGTCGGGGGCGGGCACGAGGATCTCGTTGCCGTCGTCGACGAACGCCTGCAGCACCATCGTGATGAGCTCGGAGACGCCGTTGCCGATGTAGACGTCCTCGACCTGCGTGTCCTTGAGGCCGCGGCTCTGGTAGTACTGCGCGACGGCCGTGCGCGCCGAATAGATGCCGCGGCTGTCGCTGTAGCCCTGCGCGTGGTGCAGGTGGTGCTTCATGTCCGCGAGGATCGCCTCCGGCGCCTCGAATCCGAACGGCGCCGTGTTGCCGATGTTGAGCTTCAGGATCTTGTGACCCTCGGCCTCGAGCCGCTGCGCCTCCTCCAGGATCGGGCCACGCACGTCGTAGCGGACGTTCTGGAGCTTGTTCGACTGTCGGATCGCACGCATGAGCACAGGTTTTCACACCGCGTCGCTCAGGGCGTGGTAGACACGGCATTCGGGACGGCGGCGTGCCCCGGCGCGGACGTCGTCCGCACGCTCGAGCCCTCGGAGGTCTTGACGACCTCGACGTGCGTGGGGATGCGGGCGCGCAGTTCGGTGACGTGGCTGACGACGCCGACGAGCCGTCCGCCCTCTCGCAGCGAGTCAAGCACTTCCATGACCTGCTCGAGCGTGTCCTGATCGAGGCTGCCGAACCCCTCGTCGACGAACAGCGTGTGCAGTTCCAGGCCGCCTGAGTCGGCGCGCACGGCATCGCCGAGGCCGAGTGCGAGGGCGAGGGAGGCCATGAACGCCTCGCCGCCTGAGAGCGTGGCGGTGTCGCGTGAGCGCCCCGTCCACGCGTCGACGACGAGCAGCCCGAGGCCGCTGCGCTGGTTGCCCTTGGCTCGTTCGTCGGTGTAGCGCAGCTGGTAGCGCCCGTCCGTCATCGTCGCCAGACGTTCGTTGGCCATCTGCGTGACCGTCTCGAGGTGCGCCGCGAGCACGTAGCTCGTCAGCCGCATGCGGCGGGTGTTCTCGCCGGTGCCGGTGAAGCTCGCAGCGAGTTCGGCCGTCTCCGCGGCGCGCTCGGCCATCGGCAGATAGGTGCGGACGGCGTCGGCCACCTGGTGGCGCACCGAGTCGAGCACGGCCTGAGTCTGCTGCCACTTGACGGCGACCGTCGTGGCCTCTTGGGCCCGGCGGGTCAGCACCTCGGCACGCTGGGTGAGCCGCGCCGGATCGGCGGCCGGGGTGAAGGCTGCGATGCGCACCTGCTCGTCCTCGAGGCTCGTCTGTGCCGCGGCGACCCGGCGGACGGCGTCGTTCCAGGTGGCGTCGAGGCGGGCGCGCTCGTCCTCGGGCAGGGCCAGTGCGCGCGCCTGTTCGATCGTGTCGTGTCCGGCGACGGCGAGTTCGTCCGCCACGGCCTGGGCGGCACTGCTGGCGGCCTGCTCCGCGTGCTGAGCGTCGCGCTGGGCGCGCTCGACGTCATCGATGAGGCGTCGACGCTCGGTGACGGCCGCCAGCGCCGCCGCGACGAGCGACGGCTCGAGCGGTGCGGGGGAGCCGGGCTGGTCTTTCGCCACCTCGGCGCGCGCGCCGAGCCCGTCGGCGACTGCCTCCATGCGTTGCGCCGGCATCAGCGACCCCGGCGGCGTCGAGCCCGCCGCCGGGCTCGACGGCTGCTGCGACTGGTACGAACCCGTCCCGGAGGCCGCGCTGCGCGGCGGCCAATCGACGCCGAGAGCGGCCAGGGTGGCCGACGGGACCGCCTGCAGCGCAGTGGTGAGGACGCCGAGCGCGTGCTCCGTGGCCGTTCGAGCCTCACCAACGGCGCTCTGCGCTCCCACGCAACGCTCCTCGGCCGCGCTCAGCGCGGAAAGTGCCTTCGTGTGGGCGGCTTCTACGCTCGAGAGCGCCGCGCGTGCTTGGGTTGCTTCGGCAGACAGTGCAGCGGCCGTCGTCGTGAGGTCGGTGAGCGCGCGCGTGACGGCGTCGGCCAAAGCCTCGCCGGCCCGCGCGTCTTCGGCCGGTGCATCGTCGTTCCGCTCATCGTCGGCTTGGGCGCCATCGTCAAGCGAAGCATCGTGGTTCTGTACGTCGCCGGCCGGCGTGCCGTTGTCGCCCAGAACGTCGGCCGCCAGGACGACGTCCTTTCGTGCGTCGTCATCATCATCGGTGCTGAGCCACGTCCTCAGCGCGTCGGCATGGCCCAGGCGGCGCGCGGTGGTCTCGACGTGGTCGAGGTGACGTAGCTGCGCCGGGTCATCGTGCGCGCGTGCCGTCGACAGATCGTCGGCGAGCGCCTCGACCGCGACGCGCAGTTCGTCGTGATGCGCGGTCACGGCCTCGTCGAGGTGCCTCAGGCGTTCACGGGCCGCGCTCGCGGAGGCGCCGGCGCGCAGCCGGGCCGCGTCGGCCTCGCCGGCCCGCTGCTCGGCCTGCTCGATCTGCTCCGCGCCGGGAGCGTCATCGGCGGGGCTCGCCGGGCTCGGGTGCGTGGCTGAACCGCACACGGGGCACGGTTCGTCAGGTGCGAGAGCTGCACCCAGTTCGCCCGCGATGCCGGCCAGACGCGCCTCGCGCAGCCGCAGCACTTCGCGCTCCGCCGCCGCGTGGGCGCGTACGGCTTCGGTCTCGCGTGCCTCGGCCTTCGCGAGGGCGTGGGCCAGCTCAGGGCGACGCGCCGCCTCACGGCGCAGTCGCGCCAGGGCAGCCTGCGCATCTGACGGGTCAGGCAGCGTCGCCACGAGTGTCGCGACCTGGTCGTGCTGCTGGCCGGCGCGCGTCACGGCGCCTTCGGCCCGCGTGGTCGCTGCCTGGGCCTCGGCGAGACGCGCCTCTGCGTCATGCAGCTGCGCCACTGCACGAACCTCGCGCGTCTGCGCCGATGCCACATCGCGTGCGCTCGACTCGGCGTGACGCAGCGCGTCACTCACCGCCTCGAACCAGCCGTCGGTGAGCTCGGGGGAGGGCCAGCCACTCTCGGGCACGTGCACGCCCCGTTCGCGCAGCGCCGTCTCGGCCCGCGTGACGGCCTCCACCGCGCGTTCGGCATCCGCAGCCGCGGTGCCGGCGCGCGCGTGCAGCCTCAGCGCCCCGGCCACAGACGCCGCGTCGTCGAGGGTGCGGCGCACCGAAGCCAGCCGGTCGGCGGGCCATTCGGCGATGACGTCCGCCGCCTCCTGGGCGCGTGCGCGCAGCAGGGTGCGGGCGGCTTCGTCGTCGGCGGCACGGCTCGCACGTCGCGCGCGCATCTCACTGGTGCGCGCCGCGTGCTCGAGAGCGTCGCGGCGTTCGGTGACCTCACGGACGACGGCGCGCAGACGCTCGGGTAGCTCGGGTACGCCCGCGCTGACGGCGTCGGCGCTCGGCGCATCGACGCTGACGTCGAACGGCGCCTCGAGGGGCTCGTCGAGGCGGGCGAGCGCGTCGTCGATGATCGTCAGGTGGCTGCGGATGCGTTCGAGTGACGTGTCGCGCTCGCGGGCACGCTGATTCTTCGCCTCCGTGAACCACGTCTCGACGGCGTCGAACCGGCTGACGTCGAAGAGGCGTTCGAGCAGGATGCGACGATCTTCCGGCTTGGCGCGCAGGAATTGAGCGAACTCGCCCTGTGGCAGCAGCACCACCTGCGCGAACTGCTCGAGTCGCATGCCCAGGGTGTCGCTCATCATGTCCGCGGCCTCGTCGATGCGCTGCGAGACGAGATGCCATGCGTTGTCGCGCCATTGGCTGAGAAGCACCGACGCCTGACGCGTCGTCGTGCCCGTGCCGCGGCGTTTGGGCGCCTCCCACTGGGGGGTGCGCTGCACGCGCCAGCGGGTGCGTCCGACGCTGAACTCGAGCTCGACGCGCGGCTCGGCGAACGGTTCGGCGTGGTGGCTGCGCAGGCTCTGACGCAGCGACTTGCGGGCGCCGGGCACGTCGCCGAACAGCGCGAACGCGATGGCGTCGAGCAGCGAGCTCTTGCCGGAGCCGGTGGGACCGTTGATGAGCAGGATGCCCTGATCGAGGGCGTCGAAGTCGATGTGCTCGCGCCCGGGGAAGGGCCCGAACGCCTCGAGGGTGAGCGAGTGCAATCTCATCGCAGGGCCTCCAGGTCGAACATCGAGCCGTCGTCGCGCATGGTCTCGGCGTCGTGGCGGTTCGCCGCGGCGACGGCGTGGCCGATGGCGGTGCGTTCGGTCGCGTTGGGACCGCGTCCCCCGCGCACGTGGGCGAGGAAGTCGCAGCACAGCTCGACGTCGTCGCGCCCGGCGAGGCGCTCGGCGTACGTGAGCGGCGCATCATCCTTGCGGGCCGATTCGAAGGAGAGCCGCAGGGTGTGCGGGAAGCGGGCTCGCAGCCGATCCATCGCCGCGGCCGGCCGAATCTCGTCGGTCAGCGTCACCTGGCACCAAGCCGCCTCGGCGTGGGCGAGTGCGGGCTCGGCGAGCAGGTGGTCGAGTTCGCCGACGAGCGTCGCGAGCGGGCGGTGCACGGGCGCCTCGATGAATTCCCCACGCGCGGCACCACGTGTGACGTCGATGAGCCACGTGCCCTTCGTGTGGCCTGCCTCGCTGAACGACATCGCGACGGGGCTGCCGCTGTAGCGCACGTGCTCTTCGAGCGTCTGCGGGCCGTGCAGGTGCCCGAGCGCGGCGTAGTCGAAGCCTGACACGACGGACGTGGGTACCTGGCCGAGGCCGCCGACGCTGATGTCGCGCTCTGAGTCGCTCGTCGTCGCCCCGGCGAAGTACGCGTGCGCCATCGCGACGACGGGCGCGCCGTTGTAAGGCACCTGGGCTCGCGAGCGCGCGACCGCCTCGCTCAGCACCGCCCGATGCGTTCCCTCATCGAGGCCGAACACGCCCGCAGCTACCGACGGTTCGAGGTAGGGCAGCGCGACGACGTGACCGGCGATCTCGTCGCTGCCGCGCCGCGGCACCGCCACCGGCCGGGTGATGCCCTCATAGGCGGCGCGGATGTGCAGACCCGCATGCTCCATGATGCGCGAGCCGAAGTTGAGCCGGGACGCCGAGTCGTGGTTGCCGGAGGTGACGACGACGCGAGCGCCGGTGTCGAGCAACCGCCACAGGGCGTCGTCGAGCAGTTCGACGGTGCGCGGGTTGGGCAGCGCCCGGTCGTACACGTCTCCGGCGACGAGGACGGCGTCGACCTGCTCGTCGCGCGCGAGGTCGACGAGATGGTCGAAGTAGGCGGAGTGAGCCTCACCGAGGCCCTCGCCGTGGAACGAGCGGCCCAGGTGCCAGTCGGACGTGTGCAGGATGCGCATGTCTCACACGCTAGAGGTGAGCGCCGACAATCGCGGAATCCCGCGGAAGAAGCAGCCTGAATCGACGTCACACAGCTCGTGCGACCAGGGCACAGAACGCAGGTACGACCTCAGACCGACGGCAGGTGCGTCGTGTTCCACGAGGCGATCGTCGGGATTCCGTGGTGCGTGTCGAGGGCGCACACGGCGCCGGCGTCGAGCTGCAGCGACGCCGCGAAGCGCGGCTGCTGACGCAGGTACGCGGCGGCGAGGATGCGCAGCAGGTGCCCGTGGGCGACGAGGATGACGTCGCCCTGCTCCAGCAGCGGATGCACCCGTGCGAGCACGTGCGAGGCGCGCGCGGCGACGTCCTCGACCGTCTCACCCGGGGTCTCGCCAGGGATGACGCCGTCGGCGAAGATCTCCCAGTCGTACCCGACCTCCTCACGGATCTGCGGCGTCGACTTGCCCTCGTAGCCGCCGTAGTCCCACTCGCGCAGGTCGTCGTCGATCTCGAGGTTCTGCAGCCCGATGAGTTCGGCCGTGCGCCGCGCGCGCAGCAGCGGGGAGACGAACTCCGCGACGAAGTGGTGTCCGGCGAGCGCCTGCCCGGCCGCCCGCGCGACGGCCTCCCCGGCGGGCAGCAACGGCAGATCCGTGGTGCCGGTGTGGCGCCCGTCACGTGACCACTGCGTCTCGCCGTGGCGCACGAGCACGAGGCGTCCGGAGTCGGGGCGGGGGGCGTTGGGGCTGGCTGCGTCGGGCACGCCTGGCAGCCTAGTGGCACGATGGGCGTATGAGCGCCAACGACCCCCACCGCAGCGTCAGCATCTCCCGCACGAGCGCTGGACGCTTCGTCGCGACGAACGCGCGCGGCGGCACCCTCGAGTTCGGCTCGGGTGACGACACCGACTTCACGCCCGTCGAGCTGTTGCTCACCGCGATCGCCGGGTGCAGTGCCATCGACGTCGACATCTTCACCACGCGCCGCAGCGAGCCGACGCAGTTCGACGTCGTCGCCGAGGGCGACAAGGTGCGCGACGAGCAGGGCAACCACATGGGCCCGATCGACGTGACGTTCACCGTCCGTTTTCCCGAGGGCGACGCCGGCGACGCCGCGCGCAAGGTCTACCCGGAGACGGTCGAGTTGTCCCACGAGAAGCTGTGCACCGTCAGCCGCACGGTCGTGCTGCCCACCGAGGTGAGGATGCACGTCGCCGAATGACGGCCGCGGTGGCGGCGGCGCCCTGACGCTGTCCCCGGACCCGCTGCCCGGACGCGTTCTTGCCGCGCGTCGTCCCACGAATCGGACCCTGCGGATCGGGTGGGTGCGAATCCCCATCCGACCTCGTCGCCCGTGCCATAGTGTGCGGGCTGCTGTCGAGAGCCAGGGAGATGCGTCGGTGGACAAGATCACGCTCACCCATGACGTCCCGGTGCCGCCGGCGGCCGCGTTCTACCTGTTCGTCGGCGAGATCAGCAAGTGGTGGCCGCCGCTGCAGACTCCTGACCCCGCGCGTCATGCGGGCGTCGTCATCGAGGCCCGTCCGGGCGGGACCGTCAGCTTCCGAATCGGCGGCGAGGATCGCGCGTGGGGCGAGGTCGTCAGCGTCGACCTGCGCTCGTCGATCGTCTTCGACTGCTGGCGCCGCGGCGAGCATCGTCATCCGAGCCGCGTCAGCGTCCGGTTCAGCGACAGCGAATGGGGCACCCGCGTCACCTTCGAGCACGACGGTTGGGACGACGACAACGCAGGCGCGCGCGCCCGGTACGGCGACTGGCCGCTCATCCTCGCCGAGTTCGTCGCCCACACCCGCCGTCACGCGCGGGGGATCAGGGTGGCGGCGCGTGATCCGCGCGGCGTAGCCTGAGGCATGGCGCTCTTCCTCGACATCCACCCCCAGAACCCGCAGCCGCGCACCGTTCGTCAGGTCGTCGACGCTCTGCGTGACGGCGCGCTCATCGCCTACCCGACGTCGTCAGGTTTCGCTCTCGGTTGCGCGCTCGGCAACGCCGAGGGCAAGGAGCGCATGGTGCGCATCCGGCACCTCGACGCCAAGCACGACTTCACGCTCGTGTGCGAGGACTTCGCACAACTCGGTCAGCTCGTACAGCTCAACAACGCCGCGTTTCGGGCGATCAAGGCCTCGACGCCGGGGCCGTACACGTTCATCCTGCCCGCGACGGCGGAGGTGCCGCGCAAGCTCGTGCACCCGAAGAAGAAGACGGTCGGGGTGCGTCTCGACGACCATCCGATCGCGCGCGCCATCGTCGCGGAGTTGGGCGAGCCGCTGCTGTCGACGTCGCTCATTCTGCCCGACCAGGACGAACCGTTCACCTACGGCTGGGCCGTCAAGGACGCGCTCGACCATGAGGTCGACATCGTCATCGATGCCGACGAGGTCGAGCCGCGCCCGACGAGCGTCATCGACTACACGGACGCGGCGCCGACCGTGTTGCGCGTCGGTGCCGGCGACGTCGCGCGCTTCGAGGGCTGACGCCGCGTCGCCGCGCGAACGGGGCCTGGAACAAGGGCCGGAGAAGGCGCGGCGATCCACCCCCGCGGACGGTGCGTGCCGCCTAGACTCGACGTCATGATCATCGTGACGACGAACGACGTGACCGGTCACCGCATCGAGGCGACGATGGGTGAGTGCTTCGGCCTGACGGTGCGCTCGCGCCACATCGGCTCCAACATCGGCGCCGGGCTCAAGGCCATGGCCGGTGGTGAGCTCAAGGGCATCACCGAACTGCTCGTCGAGTGCCGCCGTGAAGCGTTGTCCCGCCTGGCCGCCGAGGCGCAGGCGCGCGGCGCGAACGCCGTCGTGGCATTCCGCTTCGAGACGAACGAGTTCGCACAGACCGGCATCGAGGTGTGCGCCTACGGCACGGCCGTCTATATCGCACCTGACGGCCAGCAGGGCGGGCAGCAGGCGCACCAGGGTCAGCAGGGCGGGGCGCAGCAGTGGAATGCGCCGGCGTCGCAGAGCATGGGCCAGCAGTTCGCGGGCGGCTCGGGCGAGCCCTCGCAGCAGTGGCAGGGCAACGCTGACGCACAGCGGTGACGACGCTCGTCGTCGCCGCGGCGGCCAGCGAGACGCGCTATCTTCCCGCTGACGTTGACATGGTCCTGACCGGCCTGGGCAAGACCGCGGCGGCAATCGCAACGACGCGGGCACTCGCGGAGCGTACGCCGCAGGAACGGGCGGGGCTGCAGGTCGTCAACCTCGGCTCATGTGGAGCCCTGCGCCCCGGCATGCGCGGCGTCTTCGAGCCGGGCGTCGTGCTCAACCACGACATCAGTGCCGACGCGATCCGCGCCCTCGGCCACGACGTGCGCGAGCGCCTCGGCGTCGGGGCAGGCGACCCAGAGCTCGTCCTGGCCACGGGTGACCTGTTCGTCAGCGACGCACAGGTGCGGGATGCTCTTGCCGAGCGCGCGTCGCTCGTCGACATGGAGGGCTACGCCGTCGTCGCGGCCTGCCAGGCGTTCGACGTGCCCGTGCGCGTCGTCAAGCACGTCTCGGACGACGCCGACGCCTCCGCGTTCGACTGGGCGACGCTCGTCGACACCTCGGCGCGCGACCTCGCGGCCTGGTTCACCGCCAACGTCTCGTCCACCTGACGCGCCGCTGGGCGAACGCACGCGCCGCGGGATGTGGCAGCGCTGGCTCCGCGGCTCGCGAGCGGCATCAGCATACGGTCGGGCGTCGCGTCGCAAGCCGTCAGGAGCGGGGCAACGCCACGGTCAGACGCTGTGCCATGGACCGTGAGGTCCGCGACTGAGCGCACGCCTCCAAGGCTTCACACGCCCAACAGCCGGGCCGACGCGTCGAGGGCCCGCGAGACGGGCTCGGCGTAGCCTGCGCCGAACAGGTGCAGGTGGACGAGCCAGCCGAACAGTTGATGCAGCGGCAGCTGCTCGCGCCAGTCGTCGGGCAGGTGGGCGGCCTCGGCGTAGGAATCGAGAATCGCCTCGAGCCCGGGGGCGCCGAACATCGTCAGCATCGCGAGGTCCGCGAGCGGGTGGTGCCCGCACGCCGCGGGGTCGATGACGACGGCGCCGCCGCGCGTCCACAGGACGTTGCCGCTCCACAGGTCGCCGTGTACGCGGGCGGGCCGCACGAACTCACCCGAGGCGCCCCAGGTGTCGACGGCCCCCGATTCGACGGCGCTGCAGACGCGCTGCGCGAGGTCGGCGTCGCGTCCCGCCAGCCGCGTGCGCTCCAGCACCGGTCGCAGCCGGGCCTGCGTGTAGAACGCCCCGAACGTCGCCGATTCGACATGGGGGAGCGTGAGCGGCTGATCGAGCGGACCGAAGAAGTACGTCGACGCGCCGGGCGGCAGCGCACCGAACGCGGGGGCGCCCGCAGCATGCGTCGCCGCCAGAGCAGCACCGAACCGGGCCGCGGCCGCGTCGACGCCGTCGCTCGGGCGAGCCTCGTCTAGGCGCTCCAACGTCACCGACGTGGCGTCCTGGTCGAGCACCTCGACGACGTCGACGCCCCCATCGGCGCTCGCTGCGGCGAGCCACCGCAACCCCGCAGCCTCCGTGGCGAAGAAGCCGGACGGCGCGCCGGCTCGCTGCTTCACGTACGTGTTCTCGCGTCCGTTCATGCGATGAGAGTACGCTCGCGAGGTGCCGCAGATGACCACGCGCCGCCCCGTCCACCGCATCAACGCCGGGGGCATGAGCCGTCGCCCCGACGACCTCGTCGTCGAGGCGCCCCTCGAACTGCACCTCGACGACACGACCCTGGCTGTCCTCATGCGCACGCCCGGGCACGACACCGAACTCGCCGCCGGGTGGCTGCTCGTCGAGTCGGGAACGAGCGCGCCGGAGCACATCCGTCAGCTGCGCGGATGCTGGAAGAACGAGACCGACGCCATCGAGATCACCCTCGCCGCCGGCGTCGAACCACCGCGTCCGCGCTCGTTCGTCACCGGCGCGGCATGCGGCGTGTGCAGCGCCGACCAGCTGACGCTCGGACCCGCCATCGCGACGTGCGAAAAGGTGTTGAGCGCCGACGTCGCTCGCGAACTGCCCGACGCTCTGCGCCGCGGCCAGCGTGCCTTCGAACGCACCGGGGGGCTGCACGCGGCAGCCCTCGCGACGTACGACGGGGTGCTGGGGCCGGTGCGTGAGGATGTCGGGCGTCACAACGCCGTCGACAAGGTGCTCGGTCGCGCCCTCATGGAGGGTGAGCTGCCCGCGACGGATCGGCTGCTAGTCGTGTCCGGCCGGGTGTCTTTCGAGATCGTCCAGAAGGCCGTCGCGGCGGGCGTCAGCGGCATCGTCGCGGTATCGGCGCCGAGCTCGATGGCCGTCGATCTGTGCGAGGAATACGGACTCGTGCTCGTCGGCATGATGCGCCGCGACCACTTCAACGTCTACGCCGGCGCCGACCGCGTCAGCGCCTGACGGACGAGCCCTCGACGGCGCCGCGTCCTCTCGCGATCGTGTTCCACACGTACGCCATGCCCGTGCCAGGTGCGCCCAACGCGAGCATGCTCAGCACGACGCGCCAGCTGAGGTGCACCTCGCCGCGGCCCACGAACGGCGTGAGCACGAGCGCGCTGAGCGAGACCTGGAAGCACGCGACGGCGAGCGCCGGCAGCCCACGCGGAGCGATCTGCTTGCGCAGGTAGGTGAAGCCGAGGCCGTAGCACGCGGTCGCGGCGAGGCATGCGAGCTGACCCGTCGCGCTCGAACCGCCGAGTGAGTGCCACGGCGACAGGATGGTGAGCACGCCGACGAAGCCGAGGACGAGGCCGATGGCGCGATCACGCGTCAGCCGTTCCTCCGGCAGCGCCGCGACGGCGATGATCATCGTCATGAGCGGCGCCGTCACGTCTTAGATGCTCGCCAGGATGGAGGAGGCGTGCTGCTCGGCCCACGCGAAGAGTAGAAACGGCACGACTCACAACAGCATCGTGACGACGAGCAGGTGGCCTCGCACCGCACGATCCCGCGGGAGCGGTTGGCGCCGCACCGCACAGATCGCGAGCAGCGCGAGCGCGCCGCTCGCCATGCGGGCGAGCACCTGCACAACGGACAGCCACCTCGAGGCCGACCTTCGTGACCAGGAAGCTCGAACCCACATGAGCGCCAGCAACACGAACTGCGCCCCGACCGGCATGCGATTCACGGCGGGACTCCTGCGTCCTGACGCCAGGGTCCGGCGTCAGTTCGCGAGCGCCTCGAGCAGGTCGAAGCGGGTGAGGACGCCGATGGGGCGGCCGCCGTCGACGACGAGGACGGCGCCCTCGTCATGCAGCGCCTCGCGCGCCGCCGACACCGGTTCGCCGCGGCCGATGAGCGGCAGGCCCTCGCCGAGGTGGTCGGCGATGGCGTCGCTGAGCTGCGCGTCCCCGGCGAACAACAGGTCCATGAGCGTGCGCTCGCTGACGGCGCCGCGCACCTCGCCGAGCATGACGGGCGGCTCGGCGGCGACGACGGGGAGCTGGCTGACGCCGTACTCGCGCATGATGTCGATCGCGTCGCGGATCGTCTCCTGCGGGTGGGTGTGGACGAGGTCGGGCAGGTCGCCGGACTTGGCCTGCAGCACGTCGCCGACGGTGCGCTCGCCCTCGCCGGTGATGAAGCCGTAGGAGTTCATCCACGCGTCGTCGAAGATCTTCGACATGTAGCCGCGCCCGGAGTCGGGCAGCAGAACGACGACGACGGCGTCCTCGGGCAGGTCCTTCGCCACGCGTAGCGCGGCGACGACGGCCATGCCGCTCGAACCGCCGACGAGCAGGCCCTCCTTCTCGGCGAGCTGACGCGTCATGGCGAACGCCTCGGCGTCGTTGACGGCGATGACGTCGTCCGGCACCGACGGGTCGTAGGCGCCGGGCCACATGTCCTCACCGACGCCCTCGACGAGGTAGGGACGCCCGGTGCCGCCCGAGTAGATCGAGCCCTCCGGGTCGGCGCCGATGATGCGCACGGGCCCACCGTCGGCCTCGGGGCGCTCGGCGCTGACCTCCTTGAGGTAGCGGCCGGTGCCCGAGATGGTGCCGCCCGTGCCGGCGCCCGCGACGAAGTGCGTGACGCGCCCGTCGGTGTCGCGCCAGATCTCCGGGCCGGTCGTCTCGTAGTGCGACTGCGGGCCGTGCTGGTTGAAGAACTGGTTCGGCTTCCACGCCCCGGGTGTCTCCTGCGTGATGCGGTCGGAGACCGAGTAGTACGAGTCGGGGTGGTCGGGCGCGACGGACGTCGGCGTGACGACGACCTGGGCGCCGTAGGCGCGCAGCACGTCCATCTTGTCCTTGGCGACCTTGTCGGGGCAGACGAAGATGCAGCGGTAACCCTTGCGCTGCGCGACGAGCGCGAGACCGACGCCGGTGTTGCCCGAGGTCGGCTCGACGATGGTGCCGCCGGGCTTCAGCTCGCCGGAGGCCTCGGCCGCCTCGATCATCTTGAGGGCGATGCGGTCCTTGACCGAGCCGCCGGGGTTGAAGTACTCGACCTTCGCGAGGACGGTCGCGCGCACGCCCGCCTCACGCGCGACGGTGCCCAGCTTGACCAGAGGGGTGTTTCCGACCAGATCGACGACGCTCTCCGCATAGTTCATGGCTGGATCATTTCATGCCGTGCCGGTAGGGGCGTGGCGAGAATTCTCCGAAGCTCAACGCCACCTGGACATGACCTGTCGTTCTACTGTGTGACTTGCGGTGTGACAACGCCGTGTCGACGCGGGTGCGCCCGCCTCATCACCAGGAGATCCCCATGGCCGTTCGCACCCGCATCCCGTTGGTCGCGCTCAGCGCCGTCGTCGGCGCAGCCACCCTCGCCTCGGCTCCCGCATCGAGCGCCGCGACGCGGTTCGCCACGTACGACGCGATCGTCGCGCTCGACAACTGCTCGGGTTCGCTCGTGCGCTTCCCCGGCGCTGCCGACACCGACAAGGCCCTCGTCCTGACGAACGGGCACTGCATCGGCACGATGCCGGAGCCGTCGACGTTCGTCTACGACAAGGCCGAGACACGTTCGGCGACCGTGCTCGGCGGCAGCGACGCGCACACCGTGACGAAGCTGACACTCGATCGCCTCCAGTACGCGACGATGACGGGCACCGATGTCGCCGTGTACCGCAGCACGTCGACGTACGCGCAGCTCGCGGCGAAGAACGTCACCGCTCGCCCGCTCGCGGCCACGCACCCGAGCGACGAGGCGAGCATCGACATTCCGTCGGGCTACTGGAAGCAGCACTACGGCTGCGCGATCAACGGTTTCGTGTACCGGTTGAAGGAGGGCGGCTACACGATGAACGACTCGATCCGCTACTCGACGTGCCAGACGCCGCACGGCAGCTCCGGCTCGCCGATCGTCGATGCGACGAGCGGCACCGTCATCGGCATCAACAACACCGGCAACGACGACGGCAAGCGCTGCACACTCGACAATCCGTGCGAGGTCGACGCGGCGGGCAACGTCAGCGTCCACCAGGGCCAGAGCTACGGTCAGCAGACGTACCCGCTCACCGCGTGCTTCACCGCCGGGCGCATCGACCTCGGGCTCAAGGGCTGCACCCTGTTCGGCGCGACGCCCGCGCAGCCGCCGACCGACCCGACGCCGACTCCTACACCGGACACGAACCTTCTCGTCAACGGTGACTTCGAATCCGGCACCCGCGGCTGGGGCGGCACGACGGGCGCCATCACGACCGATGTGACGTACGCCGCGCACGGCGGCGCGGCGAAGGCGTGGCTGGGCGGCAACGGCCGACGCGTCAGCGAATCGCTCAGCCGGAGCGTCACGATCCCCGCGAACGCGAAGACCCCGACGCTGACGTACTGGAGCCGTGTCGTGACGGCCGAGACCGGCTCGCGCGCCTACGACACGTTCAGTCTTGACGTCGTCGACGGCACCTCGACGAAGCGTGTGGCGTCAGCCTCGAACCTCGATGCGAGCAGCGACTACGTGCGTCACACCGTCGATCTGTCGGCGTACAAGGGCCGCAGCGTCACGCTGCGTTTCAGTGAGAGCGAGGACGCCGACCTCGCGACGAGCTTCCTCGTCGACGACGTCAGCGTGACGGCGGGCTGACGCGCTCAGGAGCTCTGACGCATTCAGGCGGCGGCGCAGGCGTTCCAGGCGGCGAGGGTGGTGTCGTCGTCGGGGACGCCTGCGGCGCGCGCCGCGTCGGCGATGCCGCGCCACGTCGTCTCGTCGACAGGCAGACCGTCGCGGGTGCGGGTGGCGCGCGTGGCGCGTTCGACCTCGCCGGGCAGCAGCGGCCCATGCTCGGCGCCGGCGGGCGCGGGGGAGGCCTTGACCCATTCGAGGAAAGCATCGGCCGCGCCGGAGTCGAGTGAGCCGAGTGCGTTCGGGTCGATGAGGATGCTCGTCATCGAGTTGTAGATCGACGTCGCATCGTGCGCCGTCTCCTCACGCGTCGTCAGCCCGCCTGTGAGGGCGCCGCCGAGCAGTTCGCACATGATGGCCAGGCCCCCGCCCTTGTGCAGACCCATGGCACGCAGCGCGCCGTGCGGTTCGTCGAACAGCACCGACGGGTCGTCCGTCGGGCGCCCCTCGTGGTCGATGAGGCTGCCCTCGGGTGCCTCGACGCCCTTGTTGTGCGCGACACGCGCCTTGCCGTACGCGATGGCGCTCGTCGCGAAGTCGAGCAGGATGGTCGGTTCACCGACACGCGGGAAGGCGACGCAGAACGGGTTCGTGCTGAAACGGGCGTCGCTGCCGCCGAACGGCGCGACCATGAGGCTGCCGCCGACGTTGACGAAGTGGATGCTGATGAGCCCCGCCGCCGCGCACTGCTCGGCCCAGTGACCGATGCGGCCGACGTGGTGGGAGTTGCGCAGGCCCACGAGCGCGAGACCGTACTCGCGGGCCCGTTCGATGCCGACCGCCATCGCGTCGAACGCCATCGCCTGACCGAAGCCGTGCACGCCGTCGACGACGAGGACGGCGCCCGCGTCCGTCACCGTCTCCAGTTCGGCGTTGACGACGAGCCCACCCGCGGCGGCCGAGCCGACGTACGTCGGGATCATGCCGACACCGTGCGAGTCGTGCCCCGCGAGGTTGGCGGCGACGAGGTGGTCGGCGACGAGGCGCGCCTCGCGTTCGTCGCTGCCGAGCGCGTCACAGACGGTGCGGACGAGGTCGTGCGCCACGGCGGGCGGGACGATGCGTGTGGTCACGGCGGCAGGATTGGACGTCATGTCTCCAGCGTAGGCGTCCGCGAATCGGGCCCGGGCGGCGCCCGCGCCGATCCGGTGCCGACGAACGACGCACGTCTCAGGCCGCGCTCGACCACAACCGCACGGGTGTGATGCCGCCGGGTGTGCGCACGAGCACGGGCCACGCGAGGTGCTCGCCGAGCTCACGGGTCAGGGCGTCGGCCCAGCCCTCCTCGAACGGTGACGCGCCGGTCGTGCCCGATCGTTCGAGGCACAGTGCCGCGCCGCTGGGGACGCGATCATCGTCGACGAGGTGACGCACGAGCTCGCCGAGGCTGTCGATCGAGCGGGCATCCGGGGTGAGGCTGAGGCCCTCGATCTGCGTGAGGGCCGGCAGCGGGCGGGCGCTCGGGTCGAGGAACATCAGCCACAGGTTGCGCCCGCGCAGCGGGGCGGTCTCGAGCAGCGTCGTCCACGTCGCGACGAGCTCGGTGAGGTCGGTGATGGGTTCGTGCGCAGCAGTCATGGCTCCACCCTGACGCCTGGCTTCGCGGCGCCGCGTTCGTCATCCACAGCCGTCACACCTGGGGATGAGCCGACTGCGACTGCACGAGACTCACAGCCGCGTGTCGACATGACGACGGGGTGACGTCCGCCTGAGCGGACGACACCCCGTCGTCGTGGGCGAGCCGGGTCAGCTACGACGCGTGACCTCGGCGTTCTCCCGCTCCACCTTCGCGGCGTGCTCGGCACGCAGCTGCTCGTGCGCCGGGCGACGACGCACGATGAGGAAGTACGCGGCGAGCAGGATGACGAACCACAGCGGCGTCCACAGCAACGCCTGACGGGTGTCGTCCTTGATCCACAGCGTCCACAGCACGAAGACGAAGAACGCCATCGTCGCGTAGCACATGACGACGCCACCGGGCATCTTGAAGGTGCTCGCCTCGTGCAGGTGCGGGCGGCGACGACGGTAGACGACGTAGCTGATGAGGATGATCGTCCACACGAACATGAAGCAGATCGCGGAGACCGTCGTGATCTTGTCGAACGCGTCGGCGACGCTGCCGCTCGCGCCGAGCAGCGGCAGGCCGATGAGCAGCAGCAACCCGCACGACAAGGCGAGGGAAGCCACCGGCACGCGGTTGCGTGACAGGCGCGAGAACACACGCGGCGCGTCGTTCTCCTCGGCGAGGCCGTAGACCATGCGTGAGGTCGAGTAGATGCCCGAGTTTGCGGAGGAGGCGGCCGACGTCATGACCACGAAGTTGACGACACCCGCGGCCGCGGCGAGCCCGGCAAGAGCGAACATCTTGACGAACGGCGACTCGCCGGCCTTGAACTCCGTCCACGGACGCACCGACATGAGGATGACGAGCGCGCCGACGTAGAACAACAGCATGCGGATCGGCACCGAGTTGACGGCGCGCGGCAGGTTCTTCTCCGGGTCCTTCGTCTCAGCAGCGGCGGTGCCGACGAGCTCGACGCCGACGAACGCGAACACGGCGATCTGGAAGCCCGCGGCGAAGCCCATGAACCCCATGGGGAAGATGCCGCCGTGCGACCACAGGTTCGAGAACGACGACTTCTGCCCGCCGTGCGAGCTGCCCGTGAAGATCATGTAGAGGCCGACGACGATGAGCGTGATGATCGCGAGGACCTTGATGAGCGCGAACCAGAACTCGAGCTCGCCGAACGCCTTGACGCTCGGCAGGTTGAGCAGGAACAGCAGCGCGACGAGCCCGACGGCGGGAATCCACGACGGGGTGTCGGGCCACCAATACTGGATGTACTTGGCGATGGCGGTCGTGTCGGCGATCGCCGTCGCGATCCAGCAGAACCAGTACGTCCAGCCGACGAAGTACGAGGCCCACGGGCCGAGGATGTCGCCCGCGAAGTCGGCGAACGACTTGTAGTTGAGGTTGCTCAGCAGCAACTCACCCATGGCGCGCAGCACGAAGTACAGGAAGAACCCGATGATCGCGTACACGAGGATGACGGACGGGCCGGCGACGCTGATCGTCTTGCCCGAGCCCATGAACAGGCCCGTGCCGATCGTTCCGCCGATGGCGATGAGCTGGAGGTGGCGGTTGGAGAGCCCCCGGGAGAGGTGCTCGCCGGCCGGTTCGTCATGAACCGGCGCTGCGGGTGTCGACATGCGCTGCCTTCCTGATCGTGGTCACGCGTCGAGGGGAGCTTATGAGCAAGATGTTTCATCGGTGTGACGTGACACACGCCTTTCGCATCAAGGTTGCATAACGCTGCGTTGGGGTGGATGCCGTCGTCGATCCATGACGGTAGCGCTCATGGCAGCACCGACGGCGGCGCCGTCATGGAATAGCCGGCGGGCCCGCGTGGTTGCACCGAGCATGGAACCGATCTACACCGCAGAAGCACTCGCCACCGGCGCCGGCCGCAACGGCCACGTCCACTCCAGCGACGGCCGCGTCGACCTCGACCTCGCCGTCCCGCAGGCCATGGGCGGTTCGGGTGACGGCGCGAACCCCGAGCAGCTCTTCGCCGCCGGATACGCCGCGTGCTTCCACTCGGCCCTGCAGATGGTGGCCCGCGGCGCAGGCGCCGACCTGGGGGAGTCGAGCGTCGGCGCGCGCGTCTCCATCGGCAAGGCCGGGGAGGGCTTCGGCCTGGCCGTCGAACTCGAGGTCGTCATCCCCGACCTGCCGCATGACGAGGCGCAGGCGCTCGCCGACAAGGCGCACCAGGTGTGCCCCTACTCCAACGCGACGCGCGGCAACATCGACGTCACCGTCACCGTCAGCGAGGACTGAGGCGCCGCGACCGAGAGCGGTTCGCGCGGGCGCCGCGCTGGCTGAACCGGCCGCGCGACGGCGCGTCGCCGCGGCAGCGTGACTGACATGACGAGCGGGTCCCCACCTCGAGGTGGGGACCCGCTCGTCATGGGTCGTGACGCTCGAAACCGTCAGTGCTGCGCGACGGGCGACGCGCCGCGCACGCCGGAGGAGTGCGGATCGTCCTCCATCGAGGAGTAGTCGAACGGGTCGCGCCCGCCGAGCACGTCACCGAGGCGCTCGCGGTCGATCGTCTTCGTCCACGTGCCGATCAGGACCGTCGCGACCGAGTTGCCCGCGAAGTTCGTCAGTGCGCGGGCCTCTGACATGAAGCGGTCGATGCCGACGATGAGGCCGACGCCGTCGACGAGTTCGGGCTTGTGGCTGCTGAGGCCGCCGGCGAGGGTGGCGAGACCGGCGCCGGTGACGCCGGCCGCACCCTTGGAGGCGACGATCATGAAGACGAGCAGGCCGATCTGTTCGCCGATCGACATGGGCATGTTCATCGCGTCGGCGATGAAGAGCGAACTCATCGTCAGGTAGATCGCGGTGCCGTCGAGGTTGAACGAGTACCCCGTCGGCACGACGATGCCGACGGTGGAGCGGTTGATGCCGGCGTGCTCCATCTTTGCCATGAGGTTCGGCAGCGCCGACTCCGACGACGATGTCGCGAGGATGAGGAGGAACTCGCGGCCGAGGTACTTGAACAGCTTCCAGATGTTGACGCGCGCGACGACCCACAGCAGCGCGCCGAGAATGACGAAGATGAACAGCGCGCACGTGACGTAGAAGCCCGCCATCAGTTTCGCCATCTCACCGACGGCCTTGGCGCCGGATTCACCGACGACGGCCGCCATCGCACCGAACGCGCCGATCGGGGCGAGCCACAGCACCATCGACAGCACGCGGAACACGATCTTCTGCATCGTGGCGATCGCACGCAGCGCGGGTTCGGCGGAGTCGCCGATGCGCTGGATGGCGAAGCCGACGAGCAGTGCGATGAACAGCACCTGCAGGACGCTGCCGGAGGTGAACGCGGAGAAGAACGTGTCGGGGATGATGCTCTTGAGGAAGTCGATGAACCCGCCCGACTTCTCGGCCGTCTTGACGTACTTGTCGGCCGATCCGTGCTTGACCGTCAGCCCGTGGCCCGGCTGGATGATGTTGCCGACGACGAGACCGATCGCAAGCGCGAACGTCGACATGGTGAGGAAGTAGGCGAGCGCCATGCCTCCTGCGCGCCCGACCGTCGCGGCCTTGCGGACGGAGCCGATGCCCAGCACGATCGTGCAGAAGATGACCGGCGTGATCATCATCTTGATGAGGCTGACGAACATCTCACCGAGCGGCTTCCAGGCCTTCGCCGCGTCCGGCGCGACGAGACCGAAGACGATGCCGGCGATGACGGCGACGATGACGCCGATGTAGAGGTAGTGGCTGCGATCCTTCTTGGGGGATGTCGCGGCCGTGGAGACCTCCGGCGGCGCGCCCTCGGCGGAACTGCGCGGTGGTGGCGTGGGCGACGACGATACGTCGTGGTCGTACTGATCCGACACGGATGGCTTCCGATCTTGCGGCTGAACTGTGACGCCGTTCACCCTAGGGTGAAGATCAGACAACCTATGAGGTGGGGTGCCCCACACCGGATTTTGTGACGAAATCGATGCCGTCTGCGGGCGGGGGCGCTCTCGGGCTCCGGTCGACTACGAGTTCGGGCCGTGACTCAACTCACGCGGGCCGGCGTGACAGGAGCGCCGCGACCTCGGCGTGGTTGGTGTGCGGAAACATGTCGAACAGTCGCGCGGCCGGCACGTCGAAGCTCGGCATCGCGGCGAGATCGGCGGCGAGGCTCGTCGGGTTGCAGCTCGAGTAGATGACGTGCGCGACGCAGCTGCGCTCGAGCGCGTCGGCGAGCGCTTCGATGCCGCGTCGCGGCGGGTTGACGACGACGAGATCCGGAACGTCGTGCTCGGGCATGACGAGGGTGCTCGCGTCGCCGACGTCGAACGTCACCGTCGCGTCCGACCCGGCTTCGGTGGCGCTGCGACGGGCGCTGTCGATGGCGCTCGGTTCGATCTCGACGCCGTGGACGCGGCGGGTGCCGTCCGCAAGATGGAGGGCGAAGCCGCCGACGCCGCAGTACAGGTCGAGCACCTGACGAGCGTCGACGTCGTCGGCCCACGCGCGCGCCTGGCGGTACAACGCCGCGGCGACATCGGTGTTCGTCTGGAAGAAGCTGCGGTGCTGCAGGTACAGCGTCACGTCGCCGACGGCCGCACGCAGCGTCTGCGTGGGCGTCAGGGCGATCTCGACATCCCCCTCGACGACGGCCTTGTGCTCCGGATGGATGTTCGCAGAGACGGCGACGATCTGCGGCAGGCGGTCCGTCAGGGCGGGCAGGGCGGCGCTGAGTCGGTCAACTCCGTCATTGGTGCGCACGACGAAGCGGACGAGCAACTCGCCGTCAGTGTTGGTGGTGACGATGACGAACTTGAGCTCGCCCGTGCGCGCGTCGACGTCATAGGGCATGAGACGTGCGTAGGTGATGAACCCGGCGAGGTCGGGCACGACGTCCCAGATCGGCCGTTCCTGGATGGGGCACTCGCGCAGGTCGACGGCAGGGCGCCCGGGCAGTGCGAGCCCGAGCGTCGGAGCGTCGACGTGGCCGCCGACGGCGAGCTTCACCTTGTTGCGAAACGCGGCCGGGCGCGATGCGGCGGGGGAGAGCCACGCCTCGGGCGCCACTCGTGGGGCGAGGGTGTGCTCGACGGACGTCTGCTTGCGCATGAGTTGCTCGTCGTACGGCACGGCCAGGTTCGTGCACGAGCGGCACGCACCGACGTCGAAATAGTGGCAGTGCACGCGCTCAGCGGCGGACGGTGAAGTCGTCGTAACCCTCGGGGGCGACGTCTCGCACCTCGACGTCGTCGACGGACGCCGCGTCGGGGCCGTCGTGACACCAGTCCACGAGCGATTCGACGGCGTCCGGCGTACCCTCGGCGACGACGTGCACCGCGGCGTCATCGAGGTTCTCGACGTAGCCGACGAGCCCCAGCGTGCGCGCCTGCTCGGCGCACGCGGCACGGTAGCTGACGCCCTGAACGGTGCCGGTGACGCGCAGATCGACCGCGCGGGACTGGTTCGAGACTGACATGCGCCTACGGTACGTCAGCGGCCCGCTGGCCTGCATCAGCGCTGCAGGTGGGGGCCGTGGCCGGGTCGCGGGTGCCGCGCCCGCCGGTTTCGCAGCCCGAACGCGCGTTGGATAGGTTCACTCTCGACCCCTGGTTCCTCCTGCCGCGTCGCTGGGCAGGCCTCGAGAATGGATGGCGGATGTTCGACGCACCGGGTGCCGAGATCGCCCCGAACGAGTTGACCGACGCCGAGCGTCGCCTCGGCGGCATCCCCGACGCAGCCCGCGACGACGACGTCAGCCCCGTTGAAGCGGAGCGTCTGGCGCGTCGACATGTGCTGCACGTGTCGTTCCTCGCCGCGTTCGGCGGGCTGCTCTACGGCTACGACACCGGCGTGATCTCGGGTGCGATGCTGCACGTCACCGAAGAGTTCCACATCAACGAGGAGCGCTTCGGCTCGGCGGCGCACAACATCACGGAGATCATCACCTCATCGATCCTGCTCGGCGCGGTGCTCGGTGCGCTGGGCACGAGCGTCATCGTCAAGAAGGTCGGGCGGCGCAAGGCGATCATCGGCATCGCGGCCGTGTTCGCGATCGGCGTGCTGCTCAGCGGCGCCGCGAACGACTGGTGGACGCTGTCGCTCGCGCGCGTCTTCCTCGGCCTCGCCGTCGGTGGCTCGACGATGGCGATCCCGACGTACATCTCCGAGCTCGCACCGCCCGCGAAGCGCGGCAGCTACGTGACGTTCTTCAACGTCGCGATCGGCGTCGGCATCCTCACCGCGAGCCTCGTCAACTACTTCCGCGACTCCGCGATCAGCTGGCGGGTCCGGATCGCCGCCGCTGTCGTTCCGGCGCTCGTGCTGCTCATCGGGATGAAGCCGCTGCCGGAGAGTCCACGCTGGCTGGTGCAGCAGGGGTTCGTCAACCCTGCTCGTCGGGTGCTGCGCTGGGTGCGTCCGAGCACGCGCGCGGTCGACGCGGAGATCGCCGAGATCAAGCGCACCTACCGCGAGGAGCAGCAGGCCTCCGGTGAGGGGGAGTGGCGAACCCTGTTCAGCGAGAAGTGGATTCGCCCGGCACTGTTCGCCGGCATCATGGTCGCGATCTTCACGCAGATCACCGGCTTGGAGATGATGATCTACTACACGCCGACGATCCTGAAGAACAACGTCGGCTTCTCCGACGACATGGCGCAGGCGGGCAACGTCGGCGTCGGCGTCGTCTATCTCGTCATGACGACGCTCGGTAAGTTCGTCGTCGACCGCATCGGGCGTCGCCGTCTCATGCTCGTCATGCTGCCCGGAGCCGCAGTGTCTATCGCCGCGTTCGGCATCGCGTTCTGGGTGACGAACGACGACCCGCCTGCGGGCGTCGCGCTCGCGCTCATCCTGTCCTTCATGTTCTTCCAGGCCGGCGGCATCCAGGTCGTCGGGTGGCTCATGGGTTCGGAGCTGTACCCGCTCAAGGTGCGTTCGGCGGCGACGGCGCTGCACGCGGCCGCGCTGTGGGGTTCGAACCTGCTCATCACGCTGACCGCCCTCACGCTCATCGACTGGCTGTCGCTGCCGGGCGCGATGATCTTCTACGCCGTCATCAACGTCATCGCCTGGGTGACGGTGTACTTCTTCGTTCCTGAGACGAAGGGTCGCAGCCTCGAAGAGATCGAGTCGAGCCTGCAGGACGGCACGTTCCTGCCACATCGTGGGCGCAAGCGCTCGCCCGCCGACGCCTGACGGCATCCCGCCGCAGACCGGCGTTCGTCTCGCGAGAGGCGAGCGCCGTTCGCGTCGTGGGGGATTGGTGCTGGACGTTAGGCAGACCTAACATGGCATGAGAAGCGTCGACGAACCGTTCGACAAGTAATGTCTGGTTATGTTTACGCTAACAACTCGTTCATGACGCCTGCCGGACATCACCCTGCCCGACGACGCCACCACCGCACGGCCGACGCCGTGCCACCTGCAGAAGGGGATTGCATGCGAGACCTTCGCGTCGCCGTAATCGGAGCCGGCCCGGCCGGCATCTACGCCTCGGACATCCTGACGAAGCAGCACGAGGGCGCGCGCGTCGACCTGTTCGACCGGCTGCCCGCACCGTACGGCCTCGTGCGCTATGGCGTGGCGCCCGACCACCCGCGCATCAAGGAGATCATCAAGGCGCTGCGTCGCGTGCTGTCGGGAGATCGCATCCGCTTCATCGGCAACGTCGACTACGGCACCGACCTCGACCTCGAACAGCTGCAGGAGCACTACGACGCCGTCATCTTCTCCACGGGCGCCTCGAGCGACCGACCGCTGGACATCCCCGGCATCGACCTCGACGGTAGCTTCGGCGCCGCAGACTTCGTCTCTTGGTACGACGGCCACCCCGACGTGCCGCGCGAATGGCCGCTGACGGCGCGCAAGGTCGCCGTCCTCGGCGCCGGCAACGTCGCCCTCGACGTCGCGCGCATGCTCGCCAAGCCCGCCGACGAGCAGCTGACGACCGAGATCCCGCAGAACGTCTACGACGGGTTGAAGGCGAACCAGGCGACGGAGGTGCACGTCTTCGCGCGCCGCGGCCCGGCGCAGTTGAAGTTCTCACCGATGGAGTTCCGCGAGCTGTCGCACAGCCCGAGCATCGACGTCATCGTGCACGAGGAGGGCTTCGAGATCGACGAGGCCGGCCAGGCCGCGATCAACGCGAGCAAGTCGACGAAGCTCGTCGTCAACACGCTGCTCAAGTACCTCGAGAACGAGCCGAGCGGCGCGCCGCACCAGATCCACCTGCACCTGTGCGAGGCGCCCGTCGAGATCCTCGGCGAGGACGGCCGCGTCGTCGGCCTGCGCACCGAGCACCAGGAGTTCAACGGCGACGCGACGACGCACGGCACGGGCGAGTTCCGCGACTGGGACGTACAGGCCGTCTACCGCGCCGTCGGGTACTACAGTTCGCCGCTGCGCGACCTGCCCTTCGACGACGCCGCGGGCGTCGTGCCCAACGAGGCGGGCCGCGTGACGGACGTCAGCGGCGAGGTGATGCCGGCGACGTACGTGACGGGGTGGATCAAGCGCGGCCCCGTCGGGCTCATCGGGCACACGAAGTCGGATGCATCGGAGACCATTGCGTGCCTGCTCGAGGACCTCGACTCGCTGCCCACGCCCAGTGGCGGCGACCCGGACGCGCTGCTACGTCACCTGCTTGATTCGGGTGTCGAGATCACGCTCTGGGATCACTGGGAGCGTCTCGACGCCCACGAGATCGCCCTCGGCGAGAGCGCCGGCCGCGAGCGCGTCAAGGTCGTGTCCCGTGAGGACATGATCGCCGCCGGTCAGGCATACGCCGAGGATCTTGCGTCCTGACGAGCTGCTGACGGTGGCGCCCGGCCCGGCTGGATCGGGATGCAAGGGGGCGAGTTGCTCTCGTGCGTCCCGATGCCGGGCACGCGGGTCTCGAGATGGCGCAAGGCCACCTCGAGACCCGCGACGCGTCAGTTCGCGGTCGACTTCTGCAGCGTGACGGACGCCGTGTGCGACGCGCCGGAGGTGTCGCTCCACGTCACCTTCATCGTCGAGCCGGGGTAGCGGGTGCCCATGAGCGAGCTGAGGGAGTCGGTCGAGGTGACGGCCTTGCCGTCGAGGGCGGTGATCGTGTCACCCGCCGTCATCCCCGTGCTTGCGACAGCCGAGCCGTTCAGCACCTGCTGCACGACGACGCCGGTGTCGCTGGCGCCCCGCAACGACGAGCTCGGGACGACGGCCACGCCGAGGGCGGCCTTCGCGCCGATGTGATTCGTCGTCGTCTTGCGGCCGGCGAGGATGTCGTCGGCGATCGACTTGGCCTGCGTGATCGGGATGGCGTACCCCTCGGCGTTGCTGCGCTGATAGCCGGTGAGCGAGTTCGTCGCGGATGCGGCGGTGTCGATTCCGACGACCTTGCCCGCGGCGTCGAACAGAGGCCCGCCGGAGTAGCCGCCGACGATGGGCGCGTTCGTCTGCACGAGGTTCGTCAGGTTCTCACCGGACGACAATGACCCCTGTTCGGAGGCGGTGATCGAGCGCCCCGTCGCCGTCACGATGCCGGAGGCGGCGTAGAGCACGCCCTCGCCGCCGCCTTGGCCGACGGCGAGAACCTCTTCGGCCGTCCTGACTCCGTCGGTGTCCAGAGTGACGGTATCGAGGTTCTTCGCACCGCTGAGCTTGAGCACGGCGACGTCGTGGGATTCGTCGTGCCCGACGACGCTCGCCGTGTATGACCCGCCGTTCGGGACGGTGACGCGGATCTGCGTCGAGCCGGAGACGACGTGGTAGTTCGTCAGGACGGTGCCATCGGCCGTGAGCACCATGCCCGAGCCCGCAGCCTCACCGCTCGAGGTGGCCACGTCGATCATGACGACGCCCTTGCTCTGAGCGGCGGTGGCGCGCGTCGTCGTTCCGCTGGATGACGCGCCACTGGCTTGCGCGCCGCCGTTCGACGGCGATGTGCTCGAGCCGTCGGGTGCGGTTTGCGGCGTCGAGGCGCCGCCCTGATCCGTGTCAGTGGATGAGCTGCCCGAATCGGTGGTGCTGCGAGCGCTGGCGGCGTCGAGCTGACTGCGCAGCTGACGGGTGACGGAGCCGGCGTCGAACGCGCTGAGGGAACCGTCGTGCACGCCGATTGCCAAGGGGGCGGCGATGGCGGCCGAGCATGCTGCGGTGAGGGCGACGAGGGCGGGGCTGCGCATGGGATGCTCCTTGGGGCGAGTGCTCGGGCTTGCGATGGTGTGCGTCCCTGGCGTCGCGATGTGTTGGCGCGAGGGCGACGGCGACGGCGGTGCGTCGACGTGTTGAGACCAAGTGAAGGTGACGCACCGTGGGGTCCGCTGTCGCCGACCTGTGGCGTCGCTGTGTCGGCTGACGCCCGTGCGGCAGGTGGTGGAGGGCGCGCAGCGCACGGCCGCGACGTTGCATGACTTTTGAGCATCTGCACGAGGAATGTGCGCGATATTCCTCGTGCAGATGCGCAGAACTCGTGCAGCTGCGCGCCGGGGCCAGCTCGGAACGGTATGAGGGGGTAGGAGACACTGGTCGCCGGGGGACAGGTGCGAAAGGGGGCGGTGTGAACATTTGGCCGCACATCGGCATCAGCGCCAGTGGCGTCGTCGGCGTCGTCGTCGTCGCGACAGTGGTGCTGTACGCCGTCTTCGTCGCGATCCTGCATTTCTGGGGCGTACGGTATCTGGCGGCCGGTTCGACGATGTCCGTCGCCGTGTTCACCGTCCTCGGGGCGCTGTGCGCCCGCGCGATGCTGGGCAACTCGCCGACGTTGTGCGGTGCGCTCGTCGCGATGGCCACCCTGTTCGTCCTGGAGTTCGGTTTCGGACGGCTGCACGCGGTGATGTCGATGCGCAGCCACCGCGCCGCGGGTCGCGCCCGGGCGTGGACCGTCATGATCGACGGGCGGGCACGCCCGGACGCACTGCGCCACGTCGGCCTCACCGCCGAGCGGTTGCACGAACGGTTGCGAGCCGGGGGAGTGCGGCACCTCGACGACGTCGCCCTCGCCGTCCTAGAACCGCGCGGCACGCTGACGGTCGTCCGGCGCGGCGAGAGCATCGACCCGAAGTTGCTGGTCGGGATCGCCGGGTTGCCGCCGGGGTTCGGTGACGTCGATACGACCGGCGGCCGCTGAACACCCCTCGAGATCGGGTGGCTTCCGTAGAGCACGTGTTCTCGCGATCTGCCACAGTGGCGGGATGACGATGCGCGCAGTGGTAATGCAAGAGATCGCGGGGGCCGTCGGCGTCGAGGAGGTCGAGGTGCCCGCCCTGCCTGACGACGCCGTCCTCGTCGAGGTGCGCGCGACGGGGTTGTGCCGCAGCGACTGGCACACGTGGGCCGGTCATGATGACGTCGAGCTGCCGCACGTGCCCGGTCACGAGTTCGCCGGGGTGATCACTGAGGTCGGTTCGGACGTCGTGAACTGGCGGGTCGGGCAGCGGGTGACGATGCCGTTCGTCGAGGGCTGCGGCGCCTGCGAGTGGTGTCGCACCGGTGACGCGCAGGTCTGTCCGACCCAGGATCAGCCGGGGTTCACGCACTGGGGATCGTTCGCGCAGTACGTCGTCGCGCGACGCGCGGACACGAACCTCGTCGCAATCCCCGACGCTGTGAGCTTCGCGGCCGCCGCGAGCCTCGGGTGCCGGTTCGCGACGGCCTTTCGAGCTCTGACGGCTCGTGCTGATGTGCAGCCGGGTGAATGGGTGTGTGTCGTCGGCGCCGGGGGAGTCGGACTCAGCGCCGTCATGATCGCGAAGTCGCTCGGGGCGCGTGTCGTCTCCGTGGACCGCAACGCCGACGCGCTGGCGCTCGCGACGCGCGAGGGCGCGGACGCCGTCGTCCTGGCCAGGGGCGCCGGGGTCGCTGAGACCAACGAGCCTGTCGACGTGGCGGCCCGCGTCCACGAGATCACGGGTGGCGGAGCGCACGTCGCCGTCGACGCGGTGGGCAGCGAATCGACGTGTTCTGACGCGATTCATGCGCTGCGGCGTCGTGGGCGGCACGTGCAGGTGGGGTTGTTGCCGCCGGTGGGCGGGCATCCGCGCGTGCCGATGGCGCGCGTCATCGGTTGGGAGCTCGACGTGTTCGGCAGCCATGGCATGGCCGCCGCCGACTATCCGGCGATGCTGGCGCTCGTGGACGACGGCCGACTAGATCCCGGGCGACTCATCGCCCGCACCGTCAGCCTCGACGACGGCGCGGCGATGCTGCCGACGTTCGACGCTTCGCCGCTCTCCGGCGTGACGATGATCGACCCGCGTCGCTGACGCACCCAGCTCGTGGCGAGCGCGGTACGCGTGCTGTTGGCAGTAACCACTCCAGACGACGACAACACAGACGAAGAAGCGTCCGTCCTGTGCGTCGTCGCCCAGCGTCATGGCGGGCCTGAGGGCGCGAGGTGCGACGGATCAACGGGCGGGGCGTCGACAAAGGCCATCTTGCGCCTGAGGGAGGTAGTTCTGTTCACCCCTGAGTTCGGTGGAGCATCTCGCTGACGAGCGTGCGACAGCGCTCGGCGATGTCGTCGCGGATGAGCTGCATGCGCTCGGTGCCCTCGATGCCGCGCGTCGACGGCTCATCGGTGTGCCACGTCTCGATCGTTGCGAGCATGCCGTCGATCGGTTCGAGCCGTGCAGCAGAGCCGACGATGATGACGCGGTCGGCAGTGCGCAGCACGGCGGGGTCGATGGCCTTGGGATGTTCGCCGTCGAAGGTTGCGCCGAGGGTGGCGACGGCGGTCGCCGACTCCGCGTTCACGGCCCTGCCGGGCTGAGTGCCGGCGGAGTGGACATCGAGGCGCTCGCGAGCGAAATGGCGCGTGAGCGCGGCCGCCATCTGCGACTTGCCAGCGTTCTTGACGCAGACGAAGAGGACGCGCGGTCGACGATCCGCGTCAGCTGCGCCATCGGGCGAGGAGGTGGGACGGTCAGCGCGGGGCATCGTGGCCGGCCTCGAGCATGGGTTGGGGGAAGCGATCGCGCAGGGCCAGGCTGACGTAGACCAGAGCGACGAGAACGGGGACCTCGATGAGCGGGCCGACGACCCCGGCGAGTGCCTGGCCGGAGGTGACGCCGAACGTCGCGATGGCGACGGCGATGGCGAGCTCGAAGTTGTTGCCGGCAGCGGTGAAGGCGAGAGTCGTCGTCCGTTCGTAGCCCATGCCCAGGGCCCGGCCGAGCAGGTAGCCGCCGCCCCACATGAGCGCGAAGTAGGCGAGCAGGGGCAGCGCGATGCGGGCGACGTCGAGGGGGTGCGACGTGATCTGTGCGCCCTGCAACGCAAACAGGACGACGATGGTGAACAGCAGGCCGTAGAGCGCCCACGGCCCGATGCGGGGCAGAAAACGCGACTCGTACGCCTTACGGCCCCAACGCCTCTCGCCGATGCGGCGACTGAGGTAACCCGCGAGCAGCGGGATGCCGAGGAAGACGAGAACCGACGCGGCGATGTGCCAGGGGGAGACGTCGAGATGTGATTGGTCGAGGCCGAGCCAGCCGGGCAGGACGCTGAGGTAGAACCAGCCGAGCGCGGCGAACGCGACGATCTGGAACAGCGCGTTGAGCGCGACGAGCACCGCAGCCGCGTCGCGGTCGCCGCAGGCGAGGTCGTTCCAGATGATGACCATGGCGATGCAGCGCGCGAGGCCGACGATGATGAGGCCGGTTCGGTAGGTCGGCAGATCCGGCAGGAAGATCCACGCGAGGGCGAACATGAGCAACGGCCCGACGATCCAGTTGAGTGCGAGCGAGGCGCCGAGTAGCCGCCGGTCGGACGTGACGGCGTCGAGCTTGTCGTAACGCACCTTGGCGAGCACCGGGTACATCATGATGAGCAACCCGATGGCGATGGGCAGCGAGACCCCCTGGATCTCGACGGCTGACAAGGCGTCGTCGAGGCCGGGCACGAGGCGTCCCAACAGGAGGCCTGTCACCATGGCGGCGATGATCCACACGGGCAGGAAGCGGTCGAGCGTCGACAGTCTCGCGCGGGGCGATGCAGGGGAGTTCACGGTCGGCCGCCTTTTTTCGTCATCGGTGAATACGGTGCCATCGTGAGGCGTGATTCGACATGTGTCAAAATAGTTGAGTGACGATCGACGGGTGCGAGCGGCGAGGTGAGGCGACGTCGCGGGATGGTGCGCCTCGAGTCGTGGCGAACGACGAAGATGTTGCGCGCGCTGCTGCCGTGTTCAAGGCGCTCGGCGATTCGGCGCGTCTACGCCTGTTCGACGCGATCGTCGCGGCGGCGCCGGGGGAGATCTGTGTCTGCGACCTGCCGGACCTGGAATTGTCGCAGGCGACGATCTCGCATCACCTGCGCAAGCTGCGCGACGCTGGGCTCGTCACCTCAGAACGTCGCAGCACGTGGGTCTACTACCGCAGTGTGCCCGGGTCGCTGGATCCGGTTCGGGAGCTTCTGGGGGTCGAGTCGTCCCGAGTGGCGGCCCGGACGACGCTCGCGAGGTCGTAGCGACAACGCTGGAGGCGTCACCTCCATCGCGCGTGCGCCCCTCTGATCGACGCTTGCAGCGCCGGGTGTGACTCGAACGCCGGCACCGCTGCCTGCGCGCGGGTTCAGGAGGGTGGAAGTTCGCCTCGTCCGGGCCGTACGCGTCGTTCGGCCTCGGTGATGGCGACATCGTTGATGCTCGCCTCGCGACGGCTCATGTAACCGTCGGCATCGAAGTGCCACAGCTCGTTGCCGTAGGAACGCCACCACTGACCGTCATCGTCATGCCACTCGTACTGGAAACGCACGGCGATGCGGTCGTCGGTGAACGCCCACAGGTTCTTGCGCAACCGGTATTCGTGTTCGCGCGCCCACTTGCGAGTGAGGAACTCGATGACGGCGTCACGCCCGACGATGCTCTCGCCGCGGTTTCGCCACACGGTGTCCGGCGTATAGGCGCCGGCGACGCGTTCGGGGTCTCGCGTGTTCCACGCGTCCTCGGCAGCTTGCACCTTTGCGGCCGCTGTCTCGGCTGTGAAGGGTGGGACAGGGGGACGGGGTGCGTTCATGGCGGTCTCCTGGAATGGTTGTCGTTCAGATGGATGCTACGCGTTCGATCACACGTCCGCGCCACGCCAACGAGGTGTGCGACGTGCTCGTCCCCGTGTCGGCGGGGCACAGCGTGGTCATGATCGGGACGCCCACGTCGGGGGCGCCGGGCGGTACTCGATCCCATCTTGGACCTCGCGTGCGCGCTCAGGGGTGGCGGGGCGTCCGACGAGATGCAGGGCCATGTCGATGCCGGCGAAGACGCCTGCGTCCGTGATGACCTGCCCGTCGTCGATCCATCGCTGACCCGGGCATGGTTGGGCCTTGGGGTCGAGGGCCGCGACGCTGGCGAACGTGTCGTGGTAGGTCGTGAACGGGCGCTGGTGCAGCAACCCCGCGGCGGCAAGGAGGCGAGCGACCGTGCAAACACTCGCGCCGATGGCATCTCGCTGCGCAGCCTCCTGCAGCCAGCCGCGGTGGCTCTCGTTTCGCAGACGCTCGAGCGAACCGTCGCCCCCGGGCTCGATGACGACGTCGGCCCGAGGAATGTTGACCTCTGCGCGCGCGGTGTGAGGATCAGGCCCTTCGCGGAGCGTCGATGACGACTCCAGGTTTGCATCCGAAGCGAACCAAGCAGGCAAATAGCTCGGGGAGGCGAGCGTCACGCCGCGCCGTCTGTCACCGCGTCTGCGCGGGGCAGCAGTTTGGGCAGGATGTCGCCCAGGGTGACGACGCCACTGAAAGCGCCGTTGTCGGTGACGACGGCGAGCTGGTGGCTGCCTTCACGCATCAGCCGAAGCGCTTCATGCAGGGCCGTGTCGCGGGGCAGTTCGAGGACGGGACGGGCCACGGTGTCCGCAGGTGTCGCCTCGGGGAGCATCAGCGTGTCTCGCACGTGCACGACGCCCCGTACGCCGGAACCAGCGCCGGCGGGCTCCATCAGCAACACGCGCGTGTGCCCCTTGCGCATCACGGCAGCCTGAACATCACCGACGGTTGCCGTGGCGGGAGCCGCCGTAGGGGCGCCACGCCCGTCAAGCAGGTCTGCGATCGTCAGGCGTTCAAGGTCGATTGCACTTGTCAGTGAGGTGCGGTAGGCGAGGTCGAGCGCTCCGACGCTCGCTGAGTGCTCGACGAGCTGGCGCAATGACGTCGAGTCTTGCGATTCGCTGACTTCATCGACCGGTTCGACACCGGAGCGGCGCACGAGCCAGTTCGCGGCACGGTTCAACGCCGCAAGGATCGGACGTGTGACACGCATGAAAGCGCGCATCGGCAGCGCCAGCATGATCGCGGACTTTTCGGGGTGTGCGATCGCCCATGACTTGGGCGCCATTTCCCCGATGACGAGGTGCAGGAACGTGACGATGATGAGCGCGAGGACGAACGCGGCGACGTCGGCAGCCGTCTCACCCAGGCCGACCATCTCCAGGGGTCTCATCAGGGCGTGGTGCACGGCAGGTTTGGTGATGGCACCCAATGCGAGGGTGCACACGGTGATCCCAAGCTGTGACGCTGCGAGGAGCATCGTGATTTCGCCCGAGCTGCGAAGCGCGGCACGCGCGGACGCTGACGGGTTGTCTTCAAGGCGGTGGGTGCGCGCGTTGATGAGGGAGAACTCGGCGGCGACGAAGAACGCCGACAGGGCGATGATGGCGATTGTCGCGATAGTCGTGGCGAAGGGATTCATCGGTCGCTCCCTTCTTCCTCGGTGTCGTGCGGGGCTGATTCTGGTTCGAGCAGGGTCAACCTGAGCAGGGACGGCACGTGCCGTTCCACAGCAAGAACTTCGATGTCGAGGCGGGATGGCGGGGCGTCCTCATCCACGGCCAGTACACGCGGGCCCTGGGGTACGTCGATGACGACACGCTCACCGACGCGCGGGAGCGTACCGAGGCGACCCACCACGAGGCCCGCCACCGTTTCGTATTCACCCTCGGGCAGGTCTACGTCAAGAGCACGTTCGACCTCGTCGATGTGCACGGACCCTTGCATCACCCACTGGCCGTCATCGGGCAGCGGCGCATACTCGGGTAGGACCGGGTCGTGCTCGTCGGTGATTTCCCCGACAACTTCCTCTGCCAGGTCTTCGACGGTGATGATGCCGGTGAACCCGCCGAACTCGTCGATGACACATGCGAGTTGCTGCTTGGCGCGGTCGAGTTCGCTCAACGCGGTGGACAACCCCATCAGCTCAGGAACGATCAGTGCCGGACGCATCACCGACGAGACCGGCCGAGCGCCATCCTGCGCGGCGAGCACATCGACGAGGTGCACGACACCGGCGACGTCGTCGGTGCCGTCGATCACGGGGTAGCGCGTGTGCCCGCTCGCCATGAGAGCGCGCATCTCAGCGATGTTTGTTTCAGTTCGCACTGAGTCGACCTGAGCGCGGGGGATCATCGCGTGAGCGACGTTCTCGGTGGGAAAGTCGATGATGCGATCCAGCATGTCTGACAGTTCCGGCGCGAGGTCGCCCGTCTGCTTCGACGCCTCGACAACGTGGTGCAGGTCATCCGCTGTGGCGGCCTGCTCGACGTCGTGCACCGGTTCGATGCCGACACGCTTCAACAGCAGCTCAGCGGACTTGTCGAACACCCAGATGGCCGGGCCGAACACCTTCAAGTACAGGGCGCTCGACCGTGCGAGAGCGCCGCTGACCTGCTCGGGGCGAGCTATAGCGTAGTTCTTCGGGTAAAGCTCACCGAACAGCATCTGCACGAACGTGGAGAAGGTGATTGCGAGAATGCCGCCCACGGTCAGGCCGATGCCGGTGGGGATGCCGACTCCGCCCAGCATGGACGACAGCGCCATTCCGATGAGTGGTTCGGCCACGTAGCCGACAAGCAGGCCTGTCACGGTGATACCGAGCTGCGCGCCGGACAGGAGGAACGAGGTGCGGCGGGTGATAGCGAGGGTGCGGCGTGCCGTGTCATCGCCTGCCTGCGCGCGAGCCGTCAGCTTGGAGCGGTCCACGGACATGTAGGCGAACTCTTGCGCCACGAAGTACGCGGTCACTGCGGTGATCGCAAGAACGACGACGACACCGGTCAAGAGGGACAAGGCGTCGTTCATGGCCGCTCCGCCCCGGGTCCGCTGAACATGTTGGAAAAGGGCGGCGGTGGTAGGGGGTTCATCCGTATTCCCGATCGTGGGTTCGCGACAGCCGCACTGGGCGCGTCTCGCGCGCTCTGCGCGTGACGGCCCAGCGTAGCCCGTACTGTGTCCCCATCTGTCCTAGTCCGCTTAGGGGCGGCGGTGCACCGGGTGCCGCTACCGCTCGACGACCCACGTCCGGTCGGAAAGCACCGGCCGTTTCCCTCATCGGGGACAAGAAGCGGTCATTCCACCCGGTCGGCCTGTAACCGGGCGGCGCGGTTCAAATTGGATGCAACAAATAGGCGGCGTGGTCCTGGCTATCTGCTCTTGGTTCACCCTGGAAGCAAAGCGACAGGCCGTGTGGGGGTGCTGGGGAAGGCCCCTCGTCCGCTTACTTAACATAATGTAGATTATCGGATGACGAACGTGGCGCAGAAGAGGTCCCAATGACAGTGGGTCACACCGCTGTGTGCGATATGACCCACTGCTGGCTCTCGCCGCCAGACTGCTGACGCTTACGTCCGCGCGCCCGAAGCGTCAGGACACGTCGTCGAGCGTCAACATCGTGCCGTTGAACTCGAATGTGTCTTCGGCTCGTTTGCCCTCGATGGCTGCGTAGATCGGTGCGTCCGGTGAGATGCCCAGGTAGGTCGTGCCGCCCGAGGTGAACTCGTCCGTCGCCACGCCGACGACGAAATGCTCGCCGCCGAAACTGATGACCGCGCCGGGCTTGACGACGTCACACGCCGTCGTCGTCAACGCCTTCGCCGTCTCGACGATGCGCTGCTGCGTCTTGTCGACCTCCTGGAGCATGTCGTGCATGTCGCCAGCGTCCTCCTGATGCGAGACGTCGTCGACGCGCTGCTCGTCCTGCTCGATCACCTCGCCGACCTGCTGACGCAGGCCGACAGCCTCGTCGGCCTGGTCGAGGCGCTCACTCAGGTGTGCGACGAGGTCCTCCAGGACCTGCGCCTTGTCGACATCGCTCACGGTGGTCTCCTCCTGACGCAACTCCCCTGCGCCATAAATATAGCTAATGGATGTAAAGCGCGATCCTCAGACCGCAGCTGCCTCGACCTTCGGACGGTTCGCGTACCACTGGTACAGGCCCGCGATGAGCCCGCCACCGATGATGTTGCCGAGCGTCACCGGCAGCAGATTGTTGACGAAGACATGCGTCCAGGTGAGATCCGAGTACGCCGACATGTCGAGGCCCTTGAGGAACTTCGCTCCCCCGTGATCCTTGAAGATCATGGCGAGCGGCAGGAAGAACATGTTGGCGATCGAGTGCTCCAGACCCGTCGCGACGAACAGCGCGACCGGCCCGACGACGGCGAACGCCTTGTCGACGAGCGTCTTGCCGGCGAACGCCATCCAGACCGCCAGGCAGACCGCGAGGTTCGCGAAGATGCCGAGGACGAACGCCTCACCCCACGAGTGATGCAGCTTGGCAGCCGCGCCGTCGAGGACGACCTTGCCCCACCCGTTCTTACCGTTCGTCTGCAGCCCACCGAAGTAGCACAGCGCCGCGACGAGCAGCGCGCCGACGAAGTTGAACACCCACACGATCACCCAGTGCAGCGCGAACTGGGGCCACGTGATGCGTCCAACGACCTTGGCGATGATCGTCATCGTCGAGGACGTGAACAGCTCCGCGCCCGTCACGATGACGAGCAGCAGGCCGACGGAGAACGCGACGCCGCCAATGGTGCGCGAGATGCCCCACGGCATCGTCGACGCGCCCGTTTGCGTCGTGATGTAGAAGACAAAACCGAGCGCGATCCATGCGCCGCCCAGCACGGCGAGCATGGCGATGCGCCACGGTTCGCGCACAGGCCGCTTGGCCATCGCGGCCTCGGCAGCCGTCGCGATCGCTTCAGGGGTGAGGATGGCGGTCGATGCGGCGGGTGGCGCCGCAGGCGCCGGGGCCGAGCTGACGGGCGCGGCGGGCGTCGACGAATCAGTGGGATGGCTCATGGCCACAGCGTACGAGATGGCCCGCCGCCGGGTGGCGCGACGCTCCGCACGGCCCGGGCACCTCACCTGCCACGTGCGACGGCCGGGGCGAATGCTTCCGAAAATCGCAGATGGGGACGCAGATCGCGAAGGTGGACGTGAGTCGCCGATGGCTACGCAGATCGCGAATGGGGACGTACATCGCACGTGGGGCGGGGCCGCTGGGCAGTAGTCGGAAGCTCTCTGAGGCCTTCGAACCGAGGCGTTCGGGCAGGGGTGAACGTCAGCCCTGCATGGCCTTGATGATGGCGACCTCGCGAGTCAGATCCGGTGCAGGAGCGCGTCGCTCGCGCGCGTCGTGGCAGGCCCACCAGGCGTTGGCAAGCACCCGAATGATCGTCCATGCCCGGGCCGCTTCGGGCGCGACGCCCATCGGGTCGCACGCGTAATCGACGCGAAAACGCAGATGATTCCTCAGGTTGTAGGCGTCAGCGGCCTCGTCCCACCGGTTCCACAACAACGGTGCAACCGCGAGCGCGAGGTTTCCCGCGACCGGTTTCGGGTCGATCGCGACGAGCCCGCCAACAGCTCCGGCTCGCGTCACGTTCATGACGTTGTCGTCGTGCAGATCCGAGTGCACGAGCGTCGCGTCGACACCACGCTCTTGCGCGAGCGATCTCGCCAACGACACCCCCTGGGTGACGAACCGCCTCGGCATCGGCAGCTCCTCCCCCGTCAGCCGCTCGGCGATCCGGCCGCACCACGCAGACGCCGTGTCGAGCTGCGGCAACGCCGGCACGGCGAGACGCCGGTGGATCGCGCCGATCGTCTCCGCCGCGTCGAGCGACGACATCTCCACCAGCTGCGTCGCCGGCCGACACCGTTCGAGCAGCAGCGCCCATGACGACGGTTCGGCCGCGACGAGCTTGACCGCTCCGACACCGCGCCACGCGCGCAGCGCCAGGTGCTCGTGCCGCGCCTCGGCGTGCGGCCACGCGAGCTTGAGCGCGAGCCGCTCCGAACCCCGCCGCACCGGCACGACGAGCGCGCACTGACCGTGCATCGACGGCCCGTCCGGCGTCAGACGCCAGGTGCCCAGCAGCGTCTCGAGCGTCTTCGGGACGCTGCGCAGCCACGCCTCACCGTCAGGCAGCCCGGCGCCGTCAGCCGCCCGACCGGCCATCAGCGCTCGCAGCGACTCGGGGATCAACGCGTCCGTCTCGACCATTGCCCGATCCTGTCATGCGCGTCGAGTCCCCAACTCGGCGCGCAGGCGACATCTCGCTCGGCGCGCCGCCCCGCGTCGAGCGGCTACGCACGCAGGCCGGCAGGCACCACTGTCACGCGCGGTTCAGGTTCTGACGGTTGTTGAGGGCGATGCCCATGAGATGCCGATACAGCGCCGCGATGTCGAAGTTCTTGGGGAACTCGAACGTGTACTCGCCGTACTGCAGGGTGTGGGCCCTGAGGTAAGGCGTCACGACGTACGTGATCGTGATCTCCGAGTCGTCGACTCCTCCGCCTGCGGTCTCTGCGGTGACGTCCACGATCGCAGCCAGCTGGATCGACTTGACGCGAGTCTTCTTCCCCGTCGCACCCTGGTGATCGAGCGTGATGATGCGGAAGTTGGTCATGCAGAAGCCGTCGCGCAGCATCTTGTACGCCGACTGGATCTGCTCACCCTCGAGCAGCCAGGGGCCGTAGAGCTCATGTGCTTGCTGCGGGTCGATCTGCTGCATGTTGCCGGCGAGGCCCTGAAAGATTCCCATGCCGTGAATCTACGTGGCTGGAGGCACCTGCGGGCGCCCGGCGCCCTGCTCCTTGTCTCCGCGACTCCTGCTGCGAGGTAGGCCACGCGGGCGACCGGGGGACGACCGCAGCCCGCCCTGTCATCCCACTCGGCTGAGCAGCCGACGGGCAGCGGACCGTGCATGCGGCAGCTCGGGCGGCTCCCGCATATCCTCTGGGGCATGGGTGAGTTCCGCGTCAGTCGCAGCCGTCACATCGCTGCGCCGCTCGAGCAGGTGCACGGGTTCGTCGACGACTTCCACGAGTGGGTGCACTGGTCACCGTGGGAGGGGCTCGATCCGCAGCTGCGCCGCACCTATTCGGGGGCCGCACGTGGCGTCGGCGCGCAGTACGAGTGGGCCGGCGACAAGAAGGCCGGGTCGGGACACATGGAGATCCTCGACTCGACGCCGCACGAGATCACCGTCGCGCTCACGTTCACGGCGCCGTTCGAGTCGGAGAACACCTCCCACTTCGCCTTCTCCCCCGCCGCTGACGGCGGAACCGACGTCACCTGGACGATGACGGGTCCGCAGAGCGCGCCGCAGCGCGTCCTGTTCACCCTCATCCGCATGAACGCGAAAGTGGCGAAGGACGTCGACAAGGGCCTCGCCGCCCTTGACGCCGCCGCGACGGGCCGCGCGCCCGCGGGCGCCTGACGGTTCGCGAGCGCCGTCCGTGCCAGATTTTCATCCCCTTCCCCGCCGTCACGGCCTCAGTGCCGCATGGGTGCGCACGCCCGATCGTGACCGCACGAACCCCATGCCCTGGCCGACGATGCGGGCGTTCCTGCACGACAAGCTGCCCGACCACGTCGACGTCGACGGGATGCTCGAACGCGGCCGTTTCGTCGACGACCACGGCCGATCCTGGAACGGTGACGAACCGTACCGGCCGCACACGTTCGTCCACTTCCACCGCGAGCTGCGCGAGGAGCCGGAGGTGCCGTTCGAACTCACGGTGCTGCACGAGGACGAACGCATCGTCGTCGTCGACAAGCCGCACTTCCTCGCTTCCATCCCGCGCGGCAGGCACGTCACGCAGTCGGTCGTCGTCAAGGCGCGCGCGATGCTCGACGAACCGACGCTCGTGCCCGTTCACCGCCTCGACCGGCTCACCGCGGGGGTGCTCCTGCTGACGCGCGAGCCACGCTGGCGCGCCGCATACCAGGGCATCTTCGAAGCGCGGCAGGTGAGCAAGACGTACGAGGCCGTCGCGGCGTACGACCCGTCGCTCGAGCTGCCGCGTCGGGTCGAGTCGCACATCCGCAAGCAGCACGGCCTCGCGCAGGCGTTCGAGGTGCCGGGGGCGCCGGTCAACGCCATCACCGACATCGAACTCGGGCAGGTGCGCGGCGACGTCGCCACCTACCGACTCACCCCCGCCACGGGCCGCACCCATCAGCTGCGCCTGCACCTCAACGGTCTCGGCATCCCGATCGTCGGCGATCCGCTCTATCCGCACGTGCGTCTCGACGACGACATCGACGACTTCACGCGTCCGCTGCAGTTGCTCGCGAAGACGCTCGCGTTCGTCGACCCCGTCGACGGCACCCCCCGCCACTTCACATCGGCGCGCACCCTCACCTGGCCCGACGGCACCGCGGCTCCGTCGCCGGCGTGACCACGCTGACGTCCTGCCCAACCCTCGGACGTCACGTCGCCGGCGGCCAACGCAGCACTAGACAGATGAGGACGAATCACGCGGCGATGCGTCTGTGGGCGACTCACCGCGACTGACGCCGTCGTCCCCTCGCCGGGGCACGGCCCGAGGAGAGGAAGTCGTCATGGCCGCATCATCGGCGGGTTCGACCCCCGTCTGCGAGCGCCGACGGGTCGTCGACGCCCGCGACGACGCCTGATCAGCGCACTCGCGGCGGGACGCCGCAGGACGCGGCGAATCGGGATGACACCAGCGGGCGCAAGACCTCGCGCGCCAAGTTCGGGCTCGCGTCAATCGTCCTGCTGACGATCAACGGCATCATCGGCTCGGGCATCTTTCTCTCCCCCGGCGCCGTCATGAAGGTCGCGGGCACGTGGACGCCGCTCGTCTACGTCATCGCCGGTGTCTTCGCGGCCGTCCTCGCCGTGATGTTCGCCGCCGCGGCCCGTTGGACGAGCGAGAACGGCGCGGCGTTCGCGTACACGCGGGTCGCGTTCGGTGACGACGTCGGGTTCTACGTCGGCCTGACGCGCTTCGTCGGCGCCGCGATCGCGTGGGGTGTCATGGCGACGGCCGTCGTGACGACCGTGCTCACCGTCTTCGGCGGCCACGAGGCGGTGACGACGACGAACATCACGATCGGCTTCGTCCTGCTCATGGTGGTGCTGCTCGCGATCAACCTGGCGGGCACACGCATCACGAAGGTCGTCAACAACATCTCGACGATCGGTAAGGTCGCCGCGCTCGTCCTGACGATCGTCGCCGGCCTCGTCGTGCTGGCGATGACCGGCGACAACCACTTCTCCGATCTCACGCATCTCGAGGGCCCCGACGGCAGCCCTCTCGTGCCGAGCATGGACACGACCGCGTTCGTCGGCGCGATGCTCGCGGCGTTCTACGCGTTCACCGGGTTCGGGGGCGCCGGCAGCGCCGCGAGCGAGATGGAAGACCCGGCCCGTAACCTGCCGCGCGCCATCCCGATCGGTGTCGCGGTCGTCATCGTCGTGTACGTGGCCGTCGTGTCCGTGGCGATGATGATCAACCCGACGGGCGTGCTCGAGTCGAAGGACGCCGTCGTGCTCGCGAGCGCCTTCGACAACTCGATCGTGCGCGACCTCATCGTCCTCGGCGCCCTCGTCAGCATGTTCGGCATCAACGTCGCGGCGAGCTTCAACACGCCGCGCATCTTCGACGCGATGAGCCGCCGTCGGATGCTGCCCGCCGCGGCAAGTCGGACGTCGCAGCGCGGGGTGCCGGTCGTCGCGTTCGTCGTGACGGCGGTGCTCGCGATCGTCGTGCCGATGGCGTTCGGGTACTCGATGCGCGGCATCATGGTCATCAGTTCGGTGACGCGGTTCGTGCAGTTCGTCATGGTGCCGCTCGCGCTCATCCTGTGCTTCCTCGGGCGCACGCGGCACCGCCCGAACGATGTGAAGCGCAGCGTCGTCCTCGACGTCGTGTTCCCGATCCTGTCGATCGCCGCGTCGGTGTTCCTCATGGTCGAGTTCGACTGGCGTGGCCAGTTCAGCAACCCTGGCGGCGGCCTCAACCTGTGGGCGGTCGCAGCGATGATCGTCGGCTACGTCGTGTTGCCGGCGGCGTTGTACTTGCCGTGGAAGCTGGGCGTCTACGACGACACCCCGAAGCAGCTCCCCGAGGACCGCTGAGCTGACACATCGGCGATTCACGGACACATTCGTGATCTACGGTCACATCGGCGATCTGCGGACACATCCGCGATTCACGGTCATATTCGCACCGCCCCACGAGGGCCAGGCCAGGAAGGACGCACGATGAGCGCCCGCAAACCCGTCATCGGCATCATCACCAACGTCGAGTACGACCCGCACTACCTCTTCCCCGGCTACCGGCGCGTCGCCGTCAATGAGGACTATTCGCGCTCGATCACGCAGGCCGGCGGCATTCCGATCATGTTGCCGCCGTCGACGGATCACTCGACGCTGCCGCAACAGCTGGCCCTGCTCGACGGCTTGCTGCTCGCCGGTGGTTCCGACGTCGACCCGCTGCTGTACGGCCAGCCCGCGAAGCAGGAATGCCAGACGACGTCGCCGATCCGCGACGCGTACGAGATCGAGGCGCTCCGGCTCGCGCGCGAGAACCGGCTGCCCGTGCTCGGCATCTGCCGCGGCATGCAGCTCATCAACGTGGCCCTCGGCGGGAGCCTGTTCCAGGATCTGCGCTACGCGGGCACCGACCAGCAGCACATGGCGATGGGCAACCCCGCCTCGCCGCTGCACCACATCAGCGTCGAGGAGCGCTCGTTCCTGCACGACGCGTGGGGTGTGACGAAGGCGGCCGTCAACTCCTTCCACCACCAGGCGCTCGACGCCGTCGCCGACGCGCTGCGGGTCGTCGCGCGCGCCGACGACGGCCTCGTCGAGGCGGTGCAGCACGCGGACGACGCGTGGTGCCTCGCGGCCGTGCAGTGGCACCCGGAGATGATGAGCGGGGCCGACGTGCGTTCGCAGCAGGTGTTCACGTGGTTCGTCGACGCCGTCACCGCCGACGCTGAGCGCCGCGCCGCGGCCGGCTCCGCGCGCATCACCGCGAACCCCACCCACGGCACCGCGCAGGCCGCGTCATGACAGGCGCTTCACACCAGGCTGACGCCGACACCACCTGGCCGCACGGCCCGCTCACTCTCGTGCTGTTCGATCTCGACGGGACGTTGTCCGACTCGGCGCGCGGCATCACAGCATCGATGCGGCATGCGCTGGGCGTGCACGACGTCGCGGTGCCCGAGCAACACGTGCTCGACTCGTTCGTCGGCCCGCCGTTCAAGGTCGCCCTCGAAGGCATCGGTATCCCGGCCGAGCAGGTACCGGGCATCGTCGGCACCTACCGCGAGGATTACAACGCCGGGCGCCTGTTCGACAACGACCTCTACCCCGGCATGGCCGACCTGCTCGCCGAGCTGCACGCTGCCGGCGTCAGCGTCGCCGTCGCGACGTCGAAACCGCAGCCGACGGCGCGCCGCATCGTCGCCCACTTCGGCCTCGAGCCATACCTGACCGGGGGTCTCGACGGCGTCTTCGGGGCCGACATCACGCGCCCGGACGACGCGAAGGCGGACGTCATCGTCCGGGCGCTGGCCGCGCTCGGTCGCGACGCCGGGCCGGACGTCGTCATGGTCGGCGACCGCCTCCACGACGTCGAGGGCGCCGCGCGTCACGGCATCGCGACGATCGGGGTGAGCTGGGGCTACGCCGCGGACGACGAGCTCGCGCGCGCGGGAGCCGTGGCCGTCGTCGACACCGCCGAGCAGCTCGCGGCACTGCTGCTGCCCCGGGCACAGGACGAGACGGCGGACGTCCACTAGGATCACGCCCCATGAAGACCAACATCGCCAGGCAGCTCGTCGCGCAGGGTCGCCGCTACGTGCAGCAAAATCCCGAGAAGGTGCGCGCCATGACCGACAAGGCCGGCGAGTTCGTCGACCAGCGCACGGGCCGCAAGTACTCGGCGCATATCACGAAGGCGCGCGCCTCGGCTGGGCGCTACCTCGACAAGCAGCGCCTCGATCGGCGGCGCTGACCTCTCAGAGGCTCGCATCACCGAAAATCGCGTCGTCGATGTGACACGCTTCACCCGTGATCGAAGCCCCCACCCCGCCCCCCGACACCGTTCGGACGAGGCGCCAGCGCAGCTGGTACTTCTACGACTGGGCCAACTCGGCGTACGTGACGACGACGTCGACGGTGCTGTTCTCCCCGTATCTCACTGCGGTTGCGAAGTCGGCGGCCTGCCCGGGGCAGGATACGGACCTGGCGTGCCACACCGACCTGCACGTGCTCGGTCTACCGATCTCGCCCGGCTCGCTCGCGCCGTACACGGTGACGGTCTCGACGATCATCAGCGCGATCCTGCTCATCTTCGTCGGCGCGATCGCCGACCGCATCTCGCGCCCGGCGCACCTGCTGGGCGCGTTCGCGTTCGTCGGTGCCCTCGGGGCGAGTTCGATGTTCTTCGTCGCAGGCAGCAACTGGCAGCTCGGTGTTGTCGTGCTCATCCTGGCGAACCAGTGTCTGGGTGCCTCCCTCGTCGTCTACGACGGGCTGCTCGTTCAGATCTCGAGCGACGACGAGCGTGACCGCGTCAGTTCACGGGGGTGGGCGCTCGGCTATCTGGGCGGCGGGCTGCTGCTGGCCGTCAACCTCGTCGTCATGACGATGCACGACTCGTTGGGGCTGTCGACGGGCGAGGCCGTGCGCGTCAATCTGCTGAGTGCCGGCGTGTGGTGGGGCATGTTCACGATCATCCCGGTTGTCGGCCTACGGGACGTGCGTCGGGTCGGCCCGGCCGTGACCGGCTCGCTGACGGCGGCGGTGAGCGGCAGCGTCCGTCAGCTTCGCTCGACGTTCGCGGAGTTGCGGCATTTCCCCGACACGATGACGTTCCTGCTCGCGTACCTGTTCTTCAACGACGGCATCCAGACGGTCATCGTCTCGGCGAGCCTGTACGGCAAGGAGGAGCTGGGCTTCGGCGACAGCCAGCTCATCGTGACGATCCTGCTCGTGCAGTTCGTCGCCTTCCTCGGCGCGCTGCTGTTCGGTCGGCTCGCGCGGACGATGGGCGCCAAACGGGCCGTGTTGCTCTCCCTCGGCTTGTGGACGCTCGTCGTGTTCGCAGCGTTCTTCCTGCCGTCGGGGCAGTTCGGGTTGTGGCTCGTGCTGGGCGTCGGCATCGGCATCGTGCTCGGCGGGTCGCAGGCACTCAGCCGGTCGTTGTACTCGCGGCTCGTGCCGACGGGCCGGGAGTCGGAGTACTTCAGCCTCTATCAGGCGATGGAGCGAGGGACGAGCTGGTTCGGCACCCTCACGTTCGGTCTCGTGCACCAGCTGACTGGCTCCTACCGCCTGTCGATCGTCGCGCTCGTTGTCTTCTTCGCGCTCGGCGCGGTGCTGCTGCGCCGCGTCGACGTCGAGCGAGGCAGCGCCCGGGCACGCGCCGCCGGCTGACGCCCCGGGCTCGAGACCGGCGGCAGGATGCGCGCCGGCCGCTCCCCCGAACGCGATTCGTGACGCGTCCCGTCCGCGCCGTAGACTGGTGTGTCAGCGCGTCGGCGTGCGTGCGGAACAAACGGCCCCCGGCCGGCGTTGTTCCGTCAGGATCGCGCGGGCTGCAGGCTCAGCGCATCACGAACCAACACGAACCCCGTGTGACGTAGGGAGACACCATGGCAGAACGTTCACTGCGAGGCACCAACCTCAGCACGCTCTCGCTCGAGACCGACGAGGGCATCGCGTTCAGCGAGCGACAGATGGTCAGCTACAAGTGCGCTCAGGGCCACGTCATCGAGCTGCCGTTCTCCGTCGAGGCCGACGTGCCCGCGCTGTGGGAGTGCCGTTGCGGCCTCGAGGCGCTGCTCGTCGACGGCCCCGAGCCCGACCGCAAGCCCACGAAGCCGGCGCGTACCCACTGGGACATGCTGCTCGAGCGCCGTTCCGTCGAAGAGCTCGAGGAGCTGCTGGACGAGCGCCTCACGCTGCTGCGCGAGTCGCGCGGCGAAAAGCCGAAGCGAAAGCGTGCTGCCGCGTCCAAGTGACGCTCACGTCGTGACGAACAAGGCCGCCCCCGGTTCGGGGGCGGCCTTCGTGTGTGCTCGCCTGTCTTGTTCAGGGCCTTGGGTATCAGCCTGTGACGGCGGGGGGCACTGCGGCCGAGCCGTCTCACGAACTCAGTCGATGATCTCGCCCTCGACGACGTCGGACGCACCCCGTCGTGGAGAGTTCCAGGCAGCGTCTCGCCCGGCCTGCGTGGCGAACGCGTCGGCGGTGGGGTATGGCCCGGGCGCGGGTAACGGACCGGCCGCCGAAGAGCCGCCCGCATCGGCGGCGCGCACGCGGGTGAAGCGCACTCGGCCGGGCGCCGCGTTCGCGGCACCAAAGGCGGCCGCACCAAGGGGAGATGCACCGAACAGCTTGTGTGCGACGGCACCTTCGAGCAGTCGGCGCGTCAGCGGGCGCGTGAGGGGCAGCAGGACGAACAGGCCGAGTGCGTCCGTGAGGAAGCCCGGGGCGAGCAGCAGCGTGCCGCCGATGAGGACGAGCGCCGCGTCGGAAAGCTCGCGCGCAGGCATACGACCAGAGCCGAACGCCTGACGGAGGGAGCCGAACGCGCGCGAGAACTCGCGCTTGACGACCCACGCGCCGAGCGCCGACCAGAACAGGAGCAGCAGGAAGGTGCTGAGGCCACCGATCTGCTGCCCGACCTTGAGGATGATGAAGACCTCGACGACGGGGACGACGAGCAACGCCAGCATGAGCCAGCGCGCGAAGCCGCGGCGGCGAGGTCGAGTCGTGGTGTTCACATCTGGTTCAACGCGCGGGCACGCTCGAAGAGTTCCGATTCGTCGACGAATCGTGAAGCGATCGCCGGTCGTGGAACCCCGGTGGGCACCAGCGAAAGCGGGCTCAGGCGTCGCCGCGACCGTTCTTGCGGCGACGGCGCGGCAGGCGGGCATGACGCAGCGCGAACGCGAGCGCGACGACGCTGACGACGGAGGCGGCGATCTCGGGCCAGCGTCCGAGCCGCTGGGCGGGCGTCGCGTCCGAACGCAGGGGCAGCTGCCCGGTCAGCACCTTCTGCGTGAACAGTTCGCTGCGCTCGTGCAGCTGCCCGTCGGGGGTGATGAGGGCGCTGACGCCGACCGTCGAGACGTGGATGATCGAGCGGCCGTATTCGAGCGCGCGTAGGCGCGAGATCGCGAGTTGCTGCGTCGACTCGGCGGTGTGGCCGAACGTCGCGTTGTTCGTCTGGACGGCGAAGATCTGTGCGCCCTGGTTCGCCGGTTTGCGCAGCAGATCGTCGTAGGCGACCTCGAAGCAGATGATCGGGGCGAGCTTCACGTCACCCTTCGCGTTCGGCAGCGTGAACAACCCGACCTTGCGCCCGGAGGCGAAGTCGGCCTTGACGAGATCGACCTGCGAGGAAAACGTGCGGAAGAACGAGCGGTACGGGATGTATTCGCCGAACGGCACCGGGTGCTGCTTGACGTAGGTGTCGCTCAGGCCCTTGCCGGGCAGGTAGAGCATCGACGCGTTGGACACCTCGGGGCGTGGTTCGTTCAGCACCGCACCGACGATGAGCGGCGTGTTGACGGCGGCGAGGGCTGAGGCGATCTCGGCGCCCGCGTCGGGGTTGCGCTTGGGGTCGATGTCGGAGGCGTTCTCGGGCCAGACGACGACATCGGGGCGCGGCGTCGCTCCGGCATCGATCTGCTTGGCGAGGTCGAGCGTCGCGTGGACGTGGTTGTCGAGCACGGCGCGGCGCTGCGCGTTGAACTCGAGCCCCTCGGTGGGCACGTTGCCCTGCACGCCGACGACGCGCAGCATCCGCCCGCTCGTGCCGGGCGTGATGAGTGAGCCGACGATCAGTGCGAGGACGGCCGTCGACGCGGCCGCAGCGGGCACGGCGATCGGGAGACGAGCCGTGATGCCGCGCGCGCCGTCGGGCCGTGCGTCACCAACAGGCGTGGCCCCGGAGCCCGTGGCGTTCGCTGAGGTGTGGGCGTCGTCCGAAACCGAAGCCGAATCCGAAGCAGACGTTCGGCCCGCACTCCCCCGCCGCTCCGCCGTGAAGAGCCGCGGCGCGGCCAGGGCCACGCACGATGCGAGCGCCGCGCCGGCGAGCGCGAGCACGAACGTCAGGCCGGGTGCGCTGACCCACGCGATGAGCGGTGCCCACGGTGCGTCGGCCTGGGAGAACGACAGGCGTGCCCAGGGGAATCCGCCGAACGGCGTCGTCGAGCGCAGCCATTCCTGCATCACCCACAGGCAGGCGACGACGAACGGCGCGATGCGGCGACGTTGCACGAGCGCAACCGCTGCGCCGAGCGCGGCCATGTAGAGCGATTCGAGGACGGCGAGCGCTGTCCACGGGAACGCGCCGACGTAGACGCCCGACCACGACAGCGTCGGCAGGAAGAACGCCATGCCGAAGACGAAACCGAGCAGCGCGCCGGTGCGCGCCCGCACGCGCCAGAGGCACAGCGTGATGAGGGCGACGGCTATTGGCGGCGTCCACCACAGACCGTGGTCGGGAAACGCGAGCCACAGGAGCAACCCGGCGCCGATGGCGCCGAATGCGCGAAGGAGAGCTTTCGTGGGCACCGGCCAAGTGTAGGCCTCTCAGGCGAGAGGCGGCGGACGGGCTCACGCCGTTGGGGCCATCGCGGGGTGAACCGCGAAGTTTTCTACTAGGCGTGAGGCCCGTCCGCAATGACGCGCGCTACGGGCGCGTTCGAGCCAACATAGCCGCCCCACAGCCCAGGAGCAACGCAGGTGAGCGCACTGGCGCCCGGCCGACGGGGCGCCGAACAGTGGCCGAGGTGCGTCATGCCTTGTGTGCGCAGGCGTGTCACGCACCTTGAATCCGTCGCGCATGAGGTAGCAGGATGAACGCGATGTCTCGCACGATGAACACACCACCCGCCACGCCCGCGACCCGCGCCCTCGACCGGCTCGGTATCGCCTACGAGGCGCTCCCCTACGCCCACGATCCCGACGTCACGAGCTACGGCGCCGAGGCGGCATCCGCGCTGGGGCTCGACCCTGCGTCGGTCTACAAGACGCTCGTCGTGAAGCTCGACACCGGCCGCTTCGCGATGGCCTGCGTCCCCGTCTCGACGATGGCGGACCTCAAGGCGGTCGCCGCCGCGTGCGGCGCGAAGAAAGCTGTGCTGGCCGCGGAGGCCGACGTCCGGCGCCTCACCGGCTACGTCCTCGGCGGCGTCAGCCCACTCGGAACGCGCTCACGCCTCGACGTCGTCATCGACGCGCAGGCGCACGAACATCCGCGGGTCTGCGTCTCCGGCGGCCGTCGCGGCTTCGACGTGCGGCTCTCCCCCGACGACCTCGCCCGTGCCTGCGACGCCCACATGGCCGACATCGCGCGCTGACGAGCACTGACGCTCGACGCCGCACCGTGACAGGATGGCGCCCATGACGCCGCGCCGACTCATGCTGCTCGACTCTGCCAGCCTCTACTTCCGCGCTTTCTACGGCGTGCCCGAGCGCACCGCCGCCGACGGCACGCCCAACAACGCGCTGCGCGGCTTCGCCGACATGATCGCGACGCTGCTCACGACGTACGAACCGACCGACATCGTCGCCTGCTGGGACAACGATTGGCGCCCCGCGTTCCGCGTCGAGGCGATCCCGAGCTACAAGGCGCACCGCGTGCAAGAGGGCTCCGACGTCGCCGAGGAGAGCCCCGAGAACCTCACCCCGCAGGTGCCGCTCATCCGCGAACTGCTCGAACTCGCAGGCATCACCCGCCTCGGCGTCGACGGGTACGAGGCCGACGACGTCATCGGCACCCTGACGCACCGATTCCGCGACGCCGGCCCCGTCGACGTCGTCACCGGTGACCGTGACCTGTTCCAACTCGTCGACGACGCGATGGGCGTGCGCGTCATCTACACGGCCAAGGGTGGCGTGCGGGCCCCCGACCTCGTCGACGAGAGCTTCCTCATGGCGAGGTACGGCGTCGCGACGGGCCGCGCCTACGCCGACATGGCCGTCATGCGCGGCGACACGAGTGACGGGCTGCCCGGTGTCGCCGGCATCGGTGAGAAGACGGCGGCGGCCCTCATCGCCGAGTTCGGCTCCCTCGCGGCCATCCGCGACGCCATCGCCTCCGGCGACCCGCGGATCAAGGGCGCACGCCGCACGCGTCTCGAGGCAGCCTCCGATTACCTCGACGTCGCACCGCGCGTCGTCGACGTCGCTCTCGACGTCCGTGTGCCCCACGACCTCGTCACGACGCGCCCGCAGGGCGTCGCCGACGGCGCCGGATTCGCTGACTTCGCAGCGCGCTGGGACATGGGCGGCTCCGCTGAACGCCTTTCCGCAGCCCTCGCCCGCTGACGTTCAGTCGATCCGGTCAGCCGCGACGACGCCGCGCTGCACGCCCTTGATCGCCTTGCGCGCTGCCCTGCGGATGCCGTCGTCATCGGTGGCGGCGGCGATCTGGTCGAGCACGTCGACGAGCTGACGGCAGCGTCGTACGAAGTCGCCGGCGGTGAGGTCCTCGTCGCGTAGCACCGTCTCGAGGCCCTGGCCGCTCGCCCAGCGGTGCGCGGCCCAGGCCAGGCCCGCGTCGGGTGCCGCCATCTCGGGCAGTCGGTGCATGACGAGCGCGTCGTCGATGACCGACCACAGCTCGTGCGTGCGCTCCAGCGCGTCGGCGACATCACGGTTCGGCATGCGCGGGGTCTCACCGACCACGTCACGCCGCGACTCGTGGACGAGCGCCGAGACGGCCGCCGCGAGCGACGGTGCGTCAAGGCCCTTCCACGCACCCGAGCGCAGGCACTCGGCGGTGAGCAGATCCTTGTCCGAGTACAGGCGCATGAGCATCGCGCCGTCGTCGGTCAGCTTCACTCCACCGGCAGCCGACGGATCGGCCGCGAGGTAGTCGAACTCGAGCAGCAGGTCGCAGATGCGGTCGAACTGCTTCGCGACGGTGTTCGTCCGGTTCTCGACCTTCGTGACGAGCGCGTCGGTCTCGCGGCGCAGCGTCCACCAGCGTTGCGCCCAGCGCGCGTGCTCCTCGCGGTACTCGCACGCGTGGCACGGATGGGCGGCGAGCCGGCGTCGCAACTCCTCGATCTCCGCGGTGACGGCCTTGTCCGGTTCGATCTCGGTGCGTCGCAACGGCTTCGGCGGATCGTGCGGCACCTTGGCGCGCAGCGTCGCCGCGAGGTCGCGGCGCGACTTCGACGAGCGTGCGGTGAATGTCTTCGGGATGGCGAGGTGCGTCAGCACCTCGAGCGGCGCGTGGATGTCGCTGGAACGGATCTGGCGCAGCTGTGCGTCCTCGGTGACGACGGACGGGCTCGGGCCCTCGCGCTTGCCGCCGCGGTTGGTGCGCACCACGATGGCGAGCCCCTCACGTCGCCCGGACGGCACGCGCACGACGTCGCCGGGGCTGAGGTCGGCGAGCGAGCGGTCCGCGGCGGCGCGCAGGGCGGCGGCGCGTCGCTTCTGCGCGTTCTTCTCGAGGTCGCTGATGCGACGGCGGATGCCCGCGTACTCCGCGAAATCGCCGAGGTGGCACTGCATCGCCTCGGCGTAGCCCTCGAGGCCCTCATTGTTCTTGGCGATCTGACGCGACAACCCGACGACGCTGCGGTCGGCCTGGAACTGCGCGAACGACGACTCGAGCACCTCGCGCGCCCGCTCCCGTCCGACGGTGTGGACGAGGTTGACGGCCATGTTGAACGTCGGGCGGAAGCTCGAGCGCAGCGGGTAGGTGCGGCGCGATGCGAGGCCTGCGACCGCCTCCGGTTCGACGCCGCGGTTGTACAGGACGATCGCGTGGCCCTCGACGTCGATGCCGCGCCGGCCCGCGCGGCCCGTCAGCTGGGTGAACTCCGCGGGCGTGACGTCGACGTGAGCTTCACCGTTGTACTTGACGAGCCGTTCGAGCACGACGCTGCGCGCCGGCATGTTGATGCCGAGAGCGAGCGTCTCCGTCGCGAATACGGCCTTGATCTGACCGGTGACGAACAGTTCCTCGACGATCTCGCGGAACGTCGGCAGCATCCCCGCGTGGTGCGCGGCGAAGCCGCGCGCGAGGCCCTCGACGAAGTCGTGGTAACCGATGACGGCAAGATCCTCGACGGGGATGTGCGCGACGCGCTCGGCGACGTAGGCGCGGATCGTGGCGCTCTCATCGTCGGTGACCAACTGCATGCCGTACCCGAGCAGCTGCGCGACGGCGCCCTCGCACCCGGCGCGGCTGAAGATGAACGTGATGGCCGGCAGCAGCCCCGCGCGATCGAGTGCGGCGATGACCTCGGCGCGCGGCGCCGGGCGGAACGTCTCCCCCTGCGGCTGACGCGGCACGGGACGGCGGCCGCGCCCACGTCGACCGGACGGGGCGCCGGCGTCGAAGCGGTGACCGCCGCGCGCGGGCGCCGTCAGGCTCGCGATGCGCGAGAGCAGGTCGGGGTTGACGACGCGATCGCCGCGTTCGTCCTCGCCCAGCAGGTCGTACAGGCGCGCGCCGACCATCATGTGCTGGTACAGCGGCACCGGGCGGTGCTCGGTGATGACGACGTCGGTGTCGCCGCGCACCTGCTGCATCCAGTCGCCGAACTCCTCGGCGTTGCTCACCGTCGCCGACAGCGCGATGACCTGCACCGACTCGGGCAGGTGGATCATCACCTCTTCCCAGACGGCGCCGCGGAAGCGGTCGGCGAGGTAATGGACCTCGTCCATGACGACGAAGCCGAGGCCGCCCAGCGTCGAACTGCCCGCGTAGAGCATGTTGCGCAGCACCTCGGTCGTCATGACGACGACCGGCGCCTCACTGTTGTGCGAGGTGTCACCGGTCAGCAGCCCGACGTTCTCCGTTCCGAGCATCTCGACGAGGTCGGCGTACTTCTGGTTCGACAGCGCCTTGATCGGCGTCGTGTAGAACGCCTTGCGCCCGGTGTGCACCGCGAGATAGCAGGCGAACTCGCCGACGACGGACTTGCCCGCACCCGTCGGCGCTGCGACGAGGACGCTGCGTCCGTCCTGCACGGTCCGCGCCGCCTCCGACTGGAAGTCGTCGAGCGGGTACGGCAACGTCTCGACGAAGTGGCCGAGGTGACTCGAGTCGAACTTTCGCCGACGAGCGGCCTGGGCGAACTTCTCGGCGGGCGACGACATGCCCCCAGGCTATGACAACGGCGGGCTCCCGCTCGGGAGCCCGCCGTCGGGCGTCATGTGTGTCGTGCCTGCAGCCTGGGCCTCACAGGGCCGAGGCCTGGTCGTCGCTGACGTCCATCCAGGCCGGACGCTCACGCTTCTCCTTGCGTGCACGCCACGCGTCGAGTGCGAGGGCTAGCCCCGCGCTGCCGAAGAACAGCACGATGAGCGGCACTGCCATGAGGAACATCGTGTAGACGTCCGGCGTCGGCGTCATGATGGCCGCGAAGGCCACTGCGATGATGACGGCGAAGCGCCACCCCTTGAGCATGATCCGGCCCTTGAGCACGCCGACCGCGTTGAGTGCCAGCAGCAGGATCGGCAGCATGAACGTCAGCCCGAACGACAGGATGAAGCGGGTGACGAACGAGAAGTACATCCCGCCGTCGGCGAAGTTGGCCGCGCCGCGCGGCGTCGCACTGATGAACATCTCGACGGCGTTGCCGAAGGTCAGCGACCCCATGTAGACGCCGCAGGCGAACAGCACGATCGCTGAGGCGACGAAGATGCGGCCGACGCGCTTTTCCCGCGGCGTCAGGCCGGGCACGAGGAAGGCCCAGATCTGCCACAGCCACACGGGCGCCGCGAGGATGAGGCCGGCCCACGCCACGACCTTCAACTTGAGGTTGAACGGCGCCGTGACGGCGTTGAACGCGACCTCGACGTGCGCCTCGGGGTGGGCGTGCTGGTAGTCGCGGAACGGCTGCTCGATGAAGTCGTAGATGTTCTGGTAGTAGTGCCAGCCGATGATGCAGCACAGCAGGATCGCGACGCCGGCGACGATCGCGCGGTTGCGGAATTCGCGCAGATGGTCGCCGATGGACATCCGCGCTTCGGGGTTGTCCTTGCGTCGTCCGAAGATTGCCACGAGCGAACGGGATCCGATCAGACGTCGTTGCGGTGCGCGTCGGTGCGCGTCACGGGGTCACCGGAGTGGACCGGGTTGCCGTTGGCATCGTGCACCGGGTTCGCCGTCTCACCCTCGACGGTGGCGCCGGAGGCCTTCGACCGGTTGCTCTCCGTCTTCATCTCGTCGATCTCGCTCTTGAGGATGCGCGAGCTGCGCCCGAGGCTGCGCGCCATGTCGGGCAGCTTCTTCCAGCCCAGGAGCACGACGATGACGAGCACCAGGATGAGCAGTGACGCGGGGTGTTCGAGCAGGTTTTTCATGGCCAGTCCTTGAGTCCCGGGAGTTTCCGGCGCGGCGGCAGCCGCATGGTCGTCGTTCACTCTAGTGGATCGCGCCAAGACGACCACACCTCGGCCTGGGAGTCCAAGCGCAGGTCGCGCTGCCGTTCGCGGGCCCGCTGACGCTCGCCTCGCCAGTGCGAGGCCGGCTTGTTCCACGCGAGATCGTCGACGCCCTGCGTGACGAGCGCCGCACTGTTCTCGGCGGCGGATCGCTGCTCGGCGAGGTTGCGCGCCTCGTCGAGACGCGACCACGCCTCGGACGTCGTGCGGGCGAAGTCGCGCGCGTGCGGCCACACGCGCCAGCATCGCCAGGCGAGGTAGGCGACGGCCGTGACCCAGAAGATCGCCCAGAACAGCAGCCACATCCACCACGTCACGGCACGGTGCCCCCGAGCATCTCGGCGTAGGCGTCGAGGGCGCGGCGGGCCTCGTCGGCGACCTGCGCCCGCACCGCGGCAGGCGCGAGCACCTGGGCGTCCCGGCCGAGCTGCAGCAGCAACCGGCGCAACCAGCGCCCGTCGCCGAGGACGAGTGAGACGTCTGCGTGCTCGCCGTCGTCGGATCGTTCGACGTCGAAGCACGGGTAGTAGTCGATGATCCAGAACGCGGCCCGCTGCACCCGCAGACGCACCTGCGGCGCGTCGGGGCTGGGGGCGAAGAAGCCGCGCGAGAGGTCGGTGCGCTGCGCGTCCTGCGGGATCTCGGCCCGGACATCGAGGAGCTCGACGCTCTCGATGCGGTCGAGACGGAACGTGCGCATGCCCTCGGCGCGACGGCACCACCCTTCGAGGTACCAGTGGCCGTCGGAGGTGAACAGGCGCAGCGGGTCGACGTCACGCTCCGTCACCTCGTCCCGGGCCGGCGCAAGGTAGCGCAGGTGCACCCGATGTGCGCGGCGCACCGCGTCCTGCAGCGTGCTGAGCACCTGCTCACCATCGCGTTCGAGGCTGACGTGGACGCGTGCGGCGCCGCTCTCCCCCGTCGCCTCGCTCAGCTTGGCGAGGGCGCGATCGACGGCGTCGCGCTCCTGCAGCCCGGGCACGTCGAGCAGCGTGCGCAGCCCGACGGTGAGGGCGAGCGCCTCGTCGCGGGTGAAGCGCAGCGGTTTGGCGATGGCGTCGGCGTTGCGGATGTAGACACGCCCCTGCTCCCACTCGGCCTCGATGAGGTCGTCGGGCATGTGGCCGGGTGTGCCGCAGACGAAGAGCAGCTCGAGGTCGGCCTCGATCTGCGCGCGGCTGACGCCGAGGGTGCGGGCCGCCTCCTCGATGTCGATGCCCTGACGGTTCATCAGCCACGGCACCATCGTGAGCAGCCGTGACAGGCGCGTCGTCGCCGCTTCGGAGTTGATCGGCCCCGAGTTGATCGACCCCGAGCTGATGGACCCCGTGTCGGCGGACCCAGAGTCGATCGCCCCAGAGCGGGCGGCCTTGTCAGTGCGGGCGTTCATGGTGCAGTCTCCGCCGTCTGGGCTTCATAGGCGCCCCGCAGGCGCGCCATGACACGTTCGCGCAGCTCGTCGGGCTTCTCCACGAGCACGTCGGCGCCGAAGGAGACGACTTCGTCGGCGAGCACGCCGGGGTCGGCGTACTCGATGTCGATGAGCTGCCACGTCTCGTCGATGACGCCGACGGTGCGGGCGCGCCGCACGAGCGAGTGTCCTCGCCCCGCGCGCACCCGCAGGACGGCAGGCGCCCAGTCGGGGGTGCGTTCGGTACGTTCGATGAGGGCGCTCGTGTCGTGATCGTCCGGCACCTCGTAGGCGCCCGGCTTGCCGACGAGTCGCACCGGGCCCTCGATTCGCGAGAGACGGAAGACGCGCGGCGCGTCACGGTCGGTGTCGAACCCGGCGACGTACCAATGACCCCGACGGTTCGTCACCGTCCACGGCTGAACGTGACGCACAGCGCTCTCCCGCCCGGCCGCGCGGTAGGTGAACGTGATGGCGCGCCGCGTCATCACCGCGTCCTTGACGGCGTCGAAGGCGGGTTCGCTGGTGCGGATACGAGGTTCGAGGCCGACGACCGATTCGACGTCGGGGCTGATGTCGAGCGCCTCGAGCTTGCGCATCGCCGCCGCCGCAGGGCCGGCGAGGCTGGCCTGCTGCCACGCACGCGAGGCGAGGCCGAGGACAGCGAGTTCGTCGGCGTCGAAGTGCAGGTCGGGCAGCTCGTACTCACGCTTGTCGATGCGGTAGCCGATCTCGTCCTCGAACAGGATGTCGATGGGTTCGGCGCGCAGCGGGATGCCGAGCTCACGCAACTCGTCCTTGTCCCGCTCGAACATCCGGTCGAAGGCTTCGTCGTTCGGTGCCTCGGTGTACGGGCGCACGGCCTGACGGATGGCGTCCTTCGTCAGCGGCCTGCGCGTGTAGAGCAGCGCGATGACGAGGTTGAGCAGGCGCTCGGTCTTCGCCTCCGGGGTGGGTCGTGCTGCCACGCTCGCTCCTTCGTCGCTGTCGGGTCTGACGCCGTGGTCCTGCTGCAGAGCCTACCCTCTCATTCGCACAGGTGTGCGATTGGCGGCACTCGGCCCCGCGTGATGGCCACGGGCACGCAGAACGGGGTGAGTACCGATGGCACTCACCCCGTCTTGTTGCTCAGGCCGAACCCACTCGCGGGACGACCAGAGCGGCGAAGGCTACCTCAGCGGAGGCCGAAGGAGCGTCCAGCGCCGGGCTTGTTCGTCGAAACGAGGTCGACGACGAAGATCAGCGTCTCGTTCGGGCCGATCGAGGCACCCGCGCCGCGCTCGCCGTAGCCGAGCGCCGGCGGGATGATGATCTTGCGGCGGCCGCCGACCTTCATGCCGAGCAGGCCCTCGTCCCAGCCCTGGATGACCTGGCCGACGCCGGCGGTGAACTCCAGCGGCTCGCCGCGGTTCCACGAGGCGTCGAACTCCTCGCCGGTCGACCAGGAGACGCCGACGTAGTGCGCCTTGATGATGTCGCCGGCCTCGACGGTGGCGCCGTCACCAACGGTGATGTCCTCGACGACGAGTTCCGCCGGCGGGGTGTCACCGGGGAAGTCGATCTCGGGCTTGGTCGTCTTGGGGTCGAAACCCATGGTTGCTCCTTCGAGAAAGTGTCGCTGACAGGCTCAGCGTGTCAGTTGGCGGCGAGGATGTCGACGACGAACACGAGGGTGTCGGTGCCCTTGATGCCCGCCTGCTGGTTGCCGTCCTTGCCATAGCCCTCGGACGGCGGCACCACGACGAGCACGCGGCTGCCGACCTTCTGGCCGACGAGCGCCTTGTCCCAGCCGGTGATGACCTGGCCCTTGCCGATGACGAACACCGACGGCTTGCCACCGTCGTTGTGCTTCGCGGTGGCGTCGAAGATCGTCGACGTGCCCCAGATCTGGCCGGTGTAGCTGACGGCGACCGAGTCGCCGGAGGCGACCTTCTTGCCGTTGCCCTCGATGAGGGTGGCCGTCTTGAGGCTCGTCGGGGCCTTCGCGCCCTTGGCGACGGTGATGCTCGCCTGCTTGCCCTGGCCGGCGGGGACGCTGACCTTCGGCATGTCGGCGGGCGCGTCCTTGGTCGTGCCCTGGGCCTCCTTGAGCGGCGTGTCGGTGGCCTTGATCTCCATGTAGAGCACGAGGTTGTCGTTCGCGCCGACACCGATCTTCTCGTTGCCCGCGGCACCGAAGCTGTCCTTCGGCGGCAGGGAGACGACGAGTTTCGTCCCGGCCTTCTGGCCCTTCAGGGTGCTGATGATGCCCGGCAGGTTGTTGTTGTCGCTCATGTTGAAGCTGGGCACGGTCTCACCGAACGTCGAACCGATCGTCTTGCCGGTCGTGCCGTTCACCATGACGAAGTTGGCCTTGACGATGTCGTTGTCGCCGACCGTCTTGCCGGAACCCTGCGTCAGGATCTTCGGCTTCGTGCTGCTCGTGCCGAACGGCAGCTTGTCCTTCGGGATCGAGACGGTGGGCTTCGCAGCGTCCTTCGTGTCGACCTTGACGTCGTCGAGGTTGCCCTTCGTCGCGGGTGCGGACAGCCCGCTCGACGACGACGGTGACGATGCGTTCGACGACGCGCTGGCGCCGGAGGAGCCGCTCGAGCTCTTGGAGGCCTTCGAGTCGTCGTTGCCGCATCCGGCCAGGAAGACGATGGGCAGAGCGGCCAGGGCAAGCAGACGCTTGGGGGAAGTCACAGCAGAGGATCCTCGCGCGATGGGTGACAGGTCGTCCGCCACGATAACCCGCGTGGGGTGTGCTTTGCCTGGCAAGGGCCTGTGCGTCCGAGCCCGCAGGCGTCTCAGACGGGCGTCGTCAGGCTCTCGACGAGACGATCGACGCGGGCATCGGTGGCGAGGAACGGATCCTTGCACATGAGCGTGCGGCCGGCTTGGTCGTTGAGCTTGAGGTGCACCCAGTCGACGGTGAAGTCACGCCCCGCCTCACGCGCGGCCCTGACGAAATCGCCGCGCAGCTTCGCGCGTGTTGTTTGTGGCGGCGTCGTCATGGCCTCGGTGACGCGGGCGTCGTCGACGATGCGTCGCACGCGTCCAGCCTTCTCGAGCAGGCCGAACACGCCGCGTCCGGCGCGGATGTCGTGGAACGTGAGGTCGAGTTGGGCGAGCTTCGGGTCGTCCAACTCGAGGCCCTGACGCGCCGCGTAGTCGGTGAGCAGCTTGCGCTTGATGACCCATTCGATCTCGGTCTCGATGCCGGTGAAGTTCTGCGATTCGACCGCCTCGAGGGTGCGCCCCCACAGGTCGAGGACGTCCGCGATCGCCGGGTCGGGGTCGCCCTCGCGCTCGACGAACGCCGTCGCGCGCTCGAGGAACATGTGCTGCATCGCGAGGGCCGTCATGCTCGTGCCGCCCTGCAGCTCGATGACGCACTGGCCGGTGGGGTCGGCGGAGACGTCGCGGATCGCCTGGATCTGGTTGGCGAGGTGCAGGCGCGGGAAGCTCTCCCCCGCCTCGATCATGCGCAGCACGAGGTGGGCGGAGCCGACCTTGAGCAGCGTCGTCGCCTCGCTCATCGTCGAGTCGCCGACGATGACGTGCAGGCGACGGTAGCGCGCCGAGTCGGCGTGCGGTTCGTCGCGGCTGTTGATGATGGGGCGTGAGCGCGTCGTCGCGCTCGAGTAGCCGTCCCAGATGTGCTCGGCGCGCTGCGTCAGGTTGAACACGGTGCGCCCGTCGCGCACGAGCAGCTTGCCGGCGCCCGCGACGAGCTGGCGGGAGACGAGGAACGCGACGAAGATCTCCGCGATGCGGTTCATGTCGGCGCCGCGATCGAGCAGGAAGTTCTCGTGGCAGCCGTAGGAGTTGCCCGCCGAGTCGGTGTTGTTCTTGAAGACGTAGATCGTGCCGTCGACGCCGTCCTCCGCCAGGCGCGCCTGGGCGTCGCTCGTCATGTCGTCGAGGATGCGCTCGCCGGCGCGATCCTGGGCGACGAGATCAAGCAGCGAGTCGCACTCGGCCGTCGCGTACTCGGGGTGCGCGCCGACGTCGAGGTAGAGGCGCGAACCGTTGTCGAGGAAGACGTTGCTCGAACGCCCCCACGCGACGACCTTGCGGAACAACGCGCGGCTCACCTCGTCGGGCGTCAGGCGACGCTGGCCGTTCGTCGTCGCGGTGACGCCGAACTCCGTCTCGATGCCGTAGATGCGGCGTTCCATGGCTGCTCCTGATCGTCTGACTGACTGCTGAGGTCGTGACTGGACGCGGTGTCTGGGCCGCTCGCGGTGGTGTCGCGTTATCGCGTTATCGCATCAACCCTGCGTCGGGCGCGTAGCCCGTGGCGTCACTCGCCGCCCTTCTGCACGAACCCGGAGACGAACTCGCTCGCGTTGGTCTCGAGCACGCCGTCGATCTCGTCGAGCATCGAGTCGATGTCGCTCGTCGACGACGCCGCCTGCACCTGGCCGGCGTCTGCGCCTGCCTCGAACTCGTCGTCGCCCTTGCCGCTGGCGTTCTTGAACTGCTGACCGCTCATCGTTGCTCCTCGAAATGACGTCGCTGGTTGCTGTTCGCCACCCTATCGCCGCCCGAACGCCGGAGCGCTCGTTGCACGAGTAATGCGCATCTGCAGGAGGAATGAGCGGCACAAACCCCGTGCAAGTGCACAATTTTCGAGCAGCTGTGCCACGTCGTCGCGCAGCCCGCCCCGATTCGCTCACTCCACGACGAGGTCGGGCCCGACCTGAGCGATGAGGTGCGCGACGTCGGCGTCGAACCAACCGCGGGTCTGCTCGGCGCTGCCGGCGAGTGGCTCGGGCAGGCGGATGCGCGTGTAGCTCGACGGCAGCGTGGTGCGGTAGACCATCCCGTCCCACGACGCGGAGGCGACGTCGCTGCCGAACGCCTCGATGCTCTTGCCGCGCAGCCATGCTCGCGTGTCGCGCGGGGGCTCGACGACGGCGCGCGCGACGTCCTCGTCACTGACGACGCGGGTGAAGCGACCGGCGCGTTCGAACGTGTGGAACAGGCCCTTGTCGGCGCGCACGTCGGACCACTGGATGTCGAGCGCGCGCAGACGCGGGTCGTCCCACCCGACATCATGGCGTGTCATGAACGCCTCCATGACGCTCTTCTTCGCCACCCAGTCGAGGTCGGCCGCGAGGCTCATGGGGTCGCGACGCAGCCCGTCGAGGACGCGCCCCCAGTGCTCGAAGACCTCGCGCGTCTGCTCCTCGACCGGGTCGTCGCCGCGCCGCTGCCACCACGTGTGCGTGGCATCGCGGTACGCCTCGAGGATGTCGAGCGCGCTCATCGCGCGGCCGTCGACGAGGTCCAGCGGCTCGGCGAGCGTCAGGTCGTGACTGACGGCGCGCATCGACGTGACCGGTCGCGCGAGGACGATCCGCGGCAGGGCCTCGTCCTCGAGAGCGCCGAGCACGAGGCTCGTCATGCCCATCTTGAGCAGGTTCGCGACGTCGGCGTGGTTGGCGTCGCCGACGATGACGTGCAGGCGGCGATACTTGCGGTGGTCGGCGTGCGGCTCGTCGCGCGTGTTGATGATGGGACGCTTCAACGTCGTCTCGAGACCGACCTCGGCCTCGAAGAAGTCGGCGCGCTGAGTGAGCTGGAAACCGGCCCGCTCGCTCTCGGTGCCGATGCCGACGCGGCCGCTGCCGGTGACGACCTGACGCGCGACGAAGAACGGCGTCATGCCCGCGACGACGCGCGCCCACGGCACGTCGCGGCGCAGCAGGTAGTTCTCGTGCGTGCCGTACGAGGCGCCCTGACCGTCGGTGTTGTTCTTGTACAGCTGCGTCGGGCCGTCCTCGTCGTCGGCGAGCAACGCCGCCGTGCGCCGCATGATGACCTCGCCCGCGCGGTCGTACGCGACGGCGTCGCGGGGCGTCGTCACCTCCGGCGAGCTGTACTCGGGGTGGGCGTGGTCGACGTACAGGCGCGCACCGTTCTTGAGCACGACGTTGGCGAAGCTCGGGTCGATGTCGTCGGTCAGCTGGCTCTCGTGCGCGACCTCGCGAGCGATGTCGTAGCCGCGCTGATCGCGCAACGGCGACTCGTCGCTGTAGTCCCACCGACTCTGCGCCGCGTTGAGGCCAACGTCGTTCGCGTAGGCGCGCACGACGAGGCCCGACAGCACCATCGGCGTCGTCCGTTGATCGCCGGGGCGCAGCACGCCGTACTCGGTCTCGATGCCCATGATGCGCTGAACCGTCATGGCGCCACCCTAGTGATGTTGCCCGGGATTCCGAGTGCCCGCGCCCGAAATCGCGGGCGAAATCGGCGGGTCAGAGGGTGATGTCGGCGCTCACCGGTTCGGTGAGCACGGTGACGCTCGCCGCGGCTGTCGCGTCGTGCTCGGCATCGAGAGCGGCGACGACGTAGCGCCCGCCCGGCGGCAGCGGCATGACGTAGCGGCCCTCGCCGTCGGTGAGCGTGTCCGCGTGGTACTCGCCCGAGTGCTTGATGAGCGTCACCGGCACCTGCGCGGCCGGTGAACCGTCGCTGCGCCGCACGGCGCCCGTGAGCTGCAGCGGGTCGACGAGGCTCAACTGCGGCAGACCGGGGCCCGTGACCTCGACGATCCGCGAGCGTGTGGCCCAGCCCTCGGCGGAGGCGACGAGTACGTAGCGTCCCGCGCCGGGCAGGGCGAGGCGGTAGCACCCGTCGTCGTCGACGCGCCCCCAGTCGAGGTGCGCGCCGTCGCTGGCGAGCGCCGTCACGACGCCGCGGCGTACGGGGTGGCCGTCGAGGCCGACGAGCGTTCCGGTCGCGACGATCTCGCGGCTGTCGCCACCACGCACGGCGTCCTTGTCGGCGCTCGCCGGGGCGGGGCGCGTCGCGGGGGTGGCGCTCGGCGCGCTTGCGGACGCGGGCTGCGCCGTCGGCACGAACGCAGCGACGATGGCGGAGGCGAGCGCCGCGATGGCGGCCATGACGAAGACGGCCTTGAACGCGGCGAGCTTCGGCAGGTCGTGCCCGTCGACGTGCATCGCCATGTTCGTCAGGATCGCCGCGACGGCGGCGGACGACGTCGACGTGCCGATCGAGCGCAGCAGCGTGTTGAGGCCGTTCGCGGACGCGGTCTCTGTCAGCGGCACCGACCGCATGATGAGTGTCGGCATCGCGGCGTACGCGAACGCTGTCGCGGCGCTGCACAGCGTGGCGCCGAGCACGACCTGCCACACCGCGCCGGTGAGGAAGACGCGCAGCGTGTACGACGCGGCAAGGCCGAGCGCGCCGGCGAGCAGTGTCGTGCGGGCGCCGAAGCGCTTCGTGACGGCGGCGCTCGCGGGCGACAGCACGACCATCGCGAGGCCACCGGGCAGCATCGCGACGCCCGCGGCGATGACGGACATGCCGAAGCCGTACCCGGTGATCTCGGGCATCTGCAGCTGCTGGGTCGTCGTCATCATGTTGGCGTACATGGCGAAGCCGACGAGCAGGCTCGCGGCGTTCGTCAGCAGCACGGGGCGTCGCGCCGAGGTGCGCAGATCGACCATCGGCGAGTTGTGACGCAGTTCGTACGGCGCCCAGACGGCGAACAGCGCGATGCTCGCGGCGAACAGGAGCAGGACGCGCTCGCTCCCCCAACCCCACTGCCCGCCCTTGGTGATGGGCACGAGCAGGCACAGCAGCGCCGCCGACAGCAGCACGGCGCCGACGAGGTCGAAGCGTCCGCGCGAGGTGACCTTCGATTCGGGCACGACGAGCGCGACGGCCGCGAACATGAGGCTCGCGGAGACGACCGACACCCAGAACACCATGTGCCAGGAGAAGTGCTCGACGAGGAAACCGGCGAGCGGCAACCCGATCGCGGAGCCGATGCCGAGGGTCGCGCTCATCGTCGCGACGGCGCCGCCCACCTTCTCGCGTGGCAGCTCGTCGCGCAGGATGCTGATGCCGATCGGGATCATCGACGCGCCCACGCCCTGGAACGTGCGCGCGACGACGAGCGCGCCGAGCCCCGAGCCGATACCACCGATGACCGAGCCGACGATGACGAAAGCCAGCGACACGAGCATGATCTTCTTCTTGCCGACCATGTCCGCCAGGCGCGCCAGGATGGGCGTCGCGACGGCACCCGCGAGCAGCGTCGCGGTGACGAGCCATGAGGTGTTGTCGGCGCTCGTGTGCAGCAGCGTCGGCCACTCGGGGATGAGCGGGATGACGAGCGTCTGCTGCAGCGCGACGACGGTGCCGGCGATGCACAAGACGGCGGCGATCAGGCTCTGACGCGACGAGCCCGCACCGGAGCGGGCCGAGGGCTCGGCGTGGGCGGGTGAGTGACGGCTGGGCACGAAGCTCCTCGGGCGACGACTATTGAATTGACAATAAATATAGTCGATGTTGTCCGGGTTCCGCGGCGTCTGCGCTGCGAAACCCGGGCAAGATCGGCGGATACGGTGGGGTCATGCTTGCTCTCGCGCCGCTTCTCGACCTGCTCGTCGTCCTCGTCTTCGCCGCCGTCGGACGGCGCAACCACGGCGAGGCCGACGCCCTCACCGGCATCGTGACGACGGCGTGGCCGTTCGTCGTGGGAGCGATCGTCGGGTGGATCGTCCTTGTCGTCATGAAGCGATTGCCGGGGCGCTCGCTGACGTCGGGAGTGATCGTGTGGCTGACGACGGTCATCGTCGGAATGATCCTGCGTCAGGTCTCCGGGCACGGCACGGCCGTCGCGTTCGTCATCGTCGCGCTGGCGTTCAACGGCGCGTGCATGCTCGGCTGGCGTCTCGTCGCGCGCGTGCTGGAACGTCGTCGCGCCTGATCCGGCTCCCCGTTCGGGAATCGCCGCAGCGATACGGCACCTCGCGTCCTCGCCCGCATGGCGCCGGACGCCGGACGAAGCCGAACTGGAACGCGGCGTCGCGCGGCTCGTCGAGGTGCTGCGGGACTGACCCGTGGCGACGCGTCAGTCAGTTCTTGTCCGCGAGCGTGCGGATGTTGACGATGCGCTCACCGCGGCGGCCGGACACGCGGGCCCAGTCGTCGGGGTTACTCGTGCCGGGCAGATCCTCGTTCTCGCGGAACTCGTCACGGCACGCCTGACGCACGTGCTCCGCGCGAATACCGCGCTCCTCGGAAGTGATAAGGGCCTTGATCGCGGCCTTCTTCGCGCGGTCGACGATGTTCTGGATCATCGCGCCGCTCGCGAAGTCGGCGAAGTACAGCACCTCGCGCGAACCGTCCGCGTACGTCGCCTCGAGGTAGGCGTGCGCGTCGTCGCGGGCATACAACTCCCCCGCAGCGATGTCGATGAGCGACGCCGCAACCTTCGACGGATCGCCGTCGTGCGCGGCGATCTCGTCGGCGTGGAACGGCAGGGCCGGCGTCAGATACTTGCCGAAGATGTCGCGCCCGGCGACCTCGTCGGGGCGTTCGATGCGGATCTTGACGTCGAGGCGCCCCGGGCGCAGGACGGCCGGGTCGATCATGTCCTCGCGGTTGCTCGCGCCGATGACGATGACGTTCTCGAGGCTCTCGACGCCGTCGATCTCGGCGAGCAGCTGCGGCACGATCGTCGTCTCGACGTCCGAGCTGACGCCGGCGCCACGGATGCGGAACAGTGACTCCATCTCGTCGAAGAACACGACGACGGGCGTGCCCGAACTCGCGACCTCACGCGCGCGCTGGAACAGCACGCGGATGTGACGCTCCGTCTCGCCGACGTACTTGTTGAGCAGCTCCGGGCCCTTGATGTTGAGGAAGTAGCTCGTCGCGTCCGAGTTGCCCTGCTTCGCCGCGACCTGCTTCGCGAGCGACGCGGCAACCGCCTTGGCCACCAACGTCTTTCCGCACCCAGGCGGGCCATAGAGCAGCACGCCCTTCGGTGGACGCAGGTGGTGCTCGGCGTACAGATCGGCGTGCAGGAACGGCAACTCGACGGAGTCGCGGATCGTCTCGATCTGCCCGGCGAGGCCCCCGATGTCGGAGTAGTCGATGTCGGGCACCTCCTCGAGCCCGAGGTCGGAGACCTCCGCGCGCGTCAGCCGTTCGAGCACGAAACCGCTCTTGGCCTCCATGAGCAGCGTGTCGCCGGGACGCACCGTCACGTCCGCGAGCGGCCCGGCGGTACGGACGACACGTTCCTCGTCGTTGCCCGTCGCGACGAGCAGGCGGCCGTCCTCGAGCGTCTCCTTGAGCGTGACGGTCTCGCCGGCGCGCTCGAACCCGACGACCCTGACGATGTTCATGGCCTCGTTGACCATGACCTCCTGGCCGGGCACGAGCTCCTCGATCGTGATCGCGGGCGAGAACGACACGAGCATCTTTCGGCCCATGTAGAAGATGTCGGCGCTGCCGTCGTCATGCGCCGCGATGACGGTGGCGTAGTTGTTCGGCGGCTGCGCGAGACGTTCGATCTCACCCTTCATCGACGCGATCTGGTCGCGCGCATCCTTGAGCGTGCGCACGAGACGCTCGTTCTGCGACGACACCGTCGTCAACTGCGAACGCAGCCGCAGGACGTCGGCGGGCGACGTCGCGCCTGATGACGTGTCGTTCGAGGACGACGTCCGGTCCGTCGGGTCGAACTTCGGGCCGCTCATCACCGTTTCCTTCGCCTTCGGGGTGCTCGTCAGAGCCGTCTGGCTCCTCGTGCGCACCGAAGCGCGGCCCGAGCAGCCACTCGTTCCACCCTATCGACCTGCGCACACCCGCGACGACGAACGAGCACGACCCAAGTGGATCGTGCTCGTTCGACGAGGCTCTGATGGCTGGCTCGTGCCTCGATGACGACGTCTGAGACGACCCTCGCGTCAGTCCTGATCGGTTGCGACGGGCGCCTCGGCGTTCTCTGCGGCAGCGTCCGGTTCAGCAGCGACGGACGTCTCCGCGTCGGCGGCCGAGCCGGCGCTCGCCTGCGCCACCGAAGCGGCGTCAGAGCCCGCCGGCCCGGCCGACTCAGGGGCGCGTGCGGTGTCATCGCCCGCGAGCGCCTGTGCCGTCGGGGTGTTCTCGAACGAGCGCACGAGCTTGCGCATCTTCTTGTCGGAGACGGGGCGTTCGCCGACGGCTTCGGGTGTCCACGCGTCGTCGGGCGTGGGCTCCGGGGCGCTGGCGGGAGCGCCGTCGTCACCGTAGGCACCCTTGGCAGGGCGGCGCTTGACGAGCGGCGCGGCGACGCCGTCGGCGAGGCGGCGCGTGGAGATGAGGAAGCCGGTGTGGGCGTGCATGCGGTGCTCGGGGCGCACCGCGAGGCCTTCGAGGTGCCAGCCGCGCACGAGGCTCTCCCACGCGTTCGGCTCGGTGAAGCCGCCGTGATCGCGCGCGGCCTCGGCGACGCGCGACAACTGCGTCGCCGTCGCGACGTAACAGATGAGCACGCCGCCGGGCGCGAGCGCCTCGTGAACGACGTCGAGGCACTCCCAGGGCGCGAGCATGTCGAGCACGACGCGGTCGATCGTGCCCGACTCGACGGTCTGCGGCAGCGCCTCGACCAGGTCGCCGACGGTGATGCTCCACGCCGGGTGGTCGACGCCGAAGAACTCGCGCGCGTTGCCCGCGGCGATGGCGGCGAAGTCCTCGCGACGCTCGAACGAGTACAGGCGCCCATCCTCACCGACGGCGCGCAGCAGCGACATCGACAACGCACCCGAACCGACGCCCGCTTCGACGACGCGTGCGCCGGGGAAGATGTCGGCCATCGTGACGATCTGCCCGGCGTCCTTCGGATAGACGACGGCCGCGCCGCGCGGCATCGACATGACGTAGTCGCTCAGCAGCGGACGCACCGCGAGGTACTCGACGCCCGCCGTGTTCGTCACCGTCACCGCATCGGGCGAACCGATGAGGTCGTCGTGCTTGATGTGACCGCGGTGGGTGTGGAACTGCTTGCCGGGCGTCAGCGTGATCGTGTGCATGCGCCCCTTGGGGTCGGTGAGCTGGATGCGCTCGCCCTCCCGGAAGGGGCCGCGGCGATACTCGGCGCCGGTCGACGGGGCGGGGGTCTGATCGCTCTCGCTCATGGGGAGCAAGTCTAGGCGCCCCGCGGCATGGTGCCGCTCTCGTGCGCGTGACGCTGCATCGCACGCTCGAGGTCGGCGAGCGTCGCGATGCCGACCAGTCGCAGCGCGACCGGGTCGTCGGCAGCTGCGGGCTGCCCTTCCACCGGCATGCTGACGGTGACGACACCCGGCGTCGGATCGCCCTCGAACGCGGGCAGGATCGCCATCACGTCGTCCTGCGGTGAGGAGATGACGGCGCCCGCATGCGGCAGCAGGGCCTCGCCGAGGGCGCTCGCGGGCACGTGCGGGCGCTGATCCACGGGCACCCGCACGTGCGCACCGGGCGCGACGAGGGCGCTGGCGGCGCCGTCTGCGTCGATGAGGACGATCGTGTCGCCCGTCTCCGGCAGTGCCGCGACGGGCGTGCTCGCGGGGACGGCGACGGCGGGGCGGATGACGTCGGCGACTCGGATGCCGCCGAGGAACTCGCGGTTGATGCCGACGTTGACGGCGACGCTCGCGCCGCGCCAGAGGAACGAGGCGATGAACAGCAGCCACACGAGGCTCCACAGCGAGCCGGGCGCGCGTACGAACCCGAGCACGGCCCACGCGGCCACGCCGATGGCGACGATGCGTCCGCACCAGCCGGCGGCCTTCATGCCCGTGGCGCGGTTGCCCGTCAGCTTCCACACGAGCGCGTCGACGAGGAACCCACCATCGAGCGGCAGACCGGGCAACGCGTTGAACGCCGCGACGAACGCGTTGCTCCACGCGAACGCCCCGAGCAGCAGCGGCACGGCGCCGTCGCCGTCACTCGCGCGGTGGCCGAGGAAGCCGATCACCGCGAGCACCGCGTTCGACAGCGGCCCGACGGCGGCGACGAGCGCGCTGCGTCCGGGCGTCGCGTCGGGGGTGTCGTAGCTCGTGTGGCCGCCCATGAGGTCGGCGACGATATGCGTGACGCGGTAGTGGCAAGCCTGTGCGACGAGGGCGTGCGCCGCCTCGTGGACGAGCACGCTGAGCAGCAGCAACAACGCGTACCCGATGCCGACGACGTACGCGCCGAAACCCCATTCGGGGTGCAGCGAGGCGACCTGCGGGCCGAAGATCGCGACGATGATGACGGCGATGATCGGCCACGTGCGTCCGATGTAGACGGGGACGCCGCGCAGCGAGGCGATCTTGAGGCCGGGTGTTGGCTCGGGCATGCCCCAAGACTATGTGGGCCTTAGACTTCTCGGATGCCCGCTTCGTTGTCTCCGTCGCGCGCCTCCGACTTCATGCAGTGTCCCCTGCTCTATCGCTTCCGCGTCATCGACAAGCTGCCGGAGTCGCCGAGTGCGGCGGCGTCGCGGGGGACGCTCGTCCATTCGGTGCTCGAGCGCATCTTCGACGTCGACGCCCCGAACCGCACGCTCGAGCGGGCGCTCGAGCTCGTCCCCCATGCCTGGGAGGACATGCTCACCGACGAACCGGAGCTGGCCGAACTCGCGGGCAGCACACCGCACGATCTCGCGACGTGGCTGCGTGATGCGGAGAAGCTCGTCGAGAAGTGGTTCGCGATGGAGAACCCGCAGTTCCTCGAACCCGCCGAGCGCGAGCTCTACGTCGAGGCCGACCTCGACGGGCTCACGCTGCGCGGGTACATCGACCGCCTCGACGTCGCTCCCGGCGGGCAGATCCGCGTCGTCGACTACAAGACGGGACGGGCGCCCTCGGAGCTCTTCGAGAACAAGGCGTTGTTCCAGATGAAGTTCTACGCGCTCGTCATCTGGCGCACGCGGGGCGTCATGCCGCTCATGCTGCAACTCGTCTACCTGGGCAACAGTCAGTTCTTGCGTTATCAACCCGACGAGGCCGACTTGCTCGCGCTCGAACGCAAGCTCAAGGCGCTGTGGCGCGCGATCGAGCGCTGTGCTCGGACGGGTGACTGGCGGCCCAGGAAGTCGCGCTTGTGCTCGTGGTGCGATCACAAGGCGCTCTGCCCGGAATGGGGCGGCACTCCCCCGCCGCTGCCCGAGCACGCGGCGCGTCTCGCGCTCGATCCCCGCACCACCGGCGACCTCGGAGACGTCGATGGCGACTGAAGGATGACCGTTCGGGCCGGTCGTCGAAGCGGCAACCACCGTCCGAGTGACGCGTTGCGGGCATCTATCGCCTCCTGCACTGCGCCCGCCCCCGCGGCGAGGCTGACGACGACCGCTCATCCACCAACGTCCATTGAATGTGACGAAAATCGCAGATGGGTACGGGGATCGCAGTTGGGCCGCGCAGGGCCAGGGTCACCGCGCGCGCAGCTGGAATAACCGGCCGCGCCGTCCCGTTCCGCAAGTAGTTTCAGTTTCAACTACATGAATGCATGGACCAAGGGAGGCCCTCATGCAGTTCGGCATCTTCACCGTCGGTGACGTCACGACGAACCCGACGACAGGGCGCACCGTCAGCGAGCACGAGCGCATCGCGAACACCGTCGAGATGGCGAAGCTCGCCGACGAGGTGGGCCTCGACGTCTTCGCCACCGGCCAGCACCACAACCCGCCGTTCGTCGCACCGGCCAACCCGGCCGTGCTGATGGCGAACCTGGCGGTGGTGACGAAGAACATCATCCTGTCGACGTCGACGACGCTCATCACGACGACGGACCCGGTGCGCATCGCCGAGGACTACGCCTACGCGCAGCACCTCGCCGGCGGCCGCGTCGACCTCATGCTGGGGCGCGGCAACACGGGCCCCGTCTACCCGTGGTTCGGCAAGGACATCCGCGACGGCATCCCGCTCGCCATCGAGAACTACGCGCTGCTGCGCCGCCTGTGGAACGAAGAGAACGTGACGTGGGAGGGCAAGTTCCGCACACCGCTGCAGGGTTTCACCTCGACCCCGCGCCCGCTCGACGACATCGCGCCGTTCGTCTGGCACGGCTCGATCCGCAGCCCCGAGATCGCGGAGCAGGCCGCCTACTACGGTGACGGTTTCTTCCACAACCACATCTTCTGGCCGCCGCAGCACGCTGCGCAGATGGTGCAGTTCTACCGGGAGCGCTTCGAGCACTACGGTCACGGCCGGGCGCAGGACGCGATCGTCGGCCTCGGTGGGCAGGTGTTCATGGCCGAGTCGAAGGCGAAGGCGATGGAGACGTTCCGCCCCTACTTCGATCACGCGCCGGTCTACGGCGGGGCAGGTTCGTTGGAGGACTACACGCGTCAGACGCCGCTGACGGTCGGCACGCCGGACGAGGTCGTCGAGGCCACGCTCGGCTTCCGCGACTACGTCGGTGACTACCAGCGTCAGCTGTTCCTCATCGACCACGCCGGGTTGCCGCACGCCGAGGTCATGCACCAGATCGAGCTGCTCGGCACGAAGGTCGTGCCGCAGCTGCGCGCCGAGATGGACGTCCGACGCGCCGCCGGCGTACCTGACGCCCCGACGCATGCCAGCCTGCTCGCTGCGCGCGCTGCCCAGGCGACCGACACGCCCTCGGCTGACGCCGGTCAGATGGGCAGTGTCGAGACAGGTGTGCCGCGCGTTCCGAAGACCGACAACGTGACGGGAACGCGCGCCGAAGACCGTTGAGCATCAGCCCGGTTCGCCGACAACTCGGCTGACCGGGCCCGGCGGGCGACGCCGGCGGCCACGTTCGGCCCAAACTCAGAGCAACGAGACGAAGGAGAACACGATGACGAACTGGACGGCACGCCTCGCCGTGATCAGCGGCGGGCTGAGTGAGGAATCGTCGACGCATCGTCTCGCCCAGCTGCTGAGCGACGCGGTTGTCGAGAGTGCGCGGAAGCAGGGCGGCGAGGTCGTCGTCGAGCGGATCGACCTGCGGGCGCTGGCGCACGACATCACGACGGCGTCGTTGACGGGGTTCGCTCCCCCGGCGCTCGCGGACGCCTACGAGGTGCTGGGCGCGGCCGACGCCGTGGTCGCGGTGACGCCGACGTACAAGGCGAGCTTCACGGGCTTGTTCAAGTCGTTCTGGGACGCGACTGCAGGCGGCGTGCTGAGCGGCGTGCCCGTCATCGTCGGCGCGACGGGCGGTTCCGCCCGACACTCACTGGTGACGGACACCGCCTTGCGACCGCTGTTCGCGTACATGAAGGCGCTCGTCATGCCGACGGCGGTCTACGCAGCGCCCGACGACTGGGCCGGGCGAGGCCTGGAAGCGCGGGCGAGCGAGGCCGCCGGTGAGTTGACGCAACAACTGCAGCGCGTGCTCGGCGCAGCAGACGTGGCGGTGAACGGCGGTTCTGACGCGCGCGTGTCCAAGGATGGGGAAGCGCCGAGAACATCGTCGAAATCGGTTCGTACGCTTGCCGAGACGCGCAATCGGGCGCGCGATCCGTTCGTCGCGGTGCCGACGATGGAAGAGATGTTGCGCCGCTGAGCACGACTCGTGACCGGAGGGGTCCGTCAGGTTCGTCACGAACCTGACGGACCCCTTCGTCACGTTCGTCTGCCGGGATGTGCCATAGTCGGAAGCGTCCTTCGTGGGAGTCCTGAGAACAGGGCTGAGAGGGAGCTGATACTGCTCCGACCGCTACCCGACCTGACCCGGATCATGCCGGCGCAGGCAGCCAAGGAGACCTCATGGTCGCTCATCCTCCGTTCGGTGCCGACGTTCGTCGACGCCTGCTGCGTGGGGTCTTGCCGTGCCTTCGTCCGATCCGAAGGAGGCACCATCATGACGACGTTCAACGCCCGCGACCTCGCGGCCACCACCGACCGAGCAGCCACGTCGCCGGCGTCGGCCGCGGTTCAGAGGCGCGCAACCACCCCCGCTGACGGATCGGACGCTCGCCGCAAGCAGTACCGAGACGCGGACGGCCTGCGCGTGCCCTACACCGAGGTCATCCTCGACAACTCCCCCGGCACCGGCGCGGCCAACGCTCCCGTCGAGCTGTACGACACCTCCGGCCCGGGCAGTGACCCCGAGGTCGGGCTGCCGCCGTTGCGCGCCGAGTGGATCGCCGAGCGCGACGACGTCGAGACGTACGCCGGCCGAGAGCGCACCCTGCTCGACGACGGCCGCTCGGCCGTCCGACGCGGTGAGGCGAGCCACGAGTGGCGCGGCGAACGTCGCGCACCGCTGCGCTCGAAGGACGGCGCCGTCGTCACCCAGATGCACTACGCCCGTAAGGGATTGATCACCCCCGAGATGCGATTCGTCGCCGCCCGCGAGAACTGCGCCCTCGAACTCGTGCGCGACGAGGTCGCCGCCGGACGCGCGATCATCCCCGCCAACGTCAACCACCCGGAGAGCGAGCCGATGATCATCGGGCGTCGCTTCCTCGTCAAGGTCAACGCGAACATCGGAAACTCGGCCGTGACGTCGTCGATCGCCGAGGAGGTCGACAAGCTGACGTGGGCGACGACGTGGGGCGCCGACACCGTCATGGACCTGTCGACCGGTGACGACATCCACACAACGCGCGAGTGGATCCTCCGCAACTCCCCCGTCCCGATCGGCACCGTGCCGATCTACCAGGCCCTCGAGAAGGTCAACGGTGAGGCCGACAAGCTGACGTGGGAGATCTTCCGCGACACCGTCATCGAGCAGTGCGAGCAGGGCGTCGACTACATGACGATCCACGCCGGCGTGCTGCTGCGCTACGTGCCGATGACGGCCGAGCGCATCACGGGCATCGTCAGCCGCGGCGGCTCGATCATGGCCGGCTGGTGTCTCGCGCACCACGAGGAGAACTTCCTCTACACCCACTTCGACGAGCTGTGCGAGATCTTCGCCCGCTACGACGTCGCCTTCTCCCTCGGTGACGGCCTGCGCCCTGGCTGTACCGCCGACGCCAACGACGAGGCGCAGCTTTCCGAGCTGCGCACCCTCGCCGAGCTGACGAAGCGGGCATGGCAGTTCGACGTCCAGGTCATGGTCGAGGGCCCCGGGCACGTGCCGCTCGACCTCGTCGAGGAGAACGTGCGCCTGCAGCAGGAGTGGTGTGACGGCGCGCCGTTCTACACGCTCGGCCCGCTCGTCACCGACGTCGCACCAGGCTACGACCACATCACTTCCGCCATCGGCGCGACGACGATCGCGATGGGTGGCACCGCGATGCTGTGCTACGTCACGCCGAAGGAGCACCTCGGGCTGCCGAACCGTGATGACGTCAAGACCGGCGTCATCACGTACAAGCTCGCGGCGCACGCCGCCGACGTCGCGAAGCGCCACCCCGGCGCCCGGGCGTGGGATGACGCGTTGAGCAAGGCGCGCTTCGAGTTCCGTTGGAACGACCAGTTCAACCTGTCGCTCGACCCCGACACCGCGCGCGAGTTCCACGACGAATCGCTGCCCGCCGAGGCCGCGAAGACAGCACACTTCTGCTCGATGTGCGGGCCGAAGTTCTGCTCGATGCGCATCAGCCAGGACGTGCGCGACCGCTTCGGTGACGCCGGCGCCCAGCAGCGCGTCGTCAGCGAGAGCGAGGCCCGTGAGGGCATGCAGCAGATGTCGAAGACGTTCGTCGAGCTCGGGCGCAGCGTCTACGTCGAACCCGACACCGCCCACGCCCTGACAACCCCCACGCCCCAGGACTGACGGGTTCGCAACGGTGAGGGGTGGAGCAACTCGACTCCGCCCCTCACCGACTCTTGTCTCCGCCCCATCTGCGATCTACATCGACATTCGCGAACGGCGTACCCATCTGCGATTTTCGGTCACATTCGCCTGTGCCACCGCCTGCCGGGCCGGCTCGAGCATCAGCGCGTCGCGCGAGCTTGCTCCGCCAGACGCGGCAGGTCGTCGAGGCTGACGGCGGCGAGGTCGGGGACGACGACGAGACCGTCGAGCTGCGGAATCTCGACGAGATGCGGCACGGCGAGCGTGGGGACGCCGGCCGCGACGGCCGAGCGCACGCCCGTCGCCGAATCCTCGATCGCGACGCACTGATCCGGGCGCAGGCCCAGCTCTGCCGCGGCCCGCACGTACGCCTCCGGGTCCGGTTTGCCCGCGCTCACCATGTCACCGGTGACGACGACCTCGAACGTCCCGGCCGGCAGCGCGTCGACGAGCACCCGCGCGAACGACTCGTACGACATCGTGACGAGCGCGCACGGCATCCCCGCCTCGTGGGCGGCGAGCAGCAGCTCCTGCGCGCCGGGGCGCCACGGCACGTGCTGCTTCAGCTTCTCGATGACCTGCTCGAGCAGGATGTCGACGATCTCGTCCGGCGTCAACGGAATACCCGTCTGATCCTTGATCATCCGACCCGTGACGGGCAGCGCGTTGCCGACGAGCTGGAACGCCTGCTCCTCGCTCCACGACGCCCCGTACGACTCGATCAGGCCGCGCTCGGCCTCCATCCAGTACGGCTCGGTGTCGATGACGGTGCCATCCATGTCCCACAGGATCGCGCGGGGGGCATGCGAACCATGCGCCGCGCGCGAGGACGCCGATGAGTCGAGCGCGTCGAGGCGGGCGTCGAGATGGTTCAGGTGCGGCGTCGGGTTCACGCGTCAGTCCTCCGGGTCGTATCCGAGGTTGGGGGCCAGGTGGCGCTCGGCCTCGGCCATCGTCCATCCCTTGCGCTCAGCGTAGTCGGCGACCTGATCGCGCCCGATCCGCCCGACGACGAAGTACTGCGCCTGCGGATGCGCGAAGTACCACCCGCTCACGGACGCGCCGGGCCACATCGCGCGCGACTCGGTCAGTTCGACCCCGATCGACGCGGTCACGTCGAGCAGGTCGAACAGCGTGTCCTTCTCGGTGTGCTCGGGGCACGCCGGGTAGCCGGGCGCGGGACGGATGCCCTGGTAGCGCTCCCTGATGAGTTCGTCGTTCGACAGCTTCTCCCCTGCCTCGTAACCCCAGAACTCGCGACGCACACGCTCGTGCAGCCGCTCGGCGAACGCCTCCGCGAGGCGGTCGGCGAGGGCCTCGAGCAGGATCGCCGAGTAGTCGTCGAGGTCGTCCTTGAACGCGCGGATCCGCTCCGGCAGCTCCGTCCCAGCCGTCACGGCGAACGCACCGACCCAGTCGTCGGCCGCACCCGTAGGGGCGACGAAGTCGGCGAGCGAGCGGTTCGGCACGCCGTCACGGTGCGTGCCCTGCTGACGCAGGTGGTGCAGGCGCGCCACCTCGGCCGAACGCGACGCGTCGCCGAACAGCACGGTGTCGTCACCGTCGGCCTGCGCCGGCCAGAACCCGATGACACCCGCCGGGTGCAACCAGCCCTCGTCACTGATGCGGTCGAGCATCGTCTGCGCGTCGTCGTACAGCTTGCGCGCCGCCTCGCCCTGCGCGGGGTTGCTCAGGATGTCGGGGAAGCGCCCCTTCATCTCCCAGGCGGCGAAGAACGGCTGCCAGTCGATGTACTCACGCAGCTCGCTCACCGGGTAGTCGGTGAACACCCTCGTCACGGGGGCGCCGTCGACGGCAAGGGCCGGAGCGTCGGGAACGCCTGCAGCCCAGTCCATCTCGGTGACGTTGGCCCGCGCCTCGTCGAGCGTCAGCAACGGACGCTCGTCGCGCTTGGCCGCGTGTCGGGCGCGCAACGCGTCGTAGTCGGCGACGACGTCGGCGAGCAACGCCTCGCGTCGCTCCCCCGTCGACAACAGCGCAGCGACGACCGGAACCGAGCGCGAGGCGTCCTTCACCCACACGACGGGCTCGTCGTAGCGCCCGTCGATCTTGACGGCCGTGTGCGCACGCGACGTCGTCGCGCCGCCGATGAGCAGCGGCTGAGTGAAGCCCTGACGCTGCATCTCAGAGGCCAGGTGCACCATCTCGTCGAGCGACGGCGTGATGAGGCCCGACAGCCCGATGATGTCGGCGTCGTGCTCGCGCGCAGCGTCGAGGATCTTCTGCGGAGCGACCATGACGCCGAGGTCGATCACCTCGTAGTTGTTGCACTGCAGCACGACGCCGACGATGTTCTTGCCGATGTCGTGCACGTCGCCCTTGACGGTGGCGAGCACGACGGTGCCGTTCGTCTGCTTGCTCGTGACGCCGCTCGCTTCCTTCTCCGCCTCGATGAACGGGATGAGGTAGGCGACGGCCTTCTTCATGACGCGCGCCGACTTCACGACCTGCGGCAGGAACATCTTGCCGGCGCCGAACAGGTCACCGACGACGCCCATGCCGTCCATGAGCGGGCCCTCGATCACCTCGAGCGGACGCTTGCCCTCGGCCTCCAGCTCGGCGCGCATCTGCTCGGTGTCGGCTTCGACGTGGTCGTCGATGCCCTTGACGAGCGCATGCGTGATGCGTTCGCGCACCGGCAGTTCGCGCCACTGTTCCGTCTTCGCTTCCGCCTGCTCACCGCTCGAGTTGTACTGTTCGGCGGCCTCGAGCAGCCGCTCGGTCGCGTCGGCGCGCCGGTTGAGGACGACGTCCTCGATCAGCTCGCGCAGTTCGGGGTCGATCTCGTCGTAGACGACGAGCGCGCCGGCGTTGACGATGCCCATGTCCATCCCCGCGGCGACCGCGTGGTAGAGGAAGACGGCGTGGATCGCCTCGCGCACCGGGTTGTTGCCGCGGAAGCTGAACGACACGTTCGACACGCCACCGCTGACGAGGGCGCCGGGCAGGTTCGCCTTGATCCATCGCGTGCCCTCGATGAAGTCGACGCCGTAGTTGGCGTGCTCCTCGATGCCCGTGCCGATCGCGAAGATGTTCGGGTCGAAGATGATGTCCTCGGCCGGGAAGTCGACGTCGGGGCCGGTGAGGATGTCGTAGGCCCGCTTCGTGATCGTCTTGCGCCGCTCGAGGGTGTCGGCCTGGCCGTCCTCGTCGAACGCCATGACGACGATCGCCGCGCCGTAGCGCTTGCACAGCCGGGCGTGCTCGATGAACGGTTCGACGCCCTCCTTCATCGAGATCGAGTTGACGATCGACTTGCCCTGGATGCACTTCAGCCCGGCCTCGATGACCTCCCACTTCGAGGAGTCGACCATGACCGGGACGCGGCAGATGTCGGGTTCGGAGGCGATGAGCTTGCAGAAGCGATCCATCGCGGCGACGCCGTCGATCATGCCCTCGTCCATGTTGACGTCGATGATCTGCGCGCCGTTCTCGACCTGCTGACGGGCGACGGACAGCGCCGTCGCGTAGTCGCCGTCCTTGATGAGCTTGCGGAAGCGCGCCGAACCGGTGATGTTCGTGCGCTCACCGACGTTGACGAACAGCGAATCCTCGTCGACGGTGAACGGCTCGAGCCCGGACAGGCGCAGGGCGGGCGCGACGTCGGGCACGCTGCGCGGGGCCGTGGCGGCGACCGCGTCGGCGATCGCCCCGATGTGATCGGGCGAGGTGCCGCAGCATCCGCCGACGAGGTTGACGAGGCCGTCGCCCGCGAATGCGGCGACGGTCTGCGTCATCGCCTCGGGTGTCTCGTCGTACTCGCCGAACGCGTTGGGCAGGCCGGCGTTCGGGTAGCAGGAGACGAAACAGTCGGCGATGCGCGAGAGGTCGGCGACGTAGGGGCGCATCTCGTCGGCGCCGAGCGCGCAGTTGAGTCCGACGGCGAGCGGGCGCGCGTGACGCACCGAGTTCCAGAACGCCTCGCCCGTCTGCCCCGACAGGGTGCGGCCGGAGGCGTCGGTGATCGTGCCGGAGATGATGACGGGCCAGCGCCGCCCGCGTTCCTCGAACAGCTGCTCCAGCGCGAAGATCGCGGCCTTCGCGTTGAGCGTGTCAAAGATCGTCTCGATGAGCATGAGGTCGACGCCGCCGTCGGCCAGGCCGCGGGCCTGCTCGAGGTAGGCGCCGACGAGGTCGTCGAAGCTGACGTTGCGCGCGCCCGGGTCGTTGACGTCCGGTGAGATCGACGCCGTGCGGTTCGTCGGGCCGATCGCGCCGGCCACGAACCTCGGACGCGCCCCGGTGGTCACCGAATCGGCAGCAGTGCGAGCGAGTTTCGCGGATTCGACGTTGAGTTCGTACGCGAGCTCGGACATGTCGTAATCCGCCAACGAGATGCGCTGTGCGTTGAACGTGTTCGTCTCGACGATGTCCGCGCCGGCCTCGAGGTACTCGCGGTGGATGCCCTCGATGATGTCGGGTTGCGTCAGCGACAGCAGGTCGTTGTTGCCCTTGAGGTCGCTCGGCCAGTCGGCGAACCGCTCACCGCGGTAGTCGTCCTCACTCAACCCGTGCCGCTGGATCATCGTGCCCATCGCGCCGTCCATGACGAGGATTCGCTCACGCATGAGCGCGGCCAGCTCCTCGCTGCGATCCCCGCCTGCGTCGCGGCGGGCGTCGTGGTCGGTCGTGGTCGGGTCGGTTGCCTTGGAGCGGCTGCTCACGTGACGTCCCTTCGAGGGCGGGTGGATGTCGCATCATGCTATCGAGCGGCGTCGCCCCGCCTTGGAGCGTGCACGCCGTTGGCCGCATACTGGAATGTCAGGCCCTCGCCGCATCGTCGCCGCGCGCCCGATCCACTCTCACGACCTGCAGAAGGAGACACGCTGTGCGTCGTCACTTCGACCTCACCACGTCGACCCCACCGACCGTCCTCGTCGCCTTCCAGGGCTGGAACGACGTCACCGGCGCCGCGTTCGACGCGATGGATCACCTCGTCAAGGCCACCGGCGCGCGCCTGTGGGCCGACGTCGACCCGGAGGACTACTACGACTTCCAGGTCAACCAACCGCGCATCGACGTCGTCGACGGCGAGCGCCGCGTCATCTGGCGCACGACGGAGATCTTCCACACGCGACTCGACGCCGTGGGCGACGTGCTCATCGTCAAGGGCATCGAGCCGTCGTTCCGGTGGAAGGCGTTTCTCGCCGAACTGCTCGACGCCATCCATGCGAGCGAGCCGGCGCGCGTCGTGGTGTGCGGTGCGCTCGGTGGGGACACGCCGCACACGCGGCCGCTGCCTGTCACGCTGACGTCGCCGCAGCCGGCGACGCGTGAGGCGTATGACGCGAAGACGCCGACGTACGTCGGCCCGGCGGGCATCGTCGGCATTCTCATCGATGCGCTCGGGCGCTCGGATGTGACGACGATCGCGCAGTGGGTCGTCATGCCGCAGTACGCGCTGGGCAGCCCGCAGCCGAAGGTGACGTGGACGATGGTGCAGGGGTTGTCGAGACTGCTCGACGTCGCGCTGCCCGAGGGCGATCTCGAGGAGCAGGCGCGGGCCTGGGAGCGTGGCGTCAGCGAACTCGTCGCGCAGGACGGCGACATGACCTCCTACGTCGACACGCTCGAGCACTCGATGGACGTCACCGAACTGCCCGAGGCCTCCGGCGATGCGATCGCCGAACAGTTCGAGCAGTTCCTGCGCCGGCGGGACGGCGACAGCCGCCGCGGGGAGCAGGGCCCTGGGGGCGACACGGTCTGACGGGCCGTCGGAACGGCTGGCGTGAGCGGCATGATCGTGCCGAGTTTCTCGCGACGACGGCAGCAGGGGTCCTCGTCGGACGATCGTGCCGGTGTTGGCGCGAGCAGTGTGTGCAACCCCAAAGCGGAACGATCGTGCCGCGGGTCGAATCGGCCTAGGACGAGTGCTCTGACGGCACGATCGTTCCGATGAAGGGTGCATGAGCCTGGTCAGGACGTGCGAACGAGGCGGCGCAGCCTCGGCCTCGGCCAGATCGAGCTGGCCGAACTGGCTGATGTCTCCGGACGCTTCGTCCGCTCGCTCGAGCAGAACAAGGCCACGGTGCGACTCGACAAGCTCACGGCCGTCCTCGACGCGCTGGGTCTGGAGCTGCGTGCTGAACCCCGCGGGGCGTCGGCGCATGAGGCCGCGCGCAGATCGCGCGCAGACGGCGGCGCTGGGTGCCGCTGAAGACCTCGACGAGATCGGGTTTGACGCCAGGCGTGTGCAGGACCTGAGCCGCGTCACGCGTCATCCGGCCCGGACGGTGGCGGCCACCGCAGCGCGGTGACCGCCACCGGTAGCCCAGCGATACACGCTCAACCGCGCTGCTGCACCGCGTCGAAGGCCTGGCTGAGGTCGGCGATGAGGTCGGCGGGGTCTTCGAGGCCCACGGACAGGCGCAGCACCGACTGTGACGGCTTCGCGTCCCCCTCCACGGGACGGTGCGTCAGGGCTGCCGGGTGCTGCATGAGCGTGTCGACTCCCCCGAGCGAGACGGCGTGCACGATGACGCGGCAGGCCGACGTCACGGCGGCGGCCGCATCAAAACCGCCGGCCATGCCGAACGCGAGCACCGAACCGGGCCCGGCCATCTGACGGGCCGCGACGCCGTCGGCGTCGAACTGCGGCAACCCCGGCCACATGACGGCGTCCACCTCGCCGCGCGTCAGCAGCCACTCGGCGACGGCGCGCGCGCCTTCCTGCTGCGCCTTGACCCGAATCGGCAGCGTCTGCAGCCCACGGTGCAACCCGTACGCGTTCGAGGGCGACAACAGCGCCCCCGTGATGGCGCGCACCTGACGCAGCCGCGACGCCCACGCCTCGTCACACGCGACGACGCCGCCCATGAGGTCGCCGTGACCACCCATGAACTTCGTCGCCGAATGCACGCTCAACGTCGCACCGAGCGCGAGCGGCTGCTGCAGCACGGGCGTGGCGAACGTGTTGTCGACCATGACGGGCACGTCGCCCGCGGCGCGCACGACGCCCACGTCACCCGACGACGCGGTTTCGGTTCGGCCCTCGCCGCGGCGGTGCTCGACGTGCTGGGCCCCGACGTCACGCTGCAGTGCGAAATGTACGACGACGGCGGCGTCCGGTTCGCCGAGGCTCACGGCCTCGAGGCGCGCCACCCGCGAGGAACGGCTGCTGCGCGCGCTGCCGGTCGACACGCCGCGCTGCGCGCCGAACGCGCCATCAGCGAACGCCTGACGTTCACCTCGTTCGTCGGGCTCCCCCGCCGCCGACCTCGCGCCGCACTGGGACGCGCTGGCCGCTCAGATGGCCGACGACGTCCCGCTCGGCGGCCTGACCCGCCCCGGCAAGCGTGACGGCGACGCCCGCCGCCGCGAGGACGAGCGTCACGTCGAGGAGGGGTATCTCCTCGTGCGCACCCTCGCCTGGCTCGGCGGCCGGCCGGGTACACGCAGATCCTGCTGGCGAGCGACGCCCCGCAGATCGCGTTGCAGGACGACACGCTCGTCGACCGCTCCTGCCGTGGTGCGGGCGTCGCGCGGGCGCTCAAGGTCGTCAATCTCGAGCACCTGCAGTCACTTCCGCAGGCGAGCGCGACGCAATGGGTCCAAACCTACTGCGCCGAGACGAACACCGCCATCCTCGCGCGCAAAGCCGCGCTGGGCTTTCGATGCGTTCACGTCATGACCGCGCTCGAAGGGCCCCCGGAGGCAGCTGCGCTCAGGCGTACCTGATCCGGTCGAGCAGCATCGCGAGCGGCTCGGGCACCTCGTCGCCGAGCGCCGCGGCCAGCACAGCGGCCGCGTTCTCCTTGCGACCGGACGCGGCGCGCGCGAACCGGCGCAGCTGATCCGCGAGCGGTTCGTCGGCCCACGCGGCCTGTGTGCGCAGCGCATCGAACTTGCTGCCGAGACCCGCGCCCTCGATGGCGGCCTTCGCGCGCTCGGCGCCGAGCGCGCGGATCAGTTCCCCCTCGAGGTCGGGTTCGCAGACGAAGAAGCCATAGACGGGCAGGTCGCTCGCGTCGAGCACGGGCAGCCCGTCGTCGGCGAGCGCCTTCTCGGCCGCGCGGGTGTCGGCGGCGTCGCAGAGCCCAACGACGTCGGCGTCGGATCGGATCTGCCGGATCTCGCCGAGGACACGGCCGACGTTCGTCGCGCCCTGCAGGTTGACGAGTTCGACGTTCGGGCTCGCGAGCCCGTCACGCTCCATGAGGGCCGCGACGGCCGCGACGTCGCTCGGGCCTTCGAGCAGGACGAACATCGTCGCGGCGCTGGCCGTGCTGATCGTCGTGGTCACAGCTTGACCCCGAGCAGGGCGTCGACGACGTCGTGGATCTGCTGTGCGGAGCCGACGGCTTCTTCGCCCTCGGCTGCACACCAGGCGTCGATCGCGGCGAGCGCGGCGGGCGTGTCGAGGTCGCTGCGCAGGGCGCGGCGGACCGCTTCGATCGTGGGCGTCGCGTCGACGCCATCCGCCTCGATGGCGCGTCGCCACGTCGCGAGGCGCTCCTTCGCGGCGTCGAGCCGCGCGTCGGTGTACTCCCAGTCGGTGCGGTAGTGCTGGTCGAGCAGGACGAGCCGGATCGACATCGGGTCGACGCCCTCGCGGCGCAGCACGGACACCTTGACGAGGTTGCCCTTGCTCTTGCTCATCTTCTCGCCGTCGTAGCCGACCATGCCCTGGTGCGCGTAGTGGTGCGCGAACGGCGGCTGCCCCGTCAGCGCGTTGGCCTGCACGGCGCTCATCTCGTGGTGCGGGAAGATGAGATCGGTGCCGCCGCCCTGCAGCGTGAAACCATTGCCGAGATGCTCGAGCGCGATCGACGTGCACTCGATGTGCCAGCCAGGCCGGCCGCGTCCGACGCCGGGGCCGCCGTCCCACGCCGGCTCTCCCTCACGCTCGGCGCGCCACAGCAGCGGGTCGAAGACGTCCCGCTTGCCCTCACGCTCTGGGTCGCCGCCGCGGTCGGCGAAGACGGCCATCATCTGCTCACGGTCCCAGTGCGAGACCGAACCGAACGTCGGCTGCTGCGCGAGGTCGAGGTAGACGTCCTTCGCGCCGGCACCGGCATTCTCGGCGGCGGGCACGTCGACGGTGTAGGCGAGGCCGCGCTCGAGCAGCCGGGCGACGTTGGCCGAATGCAAGGTCATCGACTCGACGACGCCGACGTAGTGCTGCGGCGGGATGACACCGAGGGCCTCCATGTCGCCGTGGAACAGCTCGATCTCGCTCGTCGCGAGCTCACGCCAGTCGACGTCGTCGCGGGCGGCCCGCTCGAGCAGTGGGTCGTCGACGTCGGTGACGTTCTGCACGTAGGTGACCTGCGCGCCCGCGTCGATCATGACGCGCTGGGCGATGTCGAAGGTGACGTAGGTGGCCGCGTGGCCGAGGTGCGTCGCGTCGTACGGCGTGATGCCGCAGACGTACAGCCCGGCCTGCTCGCCGAGGTCGATCGGGACGATCTCACCGGCTGCCGTGTCGAAGAGGCGGACGTCGATGTCGGCTCCAGCCGGGGAGGCGACGGGGTTGAGCGCAGGGCGAGACCAGGATTTCACCGCCTCAGCCTAACGGGTACGACCGACGCCTCCGCCCGGCGGACGCGTCACGGCGAGGCCCTCGTGGGCTCTCACAGCGGCGGCCACGGCAGCGGGTAGCGATCGGACGGCGGCTGTGGAAACACGCCGGCGGTGCGCAGCGCCGCCACGCGCTCGAAGAACGCCTCGACCTCGTCATCGTCGAGGTGTGCGCTGAGCTGCGCGCCGAGCCCGTCTCGCGCGGCCAGGAGCGCCGTGAGGCACGCGTCGTGCGCCGCACTCAACGGTTCACCGGCGAAGCCCCACAGGACGGTGCGCAGCTTGTCGTCGATGTGGAACGTCAGGCCGTGATCGATGGCGTAGAGCTGCATGTCTCCCCCGCCCGATGTGTCCTCGATGAGGTGAGAACCCTTGCGGTCGGCGTTGTTCGTCAGCACGTCCAGCAGCGCGACGTCGCGTAGTGGGTCACCGTCGTGGTGAGCGAGCACGAGGGGGCCCTCGTCGGTGTCGAACGCGGCGATCGCGTGCACGTCGTCAGTCAGCTCGTCCTCGTCGAGCAACGCCACCTGGTCCTGCTCGGCCGGTTCGAGCGGTCCGACCCAGCGCTGCAGGGATCCCTCGCCGAGCTGCGGGTCGACGTGCCACGTCGTCTCCGGAACGCAGCGCATGCCGGCCGCGGCGGCGACGAGGTAGGTCGCGACCTCGCGGTGCGCGAGCGTCCCCGACCGGAAGTCGCGCAACGGTTGTTCACCATGCACGGGTTTGAACACGGCGCGCTCCCCCGTCGCCGTCATCAACCGCACGACGACGTTGGAGGCGTCGACGAGGCGACCCTCGATCTGCCACTCGAGCTCGCTCAGTTCGGGCGTGCCGAGCTCGAGTGGTCGGGAGGTGACGTCGCGCGTCTCGCTCACCGGCGTCGGTACCCGTTCGCGCGGGGGCAGACGTGGCCGCGCGGGTCGAGCGGCTCGTTGCACAGCGGGCAGGGACGGCGGCCCTGCGCGACGAGCGCGAGCGAACGACGCGTGAACTCGCGCGCGGCGGGCGGGGCGAGCACGACGCGCAGGCCCGTGATGGCGGTGATCGCGGCGCCGTCATCGTCCTGGTCCATCTCGGCGTCGAGGTCGTGGCACTCGAGCGCGAAGACGCGCTCCATCGGATTCCAGCTGACGCTCATGCTGCCGACGCGGAACAGCGGGTCGACAGGCAGTTCGAGCGGGTCGTTGTCGGGTGCGGTGGCCGGCTCGTCGCGGTCGGCGCCGACCTCGTCGAGCAGCTCTTCGAGGCGCTCGGCGAGCAGAGCCACCTGCTGCTTCTCGATGGCGACGCCCTCGACGCGGCGCGCGTCACGCACCTGCAGGTAGAACTCGCGAGAGCCCGGCTCACCGACGGTGCCCGCCACGAAGCGCGCGGGCTGGTTGAACTCGACTACAGACATGTCCGTGAGCCTACTGCGTCGCGCCGGTGGCGCCACCGACGGTGGATTCGGCGCTCGTCGAGCGCGCCAGACCGACGGCCTCGCCGAGGCCACCGGAGGTCACGTTCATCGCGAGGACGAAGGGGCGATCGCCGACGAAGCGGATGACGCTCATCGACGCGGGTGCGAGGACGATGCGCTGGAAGTCGTCGAGGTGCTGACCGAGCGCGTCCGACAGCACCGACTTGATGACGTCCCCGTGGCTGACGACGACGCCCACGCCCGAACCGCCCTGCTCGTCGTTGCTGCGTTCGTCCAGCTCGCGCGCGAGGGCGCGCACGGCGTCGACGGCGCGTCGCTGCATGGCGAGCATCGACTCGTGCTCGAACTGCGGGCTCGGCGGGAACGTCACCTGCGACGGGTGTTCCTGCACCTGCTTCCACAGCTCCTCGCCGGCGAGGTCGCTGAGCTTGCGCCCCGTCCAGGCGCCGTAGCGGCACTCGCCGACGGCGTCGTCGGTCTCGACAGCGGCGCCGCTCGCCGCGCGCAGGGCGTCCGCCGTCTCCTGGCAGCGCACGAGCGGCGAGGCGACGATGCGCTCAGGCGTGCAGCAGGCGCTGATCGCCGCGGCGGCGGCGTCGGCCTGGGCGCGCCCCAGCTCGTCGAGATGGACGTCGGGGCTCCAACCGGCGAGGACGCCGGAGGCGTTGGCGCTCGTGCGCCCGTGCCGCAGCAGGATGATGGTGGCCACGAAGCCAGGCTACCGGCCCGGCCGTCCATGACCCGTGTCGCGCCACGGCGCGGGCAGCGCGGTAGCGCAGAATACGACGGTGATCATCGACCAGGCCGTCTATCGCGGCGGCAAGCGCATCGACTGCGGCGACCTGCACGCCGGGCTCGCCGATCTGCGCGAGCACGACGACGGCTTCCTGTGGGTCGGGTTGAAGGATCCGACGGCCGGCGAGTTCTCGCTCATCGCCACGGAGTTCGGCCTGCACCCCCTCGCGGTCGAGGACGCTCTCGGCGGTGGGCAACGCCCCAAATTCGAGGTCTACGACGGCATGGCGTTCCTCGTCATGCGCACGTTGCGCTACATCGAGGCGACGTCCGACGTCGAGACCGGCGAACTCATGGTGTTCGTCGGCGACCGCTTCGTCGTCACCGTCAGGCGCGGTGAGCCGACGCCGCTGGAGACGGTGCGCACCGCGTTGGAGCACGACCCGAGGCTGCTGGAGAAGGGCCCCGTCGCGGTCATCTACTCGGTCATGGACGCGGTCGTCGACAAGTACCTCGCCATCGACGAGGAGCTGAGCGACGACGTCCTCGCGATCGAGCATCAGGTGTTCACGCCGAGCGTGACGACGGACGTCAGCGACATCTACGAACTGAAGCGCGAACTGCTCGAGGCGCGGTGGGCTGTGCAGCCGCTCATCGAGCCGACGCGGCGCCTCGTCGCGTCGTCGTTCGTCGACGAGGGGTTCGCGCCGTTCTTCCGTGACGTGCTCGATCACCTGCAACTCGTCAGCGAGCACATCGAGACCTACGATCGGTTGCTGTCGGACGTGCTGTCGGCGTACCTGTCGCAGGTCGGCGTGCAGCAGAACAACGACATGCGCAAGATTTCGGCGTGGGTCGCCATCGCGACGGTGCCGACGATGCTCGCCGGCATCTACGGCACGAACTTCCACTCGGTGCCGGAGCTGGAGGCGTCCGTGCACTTCGGCGGCCGCGGCGGTGGGTACGAGTTCTACTACGGGTACTACCTGATGATCGCCGTGCTCGCGACGATCGGCGTGCTGCTGTGGCGCGCGTTCAAGAAGTCTGGATGGTTGTGATGGTGGTTCGCCACATCGGTGACGCGGCGCCGCGGGTGCCGACGCGCGTGCTCAACGGCAGCGGGACGCGTGTCAGCGCGTTCGTGCTCGGCGTTTCCGGGTGGGCCCGCGGCGTGACGGCGGAGAGCGCGCAGGAGATGGCGAGCACCTACCTCGCTGCCGGCGGGCACACGTTCGAGACGAACGACGTCGACGCGGGCGCCGCCGAGGTGCGGCTGCGTGAGGCCCTCGAGGGCCGCCGGCGCGAGGAGTACCAGCTCGTCGCGCGCAACGGCCGTCACGGAGCGCTCCCCTTCGCCCCGGGCCCGGACACCTCCCGCGCCGGCCTCATGGCCGCGCTCGATGCGACGCTGGAGCGTCTTGGCACCGAGCACGTCGACCTGTGGCTCGTCGAAGGTGACGACGGCGTCACCCCGAGCGTCGAGGTCGCCTCGGCACTCGAGTGGGCCGTCACGACGGGCCGGGCGAGCGACGTCGGCCTGAGTGACGTGCCCCCCTGGCGCGCGGTCGACGTCAGTCACCTGCTCGCGGCGCGCGGCGTCCACCTCGTCGCGCACGCTGTGGAACATCACCTGCTGCGCGCCGACGCCACGGACGTCGTCGAAGCCGCCGCGGCGCGCGGCTACGGCGTCATCGCGGGCGCCGGGCTCGCGCGCGGCGTGCTGACGGGCAAGTACCGCCACGGCACGCCGGCCGATTCGCGTCGCGCCTCCGGCGATCTCGTGGCGAGCGGAGCCTCACGTGAGACGACGCGCGCCGTCGTCGAATCACTCGCGACGGCGGCCGACGGCCTCGGCGTCCACCCCGCCGAACTGGCCCTCGCCTGGTCGTTGCACGCGCCCGGCATCGACGCCGTCGTCGCGGGGTCTCGCACCGCGGCTCAACTGCGTGTCGCGCTGCACGCCGGCGAGCTGAGTGTGCCGCGCGAGATCGTCGTGGCGCTCGACGAGGTCGCCGGCGCCTGACGGCGGGCGGCCTTGGTCGTCAGAACGCTCGGCCCCCGTGGCCGAGCGTTCGGCCCAATGGGGCGTTCGCCTCAGCCGCGGCCGCGCGCAGAGCGGTGCTTTTCGTCGCCGCTCGTCTCGTCGTCAGCATCGTCGAGGTCATCGTCGTCCTCGTCCTCGTCGTCGAAGTCGTCATCGAAATCGTCGTCGTCGAAGTCATCATCATCGAAATCGTCGTCGTCGAGCAGGACGAGCGGCGTCATCTCGTTGAACGCGTTGAGCAACGCGTCGTCGTAGGTCTCGAACGCGTCGGCCAGGGCGTCGGATGCCGCGATGACGGCGGGGTCGTCGTCACCGCGACGCGCTGAGCACGCCTCGAGGTGACGTTCGAAAGCGAGTGTGAGGGCTTCGAGGGCAGCGCGCGGGTCGGCGTTCATGTGGAAAACGCTACCCCGATCGCGCAAGAATGTGCAGATGGCCGAGTACGAATACCGCACGCTCACGTTCGCGCGTGACGCGAGCCGCAGCGACATCCGCCAGAGCCTCACCGACGAGGCCGAGTACGGGCACTGGGAGCTGGCCCGCACCCGCATCTACCTCGGTGGGGTCCGCCGCATCTGGTTGCGGCGCCGCATCATCCGCATGCGCCCGCAGGACAACGGCGGCTGGCTCTGATCAGCAGTCGGTGAGCAGACGCGCGAGCACCCGCTGCCCGAACTCGAGGCTTTCGACGGGCACGCGTTCGTCGATGCCGTGGAACATCGGCGCGAAGAGCAGATCGGACGGCAGCCGCAACGGTGTGAAGCCGTAGCCGTTGATGCCGAGCTGCTTGAGTGCCTTGTTGTCGGTGCCCGCCGACAGGCAGTAGGGCAGGATCTCGCAGCCCGGGTCCTCGGTGCGCAGCGCGTCCTTCATCCGCTCGACGAGGTGGCCTTCGAACGGCGCGTCGAGCGCGATGTCGCGATGCAGCGTCTCGATCGTCACGTGCTCGCCGGCGAGTTCGGCGATGACGTCCATCAGCTCGTCCTCGTGCCCGGGCAGGAAGCGGCAGTCGACGTTGACCGACGCCGTCTGCGGGATGACGTTGTGCTTGTAGCCGGCGTCGAGCATCGTCGGGTTCGACACGTTCGCGAGGGCCCCCTCGACGAAGGTGCGCGCGCCGGGGATGTGCGCGAGCAGCGCGTCGGTGTCCTCGTCGGTGTAGGTCGTGCCCGTGATGTCGGCGAGACCGTCGAGCAGCTGGCGGACGCTCGCGACGTACTGGCGCGGCCAGACGTGGGCGTCGATGCGGCCGATCGCCGCGGCGAGGCGCGCGATGGCGTTTTCGGCGTTGGGGACGCTGCCGTGGCCGGCGCGGCCGTGGGCGGTGAGGCGGATCCAACGGATGCCCTTCTCCCCCGTCTGCAGCAGGTAGGCGCGCTGGTCGCCGCCGCCCTTCTTCGGCACGGTGACGGAGTAGCCGCCGACCTCGCTGATCGCCTCGGTGGCGCCCTCGAACAGTTCGGGACGGTGGTCGACGGCCCAGTGCGAACCCTTGACGCCGCCGGCCTCCTCATCGGCGAAGAACGCGACGACGAGGTCGCGCGGCGGAGTGACGCCGCGGCGGGCGAAGTCGCGGACGGTCGCGAGGATCATCGCGTCCATGTCCTTCATGTCGACGGCGCCGCGGCCCCAGACGCAGCCGTCCTCGACGTCGGCGGCGAACGGGTCGTGCGACCAATCGGCGGCGTCGGCTGGCACGACGTCGAGGTGGCCGTGGACGACGAGCGCGCCGCGTTCGCGGTCGGCCCCCGGGATGCGGACGACGACGTTCGCGCGCCCCGGCTCGCTCTCGAACAGTTCGGGTTCGAGGCCGACCTCCTGTAGCTGGCCCACGACGTACTCGGCCGCCTCACGCTCGCCGGGGCCCTCGGTGCCCGGGCCGTAGTTGCTCGTGTCGATGCGGATCAGATCGCGGCAGATGCGCAGGACGTCGGATTCGGAGGAGGTCTGAGAAGCCATGGCTCCACCTTTTCATTCCTGCGTGGGCAGCACGCAAGAACGCCCCGGTGGTATCTCACCGGGGCGTTCTCGTGAAGTGTGTCCGAGGGGGGACTTGAACCCCCACGTCCGATAAAGGACACTAGCACCTCAAGCTAGCGCGTCTGCCATTCCGCCACCCGGACAGGTGGTGTTTTCCGGCCGCTTTCGCGCCCTTCCAACGAGGAAGAACATTACCAGGCGTTCGCTTGGAGTGCACATCGGCTCGGCTCAGGCGTGGCCCGTCGGCTGCTCGCCGTCCTGCTCGGGGCGGTGCGGCAGACGGATCTGACGCTGCGGCTGCTGCTGGGTCTCGCGCGGAGCGTCGACCGGCTCGGGCTGCAGACCGGCGTCGGACCCGCTGGCGGGCCTCGTCTGCGCGCCGCGCGGCGCCTGCGGCATCGCCGATGCGCCGAGGGCGGGCACACCGTCGTCAGCGCCGGAAGGGTGCTGCGGGCGGGACGTCGAATCCTCCGCCTCGTTCGTTGCCTGGTCGACCTGGCCACGCGCGTTGGCGAGCGCGACCTGAGGGTCCTCGAGCTTCGTGTCGGCGAACGCGTTGTCGTCGTTCGTGCCGGGGTCGACCCATTCCTCGTCATCGTTGTCGCCCGGACGCCCGGCGTCGCCGCCGAGAGCGCTCGAGATGCCGCGCAGCGCGTCGGTGACCTCCGAGGGGATGACCCACATCTTGTTCGAATCGCCCTGCGCTAGCTGCGGCAGCGTCTGCAGGTACTGGTAGGCGAGCAGACGCTGCGTCGGCTTGCCGCGGTGGATGGCGTCGAACACCTGCTGGATGGCGCGCGCCTCACCCTGGGCCTTGAGGACGGCGGCCTGCGCCTCACCCTCGGCGCGCAGGATCTGGCTCTGCTTCTCACCCTCGGCCGTGAGGATCTGGCTCTGCTTGAAACCCTCGGCGTTCAGGATGGCTGCGCGGCGGTCACGCTCGGCGCGCATCTGCTTCTCCATCGAATCCTGCACCGACGCCGGCGGGTCGATCGCCTTGAGCTCCACACGATTCACGCGGATGCCCCAGCGGCCCGTCGCCTCGTCGAGCACGCCGCGCAGCTGCCCGTTGATCTGGTCACGCGAGGTGAGCGTCTGCTCGAGGTCGAGCGAACCGATGACGTTGCGCAGCGTCGTCACCGTCAGCTGCTCGATACCCTGGATGAAGTTCTCGATCTCGTAGACGGCCGACTTCGGATCCGTCACCGAGTAGTAGATGACGGTGTCGATGCTGACGACGAGGTTGTCGCTCGTGATGACGGGCTGCGGCGGGAACGTGACGACCTGCTCACGCAGATCGATGTTCGCGCGCACCCGGTCGATGAACGGCACGAGGATGTGCAGACCGTCCGTCAGCGTGCGGTTGTACGAGCCGAGACGCTCGACGATCTGAGCCGTCTGCTGCGGCACGATGCGGATCGTGCGCATGACGACGACGACCGCGAAGACCAGCAGCAGGATGACGACGATGAGTCCTGGGGACATGTTCCCTCCCTGTGGCCGGGCGAACCCGGCGTGATGCGCGGACGCTGGCGGGAGTGCTCGCTCAGCGCCGCTCGGTGGTGGTGGGGTCGACGAGCAGAGTCGCGCCCTGCAGGTCGATGACGTGGACGGGCGAACCGAGGGGCAGCGTCGTGCGCACGTCGGTGCGCGCGCTCCACAGGTCGCCGTGCACCTTGACGAGGCCCTGCGACTCGGAGACCGGCTCGACGACGAACCCCGTCTGACCGACGACCGAACGCGGCCCGATGTCGGTGTTGTCGCGCGTCGGGCGCAGACGGCGACGCAGCATCGGGCGCAGCGTGAACAACAACCCGACGGCGACGGCCACCGCGATCGGCGCACTGATGACGAAGTCCGCACCGAAGTACGACGCGATCGCGCCCGCGAGCGCGCCGAGCGCGAGCATGATGAACACGAAGTCGACCGTGACAGCCTCGACGGCGGCCATCGCGAGGGCGACGCCCAGCCACATCAGCCATGCACTGTTGTTCATGCTCGGTCCAGCTCCCCGCTTCGACGACTTCGTACCTGCAATCTACGTGGAACGCTCGTCCGGTTCGACCCGAGAACCTAACGATTACCTCACGGCGACGCGGCAGCGGCGTCGTCCCAGGCCGGCGGTTCGCCGGGCGTCAGCGCCGGATCGTCCACGGCGAAGGTACGCACCGGACCCTTCGGGGTGAGCGGGCCCTCGAACCGGACGGTGACGCGGCCACGCCCTGAACCCCACACCCAACCCGCGCCGAACTCGTCGTGATGCACGTCCATGCCGGGGCGCCACGACGGCGTCGTGCCGGGGCTGAAACGCGTCGTCAACTCCTGAGGCAGGGTCGACGGCGCCTCGTCGGCGTCGGGGTCAGCGTCGTCGCTGCTGGGGGTGGCGGCTGTCGACGACTCACCGACAGCCTCGGGAAAGGCCGGCGTGTCGACGGGAGCCTCGAGTTCGAACAGCCCCGACTGCGCGTGCGTGACGAAACCGCTGACGCCCACACCGATGAGACGCACACCCTGCGCGAGGTCGAGCCCGTCGAGCAGGCGCTGAGCCGTGCGGGCGATGACGTCGGCGTCACGGCTCGGGGTCGGTGATGTCGAGCTGCGCGTCAACGAACTGAAGTCAGGAAGGCGCACCTTGAGGTGCACGGTGCGCCCGAAGACTCCGGCCTTCTCGCAGCGAGCGGAGACGGCCTGCGCGATGCGCTCGATCTCGCGGCGCAGCACGGCGCGATCGTGGACGTCGCGTTCGAACGTCTCCTCGTGCGAGACGCTCTTCGCCTCGCGGGTGAGGGTGAGGTCCCGATCGTCGCGGGCGCGCGCCAGTTCGTGGAGGGAATGCCCGTGACGCTCACCGAAGATGCTGACGAGATCGACGTGCGTCATCGCGCGCAGCTGTTCGACCGTCTCGACACCGAAGGTGCGCAGCCGCGCCGCAGTCGCCGGGCCGACGCCGCTGATCGCGCGCACCGACATCGGCGCGAGGAACTCGAGCTCGCTGCCCGGTTCGACGACGGTGATGCCCGCCGGCTTGTTCAGGTCGGAGCCGATCTTCGCGAGCATCTTCGACGACGCCGCCCCCGCGCTGACGCTCAAACCGCCCGTTGCGTCGGCGACGTCACGGCGTAGGGTCTCGAGCACCTCGCGCACGTGCGCGGTGCTCGAGACCTCGAGGTCGGCGCCGCGCAGGTCGACGTACGCCTCATCGATCGAGACCTGCTCGACGAGCGGCGACAGCTCGCGCAGCACGGCCATGACGGCGAGCGACGACGCGCGGTACGCCTCGAACCGTGGCGAGAGGAACGCCGTGCCGGCCGGGCAGATGGCCCGTGCCTCGGCGGTGCTCATCGCACTGCGGGCGCCGAACGCTCGCGCCTCGTACGACGCCGTCGAGACGACGCCGCGCAGGCCGGTACCACCGACGATGACGGGGCGTCCACGTAGGCTCGGCTTGTCGCGCTGCTCGACCGAGGCGAAGAACGCGTCGAGGTCGACGTGGACGATGCTGGCGTCGTCTCTCACACCAGGTCGATGACCACCTTGACGTCGCCGTCGCGGCGCTCGAAGGCCTCGGCGAACTTCTCGAGCGGCACGCGTCGCGTGATGAGTCGCTCCAGCCAGGCGTTGTCGGCCTTCGCGAGCACCTCGGCCGCGCCCTGGTAGTGACGCAGGTTCGCGTTGACCGAGCCGACGACGACTCCGTTGTCGAGCACGAGGTCGCGGTTGATGTGGCCCAGGTCGACCTCTTGCTCCTTCGGCGCGGAGATGCCCGTCAGGCACACGATGCCGTAGGGCACGTTGTTGGCGAGCACGCCCGAGATGACGGGCACCGCGCCGGTGGCCTCGATGACGACGTCGGGGGCGATCTGCTGCATCTGTTCCATGACGTCGCCCGTGACGTAGGTGGCGCCGAGGTCGCGCACGAGCTCGGGCTTGAGACCGTCGGTGGGCCGGTCGAGGACGTAGACGTCGAGGCCCTTCTGGGCGCCGATGAGCGCGCCGAGCAGACCGATCGGCCCGGCACCGGTGACGAGTACCTTCTTCGGCGCGAACGTCGCGCGGGCGCCGATGCGCTCGACCTGCTCCCAGGCCTTCGTCACGACGGTCGTCGGCTCGAGCAGCACGCCGACCTTCTCCAGCGACGGGTCGAGCTTGACGGCGTGGTCGGCGGGGATGCTCCAGCGCTGCGAACCGAACCCGTGGATCTGCTTGATGCCGTGCTCGGTGTACTCGCCGTTGCGGCACATGTCCCACTCCCCCGCGGCGCACGCGACGCACGGCACGGTGTCGGGCATGCGGACGATGCCGACGACGAGGTCGCCCTCGGCGAAGTCGGAGCCCTCGGGAGCCTGCAGGACGCGCCCGAGCGACTCGTGGCCGAGGACGAGGCGCTCGGCGCCCTCGGGCGCCCAGCCGTAGGCACCGTCGGCGATCTCGTGGTCGGTGCCGCACACGCCGAGGGCGATGCCCTCGACGAGCAGGTCGCCGGGCCCGGGCGTCGGGTCGGGCATGTCGGTGACGGCGAGGGAATCCTTGCTCAGGGGCAGGACGGTGAGTGCGCGCATGACTCCAACTCTAGGCCCCGGGCAGGAGGTCATCCGACGCTTCGGTGGACCAGCAGCGGCAGGACGCAGACGGCGCCCGCCTCGCGTAGCGCGGCCGCGGCGACGGTGGGCTCCCACGTCGTCGACGAGGTGTCGACGACGAGCAGGACGCTCGCTCCCGCGACCTGCGGAGCGCTCCCGGCGAGGGCTTCGCGCCACGCGGTCGCCACCTCGGCGCCCGAGGCATCGCCGACGTTGGGCGGCACGACGTTCCACGTCGTGTGCGGCAGCTTGCCCGCGGCGCCGAGGTGCGCGGCCAGCGACTCGACCCGGGCGGTGCTGACCTCGCCCGAGCCGACCCGCGTCGGCAGCGCGACGATGCATGAGGGGCGCTGGCGCCACGTCTTCGACCAGGCCGCGAGCACGCGCACCGCGGATTCCTGCAGCGCCTGCGACGCCTCCTGCGTGCCCTGGGCGCGCCGATCCTCTCGCCGCTCGTCCTCCCACTCGGCTGCGTCGGCGTGGATGAGCACCCGCCCGGGGTCGGCGGCGAGGTTCGCGGGGATGCGCCCGCGGGTGCCGAACGCGCCACCGGGCCACATCTTGCGCGGTTCGAGGGTGTTGGTCTCGGCGCGCAGCACCGCCGCGATGCGTTCGAGCGTCGCGGGGTTGATGTCCGTCGTCAGCGGCTCGGGCAGGTGGCCCAGGCAGACCGAGCACTGGCCGCAGTCGGCGGCCTCGGGGTCGTCGAGGGCCGTGCGCAGAAGCTTCATGAGGCACTGGGCGCCGGCGATGTAGCGGCGCATGATGTCGGCCTCGCGCTCCCGCGTCGCGATGACGCCCGCGTAGTGCTCCTCGTCGAAGCTCCACTCGACGCCGGTGGCACGCCAGCCGTCGGGGGTGCGCTCGACGACGCCGTCGACGGCGAGTTGCTTGAGCAGCAGCTCGACCCGGTTGCGTCGCAGGCCCGTCTCCGCGTCGAGGGCCACGACGCTCATCGGCTCGGCCGCGGCCTGCAGTGCGGTCAGGAGCGTCGCGACCTGCTCCTTCTTCGGGATCGTCGCCGTCGCGAAGTACTCCCAGATGTTCTCGTCGCCCGCGGCGGGCAGCAGCGCGACGACGGCAGAGTCGATGGCACGGCCCGCTCGCCCGATGTGCTGGTAGTACGACACCGGTGACGCCGGCGCGCCGAGGTGGACGACGAAACCGAGGTCGGGCTTGTCGTAGCCCATCCCGAGCGCTGACGTCGCGATCAGCGCCTTGACACGGTTGTGGCGCAGATCATCCTCGAGCTGTTCTCGCTGAGCCGCCTCGAGCTGACCGGTGTACGCAGCGACGGGCAGCTCGTCACCGTGCGCGGCCGTCACGGCCGCCGCGAGACGCTCGGCGTCCGCGACCGTCAGGGTGTAGACGATGCCACTGCCCGGCAGTGACGCGAGATGGTCGACGACCCACGCGTAGCGCTGCAACGCCGTCATCTCCGGCAGCACCGCGAGGTGCAGCGACGAGCGGGCGAGCGGCCCCCGCAGCACGAGGGAGGCCTCCCCCAGCTGCTGCGCCAGATCCTCGGTGACGCGCTCGTTGGCCGTCGCCGTCGTCGCGAGCACGGGTGTCGCCGGGTTGAGCGTCGTCAGGACGTCGGCGACGCGGCGGTAGTCGGGGCGGAAGTCGTGCCCCCAGTCGGACAGGGCGTGCGCCTCGTCGATGACGAGCAGCCCCAAATCACCCGCGAGCGAACGCATGACGCGTTCACCGAACGTCGGGTTCGCGAGGCGCTCTGGCGAGACGAGCAGCACGTCGAGCTGCCCGGCCGTCACGGCCTGCTCGATGGCGCCCCAGGCGTCGAGGTTGCCGGAGTGGATCGCAGCGGCCCGCAACCCCGCACGCTCGGCGGCGGCCACCTGGTCGCGCATGAGGCTGAGCAGTGGTGAGACGACCAGCGTCGGGCCCGCGCCGCGGCTGCGGGCGATCGCCGTCGCCACCCAGTAGACGGCCGACTTGCCCCACCCCGTCGCCTGGACGACGACGACGCGCGCGCCCGGCCGACCGAGCGCCTCGACCGCGACGCGCTGATCGTCGCGCAGGCGAGCGTCCGGCCCGGCCAGGGCGTGCAGCACGGAGGAGGCGACGGCGTCGAAGCCGGTGTCGTGTTCAGCGTTCATGGGACGAACTGTGGCACGAGACACCGACAACCCCAGAACGACGCGGATTCAGCCCTGCGACGAGGACGCCGCCGCAGCCTTCTCGGCACGCTTGCGACGCCGCTCGGCGGCGATGCGGGCGTCGTCGGCCTCGGCCTCCTCGAGCGTCGGCGCGGTGCCACCCATGGAGGCGGGCAGGAACTCGAGGTCGGCGCCGCTCAGCGTCGGGTAATTCGCGCGTGCCGCGTCGAGCAGCTTCTGCATCGCGTCCTTGACGCGCTGCGTGTTCTCCTCGGGGCTGAGCGTCTCGTCGTACGTCATCGGCTCACCGACGGCGACGGTGATCGGCGTGTTCGTGCGCCCGAGACGCTTCGGCTTGCCCTTCGTCCACACACGCTGCGAACCCCACAGGATCATCGGCACGATCGGCACCCCGGCCTCCTGCGCCATGCGCACGCCGCCGGTCTTGAAGGACTTGAGCTCGAATGAGCGGGAGATCGTCTCCTCCGGGAAGATGCCGACGAGCTCGCCGCGCTTCAGGGCAGCGACGGCGTCGCGGTAGCTCTGCGCGCCGTTGCCGCGCTCGACGGCGATGTGCTTCATGCCGCGCATGAGCGGGCCCGAGATCTTGTGGTCGAAGACCTCCTTCTTCGCCATGAATCGGATGACGCGGCGCTGCTTGATCGCCGGGAAGCCCGCGTACGTGAAGTCCATGTACGACAAGTGGTTCATCATGACGACGGCGCCACCGGTGCGCGGCAGGTTCTCGGAGCCGACGAGGGTGAACTTGAGCCCCTGCGCGGCGAAGAGGCTGCGCGCAATGGCGAGAACGGGAGGGTAGACGAGTTCCATGTCCACCAGCCTAATCCCGCTAGGCTGACGCGGTGCTGCAACAGATCGAGGCGACGCGCTTCGTCGTCCCCCTGCGTGAGGGCGGCTCGCTGCCCGGCGTCGTCGAGGGTTCCGACCTCGGGACGTGGGTCGTCAAGTTCCGCGGAGCCGGCCAGGGGCTCAAGGTGCTCGTCGCCGAGGTCGTCGTCGGCGAACTCGCCCGTGCGCTCGGCCTGCGGGTGCCCGAGCTCGAGCTCGTCGAGCTGCCGGAGGCCATCGCGAAGTACGAGGCCGACGAGGAGGTGCAAGATCTGCTGACGGCGAGCGTCGGGCTCAACCTCGGCGTCGACCTGCTGCCGGGCGCCTTCGCCTATGACGGCTCCATCCCGCCGCCCGCCGACGAGGCCGCCACGATCCTGTGGCTCGATGCGTTCACCGCGAACATCGACCGCACCCCGCACAACCCGAACCTCGTGCGCTGGCACGGGCAGACGTGGTGCATCGACCACGGTGCGGCGCTGTACTTCCACTACTCGTGGCCGTCGAAGGGCTCCCACCCGGAGCGTTTCGCGGCGCAGCGCTTCGATCTGGGCTCCCACATCATGGCCGGGGTGGTCGACCCCTCGCCCGCGGCCGCAGCGGCCGCACACGAGCGTCTTGCTGCGCTCGTCACCCCTGGCCTGTTGCGCGAGATCCTGACGCTCGTGCCCGACGAATGGCTCGAGACGAGTGAGTCGATGCCGCACGCCGACGACGTGCGCGCCGCCTACGTCGAGAACCTGCTCGCGCGCCTCGCCGCCCCGCAAGCATGGTCGCCGGCGTTCGCGGGTGAGATGCGATGAGCGTCGGCTACCAGTACGTCGTGCTGCGTCTCGTGCCGTCGATCGAGCGCGAGGAGTTCCTCAACGTCGGCGTCGCGCTCTACGCGCAGATGGCCGATTTCCTCGACGCCCGTTTCCACCTCGACGCGACCCGCCTCGCCGCCTTAGCTCCGACGCTCGCCGCCGCAGACGTCGAGCAGTCGCTCGCCTCGCTGTGCGCCGACGTGCGCGGCGAGCCGTGCCCCGGGCGCCCTGACCTGCCGAAGCTGGGGCAACGCTTCGGCTGGATCAGCGCGCCGCGTTCGACGATCGTCCAGCCGGGCCCGATGCACGGCGGGGTCAGCAACGACCCGGGCGCCACCCTCGAACGTCTCGTCGACCGGCTCGTGCGCTGAGCTGGCTCAGGCCCATACCCGCTCAATCCTGGGGCGCGGTCGGTAGGGTCGAACCATGAGCATCGAACGAACCACTGCGCCCAACCCCTACGACCACCTGCCGGTGTTCCCGGCCCTCACCGTCACGAGCACGAGCTTCAGCGACGGTGGCGACCTCACCGAGACGTATGTCTACGACGGCTGGGGCGTGAACGGGCAGAACGTCTCGCCGCAGCTGTCGTGGAGCGGTGCGCCGGAGACGACGACGTCGTACGTCGTCACCTGCTTCGACCCTGATGCGCCGACCCCGTCGGGCTTCTGGCACTGGGCGATCGCAGGCATCCCGGCGGACGTCACCGAACTCGCCGAGGGCGCCGGATCGGGTGACGCCGCGTTGCCCGAGGGCGCCTTCCACGTCGCCGGTGATGGCGGCGTCAAGGGCTGGATGGGGCCGTGCCCGCCCGGAGGTGACGGCAAGCACCGATACATGTTCGCGGTCCACGCGATCGAGGGTGACCCTCTCGCGATCGACGACTCGGTCACGCCCGCCGTCCTCAGCTTCAACGCCGTCTTCCAGACCGTCGCACGCGGCGTCACGACGGGCCTGTACGGTCACTGATCGTCCCGGCCACTGATCTCAGCGGCTGCCAGCCGACACAGCACGAGGCCCCGATGCCCACGAGTGGATGCTCGTCGACGTCGGGGCCTCGGCGCGCCCCGTCACACGCGTAGCGTGTACATCGCGACGGCGCTGGCGGCCGCGACGTTGAGCGAGTCGACGCCACCTGCCATTGGGATGCGGACGGTGACGTCGCACGCGGCGACCGTTCGCGTTCCGAGGCCGTCGCCCTCGGTGCCCATGACGAGCGCGAGGCGTTCGGGCTCACGCGCCGCGAGTTCGTCGAGCGTTACGGAATCGTCAGCCAGCGCCATCGCGGCGACCGTCCATCCGGCCTCCTGAAGTCGCGTCACCGAGCCGGGCCACGGGTCGATGCGCGTCCACGGCACCTGGAACACGGTGCCCATCGACACGCGCACCGAGCGGCGGTACAGCGGATCTGCGCAGCGCGGGGTGACGAGGACGGCGTCGACGCCGAGCGCCGCGGCCGATCGGAAGATGGCACCGACGTTCGTGTGATCGACGATGTCCTCGAGCACGACGACGCGCCGCGCGTCACGCAGCAGTTCTTCGGGCAAGGCCAGCGCGGGGCGGTTCATCGACGCGAGAGCCCCGCGGTGCAGATGGAAACCCGTCATCGACTCGATGACGTCGGCCTCCCCCACGTACACGGGGACGTCGGCGGCCTCGGCGTCCGCGACGATGTCGGCGAGGTCGTCGAGCCAGCGCTGGCCCATGAGGAAGCTGCGGGGACGGTCGCCGCGCGCGAGGGCGCGGCGGATGACCTTCTCGCTCTCGGCGATGTAGAGGCCGCGCTCGGTTTCGAGCTTCTTGCGCAGCGCGACGTCGGTGAGGCGGAAGTAGTCGGCGACGCGGTCGTCGTCGGGTGAGGTGATGCGGATCGGCACCGGCGATCAGGCCTGCGCGGCGCGGGCGCTCCAGCGCTCACCGTGACGATCGAGCTCGAGCGCGAGACCGAACGTCTCCGAGAGGTTCTCGGCCGTCAGTGTCGACTCGATCGGGCCGGCGGCGACGACGCGGCCCTCGCGCAGCATGAGGATGTCGGTGAAGCCCGGCGGGATCTCCTCGACGTGGTGGGTGACGAGCACGAGCGCCGGTGCGTCGACGTCCTCGGCGAGCGCGGTGAGGCGCTGCACGAGGTCTTCGCGGGCACCGAGGTCGAGCCCGGCGGCGGGCTCGTCGAGCAGCATGAGCTCGGGGTCGGTCATGAGGGCGCGGGCGATGAGGACGCGCTTGCGCTCCCCCTCGCTCAGCGTGCCGAAGCGACGCTCGGCGAGGTGCGCGGCGCCGAGTTCGTCGAGCAGTTCGCGTGCGCGTTCGTGGTCGAAGCTGTCGTACTTCTCACGCCAGCGTCCCACCATGCCGTAGCTCGCGGTGACGACGACGTCGGAGACCTTCTCACCGGCGGGGATGCGCTCGGCGAGGGCCGCCGTCGCGAGGCCGATGCGGGGGCGAAGCTCGAACACGTCGACGGCGCCGAGCACTTCGCCGAGGATGCCGGCGACGCCCGTCGAGGGATGCATGCGACCGGCGGCGACGTTGAGCAGTGTCGACTTGCCGGCGCCGTTGGGGCCGACGACGACCCAGCGCTCGCCTTCCTCCACCTCCCACGAGACGTCGTCGAGCAGCTTCTGCGCGCCGCGCGTGACACCGATCCCGGAGAGGGACAACACATCGCTCATACCCGTGACCCTACTGACTCGACGGGGTCGAATGCCACGCGACACGGCACGGATGACGTCGTGGACGCGCCTGGCGCCCAACCGACACGGGTGTAAGCTACAACTTGTATCTATGTTGCGTCGAACGCTTACCACCGTGGGCAGCAGATCGACCACCCGAACGAGGAGCGAGCATGAGCGAGCCGAAGATCTCCGCGGCCGACGCGGTCTACCGCGAGGTGAAGGGCCGCATCCTCGACGGCTCGATCGCCGGTGGTGCCCTCATCAGCGAGGGTGAGATCTCGGAACTGCTCGACGTCTCCCGCACCCCCGTGCGCGAGGCGTTCGTCCGGCTGCAGGCCGAGGGGTGGATGACGCTGTACCCCAAGCGCGGCGCGCTCGTGCGCGCCGTCGAACCGCGCGAGGTGCGTGACGTCGTCGAGGCGCGCATCGCGGTGGAGTCGCGTGCGGCGCGCAGCGTCGTCGAGGCGCAGGAGCACCGCGACGTCGCCATCGATCTCGGCGAGATCCTGCGCCGGCAGCGCCAGAGCCTCGAAACCGGCGACCACGACGACTTCACCGAGACCGACTGCGTGTTCCACACCCACCTCGTCGCGGCCGGTGGCAACGCCATCCTCACCGAGTTCTACGAGCGTCTCGGGGAACGTCAGCGCCGCATGGCCGCGCGCATCCTGTGGAAGGACGATCGCCGCTGCCGCGACGTCCTCACCGCCCACGCCCGTCTCGTCGACCTCGTCGCCGCGGGCGACGCGACCGGTTTCGAGCAGGAGCTGACGGCGCACCTGCACCACTCCTACGACGGGCTGCTCCCCTGAGCCTCTCGCCCACCCGAGTTCACCCCACTCACCCACACCCGACGAAAGGCCCCCGCGTGTCACTCGACACCCCGACCCGCACCACCAGCCACGAACGCGTCACGACGAGCGTCGACTCCCCCGAGCGCGCCGGCGCCGGGGGCGCGCGGGCCGCCTGGCTGCCGGTCGGGGCGGCGATGTTCACCGTCGCGTGGGGTGGCAACCAGTTCACGCCGCTGCTCGGGCTCTATCGTGACATCGACGCGCTCTCGACGGGCGCCGTCGACCTGCTGCTCGGTGCGTACGTGCTCGGCATCATGCCAGCGCTGCTGCTCGGCGGGCCGGCCTCCGACCGCTGGGGCCGTCGCCCGCTCATGCTGCCCGCGCCGATCCTCGCGATCATCGCGTCGGTGCTGCTCGCCGTCGGCTCCGGGTCGCCGGCCGTGCTCTTCGTCGGCCGCATCTTCTCCGGCCTGGCGCTCGGGCTCGCCATGGTTGTCGGCGGCTCGTGGATCAAAGAACTGTCGAGCCCGCCGTTCGACGCCGAGGCCGACGCCGCCGCGGGCGCGCGTCGCGCCTCCATCAGCCTGACGGCCGGATTCGCGCTCGGCGCCGCTACCGCCGCGGCGCTTGCCCAGTTCGCGCCGCTGCCCGCGGAGCTGTGCTACCTCGTCCACCTCGTCATCACGGCGGCGAGCTTCGTGCTCCTGACGCGCGCCCCCGAGACGCATGCCGCCCAAGAGATGCCGGGACGCTTCCTCGACGACCTGCGCGTGCCCGCTGCGGGCCACCGTCGCTTCCTGTTCGTCGTCCTGCCGATGGCGCCGTGGGTGTTCGGCTGCGCGGGATGCGCCTATGCCGTGCTGCCCGCCGTCATGGGTGATCGCACCGGCTCGTTCGGCATCGCCTTCTCGGGCCTGCTGTGCCTCGTCGCGCTCGGCTGCGGGCTGTTCATCCAGCAGGTCGGCAAGCGCTTCGACGACGTCAGCTCCGCGCGCGCCATCATCATCGCCCTGACGATGACGCTGCCCGGCCTCGGCATCGCCGCACTTGCAGCGCGCCTCGTCAGCCCGTGGCTCGCGCTCGTCGCGGCCGCCGTCCTCGGTCTCGCCTACGGCATGCTGCTCGTCTCCGGCCTGCAGGAGGTGCAGCGCATCGCCGGTCCCGAGGACCTCGCGGGACTGACGGCTGTCTACTATTCGATCACCTACCTCGGCTTCTTCGTGCCCGCCGCGCTCGCCGTCGTCAGCCACTGGCTGAGCTACCCCGTGATGTTCGTCGGTGGCGTCGTGCTCGCCGCGCTGAGCCTCGGCGTCGTCCTGATGTTCTCGCGCAAGCACCTTCCGTCGGCTCTGGCGCACTGACCTGTCGCCACTAGGCTGGGCGATCGTGTACGAACTGCCTGCCTCCGTGCGCCTCGCCCTGTGGGCCACGCACGCCATCGCCGCCGATCGCCCGCTCAGCGAGGCGCTCGGCGCCGCGCTGCCCGACGTCGACGCCGTCGAGGGTGGCCTGCCGCGCCTCGAACTGTGGCGAGACCTCGGCGAACGCATCGTCTGCATCGACCTGCCCCGCCCGGGGCTCCACGGCGGTTTGCTGCCGCCCGGCGGACCCGCGACGCAGGCTGCGATAGAAGCCGGAGAATGCCTGTTCGTGCCGTCGCTCGGCGGGGTTCTCGTGCCGCGGCTGGAGTATTACGGGCCGGCCGGTGACGAGGGCCTCAAGCTCACGCTCGAACCGCACGACAGCGACCCGATTCCGATCCACCGCCTCGAGGCACTCGCCCTGGCCGACATCGACCGGCGCTTCCGCGAGGCGTTGCTGGCGCATGTCGGGGTGCTCGAATCCCTGCAGATCGCACCGTTCCTCGGCTCCTCGGCCCGCGAGCGCGTCGACGAACGCCTCGACGGCGCGCGCTGGGCGTTGCCACCGGGCCTGCACCCGCGGGCGCTGCGCATCATCACGACGGCCGGCCTCGTCGTCGCCGCCCTCGACGAGGCACTGACGACGAGCGGCGGCCTCGACGCGGGTAGCGTCGCAGCGCGCGAGCGCACGCTGCGCTCCCTGCTCGACGAGGCCGAACTCGCTCTCGCACAGGCCGCGACGGCGGCTGCCATCGGCCTCGCACACGACGCTGCCCGCCCTCGATGAGGACGGGCAGCGTTGATCGCGCGTTGCGGTGTGCTCAGAGCGGCGTGTCTCCGGCAATGACGTATCAGGCCGTACGGGAGCCTTCGAGCACCGTCGCGTAGACCTGCTGGGTGCGCTCGGCGATCGCGTCCCACCCGAAGTGCTCGACGGCGCGCTGACGCCCGGCTCGACCCCGTCGGCGGGCCTCTTCGACGTCGGAGGTCGCCTCGGTGAGGGCGCGCGCCAGATCGGCGACGAACGTATCGGGGTCGACGGGCGTACCCGTTCCGTCGTTCACCTGCTCGATCGGCACGAGCCAGCCCGTCTCGCCGTCGACGACGACCTCGGGGATGCCGCCCGTCGCGGTTGCGACGACGGCCGCTTCGCATGCCATCGCCTCGAGGTTCACGATGCCGAGGGGTTCGTACACCGACGGGCAGACGAACGTCGTGGCCTGCGACAGCAGCGCGACGACCTCCTCGCGCGGCAGCATGTCGGGAATCCACACGACGCCGTCGCGCTCGGCGCGCAGCTGGTCGATGAGGCCCTCGACCTCGGCGAGGATCTCGGGGGTGTCGGGCGCGCCCGCGCAGAACACGAGCTGCACGTTCGCAGGCACCTGACGCATCGCACGCAGCAGGAACGGCACGCCCTTCTGACGCGTGATGCGCCCGACGAACACGATGCTCGGACGCTCGGGGTCGACCCCATGACGGCGCGCGATCTCGAAGGCGGCGTCGCTGCGGTCGGGCGCCCAGGCCTGTGCGTCGATGCCGTTGTGGACGACATGGACCTTCGCCGGGTCGAGCTGCGGGTAGCTCGCGAGGACGTCCTTGCGCATGCCCTCGGAGACGGCGATGACGGCGGCCGCGCCCTCGTAGGCGGTGCGTTCGATGAAGGAGGAGATCGCGTAGCCGCCGCCGAGCTGTTCGGCCTTCCATGGCCGCATCGGCTCGAGGCTGTGCGCGCTCACGACGTGCGGGATGCCGTGGAGCATCGAGGAGAGGTGGCCGGCGAAGTTGGCGTACCAGGTGTGCGAGTGCACGACGTCAGCGCCGGCGACGGCGGGCACCATCGTCAGGTCGACGCCGAGGGTCTTGAGGGCGCCGTTCGCGTCGGCGAGTTCGGGAAGGTCGGGAAAGCCCTGCGTGCCCGGCTCGTCGATCGGTTCGCCGAACGCGCGGACCTGGGTGTCGATTCCGCTGCTGCGCAGCGCCTTGACGAGCTCGGCCACGTGCACGCCGGCCCCGCCGTAGATGTTGGGCGGATATTCCTTGGTCAGGATGTCGACTCTCACCCCATGAACGTTATCCGCGCCGGGGGGTGTGAGGGAAGCCACGTCGGGGCATATTCTCGTCACATGCCAAACCGTGGAGGCCCCAAGATTCTCGCCATCGCCCTCGCCGGCGGCGAGGGCAAACGTCTCATGCCGCTGACGGCGGACCGGGCCAAGCCCGCCGTGCCGTTCGGTGGCATCTACCGCCTCATCGACTTCGCGCTGAGCAACCTCGTCAACTCGAACTACCTGCACATCGTCGTGCTGACGCAGTACAAGTCGCACAGCCTCGATCGTCACGTCACCACGACGTGGCGCATGAGCTCCCTGCTCGGCAACTACGTGACGCCGGTGCCCGCGCAGCAGCGTGTCGGCAAGAACTGGTACCTCGGTTCGGCCGACGCGATCTACCAGAGCCTCAACCTCATCCACGACGAGAAGCCCGACTACGTCGTCGTCGTCGGCGCCGACCACGTCTACCGCATGGACTTCGCGGACATGGTTGATGCGCACATCGCCTCGGGTGCTAAGGCGAGCGTCGCCGCGATCCGTCAGCCCATCTCGCTCGCCGACCAGTTCGGCGTCATCGACGTCGACCCGCAGAACCCGGCGCGCATCCGCGCCTTCCTCGAAAAGCCCACCGACCCGCAGGGGCTGCCGGACAGCCCCGACGAGGTGCTCGCCTCGATGGGCAACTACGTCTTCTCCACCGACGCGCTCATCGAGGCGGTCACACGTGATGCCGACCTGGAGGACAGCAAGCACGACATGGGCGGCGACATCATCCCCGCCTTCGTCGAGCGGGGTGAGGCGTTCGTCTACGACTTCAAGGACAACGAGATCCCGGGCGCGGAGGACCGCGACCGCGGGTACTGGCGCGACGTCGGCACGATCGACTCCTACTTCGACGCCCAGATGGACCTCGTCTCGATCCACCCGATCTTCAACCTCTACAACGACCGCTGGCCGATCCACACGACGTCCGGCATGAGCCTGCCGCCCGCGAAGTTCGTCCATGGCAGCCACGGGCGCACCGGCACCGCCGTCGACTCGATCGTCTCCCCCGGCTGCATCATCTCCGGCGCGACGGTCAGCCACTCGGTGCTCTCGCCCATCGTCGTCGTGCGCTCGTTCAGCGACATCGACTCCTCGATCCTGCTCGACGGCGTCAAGGTCGGACGCTCGTGCATCGTGCGCCGCGCCATCATCGACAAGGACGTGACGCTGCCCGAGGGCACCCACGTCGGCATCGACCACGACGCCGACCGCGCCCGCGGCTTCACCGTCACCGACTCCGGCATCGTCGTCGTCGGCAAGGGCACCGTCGTGACCCCCTGATCGAGCTACGCCCCTGGGGGTGAGGCCGATTCGCGCTCGGGCGCGGGTCGGCCTCACGTCGTGAACACCGGATGCGAACGCGGCGCCTTCACGCTATGAATGAGGGGTGAACAACGACGCGCGCCGCACCGACCTGTTGGGCCTGACGTTCCAGGGCACCGACTCCCCCGGGCTGTTCCACGAGCTCACCGACGCGATGACGAAGTTCGGCGTCGAGATCGTCGACGTCGGCCAGGCCGTCCTCGGCGGTGGCATCACGCTGTCGTTCCTCGTCAGCGCAGCCGAACCCGACGAACTCGTCCTCGAGATGAAGCGCCTCGCCCGCCTGCGCTCGCTCGCCCTGACGCTCGCCGAGGGCATGAGCGACGACGTCGTGCGCCTGCCCGGACGCGCCGTCGTCACGCTGCTCGCACCGACGCTGCCCGCCGAGGCCCTCGCGGAGATCTCGGCCGAGGTCGTCCACCACGGCGGCAACATCGACCGCGTGCGCCGCCTCGCGCGCACGCCGGTCACCGCGATCGAGCTCGACGTCTCGGGCGTCGAGGTCATCGAGCTTCGCCGCCGGGTGCTCGAGGCCTCGCACGAGACGGGGTGTGACGCGAGCGTCGCCGAGGCCGGGCTCGCGCGCCGTGGCCGCCGACTCGTCGTCCTCGACGTCGATTCGACGCTCATCCAGGACGAGGTCATCGAACTGCTCGCCGCCCGCGCGGGCCGCGAGGCCGAGGTGGCGGAGGTGACCGAGCGCGCCATGCGCGGCGAGATCGACTTCGCCGAATCGCTGCACGAACGCGTCGAGGCCCTCGCGGGGCTACCCGCGAGCGTGCTCGACGAGGTGCGCGCCGAGATCCGCCTCACGCCCGGCGCCCGCACGCTCGTGCGCACCCTCAAGCGGCTCGGCTTCACCGTCGGCGTCGTCTCCGGCGGCTTCATCGAAGTCGTCGCGCCCCTCGCCGCCTCCCTCGGCATCGACCACGCGCGCGCCAACACCCTCGAGATCGTCGACGGCGCGCTGACCGGGCGAGTCCTCGGCGACGTCGTCGACCGCGAGGGCAAGGCACGTGCGCTCGCCGCGTTCGCCGAGGCCGAGCACCTGCCGCTGGAGCGCACCGTCGCGATCGGCGACGGCGCCAATGACCTCGACATGCTCGCCCTCGCGGGCCTCGGCATCGCCTTCAATGCCAAGCCCGTCGTGCGGGCGCAGGCGGACGCCTCTGTCAACGTCCCATACCTCGACAGTGTCCTGTTCTTCCTCGGCATCAGCCGCGACGACATCGAGGAAGCCGACGACCTCGACGCGCTCGAGACGCCCGATGGTGCGACCGTCATGCTCGACGCGACGGACGTGGACGCCGCTGCGGCGACGCAGCGTGACGCCTAACATATGGCGCATGCCTGAACGTAGCGACCCCCGACGCTCCCTGCTCATCATCGGCGGCGCCGAGGACAAGATCGGCCGTGTGACCATCCTGCGCCGCTTCGTGCGCCTCGCCGGCGGCCGCAAGTCGAACATCGTCGTCATCCCGACGGCATCGTCGATGGCGGACGAGGTCATCGAGGTGTACTCGACCGTCTTCACACGCCTCGGCTGCCCGAGCGTGGGCAGCGTCGACCCGCAGTCGCGCGTCGACTCATCCTCAGAAGAACTCGTCGAGCGCATCGACGCCGCGAGCGGCATCTTCATCTCCGGCGGCAACCAGCTCAAGCTGAGCCAGCTCATCGTCGGCACGCCCCTCGGCAAGGCCATCCTGCGCGCCCACGAGCGCGGCGCCGTCATCGCCGGCACGAGCGCCGGCGCGTCGATCATGAGCCAGTTCATGATCTCGATGGGCGAGGAGGGCGTGACGCCCCGTCAGCGCGCGAGCCAGCTGACGCAGGGCCTCGGCCTCGTGCCGGGCGTCATCATCGACCAGCACTTCGACCAGCGCTCGCGCTACGGGCGCCTGCTCTCCCTCGTCGCCGGCTCACCGAGCCTGCTCGGCATGGGCATCGACGAGGACACCGCCGCGGAGATCACGAACGGACGGGAGATGACGATCATCGGCTCCGGCGCCGTATTCGTCGTCGACGCGCGCATGGCGCAGACGGACGCGCACGAGGCACGCCGCGACGCGCCGCTGCTCGTCACCGGTGCCGTCGTGCACTCGCTGCCCTACGGGGCGACCTTCGACCTGGAGACGGCCACGCTGACCGACTTCGTCGAACAGCACGCCGACGTCGCGGTCACCGCGGCGAAGGACCAGCACGACACCGCGACCGCTGCCGCCGCGCTGCGTCACTGATCGCGTCCACGTCGTTTCGAGGGGAAGAACAGAACATGACCGTCATCGACATCCCGCAGGCACCGGGCCCCATCGAGCCGTCGCTGCGCATCGTCAGCACGCGCGTCTACCGCGGCCCGAACGTGTGGTCCTACGACCCCGCGATCCACCTCGTCGTCGATCTCGGCGTGCTCGAGTACTACCCGACGCACGCGATCCCCGGCTTCGCGGATCGCCTCGTCGAACTCTTCCCCGGCCTGCAGCACCACTCGTGCTCGCGTGGCAAGGAGGGCGGCTTCGTCGAGCGCCTCCACGAGGGCACCTGGCTCGGCCACGTCGCCGAGCACCTCGCGCTGCAGCTGCAGCAGGAGGCCGGGCACGACGTGCGCCGCGGCAAGACGCGCGGAGTCAAGGGCGAGGAGGGGCGCTACAACGTCGTCTACGCCTACCTCGAGGAGAGCGTCGGCATTGCCGCCGGCCAGCTCGCCGTGCGCATCGTCAACCACGTCGTGCACCCCGAGGACGGCTTCGACGTCGAGGCCGCGCTCGAGACGTTCCACGCCCTCGTGCAGCGCCGCGCGTTCGGCCCGTCGACGCAGGCGATCATCGACGAGGCCGTCAGCCGCGACATCCCGTGGACGCGCCTCAACGGCGCCTCCCTCGTTCAGCTCGGCCAGGGCGTGCACGCCCAACGCATCCGCGCGACGATGACGAGCCGCACGTCGGCCCTCGCCGTCGACATTGCGTGCGACAAGAGCCTGACGCTCGACCTGCTCGGCTCGGCCGGGCTGCCGGTGCCGAAGTCGGAGGTCGTGCGCACGCGTGAGGGCGCGATCCAGGCGGCTCGCGAGATCGGCTTCCCCGTCGTCGTCAAGCCGCTCGACGGCAACCACGGCCGCGGCGTGTGCCTGGACCTCACCGACGACGAGGCCGTCAGCGAGGCCTACGACATCGCGATGGCGCAGAGCCGGCGCGGCGTGCTGCAGGTCGAGTCGTTCGTCACCGGCAAGGACTACCGCTGCCTCATCATCGACGGCAGGATGGCGGCCATCGCCGAACGCGTGCCCGCGCACGTCGTCGGTGACGGCGAGCACACCGTCGACGAGCTCATCGAACTGACGAACGCCGACCCGCGGCGCGGCTACGGGCACGAGAAGGTGCTGACGAAGATCAAGGTCGACGACGCCGCCCGCGACCTCGTCGCCGACCAGGGCTACGCGATGGACGCCGTCGTGCCCGAGGGCGAGACGGTGAAGCTCGCGCTGACGGGCAACATGTCGACCGGGGGCATCTCGATCGACCGCACCATGGACGCGCATCCCGACAATGTCGAGATCGCCGAGGAGGCCGCGCGCCTCATCGGCCTCGACGTCGCGGGCATCGACTTCATCTGCCCCGACATCACCGTCCCTGTACGTGAGACCGGCGGCGCCATCTGCGAGGTCAACGCCGCGCCGGGTTTCCGCATGCACACCCACCCGACGGTCGGTGAGCCGCAGTTCATCGCCAAGCCGGTCGTCGACCTGTTGTTTCCGCCCGGCTCACCCTCGCGCGTGCCGATCGTCGCCGTCACCGGCACGAACGGCAAGACGACGACGTCGCGGATGCTCGCGCACATCATGAAGGGCCTCGGCAAGAAGGTCGGCATGACCTCGACCGACGGCATCGTCATCGACGAACGCCTGCTCATCACGCGTGATGCTTCCGGCCCCAAGTCAGCGAAGATGGTGCTGCAGAACCCGCGCGTCGACTTCGCGGTGCTCGAGGTGGCGCGCGGCGGCATCCTGCGCGAGGGCCTCGGCTACGACCGCAACGACATCGCCGTCGTCACCAACATCCAGAGCGACCACCTCGGCATGCGCGGCATCAACTCGCTCGAAGATCTCGCGAACGTCAAGCAGGTCATCGTCGAGGCCGTCCCGCGCGACGGGTTCGCCGTCCTCAACGCCGACGACGAGTACGTGCGCCGCATGCGACGCGTGTGCCGCGGCACGATCGTGTGGTTCTCGATGGAGGCGCCCGGTAGTCGCGTGCGCCAGTTCATCGACGAGCGCTGCGTGCGTGGCGACCGCGCCGTCGTGCTCGAGCCGACGGACAAGGGCGAGATGATCGTCCTCAAGCAGGGCCGACGCTCCATGCAGCTCGCGTGGACGCACCTGCTGCCGAGCACGTTCAACGGCGCTGCGCGCATGAACGTCGCCAACGCCCTCGCCGCGGCCGGCGCCGCGTTCGCCGCGGGTGCCCCGCTGCACGACATCCGCCAGGGGCTGCGCACGTTCACGACGAGCTACTACCTCTCCCCCGGCCGCCTCAACCGCATCGAGGTCGACCACGCCGAGGTGTTCGTCGATTACTGCCACAACCCGGCCGGTCTGCAGCTGCTCGGCGAGTTCGTCGACCGCTACGTCGCCGGCAAGAACAAGTCGACGCGCGTGCAGCGCACCGTCGTCGTCGGCGCCGCCGGGGATCGACGGGACCAGGACATCCGCGAGATGGGCGAACTGGCCGCGAAGTGGTTCGACCACGTCATCATCCGCGAGGACGACAACCTGCGGCGCCGCGCGCCCGGCGAGACCGCAGCCCTCGTCGCCGAAGGTGCCCAGCAGGCGATCGACTCGGGTGAGGCACGCGCCGCGAGCGTCGAGACCGTGCTCGACGAACTCGAGGCGACGCAGGTGGCGATCGACTCAGCGCGCGCCGGCGACCTCGTCGTCATCTGCGCCGACAAGCACGCCCGTGTCATGGCCGCGCTCGAGGACCTGACGCACCTCGCGACGCCCGGCGCCCACGCCGACGAGGCCGCTCACCCCGGCGACCCCGACTTCAGCCGCGACGCCGTGTTCGAGTCGCCCGAGGACGACGTGATCGACGAACTCCTGCCCAGCAGCTGACGCCGGCACACGACGAACGCCGGCCGCGATCCTGTGTGATCGCAGCCGGGGTTCGTCGTGTGGCGGCCGCTTGTCCGTGTTCCGGTCGCCTCGGCGAGCATGCCGTCAGGGCGACTCGAGCAGTGCCTTGAGGCTCGTCGCCATGTCGCCGAAGACACTCGGTGACGTGTCGTGCGACGCCGCTCGTTCGAGCGCGTCGATGGCGATACGGACGTCGTCGCGTGCCTCGTCGGGCACCGAATCGATGGGGGCGTCGCCGCTGCCGCGGGCGGCCCGCACCTTGCGGCGGATCTCGCGTGGGCCGTCCGTCGTCGCGCCGTGCTCGAGCAGCCACGCGTGCAGTTCGGCCTGGTGGCTGTGCGTCATGACGGCGACGACGTCACCGTCGTGGGCAACGTCGAGCAAGCCACGCAGACCGTCGAGTTCGGTCTCGTGGCTCGCCTCCGCGTGCGCGCCCACATGCGACAGCCCATCGCGCAGGTGCTTCTCGAGGTCCTCCATCGTGCGACCGCGCAGGTAGTGCTCCTTGTGCACGACGTGGACGACGTCGGCGCCGCGCCCGGCGAGTTCGCCGAGGGCGACGAGGATCTCGTCGCTGCGATCGCCGCCGGTGCCGAGGCCGAGCAGCAGCCGCGAGCCGGGCGCGACTAGGCCGCGGCCGACGTCGAGCAGGGCCTCGAGGCCACCTTCGTTGTGCGCCATGTCGACGATCACGCTCGCTTGCTGATCTGCCCCGAGCGGGAGGCTGTAGACGTTCATGCGCCCCGGGTTGAGCGTCGCGTCGGGCGCGAAGGTCTTGAGGCCCTGGACGACGGCGCTGCGCGGCAGGCCAAGCGCGAGCGCCCCCGCTGCTCCCGCGAGCGCGTTGGCGACGTTGTGGCGCGACAGCCCGGCGAGCGTCATCGGTACGTCGTCGAGGCTGACGAGCATGTCGATGCCGCCGTCCTCGATGCACGCGATGAAGCCGTCGATGACGGTGAACGCCTTGCCGCGCGCCGCGCGCACCTCGCGGATGCAGGGGGCGTTGGGGTCGAGAGTGAACGCGACGAGCTGGGCGGGGGTGCCGACGCGCATCGCCCACACGCGCGGGTCGTCCCCGTTGAGCACGCACCAGCCGGAGGGTCGCGTCACCTTCGTGATGATCGCCTTGACCTCGGCGAGCTGGTCGACGGTGTTGATGCCGCCGCTGCCGAGGTGGTCGGACGTGACGTTCGTGACGACGCTGACGTCGTTGTACGGCACGCCCATGCCGCGGTTGAGCAACCCGCCGCGCGCGGTCTCGAGCACCGCGACCTCGAGCCCCGGCGTCGCGAGGACGGCCTGCGCGCCGGCCGGGCCGGAGTAGTCGCCATGCTCGATGTGCTCACCCATGACGAGGACGCCGTCCGTCGAGCTCCACGCCGTCGTGCGCCCGGCCGTCATCGCGATGTGCGCGACGAGGCGCGTCGTCGTCGTCTTGCCGTTCGTGCCGGTGATCGAGATGACGGGGACGCGCGGCCGCGGCAGCGTCTCGCGCGGTCCCTGCTCGGCGTCTCTCACGTCGGCGGCGGCGCGCACACAGGCGCCGTTCGCGCGCTCGGTGTCGAGCAGATCGTCGAGGGCACGCGCGATGGCGCGCCCCAGTGCACGGCCACGTTCGCGCCGGTTCCACGGGAAGGCGACGACGTACTCGCCCGGCTCCTCCCCGTGGCGCACGCGCACGCCAAGACGGCCCGTGCCGCTCAGTTGAGCGATCTGACGCGTCACGACCTCCGCGAGGCGCATGACGCACCGGTCGCGCACGGGCCCGCCTGGTTCGCCGATCTTGGGGCGGCGGGAATCGAGGGCCCGAAACGCAGCGGAGACTGTCTCCTCGGGGGCCGCGCACCACGCCCCCAGGTCGAGGGTCGTCTTGATCGCCTGACGGGTGAAGTAGAGGTTGGGGCCATCGAGAACACGGTTGCCGAGCAACTCGACTCGCGCGTGCGCCGGTTCAGGAGTCATGGGCGAAAGCGTAGGCGTCCGGCGAGCGGGGCGCACCCACGGGACACGGGTTGGACGAGGCCGGCCCTGGTCCTACTGCCCCATCGCGTGCACGCCGCCGTCGACGTGGACGATCTCGCCGGTGGTCGCCGGGAACCAGTCGGACAGTAGCGCCGCGCAGGCGCGCGCGGCGGGCACCGGGTCGCCGACGTTCCACCCGAGCGGCGCGCGCTCGTCCCAGGTCTGCTCGAACTGCTCGAAGCCCGGGATGGACTTCGCGGCGGTCGTACGGATCGGGCCGGCAGCGACGAGGTTGCTGCGCAGCCCCTTGGGGCCGAGGTCGCGCGCGAGGTAGCGGTTGGTCGACTCGAACGCCGCCTTGGCGACGCCCATCCAGTCGTAGACGGGCCAGGCGAACTTCGCGTCGAACGTCAGCCCGACGATCGCGCCCCCCGGCGACATGAGGGGTTCGCAGGCGGCGGCCAGGGCCTTGAGCGAGTACGCGGACGCGTGCAGCGCCGTCGAGACGTCCTCCCACGTCGCGCTCATGAAGTCGAACGCGCCCTGGGGCGCGAAGCCGACCGAGTGCAGCACGCCGTCGAGTTCGCCGACGAGGGGGCGCAGACGCTCGGCGAGCGTGTCGAGGTGCTCGGTGTTCGTCACGTCGAGTTCGACGACCTCGACGGGTTGCGGCAGGCGCCGACTGATCGTCTGGGTGATCTTCATCGTGCGCCCGAAGCTCGTGAGGACGACGTGCGCGCCCTCCTCCTGCGCGATGCGCGCGACGTGGAACGCGATCGAGGAGTCCATGAGGACACCGGTGATGAGGAGCGTCTTGCCTTCGAGCAGACCCATGGCCGGCCTTTCGTGATGGTGCGGGAACTGGGGGCGTGCGTGCGCGGGTGACTGGCGGGTGGCCGCCGGTCAGTGACCCATGCCGAGGCCACCGTCGACGGGGATCACGGCGCCGTTGATGTAGGCCGAGTCGTCGGAGGCGAGGAACGCGACGGCCGCGGCGACCTCGTCGGGCTGCGCGAACCGACCCGCCGGGATCGTCGCCTTGTACGCCGCCTGACGCTCGTCGGGCAGTGCGGCCGTCATGTCGGTCTCGATGAAGCCGGGCGCGACGACGTTCGCGGTGATGCCGCGCCCGCCGAGCTCACGCGCGATGGAGCGGGCGAGGCCGACGAGCCCGGCTTTCGACGCGCTGTAGTTGGTCTGGCCCGCGGAGCCGAACAGGCCGACGACGCTGGAGACGAAGATGATGCGCCCGCCCTTGCGCCGGATCATGCCCGTCGACGCCGCACGAGCGCAGCGGAAGGCGCCGGCGAGGTTGGTGTCGACGACGTTCTCGAAGGAGTCGTCGCTCATGCGCATGAGCAGGCCGTCGTCGGTGATACCGGCGTTGGCGACGACGACCTCGATCGGCCCGCCGGCGATCTGCGCGGCCTTCGCGAACGCCGCGTCGACCGATTCGGAGTTCGACACGTCACCCGTGACGGCCGGGATGCCCTCGACGTCTTCACCGGAGCGCGACATGATGACGACGGCGTCCCCCTGCGCCTGGAAGCGTCGCGCGATGGCGAGCCCGATGCCGCGGTTGCCCCCGGTGACGAGGACGGTGCGGCGGCGCGACGGGGCGCTGGTGGTCTCGGGCGAGGTGGGCATGCGGACCTTCCGGGATGGGGCGGTGTGTTCTTCGTCGCACGCTATCGACTACCCCCGGGTAGACCAATCCGGGGCGTTTCGGGCAGCCGGGGGCCCTCGAATACAGTGAGGCCATGGCGGATCAGGGGCAGCGACGGCTCTCGGCCACGAGCCTGCCCGAATCGGCGCAGGACGATCAGCGCCGCCGCATTCGCGGCTATCTCATCTCGATGGGCATCAGGACGGTGTGCTTCATCGCCGCCGTCCTCACCTGGTCACCCCTTCGCCCTCTCAGCCTCGTGTTCTTCGCCCTCGCCGCGATCCTGCCGTACGTCGCCGTCGTCTTCGCGAACGCGACGGGCAAGCGTCGCATCGACACGATGGGCGCCGTCACACCACCACCGGTGCCACACAAGGAGATCCATGGATCTGCGCGCGAACCTCGCTGATTCCGCCCCCGGTGACGAACCCGGCACCGCATTTCCGGCGCTGCGCTGCAGCGCGAAGGGCTGCCGCGCCGAGGCAACCTGGGCGCTGCGCTGGAACAACCCCACGCTGCACACGCCCGAGCGGCGCAAGGTGTGGCTCGCCTGCGACGAGCACGAGCCGACACTGCGCGAGTTCCTGTCGATGCGCGGTTTCCACCGCGACACCGTGCGGCCGGCCGAGCTGCGCGCCACCGACGGCTGAGGCGGCCGCCCACGCGACGTTCAGCGCCCGTCGATAGGCTGGTGCGGTGCTGAGACTTCTCACGACCCGACGTTGGCTGACCTGGCTCCTCGTGGCCACGTTGTGGGCGACGTTGTGCGTCATTGCCGGGTTCTGGCAGTGGGGGCGCTGGGAGGACAAGAGCACGGTCCAGAACCGCATCGACGCCAACTATGACGCGACCCCCACCCCGATGAGCCGCGAGCTGAGCACCTCGCGGCCGCCGGCGAAGTCGGACGAGTGGAAGCAGGTCACCGGGCGCGGCCACTACGTCGGCGAACCACTCTTGGTGCGCAACCGCCCCGGCCCCGGCGGCGATTTCGGCTACGAGACGCTCGGCGTGTTCGAGGTCGACGGGATGAAGGTCGTCGTCGACCGCGGGTGGGTCGCGAACGGCGAGACCGCGGCGCGCCCCGCGTCGATCCCGCAGGCACCGACGGGCGAGGTGACGCTGACGGGCTGGGTCCGCCCGAGCGAGAAATCGTTGGGCCGCGCCGAGGTGAACGGTCAGGTCTCGTCGATCTCCGTCGCTGACGTGGAGCGTGCCACCGGCGCGACGCTCGCGCAGGGGTACGTCCGAATGCGTTCGGAGAAGCTGGCCGACGGCTCGACACCGCCGCGGCCCGCCGCGCTCGACCGGCCGTCGCAGGGTTCCGCGGCCGGCATCAACCTCAGCTACGCGCTGCAGTGGTGGCTCGGTGCGATCGCCGGGTATGCCTTCGTCCTGCTGCGTGCACGCCGTGAGTACCTGGACTCGCTGGAGTTGGCGGACGAGGCACCGGTGGCGCATGACACCGAGGCAGGCGGTGACAGCGCCTCGGCGACAGGTTTCACAGAGACCGGATCCACGACACCCGCCCGCCCGACGAAGAAGCCCGCGAAGAAACCCCGCCCGCGCAAGCAGCGCATCTGGGACGAGGAGGACGCCTGAGCGCGTCCCCTTCACGAGGGGCGGGCGGCGTGTTCCGCACACGCGCCGGACGTGCCACGATGGTGACATGGATTGTGGACTGAACGGCCGTAGCTACGTCGTCACCGGTGCCTCGTCGGGCCTGGGCTTCGCGAGCGCGCAGGCGCTGGCCGCTGACGGTGCCGACCTCGTCATCGCCTCTCGCGATCAGGAGCGCATCGACGACGCCGCCGCGCGGCTCGACTCGCCCGCGGGGGTGCGCGCCGTCGTCGCCGACCTCGCGGACGAGTCTGCTGCGCAGCGACTCGTCGCCACGGCGCAGGAAGCCTACGGACGCCTCGACGGCGCCGTCATCTCCGTCGGCGGCCCGCCCGCCGGCCGCCTCGAGGACACGAGCGAACAGCAGTGGCGTGACGCGTTCGAGAGCGTCTTCCTCGGTGGGCTGCGCATGGCCCGCGCCGTGCTCGACACGCCCTTCGACCCCGCCTCGGGCATGGCGGTGACGCTCGTGCTGTCGTCGTCAGTGAAGTCGCCCATCCCGGGCCTCGCCATCTCCAACGGGCTGCGTCCAGGCCTCGCGATGGCGGCCAAGACCCTCGCCGACGAGTACGGCCCGCGCGGCGGGCGCGTCAACGTCCTGCTGCCGGGGCGCATCGACACCGACCGCGTCAAGAGCCTCGACGCCGGTACGGGAGATGCGGAGGCGTCGAAGGCGAAGGCCGAGGCGGGCATCCCACTGGGGCGTTACGGCACGCCGGAGGAGTTCGGCCGCGTCGCCGCGTTCGTCACGAGCCCGGCCGCGTCCTACCTCACGGGCATCGCGATCCCCGTCGACGGCGGGGCGCTGCGCACGCTCTGAAGCGCGCTCAGTCCTCCTTGAACTGGGTCGCGTGCAGCTGGGCGTAGAGCCCACCGGTGGCGAGCAGCTCCCGGTGCGTGCCGGTCTGCACGACGCGGCCGGCCTCGAGGACCACGATGACGTCCGCGTCGCGCACCGTCGAGAGGCGGTGGGCGATGACGAACGACGTCCGCCCGACGAGCGCGTTCGCGAGTGCCGCCTGCACCGCGGCTTCTGACTCGCTGTCGAGGTGCGCGGTCGCCTCGTCGAGGATGACGACGTCGGGCGCCTTGAGCAGCAGCCGTGCGATGGCGAGGCGCTGCTTCTCCCCGCCGGAGAGGCGGTGTCCACGATCGCCGACGACCGTGTCGAGCCCGAGCGGCAGCCGCTCGACGAGGCTCCACACGTGCGCGGCACGGAGGGCGCTTTCCAGGTCGTCGTCGGTGCTGTCGGGACGGGCGTAGAGGAGGTTGGCGCGCACGGTGTCGTGGAACATGTGCGCCTCCTGCGTCACGACGCCGATGCGGTCGCGGACGGAGGCGAGGCTCGCCTCGCGCAGGTCGAGCCCGCCGACGCGCACGGCACCGGACGTGGGGTCGAACAGACGCGGCACGAGGTTCGTCAGCGTCGTCTTGCCTGCGCCACTGGGCCCGACGAGCGCGACGAGCGCCCCGGCGGGCACGTCGAGGTCGATGCCGCGCAGCACGTCCTCTCCCCCGCGTCTGTCCCCCGTCACGTTCGCCTCGAGGGATTCGAGCGAGACGACGTCGGCGTCCGGGTAGGCGAAGGTGACGTCGTCGAACCTCACGCCCAGTGGCCCGTCAGGAAGCGCCCGGGCGGAGGGTGATTCGCGCACGAGCGGTTCGAGATCGAGCACCTCGAATACGCGCTCGAACGAGACCATCGCGGCCATGACGTCGACGCGGACGTTCGACAGCGCCGTCAGTGGTGCGTAGAGGCGCCCGAGCAGCGCTGCGAGCGCGAGCAGGGTGCCGACCGTCATCGCGCCGTCGACCGCGAGCACCCCGCCGAGGCCGTAGACGAGCGCGGTCGCGAGGGAGGCCATGAGGGTGAGCGCGACGAGGAACATGCTGCGCTGCGCGGCGATCGAGACACCGATGTCGCGCACGCGTGCGGCGCGGGCGTCGTACTGCGCCGATTCCTCGTCCGGGCGCCCGAAGAGCTTGACGAGCAGCGCACCCGCGACGTTGAACCGCTCCGTCATCCGCGCGCCGAGTTCGGCGTTCAACGTCATCTGCTCGCGCGTCAGACCGGCCAGACGGCGGCCGAGGAAGCGCGTCGGCAGCAGGAACAACGGCACGAGGACAAGGGCGGCCAGCGTCAGCTGCCATGACAAGGACGTCATCGCGACGAGCAGCACGACGAGGCTCACGGCATTGCTGACGACCGTCGACAACGTCGTCGTGAACGCCTGCTGCGCACCGACGACGTCAGAGTTGATGCGCGTGACGAGGGCACCCGTCTGCGCCCGCGTGAAGAACGCGATGGGTTGGGCGAGCACGTGGCGGAACACGTCGGCGCGCAGGTCGAAGATGAGACCCTCGCCGAGGCGCGCTGACAGCCAGCGCTGCGTGATCGTGACGCCCGCGCTGAGCACGGCGACGAGCGCGACGGCGAGTGAGAGCCACACGACGACGTCGCGATGTCGCGGCACGACACCGTCGTCGATGATGTGCTTGAGCAGCAGCGGTGACGCGACGACCATGACGGCGTCGAGCACGACGAGGACGAGGAACGCCGCGATCGTGCGGCGATAACCGCGGGCGTAGCCCGCCACGCGGCGCACCGTGCCGGGGGCGAGACGCTGATCCTTGACGCTCGAGTCGCGTGACATCGAGCGCATCATCTGCCAGCCGGCGCCCATGGACATGTGAGCTCCTCAGGCCAGCGAGATGAGGTCGGCGTAGTCGGGGCCCCACAGATCCTCGACGCCATCGGGCAGCAGCAGGATGCGTTCGGGTTCGAGAGCCTCGACGGCGCCGTCGTCGTGGCTGACGAGGACGACCGCGCCCTCGTAGCCGCGCAGCGCGCCCAGGATCTCCTCGCGGCTGGCCGGGTCGAGGTTGTTCGTCGGTTCGTCGAGCAGCAGGACGTTGGCCGCGGACACGACGAGCAGCGCGAGCGACAGGCGCGTCTTCTCACCACCGGAGAGCACGCCGGCTGGCTTCTCGACGTCGTCGCCGGAGAACAGGAACGAGCCGAGCACCTTGCGCACCTCGGTCTCGCCGAGATCGGGCGCGGCGGACTTCATGTTGTCGAGGACGCTGCGCTCGACGTCGAGGTTCTCGTGCTCCTGCGCGTAGTAGCCGATCTTCAGCCCGTGGCCGGCGATGATCCGGCCCGTGTCGGGTGCGTCGACGCCGGCGAGCATCCGCAGCAGCGTCGTCTTGCCGGCACCGTTGAGACCGAGGACGACGACCTTCGAGCCGCGGTCGATGGCGAGGTCGACGTCGGTGAAGATCTCGAGCGATCCGTACGAGCGCGAGAGCCCCTCGGCCATGAGCGGCGTCTTGCCGCACGGCGACGGCTTCGGGAAGCGCAGCTTCGCGACCTTGTCCTGCTGACGCTCGCCCTCGAGGCTGCCGAGCAGGCGCTCGGCGCGCTTGGCCATGTTCTGCGCCGCGGTCGCCTTCGACGCCTTCGCGCGCATCTTGTCGGCCTGCGCCATGAGCGCTCCGGCCTTCTTCTCCGCGTTCTGACGCTCGCGCTTGCGACGCTTCTCGTCCTGCTCACGCGCCTGCAGGTAGGCCTTCCAGCCGACGTTGTACTGGTCGAGCTCGGCGCGGTTGGCGTCGAGGTGGAAGACCTTGGTGACGACGGCGTCGAGCAGTTCGACGTCGTGGCTGATGACGATGAGCCCGCCCTTGTACGCCTTGAGGTAGTCGCGCAGCCAATGGATCGAGTCGGCGTCGAGGTGGTTGGTCGGCTCGTCGAGCAGCAGCGTCTGCGCGCCGGAGAACAGGATGCGCGCGAGTTCGATGCGGCGTCGCTGACCACCCGAGAGCGTGCGCAGCGGCTGGGTGAGGATGCGCTCGTCGAGGGCGAGGCTGCTCGCGATCGACGAGGCCTCCGACTCCGAGGCGTACCCGCCGGCGGCGGTGAACTCGGCGTCGAGGCGCGTGTAGCGCTTCATCGCCTTCTCGCGCACGGCGTCGTCCTCGGAGGCCATGTTCGTCTCGGCGGTGCGCAGGTCGCGCGCGATGGCGTCAAGGCCGCGCGCGGACAGGATGCGGTCGCGGGCGAGGACATCGAGGTCGCCGGTGCGTGGATCCTGCGGCAGGTAGCCGACCTCGCCGGAGGTGACGACGCGGCCCGCTGCGGGGATGCCGTCTCCGGCGAGCACCTTCGTCAGCGTCGTCTTGCCGGCTCCGTTGCGCCCGACGAGGCCGACGCGGTCGCCCGGGGCGACACGGAACGTCGCGTTCTCGAGCAGGATGCGCGAGCCGGCGCGCAGTTCGATGCCTTCGGCGGTGATCACGGGTGAAATCGCTCCTTCAGGGGCGGCAGGTGCGTCGAGGTGGGCCGACGGCGGTGTGGGGCGGCGTCGGGACGCGCAGCGGCGAGGGCGCTGCGGCGGGAAGCCAACCCACGTATTCTACGAGAGATGGTGGGAGGCGGACGCAGCGTCCGCCTCGACAGACGGAGGCTCTCTTGACGTTCAACGACAACGCGCAGCTCGACACCTCGCAGGTGACCTCGGGCGGTTCAGGTGGCTTCGGTGGCGGAGGCGGTGGCATGGGCGGGGGCCCGGTCGTCGGCGGCATCGGCGGTCTCATCCTCATGCTCATCTTCGCTCTTTTCGGGCCAAACCTCACCGGCGGGCCGGACAGTTCGGGCGGCGGCAGCACCGGCTCATCGGGCAGTTCGTACGGCTCAGGCCTCAACGGCTATGCCCAGGACACGCAGGACGTGTCGGGTTCGAATGACTCCGTCGCGCAGGCGATCGAGCAGTGCAAGACGGGTGCGGACGCCAACCGTGACGACACCTGCCGCATCGTCGGCACCGTCAACGCGGTGCAGGACTACTGGGGCAGCGCGCTGCCGAAGTTCACGAACGGCCGGACGCAGTACGAGAACGTCCCGACCGTGATCTTCAGCGGGCAGACGTCCTCGGGCTGCGGTACGGCCAGCTCGCAGATGGGCCCGTTCTACTGCCCGACCGACCGCAAGGTCTACATCGACGCCGCCTTCTTCCAAGAACTGACGAACAAGTACGGTGCCGATGGCGGCGCCCTGGCGAAGGAGTACGTCGTGGCCCACGAGTACGGCCACCACGTGCAGGACCTGCTCGGTGCCCTCGGCCGCGCACAGCAGGATCCGAAGGGTGCCGAATCGGGTTCGGTGCGTACCGAACTGCAGGCCGACTGCTACGCCGGCATCTGGGTCGCCCACGCGACGGAGTCGAAGGACAAGAACGGCAACACGCTGCTCAAGCCGGTCACCGACGACGACATCAAGTCAGCGCTGTCCGCGGCGTCGGCCGTCGGTGACGACCGCATCCAGCAGAAGGCCCAGGGTCGCGTCACGCCGGAGAGCTGGACGCACGGTTCGTCGGAGGCTCGGCAGAAGTGGTTCATGACCGGCTACGAGAAGGGCGACCTCAACTCGTGTGACACGTTCAACGTCGACAGCGTCGAGTGAGGTCGTGAAAACGCTCGGACGGGTCGGAAAATTGACCAAAAGTGATTGCACGCTCAATTTGTTCCGACCGTGAGCCGACGGTAATCTTGCAGGGCCGCACCGACGTCGGTGCGGCCCTGCTTCGTCGCTGAGTCCCGTCACGAAGGCCAGGTATCACCGCATTGCGCGGAGCGACGGGAGCGGTGCACCCAGCATCCGAGCCACCTTGGTGGCTCTTGGGGTGAAGCCGGCTCAGGCCGGCCGAGAATCTAGGATCTCGAACCCGACAGGTCATGCCTCGTAAGCGCTCCTGGAGAGATCCGACATGAAGAACATGTCCCGCCGCTCGTTCCTGGGAAACACGTCCAAGGTCGCCGTCGGCACCGCCCTCGCCACCTCCGCGCTGGGCGCGGTCTCGGTCGGCACCGCCTCGTCCGCCAGCGCCTCCGTCACCTCGGCGAGCGCTCGCCGCGTCGTCTCCAGCGCCTCGTCCCGACGCGGCGCCCCCTACGTCTACGGTGCGGCCGGCCCGTGGCGCTTCGACTGCTCGGGTCTGACGAGCTGGAGCTACCGCCAGGTCGGTCGCTCGATCCCCCGCACGGCCAACCAGCAGTACCGAGCCTCGTACCGCGTCTCGCGCGCTTCGGCTCGCCCGGGTGACCTTGCGTTCCTCACCTCCGGTGGCTACGCCTACCACGCGGCCGTCTACGCCGGCAACGGCATGGTCTGGCACGCACCGCGACCCGGCTCTCGTGTGCAGCTCGCGCGCGCCGGTTCCTCCTACCGCTTCGGCCGCGTCTGATCCGTTCGATCCTGACGCACGCCGCACAGCGCGGCGAAGCCCGCCACCTCCATCGAGGTGGCGGGCTTCGTCGTACGGTAGCGGTGGCTCAGACATTGAACCCGAGGGCGCGCAGCTGCTCGCGGCCGTCGTCGGTGATCTTGTCCGGGCCCCACGGCGGCATCCAGACCCAGTTGAGGGAGTGGCCGGCGACGACGTCCATGAGCGCCGTCGCGACCTGCTCCTCGATGACGTCGGTCAGCGGGCACGCCGCGGACGTCAGGGTCATGTCGATGACGGCGTGCTTGGAGTCGTCGACGGTGATGCCGTAGACGAGGCCGAGGTCGACGACGTTGATGCCGAGCTCGGGGTCGACGACGTCGCGCAGGGCCTCCTTGACGTCCTCGACGTCCGACTCGACGGGCGGGGTGGTTGTCTCGCTCATGCCGTGATCTCCTTGTCGCTGCTGGCGGTGGTGTCGCTGTTCGTGCTGTTCGCGGCGCTCCCGGCGAGGTCGAGGCCGAGCTTGCCGAGCGAATCCTGCAGGGCCGACCACGACAGCAGCGCGCACTTGACGCGCGCCGGGTACTGCGAGACCCCGGCGAGCGCGATCGCGTCACCGATGACCTCTTCGTCGCCGGCGTCCTTGCCCTTGCTCGTCAGCATGCTGCGCGTCGCGCCGAAGACCTCCTGCGCGTCGCGCAGCGTGTGCCCGACGAGGTTGTCGGCGAGCATCGACGCGGACGCGACCGAGATCGAGCAACCGATCGAGTCGTAGCTGACGTCCCTGATGACGGCGTCGTCACCCTCGCCCTCGACGTCGACGCGCAGAGTGATCTCGTCGCCGCACGAGGTGTTGACGTGGTGGCTCTCTGCCCCGAACGGCTCGCGCAGCCCCGCGTGCTGCGGGTGCTTGGAGTGATCGAGGATGAGTTCCTGGTACAGATCCATCTCAGACCTCCAGTCCGAAGATGCTCGGCACGCGATCGAGCGCCGCGAAGAACGCGTCGATGTCCTCGCGGGTCGAGTACACGTTGAAGCTGATGCGGCTGCTCGCGACGGCCTTGAGACGCCGGTGCAGCGGCCACGCGCAGTGGTGGCCGGTGCGGATGGCGACCCCGGCGTCGTCGACGATCTGGCCGACGTCGTGCGGGTGCACCTCGTCGACGGTGAACGCGACGGCGCCCGTGCGGGAAGCGGCATCGAGGGGGCCGAGGACGGTGGTCCACGGCCGGGCCGCGAAGCCCTCGAGCGCGTAGGTGATGAGATCCTGCTCGTGCGCGAAGACGTTCGCCATCCCGAGCGCGTCGAGGTAGTCACACGCTGCGGCGAGACCGATGGCCTGTGCCGCATTCGGCGTGCCCGCCTCGAAGCGCTGCGGTGCGGGCGCGTATGTCGAGCCTTCGAGCCGGACGATCTCGATCATCGAACCGCCGGTGAGGAACGGCGGCATGGCGTTGAGCGTCGTGTTCTTCGCCCACAGCACGCCGATGCCGGTGGGGCCGAGCATCTTGTGGCCGGAGAAGGCGAGGAAGTCGACGTCGAGCTCGCGCACGTCGACCGGCATGTGCGGCACCGACTGGCACGCGTCGAGCACGACCCACGCACCGACCTCACGGGCGATCGCGCTGATCTCGTCGACGGGGTTGATCGTGCCGAGCACGTTCGACACGTGTGAGAAGGCGACGATCTTCGTCTTCTCGCCGACGGTCGCCCGCATCGAGTCGAGGTCGATGCGGCCGTCGTCGGTGATCTCGCACCAGCGCAGCGTGGCGCCAGTGCGGCGCGCGAGCTCCTGCCACGGCACGAGGTTGGCGTGATGCTCCATCGGCGTGATCACGATCTCGTCACCCGGGCCGATGCGCAGCCGCTCGGCCAGCTCCGGGTCGACGCCGTCGAGCGCGCCGTCGAAACCTGCGTTGCTGAAGGCGTACGCGACGAGGTTGAGCGCCTCCGTCGCGTTCTTCGTGAACACGATCTCGTCGGCCTCACCACCGATGAAGCCGGAGATCGTGGCACGAGCCGCCTCGTAGGCATCCGTCGCCGCCTCCGACAACTGGTGCGCACCGCGGTGCACCGCGGCGTTCACCGTCCGGTAGAAATCACCCTCGGCCGTGATGACGGCTTCGGGGCTCTGCGACGTCGCGCCGGAGTCGAGGTAGACCAGCGGCTTGCCGTCGCGGACGCGGCGCGCGAGCACGGGAAAATCCTCTCGCACGCGCGCCGCGTCGAACGAAACGTCAGCCATGATCAGGCCTTGACCTCGCTGCCGACCGCCGCGTTGACGTACCGGTCGTAGCCCTCGGCCTCGAGACGGTCGGCCAGCTCGGGGCCACCCTCCTCGGCGACGCGGCCGTTCACGAACACGTGCACGTGGTCGGGCTTGATGTAGCGCAGGATGCGCGTGTAGTGCGTGATGAGCAGGACGCCGCAGTTCGTCTCCGCCTTGGCGCGGTTCACGCCTTCGGAGACGATGCGCAGCGCGTCGACGTCGAGGCCGGAGTCGGTCTCGTCGAGGATCGCCATCTTCGGCTTGAGCAGCTCCATCTGGAGGATCTCGTGGCGCTTCTTCTCGCCACCGGAGAAGCCCTCGTTGACGTTGCGGTCGGCGAACGCCGGATCCATCTTGAGGTTGCCCATGGCGTCCTTGACGTCCTTGACCCACGTGCGCAGCTTCGGCGCCTCGCCGTCGACGGCTGTCTTCGCGGTGCGCAGGAAGTTGGAGACGGTGACGCCGGGAACCTCGACGGGGTACTGCATCGCGAGGAAGACGCCGGCGCGGGCGCGCTCGTCGACGTCCATCGCGAGAACGTCCTCGCCGTCGAGCGTCACGGTGCCGGAGGTGATCGTGTACTTCGGGTGACCCGCGATCGAGTACGCGAGGGTCGACTTGCCGGAGCCGTTCGGGCCCATGATGGCGTGCGTCTCCCCCGAGTTGATCGTCAGGTTGACGCCCTTGAGGATCTCCTTCGTCCCGTTCTCCGTCTCGACGGTGACGTGGAGGTCGCGAATCTCAAGCGTAGACATGGTGTTTCGTCCTTCGTTCGAAAAGTTGGTGGGTGCGCCGGCGCCAGGCTCAGGCGGGGATGCCGACGAACACGGCCGAGCCGTCGATCTTCGTCGGGTAGACGTTGACGGGCTGCATCGCGGGAAGGCTCATCGGCTTGCCCGTCTCATAGTTGAACTTCGAGCCGTGCAACCAGCACTCGATGCCGTCGTCGTCGACCTCACCCTCGGACAGGGACACGGCCGCGTGCGTGCACGTGTCATCGAGCGCGTGGATGACGCCGTTCGAGTCCTTCGCGAGGCAGATGACGAGGTCGTCGACGTCGACCTTGATCGCGCCGGGCTGCGGGATCTCCTCGACGCTCGCAAGGTTGACCCACTCGACGTTCTCACTCATGCCTGCTCCTCGACGATCTCCTGCGTCGCCGCGAGCTCGGCCTCGATGGCCTGCATGAGCGGGTCGACGACCTCGGGGACACCGATCTTGTTGATGATGTCCGCGAAGAAGCCACGCACGACGAGACGACGCGCCTCGGCCTCGGGGATACCGCGTGCTTGCAGGTAGAACAACTGCTCGTCGTCGAAACGGCCCGTCGAGCTCGCGTGGCCGGCGCCCTCGATCTCGCCGGTCTCGATCTCGAGGTTCGGCACGGAGTCGGCGCGGGCGCCGTCCGTCAGGACGAGGTTGCGGTTGAGCTCGTACGTCTCGATGCCCTCGGCCTCGGCGCGGATCAGCACGTCACCGACCCAGACGGTACGGGCCGTCTCGCCCTGCAGTGCGCCCTTGTACGTGACGAGGGAGGTGCAGCGCGGCGCGTTGTGGTCGACGAACGAGCGGTGCTCGAGGTGCTGACCGGCGTCGGAGAAGTAGACGCCGAGCAGCGTCGCCTCGCCGCCGGGGCCCGCGTAGCGGACGTTCGAGTTCATGCGGACGATGGCGCCACCGAGCGTCACCGCGATGTGGCGGTATGACGCGTCACGACCGACGAGGGCCGTGTGATCGGCGAGGTGCAGCGCGTCGTCGTCCCAGCGTTGGACGGAGACGAGCGTGAGATCGGCGCCGTCCTCGGTGATGATCTCGACGTTGGCCGTCACCTGCGCGGAGCCGGTGTGATCGAGGATGACGAGAGCCTTCGAGTGGTGCTTGGCCTCGATGACGACATGGCCGTTGGCGCGCTTGTCGGCGCCCTCACCGTGGATCGTCAGGCGCACCGGCTGCGTCAGCTCCGCCTCGGCGGGGATGACGAGGTGGCTCGCGTCCTGCGTCAGCGCGTGCGCGAGCACCGACGCGCGGTCGCCCGGCGTCAGGACGGTGCCGCGCGGGGCCTCGCCGATCGCGAGCGTGCCGGTCTCGAAACCCTCACCCTCGATCGTGACGGTGAGCGCGTCGTCGTCCGTGACCTTCTCGGCCAGCAGCGGCGAGAGGCGGTCGACGGGGGTGAAGCGCCACTCCTCCTCGCGCCCGCTCGGCACGCCGAAGTCGGCGACGTCGAACGACTTCTTGCGCTCGGCGCGCGACTGGTCCGGCACGAACCCGCCGTCGGTGTGCTGGCCTGCGAGGGTGGCCTGGGAGGTCTTGCCCAGTTCAGAGATCTCGGCGGTCATCAGCCGACGGCTCCTTCCATCTGGAGTTCGATGAGACGGTTGAGTTCGAGCGCGTATTCCATCGGCAGCTCGCGGGCGATCGGCTCGACGAAGCCGCGGACGATCATCGCCATCGCTTCTTCCTCGGACAGGCCGCGGCTGCGCAGGTAGAACAGCTGGTCCTCGGACACCTTCGAGACGGTCGCCTCGTGGCCCATCTGCACGTCGTCCTCACGGACGTCGACGTAGGGGTAGGTGTCGGAGCGGGAGATCTGGTCGACGAGCAGCGCGTCGCAGACGACGGAGCTCTTCGAGTGTTCGGCGCCCTCGAGCACCTGCACGAGACCGCGGTACGACGTACGGCCACCGCCACGGGCGACGGACTTCGACACGATCGTCGAGCTCGTGTTCGGGGCGGCGTGCACCATCTTGGCGCCGGCGTCCTGGTGCTGGCCCTCGCCGGCGAACGCGATCGACAGCGTCTCGCCGCGCGCGTGCTCGCCCATGAGGAAGACGGCCGGGTACTTCATCGTCACCTTGGAACCGATGTTGCCGTCGATCCACTCCATCGTCGCGCCCTCCTCGCAGGTGGCGCGCTTCGTGACGAGGTTGTAGACGTTGTTCGACCAGTTCTGGATCGTCGTGTAGCGCACGCGTGCGTTCTTCTTCACGACGATCTCGACGACGGCCGAGTGAAGCGAGTCGGTCTTGTAGATCGGCGCGGTGCAGCCCTCGACGTAGTGAACGTACGAGCCCTCGTCGGCGATGATGAGCGTGCGCTCGAACTGGCCCATGTTCTCCGTGTTGATGCGGAAGTAGGCCTGCAGCGGGATGTCGACGTGGACACCCTTCGGCACGTAGATGAACGAGCCACCCGACCATACGGCCGTGTTGAGCGCGGCGAACTTGTTGTCACCGGCGGGGATGACGGTGCCGAAGTACTCGCGGAAGAGTTCCTCTTGCTCACGCAGGCCCGTGTCGGTGTCGACGAAGATGACGCCCTTCTCCTCCAGGTCCTCACGGATCTGGTGGTAGACGACCTCAGACTCGTACTGCGCGGCGACGCCCGCGATGAGGCGCTGCTTCTCAGCCTCCGGGATGCCGAGCTTGTCGTACGTGTTCTTGATGTCCTCGGGAAGCTCGTCCCACGTCGTGGCCTGCTTCTCCGTCGACTTCACGAAGTACTTGATGTTCTGGAAGTCGATGCCCGTGAGGTCGCTGCCCCAGTTCGGCATCGGCTTCTTCTCGAAGAGGCCGAGCGACTTCATGCGCAGCTTCTTCATCCACTCCGGCTCGTTCTTGCGGTCCGAGATGTCCGCGACGATGTCGGGGTTGAGGCCACGCTTCGCGGATGCGCCGGCGGTGTCGGTGTCCGCCCATCCGTACTCGTAGCGGCCGAGGTCGGCAAGACCCGGGTTGAGCTCTTCGATGGTGCTCATCGCTGCTCCTTCTTCTGGTGGGCGTCGGTCTGGTCGGGGGTGTCGAGGTGGCGGCTTACGCCGGGCGCGGCGTGCGGTCCTGGCGGGCCGGCGTCCTGCACTCGTGGCACGGCGGGCGTCGGGATGAACGTCGTGCAGACGTGGTCACCGTGCGCGAGGGAGGCCAGGCGCTGCACGTGCACGCCCAGGACCTCGGAGAACGCGGCACGCTCGGCCTCGCAGAACTCGGGGTGGCTCGCCGCGACGTGCTGCACCGGGCAGTGCCCCTGGCACAGCTGTACGCCGGCGAGCGGGGTTCCCTCCGCGACGGGACGCGTCGAGGCGGCAAAGCCCTGACGGGACAGGGCGCGTGCGAGGGCGTCGGCGCGGGCGTCGGGGTCGTCACCGGCGGCCTCGACGGCGGGACGGACGCTGTGGGCCAGCTCGCGGGCACGTTCCTGCGCGACGGCGACGAGTGCCTGCTCTCCCCCGAGCTCGATGAGGTGCTCGATGACCTGCGAGGCGAGAGCATCGTAGCCGTCGGGCATCGCGCCGTGGCCGGCTTCGGTGAGGACGTAGGCGCGCGCAGGGCGACCGCGCCGGCGTGCACCTGTCGTCGGGGCCTCGCGTTCGGCGATGAGGCCGTCAGCGAGCAGAGCGTCGAGGTGACGGCGCATGGCCGCGGGCGTGAGGTTCATCCGCTGCCCCAGCTCGGCCGCCGTCACGGGGCCGTGCTCGGAGACGGCCGTACGGACGCGTTCGCGGGTCGAGGTGGCCGGTGCCGTTGCGTTCGAGGCCGCCTGCTGCGTGCTCACGTTCGTGGGCGTGTTCATGGTCGACCTCCTTCGCGTGAACGGCTCACACCTAAATTAACAACACCAATGTTGCGTAATTCCCTCGGAGAGTGAAACTGAGGTTCACCTCACCTCGACGCGGGAGTCGACGCGCCCGGGCCCGGCGCCGGGTCGCGCGTAGACTTCACGGGTGCCGAAACTGCCCGCAAGCCCCGACGACGGCGCCGCGAGGGCTGCCGTCGACATCCGCGACGTCACGCACGCCTACTCCGGCAACCCCGCCCTGCGCGGGCTGTCGTGGAGCGCTCCCGCCGGTCGAGTGACGGCCGTTCTCGGCCGCAACGGCGCGGGCAAGACGAGCGTCATCGAGATGGCAGAGGGGCTGCGGCGCCCCGATTCGGGCAGCATCCAGGTGCTCGGGGTCGAACCGTGGAACGCCGATGCCGATCATCGCGCGCGCGTCGGTGTCATGCTGCAGGACGGCGGGCTGCCGATGGGAACCAAGCCGATGGCGCTGCTGCGTCACCTCGCGTCGTTCTACCGCGCCCCCCGCGACGTCGACGAGCTCGCCGCGCGCCTGGAGATCCCGTCGTACAACCGCACGAGCGTGCGACGCCTGTCCGGGGGCCAGCGCCAGCGGGTCGCACTCGCGGCGGCGATGGTGGGGCAGCCCGACCTGCTGTTCCTCGACGAACCCACCGCCGGCCTCGACCCGCACGCCCGCCGCGAGGTGTGGGCGATCATCAGCGACGAACGCGACCGCGGCGCGAGCGTCGTCGTCACGACGCATTCGTTCGAGGAGGCTGAACGCCTCGCCGACCACGTCGTCATCATGAACGCGGGAACGTGCGTGGCGCAGGGCACGCTGGATGCGGTCACCCACGGGCGTGACCTCGAGGACGTCTACTTCGACCTGACGGAGGCCGCGCGATGACCCGCCCCGATTCGACCCCGGCGACGTCGGCGTCCTCGACGACATCGATGGCCGAGGTGCCCTCCAAGCGCTCGATGGCTGCTGACGCGACGACCCGGGCGGCTGCGCCCGGCCGACGGATGCGCGCCCAGGCGGCGTTCGAGGGCCGCACGTTGCTCGCGAACGGCGAGCAGCTGCTCGTCTCCTTGCTGCTCCCGGCGATGGCCCTGCTCGGACTGCACTTCGCCTCGACGCCGGATCTCGGCCCGGGGCGCCGGATCGACCTCGCGACGCCGGGCATCCTCGCGCTCGCCGTGGTGTCGACGGCGTTCACCGGCCAGGCCATCGCGACGGGCTTCGACCGACGCTACGGCGTGCTGCGACTGCTCGGTGTGACGCCCCTCGGCAGCCGCGGCTTGCTCGTCGCCAAGGCGGTGGCGGTCGCCGGTGTCGTCGCGGTGCAGACGCTCGTCCTCGGCGGGCTCGGGCTCGTGCTCGGCTGGCACCCGCACTGGGTGGGCGTGCCGCTCGCCATCGTGTTCCTGCTGCTCGCGTGCTGGGTATTCGTCGCGCTCGCTCTCGTCGTCGCGGGCCGGATCCGCGCCGAGGGTGTCCTCGTCGTCGCAAACCTGCTGTGGGTCCTGCTCGCCGTCGGCGGTGGCCTGCTGCTCGCGACCACGCAGTACCCGTCGTGGTGGGAGCCGATCGCGCGCTTCCTGCCCACCGGCGCGCTCGGCGACGGTCTGCGCTCGGCGCTCACCGGCTCGGGACCGCTGGCGCTCCCCCTCGTCGTGCTCGTCATCTGGGGTGCTGTGCTGACGTTCGCCGCGTCGCGGTTGTTCCGCTGGTCCGACTGAAATTTTCCCTGCTGCGTGGCAAGCGAGCCTGTGCCTAGCGCCCACGTGGCTCCGGCAGGTGGTGACGAAGGTCCCCCGCCCCAGGCGCGCCCGGGCGTCCGATCTGTGATGGGCGCCCACTACGCTTGGATGTCGTGACTCACTCCTCCCCGATGACGTCCGACGCGGCCGTTGGCGCCGCGCCCGTCGCGCCTCCTGAATCTCGTCCCGTCAACCCGTGGTTGAAGCGGCTGTTCTGGCTCAACCTGGTCGTCGAGATCGGCATCGTCGTGACGGGTGGGCTCGTGCGTCTCACCGGTTCGGGGCTCGGGTGCCCGACATGGCCGCAGTGCGTTCCCGGCTCGTACACGCCGGTGCCGGAGCAGGAACAGTCCTGGCACAAGTACATCGAGTTCGGCAACCGGACGCTGACGGGCGTCGTCGGTATCGTCGCCATCGCGCTGTGCCTGGGCATCTTCTTCTGGGCTCGCACGCGTCGTCGCCTGCTCCTGCCCGCCGGGTGCGTCGTCCTCGGCATCGTGCTGCAGGCCGTCGTCGGTGGCATCACGGTTCACATGGATCTCAACCCGTTCATCGTGGCCTTGCACTTCATGCTGTCAATGCTGCTCGTCACGGCGTCCGCGTGGCTCGTGTGGCGTGGGCGCGAGGGCGACGGGCCGAAGCGACCGCTCGTGCCGACGCCCATCGCCGTCGTCGCGAAGATCGCCGCCGTTCTCGCGTTCGTCGTTCTCGTGCTCGGCACGATGGTGACCGGTTCCGGTCCGCACAGCGGCGATGCCGACGAGCCCGCCCGCACCGGGTGGGACGCGCGGAGCGTCGCGTGGCTGCACGCCGACGCCGTCATGCTGTTCTGCGGGCTCGTCGTCGCCGTCCTGCTCTCGCTGTTCGTCCTGCGCAGCCCTGCCACCACGCGACGCACCTGGATCGGCCTGCTCGTCATCACTCTGCTGCAGGGCGTGCTCGGCTACGTCCAGTACTTCACGGGCGTGCCGTGGGTGCCGGTGCTGTTCCACATGCTCGGCGCGTGCCTGCTCGTCACGTGGATGACCTGGGCCCTCTGCTCCCTGCGCGAGCGCCCCTGAGACGCCTGCTCCGCCGACTTCCCCTCCACCACGACCCGTCTCATCGCTGGCGGCGGCAATCGTCGGACTTGACCAGGTGGCCGCGAATGTGGACGAAAATCGCAGGCGTGGACATGAATCGCGAGTGTGTCCACCGGACGACGAAGCGGGCCTCACCAGATGGTGGGGCCCGCTTCGTCAGTGAGTCGATGCGTGTCGGTGACTCGGTGTGATCAGCGGATGACCGCGTAGTACCAGATCGGGTCGAGGGCGACGCCGATGAACAGCAGCGTCAGGTAGCTGATCGAGTAGTGGAACAGGCGCATCGGCTTGAGCACCGAGTACGGGGCGCCTTCCTTCGCGCGCTTGAGCAGCATGTGCGCCTCGAGCAGGAACACGGCGCCGGAGACGACGGCGATGACGGCGTAGATCCATCCCATGGGCGCGATCGGGATGAGCGCGAGCGACGTCAGCACCGTCACCCACGAGTAGGCGACGATCTGCTTGCCGACGGTCACGTCCTCGGCGATGACGGGCAGCATGGGGACGCCGGCGTTCGCGTAGTCGTCCTTGAACCGCATCGACAGCGGCCAGTAGTGCGGCGGCGTCCAGAAGAAGACGACGAGGAAAAGCACGAGCGCCGACCACGACACCGAGTTCGTGACGGCGGACCAGCCGATGAGCACCGGCATGCATCCGGCGACGCCGCCCCACACGATGTTCTGCGACGTGCGGCGCTTCAGCAGGATCGTGTAGAAGCCCACGTACAGCACGATGGCGCCGAGCGAGAGCCATGCGCTCAGCCAGTTGACGAGCAGCCCCAGCCACAGTGTCGCGGCGACGCCGAGCACGAGGCCGAAGATCAGCGCGGCCCGCGGCGTGATCGCCCCCGTGACGAGCGGTCGCCCCTCGGTGCGGTGCATGAGCTTGTCGATGTCGCGGTCGAGGTAGCAGTTGAGCACGTTCGCCGAGGACGCCGACAGCGTGCCGCCGACCAGCGTCGCGACGATGAGCCATGCCTCCGGTACGCCGCGCTCGGCGAGAAACATCACCGGGAACGTCGTGACGAGCAGCAACTCGATGATGCGCGGCTTCGTCAGCGCGATGTAGTCGCCGATCTTCGCCTTGAGCGAGCGGTCACCGACGGGGCCTGTGGCCTCGCGGTTCGGCACGGTCGTGTCCTGTTCGAGCGCTGTCACGGTGTCCTTCATCGGTGCGATCGGGGCAGGCGGACGAGGGTCCGTCTCAGGCCAGTCTACTCAGGGTGACTCGCGACCTCGACGAGGACTAGGCTCGCCTCGAGTTCGATTCCGACACGAAGGAGCCAGACCCGTGACCACGGATCAGTCCACCCCCGAGCGTTCCGACGCACTCGCCCTGCCGAAGGCTGACAAGGCCGGCTGGAGCGACATCGACGTCCGGGCCGTCGACACGGCCCGCCTGCTGGCCGCCGACGCTGTCCAGAAGGTCGGCAACGGCCACCCTGGCACCGCGATGAGCCTGGCACCCGTCGCCTACCTCATCTACCAGAACCTCATGACGTACGACCCCACCGACACCGAGTGGATCGGCCGCGACCGTTTCGTCCTGTCCTGCGGTCACTCCTCGCTCACGCAGTATGTCCAGCTCTACCTGTCCGGTTCGGGCCTCGAGCTCGACGACCTGAAGGCGCTTCGCACGTGGGGTTCGAAGACCCCCGGCCACCCCGAGGTGCACCACACCAAGGGCGTCGACATCACGACGGGCCCGCTCGGATCGGGCCTCGCCTCCGCCGTCGGCATGGCGATGGCGCAGCGCCGTCAGAAGGGCCTGTACGACCCGAAGACGCCGGCCGGCGAGTCGCCGTTCGACCACCACGTCTACGTCATCGCCTCCGACGGCGACATCATGGAGGGTGTGACGGCCGAGGCCAGCTCCCTGGCCGGTCACCAGCAGCTCGGCAACCTGACCCTCGTCTATGACGAGAACTACATCTCGATCGAGGACGACACGAACGTCTCCTTCTCCGAGGACGTCGCCAAGCGCTACGAGTCGTACGGCTGGGACGTGCGCGTCGTCGACTGGCGCGCCTCCGCGAAGGACGGCGGCAAGTACACCGAGGACGTCGACGCGCTGTTCGAGGCGATCGAAGAGGGCAAGAAGGTCACGGACAAGCCGTCCATCGTCATCCTGCGCACGATCATCGCCTACCCCGCGCCGACGAAGCAGAACACGGGCAAGGCCCACGGTTCCGCGCTCGGTGAGGACGAGATCAAGGCGACGAAGGAGCTGCTCGGGTTCGACCCGGAGCAGACCTTCGAGGTCGACGACGCCGTCATCGCGCACACCCGCAAGGCGATCCAGCGCGGACAGGCCGCTCACGCCGAGTGGACGAAGAAGTTCGACGCGTGGAAGTCGGCCAACCCCGAGGCGGCGGAGCTGCTCGAGCGCGTCCAGGCCAAGAAGCTGCCGGCGAACTTCGACGAGGTCCTCCCGGTCTTCGAGGCCGACGCCAAGGGCATCGCCTCGCGCGCCGCGTCCGGCAAGGTGCTCAACGCACTCGCCGACGTCGTGCCCGAGCTGTGGGGCGGTAGCGCCGACCTCGCCGGCTCGAACAACACGACGATGGACAATCAGCCGTCGTTCATCCCCGAAGAGCGTTCGACGAGCACGTGGAAGGGCAACCCGTACGGCCGTACGCTGCACTTCGGCATCCGCGAGAACGCCATGGGCATGATCCTCAACGGCATCGAGCTCGAGGGCCTGACGCGCGCCTACGGCGGCACGTTCCTCGTGTTCTCCGACTACATGCGCCCCGCGGTGCGCCTCGCCGCCATCCAGCAGATCCCGTCGACGTTCGTGTGGACGCACGACTCGATCGGCGTCGGTGAGGACGGCCCGACGCACCAGCCGATCGAGCACCTGAGCGCGCTGCGCGCCATCCCGAACCTCAACGTCGTGCGCCCCGGTGACGCGAACGAGACGGCTCAGGCGTGGAAGAAGATCCTCGAGACGACGGATGCCCCGACCGGCCTCATCTTGAGCCGTCAGGAGCTGCCGACGCTCGACCGCTCCGAGTTCGCATCCGCCGAGGGCACCACCAAGGGCGGCTACGTTCTCGCCGACAGCGAGGGCGAGCCGAACATCATCCTCGTCGCCACGGGGTCGGAGCTGTCGCTCGCCGTCGAGGCGCGGAAGGAACTCGAGGCCAAGGGTGTTGCCACCCGTGTGGTCTCCATGCCGTGCCGCGAGTGGTTCGACGCACAGGACGACTCCTACAAGGAGAGCGTGCTGCCGAAGAACATCAAGGCGCGCGTCGCCGTGGAAGCCGGCCACCCGATGAGCTGGTACGACATCGTCGGCACGGACGGTCGTGTCGTCGGCATCGACCACTTCGGCGCCTCGGCCGACGCCAAGACGCTGTTCACCGAGTTCGGCTTCACGCCCGCGAAGGTCGTCGAGGCCGCCGAAGCATCCATCGCAGCTGTCGAAGGAAAGTGATTCATCCATGACTCAGAACGCCAACACCCAGGCCTTGTCCGACGCGGGCGTCTCCATCTGGCTCGACGACCTCAACCGTCCGATGGTCACCGGTGACGAGCTGTCGAAGCTCGTCGAGACGAACAACGTCGTCGGTGTCACCTCGAACCCGACGATCTTCGCGACGGCCCTGTCCGACGGCTCCGCCTACAACGAGCAGGTCGCCGAGCTGGCAGCAGCCGGCCAGGGCGTCGACGAGGCCGTCTTCGCGATCACGACGAAGGACGTCATGGCCGCGTGCGACATCCTGCGCCCCGTCTACGACGCGACGAACGGTGAGGACGGGCGCGTCTCCATCGAGGTCGACCCGCGCATGGCGCGCGACACCGAGGGCACCGTCACCATGGCGAAGCAGCTGTGGGAGACGATCGGGCGCGAGAACTGCATGATCAAGATCCCGGCGACGGTCGAGGGTCTGCCCGCGATCAGCGCCGTGCTCGCCGAGGGCATCAGCGTCAACGTCACGCTGATCTTCTCCCTCGACCGCTACCGCGGCGTCATGAACGCCTTCCTCACCGGCCTCGAACAGGCCCGTGAGAACGGCAAGGACCTGTCGAAGATCCGCTCCGTCGCCTCCTTCTTCGTCAGCCGCGTCGACACCGAGTTCGACGCGCGTCTCGACGCCGTCGGCACCGACGAGGCGAAGGCCCTCAAGTCGAAGGCCGGCATCGCCAACGCGCGCCTCGCCTACCAGGCGTTCGGGGAGGTCTTCTCGACGCCGCGCTGGCAGACCCTCGCCGACGACGGCGCGCACGTGCAGCGTCCCCTGTGGGCCTCGACGGGCGTCAAGGACCCGAGCCTGCCGGACACGCTGTACGTGACCGAGCTCGCCGCGCCGAACACGGTCAACACGATGCCGCCGAAGACGCTCGCCGCGCTCGCCGACCACGGCACGGTCGAGGGCGACCGCATCTCCGGCACCTACGACGAGGCGAAGGCGACGATGGACGCCCTCGAGCACGCCGGCGTCTCCTACGCCGACGTCGTCGACAAGCTCGAGACCGAGGGCCTCGACAAGTTCGAGAAGTCCTGGGAAGAGCTGCTCGGCTCCGTCCGTTCCGAACTCGAGAAGGCAGGCGAGAACAAGTGACCTCCTCCGGTGTCAGCCTCGGCACCGTGGGTGCCGGGGCGGCAGCGATCGACGCTGCCGTCCCGGCGCTCGTCGCCGAGAAGTTCGCGAGCCGACTCTTCGCGCAGGATCCCACGCTGTGGGGTTCCGACGCCGAGTCCGAAGCCGCGAAACGACTGTCCTGGGTGGGCCTCGCCCGCTCATCCCGTCCTCTCGTCGGTGAGATCGCCGCGCTGCGCGAGAAGTTCACCTCCCAGGGCCTGACTCGCGTCGTCCTGTGCGGCATGGGCGGTTCGTCGCTCGCGCCGGAGGTCATCTGCGCGACCGCGGGTGTTCCGCTCGTCGTGCTCGACTCCTCCCAGCCCGACATGGTGCGCACCGCCCTCGCCGAGGACCTCGAGCACACCCTCGTCGTCGTCTCGTCGAAGTCGGGCTCGACGGTCGAGACCGACAGCCAGCGTCGCGTGTATGAGCAGGCGTTCGAGGACGCGGGCATCGACCCGACCGAGCGCATCGTCATCGTCACCGACCCGGGTTCGCCGCTCGACGAGAGCTCGCGTGCCGGCGGCTTCACCGTCGTCAACGCCGACCCGAACGTCGGCGGGCGCTACTCGGCTCTGACCGCCTTCGGTCTCGTCCCCTCCGGCCTCGCCGGCGCGGACGTCGAGGCCCTGCTCGACGAGGCCGAGTCCGTCACGGACCTGCTCGCCGAGGACGACGGGGCCAACCCGGGCCTACAGCTGGGCGCCGTGCTCGGGGGCACCTCTCCCCTGCGCGACAAGGTGATCCTCGCCGACGCCGGGACGCAGATCCCGGGCTTCGGTGACTGGATCGAGCAGCTCATCGCCGAGTCGACGGGCAAGGACGGCAAGGGCCTGCTGCCCGTCGTCGTCGGGCGTGACGAGCCCTCGAGCCTCGCCGCGGACGAGAACCTGGTCCTGCTCACGGCCGAGGACGACGAGCGCACCCCTGAGGGCGACTCCGTCACGACCGTCTCGGGTTCGCTGGGCGCGCAGATGCTGCTGTGGGAGGTCGCGACGGCCGTCGCCGGCCGCCTCATCGGCATCAACCCGTTCGACCAGCCGGACGTCGAGTCGGCGAAGGCCGCGGCGCGCGAACTGCTCGACGCGGGCATGGGCGCCGCTGATGCTCCTGCGTTCGTCGACGGCGCCGTTGAGGTTCGCACGGCGGGCCCCGACTTCCTCGCGGGCGCCGACACGCTCGATGCGGCGCTCCAGGCGCTCGTCGCACAGCTGACGCCGACGGGTTACCTCGCCGTCATGGCCTACCTCGACCGTCTCGCCGACACCGAGCTGGCCGCGACGCGCGCGCCGCTGCAGAGTGCGCTGGAACGACCCGTCACCTTCGGGTGGGGCCCGCGCTTCCTGCACTCGACCGGCCAGTACCACAAGGGCGGCCCGGCGAACGGTGTGTACCTGCAGATCACGACCGTCCCCGGCGAGGATCTCGCCGTGCCCGGGCGCGACTTCACCTTCGGGCAGTTCTGCGATGCGCAGGCCGGTGGTGACGCCTCCGTCCTCGCCGACCACGGCCGGCCCGTCCTGCGGCTGCACCTCGCCGACCACGACGCGGGCCTGAAGCAGGTCGTCGCGGCCCTGACGAAGATGTCCGGAGGCGAGGCTCGGTGACGCCGCCGACGGAGATCTCCAAGGGCCACAACCCCCTGCGTTCCAAGGAGGACAAGCGCCTGCCCCGCATCGCCGGGCCCTGCAGCGTCGTGCTCTTCGGCGTCACGGGTGACCTCGCCCGCAAGAAGCTCATGCCGGCCATCTACGACCTGTTCCACCGTGGTCTGCTGCCACCCGGTTTCTCCCTCGTCGGCTTCGCCCGACGTGACTGGGAGGACCAGGACTTCATGCAGATCGTCAAGGAGTCGGTCAAGGAGCGTGCGCGCACGGGCTACGACGAGGAGGTCTGGACCAACCTCGCCGACGGCATCCGTTTCGTCCAGGGCACCTTCGACGACGCCTCCGCCTTCGAGAACCTGGCGAAGACGCTCAAGGAACTCGAGGACAGCCGCGGCACCGAGGGCAACACGGCCTTCTACCTGTCGATCCCCCCGGGATCGTTCGCGCAGGTCTGCGAGCAGCTCGAGACGGCCGGCCTGACGAAGCCGAGCGAGACGAAGCCGGACGCGTGGCGCCGCGTCGTCATCGAGAAGCCCTTCGGGCACGACCTCGAGAGCGCGCGCGAGCTCAACGCGATCGTCGAGAGCGTCTTCCCGCCCGACTCGATCTTCCGGATCGATCACTACCTCGGCAAGGAGACGGTGCAGAACATCCTGGCGTTCCGTTTCGCCAACCAGATGTTCGAGCCGATCTGGAACAACAACCACGTCGACCACGTGCAGATCACCATGGCCGAGGACATCGGCATCGGTGGCCGCGCGGGCTACTACGACGGCATCGGGGCGGCGCGCGACGTCATCCAGAACCACTTGCTCCAGCTGCTCGCCATCACGGCGATGGAGCAGCCGCTGACCTTCGACGCGAAGGATCTGCGCACGGAGAAGGAGAAGGTGCTCGCCGCGGTGAAGCTGCCGCAGGATCTCGCGGCCTCGACGGCTCGCGGGCAGTACGCCGAGGGCTGGCAGGGCGCGGAGAAGGTGCCCGGCTTCTTGCAGGAGGAGGGCATCAAGCCCGACTCGCAGACCGAGACGTACGCCGCCGTCAAGCTCGGCATCAACACGCGGCGTTGGGCGGGTGTGCCGTTCTACCTGCGCACCGGCAAGCGACTCGGCAAGCGCGTCACCGAGATCGCCGTCGTATTCAAGAACGCGGTGACCCCGTTCGACGAGAACCAGACCGAGGAGCTCGGCCGCAACGCCATCGTCATCCGGGTGCAGCCCGACGAGGGCGTCACGATGCGGTTCGGTTCCAAGATTCCGGGCTCGAACGGCTTCGAGGTGCGCGACGTGACGATGGACTTCGGCTACGGCTCGGCGTTCACCGACTCGAGCCCGGAGGCGTACGAACGTCTCATCCTCGACGTGCTGCTCGGCGATCCGCCGTTGTTCCCGCGGCACGAAGAGGTCGAGTTGTCGTGGAAGATCCTCGACCCGATCGAGAACTTCTGGGCCTCGATGGATGCGCAGCCCGATCAGTACGAGTCGGGCACGTGGGGGCCGCAGAGCTCTGACGACATGATGGCCCGCGACGGACGCCACTGGAGGATGCCGTGATCGTCAACCTGGACAAGACGTCGACGACGGAGATCTCCAAGAAGCTCGTCCAACTGCGCAACGAGGTCGGCTCGATGACGATCGGGCGTGTCATGACGCTCGTCGCCGTCTGCCGCGGTGAGGACGTCGAGGAGTCGCTGCACGTCGCGGCGGAGGCCACGCGTCTGCACCCGAGTCGCATCATCGCGCTCGTCGCCGACCCGGATGCCGCCGACGCGTGGCTCGACGCCGAGATCCGTCTCGGCGGCGACGCCGGTGCATCCGAGATCATCGTGCTGCGTCTGCACGGTGACCTCGCGCAGCACGGCGCGTCGGCCCTGACGCCGCTGCTGCTCGCCGACTCCCCCGTCGTCGCGTGGTGGCCGATGGAGGCCGACGAGAACATCGGTGAGACCCCGATCGGTCGGATGGCGCAGCGTCGCATCACCGACGCGTCGCTGTCGGCCGACCCGCGCAGCGAGATCCTGCGCCGCGCGATGCACTACACCGCCGGCGACACGGACATGGCGTGGGCCCGGACGACGCGCTGGCGCGGCCTGCTCGCGGGGGCACTCGACGTGCCGCCGTACGAGCCGGTCACGAAGGTCATCGTCACCGGAGCGAGCGACTCGGCCTCCACCGACCTGCTCGGCGGCTGGCTCGGCGTCGAACTCGGCTGCCCGGTCGAGCGTCGACTCGGTGAACCCGGTCTGGGCCTCATCAGCGTCGAGCTGGAGCGTGCTTCCGGCCCGATCCTGCTGACGCGTCACGGTGAGCAGGCGATCCTGAGCCAGCCCGGCCAGCCGGACCGTCAGATGGCGCTGCAGCGCCCGGACGCGGTCGCATCCCTCGCCGAGGAGCTGCGGCGCCTCGACAAGGACGAGGTCTACCGTGACGCCCTCGTGCGCGGCCTGCCGAAGCTCGCCGCCGAGGACGACGCGTGAGCGCTGCGAACGTCGAACGACGCGTGGCGGCGACGAAGGCTGATCTGGCCGACGCGATCGCCGAACGCCTGCGGGAGGTCATCGCCGACGCGGTGGCCTCCCGGGGCGTCGCCCACGTCGTCCTGACGGGCGGGTCGATGGGTGAGGCGAGTGCGCGAGCTCTCGCCTCCCTCGACGACATCGACTGGGCGCACGTGCACCTGTGGTGGGGCGACGAACGGTTCCTGCCCGCGGGGGACGCCGAGCGCAACGAGACGCAGGCTCGGGTGGTGCTCATCGACGTCGTCGGCGTGCCCGCGGCGAACGTGCACGCCATGGCGGCGTCGGACGGCCCGGACGGTGACGACCTCGACGCGGCCGTTGCGCGTTACCGCGACGAGCTGGCCACGGTGGCGCCACGGTTCGACGTCGTCATGCTCGGGATGGGTCCGGACACGCACGTGGCGTCCCTGTTTCCCGGGCACGCGACGACACGCGTCGACGACACGAGCGTCGTGGCGGAGAACGACTCCCCCAAGCCGCCGCCGCAGCGCATCAGCCTCACCTTCCCTGCGCTCAACGCGGCGCGCGAGGTGTGGCTCATGATCGCAGGGGCCGACAAGGCAGACGCGGTGCGCGCCGCGTCGACTTCGACGGATCGAACCGCTCACCCGGCCTCCGGCGTACACGGACGCGAACGCACGATCTGGTGGCTCGACGAGGCGGCAGCCGGGCCCGGCGCCTGAAGCACCCATCCAACGCGACGAAGCTCGTCACCTCCCGCTGGAGATGACGAGCTTCGTCGCGTCGGCGCTCATGGGCGCCGATGGAATCCGTCAGTTGAAGCGTTCGACGAGCCCCAAGCCGATGATGGCGAGGATCCAGATCGTCGCAGCGCCGACGGTGATGCGGTTGAGGTTGCGCTCAGCGCGCGAGGATCCGCCGAGGTTGGCGCCGGAGCCACCGCCGAACATGTCGGACAGACCGCCGCCGCTGCCCTTGTGCATGAGGATCAACAGCACGAGAAACAGGCTGCTCAGCACGAGCAGGCCCTGCAGCAGGATCTTGACAATGTCCACGAAGAAATCTCACCTCACGACGGGGCGGGCGTGAGCCCGCGCGAAATCAGCCCCCAGCGTACCGCGTGCCCGAGCCTCAGGCGTTCTGGTAGGTGCAGATGCCGATGAAGTCGTCAGCGACGAGCGACGCGCCGCCGACGAGGGCACCGTCCACGTCGTCCCCGGCCATGATCTCCGCGACGTTGCCCGGCTTCACCGAGCCGCCGTAGAGAACGCGGACCTTGTTCGCGAGTTCCTGGTCGAACGCGTCGGCGAGGGCGACGCGGACGGCGGCGCACACCTCCTGAGCGTCGGCGGGCGTCGCGACCTCGCCGGTGCCGATGGCCCACACGGGCTCGTAGGCGACGACGAGCGTCGACGCCTGCTCGGGCGTGAGACCGGCGACGGCGGCGCGCACCTGGGCGACGCAGTGCTCGACGTGCTCGCCCGCCTGACGGACCTCGAGCGGCTCACCGACGCACAGGATCGGCGTGAGGCCGTGACGGTACGCGGCCTCGACCTTCGCGCGGACGATCTCGTCCGTCTCACCGTGGTACTGACGGCGCTCGCTGTGACCGACGCACGCGTAGGTGCAGCCGAGCTTCGCGAGGAATGCGCCCGAGATCTCACCGGTGTACGCGCCCTCGTCATGCTGCGACAGATCCTGTGCGCCGTAGACGAGCTTGAGCTTGTCGCCGTCGACGAGCGTCTGCACCGAACGCAGATCGGTGAACGGCGGCAGGATGGCGACCTCGACGGCCCCGAAGTCGTGGCGCTTGTCCTCCAGGCCCCACGCGAGCTTCTGCACGAGGTGAGTGCCCGCGAGGTGGTCGAGGTTCATCTTCCAGTTGCCCGCCATGAGCGGCGTGCGCGTGTTCTTCGTCGAAGCCATGCCGGCTTCCCCTTTCACGTTGATCGGATACCGCGAACCCCGCCCCCGCCGAAGCGACGGAGGCGGGGCTCGCAGCTGTGGAGGTCAGATCAGCCGAGCACGGAGATGCCCGGCAGTTCCTTGCCCTCGAGGTATTCGAGGCTCGCCCCACCACCGGTGGAGATGTGCCCGAACTGATCGTCGGAGAAGCCGAGCTGACGCACGGCGGCGGCCGAGTCGCCACCACCGACGACGGTGAGGGCACCGTTCTCGGTGGCCTCGACGAGCGCCTGCGCGACAGCCTTCGTCCCGGCGGCGAACGGCTCCATCTCGAACGCGCCCATCGGGCCGTTCCAGAACACCGTCTTGCAGTCCGTCAGCTTGCTCGCGTACAGCTTCGCCGACTCCGGGCCGATGTCGAGACCCATCTGGTCGGCCGGGATCGCGTCGATCGAGACGACCTCGTGGCCCTTGTCGGCCGCGAACTCCGGCGCGACGACGACGTCGCTCGGCAGCACGATCTCGACGCCCAGCTCCTTGGCCTTCGCGATGTAGCCCTTGACCGTCTCGATCTGCTCGGTGTCGAGCAGGCTCTTGCCGACCTCGTGCCCCTCGGCCGCGAGGAAGGTGAACACCATCCCGCCGCCGATGAGCAGCCGATCCGCGGTCTGCATGAGGTTCTCGATGACGGCCAGCTTGTCGGCGACCTTCGCGCCACCGAGGACCACGGCGTACGGACGCTTCGGGTTCTCGGTGAGCTGCTTCAGCACCTCGACCTCGGTCTTGACGAGCCCACCCATCGCCGACGGCAGCAGCTGCGCCACGTCGTAGACGGACGCCTGCTTGCGGTGCACGACACCGAAGCCGTCGGAGACGAACACGTCCGCCAGTGACGCGAGCTGCTCGGCGAACTTCTTGCGCTCGGCCTCGTCCTTGCTCGTCTCGCCCGCATTGAAGCGCAGGTTCTCGAGCAGGGCGACGTCGCCGTCACCGAGGGATTCGACCGTGGAACGCGCCGAGTCGCCGACCGTGTCGGTGGCGAACGCCACGTCCTGACCGAGCAGTTCCGACAGACGCCCGACGACGGGCTGCAGCGAGTACTTCGCCTCCGGCTCGCCCTTGGGGCGGCCCAGGTGCGCGACGACGACGACGCGAGCGCCGGCCTTCGTCAGCTCCTGGATCGTCGGGACCGATGCGCGGATGCGGCCGTCGTCGGTGATCGTCGAACCGTCGAGCGGGACGTTGAGGTCGCTGCGCAGCAACACTGTCTTGCCGCGCAGATCACCCAGATCGCTGATGGACTTCACGCCTGACCCGATCAGAGGGAGGAGCCGACGAGCGTGGTCAGGTCGACGAGGCGGTTGGAGTAACCCCACTCGTTGTCGTACCAGCCGACGACCTTGACCTGGTTGCCGATGACCTTCGTCAGACCGGAGTCGAAGATGCAGGAGGCCGGGTCGGTGACGATGTCCGTCGAGACCAGCGGGTCCTCGGTGTACTGCAGGTAACCCTTGAGCGGGCCCTCGCTCGCGGCCTTCTTGACGATCTCGTTGACCTCTTCGACGGTCGTCTCGCGCGGAGCCTCGAACGTCAGGTCGGTCGCCGAGCCTGTGGGGGTCGGCACACGCAGCGCGTAACCGTCGAGCTTGCCCTTGAGCTCCGGCAGCACCAGCGCGACGGCCTTGGCGGCACCCGTCGAGGTCGGAACGATGTTGATCGCGGCGGCGCGGGCGCGACGCGGGTCGCTGTGCGGCGCGTCGTGCAGACGCTGGTCACCCGTGTAGGCGTGGATCGTCGTCATGAGGCCACGCTCGATGCCGAGGCCGTCGTTGAGAGCCTTGGCCATCGGGGCGAGGCAGTTCGTCGTGCACGAGGCGTTCGAGATGATCGTGTGCTTCGACGCGTCGTACTGGTCGTCGTTGACGCCCATGACGATCGTGATGTCCTCGTTCTTCGCCGGGGCGGAGATGATGACCTTCTTCGCGCCACCGGTGAGGTGCGCCTTGGCCTTCTCGGCGTCCGTGAAGAAACCGGTGGACTCGATGACGATGTCGGCGCCGACCGAGGCCCAGTCGAGCTTCGCCGGGTCCTTCTCGGCGAACGCGGCGATCTTCTTGCCGTCGACCGTGAGGGAGTTCTCGTCGTAGGAGACCTCGCCGTCGAAACGGCCGAGGATCGAGTCGTACTTGAGGAGGTTGGCGAGCGTCTTGTTGTCGGTGAGGTCGTTCACCGCCACGATCTCGACGTCTGCGCCCGAGGCCTTCACGGCCCGGAAGAAGTTGCGGCCGATGCGGCCAAAGCCATTGATACCAACGCGGACGGTCACTTGAGGACCCTGCCCTTCCCTAGGAATCGAGTGCTCACGCGCCCAGAAAGGCGCGAGGTCTTTCAACACCTCCACCCTATGACACGCAGGCGGGCCGCGGGGCACCGCGGGGCAGGTTACCGGTCAGTCAGGCCGCTGAACGGGGCGCGGCAGGGTCAGTCGTCCTCGAGCATGTCGGGCGTGAGGTTCGCGTCGGTGCCGGGGATGCCCTGATCGGCGGCGCGCTTGTCGGCCATCGCGAGCAGCCGGCGGATGCGTCCGGCGACGGCGTCCTTCGTCATCGGTGGGTCGGCCAGGGCGCCGAGCTCCTCGAGGCTCGCCTCCTTGTGCTCGATGCGCAACTCACCGGCCTGACGAAGATGATCGGGCACGTCCTCGCCGAGGATCTCCATCGCCCGCGCGACGCGGCTGCCCGCGGCGACGGCAGCGCGCGCCGAACGGCGCAGGTTGGCGTCGTCGAAGTTCGCGAGACGGTTCGCGGTGGCCCTCACCTCACGGCGCATGCGGCGCTCCTCCCACACGAGGCGCGCGTCCTCGGCGCCCATGTGGGTGAGCATCGCGCCGATCGCCTCGCCGTCACGGATGACGACGCGGTCGACGCCGCGCACCTCACGCGCCTTTGCGGGCACACCCAGCCGGCGCGCCGCGCCGACGAGGGCGAGGGCGACTTCGGAACCGGGACAGGTGATCTCCAGCGACGACGAACGGCCCGGCTCGGTGAGCGACCCGTGGGCGATGAACGCGCCGCGCCACGCGGCGGCGGCGTCGTCGAGGGTGCCGTTGACGATCTTCGGCGGCAGCCCGCGCACCGGGCGGCCCTTCGCATCGACGAGGCCGGTCTGCACGGCGAGCTCGGGCTTGGCGACGCGCACGAGATACGTCGTCTGACGACGGATGCCGCCGGCACTCATGACGGCGAGCTCGCTCGTGTGACCGTAGAGCTGCGTGATGTTCGTCCGCAGACGACGCGCGGCGACGCCGGTGTCGAGCTCCGCCTCGACGACGACCCGCCCGGCGACGAGGTGCAGCCCGCCGGCGAAGCGCAGCATGGCCGCGACCTCGGACTTGCGGGTCTGCTGCGGCGTCACCACCACCCGGGCCAGCTCGTCCTTGACCGCTGCCGTCATCGCCATGTCGTCGTGCACCTTCCTCGTCGATCGCCCTGCGGGACGAAGGATCTATTGTGCCGAACGCGTGGCACCCGGCCCAAACGGGTGGTCACGCGCGACGCCGCGCCTGGGCGCGGGCGGCCGATTCCATGACGTCGCGGTACGCCGTCGCGAGGCGCAGGGTGTCGTGGACGCCGGCGCTCTCCTGGTCGGCGACCGGCTTGTAGACGACGCTCGCGCCCAACGCGGCCGCCGACGACTCGAGCGCCTCGCGGGCGCGGGCGTCATCACCGACGACGCCCGGGTCGGCGAGGATCGCGTCGAGGTGAAGGGCCGGAGCATGGGCCGCGAGCACCTCGAGGTGATCGCTGGCCGAGAAACCGGAGGTCTCGCCCGTGTCCATCTGGACGTTGAGCGTCAGCATACGCTTCGCCTTCGTCTGCACGAGGGCGTCGAGCAGGTCGGGCACGAGCAGGTGCGGCATGACGGAGGTGAACCACGAACCCGGCCCGAGGATGACCCAGTCGGCGTCGAGCACCGCGTCGATCGCCTCGCGGCACGGCTGCGGCGGGTCGGGGAACAGGCGCAGGTTGAGCACGGTGCCCGGCGTCTGCGCGACCGCGACCTGGCCGGAGACCTCGCGCACCCCGTCCGGATCTGCGGGGTCGACGCCGCGGACTTTGGCGTCGATGCGCAACGGCTGCAACGACATGGGCAGGACGCGCCCGCGCGCGCTGAGCAGGCGCCCGACCATGTCGAGACCCTGGATCGGGTCTCCCAGCGAATCCCACAGCCCCGCGATGAGCAGGTTGCCGAGGGCGTGCCCGCCGAGCGGGCCCTCGCCGGGGAAGCGATGCTGCAGCGCATCACGCCAGGCGATGCCCCACTGCGAGTTGTCGCACAGAGCGGCCAGCGCCATGCGCAGGTCGCCGGGCGGGAGGATGTCGTACTCCTCGCGCAGGCGCCCCGAAGAGCCCCCGTCGTCGGCGACGGTGACGATGGCGGTGATCTTGTCCGTCACGAGACGCAGGGCCTCCAGCGAGGCGAACAGGCCGTGCCCCCCACCGAGGGCCGCGACCGCGGGGCGCTTCACTCCCGCCCCAGATCACGGTGGACGACGAGGGTCCCGAGCTGATCGGAGGCGAGGCGCTTCGCCAGTTCCTCGGCCATCGCGACACTGCGGTGCTTGCCGCCGGTGCAGCCGACGGCGAGCGTGACGTAGCTGCGCCCCTCGCGCAGGTAGCCCTGCGTCATCGGTTCGAGCAGCGCGAGGACGCCGTCGAGGAACTCACGGGCCCCCGGCTGACCGAGGACGAAATCACGCACGACCTCGTCCTTTCCGCTGAACGGGCGCAGCTCCGGGTTCCAGAACGGGTTCGGCAAGAAACGCATGTCGAAGACGAGGTCGGCGTCGAGCGGGATGCCGTACTTGAACCCGAAGCTCATGACGGCGACGCGCAACGCCGGCCCGCCCGTGTCGCCGACGAGCTCGTGCACCTTCGCGGACAGTTGGTGGACGTTGAGACCGCTCGTGTCGATGAGGATGTCGGCGTTCGAGCGCAGGTCGCGCAAGATCTCACGTTCGCGGATGATGCCGTCCAGCATGCGCCCCTCGCCCTGCAACGGGTGCGGTCGGCGCACCGACTCGAACCGGCGCACGAGCGCCTCGTCGGTCGCGTCCATGAACACGACCGACGGGCGCCAGCCGTCGTCACGCAGACGTTCGAGGCCCGCGCGGAAGTCGGTGAAGAACGCGCGGCTGCGCACGTCGACGACGGCGGCGAGGCGCGGGACGTCCTCCGCGCTCGCGTCGACGAGCCCGGCGAGGTCGGGCAGCAGCTGAGGCGGCAGGTTGTCGACGACGTACCAGCCCTGATCCTCGAGCACGTTCGCGGCCGTCGAGCGGCCGGCGCCGCTCATGCCGGTGACGACCATCAACTCCGCGCGCGGTGGGTGTGACATGGCTGCCTCTCGCTCGTTCATTCGACGATCTCTCCGGTCATCACGTTAACCGCTGGCTCGCCCTGCTCCTGCCGGAGCGAACGCACGATGGTCTCGGCGAGCGTCGGACCGATGCCCTTGACCTCGCACAGCGCGTCGGCGTCCGCCGCGCGGATGCGCTTGAGCGAGCCGAAGTGCGCGAGCAGCGCCTTCTGCTTGGCAGGGCCGAGCCCGGCGATGCCGTCGAGCGCGGACGTCGTCATCGACTTCGAGCGTCGCTCACGATGGAAGGTGATCGCGAAGCGGTGCGCCTCGTCGCGCACGCGCTGCAGCAGGTACAAGGCCTCGCTCGTGCGCGGCAGGATGACGGGGTAGTCGTCGTCGACGAGCCACACCTCCTCGAGACGCTTCGCGAGCCCGACGACGGGGATGTCGTCGAACCCGACGTCGGCGAGGGCCCGCGCGGCGGCGTCGACCTGCGGGCGTCCGCCGTCGACGACGAGCAACTGCGGACGGTAGGCGAAGCGCTTGATGCGGCCGTTCTCGTCACGCAGGGAGGGGCCTGCGGTCGCCGCGTCCGCCGGGATCTCGCCGGTCGTCGCGGGCGCGAGGTCGGCGCTCTCCTTCGCGAGCCGGGCGAAACGCCGCGTCAGCACCTCGTGCATCGCGGCGACGTCGTCGTTGCGCAGCGTGCCATCCTCGCCCTCGATGCCGTTGACGATGAAGCGGCGGTACTCCGACTTGCGGGGCAGACCGTCCTCGAACACGACCATCGAACCGACGACGTTCGTGCCCTGCACATGCGAGATGTCGAAGCACTCGATGCGCAGCGGCGCCTCGGGCAGCCCGAGGTTCTCCTGCAACTCTTCGAGGGCCTGCGAGCGGGCCGTCAGGTCGGACGCGCGGCTCACCTTGTGGCGCGCGAGCGCGTGCTCGGCGTTCTTCGCGACCGTCGCGGCGAGCTCGCGCTTGTCGCCGCGCTGCGGCACGCGGACGTCGACGTTGCTGCCGCGGCGTTCGCGCAGCCACGAGCTGACCGTCTCGACATCGGGCGGCAACGACGGCACGAGCACCTCGCGCGGGACGTCGTCGCGCCCCTGAAGGTCGCCGTAGACCTCGAGCAGCATGGCCTCGACGAGGTCGGCGGTGTTGACGCCGGCGTCGCTGCCCTTGTCGGTGACCCAGCCGCGCTGACCGCGGATGCGGCCGCCGCGCACGTGGAAGACCTGGACGGCTGCCTCGAGGTCGTCCTCGGCGACGCCGAAGACGTCGGCATCCGTCGCGTCGTCGAACACGATGGCTGACTTCTGCAGCACTTTCTCCAGGGCACCGAGGTCGTCGCGCAAGCGCGCCGCTTGTTCGAAGTCGAGGTCGGCGGCGGCAGCCTTCATGCGTCGCTCCATCTCCCGGGTGAAGCGCGCGGAATCGCCGGCCATGAAATCGCAGAAATCCTGGGCGATCTCACGGTGCTCGGCCTTGCTGACCTTGCCGACGCAGGGCGCGCTGCACTTGTCGATGTACCCGAGCAGACACGGGCGACCCGACGCCTCGGCGCGTCGGTAGACCCCGTTGCTGCACGTGCGCATCGGGAACACGCGCATGAGTTGATCGAGCGTGTCGCGGATCGCCCACGCGTGCGTGAACGGGCCGAAGTAGCGAGTGCCGGGACGCTTGCGCCCGCGCATCACCTGCGCGCGCGGCACCGCGTCGGACATCGTCACCGCGAGGTAGGGGTAGGACTTGTCGTCGCGGTACTTGACGTTGAAGCGCGGGTCGAACTCCTTGATCCAGGCGTACTCGAGCTGCAACGCCTCGACCTCGGTGCGCACGATCGTCCACTCCACCGAGGCGGCCGTCGTCACCATCGTCCGCGTGCGCGGGTGCAGCAGCCGCAGATCCTGGAAGTAGTTGCTCAGGCGCGAGCGCAGGTTCTTCGCCTTGCCGACATAGATGACGCGCCCGTCGCGGTCGCGGAAGCGGTAGACGCCGGGTTCGGTCGGGATGTCGCCCGTCTTGGGGCGGTAGGTGCGGGGGTCTGCCATCAGCCGGTCACGTGCAGCTGGCTGCCCTTGACCTCGACCTTCTTCTCGGCGAGCGGCTTGTCCGCGGGGCCGGCGAGCACGGCGCCCGTCATCGGGTCGAAGCGGCTGCCGTGGCAGGGGCAGACGATCGCCTTGTCGGTGACCTCGCCGACCTGGCAGTCCTGGTGCGGGCACACGGACGTGAACGCCTTGAAGGTGCCCTTCGTCGGCTGAGTGACGACGATGGAGTTGCCGCGGTCGACGAAGCCGCTGCCGACGCTCACCTTGCTCGCGTCGATCGTGGCGTCGACGGACTTCGTCGAGGCCTCGTCGTCGCCCCCGCCGCACGCGGCGAGCATGCCGGTGCCGGCCACGGCGATCGTCGCGGTCATCGCGCTGCGGCGCGTGAACTGTGCCTGGAGGTCACTCATCATGCCTTCTTCCGGGTCGTCTTCTTCGCCGCACTCGGCGCGGCGCTCGTGTTCTTTGCGGTCGTCTTGCCGGCCGCGGTCTGCTTGCTCGCCGTCTTCTTCGCGGCGGTCTTCCTCATCGCCGCGCGCGGGTCGATGACGGGCTTCTGCGCCACGATCGTCGGCGTCACGCCTGCGGCTTCGAGCAGCGGACGCAGGAAGCGACCCGTGTGGCTCGCCTCGACCTGCGCGATCTGCTCTGGCGTGCCCTCGGCGACGACCTCACCGCCGCGGAAACCACCCTCGGGGCCCATGTCGATGACCCAGTCGGCGCTCTTGATGACGTCGAGGTTGTGCTCGATGACGACGACCGTGTTGCCCTTGTCGACGAGGCCCTGGATGACCTCGAGCAGCTTGCGGATGTCCTCGAAGTGCAGACCGGTCGTCGGCTCGTCGAGGACGTAGATCGTGCGGCCGGACGAGCGCTTCTGCAGCTCCGCGGCTAGCTTGACGCGCTGCGCCTCACCACCCGACAGCGTCGGCGCCGGCTGGCCGAGACGGACGTAGCCGAGACCGACGTCGACGAGCGTGCGCATGTGACGCGCGATCGCGGGCACCGCTTCGAAGAACTCCGCGGCCTCCTCGATCGGCATGTCGAGCACCTCGGCGATCGACTTGCCCTTGAAGTGCACCTCGAGCGTCTCGCGGTTGTAGCGCGCCCCGTGGCACACCTCGCACGGCACGTACACGTCGGGCAGGAAGTTCATCTCGATCTTCAGCGTGCCGTCACCCGAACATGCCTCGCAGCGTCCGCCCTTGACGTTGAAGGAGAAGCGCCCCGGCTGGTAGCCGCGGATCTTCGCCTCCTGTGTCTCTGCGAAGAGCTTGCGGATGGCGTCGAACACGCCCGTGTAGGTGGCCGGGTTGCTTCGCGGTGTGCGCCCGATGGGGCTCTGGTCGACGTGGACGACCTTGTCGAGCAGTTCGGTGCCGGTGACGCGCTTGTGGCGCCCGGCGACCTGGCGGGCGCCGTTGAGGTCGTTCGCGAGCGTCGTGTAGAGGATGTCGTTGACGAGCGTCGATTTGCCCGACCCCGACACGCCGGAGACGACGACGAGGTTGCCCAGCGGGAACGCGACGTCGATGTCCTTGAGCGTGTGCTCACGCGCTCCCTCGACGACGAGGCGGCGACCGTCCTGACCGCGACGCGTCTGCGGCACCGGGATGGACAATCGGCCGCTGAGGTAACCGCCGGTGACGGACTTCTTCTCCGCGAGCAAGCCCTTGACCGGGCCGGAGTAGACGACCTCTCCCCCGTGCTCACCGGCACCGGGCCCGATGTCGACGATCCAGTCGGCCGTCGCGATCGTGTCCTCGTCGTGCTCGACGACGATGAGCGTGTTGCCGAGGTCGCGCAGGCGCGTCAGCGTCTCGATGAGGCGGTGGTTGTCGCGTTGGTGAAGACCGATCGACGGCTCGTCGAGGACGTAGAGCACGCCGACGAGACCCGAGCCGATCTGCGTCGCGAGGCGGATGCGCTGCGCCTCACCACCCGACAGCGTGCCGGCGGGCCGGTCGAGCGAGAGGTAGTCGAGGCCGACGTCGAGCAGGAAGCCGAGACGCGCCGCGATCTCCTTAATGACGCGCTCGGCGATCTGCCGCTCGCGCGAGGTGAAGTCGACGTCGTCGAGGAAGTGCGCGGACTCCGAGATCGGCAGCGCGCACACCTCGGCGATCGACTTGCCGCCGATCGTCACCGACAGCGACTCGGGCTTGAGGCGTGCGCCGTTGCACGTCGGGCATGGCACCTCGCGCATGTAGCCCTCGTAGCGCTCACGGCTCCACTCCGACTCCGTCTCCGTGTGGCGACGCTTGACGAACGGGATGACGCCCTCGAAGCCCGTCGAATAGGAGCGCTCACGCCCGAAACGGTTGCGGTAGGTGACGTGAACCTTGTGGTTCTTGCCCTCGAGCAGCATCGTCTTCGCCTTGGCCGGCAGGTCGCGCCATGGGGTGTCGAGGTCGAACCCGCTCTCCTTGCCGAGCGCGCCCATGACGCGGACGAAATAGTCGGCGGCACCGCTGCCCTGCGCCCACGGCAGGATCGCGCCCTCGCGCAGCGTCTTGTCCTCGTCGGGGATGATGAGGTCGGGGTCGACACGCAGCTCGGTGCCGAGACCGGTGCAGGCCGGGCAGGCACCGAACGGGCTGTTGAACGAGAACGAACGCGGCTCGATCGCGTCCATCGACAGCGCGTGGTCGTTCGGGCAGGCGAGCTTCTCCGAGTAACGGCGCTCGAGCGGCAGCTCGTCGTGCTCGTCCTCGGCGCCCTCGCGCACGACGCGTTCGATGACGACGAGGCCGTCCGCGAGGCCGAGGGCCGTCTCGACCGAGTCGGTGAGGCGCTGGCGGCCGCTGAGGTCGTCCGGCCCCTTCGCGACGAGACGGTCGACGACGACGTCGATCGTGTGCTTCTTCTGCTTCTCCAGCGTCGGCGGTTCGCTCAGCGTCACCGTCTCACCGTCGACACGGGCACGGGAGAAGCCCTTCGTCTGCAGTTCGGCGAACAGGTCGACGTACTCGCCCTTGCGGGCGCGCACGACGGGTGCAAGCACCTGGAAGCGGGTGCCAGACGGTAGCTCCTGGATCGAGTCGACGATCTGCTGCGGCGTCTGGCTGCCGACCGGCGCGCCGCAGACGGGGCAGTGCGGGCGACCGGCGCGGGCGAAGAGCAGACGGAAGTAGTCGTAGACCTCCGTGATCGTGCCCACCGTCGAGCGCGGATTGCGGTTCGTGCTCTTCTGATCGATGGAGACGGCGGGGCTGAGGCCTTCGATGAAGTCGACGTCCGGCTTGTCCATCTGACCGAGGAACTGACGCGCGTACGCCGACAGGGATTCGACGTAGCGGCGCTGGCCCTCGGCGAAGATCGTGTCGAACGCGAGGGACGACTTGCCCGAGCCGGACAGCCCGGTGAACACGACGAGCGCGTCACGCGGGATCTCGATCGAGACGTTCTTGAGGTTGTGCTCCCGTGCGCCGCGCACGAGAAGGTGATCGTGGCCGCGACGTGGGGCCACGGCGTTGCTGCTGCTTGGAATCTTCGGCACGTCCCCCATGCTAGGTGCGCGCACCGACAACCCCCGAACGGCGCGGGGAAACCCACCCCTGTGGGCACCCGGGACACGCCCACGACGACGGATCAGGCCATGGCGCCGGTCCGATTAGTCTGGGGCGCATGTCTGTGGATTTCACCCCTTCCGAGGTCAACACCACCCCGATCGAGGACTACGCCATCATCGGTGACACCGAGACGGCGGCGCTCGTCAGCCTCCGGGGGTCCATCGACTGGTTGTGCCTGCCCCGCTTCGACTCGTCGAGCTGCTTCACGGCGCTGCTCGGCACGCCGGATCACGGACGCTGGCTGCTCGGGCCCGCCGAGGAGGCCACGACGACGCGGGCGTACCGCGAGGACAGTTTCATCCTCGAGACGATCCACGAGACGGCGACCGGCAAGGTGAAGGTCACCGATCTCATGCCCGTCAGCGACGGCCGCGCAGACGTCCTGCGTCGCGTCGAGGGCCTCGAGGGTACCGTGACGTTGGAGCAGGAGTGGGTCGTCCGCCTCAACTACGGCAAGGTGAAGCCGTGGGTGAGCCACCACCCGGGGCACGTGCAGGACGAGGAGGTGCTCGTCGCGATCGCCGGCCCCGACATGCTCATCTTCCGCGGCGACCGGCTGCCCGTCGGCAACGAGGGGCGTCACCGTGACCTGTTCGACGTCTCCGCCGGTGAGGCGCTCGACTTCAGCATGACGTGGGTGCCGAGCTACAAGCCGATCCCGATCCCGCTCGACACCGACAAGCGCATCGCGTCGACGCTGGGGCGCTGGAACGACTGGATCGGCCACTGCACCTACGACGGGCCGCACGCCGACGTCGTGCGTCGCAGCCTGCTCGTGCTCAACCTGCTGACGGACAGCCGCCGCGGCGGCATCGTCGCGGCGCCGACGACGTCGCTGCCGGAGGACTTCGGTGGTGAACGCAACTGGGATTACCGCTACTGCTGGCTGCGCGACGCCTCGCTAGGTCTCGAGTCGCTGCTGCGCGCCGGCTACGTCGACGCGACGATCAAGTGGCGCGAGTGGCTCGTGCGTGCCCTCGCCGGTGATCCCGAGGACATGCAGATCATGTACACGATCGACGGTGGGCGCGAGCTGCCCGAGCGTGAACTCGACCATCTGCCCGGGTACGCGGATTCGCGGCCGGTGCGTGTCGGCAACGGCGCCGTCGACCAGAAGCAGACGGACGTCCTCGGCGAGGTCATGATCGCCTTTGAGCACGCGCGCGCCAAGGGTGGGTACGAGAACGAGCAGAGCTGGGCGATCCAGGCCGCGCTAGTCAACCAGCTCGCCGAGCACTGGGACGAGCCGGACAACGGTTTATGGGAGATCCGCGGGCCGCTGCAGCACTTCACGCACTCGCGCGTCATGGTGTGGGCTGCGTTCAACGCGGCGATCTCCGCCGTCGAGAAGCACGGCCACCCGGGCGACGTCGAGCGGTGGCGCGAGGTGCGCGAGCTCGTGCGTGAGGAGATCCTCACGAAGGGTTTCAACGTGCAGAAGAACACGTTCACGCAGCACTACAACACGACCGAGGTCGACGCGTCGCTGCTGCTCATCCCGGCCGTCGGGTTCCTGCCCGCCGACGATCCTCGCGTCATCGGCACGGTGCGGGCCATCGAGAACGACCTCATGCGCGGCGGTTTCCTCCTGCGCTACCGCACCGAATCGGGCGTCGACGGCCTCGCCGGAGACGAGCACCCGTTCCTCGCCTGCTCGTTCTGGCTCGTCTCCGCGTACGCGAAGATCGGTGAGCTCGACAAGGCCGAGGAGCTGTTCGACCGGTTGTGCGACCTGCCGAACGACGTCGGACTGCTCGCCGAGGAGTACGACCCCGAGGAGATGACCCAGGTCGGCAACTACCCGCAGGCCTTCAGTCACCTCACTCTCATCGGCGCCGGCTACGACCTGCATGAGGCGCAGGTCGCTGCGCGCGGGGCGAACGTCTGACGCGGTGGTAGCGGGGTTTCCTGCCCCGGCGGCCCAGAGCGACGACACTGATGACGCGGCATCGGCTGCACGCTCGCGCTGTCACGGGCCCGGGCCGCCCCTGCGCGCGGCGTGCCCGGGCCACCCGGCGCCGGTACCTGTGGCACCGGTGGCTGGGTGGGTGAGATGGTAGAGGCATGAGTGCTTACCTCTCCGATGTGAAACCGGGCGACGCGCCGTCACGACTCGACCTGCCGGGGCTGACGATGTGGAAGCTGTCAGTTTCCGACATGCACAACAACGTGTATCTGCTGCGTGATGCGACGCCCGAGACGGGTGGTGCGGCGGTGCTCATCGACGCTGCGGCAGATGCCGGAGCCATCACGGCGATGCTCGACGAGGCGTGCGTCGATCGTCTCGATGCCGTCGTGACGACCCACAAGCACTGGGATCATCACCGCGCCCTGCCCGAGCTCGCCGAGCGTGCTGACGCGACGCTCGCCGGTCTCGAGGACGGACCGCACCTCCCGGTCGCGCCCGCGCGGACGCTGAGTGACGGTGACACGATTCAGTTCGGCGCGCAGACGCTCGTCGCGCACCACGTGCCAGGCCACACCCCCGGCAGCGTCGTTTTGTCGTGGACGCCACCCGCCGGCAGCGACGCTCTGCCTCAGCTGTGGACGGGCGACACGCTGTTTCCTGGCGGCGTCGGCGCGACGACGCATTCCGATGAGCAGTCGTTCGACGAGCTGTTCACCATGGTTCGCGATCGCATCTTCGGGCGTTTCGACGATGCCGACGTTCACCCGGGCCACGGCGACGACACGCGTCTGTCTGTCGAACGCCCGCACCTCGACGAGTGGCGCGAACGCGGTTGGTGAGCTGAGCGCCCGACATCATCGTCGCCCTTGACTGCATGGTCCCCTGACTGCACGATGCGGTCGTTGCGTGACCACCGCACCTGGATGCGTGGCGTGGGCAGGCCTGGCGACCTGGGCGCCCGACATCATCGCCGCCCTTGCCTGCACGACGCGGTCTTTGCGTGAATGACCGCACCTGGATGCGTGGCGCGGGCAGGCCTGGCGACTTGAGCGCCGACGACGACGCGGGTCTGCGGCGCGCCGCGGTGACCAATTGGATGGTCATGCCTCGACCAGGTGCGCGAACACCTCTGGCGCCTTGAGCGCCGGCGATGTCTCGTATCGCAGCCGCGGCTGAGTGACGCGCAGGCAGGGGCCGGCGTCGTCGGTGCGTCTCGTCGACTGGCGTGTCATGACGAACGAGCGGCGGGGCTGCGAACCCTCGCGGTTCGCGGCCCCGCCGGTCGCACGTGCAGGGGGATCGTCAGCCGGCGAGGGGCTTCTGACGCGGTTCGTCGCCGAGTTCGCCACGCGCTTCGGCGCGCTTCTCGAACCAGATCGTCGCGAACGGGATCACGGCGCAGAGCAGGCCGATGCCGATCGTCTTGTTCGGCCAGCTCTTCTCCTGCCACAGCTTGAGCGCGCACAGGACGTACCCGATGAACATGACGCCGTGGATGGGCCCGGCGATCTGCACTCCGACCTCAGTGGTCTTGAGCACCCACTTGAAGAACATGCCGATGAGAAGCAGACCCCAGGAAACAGCTTCGGCGAACGCGAAGATCTTGAAGATTCGAGACATGCGGCGATTCTACTGAGACGGCCTGAGTGCCGGCCGATGGAGCGTGCCTGCCAACAGCTCAGCTCGCGGGAGCGAGCGTGGTCGCGACCGTCTCCCCGCTCGGGAGAGTCGTCCAGCGGCGGCCGGTCGGTGACTCCCACGTGCAAACTCCGTCTGGCGTCATGGTCACGGCATAGCCGCCGAAGGTCTTGGCGCGGTGATGGTGGCGGCACAGGGCCTGCAGGTTGCCGACGCTCGTCGGCCCACCGTCGGCGTGCGGGACGACGTGGTCGAGGTCGCAGTTCGTCGAGACCCGGGTGCAGTGCGGGAAGCGGCAGTGCACGTCACGCTCACGGACAAGCCGCGCCACTCGCGCGCCGGGACGATACGTCGTCGAGCAACTCGCGAGCGTCGTCCACGCACCGTCAACGAGGTCGATCGTGAACGTGGTGTCGACGAGCGCCGCGACGAGGCGAACGGCTGCCGCGTCGACGTGGCCCAGGCCGGGGATGTGGGCCGCGCCCAATGTGTCCGGGGGTCGCGTGATGACGCCGATCGGCCCGGCCTCAGCGTGCTGACGGGGCCGACTAAGACCGTCCTCATCAAGACCGCCCTCGTCGAGACCGCAGTTGGGGACGGAGGCGAGCGACGCAGGGGGCTCCAGCGTTCCGAACCGCCGGTCGGAAGGCGCTGGTGGGCTCGCGTGGACGGGCACCTTGAGGTGCATGACGGTGTTGACCGTTGAGTTCGCGAAGACAAGGTCGAGCAGTGCGTCGACGCGAACGGCGCCGAGGGGTTCGGTGCCACTCCCTGCCACACTGACGTGGCTCGCGGCGCGCCACCGCGCGAGTTCGTCACGTGGATCTGGCGCATGGTCGTTGAGCGTCTGAGCGTGCGCTTCGATCGCGGCGCGGAGACGGGCAGCGTCCTCGGTGGCCATGATCAGACGCACCTCGGTGAGGGTGTCGAAATCGAGGTGGGGCGTGAACCATAGCCCGTGCTCACGACGGGGGTCGACGGTGTCGGCCTCGGTCTGCGCCAGCCGCCTGTCGTGCAGCAGTTTGCGCGCCCGGGAGCGGGCACCGTCGACGCTGAGGTGGTGTGCTCCCCCGCTCACGAGATCCGTGAGCACCTCTGCAGCCAACTCGTCGTCGAGGTGCGCCATCTCACGCGCCAGCGTGGCGGCCACCATGGTGCGGCAGGCTCCCCGCAGCGTCAGTTCGTGCAGAGCGGGCGCGCGGTCGCGGAGCATGCGTCCGTCGACAGCGAGGCGCGACGCGGTGGCGCTCGAACACCCGAGGGCGTTCCCGAGATCATCCCCCGCGAATTCGCCTGCGGTCGGAGGGCGTTCGCAGAGCCCATAGTTCTCCTCGTCGAGGTGAGCACGCTGGGCGACCGTGTCTTCGTGTTCGACGGCGACGGCGTGAAGCACCGCGTCGGCGGCCCTCGTCACCTCCTGCGCAGCAACGGCGATGTCTTCCAGTTGTGCTTGGAGCGTGAACGTGCGCGTGTGGCGCTCATCGAAGGTTCGCGGCAACGCGTCGCCCGAGCAGGGCGCCAATGTCTCCGGGTCGGCCAGCGCCTGCTCTGCGATCGCGCGCGTCAGCAGAACCCATGCGCCCACCAGCTCGGTGGACGGCATGGCGGCGACCGTCTCGGCCGTCACTGCCAGCGTTTGATCCATGCCACTAGTTTAGTACACATGTTCGAATCTTGGTAGGGTCAAAGGGATAGTGAGTGAACCCACTGGCCGGCCCTTCCTCCGCGCCAGGGCTGCATCACGAATCACAAGAGCACCCGCCGCGTGCAACCCTGCGATCAGGCGGCGCTGGTTTGCACCCGCTTGGTCTACCGCCTGACGGCAGACGAGGTACAGGCGACTGGTGGTTGACTCATCCCATGGCCTCAGCGACGCTGCCCACGCACATTGCCGTCGTGGCACTCGTTCGGGACGCGAGGGTGCTACTCGCTCACCGCCACCCGAACCGGATGAATTATCCGGACCTGTGGGACCTGCCCGGGGGACACGTCGAACCCGGCGAGTCCGCCGAGTGCGCTGCCCGTCGCGAGTGCGTCGAAGAGCTCGGAGTGACGGTGATCGATCCAGAGCGATTTCCGATGGCCTGCAAGGATCCAGCCCTGTTGAAGCATGCGTTCTTCGCGACGCGCTGGGTAGGGAACCCCCGCAACATCGCGCCCGACGAGCACGACGACATCGGCTGGTTCGCCGAGAGCGAACTGCCCCGGTTGGCCATGGCCGATCATGCGGGGTGTCAGGACCTCGTCAGGCTCATCCGGGCGATCAAATGACATCAGCCCCGGCGTGGCGTGACCGTATTTCGCTTGCCGGTCGGCTGCCTCGCCCATAGCGTGTCGAGCATGCCCCAACCTGCTGGCTTCGCCTTTCTCGAACGTGATGGCGTCGTTGTCATCACTCATCACGGACGCACAGCGACGACTCTTAGGGGCGCGCGTGCTGCGGACTTCTTGGAAGACGTCGAGGACGGTGACGCTCAGGAGATCATGGCGCGCCTCACCGGCAACTATCGCCGCGGCAATGAGCGTCAGGCCCGCAACCATCCTCGCAACAAGGGGCGATGACCACGCGGCGCCGAGATCCCACCCGGCGCCGCGGACGCCATCAGGGCGCTACTTCTGCGCCTCCGTCATCTGGCGCAGTTCTTTCTTGAGGTCACGTAATTCGTCGCGCAGACGCGCTGCGAGTTCGAACTGCAGCTCGGAGGCCGCCTCACTCATCTGGGCCTGCAACTCCTGGATGAGGCCCGCGAGGTCGGCGGCGCTGCTCGCCTCGCGCTTCGCGCCCGCGGCGACGTTCGCGTCGGCACTCGCCGCACCGCTGCCGCCGCGACCCTTACCACGCGACATCGAACGGCCGGAACCGAGCAGTGCGTCCGTGTCGGCGGACTCGCGCTGCAGCATGTCGGTGATGTCCGCGATCTTCTTGCGCAACGGCTGTGGGTCGATGCCCTTCTCCGTGTTGTACGCGATCTGCAGCTCACGGCGGCGCGACGTCTCGTCGATCGCCTCCTGCATCGACGGCGTCACCTTGTCGGCGTACATGTGCACCTGACCGGAGACGTTTCGCGCAGCGCGACCGATGGTCTGGATCAGGCTTCGTGCGGACCGCAGGAAGCCCTCCTTGTCGGCGTCGAGGATCGCGACGAGCGACACCTCCGGTAGGTCGAGACCCTCACGGAGCAGGTTGATGCCGACGAGGACGTCGAACTCACCCATGCGCAACTCGCGCAGCAACTCGACGCGGCGCAACGTGTCGACCTCCGAGTGCAGATAGCGCACCCGCACACCCTTGTCGAGCAGATAGTCGGTGAGATCCTCGGCCATCTTCTTCGTCAAGGTCGTGACGAGGACACGCTCGTTCTTGTCCGTCCGTGTGCGGATCTCGCCGAGCAGATCGTCGATCTGCCCCTTCGTCGGCTTGAGCACGATCTCGGGATCGACGAGACCCGTCGGGCGGATGACCTGCTCGACGTAGCCGTCGCTCTTGCTCATCTCGTAGTCGCCCGGCGTCGCCGAGAGGTACACCGTCTGCCCGATGCGCTCGAGGAACTCCTCCCACTTCAACGGCCGGTTGTCCATCGCGCTCGGCAGACGGAAACCATGGTCGACGAGGGTGCGCTTGCGCGACATGTCACCCTCGTACATCGCCCCGATCTGCGGGACCGTCTGGTGCGACTCGTCGATGACGAGGAGGAAATCCTCCGGAAAGTAGTCGAGCAGCGTGTTCGGCGCGGTACCGGGGCCACGACCGTCCATGTGACGGCTGTAGTTCTCGATGCCGGCGCACGACCCGACCTGCCGCATCATCTCGATGTCGTACGTCGTCCGCATCCGCAAGCGCTGCGCCTCGAGCATCTTGCCCTCGGCCTCGAACCGCTTGAGCTGATCGCCCAGCTCGACCTCGATGCCGGCGATGGCGCGCTCCATGCGCTCGGGCCCGGCGACGTAGTGCGTCGCCGGGAAGACGTACATCTCCGACTCCTCGTTGACGATCTCCCCCGTCAACGGGTGCAACGTGTAGAGCCGGTCGATCTCGTCGCCGAAGAACTCGATACGGATCGCGAGCTCCTCGTACACGGGGATGATCTCGACCGTGTCGCCGCGCACGCGGAACGTGCCGCGCGTGAACGCGAGGTCGTTGCGCGTGTACTGCATCTCGACGAACCGGCGCAGCAACTCGTCGCGGTTGATCTCCTGGCCGACCTTGAGACGGGCCATTCGGTCGACGTACTCCTGCGGCGTCCCGAGACCGTAGATGCACGACACGGACGCGACGACGACGACGTCACGCCGCGTCAGCAGCGAGTTGGTCGCCGAGTGACGCAGCCGCTCGACCTCCTCGTTGATCGAGGAATCCTTCTCGATGTACGTGTCCGTCTGCGGCACGTACGCCTCGGGCTGGTAGTAGTCGTAGTAGCTGACGAAGTACTCGACGGCGTTGTGCGGCAACAACTCGCGGAACTCGTTGGCGAGCTGCGCCGCGAGCGTCTTGTTGGGCGCCAGCACGAGCGTCGGGCGCTGCACCTGCTCGATCAGCCACGCCGTCGTTGCCGACTTTCCGGTACCCGTCGCACCGAGCAGGACGATGTCCTGCTCCCCCGCCTTGACGCGCTTCGACAACTCGGCGATGGCCTTCGGCTGATCGCCGGCGGGCTCGAACTCGGATTCGACCTTGATGGGTGCAACAGAACGCTGCAGATCGGTGACTGGACGCATGCCGCAACCCTAGACCCGCCCACTGACAACCCCGGAATCCCGCGGTCCTCAGCCCTGCAAGCGCGTGCGCCACACGTCGTCGACGCGGCGACGCAACGTGTCCTCGTCCCCCGCGTTGTCGATCCACACATCGGCGACCGCGCGGCGCTGCTCGTCGCTGGCCTGACTGCGCATGCGTGCCTCGGCGACCTCACGCGGCATCCCGCGGTGCTCCTCGAGCCGCTGCAGACGCGTCTCGACGGGCGCATCGACGACGATGACGACGTCGTAGTCGCCCTCGCGCCCCAGCTCGACGAGCAACGGAATGTCGTGCACGAGCACCTGCCCCGGTTTCGCCGCGGCGAACAACTCGAGCGTGCGCGCCGCGATGAGCGGGTGCGTGATGGCTTCGAGGTCGCGCCGCGCGCCCTCGTCCGCGAAGACGATGGCCCCCAGCGCGCCGCGATCCAGCTCGCCCCGCGCCGTCAGGACGCCGTCACCGAAGCGGTCGGCGATCTGCGCGAGCCCCGCACTGCCGGGCGCGACGACCTCGCGCGCGACGGCGTCGGCGTCGACCACCAGCGCCCCGTGCTCGACGAGCAATCGGGCCACCGCAGACTTGCCCGAACCGATCCCACCCGTCAACCCGACCTTCATCGTCGCCTCCTCAGACGCGCGTCGCGGCACTGTTCAGCGCCGGTGCGACCTCATCGTCCCAGAACGCACCGACAGCCGCGTCGAGCTCGTCGATGCTGCCCTCGTTCGAGAGGACGACGTCGGCCGCGTCGCTGCGCTCGCGCCCCTGCGTGTCGGCGTCGATCTCGGCCCAGGCCTGCTCAAGATCCAGTCCACGCTCGGCCATGAGCCGTTCGACGCGCACCTCCGCCGGCGCCTCCACGACGACGACGTGGTCGAAGTCGCGCGGCGTCGCGGCGTCCGTCAGCAGCGCGAGGTCGAGCACGAGCACCGAGTCATCGCCCACGGCCTTGGCCCGGGCGTCGGCCTCCGCACGCACGAACGGGCCGATGACGGCATACATCCGCTCGCGCGCCGCGGGGCTGCGCGTCGTGAGGTCGTCGAGCGTGTGCCAGTCGATCGTGCCGTCGGGGTGGGCGATCGTCTCGGAGAACACCTCCCGCAACCGGTCGAGGGCTTCCTCGCCCGGCACGAGCAGTTCGCGCATCACCTCGTCGAACTCGACGACAACCGCGCCGCGGCGCTCGAACGCGTCGCCGACGACCGACTTGCCCGCGGCGACCGGCCCCGTCAGCCCGAGGGAGACGGCGGCGCGCTCCGCGGCCTGCTGCTGCGTCTGCGCCGTCGTCGGGACGTGCGTCTCGAACTCCGGCTCGGTGCCCTCCTCGAACTCGGGCAGGACGACGTAGGCGTCCTCGTCGAGCACGCCCTCGGCGGCGCGCCGCTCGTACTCCTCGGCGGGCAGCACCTGCTTCCACTGGCGGGTCCGCATCGGGCGTGCCGCTCCGGCGTCCTCACGCAGCGCCTGGAACAACAGCCAGGCCTGCAGGACCGTCAGGACCGTGATGGGGAACCCGATGACGATGATGACCTCCTGCAGCGCCGACAGCCCGTCCTCGCCCGCCGTGAGGATGATCGCAGCACAGACGGCGCCCACCGACAGCGACCAGAACACGCGCTGACGGCGCACCGACGCGTCCTCGTGGCCGTTGACCATGGCGTCCATGACGAGCGCGCCCGAGTCGATCGAGGTGATGAAGAAGATGACGATGACGGCGAGCGCCAGCGTCGCGACGGGCAGGTAGCCGGGCAGGTCGCGCAAGAACTGGAACAGCGCCGCCTGCGGGTTGTTCTCGTCGACGATGGTGTGCGCGAGCGAACCGCCCTGTCCCGCAGCCTTCGCGCTCGCTCGATCGCTCGTGATCGACGTGAGGCCGTACACGCCGATCCACACGATGACGAAGGCGCTGGGCAGCCCGATCGATGCCGTCACGAACGCGCGGATGGTGCGTCCGCGCGAGATCTTGGCGACGAACATCCCGACGAATGGCGCCCACGTCACCGTCCACGCCCAGTAGAAGACCGTCCACTGACCCGACCACGCGCCGTGGTGCATCGTGTCGTTGAACGTCGACAGCATCGGCAGCTGCGACAGGTAGCGACCGGCCGACTCGACGATGCCGCGCGCCACGTCTGAGGCCGACATCGCCGTCATCGCCACGAAGAGGAGCAGCGCGATCGCCATGAGGATGTTGGCGTAGGACAGGTTCTTGACGCCCTTGTCCATGCCGGCGAGCACGGACGTCAGCGCAGCCGCCGTGATGACGGCGAGGATCGCGGCCTGCACCCACCCGGCGATCGGCACGCCGAAGACATCGTTCATGCCCGAGTTGATCTGCAGCGCACCGAGACCCGTCGAGACGGCGAGACCGAAGACGGTGGAGACGACGGCGATGATGTCGATGGCCTGGCCGATGGGGCCGTGGATGCGGTCGCCGAGCAGCGGATGGAACGCAGACGACACGCGCGGCGGCAGGTTCCGCTTGTACGTGAAGTACCCGAAGCACAGGCCGGGCACGACGAGGATGGCCCACATGTGGATGCCGAAGTGGAAGTTCGCGATCGACAGCGCGTCCCACGCCGCTTCGTCCGAGTAGGGCGCCGCGCCGAGCGGCGGGCGCGCGTAGTGGTTAATCGGCTCGGCGATGCCCCAGAACATCAACGTCGCGCCGACGCCGGCCGCGAACATCATCGCGAACCACGACAGCCCCGAATAGGCGGGCTCGGCGTCGTCAGGGCCGAGCTTGACGCGCCCGTAACGGCTTGCGGCGAGCCCCAGCGAGAAGACGACGAGAAGGGTCGCGGCCGCCGTGTAGAACCAGCCGAGATCGAAACGTAACCAGTGTGCCGCCGCACCGAAGACGGAACGCACCGGGTCGGGGAAGAGTGCCATGGACGCGGTGAACACGACGATCAGCGCAGCGGAGCCGAAGAAGATCCGCGGTGACGTACGTAGGCCGAGACGGTCGTGCAGACGGGTGGTTAAGGCGCTCATCAACGCTTCGGGGTCGGTGGGGCCCAAGCCCGCGGACGATCGCCACGAGCCGGGTCGTGCCCTCGTGGCACGAGGGCCAACCCTACGTGGTGCCCGCGGCTCGCGCCGAGCACCCCCAGGCCGCCGTCAGCCGCCGAAGATGCTCATGCGCTCCAGGCGGTCGAAGGCCTCGTCGATCTGCTCCTCGCCGACGGTGACAGCGAGACGCAGGAACCCTTCGCCCGACGCGCCAAACGCGGTGCCGGGGATCGTCAGGATGTGGGCTTCCTCGACGATGCGCGCGGCGCACTCGAGCGACGTCAGACCGGTCTCGCGGATGTCGACCCACAGGTAGATCGTGCCCTGCGGCTCGAAGGCGTCCATGTGCGGCAGCCGCTGCACGCGCTCATATGCGCGCTGCAGGCGGCCGCGGTAGAGCTCCTTGACGGGCGGACGCAGCTCGGCGCGTCGTTCGAGAGCGTTGAGGGCCGCGCGCTGCGAGATCGAGGGCGCGGTGAAGACGTTGTTCTCGTTGACGTCACGCGCCGTCGAGACGAAGTCGGCCGGGGCGAGGATCCACCCGATGCGCCAGCCCGTCATGAGGTAGTCCTTGCTGAACGACCCGATCGTCACGGTGCGCTCCGCCATGCCGGGCAGCGACGCGAACGGCACGAACGGCTCGCGGTAGGTGAACAGCGTGTAGATGTCGTCGGCGACGACGACGAGGTCGTGCTCCGTCGCGACCCGCGCGACGCCTTCGAGCGTTTCGCGGCTCCACTGCACACCCGTCGGGTTGCACGGCGTGTTGACGATGACGGCGCGCGTGCGCGGCGTGATGGCGGCCTCGAGGTCGGCGATCGTCACCTGGAAGCCGTTCTCCTTCGTCGTCGGCACGAAGACCGGCACGCCGCGCGCGAGACGCACCTGGTGCGGGTACGGCGTGAAGTACGGCTCGATGACGAGCACCTCGTCACCGTCGTCGAGCAGTGTCTCCATGACGAGCCACATCGCGTGGCAGCCCGACGTCGTCACCATGACGTCGTCGATGCTGCGTTCGAGACCGTAGTCGTCGCGGTACATGTCGACGATGCCCTGGCGCAGCTCCGGGTAACCCAGGCTCGAGGTGTAGTGCGTGTGGCCGGCCTTCGCGTCGGCCGCGGCAGCCTCGATGATGCCGGCGTCGGTCGTCAGGTCGGGGTCGCCGAGGCTGAAGTTGATGACGTCGTCGAACTCGCGCGCACGGTCGGCGATGACGGACATCTGCGTCGCGGAACCCGCCTGGTAACGGGAGGAGATGAAACGAGGCACGGTGCGCCTTTCGAGCTGGTGGCCCCGCGGATCTCGCGGGGCCCGACGCAGCCATCATGCCGCAGAGCGAGACCTCGTGAAACGTTTAGGGTGGGGGCGTGAATGGCCTCCTCGTGACCGGTACCTCCTCCGATGCGGGCAAGTCGCTCGTCGTCACCGGGCTCGCGCGGGCGTGGGCGCGACGCGGGGTGCGTGTGGCCCCGTTCAAGTCGCAGAACATGTCGAACAACTCGATGGTGTGCCGTGACGGCAGCGAGATCGGGCGCGCGCAGTACCTGCAGTGCGAGGCTGCGGGCGTCGAGGCCGCGAGCGTGCACAACCCAGTCCTGCTCAAGCCGGGCAGCGACCGGGAGGCGTTCGTCGTCCTGCGTGGCCGACCGGCAGGGCGGTTGCGCGCCGGTGAGTACGCGACGGGCCGGCGTCACCTCGCGGACGCGGCGTTCACGGCCTTCGAGGAGCTGGCGGGCGACGTCGACGTCATCATCGCCGAGGGTGCCGGCTCCCCCGCCGAGATCAACCTGCGCGGCGGCGACTACGTCAACATGGGGCTCGCGCGCCGCTTCGACCTGCCCGTCGCCCTCGTCGGCGACATCGACCGCGGCGGTGTGCTCGCCGCGCTGTACGGGACGTGGGCGTTGCTCGACGACGACGATCGTCGCCATCTCGCGGCGTACGTCATCAACAAGTTTCGCGGCGACGCGTCCGTCCTCGAGCCCGGCCTCGACGAGATCACGCGACGTACCGGCCTGCCCTGCCGCGGCGTGCTGCCATGGCTCGAGGATGTGTGGCTCGACTCTGAGGATGCCTTGTCGATCGGTCGGTGGCGACCGAGTCTTGCGGGCGGCGATGCAGACGAGGCGCGTCTGAGCGTCGCCGTCGTCCGGTTTCCGCGCACGAGCAACGCGACCGACGTCGATGCTCTCGCCGCCGAACCGGGCGTCGACGTGCGGGTGACGACGGACGCCGACCTGTGCCGTGAGGCCGACCTGCTCGTCCTGCCGGGCAGTCGCGCGACCGTCAGTGATCTGGCTTGGCTGCGCGCCCGCGGGCTCGCCGACGTCGTCGCCGACCGCGTTCGGCGTGGGGCGCCGGTGCTCGGCATCTGCGGCGGCTACGAGATGCTCGTCGACCGGCTGGAGGATTCCGTGGAATCCGGTGTCGGGGCGGTCGACGGGCTCGGGCACCTGCGCGGATCGGTGAGGTTCGAGGCGGAGAAGACGTTGGCTCGGCCCGCTGGAACGTGGCGGGGCGAGGACGTCGACGGCTACGAGATCCACCACGGTGTCGTCACCGCCGAACCGAACTTTCCCGGCGGTACGTGCGCGGGGGCCGTGTGGGGCACGATCTGGCACGGCACCCTCGAGAACGACGGATTCCGGCGGGCGTGGCTGAGTGACGTCGCCCGCGCGTCGGGCTCTGCGTGGGTGCCTCGCGGCGGCGCGATGGGGTTCCGTGCCCGACGTTCAGCCATGATCGACGCCCTCGCCGACGCCTGCGACGAACACCTCGACGTCGACGCGCTGCTCGACCTGGCGATGAGGAAGGGCTGAATCATGACGGACACCACGACCCCTCGCGAGGTTCGCGTCATCGGTATCGGCGCGGGCTCCCCGCGTCATCTGACGCTCGAGGCGATCGACGCGATGCGTGAGGTCGACGTCTTCCTCGTCGCCGACAAGGGCGATGAGAAGCGCGAGCTCGTCGAGGTGCGCGAGGCACTGTGCCGCACGCATCTGGCCGAGGGCAGCTACCGGTTCGTCGCGCTCCCCGATCCGCGGCGCGGCCCCGACGCCGAGCGTGACGCGCACCAGTACACCGACGGTGTTCTCGATTGGCACGACGCGCGCGCTCACGCGTGGGGCGAGGTGATCGACGCGCTCGAGCCGGGAATCGTCGTCGGATTCCTCGTCTGGGGTGACCCCGCGTTCTACGACTCGACGATCCGCGTCGTCGATCGACTGGCGCGCCATCGGCCGGTGAACTCGCTTGTCATTCCGGGCATCTCGGCGTTCCAGACCCTCGCCGCGGCGCACGGCATCGTGCTGCACGAGATCGGCCAACCGGTGCACGTCACGACCGGACGACGGCTCGTGAGTGAATGGTCCCCCGGCCTCGGAACGGTCGTCGTCATGCTCGACGGGCACCTCGCCTGCCGCCACCTCGTCGAGACGCACCCTGCCCTCGTCATCCACTGGGGCGCGTATGTCGGCATGCCCCAGCAGACGCTGCGCGCGGGCCGCCTCGTCGACGTCATCGACGAGATCGTCGACGTTCGTGCCCGCCTGAAGCAGGAGCACGGCTGGGTCATGGACGTCTACGCGCTGAGCCTGCCGGCATCCTGACGAGTGGCCCCGCCGTCGGCCACCGCACTCCTGGGTCTCGTTCCTGAGAGGCGGGATGTCGTGAGAGCCGCGATCGCGCCATACAGGGTTTCAGCTCTCAACCGTCGAGGATGCAGAACTCGTTGCCCTCTGGGTCGGCGAGGACGGCCCAGCCGAGGTCGCTGCGGCGATCGTCGACCATCGTCGCGCCGAGGGCGAGGGCACGCTCGATCTCGGCATCACGCGTCGAGGCCTGAGCCCGCAGATCCATGTGGGCGCGATTCTTCACCTGCTTCGCATCGGGCACCCGGTAGAACAGCACGATGGTGCCGTTCGGGGCCTCGAGTGAGCACTCGTCCGAGCCGGGACGGTACGACTCCGGCTCGGCGATCTCCCATCCCATGAGTGCGCGCCAGAACTGCGCGACGGCGAACGGATCGCGCGCGTCCCAGGTCGTGTGGGACAGATACAGCCCCATCAGCTGTCTCCTGCCGCATCACCGTCGCCGAGTACGCCGCCGGCATCGGTCGTGCGCACGGAGGCGCGGCGCGCGTCCAGCGCCTGCAGGATCATCCCCGCAGCGAGACACGCACCGACGCCCTCGCCGGCGCGAAGGCGCAGGTCGAGCAGTGGTTCGAGGCCGAGTTCGTCGAGCATGAGACCGTGCGCGCTCTCCCGGCTGCGCTGACCCGCCACGAGATACGCCTGGACCGACGGCTCCATCCGTGCGGCCGCCAAAGCCGCGACAGACGTCGCCAGTCCGTCGAGGACGATCGGCGCGTGCGCCTCAGCGGCGCCGAGCACGACACCTGCGAGCACCGCGACCTCCGGCCCACCGACCTGCGTGAGTGCCAGGCGGGCACGCTCGCCCCGATTCGTGGCGACGTCACGTGAGCCTTGGCTGCGCTCCAGTGCGGCCTCGACCACGCGCTTCTTGCGCGCCATCATCGCGGCATCCGCGCCCGATCCGAGGCCGAGCACAGCGTCGGACGGAGCCTCGAGCAGCGCCGCCGCGAGAGCAGCGGCGATCGTCGTGTTGCCGACGCCGACCTCGCCGAGCACGACGAGACCGCTCGCCCCGGCCCTCGCCCCGAGCCGCCGCCCGGCCGCAAGACACGCCTCGACGTCGTGCGGGGTGAGCGCGTCGGCGTCAACCAGGTCACCCCGTGGCCCCACGAGGTCCACGCGCTCGGTGGGGACGCCCGCGGAAAGCTCATCGGCACCCGATGCAGGCGCCGGCTGCCGCCCGTCCACGCCGGCATCGACGACAAGACAGGCAAGGCCGGCCGAACGCGCATGTGCCGCTCCAAGGGAAGTGCCCGCCCTGGCCGCGCGCATGACGTCGGCCGTCACGGACGAGGCGTAGGCGCTCACGCCGTGGCGGGTGACCGGGTGGTCGGCACCGGCCAGGACCAGTGTGCCGCCGGCGACGTCCGGCCCGGCGATGGCGGCGACCCGGTTGACGACGCGGTCGAGCACCCCGAGCGCCTCCGGCGGAGCGAGCAGGCGGTCGGCGTCGTCGCTGGCGACGACGAGACGGGCGCCTTCGGGGCCTGCGAGGTAGGACGGTGGCGGCCCGGTCGGACGCAAGCCTGACGCGGGGGCCCCTGAACCGAACGCCGCCGGGCCGCCGTCGACACCCACGGTCTCCGGTCCGCGTGCCGTGGCATCGATCTCACCCGTCTCGGGCCAGCGTTCTGCCAGCACGACGTCGTCGAGAGCCAGCTTGGCCGACCATGCGGCGCGCTGCAGACCTGGTTCGGGCGGACGCTCGTCGGGCCAGCCGAGGCACATCCAGCCGAGGGTCTCGACGCCGTCGGGCAGGCCGAGCAGATCAGCCAGATCGGCGGGTTCGAACAGCGTCACCCACCCCATGCCGAGTCCGTGGGCGCGCGCCGTCAGCCACATGTTCTCGATGGCGCACGCGCATGACCAGACGTCCGTGTCGGTGAACGTCGCCCGCCCGAGCACGCCCGCTGCGGGCACGCGCCGGTCACAGGCAACGACGACGCCGACGGGCGCCTCGCGCAGCCCTTCGAGCTTGAGGTCGAGCAACCGCGCCGCCCGCTCGGGCAGCATCTGACGCGCCTGCCGCAAGCGTGCCGTGTCCGCGAGGTGCGCAGCGCGATCCCGGGTTGCCGGATCGCTCACGACGATGAACCGCCACGGCTGTGAATGGCCGACCGACGGCCCGGCATGACCCGCAGCGAGCACCTCGCGCACGAGCTCGTCCGGCACCGCGTCGGGGCGGTAACGCCGAATGTCACGACGCGCCCCGATGACGTCGGCGAGGGCTTCCTGCACCTGCGCGCCCATGGACCAGCCAGCCGGATCATCGCGGCGTTCGCGCGCCGACGAGGCGTCACCGATGACAGGCGTCGGACGACGGAAGCCACCTCCGTCGCTCGAGTCGGCGATCCGAGAAGACTCCGCGAGCGAGGCGTCCCCGGCGTGACGCAGAATCCCCTCGACATCCGGGGACGGCGCACCCCGCGCAGGCCCTGCCGGCACTCCACGCAGCGACTCGTCGGGGCTCACTCCTCCAGCTCACCTTCGACGTCGAGGTAGACCTGCTGCATCGCGGCGACGGTCTCGGGGTTCGGTTCCGCCCACAGTCCACGCTCGGCCGCCTCGCCGAGCTTCTCGATGATGCCGCGCAGCGCCCACGGGTTCGCATGGCGCATGAACGCCTGGTTCGTCTCGTCGAGCACGTACTCGGACGCGATCGACTCGTACATCCAGTCGGGCACGACCTGGCTCGTCGCGTCGAAACCGAACAGGTAGTCGACGGTCGCGGCGAGCTCGAACGCGCCCTTGTAGCCGTGGCGCTGCATCGCCGAGATCCAGCGCGGGTTGACGACGCGGGCGCGGAAAATGCGGGCGGTCTCCTCCGTCAGCGTGCGGGTGCGCACGGCGTCAGGGCTCGTCGAATCTCCCACGTACGCCTTGGGTTCGGCACCCGTCAGTGCCTTCACCGTCGCGACCATGCCGCCGTGGTACTGGAAGTAGTCGTCGGAGTCGAGGATGTCGGATTCGCGGTTGTCGACGTTCTTCGCCGCCACCTGGATGCGTCGATAGTTGCGCTCCATGTCGTCGCGTGCGGGCGCGCCGTCGAGGTCGCGGCCGTACGCGAACCCACCCCACGCCGTGTAGACCTCCGCGAGGTCGTCGTTGCTGCGCCAGTTGCCCGACTCCATGACCTGCAGCAGGCCCGCGCCGTACGAACCCGGTTTCGAACCGAAGATGCGGGTGCGGGCGCGCCGCTCGTCGCCGTGCGTCTCGACGTCGGCGAGGGCGTGCGCGCGCGGGAAGTTCTGATCGAGCGGCTCGTCGAGGTCGACGACGAGCTTGACGGCGTCGTCGATCATCGCGACGACGTGCGGGAAGGCGTCACGGAAGAACCCCGAGATGCGGACGGTGACGTCGATGCGCGGACGCCCGAGCTCCTCGAGGCTGATCGGTTCGAGCCCGACGACGCGGCGTGACTGCTCGTCCCAGATGGGCATGATGCCCAGCAGTGCAAGGATCTCGCCGATGTCGTCGCCGCTCGTGCGCATCGCGGAGGTGCCCCACGCCGACAGCCCGACCGATTCGGGCAGCGCGCCCTCGTCCTCGCGGTAGCGGGCGATGAGCGAATCCGCCATCGCGCGGCCCGTCTCGTACGCGAGGCGGCTCGGGATCGCCTTCGGGTCGACCGAGTAGAAGTTGCGGCCCGTCGGTAGGACGTTGACGAGCCCGCGCAGCGGCGAACCGCTCGGGCCGGCGGCGACGTACCCACCGTCGAGGGCGTGCAGCACGGAGGTGATCTCCTGCGGTGTCTGCTGCAGACGCGGCACGATCTGGGTGCAGGCGAACCGCAGGGACGCCTCGACGCCGGCGCGGTCGACGCCGGCGACCTCGTCGTCCGCCAACCCCGCGAGGTGCGCCTCGACGACATCGGAGACCGACGCGGCATCCCACCCGGCAGCAGCCAATGCGGTGACGAGGGCGTGCGCGTGCCGCTCGGCGTTGTCGGTGGCGTCGCGGTCGTCACTCGTCGGGTCGAGGCCGAGCGCGGTGCGCAAGCCCGGCAGCCCGTCCTTCGCACCGCCGAAGAGCTGGTTGGAGCGCAGCATCGCGACGACGAGGTTCGTCAGGCCCTCGCCCTCGGGCGCGGCGCCGAGCACGTGCAGACCGTCACGGATCTGCACGTCCTTGATCTCGCACAGCCACCCGTCGACGTGCATGACGAACTCGTCGAACGAATCCTCGTCCGGCATGTCCTCGAGGCCGAGGTCGTGGTGCAGCTCGGCCGCGCGGATGAGCGTCCAGATCTCGCCCTGCAGCGCCGGCGCCTTCGCCGGGTCCATGACGCTGACGTTGCCGTACTCGTCGAGCAGCTGCTCGAGGCGGGCTATGTCGCCGTAGCTCTCGGCGCGCGCCATCGGCGGCACGAGGTGGTCGACGATCGTCGCGTGCGCGCGTCGTTTGGCCTCGGTGCCCTCGCCGGGGTCGTTGACGAGGAAGGGGTAGATGAGCGGCAGCGAGCCGAGCGCGGCATCGGTGCCGCACGAGGCGGACATGCCGAGGCTCTTGCCCGGCATCCACTCGAGGTTGCCGTGCTTGCCCATGTGGACGACGGCGTGGGCGCCGAACTCCTCCTCGATCCACCGGTAGGTCGCGACGTAGTGGTGCGTCGGCGGCAGGTCGGGGTCGTGGTAGATCGCGATGGGGTTCTCACCGAAGCCGCGCGGCGGCTGCACGAGGATGACGAGGTTGCCCGCCTGCAGTGCCGCGGTGACGATCTCGCCGGCCTCGTCATGGGAGCGGTCGACGAACAGCTCACCGGGCGCCTCACCCCAGTGCTCGCTCATCCCCTCGCGCAGATCCTCGGGCAGGCGGGCGAACCACTCGCGGTAGAGCGCTGCGGGGATACGTACGTGCGCGTCGGTGAGCTGCGCGTCCGTCAACCACTCCGGGTCCTGCCCGCCCGCGGCGATCAGGGCGTGGATGAGCGCGTTGCCCGCGGTCGTGTCGAGCTCCTCGCCCTCGATCGGTTCGACGTCGTCGAGACCGGGGATCGCGCCGCGTTCGCCGAGGTCGTAACCGGCCTCGCGCATGGCGCGCAGCAGCCGGATCGTCGAGACGGGCGTGTCGAGGCCAACGGCGTTGCCGATGCGCGAGTGCTTCGTCGGGTACGCCGACAGCATGACCGCGATGCGGCGCTCCGACGGGTCGAGATGACGCAGCCGCGCGTGCCCGACGACGATGCCCGCGACGCGGTCGCAGCGCTCCGGGTCGGCGACGTAGGACGGCAGGCCGTCCGAGTCGAACTCCTTGAAGCTGAACGGAACCGAGATGATGCGCCCGTCGAACTCGGGCACCGCGACCTGCGTCGCGACGTCGAGCGGCGTCATCCCGTCATCGGAGGCGGCCCACTGCTCACGGCTCCACGTCAGGCACAGCCCCTGGACGATGGGGACGTCGAGCGCGGCGAGGGCCTGGACGTCCCAGCTCTCGTCGTCCTCCCCCGCGCCCGCGGACGCCGGACGCGACCCGCCGGCCGCGAGCACCGTCGTCACGAGCGCGTCGTAACCGGCGAGGTGGTCGAGCAGTTCGGCGTCGGCCTCGCGCAGGCTGGAGACGTAGATCGGCACCCCGATGCCGCCGGCGCGGTCGATCGCGTCGGCGAGGGCATGGGCGTACGCGTCGTTGCCCGCGACGTACTGGGCACGATAGAAGAGCACCGCGACGCGGGGCTTCTTCGTGGCCGTGGCGCCGTCGGTGCTCTCGGCGTCATCGGCGATCTCGGCACGCTCGAGCACACCCCACGACGGCGTGACGACGGGCGGTTCGAAGCCTTCGCCGGTCATGAGCAGCGTGTCGCTGAGGAACGCGTGCAGCTCCTTGAGGTTCGCCGCACCGCCCTGCGCGAGGTACTCGTGGGCCTGCGCCGCGACACCGGGCGGCGTCGTCGAACGCTCGATGAGGGCCGCGTTGGGCTCCTGCTCACCGCCGAGGACGACGACGGGACGGCCGGAGGCGGCGTACGCCGCGAAACCACTGCACAGATCCTGCGGGCCGCCGAGCAGGCGGACGACGACGATGTCGGCGCCCTCGGAGGCGTCGCCGTGCGTCGGGACGCGCCCCGGGTTGGAGACGGCGTAGTCGGCGCCGCTCGCGCGAGCGCTGAGCAGGTCGGTGTCGGAGGTCGAGATGAGGGCGATGCGCGCCATGAGGGCAGCTCCTTCGCGGGTGTCCACGCCCGCGTCGTCATGAGAGGGCTCCCGTGGCACGGGAGTCGATCGTCAGGGCGTTCCTGACTCGCCGACGCACGCGTCGGACACACAGTGGCGGGACCGTCCCGGATTCGCACCGGGTTCCATCACCTGACGACCGTGCCCGAGCCTAACGGAGACGGCTCGTATGCTGCTCGCTGTGCCCGTACGAGATGTCGACGACCGCTGCCCCGGTGTGCTGCGCCCGTTCGCAGCTGCCGACGGCGCCATTGTCCGCCTGCGCGTGCCCGGTGGCCGCGTGTCGAGCCATGACCTCGTGACGGTGTGCGATCTTGCCGAACGATTCGGCCAGCCGTTCGTCCAGCTGACGTCACGCGGCAACCTGCAGCTTCGCGGCTTGGACGAGCCGCTGCCGGGCGCGTTCGTCGACGCCGTCGCGGCGCTCGGGATGCTGCCGTCAGCAACCCACGAGCGGGTGCGCAACATCGTCGCGGGGCCGGATGCGTCGCTCGATTCCCTGGTGCAGCAACTGGATTCGGCGATCGTCGACACGCCGTCGTTGGCGTCACTGTCGGGGCGATGGATCTTCGCGCTGGCCGCCGGGGACGAGACGCTGCCCGCGGTGCCGGCCGATGTCGCGTTCGCTTTCGGCGCGGACGACGACAGCTCGTGGACGGGTGAGATGCGCGTCGATCAGATGCGTGCCGGCGAAGTGCGCGTCGGTGGCCGGTCGTTCGCATGTGCTGCGCACCAGGCCGCGGCGACGCTGGTCGCTGTCGCGGAGGACTTCGTCGCGACGACGCAGCATGATGACGGGCGGTTCTGGAACGTCACCGACCTGCCCGACGATCATCCGTTCTTCGCCCGACTCGACGAGCGGGTGCGCGCCGCCGAGGTGAGCGCCGCCGATATGCCCCGCGCCGAGGCCCGGCCCGCGACCGGCACCGCGGCGGCCACGTCCAAGAGCCGCCTTGAGGTTCATCTCCCGCTCGGCCTGCTCGACGCGCCGGCCGCTCGCGCCCTGGACGAGGTGACGCAGGACGTCGTCGTCACCCCCGAGCGCAGCATCGTCGTGCGTACGCTGCGCGACGGCGCCGACCTGCCCAGCGCGACCAGGCATCTGCGCGGCGCCGGATTCGTCACCGAACCCGGTTCGGCCCGAGCGCGATTCAGCGCCTGCGTCGGCGCACCGTACTGCCGTCGCACCGACGTCTCGACGCTCGACCTCACGCGGGCCGCGGCGAGGATCTTCGACGACGGCAACTGGTGTGACACGGCGCTCGATGACAGCCGCATCGGCAGCGTCATCGCTGCTAGCACGCCCGAGCATGCCAGCGCCGATGATCGACGTGCCACCGTTTCCGCCGCACCCCGCGTCCACGTCGTCGGGTGCGAGCGTGCGTGCGGCCGCCCCGCCGGCGAGCATCATCTCGTCGTCGCCCCTCACAACCTGACCGACATCCTCGACCCGAACGGCCGCTCATGACCGACATCGCTCCCCCGACCCGCCGCTACGACTACGAGCGTGACGGGCGTGCCATCTATCGCGAGTCGTTCGCGACGATCCGTCGTGAGGTGACGCTCGACCACCTGCCCGAGGGCGTCCACCGTGCTGCGGTGCGGGTCGCGCATGCCGCAGGCGACGTCGGCGTCATCGACGAGATCGCCGGCAGCACGGACGTCGGCGAGGCCGCTCTCGCCGCGTTGCGCGCCGGCGCGCCCGTCATCACCGACTCGCACATGCTCGCCGCGGGCGTGACGCGCAGCCGACTGCCCGCCGACAACGACGTCATCTGTACGCTGCGCGAACCGCAGGTGCCGGCGCTCGCACAGGCCTGGTCGACGACTCGCTCGGCCGCCGCCGCGTCGTTGTGGGCACCGCACCTCGACGGCGCCGTCGTCGCCATCGGCAACGCCCCGACGGCCCTGTTCCACCTGCTCGAGATGCTGCTCGACGGCGCCCCGCGCCCGGCTGCGATCGTCGGGATGCCCGTCGGTTTCGTCGGCTCCGCCGAGTCCAAGGTCGCTCTCGCCGAGCATCGTCTCGACGACGGATCACAGATCCCCTGGCTGACCGTCCATGGGCGCCGGGGAGGCTCAGCCATGGCTGCGGCCGCCGTCAACGCCCTCGCGACCGAGCAGGAGATCCTGTGATGACGGGCAGCCTGTGGTGCGTCGGCGTCGGCCCCGGTGACCCCGAACTCATCACCCGCAAGGCCGCTCGGCTCATCGAGACCGCTGACGTCGTCGCCTACCACCGCGCCGGTCATCGTCCGAGCACCGCACGCGCCATCGCGGCCGATCTCATCCCGGACGGCGTCGTCGAGGAAGAGCTCGTCTACCCCGTGACGACTGGTGAGATCGACCATCCCGGCGGCTACCACGGTGCGATGGCGGCGTTCTACCTCGAGTGCGCCGAGCGCCTCGGCGCCCACCTCGAGGCCGGACGCAGCGTCGTCCTGCTCGCCGAGGGCGACCCGTTGTTCTTCGGTTCGTCGATGTACGTCCACGACCTGCTCGCCGAGCGTTTCGACGCCCATGTCGTGCCCGGGGTGACGTCGGTCTCCGCGGCGTCCGCAGGCCTGTCGACAGGGTTGTGCCGGCACGAGGACGTGCTCACCGTGCTGCCCGGCACCCTCCCCGTCACCGAGATGGCGCGCCGCCTCGCCGACACCGACGCCGCCGTCATCATGAAGCTGGGCCGCACCTTCGCGAACGTGCGCGAAGCACTCGCCCAGGCGGGCCTGCTCGAGCGCGCCTGGTACGTCGAGCGGGCGAGCCGTGACGGTGAACGCCTCCTCCCTGTCACACAGGTCGACCCGTCGCACGTGCCGTACATGTCGCTCGTCGTCGTGCCCGGGCTCGATCGACGCGCCGACGCCGCCGGCCGCGCGTCGGGAAGCGCGAGCAGTTCGAGCCGGACCGCGATGCAGCGAGTCCCCGGCGTGCTGCCCGCCGCAGCGACGTCCGAGAGGTCGGGCGAGCCCGGAACCGTGTTCGTCGTTGGGCTCGGGCCCGGCCCCGACGCCTGGCTGACGCCCGAGGCGGCTGACGTCCTGGGGCGCGTCTCGTACGTCATCGGCTATGCGCCTTACGTGGCCCGGGTCCCCACACGCGATGGCCTCGTCCGGCTCCCGAGCGGCAACACGGTCGAGGTCGATCGCGGCACCCAGGCCCTCGAACTGGCGCAAGACGGGCACGATGTCGCCGTCGTCTCTGGGGGCGACGCCGGGGTGTTCGGGATGGCGTCGGCCGTCTTCGAGGCGCGCGAGCGACCCGAGAACGCCGCACTCGCCTCGGTGCCCGTGCATGTCGTTCCCGGCGTGACGGCGGCGCACGCCGCGGCCGCGCTGGCCGGAGCCGTGCTCGGTGGCGACCACGCGCTCATCTCGCTGTCCGACCGCCTCAAGCCGTGGGACGTCATCGACGCGCGTCTGCGCGCCTGTGCCCGCGCCGACGTCGCGATGGCGTTCTACAACCCCCGCTCGGCGAGCCGCCCTCACCAGTTCGCCCAGGCGCTCGCCGTGCTGCGTGAGGAACTACCAGGCGATCGCCCCGTCGTCGTCGCACGTCATGTCGGCCGCGAGCAGGAGGCCCTCGAGGTGACGAGCGTGGCCGCGCTCGACCCCGAGACGATCGACATGGGTTGCCTCGTCATCGTCGGCTCCCAGGGCACCCGCACCACGGCGGACGGGCGCGTGTGGACGGCGCGATACGTCCCGACGAGGTGATCACGTCGGCGGTCGAAAAACCGTCGGGTCTCTATGGACACAGGAGACCCGCGGGCACGTAGCGTCAGGGATATGAGCGACTTCACCCCCCACGCCGGCTCCTCCGAGTCGCCGTCGGTCACCTACCCCGACGGCTCGACGCTCGGTGTCGAGGTGGATGGGGCCCAGGTGCATCTCGTCGCCCGCGGCGACGTCCACGACCTCATCCGCGACACCAACCTCTCGCCCGCCGAGGCCCATCACCTCGGGGAGGCGCTCGTCGAGGCCTCCGCCGAAGCCGGGGCTCCGGAGCAGCCGGGCCGACACGACCCCGCCGAGATCGACGCGCTGCTCGATCAGTTCCCGCTGGACGAGCCCGCCTGAGCCACGCGAGTCTGCCTGAGACAGATATCAGGCCGACGCGGGGTGCGGGTTCGGTTGCGGGCCGTCACGAACCCCGGTTAGATGCACGTGATACCGGAACATCACCGTTCAAGGGGGAGAACGATGCGTCGAATTCTTGTCGCCGGCGCGGCTGCCGTTTGCTTGCTCGTCGAAGGCGCGGGCCCGGCGTCCGCTGCTGAACCCACGTCGGTGACTGCCGCGTCGACCAGCGTCTCGTCTGCGTCGTCAGCACGAGCCGCAGCTGTGACCGGGGGCGTTGGGACGGCAGGCGTTGCGGCGCACGGTGCCCAGAACGTCGCGTTCGTCGACGCGTCGACGAACCAGCAGTCCATCGGGCAGCAGCCCGAGCGGCGGCGCACGCCGTCCCGCAAGAAGCGTCGCAGCAGCGGGGTCGGGCGATTCTTCGGCGGGCTCGTGTTCATGTTCATCGGGTTGCCGCTGCTCGTCGTCGCCGCGCTCGTCCTGTTCTTCATGGTGCGTCGCGGTCGCAAGCAGCGCGAGCAAGCCTTCGCGCAACAGCAGCGTCGTCAGACCCAGAACGGCCCCTACCAGGCGCAACAGGGCCCCTACCCCGGCGCGAACGGCACGAACGACGTCGACGGGCAGAACCCGACACACCGGTTTTGAGCGACGCCGGTCAGGACACCGACCGAGCAGGCCACCCGAGAGCCACCGCCGATGACGCGGTGGCTCTCGTGCGTCACGTTCGTTCGCGGCTGCAGCTGTAGAGGTGCGACTCGGCGAAGCCGTGGGCCGCGAGCGCAGGCCCGACGAGGATGACGGCGGCCTGCCGCAGCCCGGCGTCCTCGACCTGATCGGCGATGTCGGCGAGCGTGCCGCGCAGGATGAGTTCGTCGGGGCTGCTGACCTGCGAGCCCACGACAACAGGACAGTCGGTGCCGTAGTGCTCGGCCAGCTCGTGTGCCAGCCGCCGCGTGTGACGGATCGCGAGGTGGAGCACGAGTGTCGCCCCCGTCCGCGCGAAGTTCGCGAGCTCCTCACCCGCCGGCATCGGCGTCGAATCGCGCTGTGCACGCGTCAGGACGACCGACTGCGTCACCTCGGGCACCGTCAGCTCGCGTCCGACACGCGCGGCTGTGGCCGCGTAGGCCGGCACGCCCGGGCAGACGTCCCAGGCGATACCGGCTGCGTCGAGGCGACGGCCCTGCTCGGCCACGGCGCTGTAGACGGAAGGGTCGCCCGAGCACAGACGCGCGACGTCGTGCCCCAGCGCATCCGCGGCGACGATCTCGTCGATGATCTCGTCGAGGGTGAGGTGCTGTGTGTCGACGCGGCGCGCGCCCGGCGGGCAATGGGCGAGGACGGCGTCGTCGAGGTAGGTGCCGGCGTACAAGCACACCTGCGAACTCTCGATCAGGCGCACCGCGCGCAGCGTCAGCAGGTCGGCGGCGCCGGGGCCGGCACCGATGAAGTGAACGGTCATGTCAGATCCTTCGCGTAGCTCCACTGGACGACGGCGCGCGCGGGGCGCCAGCCGTGCAGTCGGCCGAGGGGTTCGAGGTGTTCGACGGCCAGGCGCGTGAGGTCGCCGCCATGCGTGCGCCAGGCGTCGAGGAGGATGCTCTCGCTCTCGAGCGTGACGGCGTGAGCGACGAGGCGGCCACCGGGGCGTAGAGCCGCGAGGGCAGCGTCCACAGCCTCAGCGCTCAGCCCGCCACCGAAGAAGACCGCATCGGGAGCGCTGTGACGGGCGTCGCTCGTGGCGCGAGCGGCGCCGTCACGGCAGGGGCCGCAGGCGGTGCCATCGGGGTGCTGCGCGCCGTGGACGGCTACATCGTGGACGCTCGCCTCGACGACGTCGACGCGATGATCGACTCCGAGGGCGCGGGCGTTCTCGCGGGCGCGTTCGGCGCGTACGGCATCGCGTTCGACGGCGACGGTGCGAGCATCGGGCGCGGCGAGCGCCCATTCGATGCCGACGGCCCCCGAGCCGGCGCCGAGATCCCAGAGCAGCGCGCCGCGCGTGGGGCGCAATCGCGCGAGTGCCGCAGCCCGCACGTCGCGTTTCGTGATGAGCCCGTCATTGCCGAACCACGTCTCGGCGCGGCCCGGAACCGTCCCGACGACGTCGGCCGCGCCCAGTTCGTCGGGCACCTCGACGCAGACGAGGACGAGGTCGGGAATCGGCTCGGCGAGGTCGCGTTCCCCGTCGGGCCACCCCTGGGCGGTGGCCTGTAGCGACCCTTCCCCGGGCCCGCCGAGGTGCCACCACGCCGTCAGCCTCGCCTCCGGTGCTCCCGACTGCACGAGCAGCGCGGCGAGCTCGCCCGGGCCGCGCGCGTCGGAGCACAGCACGACGAGTCGCGCTCTGGGCGTGACGAACGGGCGCACTCGCTCGATGCTGCGGCCCACCGTCGTCACGACGTCGACGCTCTCGGCCGCCCACCCCATCCGGGCGCGCGCGAGGGTTTCGCTCGACAGTGCGGGATGGACGCGAACGGCGCCCGCACCGAACTCGTCGATGAGCGTCGTCGCGACACCCGAGCGCAGCGGATCGCCGGAGGCGAGCACGACCACGCGCCCGGACGCGGCATCGTCCATCTCGTGGGCGTCGGACGACGTGGCGCGCCCATGGGCATGGTCATCGGCATGGAACAGGAGCTCGCGCAGCCCGTCGCGCAACGGGCGCGGCCACGTGCGGCGCTCCTGGCCCTCCACCTGCGGCAGCAGCTCCAGGTGCCGTCGCCCGCCGACGACGACGTCAGCGTCCGTGACGAGTTGCCGAAGGTGGGCGGGCAGCAGCGCCCACCCACCGTCCTCGATGCCGACGACCTCGATCATGGGCGACACCCTATGCCCCGCCGGGGCCTCGGGCGGCGTCGGCGTCTGTCATGATGGGGCCGTCGCGCGCGAGGAATGCCGGTGCGAATCCGGCAGCGGTCCCGCCACTGTGATCCCCGACGGGGTAAGCCAGGACGTCGCCGCGACCACTGGCGTCGTCCGGCGTCGGTGCCCCCCGAGCGGCAAGCGTGGTCACTTGCCAGGAGGCGAACTGATGCCCCGTTTTCCCTTCACCGCCGTCGTCGGCGCCGACGACCTGTCCACCGCCCTCGTCCTGACGGCCATCTCCCCCGCTATCGGCGGCGTTCTCGTCCGGGGTGAGAAGGGCACCGCGAAGTCCACGATCGTGCGTGGTCTCGTCGGCGTCCTGCCGCGGGTGGACGTCGTCGCCGGGTGCCGCTTCTCGTGCGACCCCGCCGAGCCCGCGCCGGACTGCCCGGACGGCCCGCACCCGATCGGCGCTGACGCGGCCGTCACCGCTGAGCGACGCCCGACGCGCCTCGTCGAACTTCCTGTCGGTGCGAGCGACGACCGCGTCACCGGCTCGATGGACCTCGCGCAGGCCCTCGGCGCCGGCCGCACCGAGTTCCACCCCGGTCTGCTCGCGCAGGCGCACCGCGGGCTGCTGTACGTCGACGAGGTCAATCTGCTCGCCGACCACCTCGTCGACCTGCTGCTCGACGCCTCGGCGATGGGTCGCAACACCGTCGAACGTGACGGCATGTCGGTGACGCACCCGGCCCGCTTCGTGCTCGTCGGGACGATGAACCCCGAGGAAGGCGAGCTGCGCCCGCAGCTGCTCGACCGCTTCGGGCTGTCGGTCGATGTCAATGCCTCCCGCGACCCCGACGAGCGGGCCGAGGTCGTGCGTCGACGTCTCGCCTTCGATGCCGACCCAGACGCGTTCTCTGCCCGCTACGCGGCAGCCGAGGCCGAGCTCGGGGCACGCATCGTCCGGGCGCAGGAGGCCCTCGACGGCGTCGACCTGAGCGCGTGGGCGCTACGCACCATCGCCCGTGTGTGTGCCGGATTCGACGTCGACGGCATGCGCGCCGACATCGTCATCGCCCGCGCGGCGCGCGCCCACGCCGCGTGGTGCGAGCGCGACCGAGTGACGCGTGAGGACATCCGCATCGCCGCCCGGTTCGCGCTGTCGCACCGTCGCCGACGCGGGCCGTTCGACCCGCCCGGCCTCGACGAGGAGCTGCTCGACCGGCTGCTCGACGAAGAACCCGAACCGCCGACCGACCCCGAATGCCCCGACGATCCGCAGCCCCCGTCGGGTGGTTCGGACGACGACCCGAACGGCGAACCGGGTGACGGTGACGACGCGCCTGACAACGACGACGACGGGCCTCCGCCGGCTGGCTCGCAGCAGCCACCGGCATCGAGCGATCGGGCGACTGAGTCCTCGTCGGATTCGGTTGATCCGCAGCACGATTCGCCGTCCGATGCGGAGGAGTCCTCCCAGGAGCAGCCGTCCTCCGAGCAGCGAACCGGCGCAGCCGCCGCCGTCGGCACGGCCTCGGCGGGCACGCCGTACCGTCCGCGCCGTTTCGAGGTGCGCGGTGTCGGTCGCGGTGAGGCCGGTCGGCGCAGCGCGGCCGAGACGACGCGCGGACGCGTCATCGGTGTCTCCCCGACGACGACCGGCCGCGTCCACGTCACGGCCACCATCACGAGCGCAGCGTCGCGTCGCACCGCGGGGACGCGGGGCCGCCTCGACATCGCGGCGCACGACGTCCGTCACGCCCGGCTGCGGGGGCGCGAGTCGAATCTCGTGCTGTTCTGCGTCGACGCCTCCGGTTCGATGGCGGCGCGCAAACGCATGGACGAGGTGAAGACGGCTGTACTGTCGCTGCTGCTCGATGCGTACGAGCGTCGCGACAAGGTCGGGCTGGTCGCGTTCAACGGCGCCGACGCGCACGTCCTGCTCGCCCCGACGTCGTCCGTCGATCGGGCGGCCGCGGCACTGACACAGCTACCGCACGGCGGACGCACGCCCCTCGCGGAAGGGCTCACGCTGGCCGCGAGCACCCTCGAACGTGAACGCCGCCGCGACCCGCGCCGTCGCGCGCTCGTCGTCGTCGTCACCGACGGGCGCGCCACGAGCGGGCCCGATGCCCTCGCTTGCGCCCAGCGCACCGCGTCGGCGTGGCCGGGCCTCGGCGTCGACACCGTCGTCGTCGACTGCGAGAGCGGACGCTTCCGCATGCGCCTAGCCGCCGACCTCGCCCACCGCATGGGCGCGACGCACGTGCCCCTCGAGAACGTCTCCGCCTCGGGCCTCGTCGACGCCGTCGCCGCCGCTCGCGCGCCGCACGGAAAGGCCGCCTGATGCCCCAGGGAGAAACGACCGTCACCCCGGACGACGGCCTGACGACGCGTCAGCGCCGCAACCGACCCGTCGTCGCCATCCACTACGGCGCGGGCAAGGGCAAGTCGACAGCGGCGTTCGGGCTGGCACTGCGCGGCTGGAACCAGGGGTGGTCGATCGGCGTGTTCCAATTCGTCAAGTCCGCGAAGTGGAAGATCGGCGAGCAGGAGGCGCTCATGGCGCTCGGCGAGGTGCATGAGCGCACCGGCCGGGGCGGGCCCGTCGAGTGGCACAAGATGGGTTCGGGCTGGTCGTGGTCGCGCAAGGGCGGCACCGAGGCCGACCACGCCGCGGACGCGCTCGAGGGCTGGCGCGAGATCAAGCGTCGCCTCGCGGCGGAGACGCACCAGATGTACGTGCTCGACGAGTTCACCTACCCGATCAAGTGGGGCTGGATCGACGGCGAGGAGGTCGCGCGCACCCTGGCGGAGCGACCCGGCAATCAGCACGTCATCATCACCGGGCGCGACCCGCACCCGGCGCTGCTCGAGGTGGCCGACATCGCCACCGAGATGACGAAGGTCAAACACCCCTTCGACACCGGCCAGAAGGGCCAGCGAGGTATCGAATGGTGACGCGACTGCCGCGCGTCGTGCTCGCCGCGCCGGCGTCCGGGCAGGGCAAGACGACGGTGAGCGTCGGCGTCATGGCCGCCCTCGCCGCGCGCGGCCTGCAGGTGGCGCCCGCGAAGGTCGGCCCCGACTTCATCGACCCCGGCTACCACGCGCTCGCGACAGGACGCGTCGGGCGCAACCTCGACCCGTGGCTCGTCGGCCCCGAACGCGTCGCACCGATGCTCGTGCACGGCGCGATGACGCCGGCGCCCGCCGACGTCGCCGTCATCGAGGGCGTCATGGGGCTGTTCGACGGGCGCCTCGGCACGGAGGGGTTCGCCTCGAGCGCGCACGTCGCGACGCTGACGCACTCCCCCGTCGTCCTCGTCGTCGACATCAGCTCCTCGTCGCGTTCGGTCGCCGCGAGCATCCACGGGTTGCGCACGTTCGACCCGCAGCTCGACGTCGCGGGCGTCGTGCTCAACAAGGCCGGCTCCGAACGTCACGCAGGCGAGGTGCGGCGCGCGTGCGAACGCATCGGCGTGCCGGTGCTCGGTGTGCTGCCGCGTGACGCGGGGGTGAGCGTCCCGTCACGGCATCTGGGACTCGTCCCGGCCGACGAACGGGACGCCGCACGCGCGACACTCGACCGACTGGCCGAACGCACCGCCGCTCACATCGACCTTGATGCGCTGCTCGAGATCGCCTCGGGCGCACCCGATCTCGCTGACGAACCGTGGTCGCCCGCACCCATGTCTGCGGCGCCGACGACGGCCGGGCGGGACGCCCCCGTCGTCGCCGTCGCTGGGGGTCGTGCCTTCACGTTCCGTTACGCCGAGACGCTCGAGATGATGCGCGCGCGAGGTCTCGAACCCGTCGTGTTCGACCCCGTCCGTGATCGCGCACTGCCCGCCGGCACCCGCGCGCTCTACCTCGGCGGCGGCTTCCCCGAAGTGCACGCGCGCTCGTTGGCGGCCAACACGAGCCTGCTGGCCCAGCTGCGCGACGCCGTGACGTCGGGGCTGCCGACCGTGGCCGAGTGCGCCGGGATGCTCTATCTCCTCGAGGCCGTCGACGGTCACCGCTTCTCCGGGGTACTGCCCGCGACGGCGGCGATGTCACCACGGCTGACGCTGGGCTACCGCGAGGCCGAAGCACCCGTCGACACGCTTCTCGCCGACGCGGGCACGCGGGTGCGCGGCCACGAGTTCCACCGCACGCTGACGACGCCGGCCGCCGGTGACGGCGAAGGTGGGGGCCACGCGGCCTGGCTGCTCGACGCGGGTGCCGACGGCTTCTCCGCCGCCCACGGCTCCGGCAGCGAGCCGACCGTCCACGCCTCGTACCTGCACACGCACTGGGCGGGGCACCCCGAGCTCGCAGACCGTTTCGCCGCCGCCACGCATCGCGCGGCGGGCCTGGGCCTCGTCGCGACGACGCTGCCGAGCCTGCCCCGCCCGCGTGTCGACGCGCGAGTGGACGCGGCGCTGCCGGGCGGTGCGACGCCCGGCGACGAGCATCACGGTGACGCCGAGGTCGGTGACGGGCTCGTCGACTTCGCCGTGAACGTCCGTGCGAGCACGCCCCCGGCGAACCTGCGGCACGCCCTGCGCGGCGTGCTCGACGAGGCGGCCCACTACCCCGATGCACGCACCGCCACCGACGCGGTCGCCGCGCACCATCGGCTGGCGCGTGAGCAGGTGCTCCTCACGAACGGAGCAGCCGAGGCGTTCACGCTCATCGCGCGGGCGCTGGCGCCGCGCGCACCCGTCGTCGTCCACCCGCAGTTCAGCGAGCCCGACGCCGCGCTGCGCCGCGCCGGGTGCCCGGCCCGGGCGCACGTGCTCCACGTCCGCTCCGGTGCTCACCTCGGGGACGCTGACGTCGCGGCGCTCGACGGCGCCGATCTCGTCGTCCTCGGCAACCCGACGAACCCGACGGGCGTGCTCCACCCGCGCGCGCAGCTCGAGAAGCTGCGCGGTTCCGGACGCGTGCTCGTCGTCGACGAGGCGTTCATGGATCTCGTGCCCGGTGAGAGCGAGAGCCTCATCGGTGGCGACATGACCGGGGTGCTCGTCGTGCGATCGCTGACGAAGACGTGGTCGATCGCCGGGGTGCGCGCCGGCCATGTCGTCGGCGACGCGGCCCTCATCGCGACGCTGCGCGCGCAGCAGCCGCATTGGTCGGTGAACTCACTCGCCCTCGAGGCGACGCGGTACGCGATGACGGCCCCCGCCGCGCGTCAGGTCGCCGAGTGGGCCGAGGAGACGAGCCAGTGGCGCGAGCATCTCGACCGCGGCCTGCGTTCACGCGGCGTGCCGGTGCTGGCGTCGGCCGCCCCGTTCGTACTCGCGCGCGTCGGAGCGGGCGCGCACGCCGCGTGGCGGGACGCCGGGTTCGCGACACGCCGCGCCGACACTTTTCCCGGCCTCGACGGCTCGTGGGTGCGCCTCGCCGTCCGAGACCCGCTGACGACGGATGCCCTCCTCACCGCGTTCGACGCGTTCCGCCAGAGCGGGGAGGCCGCATCGTGACGCGCGTGTTGCTCCACGGGCCGGGGGTGCTCGGCCCCAGCCTGCCCGGGATCATCGCCGAACTCGCCCGCGCGGGGGCACAGGTCGATGTCCTTCTGGATGTGGGCGAGAACGCGAGCGCCCGCGCTGCTCACCGCAGCTCTCCCCACCTCCAGGCTCCCGACCCTCATGCACCCCACCTCGACGACCTCGCCTCACGCGGGCTGTGCCGACTCGTCACGGACGCCGATCCGCTGCGCTATGACGAAGTGCGTCGCCTCACCGTCAACCAGCCGGGCGAGGAGGCTCCCCACGGACCTGCCGGTGAGGCCAAGCGTCCTGGGCGAGTGACGCTCGTCGGCGGCGGCCCGGGTGATCCGGGCCTGCTCACCGTCGCCGGGCTGGGCGCGATCGAGCGCGCCGACGTCATCGTCTGCGATCGCCTCGCTCCCCTCGACGCCCTCGTACACGCCCGAGCCGACGCGACGATCATCCACGTCGGCAAGATTCCGCGCGGCGCGTTCACGCCGCAGGAGGAGATCAACCGGTTGCTCGTCGAGCACGCGCTCTCCGGGCGTGACGTCGTGCGGTTCAAGGGCGGCGACAACTTCGTCTTCGGTCGCGGCGGCGAGGAGGTGATCGCCTGTCGAGACGCCGGTCTCAGCGTCGACGTCGTGCCGGGGGTGACATCGGCGATCGCCGTGCCGGCGCTCGCCGGCATCCCCGTGACGCACCGGACGTCATCGCAGGGGTTCACGGTCGTCTCGGGGCACGTCGCGCCCGGCGACCCGCGCTCGGATCTCGACTGGGCGGCACTGGCCCGCACCCGCACCACCCTCGTCGTCCTCATGGGCGTCGCGCACCTGCGCGCCATCGCATCGGCACTCGTCGACGGTGGCCTGCCCGCCTCGACGCCCGCCGCAACGATCGCCGACGGCGCCATGCCGAGCGAGCGACGCGTCGTGGCGACCCTTGCGACGTTGCCGGACGCCGTCGCCGACGCCGGCCTCGGCGCACCTGCCATCACCGTGATCGGCGACGTCGTCGCAGCTCTCGACGGCACCCGGCTCCATGCGTCGTCCGACGACACCGGAGCGGCGTGATGAGCGACGCTGTCGTCACCCGACCGGCATGGGAGGGGCTGCGCCTCGCGACGGGGACGTTGAGCGTCATTCCCGTCGGCGCGATCCCGCCGATCACCACGCCGGTGGCGCGCTGGGCGATGACCCTCGCGCCCCTGGCCGCCGTCCCGCTCGCTGTGGTGACGTCGCTCGTCCTGCTCGTCGGGCACTGGGTCGACGCGCCTCCGCTCGTGGCCGGTTTCTGCGCGGTCGCTGCCCTCGCGGCCGGCACACGCGCCATGCACGTCGACGGATTGGCTGACACCGTCGACGGATTCGGCGCGGGGTGGAACCGGGAGCGCGCCCTCGAGGTGATGAAGCGTGGCGACGTCGGCCCGATGGGTGTCATCGCCGTCGTCGTGACGGCCGGCGTGCAGACGGCGTGCTTCGCGGCGCTCCTCGACGCGCCGTGGCTGGCCGGCGCCGCCGTCATCGTCTCGCGGGTGGCGTGCACGACCCTCGCCCACCGACGGTGGAGCGCTGCACGGCCTGACGGGATGGGCGCCGTCGTGCTGTCGGCCGTCCGGACCCCGGAGCTCGTCGCCGCAAGCGTCGTGGGATGGCTGGTGCTCGTCGGCGGATCTGCCCTGGCTGATGCCTCAGGTGACGATGGGTTCTCCACCGGCGCAACGCTTCTCACCGCTCCACTGGCCGCCTCGGTCGCCTCCGGCGCCGCGCTGGAATGGCTCGCTCGTCGCGCGACCCGCACCTTTGGCGGCCTGACGGGTGACGTCATGGGAGCCGGCATCGAGGTGGCCCTCACCGTCATGCTCATCGTCCTCACGCTCGGAGTCTGGCGATGAGCGCCCCGCGCCGCGTCCTCGTCACCGGCGGCGTGCGCTCGGGCAAGTCGACGTACGCCGAACGCCTGCTGTGGGAGGCGCCCGCGACGTACCTGGCCACGGGGCCGACACGTCCCGACGACGACGAGTGGCGTGCCCGCGTCGCAGCCCATCAGCAGCGGCGGCCGTCACACTGGTCGAGCCTCGAGTCGGTCGATGTTCCCTGCGCGCTCACCGAGATCCACGGTCCGTTCCTGCTCGACGACGTCGGCTCGTGGCTGACCTCCGCCCTCGAGGAATCCGGCGCCTGGGTTTCTGACACCGGCGAAGGCCCTCGCCGAGGCGACGAGGAGCCATCGACGCCCCCGCCCCCGTCGATGCCGACGTGGCACCAGCGGTACGCCGCCCGGGCCGATGCCTTCGTCGCGGCGATCACGGCGTTCGAACACGACCTCGTCATCGTGACGAACGAGGTGGGCTTCGGTCTCGTCTCTCCCTACCAGTCGGGGCGCCTCTTCACCGACGAGCTGGGGCGCCTCAACCAGCGCCTCGCGCGAGCGTGCGACGACGTCGTCCTCGTCGTGGCGGGTTGCCCCCTCGTGATCAAGGGCGAGCCCAAGAACCCATCGGGGGCATCGTGACCGGCCTTCTACTCACGCAAATGGCGCACCTCGACGGTGCGGTCTCGCGCGGCGCGACGACCACCGCCGCGCCAAGGTTCTTGACGCGGACAGGGCTTGTGACGCGGACAGCGCGCGCGAGCGCCGGCTGGGATCCGATCGCGGCCGGTGTGGCGCTCGGGTATCTCGCCGACCGGCGCTGGGGTGACCCGGCCCGGCATCACCCCGTCGCCTGGTTCGGTGGCTGGGCGGCCACCTGCGAGCACCGGCTGTGGGCGCCGCGACGCTCGCGGGGCATCGCGTATCTCGTCGTGACGCTCGCTCCGCCGGTCGCCGGTGCGCTCGTTTTCGATCGACGCCGGCCGCTGACGCGCACCCTCATCACGGCGCTGGTGACGTGGGCGGCCCTCGGCGGACGTTCGCTGGAGCGCGAGGCGATGGCGGTGCACGACCTGCTCGCTGCGGACGACCTCGACGGCGCTCGTCACCGCATTCGCTCGCTCGTCGGACGCGACACGTCGCAGGCAGGCCCCGACGAGATGGCCCGGGCCGTCGTCGAGTCGCTTGCCGAGAACCAGTCGGATGCCGTCGCGGCAACCCTCGTCTGGGGCGCGGGGTTCGGGGCGCCTGGTGTCGTGCTGCACCGCTGCGCCAACACGCTTGACGCGATGATCGGGCACCGGACCGAGCGGCTCGAGCAGTTCGGTTGGGCCGCGGCACGATTCGACGACGTCCTCAACGCCGTTCCGGCCCGTGTGAGCGTGCTCGCGACGGCGATCAGCTGTGTCGTGGCGGGCGAGCCGTCGCGCGTGCGCGACGTCGTGCGCGCCGTCCGCCGTGACGCCCCCGCGCATCCGAGCCCCAACGCCGGGCCCGTCGAGGCCGCCGCCGCGGGCGCACTCGGGGTGCGCCTCGGCGGGACGAACGTGTACGCCGGCCGCACCGAGCATCGCGGTGAACTCGGCGACGGACGCGCGGTCGACGTCACTGACATCCCGCGTGCGGTACGGCTCACCCGACGCGTCGGACGCACGGTCCTCGTCCTCGCGCTCGGCGCGCGTCTCCTCGCGCGGCGTCGCACGATGAACTGACCGGTTCGCGTGTGCGGGCACAGCCGAACCGCGCGCGTATTCGAACGCAGGAACAGCCCCGCTCGTCAGCTCCGCAGGAACGTCACGACCTCGTCGAGCGTGCTCACCTCACGCAGCCCGGCCGGTGCCGCGGGCCGTGCGACGACGACGACGGGGACGCCGAGTTCGCGTGCTGCGGTGAGCTTCGCGGCGGTGTAGCTGCCGCCGGAGTCCTTCGTCAGGACGACGTCGACGGCGTGCTCCCGCATCGTCGCGATCTCGGTGTCGACGTCGAACGGGCCGCGGGTGTGCAACACCGTCCACGCGGGCGGCGCGGGGATGTCGAGCGGTTCGACGATGCGCACGAGCGCGGCCTTGTCGTCCCAACCGCGGTAGTGCTCGAGTGTCTGACGCCCTGTGGTCACGAACGGTCGACGCCACCCTTGCGCGTCGACGAGCGCCCGCGCGCCGGCGTAGGTGCTGACCCAGTGCCAGGTGGGCGCATCCGGGTGCTCACGCCAACCGGGGCGCGCGAGGCGCACGAGCGGGACGTCGGCGGCCGCGCAGGCAGCCACCGCGTGGGAACGCATCGTGACCGCGAACGGGTGCGTCGCGTCGACGACGTGCGTGAAGCGGTCGTCGCGCAGCGTCGCCGTCAGCCCTGCGACGCCGCCGAACCCGCCGATCCTGACGTCGCCGACCGGCAGCCTTGGCCGCGACACGCGCCCGGCCAAGGAACTGACGAACGCGATCCCCAGCTCGTCGAGGCGTGCTGCGAGAGCGCGGGCTTCACTCGTTCCGCCGAGGACGAGCACCTTCGTCGATGACACGCCCGCAGCCTACCGACCCGTGCCCCGACAACGCCGTCGGCCCCCCTCACCGCAGTGAGAGGGGCCGACGTTCAGCGGGTGAGAGCCGTGGCTCTCAGCTGATCGCGTGGATCAGTTGCCCGTGAGCTTCTCGCGCAGAGCAGCCAGCGCCTCGTCGGAGGCGAGGGTGCCTTCGGCCGGAGCCGAGCTCGAGCTGGAGCTCGACGACGAGGAGGACGAACCCTGCGAGCTCGAGCCCGAGTTCGACGACGAGTACGACGTCGGGGCGGTCTCACCGGACGCCGCAGCTTCGGCGTCGTCCTTGCGGGCCTGCTCGATCTGGGCCTGGTGGGCCTCCCAGCGCGAGTGGGCCTCGGCGTACTGCTTCTCCCACTTCTCACGCTGCGCGTCGAAGCCCTCGAGCCACTCGTTCGTCTCCGGGTCGAAGCCCTCGGGGTACTTGTAGTTGCCCTGCTCGTCGTACTCCGCAGCCATGCCGTACAGCGTCGGGTCGAACTCGGAGGCGGCAGCGCCGTCCTCGTTCGCCTGCTTCAGCGACAGGGAGATGCGACGACGCTCGAGGTCGATGTCGATGACCTTGACGAAGATGTCGGTACCGACGGTGACGACCTGCTCGGGCAGCTCGACGTGACGCTCGGCGAGCTCGGAGATGTGGACGAGACCCTCGATACCGTCCTCGACGCGCACGAACGCACCGAACGGGACGAGCTTCGTGACCTTGCCCGGCACGACCTGGCCGATGGCGTGCGTGCGAGCGAAGTGCTGCCACGGGTCTTCCTGCGTCGCCTTGAGCGACAGCGAGACGCGCTCGCGGTCCATGTCGACGTCGAGCACCTCGACGGTGACTTCCTGACCGACCTCGACGACCTCGGACGGGTGGTCGATGTGCTTCCAGGACAGCTCGGAGACGTGGACGAGACCGTCGACGCCACCGAGGTCCACGAACGCACCGAAGTTGACGATCGAGGACACGACGCCGGAGCGGACCTGGCCCTTCTGCAGCTCCTTGAGGAACGTCGTGCGAACCTCGGACTGCGTCTGCTCGAGCCACGCACGACGCGACAGGACCACGTTGTTGCGGTTCTTGTCGAGCTCGATGATCTTGGCCTCGATCTCCTTGCCGACGTACGGCTGCAGGTCGCGGACACGACGCATCTCCACCAGCGACGCAGGGAGGAAGCCGCGCAGGCCGATGTCGAGGATGAGACCACCCTTGACGACCTCGATGACCGTACCGGTGACGACGCCGTCGTCTTCCTTGATCTGCTCGATCGTGCCCCAGGCGCGCTCGTACTGCGCACGCTTCTTGGACAGGATCAGGCGGCCTTCCTTGTCCTCCTTCTGGAGGACGAGAGCCTCGACGTCGTCGCCGACCTTGACGACCTCGCCCGGGTCGACGTCGTGCTTGATCGAGAGCTCGCGCGAGGGGATGACACCCTCGGTCTTGTAACCGATGTCGAGGAGAACCTCGTCACGGTCGACCTTGACGATGACACCTTCGACGATGTCGCCGTCGTTGAAGTGCTTGATCGTCGCGTCGATCGCGGCGAGCAGCTCCTCCTCCGAACCGATGTCGTTGACAGCGATCGGGGACGTGGTGGTGGAAGTCATGTGTAAGAAGTAACTTTCGGTGGGCAATTCGGGAGGCGAGACCATCGGGCACGACAACGCGCGCAGGTGGACCGCCTCTGCGGACAAATCGAACAACGTCTCGGGCGCGCCCGGCCCCGTCTGCGAGCAACGGGGAGCGTGGGCACGTACGACACGCCCTCTCATCCTAGGCACGCGGGGCGATCAGGGCCAAATGGGAAGGGCATCGTAGCGTGGGTTCATGCAGACCCCCGACCGTGCCGGACGCTTCGACGTCGACGCAGCCTCCTCCGCCCGCGGAAATCGCTCGTGGTGGGACGCCGAGGCGCGCGACTATCTCGACGAGCACGGCGCCTTCCTCGGTGACGCCGAGTTCGTCTGGGGGCCGGAGGGGTGGCGCGAGGACGAGCTCCACGTCCTCGGCGAGCCGAGCGGGCTCGCGGGCCGCGACCTCCTCGAGTTCGGTGCCGGCGCCGCGCAGGCCGGACGCTGGTGCGCCAGGCAGGGTGCACGCGTCGTCGCGACGGACCTGTCCGGCGGGATGCTGCGCACGGCCGTGCAACTCGACGCCCGCACCGGCACGTCACTGCCGCTCGTGCAGTGCGACGCGAGCCGACTGCCGTTCGCGGACGCCTCCTTCGACGTCGTCTTCTCGGCTTTCGGCGCGGTTCCGTTCATCGCCGACACCTCGGCCCTCATGCGGGAACTGGCGCGCGTCACGCGCCCAGGCGGGCTTGTCGCGTTCTCGACGACGCACCCCGTCCGCTGGAGCCTGCCCGATGTGCCCGACGCCGCCGGGCTGACGATCCAGCACTCGTACTTCGACACGACGCCCTACGCCGAGGCGGCGGGCGACGACGTCGTCTACGCCGAGCACCACCGCACTCTCGAGCAGCGCGTGCGCGAACTGCTCGACGCCGGGCTCGTACTCGAGCAGTTACGCGAACTGCCGTGGAAGGAGTCGAACAAGTCGACCTGGGGTGGCTGGAGCCCCCTGCGCGGACGGCTCGTGCCGGGCACGCTCATCCTCGCCGGCCGCAGACCTGCCTGAAGGGTGCGTCGCGCGAATACCGCCAACAGGGTCGGCCGCGGCCGGGATCGCGTCAGCGGTTGAGGATCTCCTCGGTCTGACCGGGTGTCAGGACCGGAGTCGACGCGGCCTCGGTGCGAAACCACTCGATGGTGCGCTGCAGCCCGGTCTCCACGGGCACCTGCGGTGACCAGCCGAGCAGGCGCTGCGCCTTCGTCGTGTCGGGGCGACGGACCGACGGATCGTCCGTGGGGCGCTCGATGAACTCGAGTGTCGAGGATGACCCCGCCAGCTCGATGATCCACTGCGCGAGGTCGCGCATCGAGATCTCGTGCGGGTTGCCGATGTTGACCGGGCCGGGGTCGTGCGTCTCGAGCAGCATCGCGAGGATGGCCGCGACGAGGTCGTCGACGTAGCAGATGGACCGCGTCTGATCACCGTCGCCACTGACCGTGACCGGCTCACCGGCGAGGGCCTGGCGGACGAAGTTCGGGATGGCGCGACCGTCGTTGGGCCGCATGCGCGGGCCGAACGTGTTGAAGATGCGCACGATGCCGGCATCGACCCCGCGCGCCTCGCGGTAAGCGAGCACGAGCGCTTCCGCATATCGCTTGGCCTCGTCGTAGACGCCGCGCGGGCCGACCGGGTTGACATGACCCCAGTACGTCTCGGGCTGCGGGTGCACCTGAGGGTCGCCGTACACCTCGGACGTCGAGGCGAACACGAGCCGGGCGCCCTTGCGCACCGCGAGTTCGAGCGCGTTCTGCGTGCCCTGCGAACCGACGCGCAGCGTCTCGATCGGCAGCTTCAGGTAGTCGACCGGTGAAGCCGCCGACGCGAAGTGGAGGATGCCGTCGACGTCACCGCCGACGTCGAAGGGCTCCGTCACGTCGTGCTCGATCAGCTCGAAACGACCTGAAGCCTCCAGCTGCGTGACGTTCGCGCGGCGCCCGGTCACGAGGTTGTCGACGGCGACGACCTCGTGACCGCGTGCGACGAGCGTCTCGGACAGGTGCGAGCCGAGGAAGCCCGCACCTCCCGTGATGACGATCCGCATGCTCAGTACTGGCCCCGCTCATCGGCGGAGTGCGCGCCACGCGACTGCGGGTGGTCACCGAACACGAGCGTGGAGTCGTCGTCGTGGCGCACGTCGTCTACCTCGCGCTCGTCACGGCGCTCATGGCGGGCGGCGCGACGCTCACGGCCGGCACGCAGCGAGACGAACAGGCCGAGCAGCAGCGCGAACAGACCGAGCAGACCGAGCAGCAGCGGAGCCCACAGGCGCAGGATCTTGAGCTGGCTCGACTTCGTCTTGTAGTCGTCGACGTTCTTCTTGATCGTCTCGTCGGTCATCGTCGAGGTGGTGAGCATCGCGTCGACGGGCTTCGCGTTCGGCACCTCGAGCGTCTGGTGCTGCTTCTCCTGCAGCTTCATCATGACGCCCGTCTCCGGCTCGACCCACACCGTGCGGTCGTTCGTGTAGTACCGGTCGGCGAGCTTCGAACCCTTGGGCAGACCGAAGACCTCACCCGGGACGTCCATCGTCGTGAACTTCGTCTTCGGGATCGTCTGCGTGAACTTGTACGTCTTCAGACCCTTGATGTCCTCAGAACCCGCGTACTTCATCGGGACGGCCTTGCCGAGCGTCGAGTCCCAGTAGCGGTAGGTCTTGTTCTTGTCGACCTGGAACGGGAACTTGATCGTCTGGCCCTCGTAGTTGGTGGGCTTGCCGTCGAGCATGTTGCCGCTCCACTTGACGGCCTCACCCGAGGACTTGTCGACGGCGTACTGCTGCGTCGAGGCATCCATCGGCGGCGACGCCGTCTGGCCCTTGTCGTTGACGTTGTCCGTCGTCTGCCACTGGTCGATGACGATGACGTCGCGGCCGAGCTCCTTGGAGGCCTTCTTCGTCATCTCCTTGTTGGCGACGACGGTCGCCTTCGTGATGATCTTGCCCGACCCCGGCTTGACCGTGTCGGCGTCGAAGTAGCTGGCGTGATCGTCGGTGACCGTCTGCTGGGTATTCTGATCACTCGGGATCACGGCCAGCTTCGGGTACGCGTAGAACCGCATCAGGAGCGCCAACGTCAGGAAGAACGCACCGAATCCGATCATGACTGCGGCTTTGCGCACGGGAGAGCCTCCTAGGCAGGGACTGGAACTTACGCGACGGTAACACCTGCAGCAGGGGCAATGTGACCGGTTTCACCAACGAGATGGAATTGTGCCCGTTTCGTCATCGACGAGCGAATCGACCACGCCGGCGAGCCCGATCGTCGGCTCGCATCGCATGAACGCCACCCGCGCGGCTGTGGCGGCTGCGGCATCCGTCTCGGCGTCACCGACCATGACGCTGCGCTCGCGCGACACGTGCGGATTCTCGTCGAACAGCGCGCACAGCAGGCCGGGCGCCGGCTTGCGGCACACGCAGGTGTCGGCCGCGTGCGGGCAGAGGCGGACGTCGTCGATGCGGCCGCCGGCGGCCTCGACCTCGGCGATCAGCCGGGCGTTGACGGCGCTCAGCTGCGCCCACGTCAGCCGTCCCGTCGCGAGGCCCTGCTGGTTGGTGACGACGACGATCGCGCAGCCCGCAGCACTCAGGCGCGCCACCGCGTCGACGGCCCCCGGCAGGAGCGCGAAGTCGTCGGGCGTGCGATACCCGGGGGCGAGGGCGTTGAGTGTGCCGTCACGATCGAGCAGGACGACGTCGTACGGGGCGCCGGCCCCGGGACGCGGCAGGCGCGTGTGGGTGCGTCCGCTCGGATCGGGGCTCACGCGCCGGGCTGGCTGAGATCGTCGACGGCCTCGCACCACGCGTGCGCCCACAGCATGTGGACCTCCTGGATGCGCGGCGTCTCGTGCGAGGGCACGACGAGGAGGTGGTCGACGTCGTCGCGCAGGTGCTCTCCCCCGGCGCCCGTCATCGCGATCGTCGTGATCCCGAGCTCGCGCGCTGCGGCCAGGGACGCGACGATGTTGGGGCTGCGTCCGCTCGTCGACATCGCGACGTAGACGTCGCCCGCGCGCCCGAGGCCGCGCACGCCGCGGACGAACACCTGCTCGTAGCCGTAGTCGTTGCCGATGGCCGTGACCGACGACAAGCTCTCGGCGAGGTTGATCGCCGGCAGCGGCGCACGGTCGTGGACGCACTTGCCGAGGAACTCCGCGGCGACGTGCGAGGCGATCGCCGCGGAGCCGCCGTTGCCGGCGACGAGGATCTTGTGTCCGCCGGTGAGCGCGTTCGTCACCGCCTCCCCCGCGGCGACGACCTGCGCGTGCAGCGCCGCCTCGCGCACGGCGTCGACGAGCTGCACCCACGCGGCGATACCGGCGTCGAGACGTGAGGTGAGCGCGGGCGAGGCCGCGCCGTCGGCCAGGGTGTGGATGGGGTGCTCCATCAGCTCTGCCCCCTCCACGTCGTGACGCCGTCATGGCTGAAGATCGGCTCGCTCACCGTGAGGCCGAGGTCGATGAGCTGCTGGGCGACGATGTGACGGCGCTCGAACTCGCAGATGAACACCATGTGGCCGCCGCCGCCGGCACCCGTCACCTTGCCGCCGAGCGCGCCGTGGTCGAGGGCGCGGCGCATCGCCTCGTCGATGAGCGGCGTCGTGATGCGCGACGACATCTTCTGCTTCTCGCGCCACGCCTCCCCGAGCAGCCGGCCGATCGTGTCGACCTCGCCGCGCACGAGCGCGATCTTCATCCGCTCGGCGAGTTCCTTCTGCGCCCGCAACCCCTCGAGGGCCTCGGCGTTGCCCGTCTCGTAGCGGCTGCGTTGATCCTCGATGATGTGGTCGCTCACCCGCGTCCGTCCGGTGAACGCCAACAACATGTTGTGCTCGAGCTCGTGGACGGTGGCGCTGCGCACGCGCAGCGGGTTGACGACGACCTGGTCGGCGGTGAACTCGATGAAGTTGAACCCGCCGAACGCTGCGGCGTACTGATCCTGCGAACCGCCGGGAATGCCGAGATCCTCGCGTTCGAGGCGATAGGCGAGTTCGGCGATCTCGTACTGCGTGAGGTCGAGGCCGCAGTGCTGCGCGACGAGGCCGATGACGGAGACCATGACGGCGCTCGAACTGCCCAGCCCCGAACCGGGGGGCGCCGCGGTGTGGAGGAACAGGTCGAACCCGCTGACGGGTAGCGCACCCGGCACCTCGCGGATGCGAGCTATCGCGGCCTTCGGCAGATCGAGCTCACCGTTGTACTCGACCGGGTCGTCGACGCCGAAACCGATCGAGTAACCGAAGTCGAGCGACTGCACTGTGATGCGGCCGTCTGTGCGCGGACGCAGCGTCGAGTACGCGAACTGGCTGAGGGTGCCTGACAGGACGCAGCCGCCCTCGCGTTCGGGGAAAGGCGCGACGTCCGTGCCACCCCCGGCGAAACTGACGCGCAGCGGCGCCCGCGCACGCAGCACCGGACGTCGGTAGTCGACGTACGCCCGACCCTCGGGCGAAGGCCCGGGAGAAGATTCGGGGGTGGATCGCGCCTCGTCGTTCATGGGCGGCTAGCCTCCATTCGATGATGCGTGCCGGACGCACGCTACCCGATGGTAGATGTGAGGGACGGCACATGCAGCGCATTCCATGGATCGATCCGCTGCGAGGCGTCGCTGCCGGGCTCGTCCTCGTCTCCCACGTCGCCTACTGGAGCGGCGGTTCGAGCATCGACGGCGTCGGGCGTCTGCTCGCCCGCGGTGACGTCGGCGTCGCCGTCTTCTTCGCCATATCGGCCTACCTGCTGACGCGTGGTGCGAGCGCGGGGGCGGCCCCGACGAGGCACTACTGGCGCAAGCGCGCCGCACGCATCCTGCCGGCCTATCTCGTCGCGCTCGCGGCGGTCGTCGTCGTCACGCTGGCGGTCGAACCGGGTGCGGTCGACGTGCGCTCGGTGCTGTCACACCTGACGCTGCTGCAGGGATACGCGGGCGAGTCGTTCCGTGGATTCACGCAGGCCTGGAGCATCACGACGGAGGTGACGTTCTACGCCCTCGTGCCGCTGATCTGCCGGTGGTTGCGCGGCTGTCGCCGTGATGGTCGCTCTCCGCTGCCGGTCCTGATGTTCGTCGCCGTCGCCGGTCTCGTCGTGCAGACACTCGCCGCCTCGAGCGGACGGGCGAACCTCGGGGCCGTCAGCACGAGCGTCATCGGACACGCCGCGTGGTTCGCCGTCGGTGTGGCGGCGGGGTGGGTGTTCACGGCCGACCCGACGACCGGCGGGTCAGGCCGCCGGGCGCGCATGGGGCTCGCGGTGCGTGAAGCGTCGCCGTCAGCACTGCTGGGATGGGCGGGCGTCACGTACGTCGCGGTGGCCACACCGCTCGGCGGGCCGATCCACCTCGAGACACCGACGCACGGGCAGGCGCTCGTCAAGGAACTCGCGTACGCGCTCATCGCGGCGTTGCTGCTCGGCGCGGCCGTCCGAGCGTCGGAAGACGAGACGTGGCCGACGCGCGCCGAGGCGCAGGCCCTGCTGAGCGGCGCGGGCGACGTCAGCTACGGCCTGTTCCTGTGGCATGTTCTCGTGCTGCAGGTGCTGTTCACGACCCTGCACCTGAGGCTGTTCCACGCGCCGTTCGCTCTCGTACTCATCGTGACGCTCGTCGTGTCACTCGCACTGGCGCGACTCAGTTGGCGCGTCGTCGAAGCACCCGCCATCCGCTGGGCACACTGCTTACCTCGAGGCTGAACACGACGAGCGCGAGCGCCGTCAGCACCTGGCCGGAGACCGCGCCGAGCGATCCGCGATCGACGACGCCGAGCGCCGCCATGATCGGGCCGACCGCGACCATGAGCGCGATGACGAGCACCCGCCGTCGACGCCGCGGCACGAAGCAAGCGACGAGGACGACGGGTATCGCCACCCATCCCAGGAGTGCCGCCGCGATGGCGGTGAGGACGGCAAGCGCGAGGGCGGCGCGGGGGCGCAAGGCCGGCACGGCAGATTCTGCGTGCGCTACGAGTGCCCGCGGTGTCTGCAGCGCGAAGTCGTCGGAGGCTGCCTGGCGGCGTATCGGCGCAGCGCGTCGCGATGACGCCGCGGCACACCACGTCGTGGCAATGAGCAGCACGAGGCACGCGAGTGCGCAGGCCGCACCGACGACGAGGCTGAGGCGGTGGAGGTGCTGCGGTGCGAAGACAAAGTGTTGTCCGTGGGCGGCGTGCTCGGCGCCCTGACGCCATCCGTCGAGGGTCACGAGGCGCGTGCTACCGGCGGTCATGCCAGATGCGGGGGTGGGCGATGCCGGGTCGAGAGCCCAACCGGCGTTGGCGCCCTGCGTCGAGGCGAGCGTCGGGTTGGCCGGCGTGTCCGTGCTCGAATCCGCACTGAGTCCGAGCTGGTCCCTGGCCGCCGCGGCGGCCGGAACAAGTGTCACACGTTCGACCTCAGGTGAAACCTTCAGGTTGGCCTCGCCGGCAGGCAGGGCCATCAACCTCGTTCTCCCTGCAGTATCGGCCCCTCCACCAGGTGTTCCGGCAGGCTGCCAGGCGCCGGATCCGGACCGCATCATGAGGGGCTCTCGCACCGATCCGGGCGCCACGCCAGCCTTGAACGTCAGCGTGACGATCATGGTCGCAGCACGCGAGACCGTGAATGCTCGCGTCCACGCACCGTCATCCTCCGACGCCAGCGCGTGACCGTCGAACCAGGGGTGCGTGCGCGTCACGACGACGCCGTTTCGGGTGCCATCGACGGTGCCCGGCAGGTGTACGACGCTGACGACGGGGCGGGTGGAGCGCACCTCGACCAGCCCGACGGCTGCATTCTTCGTGCCCGTCCCCGGCGCCGCGCGCGGGGTGACCGCGACCGCGCGCGTCCCGGCCGGCACGTCGATTCTCCAGGTGCTATCGGCGCCCTGCTGCGGCTTCACCGATCGCCCGTCGATGCGCACGTCGACGCTTGCCACCCGCGCGTCGCCCGTGGCCGCAGGGACGAGCGTCATCGTCTGAGCGGGGGCGCCGCCGTCCCACGTCACGCTCAGGGTGCCGGGCTGGTCGGCGCGCGTCAGCCAGCGCGTGGCGTCGGAGCCGTCGAACGCCGCGTCCGCAGACGTGCCCGGGCCGAGGTAGAGCGAGGCGAACGGGTCGGCGGTCGACGATGTCGCCTCGATGCGCGAGGCGCCGGTGACGCGGCGGACGCTGCTTCCTGCGTCACGGCCGGGGAAGTCGAGGTCGTGCGCGCCGACGCGCGTGGGCGCGGGGTCATCGGCGGTGAGGGCAGGCCCGAAGGCCCGTCCGACGACCTGGCCGTTGTTGTACGCGCGGCGTCGCACGTCGTCGGTGATCCACCCGTCGGCACGGCCCGTGACGAACGGGCGCCTCGCGCTGACGCCGACGCCGGCGAGCGTCAGCGTCGACTCCGGACCGCCGAGGACGGAGACCGCAGCGCCCGTAGTCGACGGTGTGGGGGCCAGGTCGAAGACGTCGTAGCGCGTGGCGCCGCTGCCGTGGACGCGATGGGCGCTCACTCCGTCGGCGTGTGTCAGGGCTGCGACGTACGCCTGCGGCGGTGACGTCTGCTGCGACGTGGAACTCCCCCAGCGCACGACGATGCGATGCACCCCCGCCCGTGCCGCCGCCTGCACGGCCTCGCTCGCCCGTCCCCGATCACTCGCCGAACCCGGCGCGAGGGCCGTGTCGACGGCATCGACGAGCCGCTGCGCACCCGGGTGGTAGAGCGGAGCCGAGGCGCGCACGACGATGGGCGACGCGGCGAACGCGGTGAGCGGTTCGTCGGTGGCGTTCCCCCAGTCCGCCTGGGCCGATCGCGTCGACGGCAGGACGAGACTTGATCCGCCGTCGCGGGCTGCCGCGTCGTCCACGTCTCGGGCGGTGGCGACGAGCGAGGCGGGCCACGCGCGCACGCCGTTCGCGTCACCGAGACGCCCGACGAGCAACGGTGCCAACGTGCCGACGAGGACGACGAGGATGCCGGCCCGCGCCACCCACGCGGTGCGTGCGGCGCGAGGGTGATCCGCACGAGTTTTCCTGAGCGCCAGCGCATCCCACGCCGCACCAACGCCGATGGCCAGGGGCAGTCTGGCGAGCGGGTCGAGCTTGTGAACGTTGCGCGCCGCAGCGAGCGGGCCGTCGAGCAGATCGCGCATCGGACCGGAGAACGGGCCACTCGGCGTGCCGGCGTACGGCAGGGCCATGCCCACGATGCCGCCCGCGAGCAGGATGACGCAGGCGACGCGGACGCGGCGCGCGGCGCGGATGACGTCATCCTGCGCGCCCCGCGAGGCACCACCGCGCGTCGTCATGAGCCCTGCGAGCGCGATGCCGGCGAGCGTCGAACCCGCGACGATGCTGAGGGTGCCCTGCGCGACGACCCACCCCGACTGCCAGATGGGGTGACCGTCGGCGTCGACGATGTAGGCGACCCAGTCGGACGCACCGCGCAGGATGGCGGGCAGCGTCGTCACGGCCGTCGTGATGCGCGCGGTCTCGATGAAGTCGAGGAACGGGTAGGCGTATCCGCCGAGGACGACGAGGGGCCCGAGCCACCAGGCGCTGCCGAGCGCGGCACCGATCACGTACGCGCCGACGAGGCGCCACTCGCGCGTCACGACGAGCGCGAACAATCCGGCGCCGAGGACGGCGACGAGCGACGCCGTCGCGTTGACGCCGCCGAGGCACGCGACGAGCACACCGGTGGACGCGAGCAACCTGATGTGGCGGCTGCTGCGCCATCCCCACCACACGGCGAGGACGAGCCACGGCAGCAGCATGCCCGGCCACGTCTCGACGCTGAGTTCCGACAGCAGCGTCAGCACGCGTGCGCTCAGCGCGTACGCGACACCGGTGACGCAGGCCGCCCCCGCGCTCAGCCCGGCGATGCGGCGCGCGACGAGGGCCGCGCCGAGAAAGCCGACGACGAGGATGAACGACCACCACGCGCGCTGCGCCGCCCAGCCGGGCACGCCGAGCGAGTGCAGGACGCCGAAGAACGGGCCCATCGGGAACAGGTAGCCGTAGGCCTGGTTCTGCAGTTCGCCGAAACCCGAGTGCGTCGACCACGCGTCGAGCGAGCGCGCGAGGTAACGCCACGGCGAGACGACGAGGTCGACCTTGGTGTCCGGCTGGATGACGCCCGGCTGCACGAGCCACGGCACGAACGCGAGGACCAATGCGACGCGCAGCGCGAGCAGCCGTGCGCGCGTCGCGTTCATCCGCGGCGCACGAGGACGAGCAGGTTCCACGTGACGATCTCGCGCAGCCCCGGCACCCGCAGGACGGCGCGGGCGGCATCCGGCCAGTAGCGGGGACGGGCGTCGATCAGCTCACCGCCGCGCTGCTCGACCGAGCGCGCCCAGGCGAGCCCCTGCGCGACGCTCACCCGGAAAAGGCTCTCGTCGACGAGGTTCTTCGGCGGGTGGCCGTGCCGACGCTCGTAGCGTCGCGCCGCCCGTTCGCCGCCGAGCCAGTGCCACGGCGACGTCTCGTGCCCACCCCACGGGCTCAACCAGTTCGTGTACGCGAGGAAAAGCACGCCCCCCGGCGCGAGCGCGTCGAGCAACGAATCGGCGACCGCTTCGGGGCGTCTCACGTGCTCCCACAGGTTCGAGCTGAACACGACGTCGAAGGTTCGTGGTGCGAACGGCAGGTGCTCCGCGTCCGCGACGACGCCGCCGTCACGCACCGAGGGGACGCTCGCGTCGGCGTCCAACGGCACATAGTGGGCGCCGGCCGCGAGGAAGGCGTCCGCGAACTCGGACGGGCCCGCGCCGACGTCGAGCACGCGCGCACCGTCGAGGTCGACGTGCTCGGCGAGGATCGCGATCGAGTCGTCGGCGAGAGCCGAGTAGAAGCGGTGCGGGTCGCTCTGCTCGACGAGGAACGCACGGAACAACCGGACGCTACGCCCGAGGCCCCGTCGCGTCGCGGCACCTGGGCGAGACGTCACTCCGGCCTCCGCGCGACGAGGTGCAGCGTCGGGCGCAGCCGGGGCACGAGCGCGCGTGCAGCGAGAGTCAGCGGCAGCGTCGCAGCGGTGAGAGCGAGCGTCGAGCGCTGCGCGAGAACCCCCTGCGGCCGCGGCGCAGGCCTTACGCGGCGGACGGCGCTCGCGGCGTCGTGGACGAGCGAATCGAGCGGCGGGCGACGGATCTCGACGTCGTCAAAGCCTGCCTCACACGCGGCGCGGATGAGGGAATCGGCGGTGAAGAAGCGCACGTGCGTCGGGTCCTCGAGCATCCACCAGCCGTCGCTCGCGAGGCGCAGGCCGGCCCAGTCGCCGGCCGGGGTGAAGAAGTGGGCGCTACCGCCGGGGCGCAGCAGTGTGTGCGTGCGGCGCAGCGTCTCGATCGGGTCGACGACGTGCTCGAGGACGTGGATGCCGTAGACGAGGTCGACGGGCGGCTCCCCCGCCGGCACCTCCTCGATACCGCAGGCGTGCAGGCGACCGTGCGCGACGACGACGGGGTCGACGTCCCGGTCGAGCTGATCCGGGTCGGCGCCCGCGACGCGCGCCCCCGCGTCATGGAAGGCGCGCAGCAATCCCCCGGCGCCGTACCCGATCTCGAAGACCGACGCGGGCGCGCCGTCGGCGACGAGGGCACGGTGGGTCAGGTGCAGGCGGGCCGCGTCGAGGGTCGGGTCACCGCCGTAGGCATGATCGCGGTGGCGCGCGGGCGCGCGGTCGAGGTCGCGACGCAGGTGCCCGCAACGGGTGCAGGCGTCGAGGACGGAGCCTCCCAGGGGCAGATCCGTGCACGGACCACCGCACACTTCGCACGCGCTCATGGAAACGGGCCACCTGCCTTCCTCGACCCCGATACTCTAACGGGCGACCCGGAAGCAGGCAGCCGAACGGCGAGGAGAGCCACAGGATGCACGACGAGCGCGACGCCGAGCCTCTGCGCGTCCTCTATCTGTCGTGGCGCGACCGCGAGAACCCCGAGGCGGGCGGCTCGGAGGTGTTCGTCGAACGCACGAGCGAGGTGATGAGCGAGCTTGGCGCCGACGTCACGATCCACACGGCTCGTTTCCCCGGCGCCGCACGCCGCACGATGCATGGGGACGTCACCGTGATTCGCGCCGGCAACCGGTTCACCTGCTACGCCGCGGGACTGTGGCACCTCGTGCGGCACCAGCGTGACTACGACGTCGTCATCGACGTGCAGAACGGCGTGCCGTTCTGGTCGCCGCTCGTCGCGCGCATCCCCGTCGTCGCCGTCGTCCACCACGTCCACCGCGACCAGTGGGCGAGCATCTTCGGCCCGCGCCTCGCAAGGTTCGGCTGGTTGCTCGAGTCACGCGTCGCGCCGTGGGTGTACCGGCGCTGCCGCTACATCACCGTCTCGAAGGCGAGCCGCAGCGAACTCGCGAGCCTCGGTGTCGACGCCGAGCGCATCGACCTCGTCTACTCCGGCAACGACCACCCGCGCGATCTCGACTCCTACGCCGACGTGCCCCGCAGCGCCGCGCCATCGCTCACCGTCCTCGGCCGGCTCGTGCCGCACAAGCAGGTCGAGATCGCCGTCGACACCCTCGCCGAACTGCGTGAGGAGTTCCCGGGCCTGCACCTCAATGTCGTCGGCTCGGGTTATTGGCAGCCGAACATCGAGCGCCATGCCCGTGAACGCGGCGTCGAGGACGCCGTCCACTTCCACGGGTTCGTCGACGAGGCGACGAAGCACACGCTGCTCGCTTCGTCCTGGGTCGTCATGATGCCTTCCTACAAGGAGGGGTGGGGCCTGACGATCGTCGAGGCCGGCCTGCACGGCACCCCGGCCGTCGCATTCGCGCAAGCCGGAGGGCCGAGCGAGTCGATCCAGCACGGCTCGACGGGCGCGCTCGCCTCGACGACGGCGGAGATGATCGACGACGTGCGCGTGCTGCTGTCGCGCAACGACGTGCGTGAGGCCTATGGACGCAACGCTGTGACGTACGCGCGCTCGTTCAGCTGGGAATCGGCCGGCCGCAACGTGCACCACACGCTGCTCGACGTCCTCGGCCGCGCCGAGCGCGCACCCCAGCCGCCCGACACGCCCCTACACGTGCGACGCCTGCGCGAGCTCGTCGCCGAACGCGATGCCCGCCGCGGCGCTGCCGAGCTGAACTGACGTCATGCGCCACTCGGCGCGGGCGACCACTGAGCCCCGTCAGGGCATGCCAGAGCGGGGAACGACCGTAGAGGTCGTTCCCCGCTCTCGCCTGAGATGAGGGAGCCGGAGGCTCAGCCGTCGTAGCTGATCTTCGACTGGTACTGCTGCGGCTGGCTCGAGTTCTGCGACTGGACGAGACCCCAGATCGCGAACAGGGCGAGCAGGAAGCCGACAACGGCTCCGATGATGTTGTACATCGTCTTGTTCGTGGACGCGCCCATGGGGTTGACCGCCTTCACCTTCGCTCGTGGTCAGCCGCCGCGCCACGGGGTGGCACGACGGAGCATCGCCTGGGCGACGCGTTTGGTTCAGCTTAGCTGCTCCGGCGCGCGAGTGCATCGCTTTCGGCGCAATCGCCCGGTGCGGCTCGCACGCGCGATGACCACGCCGGCGGTGATGATGCTCGTCGCGAGGCCGAGCGCGCGCCACCACGGCGTCGCCGGGCGAGGCGTCGCACCGGGGACGGACCACGTCGTGAGGTGCGAGACCGGCGGCGCGGCGGCGAGCGGCGTCGCCCCCGCGCGGCGGACGAGATCCGCGACGGCGGCGGCGTCCGGCTGGTCGGTCTGGACGATGACGCGGCTGACGTCGGCCCGAGCCATCGCGTCACGCAATTCGTCGGCCGAGCGGTGAACGAGAGCGCGACCGACGGCGGCGGCGTGCGGGTCCTCCCCCGCGACGACCCGCACGCCAGAGCCCTGACGCACGGCCAGCGCGTCGTCGGCGATGACGCGGCCGGTGAGCAAACGGTTCCAGGGGTCGAGGACGGTGCGCTCGCCGTTCCAGGCGTAGCGACGGTAGGTCGACCAGGGCAGGACGAGCGTCGCGCCGTTGGTCCCGGCGTCGAGGTCGCGCGCGACCTGCGTCCACGGCGCCGGATAATCGACGCCGCGCCACTGTCCGCCGCGTGCCCACGCGAGGCCCGGCAGGAGCACGAGCGGGGCGACGATGCCGCCGATGAGGGCGACGGGCGCGAGGATGCTGCCGCGAGCGCGGCGCACCTCGGCGTCGATGAGCAGCCCCCAGCCGAGGGCCGCCGGGACGACCCAGAGGGCGACGAACTTCTGCCCGTCGCGCAGCAGCCCGCCGCCGGGCACGTGCAGGACGATCGCCGTCATGACGTCACGCAGCCCCGGCACGGTGCTCGCGCCCGCGAGGAACAGCCCCGTGACGGCGAGCGCCGTGATCGGCCCGCGACCGAGGCGCCGGGCGGCGATGACGCCGGCGACGCACACGAGGGCGGAGGCGAGCACGATGGGCGCTGAGCTGCGTTCGGCGAACCATGACGGCGCGTGCCAGATGCCGCCACCGCCGAGCAGGGACGTCCACACGGGCCCCGCGCCGTCGCTGCGGGCCGCGAACGCCTCGACGCCGGCCGCGTCGGCGGCGTCGCTCGGCGCGGCCGTGAGGAACGGCCACCACCACGAGGCGTTGAGGCCGACCCAGGCGAGCACCGTCCGCAACGTCGGGCGCCACCCGGCGCGCCATGCCAGCCGTCCCGCGCCGGGTGCGAACGTCACAGCGGCGAGGGCCAAGGCCACGAGGACGGCCCCCGTCGAACCGGACGCCGCCGACATGACGAGCGCGACGGCGACGCTGCGGCGGGCGTGCGTCGCATCGGCGTCGCGGTGAGCGACGCTCTCTCTGGCGCGGTCCGTGTCGATCCAGGCGTCGACTTCTCCCGCCGAATCAGCGCGGCGAGCAGTCTCGGCCTCCGCGCGGCCGGCCGCGACGCCGTCCGACGAACGTGTGCGAGCGCGGCGCGCCTCGAGCGCCCCGACGATCGCCCACACGCACGCCGCGTAGCCCCAGAGGTACCCCCAGTGGCCGATCGCGAGACGCTCGGCGACCCACGGGTTCCAGGCGAGCAGGACGCTCGCGCACACGCGCGCGAGCACCGGCGCGCGCCATCGATCGACGCCTGCGCCGAGGGCGAGGAACGCCCCGAGCAGGATGATCTTCTGCGTGATGTCCCCGGCCAGGACGAGGTCGAGCAGCGCGACGATCGCGTCGTTCGGCACCGCGCGCGGCACCTGCCCGGCCGTACCGAGCGTCGTGTCCGACAACGGCAGATGCGGGACGAACACCATGTCGTAGTGCAGCCAGAACCCGCGCGTCAGCAGCATCGGGCCGAGGATGACGGCGGCGCACACCGCGCTCGCGAGCAGCCCGGCGTGACGGCCCGCCCAGCGCGTCGCGCCCCACGCAGCCCCGTGCGTCGCTCCCCGGCCGGACGTCGTGACGGCGTCACTCGAACTCGGCAAAGGCCTCGCCCATCTTCGCGCTCTGACGGCGGATGTCGTGCTCGGCGAGCATCCGCGCGCGGTTCGCCGCCGACGCCGCACGCGCGGCCGAGTCGTCGGTGAGGAAGTGCACGAGACCCTCGGCGAGCGCGTACGCGCCCGACTCCGTCAGCAGGTTGGGTGCGCGCACGGCTTCGTCATTGGTGCCGCACGCGGTCGTGACGACGGGCAACCCGCACGCCTGCGCCTCGAGGTAGGCGAGGCCGAGCTGTTCGGTCCACTTCCACGTCGGGCGCGGCGCCGTCGTGAAGACGCGCGCGGAGCGCAGCAGCTCGGCGACGCCGGGCGCGTGGAGTGATCCGGCGCGCACGACGGCGCCCGGTTCGGCCTGCTCGGCCTCCTCGACGAGCCCCGCGAGCGGCCCGCTACCGGCGACGACGAGTTGCGCGTCGGGCACGCGCCGGCGCACGAGGCGCATCGCGTCGAGGACGGTGTCGATGCCCTTGTTCGCCGAGAGCGGCGAGGTGAACACGACCCGCGGTCGGTCGGCGAGTTCGGCTGCGGGGCAAAACATTTCGACGTCGATGCCCGGCTTGACGACGCGAACGCGCGACAGGTCGAATCCGTTGAGTTCGAGGTGGTCGCGCGCCGCGTCGACCATGCAGAGGATGAGGTCGGCGTCGCGGGTGCTCTCGAACGCCTGACGGTACGGCGGCAGCGCGTACAACGGTTGGCGCGGCAGGTTCTCCCAGGTGATGACGGCCTGCCGCAGCCCCGGGCGGCGTCGACGCCGCGCGCTGAGCTGGCCGGTGACCAGCGAGCACAGCTCGAGGCTCGCGACCCAGTCGGGGCGCGTCCGCTCGAGCTGTTCGTCGAGCCCCTGCGCCCACGCGAACGCGCCGGCCTCGATGAAGCGCGTCACGGGGCGACGGTACGTCGTCGGCACCCAGGTGAGGTCGCCGAACGGCTCCTCGCGCGCCATCGCCGTGACGTGCGTGCCCGGCATCCGCGACATCCAGTACAGCTCACGGCGCGGCCGCTGATCGGGCAGCGACAGCCACAGCAGCTCGCGGGTCATCGCGCGTGATCGCGCCGTGCGCTCGCCGCGCCAAGGGCGTAGCCGACGGCCTCCATCGCGCGCATGCCGACCATGCCGGCCGCGTGCAGCGGGCGACGCGCGAGGTCGTCGCGGTGCGCCCAGTACGCCGTCAGCACGTCACGGCCCTGCTGCCCGACGGCACCGTCGTGCTCGGCCGCGAACGCAGGGATGCTGCGCCCGTAGTAATAGCGCTTGGAGAAGACGTCGCGCAGCGTGAGGCGGCCCTCGTCGTGGTCGATGATGATGGGGGCGAGCTCGATCCGCTGACCCGCGCGGCGCATCTTGAGCCGCAGATCCGCGTCCTCCGGCCCCGACATCGCGAGGTGGAACTCGCCGTCGGTGCGCATGAAGTCACGCCGCAGCAGCCGCGGGTTGTGCAACCACGGCTGGTCGAGGTAGCACTCGCGCTCCAGGGCCCGGCACGCCGTCCAGAAACCGTCGCCGATCGTGCGCTCGGGCAGCGCGACGCCGTCGGCGCCGGTGCGCTGCGCCGTGTCGAGGGCGACCTCGATCGCCCGCGGCGGCAGGATCATGTCGCTGTCGAGCCATACGATCCACGGCGTCTGCGCGGCCTCGATGCCGCGGTTGCGCTGCGCGGAACGTTCCGGCCCGCCCTCGAGGTACACATCGGCCCAGCGGCGCGCGATGTCCTTCGTCGCGTCCGTGCTGGCGTTGTCCACGACGATGAGCGTGACGCCCGGCTCGCTCTGCTCCTTGACCGAGCGCAGCGTCGCTTCGAGGGTGCGCTCGTTGTTGCGCGTGGGCACGATGACGCTGACACCACGCTCGAACATCGCGTCAGGGGTTCGCTCGTCCATCATCATCCTCGTTCTGCGATCGCCCGGTCGGTCGTGGCTGTCTTCGTGGCTGGGTCCGTGGCCGCCTCGGTGTGCGGCCCCGCGCGGTGGCTGCCGCCGCTGCGGCGTGCGGTTCGTGGCGCGTCGTGCTGACGCAACAACCCGATGAGCGCGATGACGAAGCCGGCGCCCGCGATGCGGTGCGGCCACATGTTCGCGGCGATGGCGTCGGCGCTCACCTGCCCGAGGCTCGGGTCGAGCAGGAGGAACGCCCCGACGCCTGCGAGCACGAGCAGCGCCCCCGCGACGACGAGATGACGCGAGCGCACCCGCGTCAGGCGCAGCGCCGCGACCGCGACGAGCGAGGCGACGAGGCCCGCGGCGCCGACGCCGAACGTCGCGGCGACGACGCATGCCACGTCGAGGCGCAGGTACTGAGCGTCGCTGCGCCGTGCGAGTGCGTCGGCGCGGCGCATGCTGCGCGTGTACGTCTCGCTGCGGTGCGGCACAGGCGCGCGCAGGCCGCCGCGTCGGGCGGCGACGATGACGATGGCGGCGATCGCCGCGAGCGTCAGCAGCGTGACGATCAGCGCCACGTTCGCCCAGCGCTGCGGCGCGAACCGCATCTCGACGGTGCCCTGCGCGCCGGCGGGCAGGATCCAGCCGGTGCTGTAGCCGTCGATCGTCGTCGGGGCGGGAAGCGCCTTGCCGTTGAGCGTCGCGCTCCAGCGTGCGTCGTAGCTCTGGCCGATGACGACGGCGCTCGGCGTCGCGCTCGATTCGAGACGGATCGTCTTGTGCGTCGGCGTGTCGTCGGTGACGCGGAACGCGGGCGCCGCGGGCACGCTCGTCGCCTGCTTGCGGTTGTCGCGCAGGTCGAGGGAGTCGAGGACGAACCCTGGGGCCTGCTCGATACGGCGATCGCCGGCGTCGAGCGTCACTGGCGTGCACGAGACCCAGCGCGTGCCCTCCTGCGAGGAGCGGGTGATCGTGTCGTCGTCGAGGCGCATCGGCACGGCGCGCCCGTCGATCGTCGCGACGTCGAGGCAGCGGTTCTTGCCGGGTGAGTCGAACGGGCCGAGGTCGGAGGCCTTCATCGACGCGCCCGTGTCGATGCGGGTGAACTCGGCGGGCGTCGCGAGCTCCGGGCCCTCGGAGGCGTCGATGACGACCCGCACGCGCGAGCCGCGGGTGCCGTCGGGCAGCGCGATGTGCGTGTCGCCGTTCTTGTTCACCGACGAGCTCGCGACCTTCTTGCCGTCGACGAGCACCGACACCTTCGTCGCCCACTGCGTGCGCTTCGCGTCGCCGAGCGTCGGTTTCTGCGTGAGGTCGACGCTGGTGATGTCGCGCGGCGCCGTCGTCAGCTGCCACCAGGCGCCCTTGGGCGAGGCTCCCCCGGGCACCCAGCCCGTGTCGCTCTTGCCGTCGGCCGCGGCCGAGGCACGGTACTGGCGTTTGTCGAACCACACGCCCGACGACGTCGCACGCACCGCGTCGCTGTACCCGGCGACCTCGTCGTAGATCTTCTCCAGGTCGTCGCCGTCGATCCGCACGCGGGCATCCCCGTTGAAGGTGCGGCCCTGCGGCAGGGAGACGACGCGGCGCAGCGCGATCTCGCTGTCGTCGGCGGCCGCGGGCGTGTTCTCGACGCGGCGCAGCAGGACGTCGAGGGGCGCGGACGAGAACGCCGAGCGGCCCGCGTCGTCGAGGCCTGTGTAGAGGCGTGTCAGCGTCGTCGGGGTGCGCGCGGCACGCGTCGCCTTTGGCCCCGGCAGGCCCAGTTCGGAGATGCCGACGAGGTTGAAGCCGTCGCCGCGGATGCTGTCGATGTGGACGCTGACGCGGTCCGCGCTCACGCCGCCCATGTGGAAGGTGGCCTTGCCCGAATCGGGGACGCGCACCGTGACGGAGCGGCCACCCGCCGTCATCGTCGCCTTGTCGATCTTGACGGGGCCGAGGTCGGGTTGGGCGATCGTGACGTCACCGAGCGTCTGGCTCGCGGGCAGGGTGAGGTCGAGGCGCTGACCGACGGCGCGGCGGAAGTCGCCGAAGCGCCAGCTCGTGTCGGGGTTGCCGTCGAACGCGTTCTCGGGCACCGCGTACGGCAGGTCGAAGAACGTGCCGCCGGAGGTGGTCGCGGTGACGAGCGTCCCGGAGCGCAGCAGCACCGTCTGATCGTCGGGCGAATCGCCGAGCGTGCGCGTCGTGCCGAGAGGGTCGCCCGCGGCGAGCAGCGCGCCGTTGCCCGCGGTGAGGCGCTGCGCGATGGCGGAGCGTCGCGCGTTCGTGTCGGTGATGACCAGGCGCCCCTTGGCCTGCAGCGCGCGCGTCAGGGCTGCGGCGTCGAGATCCTGCGCGTACTGCACGCTCGGTGACGTGCGCAGCAGCCCGGCGTTCACCATCTCGGGGAACGACCAGCCGTCACCCGCGACGACGAGGGAGTTCGCCATGCTCTGCGCCCGCACGGCCGTTCGCGGGTCACGCACGGTGTACAGCTGCACGGGGCGCAGGCTCGCCTCGTCGTACCCGGCGGGCGAGGCGACCGGCGACAGGACGTTCTGCCCGGGCTTGCCGAAGTTGCCGGAACCGAACAGGCCGGTGTCGGTGCCGATGAGGGCTTGGACGACGGCCGGGCGCGCTCCCCCGTCGTTCTCCCAGACGGTGTCGTGGCGCACGAGGACGTTGTCGGAGCCGAGGTAGCGCGCGAACGTCGACACCATGTCGCCCGACGCCGTACCGGACTGGACGGTGTCGTCGAGGGCCGCGAGGAAGTTGCCGCCGGGGGCGCTCGCGTTCGGTGTCGTCTCGGGGATGACGGCGTCGCGCTTCAGCAGGGAGTTCGTCAGGTCGTCGGGGCGCTGCACCGTCCAGCGGTACGTCGGGCGCGTCTGGCCCGGCAGGACGAGCGTCGAGGAGTGCGGGGCGCCGTCATCGGCGGCGCGGGCGGCGTCGTCCCAGTACGACGGGATGTCCATGCGCGAGATGTAGAGCCCGTTCGCCAGGGCCGGCAGCATCCAGGCGGCGACGACGATGCTCGCGAGCGCCGCGGCGATCGGCGCGAGACCGGAACGGCGGCGCACGAGACGCGTGAGATGGACGGCGCCGAACGCGAGGGCGACGGCGAACGACAGCGCGAGCAGCGCACCGATCTTGTTGGTCGTGCGGAAGGCGGCGAGCGGCGGGAACGCCAGCACGGCCTGGATGAGCCAACCCGCGGGACTCTCCGCATCGTTCTCACCCGGGAACAGCCCGACCATGACGACGGCCGCGATCGCCGCCGTCAGCGCCGCGGCGCGCCGCACCCCGGTGCGGGCCCAGCGCAGCGACACGAGCGCCAGCGCGGGCCACAGGGCCGTCAGGGCGATGACCCAGGGGCTCGTGATGTAGGCGGCGTTCTGCGGCACCCACGGTCCGGCGTCGCCGTGGCCGTACAGTGGCCACAGCCCGAGCCCGCGCAGCACCTCGGTGAACGAGGAGACCTTGTGGATGCCGTCGAGAGTTTCTGACGTGTCGACGATCTGGCTGCCGGTGGCGACGGCCGACATCGCCGGCACGAGCCAGTACAGCGACACGGCGATGACGAACAGCGCGCACTTCGCGGTGACGGCGGCGACCTCGCGCCAGGTGCGGTGCAGGTGCCAGCGCGCGACGGCGGCGATCGGGATGATGCCGAACAGCTGGAACAGCGGCACGACGGCGACGTTCATGCCGCTCATCGCGAAGAACGCGAGCCCGAACAGCGCCGGCCACGCCCAGGACGACGGCCGCTGCAGGGCGCGCAGGTAGCACAGCAGCAGCCATGGCAGGAACGCCATCGGCAGGGCGATGGCGAGCGTGTTGCCCGCGGCGATCGCGTACGGATTGGCGAGATAGAACACGGCTGCAGCGAGCCCGAGCCAGCGTGTCGAACGCGGCGCGACGGTGCGCGTCAGGCGCGCGGCAACCCAGGCCGCGACGAGCCACAGTGCGAGGTGGAAGACCTTGAACGTCCACTCCGGCGACAGCCCGATGCCGCGCAGCGCGGACAGCACGAGCAGGACGGGCACGAGCCCGACGTTGAAGTTCGCCGACCCCAGGTACGGCGACGCCGTCCACGACGACAGGTACCGGCCGACCATCTCCCACGGCGCGAGGTACACCTCGGGCTTGATGTCGGTGTTGAAGTGGCCGAGATCGTTGAGGAAGACGACGGCCGCGAGCACCACGGCGGCGACGGCACAGGCCACGGCGTAGGCATCGAGGCGTCCGCGGCGCAGGATGGGTCGTCGCACGAGCGTCCTTCCGGGCCTGGGCCGAGGGGGTTCACGGACGGTCGACCGTGAAGCACCTAATATAACCAGCAGGTAGCCCACGTCACACGGGCGTTCGGAAGAAGGGTCCTGCAGGTGAACGCCACATCCGCCGACGCGCGCCCGGCTCCGGCTCCCGACTCGACGCAGGCCACGTCGGAGGCACCGTCAGGGCGCGGCGGCGTCGTGCTGGCCGTCGCGATGGGTCTCGGCAACCTGCTCAGCTACGTCTTCGTCCTCATCCTCACGCGCGCGCTCGGGCCGGCCGGATTCGGCGCGTACTCGGCGCTCATCACCCTCGGCATCGTCCTCGTCATCCCCGCAGGCGCGCTGCAGGTCGTCATCGCGCGACGTTGGGCGCACCCGTCGCTGCGCTCGAGCGGGCTGGGGCTCGCCGCGCGGGTCGGCGTCGCGCTGAGCGTCGTCACGATGCTCGCCTCCCCCGGCGTCGACGCGCTGTTCCACCTCGGCGGCCTCGCGCCGACGATCGCGATGGCGTTCATGCTCCTGCCGATGACGCTGACGGGCGCCTACCAGGGCGTCCTGCTCGGCAGCGGCGCCATCGCCCGCCTCGCCGCGCTCTACGTCGTGACGGCGGCGACCCGCGTCGCCGGCGCGCTCGGGTGCGCGGCGGCGGGCGCGAACGTCACGGAGGTCTTCGTCGTCATGGCGCTCGCCGCGTGGTGCGCCGCCGCGTTCGGTTGGTGGGCGAGCCGTGATGCGCTCGTCGGCGTCGGCGCGGGCAGCGACGGGTTGGCGCGCGAGATGTGGCGCTCCAACTCGACGCTCGCCGCGTTCACGGCGCTGACGAACGTCGACGTCGTCCTCGTGCGTCACTTCCTCGCCCCCGAGACGTCCGGCGCCTACGGCCTCGCCTCGACGTTCGCGCGCGCCATGTGCTGGGGCACGCAGTTCCTCGCGCTGCTCATCGTGCCGCGCCTCGCCGCCTCGAGCGCCTCCGCATCTCCCGCCGATTCGGGTGGCGCTGATTCGGGTGGCGTCGCGTCCGGTGACACTGCAGGCGCGGCGAACGGCGCCCGCGCGTTGTGGCGGGCTGCCGGTTTCGTCCTCGCGCTCGGCGTGGTCGGCTGCGTCGTCGGGTCGCTGCTCGACGCTGACGCCGTGGTCGCCTCCGTCGGTGGCCACGCGTTCGACGGCAACGGCTCCCTCGTCATCGCGTGCCTCGCACTCGGCACCGTCTGGGCGCTCGCGCAGTTGTGGCTGTTCTCGCAGATGGCGGGCGACGACACGCGCCTCGGCATGCTGACGTGGGTCATGGTCGCCGTGGAACTCGTCGCCGGGTGGCTCTGGTGGCACGACAGCGTCTGGCAGATCGTGACGCTCGCCGCGGCCTGCGCGGGCGTCGTCGTCGTGGCCGGCGCGTGGCGCTCGCGCAGCACGCGCGTCACCCACGTCGAGGACGCCGAGGACCTGCTCGTGCTCGATCACACGAGCTGACCCCCGACGTCCTTCGACCTCAAGGTCGGCTCGCACCGCTCGAACCGGACCCATCCGCTCAGGCTGGTCGGCCTAGTCCTACCGCCCCCATCGGGGGGCCGGTTTCGCTCGGCGCGGCCCAACAGGGCTCAGTGCTGGTCAGTGCTCTTCTGGCCGTCGCTCTTCACACCGTCGTCACCGATCTGACGCGAGCGGCCGAGCAGCACCTTCGCGACGGCGGTGATCGGCCCGGGCACGACGCCGACGGCCTTCCACATCGCCGCGTTGAGGCGGTCCTGCACCGTCGTCTGGTAGCGGCGCAGCATCTCGTCCTGACGGCTGAGGCGCTTCGCGGTGCCGGGGCGGCGACGGAAGGTCAGCGCGTGCAGGCCGTTCGCCCAGCGTGGGTCGTCGGCGTGCGCGGCGTCCCACTGCTCGACGATCTCCCAGCCCGGGTGCTGCTTGAGGAACAGCCTGTGCGCCTTCTGCACGACCGGCCACGACGCGTCGTCGATGAGGACGAGCGCCTCGTCGGCGAGCAGCGGCTCGACGGCGGCGAGCGCGAGGTAGTGCGACAGCAGCGTGTGCTCACCGTCGTAGAAGTAGACCCCGACGGGGCGATCGAGCGCGTCGGGGCGCACCATGAGCTTGAAGCAGTCACCTTCGAGCAGCGTGACGTCGGCGTCCCCGGCGTGGGTCTCGAGGTTCGTCATGAGTTCGCGTCGCGCGAGTTCGCCCGCCATGCCGAACTCCATGAAGTTCTCCATCGCGACGAACGTCTTGTCCCCGTTGCCCTGCACGGCGGCGCAGATCGAGCGGCCCTTGAACGTGCCGACCTCGAGGTAGGCCTCGTCGGCGGGCATCGTCGCGGCGGCATGGTTGAGGACGGCGAGCTCGTTGGGCGCGGTGTACCCCGCGACCTCGTCGCACAGGGCCGACCAACGCGGGTCGATCGGGTCCGACGTCGCGGGCTCACCGGCGAACAGGGCCGGCAGGTCGCGGAAGAAGGTCGAGGTGTCCATGGCGTTCCGTCCGTCGTGAGGGTCGAGAGGTGTGCGCGCGTACCGCGCGGTAACTGGTGACCATGGTCACACGTCGGGCGCACTTTCGCATGCGGTGTTCGCCAACTCCCGCGCCGCCCCGCCCGAGGCGAACCTCACCGTGCGGCGCCCGCGCGTTGCACCTGCGGCGCGAGCCACGTCCAGATCATCGCGGCGCCGCGCAGGGTGAAGTGCAGCGTGTCCTCGTAGAGGCTCACCCCGTTGATGACGGAGCGGTACCCGGCGCTGCACGTCTGGGCGTGCAGGTCGGCGAGCGCCGCATCGGGGTGATGCTTCACCCACGCCGCGATGACGCCGTTCGCCCAGTCGACGGCGGCGTCGTTCGAGCCCTGCTCGGCGAAGAAGCGCAACGACGGATCGAGTCGCACCGGGTCGATGCGTCGGCACGGGAGATTGACGACGACCGTGCGCTCGACGCCTGCGGCGCGGGCTCGCTGCGCCCACGAGTCGAGGGCCAGCTCGATCGACTCCGCGCCCTGCGGCGTCTGCGGCGCGGCGAGCACGCCGTCAAGGCGGTGCGTCGTGAGGAAGTGGGCGTCACCGACGATGACGAGGGTGCGCGCGTGCGCGTCGCGCAACTGCTTCTCGACGCCCGCGCGCCAGCTCGCGCAGCGCGTGGACTCGGCGACGTCCTGGCCGTCGTGGCTGATCGGCGCGGGCACGAGGTCGCAGCCGATCATCGTCGCGTCGCTCATCGACAGGTCGGTGTAGACCGACGGCGAAAAACCCTGCGCGAGTGAGGAACCCACGCTGTCGCCCACGATGCCGGCGTCCTGGTGCGCGCCCGTGCGGTACGCGGGCGTCCCCGCGACGAGCGGCGGCACGTCCGTCGGCACGCCGGGTGCGCTCGTGCGGGCCTGGGCGGCGCTCGCCACCGCGAGCACCCCCGACGCGCCGATGGCGAGGGCCCGGCGACGGCTGCGTCGCAGGTGCGGCCACATGCCACGCAACCCGTCCTGCAGGATCGGCGCCTCGAGGGAGCGGAAGCTCACGACCGCGAGCGCGAACGTCACGACGAACTGGAGGAACCCGAGCGCGGGCTGCGGCACGTCGGGGCGCAGCCACAGGCGCACCGGCCAGTGGTAGAGGTAGAGGCCGTAGGAGATCTGTCCGACGAAGGCCAGCGGCCGCCAGCCGAAGACGCGGTTGATGGCGAGGCCGCGCGGGTCGATGCTCGACCAGCCCATGAGCGAGGCGCCGAGCGCGAACAGCAGCACGCCGCCCTTCGCGTAGACCCACTCGGTCTGCGCGTCGAGCAGGAATACCGCGCTGATCGACACGATCGTGCCGAGGATGCCGAGAATCTGTGTCACCTCGCGCGATGGCAGGCGCGGCCCCCGTCCGTCGGCGCCGACGCCGAAGGCGAACCCGAACGCGACACCGACGAGCAGCGCCTGCACGCGGGTGTCGGTGCCGTAGTAAAGGCGCGCCTGATCCTCGAACGAGGCGAGCCCGAGGTGCGCCGTCCACCACGCACTGAGGCAGGCGAGCGCCATGACGAGGGTGAAGCGCAGGCGGCGCGAGCGCGTGAGTGCGCAGATCGCGAGGATGAGGAACGGGATGACGACGTAGAACTGCTCCTCGACGGACAGCGTCCAGGCGTGACGCAGCGGCGACGGGTTACCGATCTGGTCGAAGTAGCTGTCGCTCCGGCCGATCAACCTCCAGTTGAGGTAGAAGCCCAGGGTGGCGAGTGCGTCGCCGCCGAACTGCTTCTGCTGGGCGGGTTGCTCGAAGAAGGCGGTGTGCGTCAGCACTGCTGCGACGAGGACGAACATCGCCGGCAGCACGCGCCGCGCGCGACGCACGTAGAAGCGTCGCACGTCGATGCGACCGGTGCGCTGACGTTCCTTGATGAGGATGCGCGCGATGAGGAACCCGGAGAACACGAAGAAGTGGTTGATGCCCACCCAGCCGCCGACGAGGCCCGTCGCGCCGAAGTGATACGCGATGACGAGCAGGACGAACAGGCCGCGGTAGCCGTCCATGGCCGCGTAACGATCGGTGCGGGGACGCTCGACACGGCTCCCGCGCGAGCGTGCGGATGTGCTCATCGTCTGGCCACCATGTTCATCGGGCTGCCTCGTTCATCGGGCGGCCGCCACGATCTGCGGCGCGAGCCAACCCCAGATCATCGGGGTCGCCTCGGGCGAGAAGTGGATGCCGTCGTCGTAGAGCGTGATGCCGTGGCGAGTTGGCTGGTACGACGAACCGCACACCGCGCCCGCGAGGTCGAGGACGGGCACGTGGTGTTCCTTCGCCCACGCCGTGATGATCGCGTTGACCCGTTTCGGGTGCCCAGCCTCGGCGACGAGTTGGGGGAACTTGTCGAAGTCGCCGCGGTACTCGGGCGGCACCTGCAGTTCGTCGATGGTGCGGCACGGCACGGTCGTGACGGCGAACTTCGCCGCGCCCGAGGTGCGCGCGGTGGTGAGGGTCTTCGTCAGCGTGCGGGTGATGAGGTCGCGGTAGGCCTCGTCGTCGAGCCACAGCACCTTGCCGTCGACGTCGTGTCGCAGTGCGAGGTAGAGCGTCGGCATGAGCACGGCCAGCCGGGAGTCGGAAGAACGCACCGTGGGCCCGAACTCCGCCTTCGCTTCGCGACACGGCGTGTCGTTGGGTTGCTGACGCGTCGCCGTCCACTGCACGGGCGCGTCGAGCAGGTCGCAGCCGGGGGCGCCGGCGTTCGTCACGACGAGGTTCGAGAAGTTGTCCTTCGGCATGCGCTGGGCGAGGAAGTACGGCACCGAGTCGCCGTACAGCGTGACGGCGAGTGGTCGGGCGGGCGGCGTGTACGTCGCCTGGCCTTCGACGAGCGTCGGGATGTGCGCGACGTACTGCGGGTACTGCGGCGCAGACACCTCGTGGGCCGCCGTGCTCGCCCCGGCGGGGATGGCCAGCGCCGCGACGAGGACCCCGACGAGACCGACGGCGCCCGCGCCGCCCGCGCGCCGCCCACCGAAGGCCCGCACCCCGCGCTTGATGACGGGCTTCTCGAGCCAGCGGTAGCTCGCGTCGGCGGCGGCGTACGAGAGCACGAGCGTCGCCACCGCGAGCGGGATGACGTGCCCGTGACCGAAGGCGCGCACGAGCCACAGGTAGATGGGCCAGTGGTAGAGGTACAGCCCGTAGGAGATCTTGCCGGTGTGCACCGCGAGACGGTTGGCGTGCAGCCGCACGAGGGGCGTGGGCACGCGTTGGGCGCACCCGATGATCCACGCGAGGCCGGCGAGGCTCGTGAGGAGCATCCCGCCGCGGGTGAACATCCAGTCACTCAGCGGCTCGATGAGCGCGATGCCTGCGAGCGTCGCGACGAGGCCGACCCAGCCGAGGATCTCGAGCCGGCGGTCTCCCGCATCGAGCGGATCGCGACGATCCCGTGCCCGCAGCAGCCCACCACCACGTCCACGATGCCCCGTCCACACGCCCGCCGCGACACCGAGGGCGAGGGCCTGCATGCGCACGTCGGTGCCGTAATAGGCGTGTGCCTGCCCGCCCGGTGAGTCGAGATCGATCGTCGACGCCCACGCCGCCGACGCGAGCGCGAGGACGACGAACCCCGCGGTGCGCGCGCTGCGGCGGTGCGCGTACGTCAGCGCCGCGATGATGAGCAGCGGCACGACGAGGTAGAACTGCTCCTCCACCGACAGGCTCCACGCATGGCGCGTGATGCTCGGGTGGGTGAACTCCTCGAAGTACTGATCGTCGCGCAGCACGAGGCGCCAGTTCATGACGTACGTCAGGGTCGCGAGGATGTCGCCGCGCAGGTACGTGCGCTCCGCGGCTGGCGCGAACGCCCACCCGTCGAGGGTGACGGCGCCGACCATGACCAGCAGCGCCGGCGCGAGGCGACGCACGCGCCGTCGGTAGAACTCACGCACGCTGATCCACCCGAACTCACGCTGCTCGGCGAGCAGCAGGCGCGTGATGAGGAACGCCGAGAGGATGAAGAAGACGTTCATGAGGATCCACGCGCCGGGCAGGAACGTCAGTACACCGACGTGCCACAGCATGAACACGACCATGCCGTAGCCGCGGATGCCGTCGAGCCCGGGGCGGTAGGCGAACAGTTTTGAGGCCATCGTCGTTTCTCCTGGCCTCGTTTCGCGGGGCCGGTACGGGCAGCGTCAGTCGCGCTCTTGGTCCGACAGGCGCTTGCGCCCGCGCGCGGTGCGGCGCTCGTGCACGTCGTCGTCCTCGCCGTCGTCGCCTGCGGCCCGCTCGACCTTCCCGATGCGCACGCCGCGCTCGTGGCGCTCTGCGTCGCGGTCCTCGTCACCGAGGCGTGCACGACGTGCGGGACGCTCCTCGGCGTCACGACGCTCGCGCCGCGCGGGACGCACCGGACGCTCGTCGTCATCGTCGTCGTGCTCGTCATAACGGTCGTAGCGCTCGCGTCCGCGTGCGGCGCGCCCGGAGCCGTGCGTGCCGAACAGGAGGTAGCCGAGCGCGGCGGTGGTGAGCGCGAGCGCGAGGAACAGCAGCGCGCGGTGCAGCGATTGCCCCTCGATGATGTTGCACTGCCCCTTCGCGAGGCCGGAGGTGTTGGGGGACATCGGCGAACCGCAGCCGAACAGGCTGCCGTCCTTGCCCCGGAAGTTCGTCGGGGAGACGAAGAAGTAGACCGCGACGGCCAGGAGCAGCGCGGAGATGATGGCAGCGATCTTCGTGCCGGTCGCGAGACCCGTGGGGCCCGCCTCATCGTTCGTGTTCAGCATGACCGCATGCTAGCGGTGGATTCACCTGCAATGAGGTGTATGTCACAAATACACTCAGGGCTTCGAACGAATGACTCGTGGAAGAGGATCGACCGTGGCTCGCCGCCCCCACACCCCCCTGACATACCGCCCGGCCCTCGACGGCCTGCGGGCGCTCGCGGTGCTCGGTGTCCTCGTGTTCCACCTGTGGCCGAACGCGGCGCGCGGCGGGTGGCTCGGCGTCGACCTGTTCTTCGTCCTGTCCGGCTACCTCATCACGACGCTGCTCGTGCGCGAGTACGTCCAACGCGGCGGCATCGACCTGCGCGGGTTCTGGCTGGCACGCGCCCGACGGCTCATGCCGACGCTCGTCGTCGTCCTTCTCGCGGTGCTCGTCATGGCGACGTTCTGGACGTTGCCGTCGCGTCGTTACGCCGTCTCGCTCGACGTGCTCTCGACCCTCGCGTACGTCGCGAACTGGCACTTCATCTCCGGTGACGAGGCCTACTTCGCCTCGAACGGCACGCCCTCTCCCCTGCGTCACGCATGGTCGCTCGCCATCGAGGAGCAGTACTACCTGCTGTTCCCGCTCCTGCTGCTCGCGCTCACGCGGTTCCTCACGCGCCGCCGCCACCTCGCGTTCTGGTTGCTCGCGCTCGCTGCTGCGTCGGCGCTGTGGATGGCGCACCTGTACGTGCCCGGCGTCGACCCGACGCGCGTCTACTACGGCACCGACACCCGCGCGTTCGAACTGCTCATCGGCGCCGCCGCGGGTGCCTGGATCGGGCCGTCGCAGTGGGGTCATGCGCGCCCCGCGCCGTGGCTGCTGTGGCTCGAACGTCTCGCGTGGCCGGCGCTCTTCGCGCTGGTCATCGCGATGCTGACGTTCGACGAGTCGTCGTCCGGGCTGTTCCGTGGCGGGCTCGTCGCGTTCTGCGTCGTCGCGCTCGTGCCGATCCTCGCGGCAGCCTCGCCGCACCCGAACAGCTTCCAGCACGTGCTGTCGTTCGAGTGGCTGCGCCGGCTCGGGCTCATCAGCTACGCGCTGTACCTGTGGCACTGGCCGCTGCACGTCTACCTTGCGCCCGAGCGTCTCGGCCTCGACGCGGCGTGGGCGGGCGTCGTCCAGGCCGTCGCCGCCCTCGTGCTCGCGACGGCGACCTACCGCTTCGTGGAGCAGCCCGTGCGCCGTGGCGGGGTGCGCGCCCTGTGGCCGCGCTCGCCTGCACCTCGTCGGCTCGCCCCGATCGCGGCCGCCGCGGCGGCACTCGTCGTCGCCGGTGGGGCGTTGGCGCTACCGCACGTCTCGGGTGGCGGTTCCGATCTGGAAGCCGGTTCGGGTGGCGGCGAACTGACGTACGCGATGAAGACATACACGCCCGGTGAGGACGTCAAGGCGATCCTCGTCGGCAACTCGATCCCGCACAGCCTGTTCGCCAACTTCCCGCAGACACGCTTTCCCGACCTGCAGCTGACGGAATCAGCGAGCTTTGGATGCACGACGTTCGCCGGGCAGGAGAGCAGTGGCGGCCAGCCGGTGCCGTCGCTGTCGAAGTGCGACCAGTTCCATGACGACTGGTACTACGGCCTCGCCGGGCGCGACACGATGCTGTATTTCCTGCCGCAGAACCTGCTCAACGACTACGCGGTCGACGGACGGATGCTTCGCGCCGGCAGCGCCGAGCACGACGCGTTCGTGCGCTCCAGCCTCGACGGCGTCGCGCAGAAGGCGAAGCAGCAGAACATCACCCACCCCTACCTCGTCGACCTGTCGTGCCACCGCGTGCCGACGATAGGAACCGACCCGACGGTCGTCGCGACCAACGACACCGCGAAGGTCGAGCATCTCAACGACGTGGCGAAGGGCTGGGCGAGTTCCAACGGAGTCACCCTCATCGACCAGTTCGGCTTCCTCTGCCCCGGCGGGCAGTATCACGGCCGCATCAACGGCGTGAACCTCTACGCCGATGGGCTGCACTTCACCAGCGAGTCCGGCCCGATCTTCTGGAACTGGCTCGCCCCGCAGATCCAGCAGCACGGTGACGGGTCGGGCGCGTCCAGCACCAGCTCGTCGAGTGCGTCGAGCACCAGCGGCCGATGAGCCTGCACGCCGTCGTCCTGGCCGGTGGGTACGGCACCCGGCTGCTGCCGTTCACGCGCCGCACGCCGAAGCACCTGTTGCCGATCGGTGACGAACCCGTCATCGCGCACCAACTTCATCGTCTCGCGGCGGCGGGCGTCGAATCCGTCGTGCTCGCGACCTCGTACCACGCGGACGCCTTTCGTCCGGCGCTGGGTGACGGCGACGCGTACGGCGTCCGGTTGCGCTACAGCCGTGAGGAGCATCCGCTCGGCACCGGTGGCGCGCTGCGTCACGCGTGCGGGTTGCTCGATCTCGCGTCCGACGACGACGTGCTCGTCCTCAACGGCGACCTCATCACCGAGCATGACCTCGGCGCGCAGGTCGCCGCGCACCGGGCGCACCGGGAGTGTGCCGTTCGCGCCGGCGACGCACCCCCGGTGCTCGCCACGATCCACGGACGCGCCGTGCCCCACGCGTCGGCGTACGGGTTGCTACACCTCGACGAGGCCGGGCGCGTCACGGCGTTCGAGGAGAAGCCGCCAGGCGCGCCTGCGGGCGTCGTCAACGCGGGCACGTACGTCGTCTCCCCCGCCCTGGTCGATCTCGTGCCCGTCGACGCGGTCGTCTCCCTCGAACGCGAGGTGTTTCCTGAGGCGAGCGAGCGAGGCGGGGTGTTCGTCCACCGCGACGACGCACCGTTCCACGACATCGGCACGCCCGCCGCCCTGCTGGCGGCGAACCTCGCCTGGGCGCGTGAGCGTGACCTCGACGCCGTCGACCTGCGGGCGGGGGCGGTTGCTGGCACCCCTGACGCGGGTGCTATCCGCGGCAGCCTGCTGCTGGGCGGATCACGCGTCGCCGCCGACGCCATCGTGAACGGCTGCATCATCGGGCCCGGCGCGGTCGTGGGGGCGGGCGCCGTGCTGGACGACTGCGTCATCGGGGACGACGCCGTCGTCACACCGGGTGTGCGCGCCCGCCGTGTGACACTCGACGTCGGTGAGCGACTGGGCCAAGAGCCCCATCAACGGCTCGAAGGGTCCCCGGCCGAAACCGTGGGCCCCCGGGCCCGAAGCGGTGATGAGCACCTCCGAGATGAGTGAAAAAGATCCCCAACCGGAATCTTCCACTCTAGGTCGGCTGCTCGGCCGAGAGGCAGCTGCGAACGTTTTCTTCTCACCGGCCGACCCGACGTGCCGGCTGTCGACCCTCACGGGCGGCGGCCGTCAGTGCTCGGCGTCCTGCCAGCTGCGTCCGGTGCCGACGTTGACGTCGAGCGGCACCGCGAGGTCGGCGGCCGCACCCATCTGCTCGCGCACGATGCGTTCGACTTCGTCGCGTTCGCCCGCGCCGACCTCGACGATGAGTTCGTCGTGCACCTGCAGGAGCACCCGCGAGCGCAGGTTCGCCGCGCGCAACGCCTCGTCGACGCCGAGCATGGCCTTCTTCATGATGTCGGCCGCCGAGCCCTGGATCGGCGCGTTGAGCGCCATCCGCTCGGCCATGTCGCGGCGCTGACGGTTGTCGCTCGTCAGGTCGGGCAGGTAGCGGCGCCGACCCATCATCGTCTCGGTGTAGCCGGTCGCGCGCGCGTCGTCGACGATCTGACGCAGGTAGTCGCGCACCCCACCGAAGCGTTCGAAGTAGCCGTCCATGAGGCGCTGCGCCTCGGCCGTGGAGATGCGCAGCTGCTTGCTCAGGCCGAACGCCGACAGCCCGTACGCGAGGCCGTACGACATCGCCTTGACCTTCGCGCGCATCTCGGAGGTCACCTCGCTCGGCTCGACGCCGAACACGCGTGAGCCGACGAACCGGTGCAGGTCCTCGCCGTCGTTGAAGGCCTGGATGAGGCCCTCGTCGCCGGACAGGTGCGCCATGACTCGCATCTCGATCTGGCTGTAGTCGGCGGACATGAGGCAGTCGTAGCCCTCGCCGACCACGAAGACACGACGGATGCGTCGACCCGATTCGGTGCGGATCGGGATGTTCTGCAGGTTCGGGTCGGTCGAGCTGAGACGCCCGGTCGCCGCAATCGTCTGCTGGTAGGTGGTGTGGATGCGGCCGTCGTCACCGATCGACTTGATGAGGCCCTGCACCGTCGAGCGCAGCTTCGAGGCGTCACGGTGACGAAGCAGAGCGTCGAGGAACGGGTGCGGCGCCTTCTCCGACAGGTCGGCGATCGCCTCGGCGTCCGTCGTGTACCCCGTCTTCGTCTTCTTGGTCTTCGGCAGGCCCAGGGTCTCGAACAGCACGACCTGCAACTGCTTCGGCGAGCCGAGGTTGACCTGCTCGCCACCGATCGCGTCCCACGCGTCCTGCTGCGCGGCGACGACCTGCGCGTCGTAGTCGGCTTCGAGTTCGTGCAGCGCGTCGAGGTCGACGGCGATGCCTGCCTGCTCCATCGTCGCGAGCACCTCGACGATCGGCAGCTCGAGCTCGGCCATGAGCTCGATGCCACCGACGTCGGCGACCGCCTCGTCGAGCGCGGCGGCCAGGGTCGCGACGGCCGCGGCGGGCGCCATGGCGTCGTCGCCCTGCGTGGCGCCGACGTCACCGAGGTCGAGCATCCCCTGACCGGCTGCCTGCTTGCTGGTCTCGGGCAGTTCGATGTGACAGTAGCGCAGCAGCAGATCCTCGAACCCGTACGAGCGCTGGTCGGGTCGCACGAGGTAGGCCGCGATGGCGGTGTCGTTCGTCAGCCCGGCGAGGGTGAGACCGCGCGCGGCGAGGGCGTGCATCGGGCCCTTCGCGTCATGCAGGGCCTTCGCCTTCGTCACGTCGGCGAGCCACTCGGCGAGCGCCTGCTCGTCCTCGGGTGCGAGGGTCGTCAGGTCGACGTACGCGGCGCGGCCGCTCTCGTCGGCGATCGCCAGGCCGCTCGCGTCACCCGCGCCCTTCGCCCACGTGCCGTCGACGAACAGCCCGGCGCGCCCGGTGATACCGGCGAGCCACGTCTCGACCTCGCCGTCGCCGAGCACGACGCCGTCGACGCTGACGTCGCCCTCAGCCTCGGGCTGCGCCGTGCCGAGCGTCGCGAACAGGCGGTCGCGCAGCACCTTGAACTCGAGACCGTCGAAGACGCGGTGCACCTCGTCACGGTTCCAGTCGTGGCGCGCGAGGTCGTCCGGCGTCACGGGCAGCGGCACGTCGACGAGCAGCTGGTTGAGGCGTCGGTTGCGCAGCACGCCATCGAGGTGGGCGCGCACGTTCTCGCCGGCCTTGCCCTTGATCTGGTCGACGTTGGCGACGAGGCCCTCGAGGTCGCCGTACTGCCCGATCCACTTCGCGGCCGTCTTGGGGCCGACACCGGGCACGCCGGGCAGGTTGTCGCTCTTCTCGCCGACGAGCGCGGCGAGGTCGCTGTAGCGCTCGGGCGGCACGCCGTACTTCTCCTCGACGGCGGCGGGCGTCATGCGCGTCAGCTCCGAGACGCCCTTGACGGGGTACAGCACGGTGACGTTGTCGCGCACGAGCTGCAGCGCATCGCGGTCGCCGGAGCACAGGAGCACCTCGTCGAAACCGGCCTGCGTCGCCTGGGTGGTGAGTGTCGCGAGGATGTCGTCGGCCTCGTACCCGTCGAGCTCGAGGTGCGTGACGCCCATCGCGTCGAGCACCTCCTTGACGAGGCTCACCTGCCCCTTGAACTCGCTCGGCGTCGTCGCGCGGCCCGCCTTGTACTCGGCGTACTCCTCGCTGCGGAACGTCTGACGCGACACGTCGAACGCGACGGCGAGGTGCGTCGGTTCCTCGTCGCGCAGCAGGTTGATGAGCATCGACGTGAAGCCGTACACGGCGTTCGTGTGCTGCCCCGTCGAGGTCGAGAAGTTCTCCGCGGGCAGCGCGAAGAAGGCCCGGTAGGCGAGGGAATGTCCGTCCAACAACAACAAGCGCTTCACACGTGGCAGCCTATGTCCCAGCACCGACAACCCGAAAGGCGAGACCATGACGAGCTCCCCCACGCCCGAGACCGCAACCCACGCGCCCGAGATGACGCAGGAGCAGATGCTCGACGAACTCGCGCAGATGAGCCGCGGCACGCTCGACGAGCGCATGGGCATCCGCGTGCTCGAGGCCTCCCCCGAGCGTGTCGTCGCGACCATGCCCGTCGAGGGCAACACGCAGCCGTTCGGGTTGCTGCACGGCGGCGCGAACGTCGTCATCGCCGAGAGCGTCGGCTCCATCGGGGCGAACATGGCCGCCGGGCCGGGACGATTCGCTGTCGGGCTCGACATCAACGCGACGCATCACCGTTCCGCGAGGAGCGGCATCGTGACGGCGACCGCGACGGCGCTGTCGATCGGGCGCACCCTCGCGGCGTACGACGTCGTCATCACCGACGATGAGGGCAACCGCACCTGCACCGCCCGCATCACGTGCATGCTGCGGGATCTGCCGAAGGGCTGAGACGCCTCCTCTGGCGACGAAGGGTTGTGGAGGCTCGCGATACCCATCGCGCGAACCTCCACAACCCTTCTCGCGTCAGGCGTCGCCGAACTCGGCGATGACGCCGTCGCAGACCTGCTGCATCGACAGGCGACGATCCATCGCGGTCTTCTGGATCCAGCGGAACGCCGCGGGTTCGTCGAGGCCGAGCTTGGTGGTGAGGATGCCCTTCGCCCGGTCGAGTTGTTTGCGCGTCTCGAGCTTGGCGTTGATCGCCGCGAGTTCGTCACGCAGGGCGCGCATCTCGCGCCATCGGCGGGTCGCGACGGTGAGCGCCGGGCCGAGGTCGTTCCAGGTGAACGGTTTGACGACGTAGGCCATGACGCCCGCGTCGCTCGCGCGTTCGACGAGGTGGCGGTCGCTGAACGCCGTCAGGAGGACGACGGGGGTGAGGCCGTCGGCGCCGATCTCCTCGGCGGCGCTGATGCCATCCTTGCGGGGCATCTTGACGTCGAGCAGCGCGAGGTCGGGTCGGTGCTCGGCGATCGCAGCCACGGCCGCTTCCCCGTCGCTGACGGCGGCGACGACGTCGTAGCCGCCCGCATCGAGCATCTCGACGAGGTCGAGGCGGATGAGAGATTCGTCCTCCGCCACGACGACGCGCAGGCGCTGGTCTTGGTCGCTCGTCTCACTCACGGCGAAAATCCTACGCGTCCTGGCGCGAGAACTCGGACGCGGTACGGATCTGCTCGTCGCTGGGGCGTACGCCGGTGTAGAGGACGAACTGCTCGGCGGCCTGCAGCGCGATGACCTCGGCGCCGGTGATGACGTTCTTGCCCCGCTCCCGCGCGGCGACGACGAGCGGCGTGTCGCTCGGGCTCGCGACGACGTCGAAGATCCAGGTCGCCGCGTCGATCTCGTCGGTGGTGAAGCTCAACTGCCCCTCGCCCTCGCCGCCGGCCATGCCGAGGGGCGTGACGTTGACGAGGACGTCGGTGCCTTCCGGCACATCGCGCGAGTGCTCCCAGCCGTACTGCGCGGCGAGCTTCTCCCCCGCCTCGACGTTGCGCGCGACGACCGTTCCGTGCGTGAAGCCGGTGTCGCGGCAGGCGGCGACGACGGCCTTGCCCATGCCGCCCGAGCCGCGCACGGCGATGCGCAGGTCGGTCGGCACGCCGTGGGTCTGCAGCCGCGACGCGACGGCGACGTAATCGGTGTTGTAGCCGGTGAGGACGCCGTCGTCGTTGACGATCGTGTTGACGGAGTCGATGGCCTTCGCCGATTCGTCGAGCGCGTCGAGCATCGGGATGACCTGTTCCTTGAACGGCATGCTCACTGCCGCGCCCCGGATCGGCAGCCCCCTGATGCCGGCGACGGCCTGCGCGAGATCGACCGGCGAGAACGCCTTGTAGACGAAGTCGAGCCCCAGCTCGTCATACAGCCGGTTGTGGAAGCGCGTGCCGATGTTACTTGGCCGCCCCGACATCGAGATGCACAGCTGCGTGTCCTTGGAGAGCATGCGCGCCAGCCTAGCGCCGCCGCCGCGGAACGACGAAGGGCTCGACCTCGACGGTCGAGCCCTGTGCGCGTGCCGACGGGGGGATTCGAACCCCCACGCCTTGCGGCAAAGCATTTTGAGTGCTCCGTGTCTGCCATTCCACCACGTCGGCTGGTGCCCGCTCACCTTACCCGAACGCGCGCTGCCCCCGCGCACCGGGCGCGGGGGCAGCAGCGTCGATCAAGGACTGAGGCAGGATCAGTTGTGCGCGGCGGCGCTACGGGCCTTCTCGTGGTCCTCGTAGGCCGGCGCGACGCGGTTCTTCGCGTCACCGATCTTGTGCACGCGCAGCGCGTTCGTCGAACCGGGGATGCCGGGAGGCGAACCGGCGGCGATGACGACGAGGTCACCCTCGACGCAGCGACCGTCGCCGAGGAAGATCTCGTCGACCTGCATCGACATCTCGTCCGTGTGCTTGACCTTCGGGCTGCACTCCGTCTGCACGCCCCACACGAGCGCGAGCTGCGAACGCACCGTCTCCGACGGCGTGAACGCGACGATCGGCAGGCGCGGACGCAGACGCGACATGCGCTGCGCCGAGTCGCCCGTCGTCGTGAAGTTGACCAGATGCGTGCACCTGAGCGTCTCCCCCACCTCGACGGCGGCCTTCGTCACGACGCCGCCCTTCGTGTGCGGCTGGATGCCGAGGTCGGGCACGCGCTCGAGGCCGTGCTCCTCCGTCGAGGAGATGATGCGCGCCATCGTCTTGACCGTCTCGATCGGCCACGCACCGACCGACGTCTCCCCCGACAGCATGACGGCGTCCGCGCCGTCGAGCACCGCGTTGGCGCAGTCGGAGGCCTCGGCGCGCGTCGGGCGCGGATTCTCGATCATCGACTCGAGCACCTGCGTCGCGACGATGACGGGCTTCGCCGCGCGGCGCGCGAGCTCGATGGCACGCTTCTGCACGATCGGCACGTCCTCGAGCGGCAGTTCCACGCCGAGGTCACCGCGCGCGACCATGATGCCGTCGAACGCCTCGATGATCTCGATGAGGTTCTCGACCGCCTGCGGCTTCTCGATCTTCGCGATGACGGGGCGACGGATGCCCACCTCGTCCATGATCTCGTGGCAGCGCGTGATGTCGGCGGCGTCGCGCACGAACGACAGCGCGATGAGGTCGGCGCCGGCCTTCAACGCCCAGCGCAGGTCAGCCTCGTCCTTCTCGCTGAGCGCGGGCACGCTCACCGCGACACCGGGCAGGTTGATGCCCTTGTTGTTCGAGACGCGGCCCGGCACGACCACCTCGGTCACGACGTCCGTGGCCGTCACCTCGACCGCGCGCAGCGCGACCTTGCCGTCGTCGACGAGCAGCATGTCGCCGACGTTGACGTCGCCCGGCAGGCCCTTGTACGTCGTGCCGACGCGCTCGGAGTCACCGTCGACGTCCTCGGTCGTGATGGTGAAGCGGTCGCCCTTCGCGAGGTCGACCGGGCCCGCGGAAAAACGAGCGGTGCGGATCTTCGGGCCCTGCAGGTCGGCGAGGACGCCGACGGCGCGACCCGTCGCCGCAGCGGCGGCGCGGACGTGGTCGTACCGGGTCTGGTGCTCCTCGTACGAACCGTGGGAGAGGTTGAAGCGGGCGACGTCGAGGCCGGCCTCGACGAGCTCACGCGTCCGTTCGGCAGAGTCGGTAGCAGGGCCAAGGGTGGCAACAATTTTCGCGCGACGCATGCTGCCAACCCTATCGCCCGCGCGAGCGTTCCCTCAGTCGACCATCTCGCCCGGTGAGACCCCCGTCACCGTACTCGCGGGTAGGCCCGCGACGACGCGGAAACCCCCGCCGCCACGAGGGCGGCAGGGGCTTCCACGACGCGCGATCAGGCGTCAACACATGCGGACGATCACACCGTCAGCGGACGATCCGTCGGCTTGATCGGCGCGGGCAACGTCGAGTCACCCATGAGCCACATGTCGACGCCGCGCGCCGCGCTGCGGCCCTCGGCGATCGCCCACACGATGAGCGACTGGCCGCGCCCACAGTCACCGGCGACGAACACGCCGGGCACGCTCGACATGTAGTTCGCGTCGCGCTGCACGTTGCTGCGCTCGTCGGTGTCGACGCCGAGCTGCTCGAGCAGACCCTCGCCCTGCGGGCCGAGGAAGCCCATCGCGAGCAGCACGAGCTGCGCCGGGATGACTCGCTCCGAGCCTTCGACCTCCTCGAACTTGCCGTCGACGAACTTCACCTCGACGATCTTCAGACCGCTGACGTTGCCGTCGTCGTCCGCGAGGATCTCCTTCGTCGAGGCGGAGTAGACGCGCTCGCCACCCTCCTCGTGCGCCGAGGCGACGCGGAAGATCATCGGGTACGTCGGCCACGGCTGGTTGGCCGGACGCTCCTCGCCGGGCTGCGGCATGATCTCGAGGCTCGTCACCGACTTCGCGCCCTGACGCAGCGCCGTACCGATGCAGTCGGCTCCGGTGTCGCCACCACCGATGACGACGACGTCCTTGCCGGTCGCGAGGATCTGACCCTCGACCTCGCCGCCGAGCGCGACGCGGTTGGCCTGGGGCAGGTACTCCATCGCCTGGTACGTGCCCGTGTGCTCACGCCCCGGCACCGGCAGGTCGCGACGCACCGTCGCGCCCATCGCGAGGACGACGGCGTCGTAGCGCGAGCGCAGCTGCTCCGCCGTCAGCGTCACGCCGATCTCGGTGTTGCAGCGGAAACGGGTGCCCTCGGCCTTCATCTGCTCGATGCGACGATCGAGGATGCCCTTCTCCATCTTGAACTCGGGGATGCCGTAGCGCATCAGGCCACCGGGGGCGTCGTCGCGCTCGAACACGGCGACGGTGTGCCCGGCGCGCGTCAGCTGCTGCGCGGCGGCGAGGCCCGCGGGCCCCGAACCGACGACGGCGACCGTCTTGCCCGTCAGGCGCGTCGGCACCTGCGGCGTGACGTAACCACGCTCGAAGCCCTCCTCGACGACCGTCTTCTCGACCTGCTTGATCGTGACGGCGGGCTGGCTGATGCCGAGCACGCACGCCGTCTCGCACGGCGCGGGGCACAGGCGTCCGGTGAACTCGGGGAAGTTGTTCGTGGCGTGGAGGCGCTCGATGGCCTCCTCCCACTCACCCTTCCACGACAGGTCGTTCCACTCGGGGATGAGGTTGCCGAGGGGGCAGCCCGAGTGACAGAACGGGATGCCGCAGTCCATGCATCGGCCGGCCTGACGCTGCAGGGTGCCGAGCTGCTGCTCCTCGTACACCTCCTTCCAGTCGCGGATGCGAACGGGAACGGGGCGACGTTCGGGCAGCTCGCGCTCCCGGGTCTTGAGGAATCCGCGGGGGTCAGCCACGTCAACTCACCTCCATGATCTTGTCCCACACCTGGGCGCTGTCGGGGTCGACGCCCATGCCTTCGGCGTCCTTGCGGATGCTCAGCACGCGCTGGTACTCACGCGGCGTGACGAGCGAGAAACGGACGAGGCTCGCAGGCCAGTCGTTCAGCAACGACTCGGCGACGGATGAACCCGTCTCGGCGGCGTGCTTCGTCAGCAGCTCCTTGACGACGTCCTCGTCCTCGGCGCGCAGACCGGTGACCTCGACGAGCTCGCGGTTGACGAGGTCGGCGTCGAGATCGAGGACGTACGCCTCACCGCCCGACATGCCGGCCGCGAAGTTGCGTCCGGTCGCGCCGAGGATGAGCACGCGACCACCGGTCATGTACTCGCAGCCGTGATCGCCCACGCCCTCGACGACGGCCGTCGCTCCCGAGTTGCGGACGCAGAAGCGTTCGCCGACCTTGCCGCGCAGGAAGATCTCACCGCTGGTCGCGCCATAACCGATGACGTTGCCCGCGATGGCGTTCTCCTCGGCGACGAGGGCCGTCTCGGTGTCGGGACGGATGATGATGCGCCCACCCGACAGGCCCTTGCCGACGTAGTCGTTGCCCTCGCCGACGAGCCGCAGCGTCAGGCCCTTCGGGATGAAGGCGCCGAAGCTCTGCCCGCCCGCACCGCGCAGCGTGATGTCGACGAAGTCGTCGTGGAGCAATTCATCGAGGTAGCGCTTGGTCAACTCGTGGCCGAGCATCGTGCCGACGGTGCGGTTGACGTTCGACACCTTCGTCTCGAACGCGACCGGCGTCTTGTGCTCGATGGCGTCCTTCGCCTTCGCGATGAGTTCGTTGTCGAGCGCAGCGTCGAGGTGGTGATCCTGACCCTGCGTGTTGAACAGCTCACCGCCGAACGGCATCTCCGCTTTCGCGAAGATCGGCGCGAGGTCGAGACCACTGGCCTTCCAGTGCTCGACGGCCTCGTCTGTGTCGAGCGCCTCGACGTGCCCGACGGCCTCCTCGATCGAACGGAAACCGAGCTCGGCGAGGATCTCGCGCACCTCCTCGGCGATGTACTCGAAGAACGTCTCGACGAACTCCGGCTTGCCGCTGAAACGCTCGCGCAGCTCCGGGTTCTGCGTCGCGATGCCGACCGGGCAGGTGTCGAGGTGACACACGCGCATCATGATGCAGCCGCTGACGACGAGGGGCGCGGTTGCGAAACCGAACTCCTCCGCGCCGAGCAGCGCGGCGATGACGACGTCACGGCCCGTCTTGAGCTGGCCGTCGGTCTGCACGACGATGCGGTCGCGCAGGCCGTTGAGCAACAGCGTCTGCTGCGCTTCGGCGAGGCCGAGCTCCCACGGCCCACCGGCGTGCTTGAGCGAGGTCAGCGGTGAGGCTCCCGTGCCGCCGTCGTGGCCGGAGATGAGCACGACGTCCGCGTGGGCCTTCGAGACACCCGCGGCGACGGTGCCGACGCCGACCTCGGAGACGAGCTTGACGTGGATGCGCGCGCTCGGGTTCGCGTTCTTCAGGTCGTGGATGAGCTGCGCGAGATCCTCGATCGAGTAGATGTCGTGGTGCGGCGGCGGCGAGATGAGACCCACGCCGGGCGTCGCGTGACGCGTGCGCGCCACCCACGGGTACACCTTCGGCCCGGGCAGCTGACCGCCCTCGCCGGGCTTCGCGCCCTGCGCCATCTTGATCTGGATGTCGTCGGCCTCCGTCAGGTACAGCGACGTCACGCCGAAGCGACCCGAGGCGACCTGCTTGATCGCCGAACGACGCTTCGGGTCGAGCAGGCGATCGACGTCCTCGCCGCCCTCTCCGGTGTTCGACTTCGCGCCCAGGCGGTTCATCGCGATCGCGAGCGTCTCGTGTGCCTCCTTCGAGATCGAGCCGTACGACATCGCGCCCGTCGAGAAGCGCTTGACGATGGCGCTCGCCGGCTCCACCTCGTCGATCGAGATCGACGGACGGTCGGAGGCGAACTTGAAGAGCCCGCGCAGCGTCATGAGCTCTGCCGACTGGTCGTCGACGGCCTGCGTGTACTGCTTGAAGATGTCGTAACGACGCGCGCGCGTCGAGTGCTGGAGGCGGAACACCGTCGTCGGGTTGAACAGGTGCGGTGCACCCTCGCGGCGCCACTTGTACTCGCCACCGACCTCGAGCTCGCGATGCGCGGGGCCCTGGCCGTCGCTCGGGTAGGCCTTCGCGTGACGCGCCGCGACCTCGGCCGCGATGACGTCGAGACCGATGCCGCCGAGACGCGACGTCGTCGCGGTGAAGTACTCGTCGACGACCTCCTGGCTGAGGCCGAGCGCCTCGAACACCTGCGCGCCGCGGTAGGAGGCGACGGTCGAGATGCCCATCTTCGACATGACCTTGAGCAGGCCCTTGCCGAGCGCCTTGATGAGGTTCTTGACGGCCTGCTCGGGCGTCGTGTCACCGAGCGCACCCTCATGGGCGAGCTGCTCGACGGACTCCATCGCGAGGTACGGGTTGACGAGCGCCGCGCCGTAGCCGACGAGCAGCGCGACGTGGTGGACCTCGCGCACATCGCCGGCCTCGACGACGAGCCCGACCTGCAGACGCGTCTTCTGACGGATGAGGTGGTGGTGCACCGCCGCCGTCAGCAGCAGCGACGGGATCGGCGCGAACTCGGCGTTCGAGTCACGATCGGACAGGACGACGAAGCGGTGACCGTCGGCGATCGCCTGGTCGACCTCGGCGAAGATGCCCTGCAGGCGCGCCTTGAGCGCGCTCGCACCACCGTCGACGCGGTACGTGCCGCGGATGACGTACGCCGCGAAGCCGGCGCGGTCGCCGTCGGCGTTGATGTGGACGATCTTCGCGAGCTCGTCGTTGTCGATGACGGGGAAGCCGAACTCGACCTGCTTGACGTGCTCGGGGCCGTCGGTGAGCAGGTTGCCCTCCGGACCCATCGTCGTGCCGAGGCTCGTGACGAGCTCCTCGCGGATCGCGTCGAGCGGCGGGTTCGTCACCTGCGCGAACAGCTGCGTGAAGTAGTCGAACAGCAGGCGCGGGCGCGAGCTGAGGACGGCGACGGGTGTGTCGGTGCCCATCGAACCGAGCGCCTCGGCGCCCGTCGACGCCATCGGCGTCAGCAGGATCTTCAGCTCCTCGTTCGTGTAGCCGAACGTCTGCTGACGGCGCGTGACCGAGCTGAACGAATGGGTGATGTGCTCACGATCCGGCAGGTCGCCGACCTTGACGATGCCCGAGTCGAGCCACTCCTGATACGGCTTCGCCGTGGCGAGTTCGCCCTTGATCTCCTCGTCCGGTATGATGCGCCCGGCCTCGGTGTCGATGAGGAACATCTTGCCCGGCTGCAGGCGCCCACGCTCGACGACGTCCTCCGGCGCGAGGCCGAGCACACCCGCCTCGGAGGCGAGGACGACGAGGCCGTCCTTCGTCACCGAGTAACGCCCGGGACGCAGGCCGTTGCGGTCGAGGACGGCGCCGATGAGCGAACCGTCGGTGAACGTCACGCACGCGGGGCCGTCCCACGGCTCCATGAACGCGGCGTGGTACTCGTAGAACGCGCGACGCGCCGGGTCCATCGTCGCGTGGTTCTCCCACGCCTCGGGGATCATCATGAGCACCGAGTGCGGCAGGCTGCGACCCGACAGGTGCAGCAGTTCGAGGGCCTCGTCGAACGTCGCCGAGTCGGACGCGTTCGGGGTGCAGATCGGCAGCAGGCGAGACAGGTCGCCGGGGATGATGTCGCTGCGCAACTGCGACTCGCGTGCGCTCATCCAGTTGCGGTTGCCGCGCACCGTGTTGATCTCACCGTTGTGCGCGATGAAGCGGAACGGGTGCGCGAGCGGCCAGCTCGGGAACGTGTTCGTCGAGAACCGGCTGTGCACGAGGGCCAGCGCCGTCTCGAACCGCTCGTCCGACAGGTCGGGGTAGAACTGCTCGAGCTGCGCCGTCGTCAGCATGCCCTTGTGGACCATGGTGCGCGCCGACAGCGACGCGAAGTAGACGTCGAGCTCGTTCTCGGCGCGCTTGCGCGCACAGAACGCGAGACGGTCGAGTTCGAGGCCCGAGGCGTCGCCGTCCTTCGCCGCGACGAACACCTCGCGGAAGACCGGCATCGTGCCGCGCGCCGACTCACCGACGACGTCGGGGTTGACGGGGACGTCACGCCAGCCGAGGACGACGAGGCCTTCCTCGTCGGCGATGCGGTCGAAGCCCTCGCCGACGTGCCACTGGCCGTCGGCGTCCTGCGGCAGGAACGCGATGCCGACGGCGTAGGAGCCCTTCGCGGGCAGCTCGAAGTCGACGACCTCGCGCAGGAACGCGTCGGGGATCTGCGTGAGGATGCCGGCGCCGTCGCCGACGAGCGGGTCGGCGCCCGTGGCACCGCGGTGGTCGAGGTTGGTCAGGGCCAGCAGCGCCGCGTCGACGATGTCGTGGCCGGCGTGGCCCCGCATCGTCGCGACGAGCGCGACACCACAGGCGTCATGCTCGAACGTGGGGTCGTACAACCCCTGGGCAGCGGGCTGGGCGGAGAAAGCATGAGCAGACATGACTCACCGTCCTGTTCGTCGTCGGGACGCCCGAGCGCAGGGCGCACGAGGCATCGGGTCGGGTCGAAACCACCGCGGGACGGCATTGGCCTGCGGGTTTTATGCATTCTATCGAATGTTCATGCGCGCTCACCACGTGGACGAGCGCGTCTCAGCTGACGATACAGCTCAGGAGGCCTCGTCGGCCGTGGTGTCCGCATCGTGTGCGCCGTGGGCATCCGCCTCGAGCTGGTGCGCCGCCCGTGGGTCGGCGGACGCACGCCGGCGCGCGATGAAGATCGCGAGGCCGAGCAGGAAGACGATGCCGCACACCCACACGTTGACGCGCACACCGAGGATGCGGTTCGCGAAGTCGCTGCGCATCAACTCGACGACGATGCGGCCTAGCGGGTACAGCATGACGTACAGCGCGAACGCCTGCCCCTGGCGCAGCCGCCCCGAATCCGACAGGCGCCAGATGACGAGGGCGATGAGCATGCACCAGATCGCCTCGTAGAGGAACGTCGGGTGGAACGTGCCGAGGACGACGGGGGCACCGGTCGAGTCGACGACCGCACGCCCCTTGTTCATGTCCCACTGGTGGATCTCGAGGGCCCACGGCACGTTCGTCGCGCGACCGTACAACTCGTTGTTGAAATAGTTGCCGAACCGGCCGATCGCCTGCGCGAGCGGCAGCGCGGGGGCGACGCAGTCGGCGAGCACCGGGAACGGGACGCCCGCCTTGCGCGCGCCGAACCAGGCGCCGACGGCGCCGAGGACGACGGCGCCCCAGATGCCGAGGCCGCCCTCCCACACCTTGAACGCGTCGAGCGGGTGCCCGCCCTCGCCGAAGTACGGCTGCGGCGTCGTGATGACGTGGTACAGCCGCCCCCCGACGATGCCGAACGGCACGATCCACAGGGCGACGTCGACGGCCTCGTCACGCGAGTAGCCGCGCCCTTCGAGGCGCCGCCCGGTGATCATCGTCGCGATGACGACGCCCGTCAGGATGCAGAGGGCATACGCCCGAAGGGGCACCGGGCCCAGCCACAGCACCCCTTCGGTCGGTGAAGGAATCTCCGTCAGCATCAGAACTTGGCCAGCACCTTGTCGATCGTGGTGGGCGTCGAGTTCTCGATGTTCATCATGCCGGCCATGTCGGCGTTGTCGACGTCCTTGCCGTTGATCTTGACGACCGGCGTGGAGTTGACCCCGGCCTTGTTGGTCTCGGACTCGGTCTTCTTGACGTACGCCGAGTACCGGTTGTCGTTGACGCACTTCTCATAGGACGAGCCCTTGACGCCCACCTCCTTCGCGAGCTTGATGAGCGTCTCGTTCGTGTAGCCGACGCCCTCCTTGGGCTGGTTCTCGAACACCTTCGTCGTGAAGTCGGAGAACTTTCCGGCGGTGGCGGTGCAGAACGCGGCGTTCGCGGCTCGGGCAGAGCTGTCGCCGGGCAGGTTCTCATCGAGGAAGGTCTTGACGTGGTACGTCAGCTTGACGTCACCGGCCTTCGCCATGTCCAGGAGCTTGGCTCCCTGGGCCTGCTCGAACTGCTTGCAGTACGGGCACTGGTAGTCGAAGTAGACGTCGACCTTCTTCGCGTCGGCCTTGGCCTTGTCGGCGAACACCGGCATGCCCTGGCCGTTGGCGAGTGCACCCGTCGGGGTGTCACCGGCAGCGACAGGGGTGTCGGTGTCATCGCTCTTGTTGAGCGAGAGGAAGGCGACGGCCGCGATCGCGAGGACGGCCACGAGGCCGACGATCGCGGCGATCAAGCCCTTGCTGGGGCCCTGCTTGGGCGCCACGGATTGCAGCTTGGTGGAAGCATCAGGTCGCATGGGTGAAGCCTTTCACAGATGGCGGGGGCGTTGAGTCACGAAGATCGTTCAGCCCCACAGCGCCCCGTCGGCGCTGAAGCGGCTGCGCGGGCGCCAGGCGAGCAGCCCGGCGAGGATGAGAAAGACGATGTCGCGGCCGATCTCCTGCGGATACTTCGTCTGGCTCGCGGCAACCGCCCCGCCCTCGGAGAAGCACCCACAGTCGATCGAGATGCCGCGCGCCCACGCCGAGGCGATGCCCGCGATGAAGATGACGAGCAGCAGCGCGGAGATGATCGCCGCGAAGCGGGTGAACAGGCCGACGAGCAGGATGACGCCGAGCGCCACCTCCGCCAGCGGCAGGATCGTGCCGATGACGTTCGCGACGTCGTAGGAGAACAGGTCGTATGCGCGCACCGAGCGGCGCGAGGCGTCGAGGTGCGTGAGCTTCGGCAGGCCTGCATAGAGGAAGACGCCGGCGAGCACGAGGCGCAGCACGAGGGCGATCCACGGCCAGCGGTTCGAGCGCTCGGCGGTGGGCTTGGTCGTGCTCGTGTCCATGCTGGTGCTCAACGTCGTACTCCGTCGCTCAGTTCCTTCGTGGCCTCGGCGAGGGCCGCCAGGCCGCGTTCGGGGTCGGTGTCGAGCAGCGTCTTGACGAGCGCGGAACCGACGATGACACCGTCGGCGTATCGGCCGATCTCGCGCGCCTGTTCCGCCGTCGAGACGCCGAGGCCGACGCAGACGGGCAGGTCGGTGGCGGCCTTCGTCCGCTCGACGAGACCCTTCGCGGCGTCGCCGACGCTCGTGCGCGCACCCGTGACGCCCATGACGGACGCCGCGTAGACGAAGCCCGAGCAGTTCGCCGTCGTCGCCGCGACGCGGGCGGGCGTCGAACTGGGCGCGACGAGGAAGATCTTCGCGAGGCCGAGCTCGTCGGCGACGGCGATCCACTCGTCGGCCTCGTCGGGCACGAGGTCGGGGGTGATGAGGCCGGCTCCCCCGGCGGCCTTCAACTCCTCCGCGAAACGGCGGATGCCGTAGCGCAGCACCGGGTTCCAGTACGTCATGACGACGGCCGCGCCACCGGCGTCGGTGACGGCCCGCACGACGCGGAAGACGTCCGCGGTGTGCACACCGCCCGCGAGAGCCTGCGTCGCGGCGCTCTGGATGACGGGGCCGTCCATGAGCGGATCGGTGTACGGCAGGCCGACCTCGACGATGTCGCAACCGTTCTCGACCATGACCTGCGCGGCACGGATCGAATCCGCGACGCTCGGGAAGCCTGCGGGAAGGTAGCCGACGAGGGCGGCGCGGCCTTCGTCCCGGGTGGCGGCGAAGACGGCGTCAAGCGGGATGGGGGTGCTCACAGCTTCGTCTCCTCGTCCTCGCCGCTGACGACGGTCTCGTCTTCATCGATGAGCCCGAACCAGCGGGCGGCGGTGTGCACGTCCTTGTCGCCGCGCCCGGAGAGGCTGACGAGGATCAGCCCGTCCTCACCCAGCTCGGCGCCGACCTTCATCGCGCCCGCGAGGGCGTGCGCCGACTCGATGGCCGGCAGGATGCCCTCGGTCTGCGACAGCAGCCGGAACGCCTCCATCGCCTCGACGTCGGTGATCGGGTGGTACTCGGCGCGACCGATGTCCTTGAGGTAGCTGTGCTCCGGACCGACGCTCGGGTAGTCGAGGCCCGCGGAGACCGAGTGCGTCTCGATCGTCTGGCCCTCCTCGTCCTGGATGACGTAGGTGTAGGCACCATGCAGGACGCCCGGCGTGCCCTGGCCGCTGAAGCGCGACGCGTGCTTGCCGCTCGCGATGCCCTCGCCGCCGCCCTCGAGGCCCACGAGGCGAACGCCGTCGTCACCGATGAAGCGGTGGAAGATGCCCATCGCGTTCGAGCCGCCGCCGACGCAGGCGCAGACTGCGTCGGGCAGGCGCCCGGCCTCGGCGAGGATCTGCTCGCGGGCCTCCTCACCGATGAGCTTGTGGAAGTCACGCACCATCTCGGGGAACGGGTAGGGTCCCGTCACCGTGCCGAGCACGTAGTGCGTCGTGTCGACGTTGGCGACCCAGTCGCGGAACGCCTCGTTGACGGCGTCCTTGAGCGTCTGGCTGCCGTGTTCGACGGGCACGACGCTTGCGCCGAGCAGCTGCATGCGTGCGACGTTGAGGGCCTGACGCTCGGTGTCGACCTTGCCCATGTAGACGACGCACTCGAGGCCCATGAGCGCCGCGGCCGTCGCGGTGGCGACACCGTGCTGGCCGGCACCCGTCTCCGCGATGACGCGCGTCTTGCCCATGCGCTTGGCCAGCAGCGCCTGGCCGAGGACGTTGTTGATCTTGTGCGAGCCGGTGTGGTTGAGATCCTCGCGCTTGAGGAGGACGCGCGCGCCGCCGCAGTGCTCGGCGAAGCGCTTGACCTCGGTGATCGGGCTCGGACGGCCCGTGTATGTGCGGTGCAGTTCGGCGAGTTCGTGGCGAAACTCATCGTCCACCATCGCCTTCTGGCGTTGCTCGTCGAGCTCTTCGAGCGCGGCGACGAGGGCCTCGGGGACGTAGCGTCCGCCGTAGTCGCCGAAGCGCCCGAGGCCGTGCGGCGCGAGACCGTCGTGGCGCGGTTCGCCGAGCGGGGTGGGGTCGGTCATGCGGGCGTCCCTTCGACGGCTGACGCGTTCGTGGCGTCCGCGCACGCGGTGATGATGTCGGCAAGCCCCTGCTGGGGGTCGCCGTTCTTGACGAGTGCCTCGCCGATGAGCAGCGCCTGTGCGCCCTCGCGGGCGTAGCGGGCGGCATCGGCGGGCCCGGAGATGCCCGACTCGGCGACCTTGACGACGTGCGCCGACAGCGTCGCGGCGATCGGGCCGAACACCTCGGGGTGGACGTCGAGCGTCTTGAGGTTGCGGGCGTTGACGCCGAGCAGCTGCGCTTCGACGGCGAGTGCCCGTTCCGCTTCGGCGGCGTCGTGGACCTCGACGAGCGCCGTCATCCCGAGTTCGCGCGTGAGAGCCGCGAAGTCGCGCAGCTGTGCGTCGTCGAGGGCGGCGACGATGAGGAGGACGAGGTCGGCGCCATGGGCGCGGGCCTCGAAGAACTGGTACGGCTCGACCATGAAGTCCTTGCGCAGCACCGGGATGTCGACGGCGGCGCGCACGGCGTCGAGATCGGCGAGCGACCCGCCGAACCGGCGCTGCTCGGTGAGCACCGAGATCGCGGTCGCTCCCCCGTCGGCGTACTGCGCGGCGAGCGCGGCCGGATCGGGGATCTGCGCGAGCGCGCCCTTGCTCGGGCTGGATCGCTTCACCTCGGAGATGACGGCGATGCGCCGCGCCTCGCGGGCGGCGTGGAACGCGGCGAGCGCGTCGCGTGCGGGCGGTGCGGCGTCGGCGTCACGCGTGACGTCGGCGAGGCTGCGCGCGCGCACGCGCTCGGCGAGGTCGTCTCGCACCCCGGCGATGATCGAGTCGAGAACAGTGGTCACGGTCGAATCCAATCAGCGTGACAGGGCACGGCGCCGCCGGTTCCAGCGTGTGGTCACGGCGCGCGCCGGGCCCGTCAGGCCGCGGCGTGGATCAGGCGGGCTTGCGCTCGGAGTCCATCGAGCCGTGCGCGGCAGCGCTGCGGCGGTTCGCCTTGCCCATGAGCCACCCGACGACGCCGCCGCCGACGACGAGGACCGCGCCGATGATGTCGAGCAGTTCGTTGCCGAAGTACACGCCGAACGCGATGAGGAGCGAACCGACCATGCAGATGCCGACGCCCGTCCAGGCGGCGGGGCTGTGGCCGTGGTCGAGGTACGGGCTGTCTCCGGACATCGTCATTTCTCCTTGGAGCCGTGCTGCGCAGCCGACGTCTCCGTCACGCGCGTTGATGAACTGTTCTGGGTCATTGTGTCAGGCCCGTCCGGCTCGTGCGAGCCGGGGGCGGTCTCGGTGTCCGTCGGGTCGATGCCGCGGTTCATGAGATCCCAGTCGCTCTCGTGCGTGGTCGGCGCCTTGGTCTCCGTCGGCGCGTCGTAGCGGCTCGACAGCCCCGCCCAGCGGCGCACGCCGAGCAGCGCCAGCAGGGACGCGGCGACGCTGAGCAGGCCGGCGAACACCGCGGCCCAGAACCATGGCGTGAACGTGCCGCGCGCGACGGCCTCACCGTTGTGGCCGGTGACGGACGTCATCCGAGTCTTGACCGCCGAGGCCGGGTCGCCCAGCGTCAGCAGCGTGACGACGAGCAGCGCGACCGAGGCGATGAGCGAGACGAGCGCGGCGGGCCAACGCGCGATGCGGCCGGCCGTCGCGGCGGCAAGGACGCCGGCCACGGCGACGAGGGCGATGCCGAAGTAGCCGGGCACCGCCTGGTTGCCCGTGACGTCGACCTTGCTGCTCGCGATGACGCCATCGTTGAGGGAGCCGTTGATCCACGTGCGCCCCGAGACGATCGCGGCGAGGACGGCCGCGATGAGGCTGAGCAGGATGACGCTGCGTTTCGTCGTGAAGGTGCTCATGCGATTCCCGTCATGCCGTCGGCGGTCGCGACGGCGCGTAACGCCGCGGCGGCCTTGTTGATCGTCTCCTGGTATTCGCTCTCCGGCACCGAGTCGGCGACGACGCCGGCGCCCGCCTGGACGTGCGCGACACCGTCCTTGAGCACGGCGGTGCGGATGGCGATGGCGGCGTCGGCGTCGCCCGCGAGGTCGAAGTAGCCGATGACGCCGCCGTAGATGCCCCGACGGGTGCCCTCGCGCGATTCGATGATCTGCATCGCGCGTGGTTTCGGCGCGCCCGAGAGGGTGCCCGCGGGAAACGCCGCCTCGAGCACGTCGTAGGCGGTGACGTCGTCACGGCGTGCGCCGATGACGGTCGACTCGAGGTGGATGACGTGGCTGTAGTTGCGGATGTTCATGAACTCGACCGTCTCGACGGTGCCCGCGCGACAGACGCGCTGCAGGTCGTTGCGCGACAGGTCGACGAGCATGAGGTGCTCGCTGCGTTCCTTGGGGTCGGCCAGCAGGTCGTCGGCGAGCTCCTGATCGTGTTCCGGGGTCTTGCCGCGCGGGCGCGAACCGGCGATCGGGTGCGTGATAACGCGTTCGCCTGTCACCTTGACGAGCGCCTCCGGCGAGCTGCCGACGACGTCGTACGCGCCGCCGTCAGGGTGCGGCAGGCGGAGCAGATACATGTAGGGGCTGGGGTTGCTCGCGCGCAGGGCGCGGTAGACATCGAGCGCGTCGGCGTGCGTGTCGACGCTGAATCGCTGGCTGACGACGATCTGGAAAGCCTCGCCCGCGCGGATGTCCTCCTTGCACGACTCGACCATGTCGTGGAACTGCTCGCGCGTGTGGCTGCTGCGCACGTCCTGGGCGCGCTCGTGCGGGATCGCCACCGTCGAAGCCGCCGGTTCGACGAGGCGGGTCTGCATCGCGTCGAGGCGGGCGACGGCGTCGTCGTACGCGGCGCGCGCGCCGGGTTCGAGGCCGTCGAAGTTGACGGCATTGGCGACGAGCAGGAGCGAGCCGTCCTGATGGTCCATGACGGCGAGATCCGTGGCGAGCAACATCGTGACGTCGGGGATCGCGAGGACGTCGTCGGCGTGGTTGCCGATCTTCTCCCAGCGACGCACCGCGTCGTAGCCGATCGCGCCGACGAAACCGCTCGTCAGCGGCGGCAGGCCGGCGATGCGTTCGGTGTGAAGTGCCTGCAGGGACGCGCGTAGGGCATCGACCGCCAGGCCTGTCGTCGGCAGCCCCGTCGGCACGTCGCCGAGCCAGACGACGTCGCCGTCACGCTCGGTGAGCGTCGCGCGGCTCGCGGCGCCGATGAACGAGTAGCGCGACCACACGCCGCCGTGCTCCGCCGATTCCAGCAGGAACGTGCCCGGCTCGTCGCGCGCCAGCTTGCGGTAGATGCCGATGGGTGTCTCCGCGTCGGCGAGCAGCTTGCGCACGACGGGGATGACGCGACGCCCACCCGCGAGGTGCTCGAACAACTCGACGCTCGGCCACGTCGCGCCCCAGGTGAGGTCGGCGGCGAGGCTCGTCTCCGGCTCGGCTGCGGCAGTCATGCGTTGCTCCTGGGGGTGGGCATGGTGGCGGGTACGTCTGCGGCGACGGTTGGGGTTGACGTTGTCGTGGCTGCGTCCGCAGCGTCGGTTCCGGTGGGCGCCGTGGTAGCTGCGTCAGCGTCGGTTCCGGTGGACGCGATCGCGCCATCACTGCAGACGGCGGCGTCGAGGTCGGTGAAGAAGCAGCTGCGTTCGCCGGTGTGGCATGCGGCGCCGACCTGGTCGACGCGGACGAGCAACGCGTCGCCGTCGCAGTCGAGAGCGACGCTGCGCACGTACTGCGCGTGACCCGACGTGTCGCCCTTGCGCCAGTACTCGCCGCGGCTGCGCGACCAGAACGTCACGCGCCCCTCGCTCAGCGTGCGGCGCAGCGCCTCGTCGTCCATCCAGCCGAGCATGAGCACGTCACCGTTCGTGTCGTCCTGGATGATCGCGGCGACGAGACCCGCGTCGTCGCGCTTGAGGCGCTGCGCGACGTCAGGGCTGAGCGGCGATGAAGGCTCGGGCGAAGACATGGGGGCCATTGTGCCAAGTGGCCCTGACAACCCGTCGCGGTGTCTCGCGCTGGCACCTCGCGGATCACTGCGGGCCCCAACGCCGCCTGACCTCACGCTCCCGCGCATCGCGGATCGCGACGGGGACGCAGCTGCGCCTGACCCCGCACCCGCGCACGGCGGATGACGGCGGGGATCCAGCGCGGCCTTATCCCACGCTGACGTCGCATGAACGGGTGGAGTTCTCCCTCAGCGTGATCTCACCCAGGCATCCGAGCGAGGGTTCGGACGCGGTGTCGCCGACACGACTGGCGAGGTGGAGGCGGGCGTCACCGAGTCGTCAGGCCGCGCGAACAGGTGTGGCGCCGGCGTGCGTGGTGCCGCCGTGTCGATGATGCTGCGCCCGGGAAAGTGAACGCGCCCGGGACATGAAATGGGCCGCGGGTTGTGGCCGGGGAATGACTGCGCCGTCAGACCAGGTTCGAGCAGTAGGTAGCGGGCACAGACCTCGCCAGACCAGGATTGAGCGGCGGCGCACCGAGAGCGCGGAGCACGTGAGATCAGGGTTCGGCAGGCAGCCGGGGCCGCAGGGCCGCGAGGGCCGTCAGGCGGCGCGAACGGCGTCGGCGTGTGTGATGCCGCCGGGTTCGGTGACCCAGCGGGCACCGGAGGGCGACAGCCACGTGCAGACGCCGTCGGGCGTCATCCTCACGCGGAAGCCCCCGTGGGTCTTGGCGCGGTGATGGTGACGACACAGCGCCTGCAGGTTGGTCGCGCTCGTCGGCCCGCCCTGGTCGAACGGCATGACGTGGTCGAGGTCGCACCGCGAGGCGGCCGTTTCGCAGAACGGGAAGCGGCACACGCCGTCGCGCTCCCGCACGAGCTTGGCGATGCCGACACTTGGGCGGTGAGCAGCCGTCGTGGTGGCCAGCGTCGTGATGCGACCACACCCGTGGTGCGACGCGAGCGTCGCCGTGAATCCCACACCAGCCGTAGCGGCGAGGCGGGCGACGACGCCAGCAGAAAGAACACCGACGCCGCGCACGCCACAGGCACCCAGGACCATCGACGACGTTGCGGGCGACGCCGGGGAATGACCCGGCGGCACTCCAATGGCGGGCCGAGGGACCCTCGCGTCAAGCAGGTCGGACACGTCCTCCGCGTCCGGGACGCCCGTGGATCTCGGCGGGTCGAGGAGCCCCGCGACGGCGGATCTCGACGGGTCGGGAGGTCGCGCGATGATCGGCACCTGCAGGTTCAGCGTGGCCGTCACGGTGCAGTTCTCGAGGATGAGGTCGGTGAGCGCGTCAGCCCGCGCTGCGCCGACGAAAAGCCGAGCGCCGGGGGCAGAGTTCTCCTGCAGGCGCCGCGCACGTTCCTCCATCACGGCCTGGATGGCCGTGGCGTCGTAGGTGTCGAGAACGGCTGTCATCGTGCACAGCGACTCGAACTCGAGGTGCGGCTCGAACCACACCCCGCGCGTCGACTCCACCTCGACCTCGTCGGCAGGGCGAGTGAGACCGAGCCGACGCAGGGTCTTGCGGCACGCCTGCCGCGCCGCCTGGTGAGCGCGTCGATGATCTCCGCTGTCGATGAGCATCTGTGCCACGGAGCGCGCAGCGTCCGCCTCGAGGTGCGCGAGCTCCCCCGCCAGCATCGCCGCCACCCGCACGGAGCCGTCTCCGCGTGCCGAGGCCGCCAGCAGGCCGGGATGGCGCGCACGCAGCGTCGAAGCCCCCGCCGCCATCGCCCGGGCGGCGGGCGCCGTCAGCCCGAGTGCGCCGCCGAGCGCTGAGGCCGCGAACTCGCCGGCCTCGACGTCGTAGGCCCGAGAATCGTCGGACGCGCCCTCACCCATCGCCTCGCCGCTGAGGACGTCGTGGCGACGCACACTGTCATGGTGTTCGGAGGCCAGCATGTGCGTGACCGCTTCGGCGCTGCGTGCAACACGTTGTGTGAGCGCCGCAGCGCGTTCAAGGTGGCGACGGTGACTCATCAGGGCGTCCAACCGACCGTCCAGGCTCGCGCCTCCATCGGTGAGCGGAACGAGCGATGCCGGATCGGTGAGAACCTCCTCTGCGACCCGCGTCGTCAGCTCGCCCCAAACGGCCAGGACAGCCTCACCGGGCAGCTCAGAGAGACGCGCGACGATGTTCGCCGCGTCCGTCATCTCTAGCGTTTCCATGACCCAATTATCGCACACATGTTCGAATAGGGGTAGGCTCCGTCACATGAAAGATCCATTGAGCCGGCTCTCACTGACCACGCCCGCGCGGGCGCCGGCGGCGCTTCCAAAGCTGATCCTCAAACGCGACTGCCCAACCCGATCGTCACGCACCCATGATCGGCAGCAGCTCGTCGTACACCCAGCCCGCGAGCTGCGTCGGCGTCGTGGTGGCGGGGGTCCGCCCCTGCTCGGGACGGAAATCATCGCGGATTCCGGTGCTCATCCCCAGTAACGCCTGCGCGAGACCACGGGCGAGCCCGGCCCCAGGTAGCGGGACATCACGCCGCATCGCTGATCTGGCGCGCCGCCACCGCATTTCCCACGTGGTCGAAGAGAATGCGCGTGACGTCGCGCCACGAGAGATCCCGCGACCCGTGAACCGCTCGGACATGACGCGCCTGCCACCCCTCGTCAAGGAGGCAGAGTGCCGCCATCTCGGCGACGTCACGCGGCGCCACCCAGCTGAATGCGTGATCAACCCGGAGCACCGTGTCGGTTTCGCCCTGGCGGATCGCCGCCAGGTGCCGGGTGAGGTTGGAGAAGAAATAACCGCACCGCAGGTGCGTGACGTCGACGTCGAGCGCGTCGAGCGACAACTCCGTCGCGGCAAGGCCGTCGATCCCTCCCACACAGTGGCGCTTCTCTGCCCCCACGCTGCTGTGGAACACGACGCGCCTGATGCCGTTCGCGCGGACGGCACCCACGATTGCCTCGCTCGCCCGAGCATGCTCAGCGAGCGGATCAGCGGTCATCGGGCTCGGATTCACCCAGTACACGGCATCAATCCCGCGAGTCGCGGCGACGACCTCGTCGCGGTCCAGCGAATCCGCCTCGACGATGTCGACGAGGGGGCGCAGTTCCCGCGCGATCTGCGCGGGATGCCGTGCCAAGAGCACGGGCCGTACCCCGACTCGGACGAGCATACGAATCAGGTGGCGACCCACGTTTCCATTGGGTGTCGTGATGGCGATGCGCATCGATCACCCTTTCCTGAGCGGCGGTGTGCCCGCGCCCTCGTGGAATGACGCTAGGACCAGATGCAGACGGTTCCGGTCCTCATCTCGCACGACAATGAACGCATGTCCCACAAGCCCGTCACGAGTCCTTCGTCGCGTACCCTCGAATCGTTGGGTCTGCTCCAGACGGGCCGATGGTGCTCCGTGGCTGATCTCGCCATGCGTCTTGCCACGGGGCCGCGATCCGTCCGACGCGGTGTCGCTAGCTTGCGCAGCCTCGGTTACAGCGTGCGGTCACGCCCGGTCCCGGCGGCGGCTACCGCCTGGACTCGGGCGTCACGATCCCGCCCCTCGTACTCGACGCCGACGAGGTGTCCACCCTCGTCACGGCCCTGCTCGTGCTCGAGGGGGCAGGTCTCGAAGGAGACAGCCCCGGGGCGACGGACGCCACAGTCGTGCGCGCCAAGCTCGAACGCCTGCTGCCGGGGTCGCTGCGTCGACGAGCCGTCGCGACCGCGACGGCGACCAACGTGCTGACGAGTGGGCTCGAGCCTGTCGACGCGCGCCTGCACGGTCTGCTCGTCGACAGCCGCCCAACGTGGCATCGTGCACTTCGCCATTCCGACGGCGACGGCCGTGTCTGCGATCGACAGGTGCAACCGCTCATCTGCTTCATCCGCGAGGGCCGCTGGTACCTCCTCCGCCATGACCTGCACCGTCGCGACTGGCGCGTTTTCCGCCTCGACCGGATCACCTCCGCCACGGCAGACCCCGCCGTCACCGGCCGGTCACCGCCAACCTTCCCCGACGAATCACTCGAGAGGTGGCTCACGTCGGACTTCGACCGACGCTCCCTGCCGGCGGACCACCTTCCGGGAGGCAACTCGGCGACGAGCCGAGGCGATGACGAATCAGCGAGCGCCGAGCAGGATGGCGGGTAACTCACGCGATGGCGAGTAGCAACCTGCCTCCGTGTTACCCGCCATCGGGCGCCCGGCGCTCGGGCCACTCGGGACAGATTGCCATGGCCCAGACGTCAATGCGCGTGCGACGCCACCCAGCCGGCGTGCAGGCGCGCATAGGGCCCGCCGGCGGCGACGAGCGCCGTGTGCGGGCCTCGCTGCACGAGGCGCCCTGCGTCCATGACCCACACCTCGTCGGCACTCTCGGCGCTCGCGAGGCGGTGCGCGATGACGACGCTCGTGCGGCCGGTCATCAACTGATCGAGCGCTCGACCCACGGCGACGTCCGTCGTGGGATCGACGCTGGAGGTCGCCTCGTCGAGCACGAGCACGTCAGGGCCCGCGACGTACGTGCGCGCGAGCGCCACGAGCTGCCGCTCCCCCGCACTCAACCGCCCGCCGCGAGCGCCGACCTGCGTCTGTACTCCGGCGGGCTGCCCCGCCAACCACGCGCCGCAGCCGATGGCGTCGAACGCGGCGGCGACGTCCTCATTCGACAGGTCGGGGCGCGCGAAGCGCACGTTGTCGGCGATCGTGCCGTCGAACAAGAACCCTTCCTGCGGCAGGTACGCGACGGACGCGCGTAGCGACGCGTCGTCGAGGTCGCGCAGATCGACGGCTCCGAGACGCACGACACCGTCGGACGGATCGACGAGTCGTGTCAGCAACTTCGCGAGCGTGCTCTTGCCCGAACCGGTCTCACCGACGACGGCGACACGACGACCTGCGGCCACCGACGCCGTCAGCCCGACGATAGCGGGCTTGTCGCCCGCGCGATACGCGAACGTCACGTCATTGAATTCGACCCCGACGGGCCCTCGCGGCAACGTCACCGGCTCGGTGGGCGGCTCGACCTCGAGTGGCGTGTCGAGCACCTCGATGATGCGACGCCACCCGGCGAGCGCGTTCTGCAGGTCGTTGAGCACCTCCGTCGCCGTCTGCACCGGCTGCGTGAACAGGTTCGTCAGGAACACGAACGCCGTGATCTCACCGACGCTCATCCGCCCGTGCGCCCCCTGCCACGCGCCGACGGCGAGCACGAGGACGAGCGCGAGCCCCGAGATGCCCTGCCCGGACACGAACGCACCGACCGCGCGGATCTGCGCGCTGATGGCCGCACGACGCTGACGTTCGATCGTCTCGTCCATGCGCGCCTGCGTGCGCTCCTGCACCCCGAACAACCGCACAGTCGCGGCACCCGCGACCGACTCCGAGATCGCACTGAGCATGTCCGCGACGCGCTCACGCACGACGCCGTACGCCCGCCCGACGACGCGCTGGAAGTGCCGCAGCAGGAACACGAGCGGCACGAACGTCGCCCACACGACGGCCGTCAGCAGCGGCGAGTACCACAGCATCAGGGCCGTCGCGACGAGCAACTGCCCGATCGAGACGATGAGCATCATGCCGCCGCGCTGCACGAACATCGAGATCTGGTCGACGTCACTCGTCACGCGCGAGACCATCGAACCGCGCCGCGATGCGTTGAGCGTCAACGTCGACAGCGCATGCACGTGCGCGAACGCCTTGACGCGCAACGTCGCGAGACCCGCCTCCGACGCCTTGAACAGCCGCACGTTCATCACGTACGAGCACAGCCCGGCGACGACGACGCCGACCACCGCGAGCGCACACGTCCAGCGCACGACACCGAGGTCGATGCCGCCCGGCGCGAGGATGCCGTCATCGATCGCGCGCTGGATCGTCATGGGGACGATGACGTTGCTCGTCGTCGCGACGAGAGCGAGCAGCAGGGTCCACCCGAGCCCACGCGTCATCTCGGGTGCGAGCTGCAGGCCGCGCCGAAGGGTGCCGCGATCACTGACGACGGGAGTCGCGCCCGCCGCCTGCGCCGTGGCGGCTGTCTCCGTGGCGGCTGTCGAGCGCCGCTTCATCGCGCCTCGCCTTCCTCGCGGACGGCATCGACGACCGACGCTTCGGGTGCCGCGGTCATGGCTCCCAACGCGCCGCGTTCGTCCGCTTCACCCGATTCGTGGAACACCCCCGTCTGCCCTGCGATCCCCTGCCCCGCGGGCGCCTCGTCCGACCCCGCATGAGGCGGAGCCGATGTCGCCCCGTCCGATGCGCCGCGGTCTGAGTCGCCTTGGCCCCCGCCCTCAGACTCGTCCCCGGACGCTGAAGAGTCCTGCGTCTCGTACGCCGTGAGCAACAGCGCATAAGCCGGCTGCGTCGCCATGAGTTCTTCGTGCGTGCCTTGAGCGACGACGCGCCCGGCGTCGAGGAACGCGACCTCGTCGGCGAGCAGGATGCTCGAGCGGCGGTGCGCGATGATGACGCTTGTGCAGCCGTCCGTCGCCTCCTCGAGGGACGTGAGGATCTGCCCTTCGACCGCGGGGTCGATGGCACTCGTCGCATCGTCGAGCACGACGAGCCCGGGGCGTCCCGCGAGCACGCGCGCGAGCGCCACGCGCTGACGCTGACCGCCAGAGAGCCGCGATCCGCGCTCGCCGAGCGACGTGTCCTCCCCCTCCGGCAGCGCCGCGACGAACCCCTTGGCGTGCGCGACACCGAGCGCCGCATCGATAGCCCCCGCATCCACACCGGCGCGCCCCAGCGCGACGTTCTCACGCGTCGACTCGTTGAACACGAACGCCTCCTGCGTCGCGAGCGCCACCCGCTCCTCGCGTGCCACGGCATGCGCGGCGGGCACGCCGTCATAGAGCACGCTGCCCGAATCGGGCGTCGTCAGCCCCGCGATGACCTGAGCGAGCGTCGTCTTGCCGGCACCCGTCGCCCCGACGACGGCGAGCGATCCGCCCGCGGGCACGCGCAGCGTCACGTCGGTCAACGCTGCGCGCCGCTCCTGAAGGCCCTCGGCCACGTCGGCACCGTCCTCCGACTCGCCCTCAGCATCAGCCCCCGCCGCCGGCCGCGCGTCGTGACGGAACGTCACGTGCTCGACGTCGACGGCGATCGGCCCACCGGGTAGCTCCAGCGTGCGGGCGGGCACCACTGTCGAGCCCGCCTCGTCGAGGATCGGCTTGACGCGCTTCCACCCGATCGCGACCTGCGGCAGGCTGAACAGGATCCAGCCGAACGCACGCACCGGCCATGCGAGCAGGTTGAACAGGTACGCCACCTCGACGACGTCGGCCGCCGTGATCGCGCCTGACGCGACCCGCTCGGCGCCGACGAGGACCACGAGCAGCGAACCGATCGTCGGCAGCGCGTTCGTCATCGGGTCGAAGATGCCCTCGGTACGTCCGAGCCTGACGTTGGCGTCGCGCAGCTCGCCCGCGGCGTCACCGAACCGGGACACCTCCGCGTCCGCTCGCCCGAGCGCCTTGACGACGAGTGCGCCGTCGAAGCTCTCGTCCGCGACGGCGCTGACGCGCGCTCGCGCGGCCTGCGACGCTTCCACGCGGGCGCGCATGACGACCTGGAACCAGTAGTTGATGACGATCAGCAGCGGGAACACGACGAGCGCGACGACGCCGAGCCACACGTCGACGAGGAAGATCGAGACGAACCCGAACGCCAGCATGACGGCGACGCCGAGCGCCATCGGCAGCGGCTGGAAGATGTTCCAGATCGCCTCGACGTCCGAGTTCGCGTGCGACAGCAGCTGACCCGACGGGTGCGCGAGGTGCCAGCGCATGGGCAGTAGCTGGTAGGCGCGCGTCACCTGCCGCCGCGTCGAGGCGATGAGGTTGTTGTACGCCACGCCCGCCGCGATGCGGCGCAGGATGACGGCGGCCGCGTTGAGCGCGACGACGCCGCCGAGCTGCCACACGATCTGCCAGACCATCGCACCGTCCAGGTGACGATCGCGCACCGCCGGCGTGACGACGTCCGCGACGAGGTGGCCGATGACGCGGGCGGTGAGGACGGTGAGGATGCCGTATGCCGTCGCGCCGATGACGGCGGGCGTGAACGCTCGCCACTGCTCGCGGGCGCCGGCGGCGGCCACGCGCACAGGTGAGGCGTCAGGGGCCAGGTCGGCTGAGGTCACGTGGGGTTCCTTTGCTCGCGCATTCGCGCAGGTGACAACATTGCGGCATGCGCAAGTATGCCCAAGCCGAACGTCATGCCCTGTGCGACACCGCCCTGCGCCTCGGCCCGGACGCGCCGACGCTGTGCGTCGGCTGGAATGTCAGGGATCTCATGGCACACCTCGCGATGCGTGAGCGCCGCCCGGAGGCCCTCGGTATCCTCGTGCCCCAGGTGCGCGACGCGTCCGAACGCACCCGGGAGCGCTACGCGTTGCGCCCGTTCGAGGATCTCGTCGACATGGTGCGCAAGGGTCCGCACGAGTTCTCGCCGTTCCGCATCCCCGCCGTCGATGCGCACGCGAACCTGCAGGAGTACTTCATCCACCACGAGGACATCCTGCGCGCTCAGCTGCCGGCCGCCGACCAGGACGGCGTCCGCGTGCTGGGCGCCGACCTGCAGAACGCGCTCTACGACGCATTGCCCACGGCCGCACGGATGACGCTGCGCCGCTCGGCGATGCGCGTCGCGGCGCTGTGCCCGGGGCACGCGCCGCTGGCGCTCAACTCGCCGTCGGAGCCGATCGGCGAGTTCATCGTCGCCGGCCAGCCGAGCGAGGTGCTGCTGCACCTGGCCGGGCGGATGAGCTTCGTCGAGTTCGAGGGCGAGCCCGACGACATCAACCGGTTCGTCGCTGAACCGCGCGGCATCTGAGCGTCAGCGCACGACGGAGCGTCAGCGCACCGGGTGCCCCGCCGCCGCAAGGGCACCCTTGACGTCACCGATCGTCAGCTCGCCGTAGTGGAACACCGACGCGGCGAGCACCGCGTCAGCGCCGTGCGCGACGGCCGGCTCGAAGTGCTCGACGGCGCCCGCGCCGCCGCTCGCGATGAGCGGGACGCTGACCTCGCGGCGCACGGCGTCGACGAGGTCGAGGTCGAAGCCGGCCTTCGTGCCGTCGGCGTCCATCGAGTTGAGCAGAATCTCCCCGGCGCCCAGCGCCTCCGCGCGAGCACACCATTCGACGGCGTCGAGGTCGCTCGCGCGACGCCCACCGTGCGTCGTCACGACGTAGTGGCCATCGACGCGGCGCACGTCGGCCGACAGGACGAGCACCTGCGCGCCGAACCGGTCGGCGATCTCCCCGATGACCGCGGGGCGAGCGATGGCGCCCGTGTTGATGCCGACCTTGTCGGCGCCGGCGCGCAGCAACCGGTCGACGTCGTCGACCGTGCGCACGCCTCCCCCGACCGTCAGCGGGATGAAGACCTGCTCCGCGGTGCGCGAGACGACGTCGTACGTCGTCGAACGATCCGAGGAGCTCGCCGTCACGTCGAGGAACGTCAACTCGTCGGCGCCCTGGGCGCCGTACTTCGCGGCGAGCTCGACGGGGTCGCCCGCGTCGCGCAGGTTCTCGAAGTTGACGCCCTTGACGACGCGGCCGGCGTCGACGTCGAGGCACGGGATGACACGCACGGCAACAGTCATGGCACCAGATTAGAGGCCACGGCGACGCAGCGCCGATAGGTTTGATCCGTGGATGACGCACGCGCCGGCTCGCTCTCGGCCCCCGTGCGTCCCGAGGCCGCCGCCCTCGCGTGCGTGCCGCACGTCGAACACGACGACGCCCTCGCGCACGTCGAGGCGCGGATGACGCGCCCGCGCTGGCTCGTCACGATCGACGGCCGCTCCGGCTCGGGCAAGACGCAGCTCGCCGGCGCTCTGCACGATCGTCACGTGGACGCCCAGATCGTCCACCTCGACGATCTGTACCGCGACTGGGACGGGCTGTCGGCGGGGCTCGTGCGGGCCCGTCACATCGCCGAGCAGTGGTCACGCCACAACGCGAGCACCTACCTGCCGACCCACTGGCCGGGCACGGCGGCGCGAGGACGCGTCACAATCACACCCGATCGTCCGCTCATCGTCGAAGGCGTCGGCGCGACCTGGGTCGGACGGTCGCTCGCCCACGCCGCCCTGTGGCTGGAGGCCGAGCGCGAGACACGCAAGCGGCGCGCGCTGGAGCGCGACGGCGAGACGTTCGTGCCCTACTGGCTCGCGTGGGAGTTGCAGGAGGACGCCTGGTTCGCGGCGCACCCACCGCGCCCCGACGCGCTCGTTCGCGTGCCGGACGACCCCATTCGGGGCTGAACGAGCGTCAGTCGTGCGCGCCCGCCGCGGCCGCGGCACGCTGACGAGCGACCTCGACGAGGGCCGCGAGGCGCGAGGCCTCCGCCTCGGCCGACGGGCCGTCAGCGCGCTGGATGGCCATGACGGCGAGCTGCTCGGTGTCGGCGAGGTCGAGCGTCGCCCAGGCCCGCCCGCCGCCGAACTGGACGCCGAGGATCTCGGCCCACTCGATCTCACGCGTGAGGATGAGGTTGCGCACCTTGAGGCCGCGCTCGTTCGGCACTGCCTTGACGAGCCCCCAGCGCGACAGCATCCAGCCGATGGCACACCCGAGGAAGAACAGCGACCACTTGTCCATCGTCGTCCACCCCGTCGCACCGCCACCGGGCACGAGGACGAACGCGACGATGCCGAACACGACGACGGACAGCGCCGCCGCGGTGAACGCCATCGCCCGCCCGCGTCGCGGGACGAAGGGACGGTAGGCGTCGACGTCACTCATGATTGCTCCTCGCGGGCTCGACTACAGGCGGCAGGCTGCGATGTCGGTGACGAGGATGGCGCGCGCGCCGAGCGCGTACAGCTCGTCCATCACGTGGTTGATGACCTTGCGGTTGACCATCGCGCGCACCGCGACCTTGTTCGGGTCGTGCAGCGGCGAGACGGTCGGCGACTCGAGCCCCGGCGTCAGCGCCGCGGCGCGTTCGACGAGGGAAGCTTCGATGTCATAGTCCATCATGACGAAGTTGCGGGCCGTGAGGACACCTTCGAGGCGACGCACGAGCGTCAGTGCGGCGTCACCGACTTCACGCGCGTCGGGGCGGATGAGAACGGCCTCACTCGTGAGGATCGGCTCGCCGAAGACCTCGAGGCCCGCGTTGCGCAGCGTCGTGCCGGTCTCGACGACGTCGGCGATGACGTCGGCGACGCCGAGCGTCACGGCCGTCTCGACGGCGCCGTCGAGACGTACGACCTCGGCCTCGACGCCGTTCTTGGCGAGATCGGCCCGCACGAGGCCGGCGAACGACGTCGCGATGCGGCGCCCCACCAGCTCGCTGACGGACGTCGCGACACCCGGGCGGCCGGCGTAGCGGAACGTCGAACCGCCGAAGCCGAGCTGCAGGTGTTCGACGGCGCTCGAGCCGGAATCGAGCAGCAGGTCACGCCCGGTGATGCCGAGGTCGAGGGTGCCCGAACCGACGTAGACGGCGATGTCCTTGGGGCGCAGGAAGAAGAACTCGACGTCGTTGTCGCGGTCGACGACGACGAGTTCCTTCGACTCGCGACGCCCGCGGTAGCCCGCTTCCTTGAGCATCGACGCGGCGGATTCGGACAGGGCGCCCTTGTTGGGCACGGCAACGCGCAGCATGGAGGACCCTTCGATCACAGGTGGGAGTAGACGTCGTCGAGCGTGATGCCGCGCTCGAGCATGAGCACCTGCAGGTGGTACAGCAACTGGCTGATCTCCTCGGCGGCGGCGGCGTTGCCCTCGTGCTCGGCGGCCATCCACACCTCGGCGGCCTCCTCGACGATCTTCTTGCCGATGAAGTGGACGCCCGCGTCGAGCTCGGCGACGGTGCCCGACCCTTCGGGGCGCGTGGCCGCCTTCTCGCTCAGTTCTTCCCACAGTTGCTCAAAGCTCTTCACGGTGCCCAAGGCTACCGGCTGCGTTCGCGCCGGGCCGACCGCGCCCGGCGTCGCGCCGCTCACAGCGTCGCGGCCGGAAGCTGCAACGAGCGCAACGTCATCTCCGTGACGACGGCCGCCGTCGCCGCCTCGTGACCCTTGTCCTCGCTCGAACCCTCGAGGCCCGCACGATCGAGCGCCTGGGCGTCGGTGTCGCACGTGAGGACGCCGAAACCGATCGCCTTGCCGGTCGTGACGCCGATCTGCGTCAGCCCGTCCGTCGCGGCGCTGCAGACGTAGTCGAAGTGCGGAGTGCCACCGCGAATGACGACGCCGAGCGCGACGAGGACGTCGAAGTGCGGCGCGAGGCGCGCGCAGGCCGCCGTCAGCTCGAACGTGCCGGGCACGCGCACGAGTGTCACGTCGTCGTCACGGACGCCGGCGTCGGCGAGGCCGCGACGGGCGCCGTCGATGAGGCCGTTCATGACCTTCTCGTGCCAGCTCGCCGCGACGACGGCGACGCGCAGGCCCGCCGCGTCAGTGCTGAGGGTGGGGGCTCCGTGGCCGCTCATGATGTTCTCCTTCGATCGATCTGCAGTGGTGGTTCGTGCGTGCGGGTGGTGTGCCGGGCTGGTGGTTCCGATGCGACGCGCGGTTCACGCGTCGAACGTGTGCCCCATGCGCTCGCGCTTGGTGCGCAGGTAGGAGGCGTTCTGGACGGTGCGCCCCGCGACGAGCGGCACCGTCTCGACGACGTCGATCCCGTGCTCGACGAGCTCGCGTACCTTGGCCGGGTTGTTCGTCAGCAGCCGCACCCGTTCGATGCCGAGGTCGCGCAGAATCGCTGCGGCAGCGCCGTATTCGCGCGCCTCGATCGGCAACCCCAGGTTCGTCTGCGCGTCGACGGTGTCGGCGCCGGCGTCCTGCTGGGCGTACGCGCGGATCTTGTTGAGCAGGCCGACGCCGCGGCCCTCCTGCCCGCGCAGGTAGACGACGACCCCGCCCTCACGCGCGACGAGCCGCTGCGCCTCGGCGAGCTGCGGCCCGCAGTCGCAGCGCAGCGAGCCGAGCGCGTCGCCCGTCAGGCATTCGGAGTGGACGCGCACGAGCGGCACGTCATCACCGTCGGTCGGCGCGACGAGCGCGAGGTGCTCGGCGCCGTTCTCCCGATCGGCGTAGGCCTCGACGCGGAACGTTCCGACCTGCGTCGGCAGGTCGGCGCTCGCGACGTGTTCGACGCGGTCGTGGCGGCGCCGCCACCCGATGAGCTGCTCGATCGTGATGACGGCGAGGCCCTCGCGCTGCGCCAGCTCGATCGCGCCGGGCAGCCGCATCATCGCGCCGTCGTCGTGGACGAGTTCGACGATCATCGCGACCGGTTCGAGCCCGGCGAGGCGGCACAGGTCGACGGAGGCCTCGGTGTGCCCGTCGCGCTCGAGGACGCCGCCCGGCTTGGCGCGCAGCGGGAAGACGTGCCCGGGGCGCGTCAGCGCGCTCGGCTCGGTGCTCGGGTCGGCGAGCAACCGCAGCGTCAGCGCGCGGTCGGCTGCGGAGATGCCGGTGTGCACGCCGCCTTTCGCGTCGACGGAGATCGTGTAGGCGGTGCCCTTCGGATCCTCGTTGCGCGACACCATCGGGGGCAGCAGGAGGCGGTCGGCGATCGCGTCCGGCATCGGCGCGCAGATGACCCCGGAGCTGTGCCGGATCGCCCACGCCATCCACTCGCGCGTCATCGTCGCGCCGGACATGACGATGTCGGCCTCGTTCTCGCGGTTCTCGTCGTCGGCGACGAGCACCGGCCGTCCGAGCCGCAGTTGCTCGAGCGCGTCCTCGATGCTCGACAGCGCCAGCGGCGTCTCCTCGGGCGTTGCGGCGCTGGGTGCGGCGCTCATCAGGCTCCCTCTCGTCTCGGTTTTCATCGTCTCGGTCTGCTTCGACGGGCTGTGCATCGCTCAGGCCGCTTCCCTCTCGCGTTCGGCGACGCTGTGGGGGCGTGAGATGCGCACCCACTGCACGAATCCGACGACGACGAGGGCTGCGTAGAGCGCGTACAGCACGGCGCTCGGGTAGTACTTGGAATAGATGAGCTCGGGCACGCCGACGGCGTCGACTGCGATCCACATGAGCCAGAAGTCGTTCCAGCCGCGCGCCATCGCGAACGTCGCGAGCAGGGAGCCGACGAAGATCCAGGCGTCGCACCAGAAGTACCACCACGGCGCCGGCCAACCCGCGCCGATCAGCGTGAAGATCCAGTGCACGACGACGACGCCCGCGCCCCAGGCGATCAGGTAGCCGATGCGCTGGCTCGCGCTCGCCCAGTGCGGCGTGACGGCCTCACCGCTCGTGCCGTCGCGGCGGCTCGCGCGCCACACCCACCAGCCGTACAGGCTCGTGATGATGAAGAAGATCTGCCGCCCGGCCTGACCGAGCATCGGCGCGCGATCGTCCATGCCGAACACGAGCCCGGCGAACACGGTGAACAGCAGCATGTTGCCGATGATGCCGACCGGCCACGCCCACACCTTGCGGCGCATGCCACCGATCGCGGACGCCATCCCGAACGCGTTGCCGATGATCTCGCGCCACGTGATCTGCGCACCGCCGATCGTCAGGTGCGCCGAGTAGGCCTGTTCCCAGATGCTCATGCGCGCCCCTCGGAGGCCGCCAGGCGGGCGTCGAGTTCCACGAGACGGATGTCGAGCGCAGCGAGGCGCGGCGCGAGCATCTGCTCGACGTACTTGGCGAGCACGTCGACCTCCACGTTGACGAGACCGCCGACGCGGGCGGCGCCGAACGTCGTCAGCTCGAGCGTCGTCGGGATGAGGCTGACGCTGAACGACGCCTCCTGGCGCGAGGCGACCGTGAGCGACACGCCGTCGAGCGTCACCGAACCCTTCTCCACGACGTAGGGCGCCAGGTCGACGGGCAGGTCGAAACGCACGACGCTCCAGCGCTCCCCCGGTTCGATGGCGGTGATGCGGACGGTCGCATCCACGTGGCCCTGCACGACGTGACCGCCGAACCGTGCCTGCGCGCTCATGGCGCGTTCGAGGTTGACCCGGCTGCCCGGCACGAGCGCGCCCAGGCTCGTGCGATCGAGCGTCTCCTTCATGACGTCGACGCTGAAACGCTGCTCGTCGAACGTGGTCACCGTCAGGCACACGCCGTTGACGGCGATGCTGTCGCCGTGGTGGGCGTCGTCGAGGACTGCGGCGCCCGCGATCGTGAGGATCGCCGCGTCGGCGGTGTGCTCGATGCGCTCGAGCGTGCCGGTCGCTTCGATGATTCCGGTGAACATCAGATCTCCTTCGTGGGACGCAGGCGCAGGCGCAGGTCGGTGGCGGACGGTTCGTTCGAGGGCAGCGTCGTGGCGTCGACGAGGTCGAAGCGGCGGGCCTCCGCGATCGTCGTAATGCCGAGGTCGGCGGCCGCGGGGCGGCCCGCGCCGAGCAGGGCGGGGGCGAGATAGGCGACGATCTCGTCGACGAGCCCGGCACGCAGGAACACCGCGGCCAGCGTCGGTCCACCTTCGAGCCAGACGGCGTGAATGCCGCGCGCGTGCAGCGCGGCGAGGACGTCGGTCGGGCTCTGCCGGGGCAGCACGAGGGTGGAAGCGGCGTCGTCGAGCACGCGGGCAGTGTCGGGGATCGGGGTGTCGCCGACGACGACGCGCAACGGTTGCTGCACCCCCGCGCGTCCCTGGGCGTCGCGGACTGTGAGCTGCGGGTCGTCGGCGAGAACGGTGCCGGTGCCGACGACGATCGCGCCGTGCTCGGCACGCTGCGCGTGGACGTCGACGCGCGCGGCCGGGCCGGTGATCCACTGCGACGTGCCATCCGACGCCGCGCTGAATCCATCGAGGGTCGAGGCGTACTTCCAGCGCACGAACGGGCGCGCGTGGGTGACGGAGAACGTCCAGTCGGCGTTGAGGTCTCGGCTCGCAGCCGCGAGGGTGTCAACTTGTTCGACGGCGACGCCTGCCTCGCGCAGGATCTGCGCTCCCCCGGCGGCCGCGCCGTTCGGGTCGGGTTGGCCGAAGACAACACGGGCGACGCCGGCGCGGATCAGAGCGCGTGCACACGACGGGGTGCGCCCGGTGTGCGCGCAGGGTTCGAGGGTGACGTACGCCGTCGCGCCACGCAGGTCGACGCCCGTCGCGATCGCTTCGTTGATGGCCGCGGCCTCGGCGTGCCACGTGCCCGCGCCGCGGTGGTAGCCCTCTGCGAGGATGACGCCGTCAGCGTCGACGACGACGCACCCGACACGAGGATTGGGGTCGACACGCGGCGACAGCGCAGCCAGCTGCGCGGCGCGCTCCATGGCGCTGTGACGCTCGAGTCTCACGAGATGCCTTCCGGTCCGATCGAACAACCGATCACCGGGGCACGAGAAAGCTGACGCCCGCCGCACGCCACGAAGGCGCCGACGACATCGGCCGAGACGCCACGCGCGATGCCCTCAGGCACGCCGCAACGGCTCGTCGGCCGCCCGCGCAGAGCGCGAACAACCGCGTGCAACCTCCCATCCGGACTTTAACCGTCGGTCTCGGAATCTCACCGAGTCAACCGACCCCTGTCGAAGCGGGCCGGGTCGCGGACTTTCACCGCCGGCTAGGAATTTCACCTACCCCGGGTACACGCCCAACATGTTACTCCTTCGCGCTCTTCTGCGCGTCTTCCCTCGCAAGCTCGCCCACCCCGCTCGGTGCGACACACGTCAGTTCAGTGCGCGTGCCCCGCAGCCAGGGCACGCAGCTCGTCGATCGCGGCGGCAGCGGACTCGGCACCGTAGACGGCCGATCCCGCGACGAAGGTGTCGGCACCGGCTTCGGCGCACTGCTCGATCGTCTTGGCCGAGACGCCGCCGTCGACCTGCACCCACACGTCACCGCCGTGCGTGCGGATGCTCTCGCGCACCGCGCGCACCTTCGGCATCTGCTCCGCCATGAACGACTGGCCACCGAAGCCGGGCTCGACCGTCATGACGAGCACCATGTCGAGCTCGGGCAGCAGATCCGCGTACGGCTCCCACGGCGTGTTCGGCTTGATCGCCATCGACGCGCGAGCTCCGGCCGCGCGGATGTCGCGTGCGAGCTTCTGCGGGTCGGCCGCGGCCTCGACGTGGAACGTCACGCTCTTGCACCCGGCCTCGGCGTAGGCGGGCGCCCAGCGGTCGGGGTCGTCGATCATGAGGTGCGCATCGAGCGGGATCGGGCTCACCTTCAGCAGCGACTCGACGACCGGCAGCCCGAGCGTCAGGTTGGGCACGAAGTGGTTGTCCATGACGTCCACGTGCGCCCAGTCGGCGTTGTTGATGGCGTCGAGCTCGCGTTCGAGGTTGGCGAAATCGGCGGAGAGGATGCTCGGCGAGATGCGGACGTCACGGGCGTCGGTCATGCGGGTCACTTCTTTCTCAGGAGGGCGAAGAACATGGCGTCGGTGCCGTGCAGATGCGGCCACAACTGGACGGACGGCAGGTCGCCGACGCGCTCGATGGGCTCGTCGAACGCGTCGCGGAACAGCGGCCAGGCGTCCTCCTGGACGACGTCGTCGCGCCGTCCGAGCACCTCCGCGACGACGGCGAGGGTCTCTGCGGGGTGCGGCGAGCACGTCGCGTATCCGATGACGCCGCCCGCACGCGTCGCGTCGATCGCGGAGTCGAGCAGTTCGACCTGCAGAGCGGAAAGCTGCGCGACGTCCGATGGTTGACGGCGCCAGCGCGACTCGGGGCGACGGCGCAGCGCGCCAAGGCCGGTGCAGGGCGCGTCGAGCAGCACGCGGTCGTAGGTGCCGGGCTCCTCACGACCGAGGTCGCGCCCGTCGCCGGTGCCGATGTAGATCTCCGCGCCGTCGTCGAGCAGCGCGCGCAGGGTGCGCCGCACGAGGTCCGTGCGGTGCTCGCTCGCCTCGTTGCAGTAGAGGACGTCGCCGCGCAGGTGCGCGACCGCGCCGAGCAGCGCGGCCTTGCCGCCGGGGCCGGCGCACAGGTCGAGCCAATCCTCGCGTGCGTCGTCGCCCGATGCCGTGCGCGGCGGCACGTCAGCGTCGGCGAGTGCGAGGGCGAGCAGCTGCGAACCTTCGTCCTGCACCGCAGCCCTCGTCTGCCGGATCGCGGGGATGTTCGCGGGGTCACCGAACGGCAGCACCGCACCGACCGGCGACAGGTCGCTCGCCTCGGCTCCGGATGCGACGAGCTCGTCGACGGTGGCAAGGCCCGGGCGGGCGACGAGGCTGACGCGCGGAGGCGTGTTGTCGGCCTCGAGCAGCGCGTCGAGTGCGTCGTCGAGGCTCGCTTGACCGTCCCCGCCCGCGGCTCTGTGGCCGCGCAGCGACTGGCGCAGCGCCGAGACGACCCAGCGCGGATGGGAAGTCGCGACGGCGCGCACCTCGTCGGCGTCATCGACACCGCGCGTGAGGTCGGCGATCCACGTCTCACGGTCGCGCTCCCCCGCGCGTCGCAGGACGGCGTTGACGAAACCCGCCGCACCCGAGCCGGCGTGCTCGCGGGCGAGGGCGACGGTCTCCGACGTGGCGGCGTGGACGGGCACACGCATCGACAGGATCTGGTGCACGCCGAGGCGCAGCACGGCGAGCACGACCGGGTCGATCTGCGACGGCGCGCGACCCGAGCCCGTCTCGATGACGCGGTCGTAGAACCCCTGTCGACGGATGGTGCCGAGGGCCAGCTCCGTGGCGAACGCCGCGTCGCGGCCACTCAGATCATGGCGCGTGAGGACCTTCGGCATCTCGAGGTTGGCGTAGGCACCGTCGTCGACGGCGCGCAGGACGGCGAGCGCCGCACTGCGGGCGGGATCACCCGTGCGCCGGCGCGCTGACGGCGCCTGCTCACTGCGGTGGCCCGCGCCGCGCAAGCGCGCATCCGAACGCTGACGGCCCCGCGCGTCACGGCGATCGTCGCGTGGAGGTTGTTCTCCACGACCGGCGCTCCGCTGCGCGCCTCGGCCGTCGCGCCCGGGGCCGCCCGTACGTCGTTCGTCACGGCCGCCCTGTCCGCCACTCTGGCGGCTGGAGCCGCTGCCGCCGCGTCGTTCGTCACTCACCGAAGCTCTCGCCTTCGTTCAAACGCAGCCCGCGGGCCCAGTCGGCGGCACGCATGACCTTCTTGCCGTGCGGCTGCACCTCGAGCAGTTCGACGACGCCGCCGAGTGCGCCGGCGAACACCTGCGTCTTCGTGGCGTGCAGCTCGCCGGGTGTCAGCGGCGGGCACCCGTCGGCGTCGGCGAGGCGGCTGCGCAGCAGCTTGACGCGCTCACCACGCAGCATCGCCCACCCCCCGGGCGCCGGAGACGCGCCGCGGATACGGCGGTCGACGGCGAACGCGGGCACCGAGAAGTCGAGACGCACGTCGTCGACCTGGATCTTGGGCGCGAGCGAGACACCGTCGCGAGGTTGCGGAATCGGCGTCACGTCACCGTTCGCGAGGGCGTCGAGCGTCGAGACGAGCAGGGACGCACCACCTTCGGCGAGGCGTGTCAGCAGGTCGCCGGAGGTGTCGGTGGGGCCGATCGCCTCCGTCATCGTGCCGAAGACGGGCCCGGTGTCAAGCCCCTCCTCGAGCAGGAACGTCGAGGCGCCCGTCACGTCGTCACCGGCCATGAGGGCGTGCTGCACGGGTGCGGCGCCACGCCAGGCGGGCAGCAGCGAGAAGTGCAGGTTGATCCAGCCGTGCCGCGGAATCGCGAGCACCGACGGCGGGATGAGCCCGCCGTACGCGACGATCGGCGCGGCGTCGGGCTCGAGTTCGCGCAGCCGCGCGACGAAGTCGTCGTCGGACGGTTTCGTCGGCGTCAGCACCTCGAGGCCTGCCTCGAGCGCGAGCTCGTGCACCGGCGACGGCGACGTCTTGCGCCCGCGCCCCTGACGCGCCTCGGGGCGCGTCACGACGGCGACGACCTCGTGGGCCGAATCGAGCAGGGCCCGCAACGACGGCAGAGCCGCCTCCGGGGTTCCGGCGAAAACTACGCGCATCGGCTGGTGGGCCCTTCGTCGGTTCGAGCGGGCGGCTCGCGCAGCTCCGCAGGGGGTGAGTCGTGAGGAATCAGTCTAGTGGTGAGCCGCGCCGGCCCCGGCGGTGCCGTCGGGCGTCTCGGACACGCCGGCACTCGTCTGGCGCGAGCCGGCTGACGGCTCCAACGGCAGCCCGCGCAGGCGCAGATCGTCGCGCAGGGTGTCGGGGTCGGTGAACAGGATCGCGTCGAGGCCGGCTTGCTCGGCCCCCATGACGTTGGCGGCTGAGTCGTCGATGAAGACGGCGTCGCTCAACCCGCCGCGGTGGCGCGTCACCTCTTCGAGGATCTCCCAGATCTCCGGGTCGGGCTTCGTCACGCCCTCCTCGCCGGAGACGATGATCTCCTCGAACAGGTCGAGCACGTCGCCGTGCAGCGAACGGGCGACCTCGAACAGCTCGGCGCTGAAGTTGGTCAGCGCGAACAGTGGCACACCCGCCTCAGCGAGTTCGCGCACGATGGCGACGCTGCCCGCGATCGGCTCGGCGATGGCGAGGTGGAAGTTGTCGATGTAGGCCTGCGCCGCGGCCGTGTGGTGCGGGTGTCGCTCGTCGATCTCGGCGACGATCTCGCGCCACGCGCGCCCGCCGTCAGCGGCGAGGTTGTGTGCGAAGAAGTCGAGTTCGGGGTCGGTGAGCAGCGCTGTCGCCGCGTCCTCGCCGACGGCGTCGAGCAGTGCCGCGCGCGGCTCCCAGCGCACGAGCACGTTGCCGATGTCGAACACGACCATGTCGACCGGGCTCGGCTGCGGCGCGTCACCCAGGTCGGCGAGGCTCGCGAGGTCGCCGGCGTCGGGGCCGTCGAGGTCGTCGAGGTCGATCGCCCGGGCGCGGCGGCCGGCACTCGAGGTGAGGCCGCTCGTGAGGTTAGGTCCAGACATCATGGCGCCACCGTAGCGGGCGGAGCGGCTCGGGCTCGTCATGCCAGGCCGTCCAGGAGTGGGTCGAGGCGCACCGTGACGACGGGTTCGCGCGCGGCTGAGCGTGACGCGGTGAGGGCGCGCAGCAGCGCCGGGACGTCTGCATCGGTCGGGTCGTTCCACCGCGCGAGGAAGCGCACGAGCGACTCGTCGTCGTCCGACGACGTGGCCTGACGCTGGGGCGTCGCCCGGTCGAACACGTGCCGGCGCCGCAGCGGCAGCGGGCCGAGTACGTCGACGCTGACGTCGTGCTCGCGCGCCGCCTTCTCGAGCGCTTCGGCGTACCGAGCGGCCGCGCGTCGCGGGCCCTCGAGCGCTGCCATCCGCGTGGCGGGTGGCAGCATCACCTCGACGCGCTCGGCGAGTTCACGCGCCGCGAACCACCGCGGCGCCCAACGCACGAGCGCCTCGACGGCGGGAAACGGCACGTGCCGGGGCACGCCCGCAAGGTAGACGACGCCGCCCGTCGACGCCGGGCGCACGAGGCCCGCCGCGGCGCACCAATGCGTGAGGGCACGCTGACCGGCGTCGAGCCCGCCCCGGTCGAGCAGGGCCCATGCGTCGAGCAGGATCGCGGCGCTGTACCCGTTCTCGGCGACGGGTTCAGCACCGGGGGTGCAGATGACGAGCGCGGGCTCGTCGGGCACGCTCGCGAGCACGTCCGGCGCCCCGGAGCGCCGCACCGGCACCCCGGGAAACGCACGGCCCAGTTCTTCGGCGGTGCGTCCGGCCCCGATCGTCAGCGACCGGATCTCGTGGCTGCCGCACTCGGGGCAGGTCAGCACGTGCGCGACGTGGCCGCACCACCGGCAGGTCGGGGCGCTGTGCTCGCCGTCGAGCCCGAGCGGCCCGTGGCACACGTCGCAGGTCGACTTCGTGCGGCACCGGGCGCACGCGATCGTCGGGATGTACCCGCGGCGCGGCACCTGGACGAGCACCGGCCCGTCCTGCAACGCGCGGGTCGCGCCCTGCCATGCCTCGGCGGGGATGCGCGCGCGGGCTGCGGCGCCGTGACGCTCGACGCTGCGGTCGTCGCCCGTGACGACGACGCGCGCGCTCGTGCGTTCGACCGGGTCGACGGGGACACTGACGCCGGCCTCGACCTGGGCCTGCACCCGCACCGACGGCACGGCGCCCGCGCTCAACAGGGCGGCCGGGGCGAGGTCGGCGCGAGTCTCGAGCACGGCTCCGACGTGCGGATACGGCGCGTGCGGGTCGACGTGAAGGGTGTCGGCGTCGTCCCACCACACGACGAGGCCGAGGTCGGGCACCGGAGCGAACATCGCCGCGCGCGTTCCGACGACGACATCGGCGAGGCCGCGCAGCGCCTTGAGAAACGCGGTGTAGCGGGCCTGCGGACCCATGTCCGCCGTGAGGGTGACGACCTGATCGTCGCTCAACCGGGCCGAACACGCCGCGGCGACGCGATCGACATCCCGCCCGTCGGGCACGACGACGACGGTGCAACGCCCAGAATCGCGCACCGCTGCCGCGGCGTCCGCGACGGCGGCAGGCCAGGCATCCGGGCCGAACAGCCCGGGCGCGACATCCCAGGAACCACGCGGGTTCTCCCCCGCGGCAAGATGCGTGAGCAGGCTCAATCCCCCGGCGTAGTGACGCCACGCGCTGAGCGGCGCCGGCGCACTGGCCGCCACCGCGCCGCTCGTCGCATGACTCGTCGAGGCCATATCATCGCCCGGTGTAGGCCCGTCGGCCGCAACCGCGCCGCTGGACGTCGCGCTCGTCGAGGCATGCCCGCCGCACGACGCGAGCGCCTCGCCAGGAGCAGCCTCGTTATCAGCGACAGCCGCACCATCATGGGCAGCAGCGCCGCCCGTGACAGCCGAAGCCTCGTCGTCAGGCTCAGCCGGCACAGCCGAAGCGGCGTCAGGACCAGCGTTCCCGGCCTCAGCCACCTCGGGCATCGATCGATCCGCCGCCGACGCCTTCGCCATCCGCTCGTCGAGGGCCTTCTCGGCGCGTGCGTGCCGCGGTGGGATCGCGAGGCGCAGGACATCGGAGACGGTGCCGCCCATGCGAGCGGCGACGGCTTGCGCCACCTGCCAGATGTGCTCGGTGAGCACGGCCTCGGGCGACACGACGGCGAGCAGCGGGCTCAGCGTGCCGGTGAACTCGGGGGTCTCGCGCACGCCGACGACGTACCCGGTGATGCGCTTGCCGTGGAAACGCACCTTGACGGCGACGCCGAAGCGCACGTCATCGGCCAGTTCGGCGGGGATGCGGTACTCGAACTCGCGGTCGAGGTGAGGCACCTCGAGCATCGGCCAGACGACGGCGACCCGTTCGCTCCCACCGTCGCGCGTAGCAGCCTTCGCGCTGCCCGCATCGTCCCCGCGTGCCTTGGCGCGCACGGCGTCGCGCAGCAGCGCGAGTTGTTCGCTGCTCGCGGCGTGCACGTCGTCGCTCGTCATGACCTCATCTCTACACGAGTGCTCCGACAACCCCGGCATCCCGGGAGTTTCGGGGCCTGAAAGCAACCGTGCCGCGGCCCGATCGAGCGGGTCACGGCACGGATCACGCCTCTCAGCCGGCCGCGCGCTGCAGCTCTTCGATGCGGTTCGTCTGCTCCCACGTGAAGGGGTTCTCGACGCCGTCGGCGCTCGTGCGACCGAAGTGGCCGTACGCGGCCGTCGGCTGGTAGATGGGGCGCAGCAGGTCGAGCGCGTCGACGATAGCGGCCGGACGCAGGTCGAACGTGTCCGCGATGGCCTTCTGGATGACGTCGAGCGGCTTCGTCTCCGTGCCGAAGCACTCGACGTAGAGGCCGACGGGCTGCGCCTTGCCGATGGCGTACGCGACCTGCACCTCGCAGCGCTTCGCGAGGCCCGCAGCGACGACGTTCTTCGCCACCCAGCGCATCGCGTACGCAGCCGAACGGTCGACCTTCGACGGGTCCTTCCCGGAGAAGGCGCCGCCGCCATGGCGGGCCATGCCGCCGTAGGTGTCGACGATGATCTTGCGGCCGGTGAGGCCCGCGTCGCCCATCGGGCCACCGATGACGAACTTGCCGGTCGGGTTGATGAGCTGACGCATCTCGTTCGTGTCGAGTGTGACGCCGCTCGCCGCGAGCTCCGCGATGATGGGCTCGATGACGTGACGCGTGATGTCGGGCGCGAGCTGGCCGTCCAGGTCGATGCCGGCGTCGTGCTGCGTCGACAGCACGAGCGTGTCGAGCGCGACGGCCTTGTCACCGTCGTAGGAGATCGTCACCTGCGTCTTGCCGTCGGGGCGCAGGTAGTCGAGGTCGCCGTTCTTGCGGACGCTCGTCAGGCGCTCGGAGAGGCGGTGCGCGAGGTGGATCGGCAGCGGCATGAACTCGGGCGTGTCGTCGCACGCGTAGCCGAACATGAGGCCCTGGTCGCCCGCGCCCTGGCTGTCGAGGGGGTCCTCGCCGCCGCCGACGCGGTGCTCGTGAGCGCTGTCCACGCCCTGCGCGATGTCCTCGGACTGAGCGCCGATCGAGACGGAGATGCCGCAGCTGTGGCCGTCGAAACCCTTTTCGGACGAGTCGTAGCCGACGTTCGTGATCACCTTGCGCACGAGCTTCGCGACGTCCGTGTACCCCTCGGTGCGCACCTCGCCGGCGACGTGGACGAGACCCGTCGTCACCATCGTCTCGACGGCCACGCGGGCCTGCGGGTCCTGACGCAGCATGTCGTCGAGAATCGCGTCACTGATCTGGTCGCAGATCTTGTCGGGGTGGCCCTCGGTGACGGATTCGGACGTGAAGAGACGAGACAACGGAATGACTCCTTAGGGCAGCGGCTGCTGGCTGGGTGCGACGCACCCATCGTTGATGTTACTGAGAGGGGACGAGGTCGGCGACGAGATCGAGCAGCGCCGCCGCGATGTGAGACTTGGGCGCCGGGCCGACCGTGACGACGTCATCACTGCCGCGGCGCAGCAGGTGAGCCGTCGACGAATCCTGAGCGAACGTCACGCCGTCGCCCACCTCGTTGGCGACGAGGACGTCGCAGCCCTTGCGGGCCAGTTTCGCGCGGGCGTGGTGGAGAACATCGCCGTCAGCGTCACCCGTCTCGGCCGCGAAGCCGACGATGACACGGCTCGACACGTTCGTCGACGCGGCTGTCGGCTGGAGCTCTGCATCACGCTGACGCACCGCCTCGGCGAGGATGTCCGGGTTGCGTACGAGGGTGATGACGGGCGCCGAGTCGTCGCCGTGGGTCTTCTTGATCTTGGCGTCCGCGACGTGGTCGGGACGGAAGTCGGCGACCGCGGCCGCCATGACGAGGACGTCGGGCGTCGCGGCGAGCACCGCGTCACGCATCTGAAGGGCGCTCTCGACGCTGACGACGCGGACGCGCTGCGCGAGGTCGGCCGGGGGCTGCATCGTCGTGACGAACGTGACGTCGGCGCCGCGATCGGCGGCCGCCGCCGCAATGGCGAAACCCATCTTGCCGCTGCTGCGGTTGCCGAGGTAACGCACCGGGTCGATGGCCTCGCGCGTGCCGCCGGCGGTGACGAGCACGGTCCGGCCGGCCAGAGCGCCTGACGGGGTGACGGCGTCCTCCTCGCGCCCGGTGGTCTCGGCCAAGCCGCCCGCGGTGGCGCCGCCACGTCGCTCTCCGCTCGCCGCAGCCGCGAGGGCCGCGTCACGGATGACGTCGGGGTCGGGCAGGCGCCCGGCGCCGGTGTCGGCGCCCGTCAGCCGCCCGGACGCGGGCTCGACGATCGTCGCGCCACGCGAGCGCAGCGTCGCGACGTTCGCCTGCGTCGCGGGGTGCAGCCACATCTCGGTGTGCATCGCCGGCGCCATGATGACGGGGCAGCGCGCCGTCAGCAGGGTGTTGGTGAGCAGGTCGTTCGCCATGCCGGCCGCGGCCTTGGCGAGGACGTCGGCCGTCGCGGGGGCGACGACGACGAGGTCGGCGTTCTGCCCGAGCCGGACGTGCGGAACCTGCGCGACGTTCTCGAACACGCCTGTCTGCACGGGCTTGCCGGAGAGTGCCTCCCACGTCGGGGCGCCGACGAACTCGAGCGCTGACGCGGTGGGCACGACCGTCACGTCGTGGCCGGCTTCTGTGAAAAGACGAAGGAGCAACGCCGCCTTGTAGGCAGCGATGCCCCCTGTCACACCGAGAACGATGCGCATGTGCGAGATCGACTCAGGCTTCGAGCTTCTCGATGGAGAGCAGGCCCTCGTTCATCTCGCGCAGCGCGATGGAGAGCGGCTTGTCCTGCGGCTGGGCGTCGACGAGCGGGCCGACGTTGTCGAGCAGGCCGTCGGCGAGCTGGCTGTAGTAGCCGTTGATCTGACGGGCGCGCTTGCTCGCGTACGTGACGAGGGCGTACTTGCTGTCCGCGATCTCGAGCAGGTCGTCGATGGGCGGGTTGGTGATGCCGATGGGCTCGGCCTTCGTGCCGGACATGTGTCCCTCTTCTCCTCGGGGCGCGTGGCCGCCGTCGCTGCGCGTGATGCGCGGCGCGCGGGCAGGCGAACGTGCCTCAGTGTTCAGGTGTTCTCATCAATGATACGAGTTCTTCGGAGGCACGCCGAACATCGTCGTTGACGATGACGTGGTCGAACTCGCTCTGCGCCGCGAGTTCGACCTTCGCGGTCTCGAGGCGGCGCTCACGCTCTTCGGGGGTTTCGGTGCCGCGGCCGACGAGTCGGCGAACGAGTTCGTCCCAGCTCGGCGGCGCGAGGAAAACGAAGAACGCATCGGGGGCGTTCTGCTTGACCTGACGCGCGCCCTGCAGGTCGATCTCGAGCAGCGGGAGGCGGCCGTCGGCGATGGCCTGCTCCACGGGCGCCTTCGGCGTGCCGTACGACGCCCGACCGTGGACGATGGCGTGCTCGAGGAAACCACCGTTCGCGGCCATCTCGGCGAACTCGTCGTCCGTCATGAAGTAGTAGTGGACACCGTCCACCTCACCCGGACGTGGCGGGCGCGTCGTCGCTGACACCGACAGCCACACCTCGGGATAGTGCTCGCGGATGTACGCGGCCACCGTCCCCTTGCCGACAGCCGTCGGCCCGGCCAGAACGACCAGTCGTGCACTCACCGCCATGCCCTTTCGTCAACGCCCGCCCCGATCAGCGGTTCGCTCATCCTTTCACATGGGTGCGCGCACCACACGAGCGTCATCTCAGGTCGCACCGACGCCGCCGATCTGCCGATCGGTGCGGTTCTGCACCGTCTGGGGAGCGCCGGCACAAGTCGGCCCGGGCGCCTCGCGATGCCTGTCTCCGCTCAGCGGAGGCCGGCCACCGACTCACGCGTGCGCTCGACGGCGGCGACGAGCCCGTCGACGGAGGGGCCAGCCTTGAGGACGTCGCGTGACGTCGTCGGGATGACGCGTGAGATGGACTCGCCGAACACCGATCGCATCGACTCGACGGTGCCGCCCTGTGCGCCGAAACCGGGCGCGAGGATCGGCGCGTTCGAGGCAGCGAGAGCGCCACCCAGACCGAGGTCGTCGAGGGCCGAACCGATCGTCGCGCCCATGACGAACCCGACGTGGCCCCACTCCCCTCGCGCTGCCGCGTCGGCGTTGTCGCGCGTCGCGGCGGCCACGATGTCGCCCGCCACGGTGCCGCCCGGCGTGACGGCGTGCTGCACGCCCGCACCCTCCGGGTTCGACGTCAGCGCAAGCACGAACACGCCGCGCCCGGTGTCACGCGCGAGATCGAGCGCCGGCCGCAGCGACTCGTATCCGAGGTACGGGCTCACGGTGATGGCATCCGCGGGTTCCGGCGCATCCTTGCCGAGGAACGCCTCGCCGTACGCCGTCATCGTCGTGCCGATGTCGCCGCGCTTCACGTCGAGGATGACGAGCGTTCCCGCCGCGCGCAGCTCAGCGGTCACACGCTCCAGCAGCGCCACCCCCCGCGCGCCGAACACCTCGAAGAAGGCGGACTGCGGTTTCACCGATGCGACCCGCCCACCGAACGCCTCGACGCACGTCAGCGCGAACCGCTCGACACCGGAGTAGGAGTAGTCGAGCTCCCACGACTCGACGAGCGAGCGGTGTGGGTCGATGCCGACGCACGCCGGCCCGAAGCGCGCCTGCGTCGCCGCGAGCCGAGCGCCGAAGCCGGCGCTGTCACGTGCAGCGGGTTCAGCAGATGTGGTCATGGGAACCTCCGTGAAGATGAAACATGAACAGGAAAGGACTTCGGCCCTGGCTGCCTCGCGCACGAGCCCGGCCGCCGTGGGCCGTTCGAGGATGAGGCCCAGCGCGCCTGGATGACATGGTTGCCGGCGTCACGCACGAGCCGAACCGCCGTCGATCGCACAAGCGGAATGCGCGCGCTTCCATGGGTGGCGGTCGCTCTCGTGCACGACCACACGGCGCGTCACGTCACGCATGCGCCGCCCCGACGAGCCCGGCGACGGTGAGATCGCGCTCGGCGAGGAAACCGGCAAGCCCGTCCCGCAGCCTCACCCCGGCCCGCGGATCGCGGAAGAGCGCCGAGCCCACCTGGACGGCCGAAGCCCCTGCCGCGAGCGCCTGGACGGCGGCGTCGACGCACGCGATGCCGCCCCCGGCGATGATGGGTGCCGTCGGCAACCGACCGGCCACCATGGCGGCCTTCACCTCGAACACGCCACCGACCGTCAGCGGCAGCAACGCCGGCCCGGCCATCGCAGCACGGGTGCCCGCGCGCGGGCGCAGCGTCGTCACGTCGATGCTGGAGGCGACCGGAGCGTGCCCGAGCACGAGTGCGTCAGCACCCGACTTGAGGCAGGCGCGCGACAACTCGACGAGGTCGGTACCGAGCGTCAGCTTCGCCGCGAGCATGACGTTGCGCGGCAGGTGCTCCCGCACGCGCGCGATCACCTTCGTCACTGCGTACTCGTCACCGGCGAACGCTCGCCCGTTGTTCGCCTCGTTGGCGACCGAGAGATTGACCTCGACGCCGAGCACCCCACGCAGCGCCGTCCGTCGCCGTACGGCCGCGGCCGCGTCGGCGAAGTCGCCGCTCGTCGCACCCGCGATGGAGACGATGACGGGTGTCGGCGCCGTCACCCCCCACGGCAGACGCGTCGCGTTGAGCGAGTTCGCGCCGACGTTGGGCGTGTCGTGCGGGTGCACGATCCCTGACGGCGATTCGACGATGACGCGTTCGCGCGACGCGTCCTGCGCCTCCACCGTCAGCGACGGCGTGACGAGCGCACCGAACGCGCCGAGCCCACCCCAGCGCACGAGTTCGTGCCCGTACCCCGCACACCCAGAAGCCGCGATGAAGGGTGAGTCGAGCTTGTTCAACCCCAGCGTCGTCGCGAGTGCCCCGCTCATGCCGAGACCTCGAGCAACTGCGCCCACGCCATCCGATCGGCGGGCAGGACGGGCCCTTCGGTGCAGCAACGCACGGGCGTCACCTCCCCGTCCGCGTTCGCGACGGGCAGCGCGCACGCCCTGCACAACCCGGTTCCACAGGGCATCGGCACGCCGAACGCGGCCTGCACGGGAACCGAATGCCGTTGCGCCGCAGCGGTGATCGCGGCCAAGGACGTCACGTCGCCACTCGCATACACGAGGGCCGTCTCGTGCTGACGCAGCGTCGCATCCAGCGCCACCTGCATGCGGTACGCGAGGTCCTCCCCCGCGCCCGCGTCGGGCACCACCGTCGTGACGCTGCCGACGAGCCGTCGCGCCTCGATGACGCCGAGGAGCCGACGCTCGTCCTCACCGCCGATGACGACCCGCGGTACCTGGCAGCCCGCGCGGCGCAGCGTCTCGACGAGCCACACGGTCGACGCCGTGCCCGCCCCGACCGCTGCGACGACGACGGGCACCGGGTTCGTCGGAATAGGGAAACCGCGTCCGAGCGGGCCGAGGATGCTCACCTCGTCGTGCAGGCGCCGCGCAGCCAGCCACGCCGAACCGGCGTCCGCATCGGGGTCGACGACGACCTCGACGGTGCCGCCGTACGTGCCGCTCGGCGTCACCGAGCGAAGCGGCAGGGCACGGCGCGTCACGATGGCGGAGGCGTCATCCCCGACGGCGAGCGAGACGAGCTGCCCCGGTCGCGCGAGTTCGGCGATGCCCGCCGCGACGAACGTGTGCGCGACGAACGCGCCGACACGTCGCGTCGAGATGAGTTCACCGGTGACGGCGACGACGTCCTTGGGCTCTCGGGAGCCACTCACGGCACCCTCGTCACCCGAGGTCGTCGCAGCCGTCACCGGCGTCGATCCGGCGATGTCGACCTGCCTCAGCGCGTGCCGTACATGTCGAGGTCGCGTGCGTGCTCCTGCAGCGACTTCACCGCGTACGAGCCGTGCATGCTGGCCTCGATGGCCTGCACGGCGGCCGCGAGCTCCTGCACCGTCGTGAGGATCGGCGCGTTCATCGATGTCCCTGCCGCGCGGATCGCGTAGCCGTCAGCGCGTGCATCCGACCCGGACGGCGTGTTGACGATCATCGCGACCTCGCCGTCGAGGATCTGCGACACGATCGTCTTCTCCCCGTCCGGCCCGGGGCCTTCGGAGTGCTTGCGCACCACGGTAGAGGCGATTCCGTTGCGGCGCAGCACATCCGACGTCCCGGGCGTCGCGAGGATCTCGAAGCCGAGGTCGACGAGACGCTTGATCGGGAACAGCATCGCGCGCTTGTCGCGGTTCGCGCACGAGACGAACACGGTGCCTGACGTCGGCAGCCCCTGCCCTGCGCCGAGCTGCGCCTTGGCGAACGACGTGGCGAAGTCGGCGTCGATGCCCATGACCTCACCCGTGGAGCGCATCTCCGGCCCGAGCAGCGAGTCGACGACCTGCCCCTCGGCGGTGCGGAAGCGCTGGAAGGGCAGCACGGCCTCCTTGACCGCGACGGGCGCGTCCATCGGCAGCTTGGCGCCGTCGCCGCTCGGCGGTAGCAGCCCTTCGGTGCGCAGGTCAGCGATCGAGGCGCCGAGCATGACACGCGCCGCGGCCTTCGCGAGCGGCACGGACGTCGCCTTCGCGACGAACGGGACGGTGCGCGAGGCGCGCGGGTTTGCCTCGAGGACGTAGAGCACGTCTTGCGCGAGCGCGAACTGCACGTTCATCAGGCCGCGTACGCCGATGCCCTGAGCGAGCGCCAGCGTCGAGGCGCGCACGCGCTCGAGCTCTTCGGTGCCGAGGGTCGCGGGCGGCAGGACGCACGCGGAGTCACCGGAGTGGATGCCGGCCTCCTCGACGTGTTCCATGATGCCGCCGAGGTACATGTCCTCGCCGTCGAAGAGCGCGTCGACGTCGATCTCGATCGCCTCGTCGAGGAAGCGGTCCACGAGCACGGGGTGCTCCGGCGACGCCGTCGTCGCGCGCGTGACGTAGCCGCGCAGCGTCTCGTCGTCGTAGACGATCTCCATGCCGCGCCCGCCGAGCACGTAGCTCGGGCGCACGAGCACGGGGTAGCCGATCTCGCGGGCGACCTCGATGGCCTCCTCGGCCGAGAAGGCGATGCCGTGACGCGGCGCGGGCAGCTTCGCGTCGGCGAGCACGCGCCCGAACGCGCCGCGGTCCTCCGCCAGGTCGATGGCCTCCGGCGAGGTGCCGACGATCGGCACCCCCTCGTCCTTGAGCGCCTTCGCGAGCCCGAGCGGCGTCTGACCGCCCAGCTGGACGATGACGCCCGCGATCGGGCCGGCCTCGCTCTCGGCGTGGACGACCTCGAGCACGTCCTCGAGCGTCAGCGGCTCGAAGTACAGGCGCGAGCTCGTGTCGTAGTCCGTCGAGACGGTCTCGGGGTTGCAGTTGACCATGATCGTGTCGTACCCGGCGTCACGCAGCGCGAACGAGGCGTGCACGCACGAGTAGTCGAACTCGATGCCCTGACCGATGCGGTTCGGGCCCGATCCGAGGATGATGACGGCCGGCTTCTCGCGCGACAGCACCTCGCTCTCCTCGTCGTAGGAGGAGTAGTAGTACGGCGTCTGGGCGGCGAACTCGGCGGCGCACGTGTCGACCGTCTTGTAGACCGGGCGCACGCCGAGGGCATGACGCACGCCGCGCACGACGTCCTGCTTCATGCCCGTCAGCTGCGCGATCTGGGCGTCGGAGAAACCGTGCTTCTTCGCCAGGCGCAGCAGGTCGGGCGTCAGCTGGGGCGCCGCCGCGATCTCGGACGCGACGTCGTTGATGAGCTGCATCTGGTCGAGGAACCACGGGTCGATCTTCGTCGCCTCGTGCACCTCCTCGACGCTGAGGCCCGCGCGCAGCGCCTGCTGCACGAGGACGATGCGTCCGTCCGTCGGCTGCTTGGAGCGCTCGAGGATCTCGAGTGCCTCGTCGCGGCTCGTCACCTCGCTCGCCGGATCCCAGTGGAACTGGCCGTCGCTGCGTTCGATCGAGCGCAGCGCCTTCTGCAGCGCCTCGGTGAAGTTGCGGCCCAGCGCCATCGCCTCGCCGACGGACTTCATCGTCGTCGTCAGCGTGCGGTCGGCGGCGGGGAACTTCTCGAACGCGAAGCGCGGCACCTTGACGACGATGTAATCGAGCGTCGGCTCGAAGCTCGCCGGGGTCTCGGCGGTGATGTCGTTCGGCACCTCGTCGAGCGAGTAACCGATGGCCATCTTCGCGGCGATCTTCGCGATCGGGAAGCCGGTCGCCTTCGACGCGAGCGCCGAGGAACGCGACACGCGCGGGTTCATCTCGATGACGATCATGCGCCCGTCGGCCGGGTTGATGGCGAACTGGATGTTGCAGCCACCGGTGTCGACGCCGACCTCGCGGATGACGGCGATGCCGACGTCGCGCATGCGCTGGTACTCGCGGTCGGTGAGCGTCAGAGCGGGAGCCACGGTGATCGAGTCACCGGTGTGCACGCCCATCGGGTCGAAGTTCTCGATCGAGCAGACAACAACGACATTGTCGACGTTGTCCCTCATCACCTCGAGCTCGTACTCCTTCCACCCGAGGATCGACTCCTCGAGCAGCACCTCGGTCACGGGGCTCGCCTGCAGGCCCGCGCCGGCCATGCGGCGCAGATCGGTCTCGTCGTAGGCGAAGCCGGAACCGAGGCCGCCCATCGTGAACGACGGGCGCACGACGACGGGGTAGCCGAGGTCGTCGGCGGCGGCGAGCACCTCGTCCATCGTGTGGCAGATGTGGCTCTTGGCCGATTCGGCGCCACAGCGCTCGACGACGCCCTTGAACTTCTCACGGTCCTCGCCGAGCTCGATCGCCTCGACGTTGGCGCCGATGAGCGGGCAGCCGTACTTCTCGAGGACGCCGTTCTTGTGCAGCGCGATCGCGGTGTTGAGCGCGGTCTGACCACCGAGGGTCGCGAGCACCGCGTCCGGGCGCTCCTTGGCGATGATCGATTCCACGATCTCCGGCGTGATCGGCTCGACGTACGTGACGTCGGCCGTCTCCGGGTCGGTCATGATCGTCGCCGGGTTCGAGTTGACGAGGATGACGCGCAGGCCCTCCTCGCGCAGGACGCGGCAGGCCTGCGTCCCCGAGTAGTCGAACTCGGCGGCCTGACCGATGACGATCGGGCCGGAGCCGATGACGAGGACGCTCTTGATGTCGGTGTTCTTGGGCATCAGGCGTTCACCTTCTGGTTGTCGCTCATCATCTCGACGAAGCGGTCGAACAGGTACGCCGCGTCGTGCGGGCCGGCCGCGGCTTCGGGGTGGTACTGGACGGAGAACGCCGGGATGTCGAGGCAACGCAGGCCTTCGACGACGTCGTCGTTGAGGCACACGTGCGAGACCTCGACGCGCCCGAAGCTCGTGCCGTGTTCGGCGTCGCTGGGCGCCTGCGTCGATCCCTCGATCGGGGCGTCGACGGCGAAGCCGTGGTTCTGCGCGGTGATCTCGACGGTGCCGCTCGCCTTGTCGAGCACCGGCACGTTGATGCCGCGGTGGCCGTACTTCAGCTTGTACGTGCCGAACCCGAGCGCGCGCCCGAGCAGCTGGTTGCCGAAGCAGATGCCGAAGTACGGGATGCCGGCCGCGAGCACGTCGCGCAGCAGCTCGACCTGCGGCGCCGTCGCCGGGTCGCCGGGGCCGTTCGAGAAGAACACGCCGTCGGGGTTGATCGCCGTGATGTCGTCGAGCGCCACCGTCGCCGGCAGCACGTGCACCTCGATGCCACGCTCGCTCATCATCCGCGGCGTGTTCGACTTGATACCGAGGTCGACGGCCGCGACGGTGAACTTCTTCTCACCCTTCGCCTCGACGACGTATGCCTCCTTCGTCGCGACCTCGGATGCGAGCTCGGAGCCCTCCATCTGCGGGGCGTTCTTCACCGCGTCGAGCAGGTCGGCGTCGCTGTTCGCGGCGTCCGCACCCGAGAACACACCGACGCGCATCGCGCCGCGCTCGCGCAGGTGGCGCGTCAGGGCGCGTGTGTCGATGTCGCAGATACCGACGATGCCCTGCTCGGCGAGGTCGTCCTCGAGGGTGCGCACCGAGCGCCAGTTCGACGGGCGGATGGCGGGGTCGCGCACGACGTAGCCGGCCACCCAGATCTTGCCCGACTCGTAGTCCTCGTCGTTCATGCCCGTGTTGCCGACGTGCGGGGCCGTCATGACGACGACCTGCTTGTGGTAGCTCGGGTCCGTCAGCGTCTCCTGGTAGCCGGACATGCCGGTCGAGAACACGGCCTCACCGAACGTCGTGCCGATCGCGCCGTAGCTGCGGCCGCGGAAGATGCGTCCGTCCTCGAGGACGAGGCAGGCCGGTTCGCGCGAGACGAACGCACTGGCGCGCTTCGTCGTGGCGGGGGTGGTGTCGTTCACTGCTGAACCTCTCCGTCGTGGAAGGTGCGACGTCCGCGCAGGTACGTCGAGACCACAGCGCCCTCGAGCGTGTGGCCGTGCCAGGGGTTGTTGCGGGAAAGCGACTTCGAGTCGTCCTTGTTCACCGTGACGGTGACGGACGGGTCGAAGAGCGTGATGTTGGCGGGTGCGCCGGCGACGAGGCCCTGGCCGTGCGAGCCCAGCCGGGCGATCGCGGCGGGCTTCGTCGACATCGCATCGGCGACCTGTTGCCACGTCATGCGGCCCGTGGCGACCATCGTCGTGTGGACGACGGCGAGCGCCTGCTCGAGGCCGAGCATGCCGAACACGGCGTCCGCGAACGCGTGCTCCTTGTCGTGGCGCGCGTGCGGCGCGTGGTCGGTCGCGACGATGTCGATCGTGCCGTCGGCGAGCGCCTCGCGCACGGCCTCGATGTCCTCGCTCGGGCGTAGCGGCGGGTTGACCTTGTAGACCGGGTCGTAGCTCTCGACGAGGTCCGTCGGCAGCATGAGGTGGTGTGGGGTGGCCTCCGCGGTCACGGCGATGCCGAGCGACTTCGCCCAGCGCAGCACCTCGACGGTGCCCGCCGTCGACGCGTGCGCGACGTGGACGCGGCTGCCGGTGTGGCGCGCGAGCATGACGTCACGCGCGACGATGACCTCCTCCGCGACGCCGGGCCAGCCTGGCAGGCCGAGGCGTCCGGAGATCTCACCCTCGTGGCAGCAGGCCTGGCCGTCCGCGAGGTTCGGGTCCTGCGCGTGCTGGCTGACGACGCCGTCGTACGTCTTGACGTACTCGAGCGCGCGACGCATGAGGCGGCTGTCGTGCACGCACTTGCCGTCGTCGGAGAAGACCCGGACGGCGGCGCGCGAGCGGGCCATGAGGCCGAGCTCGGCGAGTTCCTCGCCGGCGAGGTTCTTCGTCACGGCGCCGATGGGGTGGACGTCGACGAGTCCGACGCGCTCCCCCAGTTCGGCGATGCGCTCCGCGGCCTCGGCGGTGTCCGTCACGGGGTTCGTGTTGGCCATCGCGAAGACGGACGTGAAGCCGCCGGCGGCGGCAGCCGCCGAACCCGTCGCGATCGTCTCGGCGTCCTCGCGGCCCGGTTCGCGCAGGTGGGTGTGCAGGTCGACGAGGCCGGGCAGCGCGACGAGTCCGTCGGCGTCGACGCGCGTCGCGCCGGCGGCGTCGAGGTTCGTACCGATCTCGGCGATGGCGCCGTCTCGCACGAGGATGTCGGCCGCGCCGGTGCCGACGACGTCGGCGCCGGTGATGAGAACGGGGCCTGCGTGGTCGCTCATGCCTGAGCTCCTTCCGTCGAGTTCGAGGCGAGTAGGTGGTACAGGACGCTCATGCGCACGGCGACGCCGGCGCTCACCTGGTCGAGCACCTTCGAGCGTGCTTCGTCGGCGGCGTCGGGGCTGATCTCGAGGCCTCGGTTCATCGGGCCCGGGTGGCAGATGACGGCATGCTGCGGCAGCAGCGCGAGGCGGTCGCGCGTCAGGCCATACCCGACGGTGTACTCGCGCGGCGTCGGGAAGTAGCCGCCGGACATGCGTTCGCGCTGCACGCGCAGCATCATGACGGCGTCGACGTGCGGCAGCACGGCGTCGAGGTCGTAGCTGACGTCGAAGCCGTCGCGCGCAGCCCAGGCGGCGATGCCGGACGGCATGAGCGTCGGCGGCGCGACGAGCGTGACGTGCGCGCCGAGGGTCTTGAGCAGGATGAGGTTGGAGCGCACGACGCGACTGTGCGTGAGGTCACCGACGATCGCGACGTGCTTGCCCTCGAGCGTGCCGAGCTGCGCCTGCATCGTGTAGGCGTCGAGCAGCGCCTGCGTCGGGTGCTCGTGGGTGCCGTCGCCGGCGTTGACCACCATGCAGTCGACCCACTGGCTCACCTGCAGCGGCGCTCCGCTGCGGTTGTGGCGGATGACGAGGCCGTCGACGCCCATGGCCGCGACCGTCATCACGGTGTCGCGTAGCGACTCGCCCTTGCTGACGCTCGAGCCCTTCGCACTGACGTTGATGACGTCCGCAGACAGCCATTTCCCGGCGATCTCGAAGGAGCTGCGGGTGCGCGTCGAGTCCTCGAAGAACAGGTTGACGACGGTGCGTCCGCGCAGCGCGGGCAGTTTCTTGACCTCGCGGTTCTGCACGTCGTGCATGGCGGCGGCCGTCTCGAGGATCATCTCGGCGTCGTCGTGGGTGAGGTCGGCGGCCGACAGCAGGTGCTTCACGACGCGTCCTTTCGCTGCTGCGGCGCGGCGGGGCCGCTGATGCGCACCTCGTCGCTGCCGTCGGTCTCGGCGACGCGCACGCGCACGTGCTCGCTCGTCGCCGTCGGCAGGTTCTTGCCGACGTGGTCAGCGCGGATCGGCAGTTCGCGGTGGCCACGGTCGACGAGGACGGCGAGGCGGACGGCCTTGGGGCGCCCGAGGTCGCCGAGCGCATCGAGGGCGGCGCGCACGGTGCGTCCGGAGAAGAGCACGTCGTCGACGAGGACGACGGTTCGCCCATCGATGCCGGCTGCGGGGATGTCGCTCTGATGCGCCACGCGGGCGGGGTTGGCACGCAGGTCATCGCGGTACATCGTGACGTCGAGCGTGCCGACGGGGATGTCGATGCCTTCGACGTCCTTGAGCGCGTCGGCCAGGCGGCGGGCGAGGTGCGCGCCACGCGTCGGGATGCCAAGCAGGACGAGGTCGTCCGCGCCCTTGTTGCGTTCGAGGATCTCGTGAGAGATGCGGCGCAGAGCGCGACCGATCTCGGGGGCCGACAGGACCACGCGGCCGTCGTCGGGAGTGGTTCGTGATGTCGAGACGTCCCCGTCACCGGGTACGCCGAGAGCGTCGCGCGTCATGCGCAGGCCTCCTTCGCCGCCTCACAGGACGGATCGTTAAAGGATGATTCCGCTGCCCACCTTATCGCGCCTCGCCGGCCACGCCTGACCGGCGTCGTCCTGTTGGGACCCCGGCACTCGGCCTGGTGACCTGCTCTTGGCAGTCTCCGAGGTCGGACACCGTGAATGAGCGTTCAGAACTCGACGAAGCGCGCCGCGTCGTCACGGGCCGGGACGGGCAGGTCATCGATGCCGCCGTGCCGCAGCGCTGCTTCTCGCGACGCGGCCCCGATGTTGTCTAGCTCCAGCGACTGGACGAGCCGGTCGAACTCGCGCGGATGCGTCAGCCGCAGCACGGGCACCCCCTCCGGCGCAGCCTCCCAACGGCGCATGCGCTCGCGTTTGCGCGCGAACGATGAGAAGTGCCACCGCACGATTGAGTTGCGCGAGAACAGCTGTCGCACGTTCTCCGTGTTCCCGTTGCACACGGGCGTGCGAGTGGTGAGGCGATGGACGCAGCGGCGCACGAGGCGGGAGAGGGTGAGGGCACGCGAGTAGTCGAGCGCGATGACGACCTGCGCCCGCTCGAGCATGACGTCCCTCCAGGCGCCGTACGCCGAATCGACGACCCAGCCCTCTGCGCTCGCCATCTGGTGCGCCAGAGCCCGCTGCTCGTCCTGCGGACGCTCGACCCAGCCGGGCAGCCACCCGACCTCGTCGTCGACGAGGTGGACGGGCAGCCCCAGGGCAGCGCCGAGCCGCGCCGCGGCCGTCGACTTGCCCGATCCCGTGACGCCGTACAACAGCACTCGCTGCGCGTGTTCGACATCGGAGAGGGAGGCGACGGGCATGATCCGAGCATATCGGGGCACTCAGGCCCACGCGAGCGACATGACACGACCCACCCGCGCGAACGGGTGGGTCGTGTCATGTGAGTGGTGGACGGGGCCGTCAGTCGACGATGCTCGACTTCACTTCGGACAGCTTGGTCAGCAGACCACCGATGAACTGCGGCGAGTTGTCGGTCGACAGCTCGGTCGCGAGGTTCTTGGCCTCGGAGACGGCGACGCCGTCGGGCACGTCGTCGACGTAGAGCACCTCGTAGGCCGCGACGCGCAGCAGGGCGCGGTCGACGGCAGGCATGCGATCGAGCGTCCAACCGCGTGCGTACGTCTCGAGCGCTTCGTTGATCGTGCGCCAGTGGTCGACGACGCCGCGCACGAGCACCGCGGTGTACTCCGGCAACGGAGCCGGCGTCACGGGCGCGAGGACGCGCTCGTCGAGCAGGTCCTTCGCGTTGATGTCACGCTGCTCGGCTTCGAACAACAGGTCGAGGGCGCGCTTGCGCGCCTTGGTGCGAGCACCCATCGATCAGGAGACGCGGCCGAGGTAGGAGCCGTCGCGCGTGTCGACCTTGACCTTCGTGCCCTGCTCGAGGAACAGCGGCACCTGGATCTCGGCGCCCGTCTCGAGCGTCGCGGGCTTCGTCCCACCGGTGGAGCGGTCGCCCTGCAGGCCCGGCTCGGTGTGCGTGATCTCCAGGACGACGGACGCAGGCAGCTCGACGTAGAGGACGGTGCCGTCGTTCTGCGCGACGATCGCCTCTTGGTTCTCGAGCAGGAAGTTCGCGGCGTCACCGACGGCGGTGGCCGGGATGTTGATCTGGTCGTACGTCTTCGTGTCCATGAACACGTAGTCGTCGCCGTCCTTGTAGAGGTACTGCATGTCGGAGCGGTCGACGTTGGCCGTCTCGACCTTGACGCCGGCGTTGAACGTCTTGTCGACGATCTTGCCGCTCATGACGTTCTTGAGCTTCGTGCGGACGAAGGCCGGGCCCTTGCCGGGCTTGACGTGCTGGAACTCGACGACGGACCACAGCCCGTTGTCGATCTTGAGAACCATGCCGTTCTTGAGGTCGTTCGTGCTCGCCATGGAGATCCGCCTTCGTTCATCGGGCAGCGCCAGGGCTCGTCGGCCCCGTGAACGCGCACCCGGGTGATGCCGCTGCGGACGGTGATCCGCGCGGCCGGTCAACAATCGCCCGCGCAGGCGCACGGGCATCAGCATCAAGTCTATCGTGTGAGCGCACCTCCCCCGATCGACGTTCCACACCTGCGCGTGATGCATTTCACGTCGAGCCTCGCCATACTGGGCGCATGAAGTGGACTCGCCTCGTAGCCGCCCTGCCCGCACTCGGCACGGCCGGTGTCGCCGCCTACGACCTCACGCAGAAGAACCACTCGCTGCTGCGCAACTTCCCCGTCCTCGGCCACGCGCGCTACGCGATCGAGCTGATCGGCCCCGAGATGCGGCAGTACATCGTCGCCGGCAACGACGAGGAGCGCCCGTTCAGCCGCGACCAGCGCGCCTGGATCTACCGCTCGGCCAAGGGCGTCAACAACTACGTCGGCTTCGGCACCGACAACGACCTCGAGAGGAACGAGGGCTACCCGATCGTCAAGCACCGCACGTTCGCGCAGTCGCATGCCGCGGAGACCGACGACCACGCCATCCCCTGTGCGAAGGTGCTCGGCGGCGCCCGCGGACGCGCCAAGGCGTTCCGTCCGCGCTCGGTCGTCAACGTCTCCGCGATGAGCTTCGGCTCGCTCTCCGGCGCGGCGATCACCGCGCTCAACAAGGGCGTCGCACTCGCCGGGGCGATGCACAACACCGGCGAGGGCGGGTTGTCCACCTATCACCGAAGCGGCGGCGACCTCATCCTGCAGATCGGCACCGGCTACTTCGGCTGCCGTGCCGAAGACGGCCACTTGGACCTCGACAAGCTCGTCACCGTCGTCGAGTCGGCGCCCGTCAGGGCCATCGAGATTAAGCTCTCCCAAGGCGCCAAACCGGGCCTCGGCGGCGTCCTGCCCGGCGCGAAGGTGACGAAGGAGATCGCCGACATCCGCGGCGTCCCGCAGGGCGAGACCGTCGTCTCGCCGTCACGGCACACCGCGTTCCACGACATCGACTCGATGCTCGACCTCGTCGAGACGATCGCCGAGCGCACAGGCCTGCCCGTGGGCATCAAGTCGGCCGTCGGCGAGATGGGTTTCTGGCAGCAGCTGACGGCAGCGATGTCGAGCGTCGACGGCCCGCGCCGCGGAGTCGACTTCGTGACGATCGACGGCGGCGAGGGTGGCACGGGTGCGGCGCCCGTCGTGTTCTCCGACTCGGTCGCGCTCCCCTGGGCCGTCGGCTTCTCGCGCGTCTACGCCCTGTTCGCGGAGGCCGGCCTCACCGACGACGTCGTGTTCATCGCCTCCGGCAAGCTCGGCCTGCCGATCACGGCGGCGCAGGCGTTCGCGATGGGGGCCGACATGATCAACGTCGCGCGCGAGGCGATGCTGTCGATCGGCTGCCTGCAGACGCAGAAGTGCCACGAGGACACCTGCCCGACGGGCGTCGCGACGCAGAACGCGTGGCTCGCGCACGGCCTTGACCCCGAGCTCAAGAAGGTTCGCCTCGCGAACTACCTCGTCGCGCTGCGCAAGGACCTGCTGAAGATCAGTGACGCCGTCGGCGTCGCGCACCCCGGTCTGCTGACGCCCGACGACGTCGAATTGCTCGACGGGATGCGCAAGGGCACAGGCCTCGCCGACGTCTTCGGCTACCAGCCCGACTGGGGGCGCCTCGGCGACGAACTGGCGCGCGAGATCACCGACATCATGGTCGCCGGCGACTTCGAGAACGCCGGCACCGCCGCCGGTGACCGCGAGACGGCGAAGAAGGAGCAGCCGACGCGCTGAACGGCGCGTCTCAGCCAGTCACCGCGTCGAAGGCTGCACGCAGCTGCTCGCGCGTCGGGCCTTCGAGGCGGTGGACGTCGCCGATGCCGTGCAGGACGACGAAGCGCAGCGTCGTGCCGCGCGTCTTCTTGTCACGCCCCATGACGGTGAGCATCTCGTCGAAGTCACCGCCCGCGTACGTCGTCGGCAGCCCGAGCGAGGTGATGACGGCGCGCTGCCGCTCCACATCGTTGCGCCTGAGCACGCCTGCCGCGAAGGCCAGTTCGGCGGCGAACACGCAGCCGACGGCGACGGCGTCACCGTGTCGCCAGGTGTAGTTCTCGAGCTGCTCGATGGCGTGCGCGAATGTGTGGCCGTAGTTGAGGATCTCGCGCAGGTTCGATTCCTTGAGGTCGGCCGCCACGACCGAGGCCTTGACGCTGATGGCCCGCTCGACGAGTTCCACGAGCTGCGGGCTCGTCACGTCGAGGCACGCAGCCGGGTCGGCCTCGACGAGTTCGAGGATCCGTTCGTCGCGGATGAAACCGCACTTGACGACCTCTGCGAGCCCGGCCGCGACGTCGGGTTCGGGTAGCGTCCGCACCGTGGCGAGGTCGGCGAACACGGCGAGCGGCTCGTGGAACGCGCCGACGAGGTTCTTGCCCTCGGCGATGTTGATGCCGGTCTTGCCGCCGACCGCCGCGTCGACCATCGCGAGCACCGTCGTCGGCACCTGGATGACGCCCACGCCGCGCAGCCACGACGCGGCAACCCAGCCGGCGAGGTCGGTCACCGCTCCCCCGCCGACGCCGACGACGACGTCGGTGCGCGTGAAGCCGGCTCGCGCCATGACGCCCCACAGGCGTGCGCTCACCTCGATCGTCTTGGCAGCCTCGCCGTCGGGCACGACCTCGCGCACGACGTCGATGCCGCGGCCACGCAGCGCTTCTTCGACGCGGTCGGCAATCGCCGTCACCGCCGCCTGCTCGACGATCAGTGCCCGCGCCACCCCGGCCGGGACGGCGCCCGCGAGGTCTTGCAGCACCCCCTCGCCGATGTGCACGGCATACGCGGTTCCCACACTGATGATGCTCATGGCGTCTCTCCTTCGTCGCGGCGCGTCCGGCCGCCTCGTGTGGCCCCGAGGATGCGTCGTCGCGCGATCGTCGCCGCCACCGAAGACGGCAACGGGCGCTTTCCACCGGTCGAGACGGGTGTCTCGCGCTCGGCCGCGACGAGCGCCTCGATGATGCGCGTGGCCGACGCACCCGTCGTCCCGCGCGAGGTGTCGACGGTGACCGTCGCGACCTCCTCGTACAGCCGTCGGCGTTCGGCGAAGATGCGCCGCCACGTGTCGATGCCACCGTTCGCGAGGATCGGGCGCGTCACGTCGCCGCGGATGCGGTAGCCGGCGTTGCGTTCGTCGACGGTCAGGTAGACGACGGTGTGCTCGCGCAGCGCCGCCCGCGTCGAGTCGTCGAGCACCGCCCCGCCACCGAGCGCGAGGACTCCGTCGAATGTGCCGAGCTGCTCGGTGATGACGTCGCGCTCGACCTCGCGGAACGCGGCCTCGCCGTGCGTCGCGAAGTAGTCACTGATCGAGCAGCCGAGGCGTTCGACGATGAGCGCGTCGCTGTCGCGCAGTTCGACGCCCCAGCGCGCCGCGAGGGAGCGCCCGACGGACGACTTGCCGGACGCCATCGGCCCGACGAGCACGGCGCGGGGACGCGGGTGGTGGCGCTCGGCGTCAGCCGCAGGCGTCGCTGGCGCGCTCACTCCCACGTCGTGAGCAGATCGGGGATGTTGGCGAGGTAGCTCTCGAGGTTGCGCCGCGTCTCGGCGACCGAGTCTCCACCGAACTTCTCGACGCACGCCTCGGCGAGTACGAGCGCGACCATCGCCTCCGCGACGACGCCAGCCGCCGGAACGGCGCAGACGTCGGAACGCTGGTGGATCGCCGTCGCGGCCTCACCCGTCGCGACGTCGACGGTCGCGAGCGCCCGCGGCACCGTCGAGATGGGCTTCATCGCGGCGCGCACCCGCAGCACGTCACCGGTCGACATGCCGCCCTCGGTGCCACCGGCACGGTTCGACTGGCGACGGATGACGCCGTCGACACCGCGCACCATCTCGTCGTGAGCGGCCGAACCGCGGCGCGCGGCCGTCGTGAACCCGTCACCGATCTCGACACCCTTGATCGCCTGGATGCCCATCATCGCGGCGGCGAGGCGCGCGTCGAGGCGGCGGTCCCAATGTACGTGCGAGCCGAGGCCCGGGGGCAGACCGTAGGCGCAGACCTCGACGACGCCGCCGAGCGTGTCGCCCGCCTTCTTCGCCGCGTCGATCTCGGCGACCATGCGCGCCGAGCCGTCGGCGTCGAGGGTGCGCACGGGGTCGGCGTCGAGGGCCGCGACGTCGTCGGGGTGCGGCAGCGGTGAGTCGTCGGCGACGGCGGCCGTCCCGACGGCGACGGTGTGCGAGACGAGCCGGATGCCGTAGGCCTGCTCGAGGAAGCGCGCGGCGACCTCACCGAGGGCGACGCGCGCCGCGGTCTCGCGCGCGGAGGCGCGTTCGAGGACGGGGCGGGCGTCGGCGAAGCCGTACTTCTGCATGCCGACGAGGTCGGCGTGGCCGGGGCGCGGGCGCGTCAACGGCTTGTTGCGCGCGATCTCCTTCTCGGCGTTGACGTCGTTCGACGCCTCGTACGCGGATGCCTCGACCGGATCGGACGACATGACGGTCTCCCATTTCGGCCATTCGCTGTTGCCGATCTGCAGCGCGAGCGGCGAACCGAGCGTCACGCCGTGACGCAGGCCGCCGACGAACGTCACGACGTCCTGCTCGAACTTCATGCGGGCGCCGCGCCCGTAGCCGAGGCGACGGCGCGCGAGAGCGTCGGAGATGTTCTGCGACGTCACCTCGACGCCGGCGGGCAGCCCCTCGATGACGCCCATGAGGGCCGGGCCGTGCGATTCACCTGCGGTCAACCAACGAAGCATGCGGCCGATCATTTCACGGCGGCGCGCCCGGCCTCCATCATGTCCGCGATGGGGGCAGCGTGGCCGGTGAACAGCTCGAACTGTGCCGCGGCCTGGTGCACGAGCATGTCGAGGCCGCTGACGACGGTCGCACCGCGCGCACTCATCGTGCGGGCGAATGCCGTCGGCCAGTCGGCGTAGACGACGTCGAGGACGAACGGCCCGCCGGCCGCGCCGATGCGCAACGACGGGGCGTCGACGACGCGCGCAGCGAGGGCGTCCGCGCCCCCGGCCGGGGACGTCTGGACGACGAGCAGCGCCATGCCGACCGCCCACGCCGCGTCCTCGTCGTCCTCGCGCACGACGCGGGTGCTCATGCCCAGCGAGCGCGCCAGTGCCAGCGTCTCGGGGCGCGCCTGCTCGCGCACGACAAACATCACCTCGCGCACGCCGAGACGCGACAGAGCGGCGACGACGGAACGTGCCGTCGCGCCCGAGCCGATGACGACGGCGCCCCGGCCACCCGCGCACCCGGCGGCGCGCAGGGCTTCGACGACGCCGTGGACGTCGGTGTTGTCGGCGAACCAACCACCCTCACGCCGCACGAGCGTGTTGGCCGCGCCGACGTCACCAGCGAGCGCCGACGCCTCGTCAGCCACAGCCAACGCCGCTTCCTTGCACGGCATCGTCACCGACAGTCCGACGACATCGTGGTCGAGCCTGGCCACGAATGCGCGCACCTCATCAGCGACGACCTCGGCACGTGCGTACGACCAGTCGTCCAGGCCCGCCGCTCGATACCCCGCCTCGTGCAGCGTAGGCGAGAGCGAATGGTCGATCGGCGAGCCGACGACGAGTGCGCGGGGCATCAGCAGCCGCGTCCGGGGTTCGCCTTGCACCAGGCCCGGAACTTCTTCTCGTTCTCGAGCTGCTGGTCGTAGGTGTCCGCGAACAGCGTCTCGCCCGTGTCGAGGTTGACGGCGACGAAGTACTTCCACGTGCCCGGCGTCGGGTTCGCGGCGGCCTTGATCGCGTCGAGACCGGGGCTGTTGTACGGCGTCGGCGGCAGACCCGCGTGCACGTACGAGTTGTACGGGCTCGGGTTGGCGCGGTCGGCGTCGGTCGTCGTCACCGTGCCGCGCTTGTGGATGACGTAGTGGACGCTCGAGTCCATCTGCAGTTTCATCCCGCTCGACAGGCGGTTGTCGATGACGCGGGCCACCTTGCCGTCGTTCGCCGCGTTGGGCGACTCGGCCTGCACGATGCTGGCCTTCGTCAGCACCTTCTGGATCTGGTCGGCCGGGATGTTGAGCGAGTTGATCTGCTCCTTGGTGTTCGTCACCATCGTCTGCAGCTGCTGCTTCGCCGACATCGACTTGTCGAAGTCGTACGTCGAGGGGAACAGCCAGCCCTCGAGCTTGCCGTTCATCGTGCTCGGCAGGCCGAGCTGCGCGGGCGTCACGGCCTCGTACTCACTGACGGGGTGGCCGGTGCCCTTCGACAGCTTCGCGAAGATCTCGCTCTGCCACAGGCCCTCTTGGATGACGATGCCGCCGCCGACGCGGTTCTTCGGGTCCTGCAGCGCGGAGAGCGCCGAATCGGCGCTCTGCTTCTTCCTGAGTTTGTAGACGCCGGGCGTCAGGTTGACGTTCGGTGACGCCGCCATCGCCTCGACGAAGGCCGACGTCGACTTCGTCACCCCGGCCGCGACGAGGGCTGAACCGATCGTGCTGCCCGCGTCACCCTTGTTGATCTTGACCTCGGCGGTCTCGTTCTCCCCCGTGCCCGAGTAGTCGCCCCCTGAGCTGCTGAACGACGGCAGGCTCAGCCCCAGGGTGCGCCACGCGAAGGATCCGGCGGCGACGACGAGGACGAGCGCGAGCGCCAGGGTCACGAGACCGCGGCGCTTGTTCGGGTTGTAGTCGACCTCGCTGGCGCCGGCTGGGCGGAGAGCCTGGGCCTCGCGTTGCGCATCAGCGCGGGCGCGATGTTCGCGTCGCGACTGCAGCCGTCGCGCCTGTGGCAGCTCTGCCCGAGTGGGTGCGCTGCGTTCGCCGTCACGACGGACGCTCTGGCTGGGGTCGACCTCGTCGTTGCCGCTCCCGAAGAGACGCTCGCGGGGAGAATCAGGCATCGTGGGTGTCACCTTCGCTTGTCCGTCGTCGCGCACGGGGCTTGCGGCCCCCCACCTCGAGGCCGGGCGGCCTTCCGGTGCCACGCTCGGTCTCGAGTGCGGCCTGCAGGATGAGCACGGCGGCCTGCTGGTCGACGTGCTGCCTGTGCTTGCGCCCGGCCACCCCACTGGCGTGGAGCGATTGGTGCGCGGACACAGATGTTAGACGCTCATCGACGAGAATGACGCGAAGCGCGGGCCGAAGACGCTTCAGCGTGTTGGCCCAGGCGCGAGCGGCCTGTGTCGACGCGGTGTCCTCACCCTTCATGTTGAGGGGCAGGCCGACGACGACCTCGAGGGCACGAGCGTCGTCCGCGAGCTCGGCCACGCGCTGCACATCCTTGTCGCTCGCGCTCGCGCGCGCGAGGGTCTCGACGGGCGTCGCCATGATGCCGTCAGGGTCGCTGACGGCGACGCCGACACGCACGGTGCCGACGTCGACGCCCAACCTGATCCCCTCACGCATCACGAGCCAGCCGCACCTTCAGTTCGTGACCGTGCGGCCGACGGTGTGCTCGACCTCGGCGATCGCGGCGCCGAGCTTCGAGGCGTCCTGGCCACCACCCTGTGCGAGGTCCGGCTTGCCGCCGCCACCACCACCGAGCACGCCGGCCGCGACCTTGACGAGGTCACCGGCCTTGACACGCCACTCGCGTGCCGGCGCGTTCGTCGCGATGACGATGACGGGGCGGCCCTTGCTCACGCCGCCGACTGCGACGACGCTCGGCGTCGCGTCGCCGAGCTTGGCGCGCAGGTCCGTCGCCATCGCCCGGGCCGCGTCGGCGTCTATCGCGTCGTCGTGATGACCGATGAAGCGCACCCCGAAGACGTCCTTCGCCTGCTCGACGAGGGAGCCGGCCGCAGCGGCCATCTGCTGCTGCTTGAGGCGCGAGAGCTCGCGCTCGGCGTCCTTGATGCGCGTCAGCATCTCGGAGATCTTGTCCTTGAGCTCACCCGGCTGCGCCTTCGTCATCGACGTGAGGTCGGCGACGAGGGCGCGCTCCTTCGCGAGGTAGCGCATCGCGTCGATCCCGACGAACGCCTCGAGACGGCGCACGCCCGAACCGACGGACGACTCGCCGGTGAGCGTGAGCGCACCGATCTGCGAGCTGTGCGCGACGTGCGTGCCACCACAGAGCTCTCGCGACCAGGGGCCGCCGATCTCGATGACGCGCACCTGCTCGTCGTAGGTCTCGCCGAACAGGGCGATCGCGCCCCACTCCTTTGCCTCGGGCAGCGTCATGTACTGCGCGGCGACGGGTAGGTCACGACGCAGGGCGAGGTTGGAGACCTCCTCGATCTCGCTGCGCGCCTCGGGCGACAGGGCCGAGTTCCACGCGAAGTCGAGACGCAGGTAACCGGGCTTGTTGTACGAGCCGCTCTGCAGCGCCGACGGGCCGAGCACCTCGCGCAGCGCGGCGTGGACGACGTGCGTGCCCGAGTGCGCCTGGCAGGCGGAGATGCGCCATTCGGGGTCGACCTGCGTGTGCACGCCCTCGCCGACGCGGACGGGCCCGTCGAGCACCTCGACCGTGTGCGCGATGAGGCCCTTGACCGGGCGCTGCACATCGACGACCTTGAGGCGACCGGCGGGCGTGACGATGATGCCTTCGTCAGCGATCTGACCACCGGATTCGGCGTAGAACGACGTGCGGTCGAGCACGACCTGGCCGCTCTGACCCGGCTCGAGCTGTTCGACGGCCGAGCCGTTCGCGACGAGGCCGCGCACGCTCGCCTCGGCCTGCAGCGTCTCATAGGCGAGGAACTCGGTGGCCCCGGCCTCGCGCAGCTGCGTCCAGACGGCGACGTCACCGTGGCCGGCCTTCTTCGCCTTGGCGTCGGCCTTGGCGCGCTGACGCTGCTCGTCCATGAGGCGACGGAAACCGGCCTCGTCGACGCTGACTCCCTGCTCGGCCGCCATCTCGAGGGTGAGGTCGATCGGGAAGCCGTACGTATCGTGGAGGCTGAACGCCTGGTCGCCGGTGAGGACGGGCTTGTCGCCGCCCGCCTGCTGGTCCGTCGTCTGCTTCGCCTTCGCGACCGCGGTGTCGAGGATCGTCGTACCAGCGACGAGGGTGCGGCGGAATGCCTCCTCCTCGGCGTACGCGATCTGCGAGATGCGCGCGAAGTCGGTCTTGAGCTCGGGGTACGACTGCGACATCCGCTCCATCGAGATCGGGACCAGGTGCGGCAGTGCGGGGTCGGCGTAGCCGAGCAGGCGCATCGCGCGCACCGCGCGGCGCAGCATGCGGCGCAGGACGTAGCCGCGGCCCTCGTTGCCCGGCGTCACGCCGTCACCGATGAGCATGAGCGAGCTGCGCACGTGGTCGGCGACGACGCGCAGGTGGACGTCGTCGGGGTGGCTGCTCGCGGCCGACTGGCCCGAGTTCGCGCCGTAACGCTTGCCCGTCATCTCGGCGGCCATGTCGAGGACGGGGTAGACCTCGTCGATCTCGTAGAGGTTGTCGACGCCCTGCAGCACCGACGCCATGCGCTCCAGGCCCATGCCGGTGTCGATGTTGCGGCGCGGCAGTTCGCCGGCGACGTCGAAGTCGGCCTTGCTGCGCACGGCCGAGAGCTCGTACTGCATGAAGACGAGGTTCCAGATCTCCATGTAGCGGTCCTCGTCGACCGCCGGGCCACCCTCGACGCCGTACTCGGCGCCGCGGTCGAAGAAGATCTCCGAGCACGGCCCGCCCGGGCCGGGCACGCCCATGCTCCAGTAGTTGTCGTTGGCGTCGCGGCGCGTGATGCGCGCGGCGTCGACGCCGATGACGTCCTTCCAGATCGCGTAGGCCTCGTCGTCGCTCTCGAACACCGTCGGCCACAGCCGGTCGGCGTCGAGGCCGTACCCGCCCTGGCTCTGGTGCGTCGTGAGCAGCTCCCACGCGAACTTGATCGCGTCTTCCTTGAAGTAGTCGCCGAAGCTGAAGTTGCCGTTCATCTGGAAGAACGTGCCGTGACGGCTCGTCTTGCCGACCTCTTCGATGTCACCCGTGCGCACGCACTTCTGCACGCTGGTGGCGCGCGTGAACGTCGACGTCGCCTGACCCAGGAAGTACGGCTTGAACGGCACCATGCCGGCGTTGACGAAGAGCAGGTTCGGGTCGTCGTAGATGAGCGGTGCGCTCGGGACGACCGTGTGGCCCTTGCCTTCGAAGAACTGCAGCCAGCGGCGCCTGATCTCGGCGGTTTCCATCAATCGCCCTCATTCGTGAGAAGTCGTACGGGTGTGCGCCGCCCATCATCCCACGAGTGCCGCGCGTCGCCGAACCCTGCGCCCGGGCGCTTCCGGCGGCTCAGCGCGCCTTCGTCACCCCGCCCGTGCGCCCGCTCACCGCCGTCTTGATCGTGTACCCGACCGAGGCGACCTTGAGCATCGGCCGGCCCACCGTCGCGACCGTCAACGACGTCAGGGCGTTGAGGTTGTTCGTCATCGTCGCGAGGTTCGCGGTGATCGCGTCGAGACGTTCGACCTGCGCGTTGGCCGCCGTCACCGTCGAGGTCATCTCGGTGATGAGCGGCAACGTCTCGTCGCTCACCTTGCGCACCGCGGCGCTCGCCTCGTCGAGCACGGCTCCGGCCTTGCCGATGACGCTGCCGAGGCGCCACACGAGCACGGCGAACGCGACGGCCGCGATGAATCCGGCGATCTGCCCGAGCGTCAGGTCCACGTCATCTCCTTCTCCGGCGGCGCTTGCCGCGCCGTCACCAGATTACGGGGTGCACACGGCCGTCAGGCCCGCCCCGGTGTGGGACGGGCCTGACGGCTTCGAGCGGGTGACGTCACACGACGTCGGCGCGCACCTCCGGGAAGTGGCACGCGACGCGGTGGCCGGGCGCGACCTCGACGGGCTCGGGCACGACCTGAGCGCACAGATCCTGCGCCTTCGGGCAGCGCGTGCGGAACACGCAACCCGACGGCGGGTTCTGCGGGCTCGGCAGGTCGCCCTTGAGCAGGATGCGCTCGCGCTTGCCCTTGAGCGTCGGGTCCGGGATCGGCACGGCCGACAGCAGCGCGTGCGTGTACGGGTGCTGTGGGCGCTCGTACAGCGTGTCCCGGTCGGCGTCCTCCATGACCTTGCCGAGGTACATGACGACGACACGGTCGGAGATGTGACGCACGACGGACAGGTCGTGGGCGACGAACACGTACGCCATCTTGTCGCTGTCCTGGATCTCCTCGAGCAGGTTGACGACCTGCGCCTGGATCGACACGTCGAGCGCCGAGACCGGCTCGTCGCAGACGATGACCTGCGGCTTGAGGGCGATCGCACGCGCGACACCGATGCGCTGACGCTGACCACCGGAGAACTCGTGCGGGTAGCGGTTGTAGTGCTCGGGGTTGAGCCCCACGCGCGCCATGAGCTCCTGCACCGCGTTCTTCACGCCGCCCTCGGGCTTGACGCCCTGGATCTCGAACGGCGCCGAGATGATCTTGCCGACGGTGTGACGCGGGTTGAGCGAGCCGTGCGGGTCCTGGAACACCATCTGCAGCTCACGACGAATGCGCCGCAGGTCGCCGCCCTTGAAGTCGGTGATGTCCTCACCGGCGAACTCGATCCGGCCGCCCGTGGGCTCGAGGAGCTTGAGCATCGTGCGACCGGCGGTCGACTTGCCACAGCCCGACTCACCGACGAGGCCGACCGTCTCACCGCGGTGGACGACGAGGTCGATGCCGTCGACGGCCTTGACGGGGTTGTCGGGGCGCCGGATGAGGCCCGCCTTCTTCTGCGGGAAGTGCTTCTGCAGCCCGGTGACGCGCAGCACCTCGTCTCCGGCGGCGACCTGGGTCGCGCCGGCGAGAGCGTCCTCCGGTCCCGGTGTCACGCTCGTCGCGCGCGTGTCTGCGTTGGTCATGCTCAATCTCCAACCTTGGTCGCGCCGTGCGAGTCAACTGATCCTGCAATGACGCCCTGCGCCGTGCCGGTGGTCGTCGCGTCGGCGCCGTCGATCGTGCGGGTCTGCGCGGGCTTCATGTGCTCGGCCTTCTGCTCTGCGGTCAGGAAGCAGCGTGCTTCCTGGTCGCCGAAGTGGCGCAGATCGGGCATCTCGGTGTCGCAGCGATCGCCCGGCACGAGGTGCTTGAACGCGCAACGCGGCGCGAACGAGCAGCCCTTCGGCAGGTTGATGAGCGACGGCGGGTTGCCGGGGATGGGGTCGAGCTGCTCGCGACGTGCCTCGTCGAGACGGGGCATCGAGTTGAGCAGACCCACGGTGTACGGGTGCTGCGGCGTCGCGAACGTGTCGTAGACGTCGCCCTTCTCGACCGGACGGCCGGCGTACATGACGAGCAGGTCGTCCGCGACGTCGGCGACGACGCCGAGGTCGTGGGTGATGATGATGATCGCCGACTTGAACTCCTGCTGCAGGTCGAGCATGAGGTCGAGGATCTGTGCCTGCACCGTCACGTCGAGTGCCGTGGTCGGCTCGTCGGCGATGAGCAGCTTCGGGTCGTTGACGAGCGCCATGGCCGTCATCGCGCGCTGACGCATACCGCCCGAGAACTCGTGGGGGTACTGATCGACTCGCTTCTGCGGCGACGGGATACCGACGCGGGCGAGCATGTCGATCGTGTGCTCACGCGCTTCCTTCTTCGACGCCTTGGGGTGGTGCACCTTGTAGGCCTCGATGATCTGTGCGCCCACCGTGTAGTACGGGTGAAGCGCCGACAGCGGGTCCTGGAAGATCATCGCCATCTTGCGCCCGCGCAGCTCGCGCATGCGGTCTTCCTTGATGGTGAGCAGGTCGTCACCGTCGAAGTCGATCGCGCCGGAGATCTGGGCGTTCGTGTCGCGGTTGAGGCCCATGATCGTCGTCGACGTCACCGACTTGCCGGATCCCGACTCACCGACGATGCCGAGCGTCTGACCTTCGTAGAGGTCGAAGCTCACGCCGTCGACCGACTTGACGATGCCGTCATCGGTCGGCCAGTGCACCTTGAGGTCGCGCACCGACAGCAGCGGCGTGCCACTCTTGTCGATCTGCTTCTTGCCGGGCTTGGCGTCGCTGTCCGTGAACGTCTCGCGGCCCACGCCATGGCCCGCGCCGTGCCCGGGGATCTTCGCGGACGCGGCGGCGACGGCGTCGCCGGCCTTGTCCACGAGCGCTTCGGCCTTCTCGCCGACGACGGAGTCGTCGACCTTCTTCTTGAGCTTGTCGAACATGATGTCTCTCCTCAGGCCAGCTTCACGCGCGGGTCGACCACGGCGTAGAGGCAGTCGACGACGATGTTGGCCACGATGACGAGCGCGGACAGGACAACGACGATCCCGACGTTGGTCGGCAGGTCCGGGGTCCGGGTCGACGTGACCGCCAACTTGCCCAGACCGTCGTAGTTGAACACCGACTCCGTGATCGGGGCGCCGCCGACGAGCACGGCGAAGTCGATTCCTGCCATCGTCATGATCGGCGTGATGGCCGCCCGCATCGTGTGCTTCCACAGTGTCTTGCCCTTGGACAGACCCTTGGCCTTGGCGGTGCGCAGGTAGTCCTCGCTCATCGTCTCGAGTACGTAGGCGCGGGTCATGCGGACGTATCCGGCGGCTGTGAACAACGCAAGCGTCAGTGCCGGCATGAACAGACCGGCCAGCCAGCCGCCGATACCTCCGTCGGCGATGGTCGAGTACTTGGGCACTTCCACCCAGCCCCAGTCGATCGCGACGAACTGGTACAGCAGAGAGCCGATGGCGAACGTGGGTAGGGCATAGAAGATCAGCGCAGTTCCGACCAAAGCCTTGTCGAGAATCCCTCCTCGACTCAACGCGGCGAGGATACCGAACCCCACCCCCAGGATGAGTGTGAGGGCGAAGGCGACGAGAGCGATCGAGAAGCTGACGGGGAAGGATTGCTTGATCTCGTCGGTCACGTTCGCGGACTGCAGCGGTGAGTATCCCAGGCACGGGGCGTCGCAGTGATAGGCGAGCTCAGGGGCGCTCTTGCGCAGGGACTCGTCCTCCGGGAAGTCGCGGCCGGCCACGACCCCCTTGACGAAATTTCCCCACTGCACGATGACGGGCTTGTCGTAGCCAAGAGCCTTGCGGTTCTGCTCGATGAGCGCCGGGGAACAGTTCTTGCCACAGGTCTGGGCGGCCGGGTCCTTGCCGGCGGAGAAAAAGAGCACGAACGTCGCGAGGGTCACGACGAGCAGCATGATCAGACCCGAGAAGAGTCGGCGAATGACGTAGGCAACCATGAGCTTCCGCCCTTGCGGGCAGTCCTCTCGAACGGGGAACGGGGTGGGTTCGGTGTCGGCCGCGAGGACCGGGTGACCGGCGGGGCGTCTGTGGACGCCCCGCCGGTCAAGGTGTCAAGGCGTCCGATTACTTCTTGACGCCGATTCCGGCCAGGTCCGGGTACATCGAGGTGCCGGCACCGTTGATGTAGTTCGTGACCTTGGAACCGCGCAGGTAGTAGAACTTCTGCGAATCGAGCGGGATGTAGGCGACCTCTTCACCGAGCTTGGCGTCGATCTTCTTGTAGATCTCGGCTGCCGCGTCGATGGACGTGGCCTTCGAGGCCTCGTCGATCATCTTGTTGACCTCGTCCGACTTGTAGTTGCCGTAGTCGGAACCGTTGGACTTCGACGTCAGGTTGACGCGGCTGTCGAACAGCGCCGGGATCACGGTGCTGGCGGACGGCCAGTCAGCACCCCAGCCGGCCCAGTAGACGTCGCCGTCGGAGTTGGGGTCGCGGATGACGTCGTAGTAGGTGTCCGTCAGACCGTTGAGCTTCACCGTGAAGCCGGCCTTCTGCCAGCCGTCAGCGATAGCGGCCGCCTGCTTGTCCGCCAGCGGGGTACCACCACGGTAGGTGAACTTGATCGTCGGGTTCGTCTGGCCGGCCTCCTTGAGGAGCTTCTTGGCCTCCTCGATGTTGCCACCTGTGCCGTACTTGAACGCCGGGTTCTTGACGTAGGCCGTCGTGAGCGCCGGGTTGATGATCGAGTCGGCGTTCGCGTATGCCGTCTTGCCACCGCCGGCGGTGATCCAGGCGTCCTGGTTCGTCGCGGCGAGCAGAGCCTGACGGACCTTCTGGTTCGTCATCTTCTTGAAGTTCGGCACGAGGTAGTCGATGTACGGCGACTGGACGTTCGACGAACGCTCCTTGACGGCACCCGTGATCTGGCCGTACAGCTGCGGCTGGATGCTGCTGGTCGTGATGGCCGTCTGGTCGTCACCGCGGTCGGCGATGAGACGCTGGTTGATCTTGACCGGGTCGATGCCCTCCTGGAAGACGATCTTGTCCGGCAGCGCCTTGCGCACGTTGTCCGTCTTGGCGTCCCACTGGTCGTTACGGACGAAGGTGCCACCCTGGCTCTTCTTCCAGCTGCCCTGCAGCTTGTACGGACCGCTGGAGAACGCCGTGAGGTTGCTCTTGTCGCCCTTGTCCTGGTCCTTGCGGAACGGGTCGTAGGCACGCAGGGAAGCAATGGCGAGGGGGAAGTCAGGCCATGCCTTGTTGAACTTGTAGGTGATCGTCTTGCCATCGCACTTGACGGCCTTGTCGAACGCGTCCTTGTTGTGGTTCTTGTACGGGCCGTCGTAGATCGGCAGGCCGTCCTTCTGCGGGATGTCGAGGTACGACAGGGCGTACGACGGGCCACCCGTGATGACGTCCGTGGCAAAGGTACGCGAGATGCCGTACTTGAGGTCATCACACGTGATGTCCTTGCCGTCCTGCCACTTGACGCCGTCCTTCAGCGTGAAGCTCCACTGCTTGCCGCCGTCCGACATCTTGCCCGTGTCGGTGGCGAGGTCGGCAACGGGCTTGTCGCCCTGCGCCTTGTCCGTCGTGGCCGGCATCGTGACGAGCGAACGCGACCACAGGCGGCCCCAGTTCGAGATGTCACGCCCGATGTAGACGCGCTGGGGGTCGAGGTTCTCCGCACCGGCCTTCGACAGGTAGTTCAGCGTGCCACCGGAGTCCTTGCCCCCGGAGCCGCCGGAGCCACCCTTGTCGCTGGAGCCGCCGCCACAGGCAGCGAGGCTGATAGAGCCAGCCATCGCCACGGCGAGGATGGAAGCCGACTTCTTGTTCATCGTCATCTCCTTGATGAAAGAAGGATCCGCCGAGGCGATCCAACCGACCTGACCGGACGTGGCCAGGAAAATTGAGGGAGCCTGAAGGCTCGTTTGTAGAACGCCTGGTGGCGTCAGTGACGGTCGGCCTTGGGGTCGAGCGCGTCGCGCAGACCGTCACCCATGAGGTTGAAGCTCAGGACGAGGGTCGAGATGGTTATCACCGGCACGAAGAAGTACATCGGGTCCGCCTGCGAGAAGTCGATGGCGTCCGTGATGATGTTTCCCAGCGTAGGGGTCGGGGCGTGGATGCCGACACCGAGGAAGCTCAGGGCGGCCTCAGCCGACACGAAGGCGGGGAACGTCAGCGTGGCGTAAACGAGGAACGGCGCCCAGAGGTTGGGAAGCAGTTCCGTCACGTACAGACGGCGGTTCGTCGCACCCAGGGAGCGGGCCGCCTCGATGAACTCACGGTTGCGCAGCGTCATGACCTGGCCGCGGATGATGCGGGCGAATGTCGGCCAGCCGAAAAGGCCGAGCACGAGGATGATGTAGATGCCGGCAGCGATGTTGTCGTTGCTGACGCCCAGGCTCTGGATGCGCGCGATGAGCGTGCCCGACAGAGCCAGGAGGAGCAGCGTCTGCGGCCAGCACAGGACGAGGTCGACGAGTCGGCTGAGCAGGAAGTCGGCCTTGCCCCCGGCGAAGCCGGAGATGAGGCCGACGGTCATGCCGATGAGCATCGCCACGAACGTCGCGCCGAGGCCGACCACGACGGAGAACGTCACGCCGTACATGAGGCGGCTCAGCAGGTCGGTGCCCGACTGCGGGACGACGCCGAGCGGGTGGTGTGAGCTGGCGCCGCTGAACGAACCGATCGGGCTGCCGTCACTCGACAGGAGATCGCGGTGCGTGGAGGTGGGGTCGAGGACACCGACCGCGACGAGAATGGGCGCCAGGATCGCGATGAGGACGAACAACCCTGCGATGGTCATCGCAGCGAGGGTCGCCTTGTCGCGCTTGAGTCGCGAGACCGCGATCTGACGAAGCGAACGACCTTCGATCGCCTTGGGCTCCTCGGGCGTCTTGGGTTCGGCCCCATCGGGGCCCATCCCTTCGAGCGCGGGATCGCCGGTGACCATTGCCAAGGCTTCGTCCTTCCGTCTCGGGGCGCTCGGTGCGCGCTCCGCCTGTCACACGCGGACCGGCGGTTGGCCGAGCTCGTCATGCACCCCAGATCATGCCCCATCGAAATTGTGATTCCAGCCTCAAAGTACGAGGGTCACCAGATCGTTACCTTTGACCCGCGAATGGCCGCAGGTGTAACACCGCGTTAACGAAACACGCGATTCTGCAACATCACGCAGTGAGCTGCATCACGTTGCACTCTCTCCCCCGCGGATGACGGCGCGCAGGCGTCGCCATCGCTCCCCCAGCCGCTCCTCCCACCCCCGCGACGTCGGGTGGTAGTAGTCCGCATCGGGCAGCAGGTCGTCCGGCAGGAACTGCTGCGGGCCGACACCGTCCGGTTCATCGTGCGTGTATGTGTATCCGGCCCCGTGCCCCAACTGCGTCGCCCCGGCATACCCCGAACCGCGCAGATGCGGCGGCACGGCGCCGCCGCGGCCCGCCCGGACGTCGGCGATGGCGGCGTTGATCGCCGCGTACGCCGCATTCGACTTCGGCGCGATCGCGTTGTGCACGACCGCCTGCGCGAGGATGATCCGCGCCTCCGGCATGCCGATCTGCGCGACGGCGTGCATCGCCGCCACCGCCGTCTGCAGCGCCGTCGGATCCGCCATCCCCACGTCCTCGCTCGCGGCGATGACGATGCGCCGCGCGATGAATCGCGGATCCTCGCCCGCCTCGAGCATGCGTGCCAGATAGTGCAGGGCGGCGTCGACGTCGGAGCCGCGCATCGACTTGATGAGGGCGGAAGCGACGTCGTAGTGCTGGTCACCGGCGCGGTCGTAGCGCACCGCGGCTGCCGCCATCGCCTGCTCGACGTGGGCGAGCGTGATGGTCTTCTCCCCCGCGTCCGTCGCCACCCCGGCGCCGGCCTCGAGAGCCGTGAGCGCCCTCCGGGCGTCACCGCCGGCCATGCGGACGAGGTGATCGCGCGCGTCGTCGTCGAGGGTGAATCGCTCGTCGAGACCGCGCTCGTCGACGAGTGCCGCGCCGATGACGTCCGCGATCTGCGCGTCGTCGAGCGAGGTGAGCGTGACGAGCACCGAACGCGACAGCAGCGGGGCGATGACACTGAACGACGGGTTCTCCGTCGTCGCGGCGACGAGGATGACGGTGCGGTTCTCGACGCCCGGCAGCAGCGCGTCCTGCTGGGCCTTGCTGAAGCGGTGGATCTCGTCGAGGAACAGCACCGTCGAACGCCCGTACATCGCGAGGTGGCGGCCCGCCTCCTCCATCGCCTGACGTACGTCCTTGACGCCCGCCGTGATCGCCGACAACTCGACGAACCGGCGTTCCGCGCTGTTCGCCGCGAGATGCGCGAGCGTCGTCTTGCCCGTTCCGGGCGGCCCCCACAGGATCGCGCTCATCGGCCCCGCCGCACCCGCCTGGCCCTCGATGAGACGCCGCAGCGGCGACCCGGGCTTGAGCACGTCGCCCTGCCCACGCACCTCCTCGAGGGTGCGCGGGCGCATGCGCACCGCGAGCGGCGCCATCGCCGACGCACCAGCGCTGCCCGAGGTTCGTTCACCGTCGAGGCGGCTCGAGAACAGGTCATCACTCATGGCTGCAGTCAACCAGCCACCACCGACAAGGCACGACTAGAGTGAGCCGCGCCACCGCGCCGCCCGCCTCGAAGGACACCCCATGAGCAATTCCTCCCAACCCACCGCGATCCGTCAGACGTTCAACGTCGTCATCGGGTGGTTCGGGGTCGCCATCGGGATCGTCCTCGTCGTCAGCGGCCTCATGGCCCGCTCGCCGCACACGATGGCGTTCGTCGGCTTCGCCCTCGCCGCGGCGTCGTTCTGCGTCATGGTGCGCCCGAGCATCCGCTTCGGCGCGGACGACGTCGTCGTCTCCAACGTCGTGCGTGAGGTGACGCTGCCCTGGCCGGGCATCTCGCACGCCACGTCGAAGGGCAGCCTCGTCCTCCATGACAACGACGGGCACAAGACGACGGTGTGGGCGATCGGCTCGCAGAAGGCGCGCGGCGCGCGCAACGCCGACGACGCGCGTCTCGGCATCCTGCCGACCGCGTCCCTGCGCCCGATGCCGGGCACCCTGACGCAGCCTCCGCGCTCTGCCGGCGCGCTGCGCGAGGCCTTGGACGCCGAGACGGTGGACAACCCGGCCGACGTCCCCTCCGGTCGTCGCGTGCGCTGGCTGCCGCTGCCGTGCGCCCTCATGGCACTCGCGCTCGTCAGCGTCATCGTGGCGGTCATCGGATGAGGTGGGGCGCCACGCGACAGCGCGCCGGGGCCTCTCGGGCCGACGATTCGTCGGCTGCCTCGTCAAATGGTTCGGGCCATTCGCCCGAGCCGACCGACGGCGAGCGTCCGAGCGGGCGAGGCTACGGCGCCTTCGTCGCGCGTCACGCCATGGCCATCGTCCTGACGTGGCTCGTCGCCGTCGTCCTGGCCTTTGCGACGACGGCCGGCGCCTTCGGTGGCGGCGGACTCTTCGCACACCTGCGGCAGGCCGAGCCGTTCGTGCCGGGTGAGGCACACACCGGCAACGACATGCTGCTGACCGGCGACAAGGCCGGCGGCAGCGTCGCCGTCCGACTCGACGGGGTGGCGAGTTCACAGCAAGCGGCTGTCGGCGCGAAGGTGCAGCAGGTGATCGACGACGTCGTGCACACGTCGGCGGTCGAGTCGGCGTACTCACCCGCGGCGAAACGCGACCCGCGCGTCGCTGCCGCCTACCGTTCCTCGAGCGCACCCGAGTCGATGGTCTTCGTCGCCACGCTCGATGCTGGGCTCGACAAGAGCGTGCAGGAGGACGTGAGCGCGCAGGTCACGAAGGCCGTCGAAGCGGTGACGCCCGCGGGGGTGCGCGTGCGCACCGGCGGGTCCGTGGAAGTGCTCAAGCGCATCACCGATCAGGTGCAGGAAGACCTCAAGACCGGAGAGGGCATCGCCTTCCCGCTGACCCTCATCGTCATGGTCATCGTGTTCGGAGGATTCATCGCGGCGGGCCTCCCCCTCATCGGCGCGATCGCTGCGATCGCCGGCGGGCTGCTCGCGCTGCTCGGGTTCAGCCACGTCACCGACCTCGATGCGACCGTCGTCAACATCGTCACGATTCTTGGTCTCGGCCTCTCGATCGACTACGGCCTGCTCATCGTCGGACGCTTCCGCGAGGAACTGTCGCGCCTCGCGCTGCAGCGCGAGGCCGACGGCCTCGACGGGGTGCTCACGAGCGCCGACCACGACCTCGCGACCCAGCGCACGATCGCGACGGCCGGGCGCACCGTTCTCTTCAGCGGGCTTACGGTCGCGATCTCCGTCGCAGGGCTCGTCCTGTTCCCCGCATCGGTGACAAAGGCGATCGGCCTCGCCGGCCTGTCCGTCGTCGCCGTCGCCTGCCTCGCGGCGCTGACGCTCGTGCCCGCCTGCGCGCGCCTCGCTGCGGCGCGCCTCGCGAAGAAGCGCGTGCAGCCTGACGCGGACGAGGGACGATTCGCCGACCTCGCCCACGCCGTCCAGCGTCATCTGTGGATCTCGATCTGCGGTGTCGTCGTCGTCCTGCTCGTGCTGGCCGCGCCGCTGCTCGGCATGCGGCAGGTGAGCTCGACGAGCGCGTTGCTGCCGACGTCGGACCCGCAACGCACCCTCATGAACGACCTCGCCCACGACTTCCCTGCGCTCGGCGAACCCGCCGTGAGCATCGTCGGCGAGACCGACGTGGCGACGATGACGAAGTGGGTCTCGAGCGATGTCGCACACCGCGAATACGTCACCGGGGTCAACCCCGTGCGTGACCTCGGCGACGGCAAGGTCGCCGTCGGATTGCGAGTCGACGGGGCCACCCCCTCCAACGGGCGCACGCAGCACGTCGTCCACGACCTGCACGCTCACCGCCCAGGATTTCCGACATGGGTGACGGGCCAGCAGGCCAAGCTCGACGACTACACGCACGCCATCGCTGCGCGAGCCCCCTACGTCGTGCTCGTCGTTGCGTTCGCGACGCTCGTGCTGCTGTTCCTCATGACGGGATCGCTCGTCCTGCCGCTCAAGGCCCTCCTGTTCAACGCCCTCTCCCTCGGCGCGAGCCTCGGAGCGATGACGTGGATCTTCCAGAACGGCCACTTCGAATCGCTGCTCGGCTACACGAGCAACGACGCGATCGAGTCGACCGTCCCCGTCATCCTCATCGCGTTCGGTTTCGGCCTGGCGATGGACTACGAGGTATTCCTGCTCTCTCGCATCGTCGAGGCCCACGAACATGGTGACGACGACGCGCGCGCCGTCGCCGTCGGCATCCAGCGCAGCGGACGCATCGTGACGAGCGCCGCACTTCTCATGGTCATCGTCATGCTCGGGTTCGCCGCGGCGAAGATGGTCATCATCAAGCAGATCGGCGTGGGCCTCGCCCTGTCGATCATTCTCGACGCCACGCTCGTCCGCATGATCCTCGTGCCCGCGACGATGACCGTCATGGGCCGGTGGAACTGGTGGGCCCCCGCCCCGATGAAACGCTGGCACGCCCGCTTCGGCCTCCGCGACTGACTCCCCCGCGAATCGCGTCCCCCTTTGCGAATCCCGTCCCCAACGGCGATTTGCGGTCACATTCGAACACCGGCGCCCTCGAGCATCCGGCGCATGCCGGCCGCGCCGCTGCTGGGGTCATGCAGATGTGCCCGGATGCCGCAGGACGTCGCCGCCGCGACGTTGCGGGCCGAATCGTCGACGAACACGATCTGACCCGCCGGGACGTCCAGCCGGTCGATGATCGACGCGAAGAACGCCTCGGCCGGTTTGCACGCGCCGAGCTCGCAGGAATAGAACTCCTCGTCGAACACTCCGGCGTAGCGGCGGCGCATGAGGTCACGGCGCACGTCCTGCTGGTTGGTTGCGAGATGCACGCCGTACCCGGCACGTCTGACCTTGGCGACGACGGCCATCGCCTCTTCGTCGATGTCGAAACGCGACCACAGCTGCAGCGCGTCATCGGGATCGAGCGCGACCCCGTGCTCCTCGGCCGCGGCGACGAGGCAGTCACGCATCCTCGCCTCGCCCCGCATGGCGGGCAGTTCGCGGGCGAACACGACGGACGCGAAGCCCTCGCCACCGATCGCGTCGAGCGCACCCACCCAGCCGTGACGCGCGTGCTGCAGCACACCGTCGGCATCGAACAGGACGGTAGCCGTATCACGCATGTGGCGACCCTACGGCTGAAAGGGGCAAGCCCTGAAACCGTTGTCGGGCCCAGCACCCCCGGCGCGTCGCGCAGAATCGGTCGAGCCCCTGACGTCATGCGACGTCAGGGGCTCGACCCGTTGATCGGTCGCCGATCAGCCGATCACGACTTGTTGGGCGACACCTCGGCCGGAGCGGCGGGCGATGCGGCGTCCGCAGAAGCCTCACTCTTGACCTGAGGCTTGGCGTCCACACCCGCCTCCTTGCGCTGCTGAGCGGAGATCGGGGCGGGCGCGGCCGTCAGCGGGTCATAGCCGCCGCCGCTCTTCGGGAACGCGATGACGTCGCGGATCGAGTCGGTGCCCGCGAGCAGCGAGACGATGCGGTCCCAGCCGAACGCGATGCCGCCGTGCGGGGGCGCACCGAAGCTGAACGCCTCGAGGAGGAAGCCGAACTTCTCCTGCGCGTCCTCCTCGCTCAGACCCATGACCTTGAAGACGCGCTCCTGCAGGTCCTTGCGGTGGATACGAATCGAGCCACCGCCGATCTCGTTGCCGTTGCACACCATGTCGTACGCGTACGCGAGCGCCTCGCCTGGTTCGGTGTCGAACGTGTCGAGGTACTCGGCCTTCGGCATCGTGAACGCGTGGTGCACGGCCGTCCACATACCGGAGCCGACGGCGACGTCCCCCGAGGCGACAGCGTCGGCGGCAGGCTCGAACAGCGGCGCGTCGACGACCCACAGGAAGCTCCACGCGTTCTCGTCGATGAGGTCGCAGCGCTTGCCGATCTCGAGACGCGCTGCGCCGAGCAGCGCGCGCGACGCCTTCGTCGCACCCGCGGCGAAGAAGATGCAGTCGCCGGGCTTCGCACCGACGTGGCCGGCGAGGCCCGCCACCTCGGTCTCGGTGAGGTTCTTGGCCACCGGGCCGGTGAGCGAGCCGTCCTCCTGGACGAGGACGTACGCGAGGCCCTTCGCGCCGCGCTGCTTCGCCCACTCCTGCCACGCGTCGAGCTGACGACGGGGCTGCGACGCACCACCCGGCATGACGACGGCGCCGACGTATTCGGCCTGGAACACGCGGAACGTCGTGTCCTTGAAGAACTCCGTGCACTCGACGAGCTCGTTGCCGAAGCGCAGGTCGGGCTTGTCCGAGCCGTACTTCGCCATCGCGTCGGCGTACGTCATGCGCGGGAACGGCGTCGGCAGGTCGACGCCGATCGTCGCCCACACGGCCTTCGCGATCTGCTCACCGAGCTCGATGACGTCGTCCTGCTCGACGAAGCTCATCTCGATGTCGAGCTGCGTGAACTCGGGCTGACGGTCGGCGCGGAAGTCCTCGTCGCGGTAGCAGCGCGCGATCTGGTAATAGCGTTCCATCCCGGCGACCATGAGCAGCTGCTTGAACAGCTGCGGGCTCTGCGGCAGCGCGTACCAGCTGCCCGGCGCGAGACGAGCGGGGACGAGGAAGTCACGAGCGCCCTCGGGCGTCGAACGCGTCAGCGTCGGCGTCTCGATCTCGACGAAGTCGCGCTCGTTGAGCACGGCGCGCGCAGCCTGGCTCACCTTCGAGCGCAGACGGATCGCGTCGCCCTGGTCCTTGCGACGCAGGTCGAGGTAGCGGTACTTGAGGCGCGCCTCCTCTCCGACGGTGATGCGCTCGTCGATCTGGAACGGCAGCGGCGCCGCCTCGGAGAGCACCTCGATCTCGTTCGCGACGACGTCGACCTCACCCGTCGGCAGGTTCGGGTTGACGTCCTTCGGCTCGCGCGCGGCGACCTCACCCGTGACCTTGATGCAGTACTCGGAGCGCAGACCGTGCGCGGCTCCCGTCAGCACCTCGTCGCGTGCGACGACCTGGACGACGCCCGAGGCGTCACGCAGGTCGACGAAGGCGACACCGCCGTGGTCGCGACGCTTGGCCACCCAACCCGTCAGGGTGACGGTGTCACCGACGTCGGCTGCGCGAAGGGTTCCGGCTTCATGGGTTCGAAGCATGATGTTCCTCTCGATTCGTTCCATGCGGCGACGCGTCGATCGGACGATGCTCGACCGGGCGCCCCACGTGGGAGCAGCCCGGGAGGTGTGGGCGGGGGCCAGGTCGCGGTGCCACCACACCTTCGCCGAAAGATCTTCGGCCTCTCGTCGGTGACGCCGGACGCGCGGTCCGCCGCAGAACACGCCCGTCACGGGCCATGCTCGGGCGGGGTGTCAGGCCGCCACGGCGTACCTGCTCATTCTAGGTGATGCCGCGTGTGCGACGCGCCCGTGTTTTTCGCGGCTCAGTCGAGCTCGTCCCCATCGACGTAGAACCAGCGGCCGGCGCGGCGTTCGAAGCGCGAGTGCTCTCGCAGCACCCCGCGACGACCGTCGTCGGCGAGGTAGGACGCCTCGAAGGTGACGGTGCCGCGCGTATCGGCCTCGTTCATGCCGCTGTCACCCGTGTCGAGCACCCGCAGGGCCAGCCACGTCACGCCGTCGAGGTCGCCGACCTGAGCCGGGCGCGTGCGCGGATGCCAGGTGCGCCACAGGTGGTCGGCGTCGGGTAGCACGAACGCCGTGTAGCGCGAGCGCATGAGCGCTTCGGGCGTCGGCGCGAGCACGCCGTCGAGGACGAGCGGGCCGCAGCATTCGCGCAACGAGCGCCCGGGCACCCAGGCGCAGGGGCACTCAGCGTCCGGGCCGGGTCGCACGCTTGGGTCAGCCGCAGCAGGCATGGGTCTCCTCGGTGACGGGCTCGCGCAGCGATCGGCGCGCGGCGGTTCGTTGGCACGACGATAACCTGTGCGCCATGACGAAGCGGATCGCGATGTACTTCCTCGGCGGAACCATCTCCATGTCCTCCGATGACGGCGCCGGAGTGCGCCCCACGCTCGGCGCCGACGACCTCATCGCCGCTGTCCCCGGCCTCGACGCAGCTGACGTCGACCTCACCGGCGAGACGATCGCGCGCGAACAGAGCGGTTCGCTCACCCCGGCGCACTTGCTCGAGGTGCTGCAGCGCGCGAGTGCCTCCGACGCCGACGGGTTCGTCCTCGTCCAGGGCACCGATACGCTCGAGGAGAGCGCCTACCTGCTCGACCTGCTCTGGGACGACGGGCGCGCGTTCGCCGTCACGGGCGCGATGCGCAACCCGACGATGGCCGGGGCCGACGGAGCCGCCAACATGCTCGCCGCGATCCGCGTCGCCGCGAGCGACGCCGCGCGTGGGCTGGGCGTCGTCGCCGTGTTCGCCGATGAGATCCACGCGGCGCGCTCGGTGACGAAGGGCGACACGTCATCGCTCACGACGTTCGTCTCCCCCGACTGCGGCCCGATCGGGCGCGTCCTCGAAGGTCGTACCCACCTCTTCCACCGCCCCGCGCGACTGCCGGCCCTCCCCCGGCCTGACGCCGTCGACGCCGAGGTGCCCGTCCTGACGGTGGCACTCGGGCAGTCGGCGCGGGCGCTCGACGCCGTGAGCGCGGGCGCCGACGCGCTCGTCATCGCCGGCCTCGGAGCCGGGCACGTGCCCGGGTGGTGGGCCGAGAGCGTCGGACACATCGCGGCCCGCATTCCCGTCATCATGACGAGCCGGACCTTCTCGGGCCCGGCGCTCGTCGAGACGTACGGTGCGGTCGGCGCGGAGGTCGACCTCCAGCGCCGCGGCGTCGTCATGGGTGGCTACCTGCGCGCCGTGCAGGTGCGATTGCTCGTCATGACGATGCTGGCCACCGGGGCGTCACGCGAGAGCATCGCCGCCGAGGTGCGCCGCCGCGGCGGCTACCGCTGACCCGCTACTGCTTCGGAGCAAAGGCGGGGTGCACCGACCACGGGGTGTCGGGGGCGCGCAACGGTGCCCAGCCCGCGTCGCGCGCCGCGCGAGCCGCGAGGCATGACATGAGCAGCGCCGGGTTGTGGAGGCGCCCGGCGAGCGCTGCGTCGACGACGTCGTCGAGGCGAGCCCAGCCGGTCGGCATGTCGAGTTCTTCCTCCTCGCGCTCGAACCGGTCATCTTCCGACACGTCGGTGAGGTCGCGGGCGAGGAAGACGCGAAGCTGCTCCGAGAGCCCGCCCGGTGACGAGGCGTAGTCGATGAGCAGGTCGAGACGCCCGGCGCGCAGGTCGGCCTCTTCGTAGAGCTCACGCAGCGCCGCCTCGTGCGGCAGCTCGCCGTCGACGTCGAGCAGCCCCGCCGGGATCTCCCACTCCTGCGCACCGATGGGGTGCCGGTACTGGCGAATGACGAGCACCTCCTCGGCGCCGGGTTCGCCGCGCATCGCGAGGACGGCGACGGCGCCCGGATGGCGGACGAAGTCACGGGTGACGCGCCCGGCATCGCCGAGATCGGCTTCCTCCTGGACGACGTCCCAGACCCATCCCTCGTAGACGACGTCGCTGCGCACGACGGGCGCGGGGGTGTAGTCGTCGACGAGTTCGCTGGGGGTGATCGTGGGGTGCATGGAAGTCATGCCACCGATCCTGACACACCGGACTGGCACCCGGTCGCGCCCGGCCGCTACGTCGCAGGCCGACGTCCCAAGAAACGCCGAGGAGGGCGGCGCCGTCTCCGGCATCGCCCTCCTCGATTCATGACACGCGGCCCGAACAGCAGCCGCACGTCGTCACTTGCTCGGTCGCTCCAGCGCGGCCTGGACGAGCCCCGCGAACAGCGGGTGCGCGCGGTGCGGTCGCGACTTGAACTCCGGATGAGCCTGCGTCGAGACGTAGTACGGGTGGACGTCCTTCGGCAGTTCGACGAACTCGACGAGCCCGAGCTCGGGGTGCGTACCCGAGACGACGAGGCCAGCGTCGCTGACCTGCTCGAGGTAGTCATTGTTCACCTCGTAGCGGTGACGGTGACGCTCGCTCACCTCCGTCGTGCCGTAGGCGTTCGCCACGACCGAGCCGTCGAGCAACTTCGCCGGGTAGGCGCCGAGGCGCATCGTGCCACCGAGGTCGCCGGCGCCCTCGACGAACGACTTCTGCTCCTCCATCGTCGCGATGACGGGGTGTGACGTCTCGGGGTCGAACTCGGAGCTTGACGCGTCAGCGATGCCCGCGACGTTGCGCGCGTACTCGATGACCATGCACTGCAGGCCGAGGCAGATGCCGAGCGTCGGCACCTTGTTCTCACGGGCCCACTTCAGCGCGCCGAGCTTGCCCTCGATGCCGCGCACGCCGAACCCGCCGGGCACGAGCACCGCGTCGACACCCGACAGCGCCTTCTTCGCGCCCGCGTCGCTCGTGCAGGTGTCGGAGGCGACCCAGCGGATCTTCACCTTCGTGTCGTGATGGAAACCGCCGGCGCGCATCGCCTCGGTGATCGAAAGGTAGGCGTCGGGCAGGTCGATGTACTTGCCGACGAGGGCGATCTCGACCTCGTGCGCCGGACGGTGGACGTGGTCGAGGAGCTTGTCCCACTGGGCCCAGTCGACGTCACGGAACGGCAGTCCAAGGCGGCGGATGACGTACGCGTCGAGCCCCTCGGAGTGCAGCACGCGCGGGATGTCGTAGATGCTCGGCGCGTCGACGGCGGCCGCGACGGCCTCGGAGTCGACGTCGCACATGAGCGAGATCTTGCGCTTGATCGGCTCGGGGATCTCGCGATCGGCGCGCAGGATGAGCCCGTCGGGCTGGATGCCGACCTGACGCAGTGCAGCGACGGAGTGCTGCGTCGGCTTCGTCTTCAGCTCACCGCTGGGGCCGATGTACGGCACGAGCGAGACGTGGAGGAAGAAGACGTTGTCGCGCCCCACGTTGTGGCGCACCTGGCGTGCGGCCTCGAGGAACGGCAAGGACTCGATGTCGCCGACCGTGCCACCGATCTCGGTGATGATGATGTCGGGTGCGTCGTCGCTGTTCGCCTCGGCGCGCATGCGCTCGACGATCTCGTTCGTGATGTGTGGGATGACCTGCACCGTGTCACCGAGGTATTCCCCGCGACGCTCGCGTGCGATGACATCGGAGTACACCTGGCCGGTCGTGACGTTGGCGCGCCCGTGCAGGTTGACGTCGAGGAATCGCTCGTAGTGACCGATGTCGAGGTCGGTCTCCGCGCCGTCTTCGGTGACGAACACCTCACCGTGCTGGAACGGGTTCATCGTTCCCGGGTCAACGTTCAAGTAGGGGTCGAGCTTCTGCATCGTGACGCGCAGGCCGCGCGAACGCAGCAAACGGCCGAGACTGGATGCCGAGAGGCCCTTTCCGAGGGAGGAGGCCACGCCTCCGGTGACAAAAATATGCTTCGTCGTCTGATCCACCACGGAATGCCAGCGTACTTCATCGAGAGGTGTTCGGGCGACAGGGCTGCCGCACGATGGATGTGAACCCAGAGAACGTTCATGCGCTCGACTTCTGTGACGCGCCGGCCGCCGCCAGCAGGGATTCGGCGTGCTCGCGCGCGACCGCGCTTGTCGTGTCGCCACCCAGCATGCGCGCGATCTCGGTGACGCGCGCGTCACCCGTGACGGCGGCGACGCCGCTCTCGGTGACGGCGCCGTCATGCGATTTGTGGACGACGAGGTGGTTGTCGGCGTACGCCGCGACCTGCGCCAGGTGCGTCACGACGATGACCTGCGCGCTCTGCGCGAGCCGCGCCAGGCGCGCGCCGATGTCGTGCGCCGCCTCGCCCCCGACGCCGGCGTCCACCTCGTCGAACACGAACGTGGGCACGCTGCCCGTCGAGGTCACCACCTCGAGGGCGAGCATGACGCGCGACAGCTCACCACCGGAGGCGGCCTTCGTCACCGGCTTCGGATCCATGCCGCGGTTGGCCGACAGCAGGATCGTGACGTCGTCGATGCCGTGCTCCGAGGGTTTGACGAGGCGCCCGTCGGGCAACTCGAGGCCCTTGTCGGCTTCGGCGATCGAGACCTCGACGACGAGGCGAGCCGAGCCCATCGCGAGGTGATGCAGCTCCTGCGTGACAGCCTCACCCAGTCGCTCGGCCGCGGATCGACGCAGATCGTGCAGCGCGAGAGCATCAGCCCCGACCTTCGGCGTGAGCCCCGCGACCTCGGCGTCGATCGCGGCGATGCGATCGTCCGAGCCGGCGAGCTCCTGCGCCTCACGCCCGGCCTGTTCACGCCACGTGAGCACGTCGTCGAGTTCGGGCCCGTACGCCTTGAGCAGCTGGGTGATGGCGGCGCGCCGCTGATGCACCTCCTGCAACCGCTGCGGATCCATGTCGATGGCGGCCGCGTACTGCGCCACGTCCGCGGCGAGGTCGGCCGTGAGCGTCTGCACCTCCCGCAACCGCTCGATGAACGGTGCGAGGTCGGCGTCCAGCGTCACACCCGACTCGAGCCCACTGCGCGCAGCAGCCATGAGCGCCAGCGCATTCGGCTCGTCGGGCGACAACTCGTCGCCGGCCAGGGCCGCACCCGCACCACGCGAGGCGGCCAGGAGATCCTCGGCATGCGTGAGCCGCTCACTCTCCGCCGCGAGTTCGACGTCCTCACCCTCGATCGGCTCGATCTCGTCGATGCGCGCGATCCCAGCCTCGAGCATCGTGAGCCGCTGCGCGCGCTCCTGCGCCTTGAGCGTCAACTCGCGCCGCTCGGCCCGCAGCGCCTTCAGCCTCACATACCCGTCGCGGTAGCGCTGCGCCACCTCCGAGAGTTCGGGGCCTGCGAACGCGTCGAGGATCTGACGGTGCTCCTCGGGCTGCTTGAGCCGCCATTGGTCGGCCTGCCCGTGCACCGCGACCAGCTCATGCCCGATGCGCGCCAGCACGCCTGCGGGGACACTGCGCCCGGCCACCTGCGCACGCGAACGCCCCGTCGCGGCTACCGAGCGGCTGAGGATCACCTCGTCGCCCGCCTCCAAGTCGAACTCATCGGCCAGCGCGGCCGCGCTCACATGCTCGCCCGGCACGTCGAGGAACCCCTCGACGAGCGCCGACTTCTCCCCCGTGCGCACCCGATCGGCGTCAGCACGCTCACCGAGCAGCAGCCCGAGACCGCTGACGACCATCGTCTTACCCGCGCCCGTCTCGCCCGTGACCACGTTGAGCCCCGGGCTGAGTTCGAGCGTCGCGTCGGCGATGACACCCATGTTGCGAATCCGGATTTCCCTCAGCACGCTTCCCACCCTAGGGGCACGACGCGACGAATGGTGATTCGAACACGCTTACGAACAGATGAACTTTTCAATGCGCGCGTCGCGTGCCGCGCCAGCCCTCGACCGACAGGTCGAACTTGCGCACGAGACGATCCGTGAACGGCGCGGTGCTCAGGCGCGCCAGCGTGACGGGCTTGTCGCTCGCGTGCACCTCGACACGGGCGCCGTCGGGCAGATCGAACGGGCGCCGCCCGTCACACCACAGCACGGCGCGCCCCTGCGCACCGGGCACGAGTTCGACGGCAAGTTGCGCGCGCGGCCCCAGCACGAGCGGGCGCGCGAACAGCGCATGCGCCGAGATCGGCACGAGGAGGATGGCCTCGGTGTCCGGCCACACGACCGGTCCTCCCGCGCTGAAGGCATAGGCCGTCGACCCCGTCGGCGTCGCGATGACGACGCCGTCAGCGCCCCAGGACGCGAGGGGACGGCCGTCGATCTCGACGGTCAGTTCGAGCATGCGCTCTCGTGCGGCCTTCTCGATGCTCGCCTCGTTGAGCGCCCACCCGCGGTGCAGTTCCACCTCACCGCGCCCGTCGGTCGCGACGACCTCGAGCGTCGCGCGGGTCTCGACGATCCACGAGCGCTCACGCACGCAGGCGACGATCCGCTCGACGTCCTCCTTCTCCGCCTCGGCGAGAAACCCGACGTGGCCGAGATTGATGCCGAGCAGCGGCACCCCGCAGTCGCGCGACAGTTCGGCGGCGCGCAGGATCGTGCCGTCACCGCCCAGGACGACGGCGAGCTCGCACGCCACCCCGGCTTCCTCCGGCGCGACGGTGACGACGCCCGGCCGCTGCGCGATCCCGAAGGCCGCCAGCTCGTCGGCGATGCCCGCGACCTCGATCCCGGCGGCCGTCAGCCCTTCGACGAGTCGCTCGGCGACCTCGTAGGCCTCGGGCCGGCGCGGGTGGCCGATGAGCAGGACGCGGCGGTTCATCACTCGCTCCTTCGCGTGAGGTCGCGGATTCGCTGGTTGGCGGAGGCGTCGTCGAGTGCGCCACCGACCGCGGCGCGACGCAACCAGACGAGGTATTCGTGGTTGCCGTGGCTGCCCACCATCGGGCTCCACGCGAGACCGTGCACGGCGAGGCCGAGTTCGGACGCGCACGCGAGCACCTTCTCGATGCTCTCGCGACGCTGCTCGACTGACGTCACGACGCCCGTCCTGCCCAGTCTCTCGCGTCCGACCTCGAACTGCGGCTTGATGAGCGCGATGAGATCACCGTCGTCGGCGAGCAGAAAGGACATGTGGGGCAGCGCCAGCGTCAGCGAGATGAACGACAGATCGCTGACGACGAGTGCGAACGGTGAGCCGTCGAGCTGCGTCGCGCTCACGACGTCGCGGACGTTGACGCCCTCGAGATCGGTGACGCGCGGGTCGCTCTTGACCGGTTCGGCGAGCTGGCCGTGCCCGACGTCGAGAGCGACGACGTGAGCCGCCCCCCGTTCGAGCAGCACCTGCGTGAACCCACCGGTCGAGGCGCCGACGTCGATGGCGTGCGCTCCGGCGACGCGGGTCGCGACACCCGGAAAGGCCTCGCACGCGGCGAGGAGCTTGTGTGCGGCACGGCCCACGTAGTGGTCGAGGTCGCCCTCGATCTCGACGTTCTGCGTGTCGCTCACCTTGGTCGACGCCTTCGCCTCGACCTTGCCGTCGACAAGCACCCTCCCCGCGTCGAGCAGCTCCTTCGCCTGGGCGCGAGAACGCACGAGGCCGCGCGCCACGAGGGCGGCGTCGAGTCGCACACCACTCATGCCTGGGCCTGTTCGAGGCGTCGCTGCAAGCTCTCATGGACGTCGTGTGCACGAGCGATGACGTCGGCGGCGTCGACGTCGGGCCCACAGCTTTCGGACCCGCTGTCATTCGACACTCTGCCGACCGACCCATTGCCGCCCGTCGACTTGCCGGCCATCGCATCGACGCTCTCGCGCAGGCGGCTCACGGCATCGTCCAGCTCTGTGTCACCGACCGGGCCGTCCCCGGCGATCACACGACGGCCCTCGGCCCGCTGGGCGAGCTCAACCGGGCTGGGCACCCCGACGTTCATGACCCGCACGCCTGACGCATCTCGCGCGCCGCGTCCTCGGCGGAGAGGTCTCCCGCATCGACGCGCTCCCACAGGGACGTCAGCAGACCGCGCACGCGCGCGACGCTCGCACCCGGGCCGCATTCCCCGGCAGTCTCGACCTCGTACGGCTGCGTCAACCCGCGCAGATCCGCGAGCACGTACGTCGGGCGACGCTCCTTCGGTGCCGCGGCTGCGTCCGCGAGGCCGTGAACACCGGTGAGCACGAGCACGCTGTCGTACCCGCCGCGGGTCGCGCCTTCGATATCCGTCTCGAGCCGATCGCCGACAGCAAGGACGCGCGACGCGTCGGCCGCGCCGATGCGCTCACTCGCCATGTCGTACATGACGGGCATGGGCTTGCCGGCCACTTCGGGATCGACCGCCACCGCATTGCGGACGGCCTGGACGAGCGAGCCGTTGCCGGGTGCGATCCCTTTCTCGGTCGGCAAGGTCAGGTCAGTGTTCGTCGCGACCCAGCGCGCACCACCGTTGACGGCGTGCGCTGCGGCCGCGAGGTCCGTCGCACGGACATCCGGCCCGTAGCCCTGGACGACGGCATCGATGTCGCCGGTCCCTGCACCTGCATCGTCGTCGCCGACGCAGACGAAACCGGCCCCCCTCAGCGCTCGGGCAACGCCCTCCCCGCCGATCGGCAGGACGATACGCACCTGCGCGCCACTCTCGCGCAGCACGTGCGCTGCCGCCATCGACGAATTGACGACGTCCTCGTCGTCCAGACGCAGCCCGAGCTCACGCAGATGCGCCGCGACGGCCGACGGGGGACGCGAGGCGTTGTTCGTCGCGTAGACGACGCGCGTCCCATGTTCGCGCGTGCTCTGGAGGCTCGCGATGGCATGCGGGATGGCGTCGGGCCCTGCGTAGACGACGCCGTCGAGGTCGCAGACGATGCCGTCGTACCGGTCGAGCAGGCCTTCAGTCACGGGGGTCCTGTTCCCCGACCGACGCTGACGGTTCGTTCGGCGGTACGGCGCCGAACGCGCTCAGGTCGAGCTCGGCGAGACGCGGGTCGACGTCCTGCTCGTCCTCCGGCGCGAGGTCGGTCAGCTCGAAGCCGTCGATCTGGTCGATGCGGTCGGCGGCGTCCGTCTCGCCATCACGGTCGGCCGCGTCGGCCTTGACGAACCACGCCCGCGCTTCCTCCCGCTCACCCAGGTCGAGCAGCGCGTCAGCATACGCGTAGAACAGACGAGCGGCCCAGGGCTGCGTCGTCGCCTTCTGCAGGGCGGGAATGCGCAGTCCGACGACGGCAGCCCGCGACTGTCCCATGTCGCGGCGCACGCCGGAGACGACGATGGCCAACTCGATGTTGTCGGCCTCAGAGAGGCGTTGCGCTTCCGGAGAGTTCGCCAGCTCGAGGGCCCGCTCGTAGCGCCCCAGGCCACGCTCGCAGTCGACCATGTACGGCAGCAGGTGGTCGGAGCCGGACAGCCGGCGCGCGGTCCGGAACTCACGCAGTGCCTCGGCGAACTCGCCCGTTCGGTAGAGGACCAGACCGAGCGCCTCGCGCGCTGCCGGAACCCGGCCGGCCCGGCTCACGGCGTGCTGCGCGTGGTCGAGCGCCTTCTCCGGGTTCTCGTCCAGCAGTTCGGCGGCAGCGACGAGGTGCTTGGCGACGCCCTCGGCGTTCTCCTTGCTCAGGGTACGCAGCTGCTGACGAACCGCCTTATCGAGCTCATAGCCCGTGATGTCCTCCGGCAGCACCGGCTCCGGCTTGCGACGGGGACGCTCGTCCCCCACGGCCTTCGCGTCCCAGCTGCGCGGGCCACGAATCGACGACTGCTCGTCCGACCAGCCGGCACCGCGGTCCCCCCGGCCGGTGAACCCGCCACGGTTTTCGCTGCGGTCATCCCGACGGAAACCGCCACCCCGCTCGTCACGACGATCCGAACCGCGTCCGTAACCACCACGCTCATCACGCCCAGACGAGCGGCGGTCGTCCCGGCCACGGTCATCACGACGGAAACCCCCACGATCCTCACGACCCCGCTCGTCATCCCGACGCGGTCTGTCATAGCTGCGCTCGTCCCGGCCACGGTCGTCCCGACGGAAACCCCCACGATCGTCACGACCGAAGGAACGGCGATCGTCACGACCCCGCTCGTCGTCCCGACGCGGGCCACCGTAGCCACGCTCATCGCGGCGGACACCTCTACGGTCGTCACGACGGTCGCTGCCCCGTCCATAGCTGCTTCGCTCGTCGCGACCTGACGAGCGACGATCGTCGCGCTCGAACCGACCCCGCTGCTCACGGGAACCCCTGTCGTCACGAGCCGGGCGACGCTCGCCGGAGGCCGCCTCGCGACCTCCCTGCGACCAGCGCGAACTGCGTTCGCGACGCTCTGGCGTGTTCTCGGTGTTCTCGTCAGGCATGTCTTCCTCTTCTCAGGACGGGCAATAGACATCGTGGCACGAGGGCGGCGCCTCGGGCGAGCCGGCACCCATTGCTACGACGGAGCGAGGGCATCGACCACGGCTGCGCAGCCAGGGCATACATGAAAGAAGGGCCCTTGATCCAAGAACTGTTCAAGCTCCGAGCCACCCGTCGGGGGCTTCAAGGAACACGACGTTCATCAGATCAAGGACCCTTCTGTTGAAGAAGTCCGGCGGTGTCCTACTCTCCCACACCCTACCGAGTGCAGTACCATCGGCGCTGAAGGGCTTAGCTTCCGGGTTCGGAATGTGACCGGGCGTTTCCCACTTCGCTATAACCACCGTAACACTATGAAACATATCAACCCATCATGGCGAGTGTATTGTTTCAGAATTACACAGGGACGCGAGCACTAGCACAACAATACTGAGTGTGATAATAAGTTATCGGTTCATTAGTACCGGTCAGCTACAACCATTACTGGTCTTCCACATCCGGCCTATCAACCCCATCGTCTCTAGGGAACCTCTCACACACAAGGTGTATGGAAACCTCATCTCGAAGCGTGCTTCCCGCTTAGATGCTTTCAGCGGTTATCACTTCCGAACGTAGCCAATCAGCGGTGCTCCTGGCGGAACAACTGACACACCAGAGGTTCGTCCATCCCGGTCCTCTCGTACTAGGGACAGGTCTTCTCAAGTTTCCTACGCGCACAGCGGATAGGGACCGAACTGTCTCACGACGTTCTAAACCCAGCTCGCGTACCGCTTTAATGGGCGAACAGCCCAACCCTTGGGACCTACTCCAGCCCCAGGATGCGACGAGCCGACATCGAGGTGCCAAACCATGCCGTCGATATGAGCTCTTGGGCAAGATCAGCCTGTTATCCCCGGGGTACCTTTTATCCGTTGAGCGACGGCGCTTCCACAAGCCACCGTCGGGTCACTAGTCCCCACTTTCGTGCCTGCTCGACATGTCTGTCTCACAGTCAAGCTCCCTTGTGCACTTACACTCAAAACCTGATTGCCAACCAGGCTGAGGGAACCTTTGGGCGCCTCCGTTACCCTTTAGGAGGCAACCGCCCCAGTTAAACTACCCATCAGGCACTGTCCCTGATCCGGATCACGGACCGAAGTTAGGAGCCCAATACGACCAGAGTGGTATTTCAACAATGACTCCACACACACTGGCGTGCATGCTTCACAGTCTCCCACCTATCCTACACAAGCCGTACCGAACACCAATACCAAACTGTAGTAAAGGTCCCGGGGTCTTTCCGTCCTGCTGCGCGTAACGAGCATCTTTACTCGTACTGCAATTTCGCCGAGTTCGTGGTTGAGACAGTGGAGAAGTCGTTACGCCATTCGTGCAGGTCGGAACTTACCCGACAAGGAATTTCGCTACCTTAGGATGGTTATAGTTACCACCGCCGTTTACTGGGGCTTAAATTCTCAGCTTCACCACCGAAGTGATTAACCAGTCCTCTTAACCTTCCAGCACCGGGCAGGCGTCAGTCCGTATACATCGAATTACTTCTTCGCACGGACCTGTGTTTTTAGTAAACAGTCGCTTCTCCCTGGTCTCTGCGACCCTCACCCCTAGCCCGTACGGGCTTCAAGGCTTGGGCCCCCCTTCTCCCGAAGTTACGGGGGCATTTTGCCGAATTCCTTAACCACGATTCACTCGATCGCCTTAGTATTCTCTACCTAACCACCTGAGTCGGTTTGGGGTACGGGCGGCTCGAACCTCGCTAGAAGTTTTTCTCGACAGCATAGGATCACCCTGCTTCCCACATACGTGGTCACCATCACATCTCAGCCACATCACTGACGGATTTACCTACCAGTGGGCCTACATGCTTGGACGGGGACTACCATCGCCCCGCGGAGGCTACCTTCCTGCGTCACTCCATCGCTTACCTACTACACGATCGGGTCACACGCTCCCCACACCAGATGATCCCGAAGGACCGGTTGGCATGGTTCGGGTGTTTAGCATCCCATGGTTCAGTATGGGCGGTTCTTCGCCGGTTCCGGAATATCAACCGGATGTCCATCGACTACGCCTGTCGGCCTCGCCTTAGGTCCCGACTTACCCAGGGCAGATTAGCTTGACCCTGGAACCCTTGGTTATTCGGCGGACGGGTTTCTCACCCGTCATTCGCTACTCATGCCTGCATTCTCACTCGTGTAGCATCCACGACTCGATCACTCGGCCGCTTCACTCGCCACACGACGCTCCCCTACCCAACAACACCCCCGTTAAGGGTCAGTGTGTCATTGCCACAGCTTCGGTGATGTGCTTGAGCCCCGCTACATTGTCGGCGCGGAATCACTTGACCAGTGAGCTATTACGCACTCTTTAAAGGGTGGCTGCTTCTAAGCCAACCTCCTGGTTGTCACAGCAACTCCACATCCTTTCCCACTTAGCACACGCTTAGGGACCTTAGCTGATGATCTGGGCTGTTTCCCTCTCGACTACGAAGCTTATCCCCCGCAGTCTCACTGCCACGCTCTCACTTACCGGCATTCGGAGTTTGGTTGACGTCAGTAACCCGGTGGGGCCCATCAGCCATCCAGTAGCTCTACCTCCGGCAAGAAACACGCGACGCTGCACCTAAATGCATTTCGGGGAGAACCAGCTATCACGGAGTTTGATTGGCCTTTCACCCCTACCCACAGCTCATCCCCTCAGTTTTCAACCTAAGTGGGTTCGGTCCTCCACGCCGTCTTACCGGCGCTTCAACCTGGCCATGGGTAGATCACTCCGCTTCGGGTCTAGACCCAGCGACTCAAACGCCCTATTCGGACTCGCTTTCGCTACGGCTACCCCACACGGGTTAACCTCGCCACTGAGCACTAACTCGCAGGCTCATTCTTCAAAAGGCACGCCGTCACCCCACACAGAGGCTCCGACGGATTGTAAGCACACGGTTTCAGGATCTATTTCACTCCCCTCCCGGGGTTCTTTTCACCTTTCCCTCACGGTACTAGTCCGCTATCGGTCACCAGGGAATATTTAGGCTTAGCAGGTGGTCCTGCCAGATTCACACGAGATTTCACGGGCCCCGTGCTACTTGGGAAACAGCACAACACAGCCACACACGTTTCGTCTACGGGAGTCGCACCCTCTACGCTCAACCATTCAAGATTGTTCAACTACGCACATGGTTTCTTACTGCGCACCCTCATGTCAGTGAGGATCAGCACTGTCCCACAACCCCACAACCGCAACCCCTGACAGGTCTCACACGATCATGGTTTAGCCTCATCCGCTTTCGCTCGCCACTACTCACGGAATCACTCTTGTTTTCTCTTCCTGTGGGTACTGAGATGTTTCACTTCCCCACGTTCCCTCCCAACACCCTATGTGTTCAGGTGCAGGTGCCATGACATGATTCATGGCGGGTTTCCCCATTCGGAAATCCCCGGATCACAGCCTGTTTATCGACTCCCCGAGGCATATCGCAGATTACAACGTCCTTCATCGGTTCCTGGTGCCAAGGCATCCACCGTGTGCCCTTAAAAACTTAAGATCACAGATACTAGATGCTCGCGTCCACTGTGTAATTCTCAAACAACACGCCACACACAACCCCACACACCCAAACCCCATCCAACAAGATGAAGAGTCTTCACTTGGTGTGTGATCTTGTGTTGACCACAACCCCAGAACACGATCCGTGTCCTGAGAACCCAACAACGCGCCGAACACAACCCCAACACACTCACCACCACCATGCTTTCCCCAACCAGCCCCACATCCTCACCCCATCAAGGGATCAAGACGCGTATGACTGGTTCGTACTCGCTGATGCCGGCAACCATGCAGGCTGCACCATGATCATCGTTCCACCCATGAGCACCCCCCACACACGAACGGTGTGGCAAGGGCTTGATGCTCCTTAGAAAGGAGGTGATCCAGCCGCACCTTCCGGTACGGCTACCTTGTTACGACTTAGTCCCAATCGCCAGTCCCACCTTCGACGGCTCCCCCCACAAGGGTTAGGCCACCGGCTTCGGGTGTTACCGACTTTCGTGACTTGACGGGCGGTGTGTACAAGGCCCGGGAACGTATTCACCGCAGCGTTGCTGATCTGCGATTACTAGCGACTCCGACTTCATGGGGTCGAGTTGCAGACCCCAATCCGAACTGAGACCGGTTTTTTGGGATTAGCTCCACCTCACGGTTTCGCAACCCTCTGTACCGGCCATTGTAGCATGCGTGAAGCCCAAGACATAAGGGGCATGATGATTTGACGTCATCCCCACCTTCCTCCGAGTTGACCCCGGCAGTCTCCCATGAGTCCCCACCCGAAGTGCTGGCAACATGGAACGAGGGTTGCGCTCGTTGCGGGACTTAACCCAACATCTCACGACACGAGCTGACGACAACCATGCACCACCTGTACACCAGTCCGAAGACGCACACATCTCTGCATGATTCCGGTGTATGTCAAGCCTTGGTAAGGTTCTTCGCGTTGCATCGAATTAATCCGCATGCTCCGCCGCTTGTGCGGGCCCCCGTCAATTCCTTTGAGTTTTAGCCTTGCGGCCGTACTCCCCAGGCGGGGCGCTTAATGCGTTAGCTGCGGCACGGAACTCGTGGAATGAGTCCCACACCTAGCGCCCAACGTTTACGGCATGGACTACCAGGGTATCTAATCCTGTTCGCTCCCCATGCTTTCGCTTCTCAGCGTCAGTAATGGCCCAGAGACCTGCCTTCGCCATCGGTGTTCCTCCTGATATCTGCGCATTTCACCGCTACACCAGGAATTCCAGTCTCCCCTACCACACTCTAGTCTGCCCGTACCCACTGCAGAACCGGAGTTAAGCCCCGGTCTTTCACAGCAGACGCGACAGACCGCCTACAAGCTCTTTACGCCCAATAATTCCGGACAACGCTCGCACCCTACGTATTACCGCGGCTGCTGGCACGTAGTTAGCCGGTGCTTCTTCTCCAGGTACCGTCACGTTAGCTTCGTCCCTGGTGAAAGAGGTTTACAACCCGAAGGCCGTCATCCCTCACGCGGCGTCGCTGCATCAGGCTTTCGCCCATTGTGCAATATTCCCCACTGCTGCCTCCCGTAGGAGTCTGGGCCGTGTCTCAGTCCCAGTGTGGCCGGTCGCCCTCTCAGGCCGGCTACCCGTCGTCGCCTTGGTAGGCCATTACCCCACCAACAAGCTGATAGGCCGCGAGTCCATCCCCCACCACAAAAACTTTCCACCAACACTCCATGCGGAGATCGGTCGTATCCAGTATTAGACCCAGTTTCCCAGGCTTATCCCAGAGTGAGGGGCAGGTTACTCACGTGTTACTCACCCGTTCGCCACTAATCCACACCAGCAAGCTGGTGCTTCATCGTTCGACTTGCATGTGTTAAGCACGCCGCCAGCGTTCGTCCTGAGCCAGGATCAAACTCTCCGTAGAAAAAATTTGTTACCCTGACCGAGAAAAAACGGTGACAAACAACAACCCCAAAAGGGTCATCGTCGTTCTGTACAATCATTAATCACTCAGCCAAAACACGCGACACTCCATAAGTGCCACTAAAATGTTTGGCGATGATCACATCGGCACGCTGTTGAGTTCTCAAAACACCATCGCACACCACACGAAGCAGGAACCCTTTTCGTTTCCCGCCCCATTCGGGGCAACTCATCAACCTTACCACCCTCGCTCCCCGACTTCAACTCGGCGCTTGGAACCACATCGCTGTAATTCGTTGCGTCCCAGTCGAATTGGTGACCAAGAGCCGTCCGAGTGAGTGGCTGTTTCCAGCTCCTCGCTCGCGGCGACTCAGAGAACATTACACAGCGCGGCGGGTGCTGCCAAATCGACAGCCCGGGTGCGGCCACCACCCCGGGATGCGCAACGGGGACCCACCGTCATGGTGAGCCCCCGCTGTCGTCTCGGTCAGTGCGCGAGCCGCGCGGCTGCCTGGTGCTTGCGCCCACGCTTGATGATCGCGGCCACGCCGTGGAGGAAGTCGTCAGCGCTCAGTTCGTGCTCCGGGTCGTCGAACTTCGCGTTGTTCACGGAGATGGCGCCGTCCCCGATGAGACGTCGGGCCGCATTGCGAGACTCCGCGATGCCCACCGCGATGAGCGCGTCCGTCAGGGTGGTACCCGGCGAAACCTCTCCCCCAGGCAACTCCGCGACGGCGTCACGCAGCGTCCCCGCGTCGAGGGCCGTCACGTCACCCTTGCCGAACATCGCCTCACTCGCCGCGATGGCGCCGGCCGTCGCCGCCTCACCGTGCACGAGCGTCGTGACGTCGGCCGCCAGCGTCTTCTGCGCCACTCGCTTGAAGGGTTCCTCGGCCACGGCGCGTTCGAGCTCCGCGACCTCGTCCTTCGTCCGATCGGTCATGAACTTGATGAGCTTGATGACCTCGGAATCCTCGACGTTGAGGAAGTACTGGTAGAAGACGTACGGGCTCGTCATCTGCGCGTCGAGCCAGATGGCATTGCCCTCCGACTTGCCGTACTTCTGCCCGGACGCGTCCGTGAGCAGCGGCGAGGTGAGCACGTGCACACTCTTGCCCTCCACCGAACGGATGAGATCAGAGCCGGCGATGAGGTTGCCCCACTGATCGGAGCCGCCGAGCTGCAAGGTGCAGCCGTACTCGCGGAACAGGTGCAGGTAGTCGAGGGCCTGCAGGATCTGGTAGCTGAACTCCGTGTAGCTGATGCCCTGCTCGGAATTGAGGCGCGCCGCGACGGCGTCCTTCTTGATCATCCCGTTGACGCGGAAGTGCTTGCCGTAGTCACGCAGGAAGTCGAGGGCCGAGATGCCCTGAGTCCAGTCGAGGTTGTTGACCGCGATGGCGGGGTTGTCGCCGTCGAAGTCGAGGAACGGCTGCACCTGCTCACGGATGCGCGCGACCCATTGCGCCGTCTGGTCCTTCGTCTTGAGCACGCGCTCCGCGCTAGGGCGCGGATCACCGATGAGACCCGTCGAACCTCCGACGAGGACGATGACGCGATGCCCGGCGCGCTGGAGCCGTCGCAGCTGGATCAGCTGGACCAGGTTGCCGAAGTGCAGGGACGGCGCCGTCGGGTCGAAGCCGCAATACACCGTGAGCGGTCCGTTCGCGAGCGCGTCACGCAGCTGCGTCTCGTCGGTGGTCTGCGCCACCGCTCCGCGCCACTGCAGCTCGTCGAGGATGTTGCTCACGTCGTCCCTTTCGTCAGATGATTCGGTTGCGCGGATCACGCACCCACCCCAGAGTCTCCCACGACCGCCCGATCCGGCGCGCCTGCTGCGTGGAGGGCGCCGCTGCAACGGGCTGCGTCAGCGCTTGCGCACCCGCGTCACCGCGGCGCGGTAGGCGGATACGCTCGGCTCGCCCGGGATCCAGAAGCGCCAGGGGAAGCTCTCGCCCTCACCGCCCGGCCCGCTCACGCCGACACGCGGGCCGGTGAGGTACTCGGGCGCGACGTGGCCGTCCGGTCGACGGACGACGACCTGGGCATCCGGCCCGACGACGGGAGTGCCGCCGAGGATCGGCTCGATCGCGAGCGCCTTCGCGAGGTTGCCCGGGCCACGAGCGAGATGGGCGTCCTTGGGAAGCGGCGCGCCCTCGCGTGCACTCGCCATGCGCCGCTCCCGCGCGAGGTCGAGGCCGTCGATGATCTCGCCAGAACGGACGAGGCAACCGGCCGACTCTCCGTCAGCCCCGCAGACGAGGTTCAGGGCCCGGTGGATGCCGTAGTTGATGTAGACGTAGCAGGTGCCGGGCGGGCCGAACAGCGCGGAGTTGCGGTCGGTGCGGCGCTTGAAGCCGTGCGAACCCGGGTCGACGGCGCCATGGTAGGCCTCCACCTCGGTGATACGCAGCGTCACCCCCGCGTGCGAGACGGTGAGGCCCAAGAGCTTCGGCGCGACGTCGACGGGCGGATGGGCGAAGAACGATGAGTCGAGATCCGGCACGCCGACATTGTGCCGCCCACGCCCGATTCGGGCCACCTCCCTCGGCGTGAGGCCCCGCACGCGATGTTGCCCAGGTTTCGGGGGCGTCGGCCCCCGAAACCCGGGCAACATCGAGCGTCAGCGTGAGCGGACGTCGAGCGTCAGCGGATGTCGATGGGTCGGCTCGCCCAGGTACGCAGTTCGCTCGACTTCGCGTGCGCGGCCTCGAGCTGTTCGGCGACGCGGTCGGGAGCCGTCCCGCCCGTCGCGTTGCGGGAGGCGAGTGAACCGGGCACGCTCAGCACCTCGCGCACACCCGGCGTCAGGTGCTCGCTGATGGCGGCGAGGTCATCGTCGCTCAGATCCCACAGCTCGATTCCGCGCTGCTCGCACGCCTGGACGCACTCCCCTGCGACCTCGTGCGCGATACGGAACGGCACGCCCTCACGCACGAGCCACTCGGCGATGTCGGTGGCGAGCGAGAAGCCCTGCGGCGCGAGGGATTCGAGACGCTCCGGGTGGAAGGTGAGCGTCGCCGTCATGCCCGCGAAGGCCGGCAGCAGCAGCTCGAGGGTGTCGACGGCGTCGAAGACCGGCTCTTTGTCCTCCTGCAGATCTCGGTTGTAGGCGAGCGGGAGCGCCTTGAGCGTCGTCATCAGGCCTGCGAGATCCCCGACGAGACGGCCCGCCTTGCCGCGCGCCAGCTCGGCGACGTCGGGGTTCTTCTTCTGCGGCATGATGCTCGAGCCGGTCGAGAACGCGTCGTCGAGGGTGACGAAGCTGAACTCCTTCGTCGCCCACAGCACCACCTCCTCCGCGATGCGGCTGATGTCGACCGCCGACATTGCGGCGACGAACGCGAACTCGGCGACGAAGTCACGCGACGCGGTGCCGTCGATGCTGTTCTCGACGGGGCGCGAGAAGCCCAGATCGTCGGCCACCGAGGCCGGGTCGAGACCCAGCGACGACCCCGCGAGCGCGCCCGAGCCATACGGCGAGGCGTCGGTGCGTCGATCCCAGTCGCCGAAGCGCTCGACGTCGCGCAGCAACGCCCACGCGTGCGCGAGCAGGTGGTGGCTCAGCAGCACGGGCTGTGCGTGCTGCAGGTGCGTACGCCCCGGCATCGCGACACCGAGATGCGTCTGCGCCTGCGAGACGAGCGCGTCGACGACGTCGAGCAGCAGCGCGGCGACCGAGCGCGCGTGATCACGCAGGTACATGCGGAACAGCGTCGCGACCTGGTCGTTGCGCGAACGTCCGGCCCGCAGGCGACCGCCGACGTCGGCGCCGGCGCGCTCGATGAGGCCGCGCTCGAGGGCCGTGTGGACGTCCTCGTCCTCCTGCGCCGGCGTGAACGCGCCCGACTCGACGTCGTCGAGCAACTGCTGCAGCGCCGCGAGCATGGCCGCGAGCGCCTCGTCGTCGAGCAGACCGGCGCGGTGCAGCACGCGCGCGTGCGCCCGCGAACCGGCGATGTCATAGGGCGCGAGGCGCCAGTCGAAGTGCGTCGACTTGCTCAGCGCGGCGAGCGCATCCGCCGGGCCACCGGCGAAGCGACCTCCCCAGAGGCTGAGGCGGGCGTCGGGCTGGGTCATGGGGTGAACCTCTCCTTCATCGGATGGATCGGGCGCGGGGCGCCGGGGAGATTGGAACGGTTGGAGCAGGGCTCGAGGGCTCAGACGCCGCGAATGTCGCCGCGTGAACCGGCGTCGGGATCGCCGCTTTCCTGGGCGTCGTCATCGTGGTCGGTGGAGGCGAGATCGTCCGTACGGCCGGCGAGTTCCAGGAAGCGCTTGGCGACGGGCGCCGCCCCCTGCGGGTCGCGGCAGATCACCATGATCGTGTCGTCGCCGGCGATCGTGCCGAGGACGTCGGTGAACTCCGCGTGGTCGATCGCCGAGGCGAGAAAGTTCGCCGCGCCCGGCGGGGTGCGCAGGATGACGAGGTTCGCCGACGACTCCGCTGTCACGAGCAACTCGCCCGACAGCCGGCGCAATCGTTGGACCGCCTCGGTGCGCGCGGCGCCCGCCCGAGGCGTGCGGTCACCGCCCTCGCCGGGCACGGCGTAGACGAGCGTGCGGCCCTGACGCACCTTGACCGCGCCGAGCTCGACGAGATCACGTGACAGCGTCGCCTGCGTGACGTCGACGCCGTCAGCGAGCAGCCGCTCGGCGAGATCCGTCTGCGACCGGATGGACTCGCGCCCGAGGATCTCGCGGATGCGCTGATGGCGCGCACCCTTCGTCTGCGCCATCATGCGTGCTCCGCGAGGAACGTCAGCAGCGCCTTCTGCGCATGCAGCCGGTTCTCCGCCTCGTCCCACACGACCGAGGCGGGGCCGTCGATGACGTCCGCGGCGATCTCGAAACCACGGTATGCCGGCAGGCAGTGCATGACGATCGCGTCAGGCGCCGCGTGCGCCATCAGCTCGCTCGTCACGCTGAAGGCGCTGAACGGATTGCTCTCGCCCTTGCGCGTGCTCGCCTCGTCCTCCATGCCCATCGACACCCACGTGTCGGTGATGACGACGTCCGCGCCCGTCACGGCTTCGATGGCGTCCTCGCTCGCATGCGCGCCGCCGCAGGTCGTCGCGGCGATCTCCTTGGCGCGCTCGAGGATCGCCGGATCCGGGCCGTACCCGTGCGGGCCGGCGACGGTGATGTCGGCGCCGGCCGTCGCGAAACCGAGCAGGTAGCTGTGGGCCATGTTGTTCGCAGCGTCACCGACGTAGGCGACCTTGCGACCGGCAGCGCTGCCCTTGTGTTCGGCGACCGTCAGCAGGTCGGCGAGGATCTGGCAGGGGTGGAAGGCGTCCGTCAGGGCGTTGACCACGGGCACGCCCGCGTGCTCGGCCATCTCTTCGAGGCGGCCCTGGCCGTAGGTGCGCCACACGATCGCGCTGACCTGGCGCCCAAGCACCTTCGCGACGTCGTGGATCGACTCACGCGTGCCGATCTGCGCGAGCTTGCCGTCGACGATCATCGGGTGCCCGCCGAGCTCGGCGACCCCCACGCTGAAGCTGAGCTGAGTGCGCAGCGTCGGCTTGTCGAAGATGATGGCGACGCCCTGGGGACCCGCGAACGGCTGCTTGGCGTGCCGGTCTCGTTTGAGCGTCGCCGCGAGCGCGAGCACCTCGGCCTGCTCGGCGGGGCTCAGGTCGTCGTCACGCAGGAAGTGGCGGGTCATGAGGCGTTCTCCTCGGTCTCGGCGGCATCGAGCAGGCCGGGCAGCGCGGCGACGAAGGTGTCGACCTGCTCGGCCGTGATGACGAGTGGCGGGGCCAGGCGGATGACGTCCGGGCCCGTCGCGTTGATGATGAAACCCGCCTCGCGGGCTCGGACGACGACACGCTGCGCGAGCGGGTCGCGCAGCACGATGCCGCGCAGCAGGCCGCGGCCGCGGACGGTAACGACGCGTTCGTCGCCGAGATTCTCGACAGCCTCGACGAGGTGCTCCCCCAGCCGCCGCGCCTGCTCTCGCAGGCGTTCGTCCTCGATCGTGCGCATGACGGCGACGCCCGCGGCGCACGCCAGCGGGTTGCCACCGAACGTCGAACCGTGCTGGCCGGCCTCGAACATCGTCGAGGCGGCACCGAAGGTGACGAGCGCACCGATCGGCACACCGCCGCCGAGGCCCTTGGCGAGCGTGATGGCGTCCGGCATGACCTCCGGTGCGATCGTCTGGAAGCCGAACCACTCGCCGGTGCGTGCAACGCCCGTCTGCACTTCGTCGATGATGAGCAACGCCCCGCGTTCGCGCGTCACCTCGCGGGCCGCGCGCAGGTATTCGGGCGAGGCCTCGATGACGCCCGCCTCACCCTGGATGGGTTCGAGGATCACCGCGCCCACCGTGTCGTCGACGGCTGCCCGTAGCGCCTCGACGTCGTGGTAGGGCACGCGCGTGACGCCCGGGACCAGCGGTTCGAACGGCTCGCGGTAGGCCTGCTTGGAGGTGAGCGACAGCGCGCCCAGCGTGCGGCCATGGAAGCCGCCGTCCGCGACGACGACACCGGGGCGAGCGGTACGGCGCGCCAGCTTGAACGCCGCCTCGTTGGCCTCGGCGCCGGAGTTGCAGAAGAAGACGCGAGTGTCGCCGTCGCCACCCGACGCGGCGACCAAGCGTTCGGCGAGCTCGATCTGCGGGCGCGTCGTGAAGAAGTTGGACACGTGGATGAGCTTCGCCGCCTGCTCGCTCACCGCGGCGACGAGCGCGGGGTGGGCATGGCCGAGAACGTTGACCGCGATACCGGCGAGCAGATCGAGGTACTCGCGGCCCTCGACGTCGCGAACAACGGCGCCCTCGCCGCGCTCGAGGACGAGCCCGGGCGCCCCGAAGACCCCCATGAGGGAGGCGCCGTAGCGCTGCGTCAGATCCCCGTGCGTCGGCATCGTGGACGCCGGGGCGTCATGGTCGGCCGGGTTCATCGGCGTCCTCCTGAGGTGATCATCGTGCCGATCCCTTCGTCCGTGAAGATCTCGAGCAGGATGGAGTGCGGGCGTCGCCCGTTGACGACGTGGGTGTGCGGCACGCCCCCGCGCACGGCGCGGATGCAGGCCTCGAGCTTGGGAACCATGCCCGAGTCGACCGTCGCGAGCATGCGTTCGGCCTCGTCGACGGGCAGCTTCGACAGCAGCGACGACTCGTCCGGCCAGTTCGCGTAGACCCCCTCGACGTCCGTGAGCACGACGAGCTTGTGCGCGCCGAGCGCGACGGCGAGAGCACTCGCGGCGGTGTCGGCGTTGACGTTGAGCACCTGCCCCTCGCGCTCGAGGTCGGGCGCCACGGACGAGATGACGGGGATGCGCCCCGAGTGCGCGAGGTCACGCACGATCTGCGGGTCGACCATCTCGACGTCACCGACGAGGCCGACGTCGACGGCCTCACCGTCGACGATGGCGGGGCGGCGGCGGGCGCCGAACAGGCCTGCATCCTCGCCGGAGAGGCCGAACGCCATCGGGCCGTGATTGTTGATGAGGCCGACGAGTTCGCGCGAGACCTGGCCCGTCAGCACCATGCGCACGACTTCCATCGTCTCGGGCGTCGTGACGCGCAGGCCGCCGCGGAACTCGCTCTTCATCCCGAGCCGGTTGAGCATCGCGGCGATCTGCGGGCCGCCGCCGTGGACGACGACGGGGCGTAGCCCGGCGTAACGCAGGAAGGCGATGTCTTCGGCGAAGGCGCGCTTGAGGGCGTCGTCCCTCATGGCGTTGCCGCCGTACTTCACGACAACGAGCGCGTCCTGATACTTCTGCAGCCACGGCAGCGCCTCGACGAGGGTGCCCGCCTTGAGACCCGCCGAGGCGAGCGACGAGAGGTCGCGAGGCTGGGTCGTCACGTTCTCCGTCCCGCTCATGTGCTGTACGCCGAGTTCTCGTGGACGTAGTCGTGCGTGAGGTCGTTCGTCAGGACGGTGGCGTCGGCGTCACCGGCGTGGAGAAACACCTCGACCTTCACTTCACGCTGAGACATGTCGACGCCAGCGCGGTCGTCACCGACCCCGCCGCTGCGGCACACCATGACGCCGTTGATCGCGACGTCGAGCTGCGTCGGCTCGAACGCGGCCGAGGTCGTCCCGACGGCCGCGAGAACCCGCCCCCAGTTGGGATCGTTGCCGAACACGGCGCACTTGAAGAGGTTGTTGCGGGCTATCGAACGTGCAACCTCAAGTGCATCGTCAACGTTGGCGGCGCCCTGGACGTCGATCGTGATGTCGTGCGCGGCGCCCTCCGCGTCGGCGATGAGCTGTTCGGCCAGGTCGACGCAGACTTGCGTGAGGATGGCCGTGAACTCCCCCATCTGCGGGCTCACCCCGCTCGCTCCCGAGGCCATGAGCACGACGGTGTCGTTCGTCGACTGGCAACCGTCCGAGTCGATGCGATCGAACGACATCGCCGTCGCCGCGCGCAACGCCTCGCCGGCCTGCTCGGCGGTGAGGACCGCGTCGGTCGTGATGACGACGAGCATCGTCGCGAGGGACGGCGCGAGCATGCCGGCGCCCTTCGCCATGCCGCCGATCGTGTAGCCGGAACCGAACCCGGTGCACTCCTTCGCGACCGTGTCCGTCGTCATGATGGCGGTCGCGGCGTCCTCCCCGCCGTCAGCGCTCAACGAACCGGCCGCCGCGGTGATACCGGATTCGATCTTGTCCATCGGCAGCAACTCACCGATGAGGCCCGTCGAGCAGACGACGACGTCACCGGCGCTCACACCGACGGCCTCGGCGGCGAGTTCGGCACTGCGGTGCGTGTCGAGGAAACCCTGCGCCCCGGTGCAGGCGTTGGCGCCACCGGAGTTGAGCAGAACGACGTCGGCGCGCCCGTCCGTCACCACCTGGCGCGACCAGGTCACCGGCGCCGCCTCGACGCGGTTCGAGGTGAACACGGCGGCGACGACGTGCTCGGGCCCGTCGTTGACGACGAGGGCGACGTCGGGGCGCCCGCTGGGCTTCAGCCCCGCCGTCACGCCCGCCGCGCGGAAGCCTGCGGCAGCGGTGACACTCATGGTTTCTCCTTGATGATGTGCCCGCCACGAGCCCACAGCTCACGAGCGCGCGCGGATTCGTACGTCGGCACCATGATCCAGTCGGTGTCGAACGTCGAGACGGTGAAGACGGTGACGTCGGCCTCGCCGAGCGGCGCGACGATGGCCGAGAGCAGACCCGTCAGCGCGAAGTCGAGCGGACCCTCGACCTCGAACACGTGGAACGGGCCCTGCTGACGCACGACCGCGTCCCGCGGGATCGCTGAGGTGAGGCACAGCACCGACGTCTCCGACGCCGTCGCACTGACGGAGACGAGCGGCGCGTCCGTGAGCGCCCATTCGGGCACGACCTCCTGCGCGCCGAGGCGCACGTACGACAGCTCCTCGGGGTGGGCGATCAGGGTGAACCGAGCTCCGAACGCGACCATCAGGGGCTCACCCCCGCGAGCGGCAGGCCCGTGGTCTCGCCCAGGCCGAGCGACAGGTTCATCGACTGCACGGCTGCACCGGCCGTCCCCTTCGTCAGGTTGTCGACGGCGGAGGTGACGACGACGCGCCCCGCCACCTCGTCGAGCGCGAACTGCAGGGTGACGACGTTCGACCCGAGCACCGAACCGGTCGCGGGCCACGACCCGGCAGCCAGGAGCTCGACGAAGGGTTCGTCGGCATAGGCCTCGGCGAGGGCGCGCGCGACGTCATCAGCCGTCGTGCCGGGCGCCAGCCGAGCCGTCGACGTCGCGAGGATGCCGCGCGGCATGGGGGCGAGCGTCGGCGTGAACGACAGCGTAACCTCGCGCTCACCGCCGGCGGCGAGACGCAGGTTCTGCGCGATCTCGGGCGTGTGACGGTGCCCGCCGCCGACGCCGTACGGGCTCATCGACCCCATGACCTCGGCGCCGAGCAGGTGTGGCTTGAGGCCCTTGCCGGCCCCCGAGACACCCGAGGACGCGACGACGACCACGTCGTCGAGCGCGATGAGGGACGCCGCCGCGAGCGGCGCGAGAGCGAGCGAGACGGCCGTCGGATAGCACCCGGGGACGGCGACGCGGCGCGCGCCGCGCAACTGCTCGCGCCGCTTGACGCCCTTCGAGACGAGTTCGGGCATCCCGTAGGCCCAGGACCCAGCGTAGGGCGTGTCGTAAAAACGCTGCCAGTCGCTCTCGCGCTCGAGCCGAAAATCCGCGCCACAGTCGATGACGACGACGTCTGCGTCGAGCTGCGCGGCGAGCGCAGCGCTCTGCCCGTGCGGCAGTGCGAGGAAGACGACGTCGTGGCCGGCGAGGGCGTCAGCGTTCGTGGCACGCACGGGTCGCTCGGCGAGGGAGAACAACGACGGGTGATGATCGCCGAGGCGCGAACCGGCGGAGGAACCCGCCGTCAGTGCGCCGATCTCGACGTCGGGATGGGCGAGCAAGAGGCGCAGGATCTCCCCGCCCGCATATCCACTCGCCCCGGCGACAGCTGCTGTGACCATGCCCCCAGCCTAGCGCAGATCGCATACCCATGCATTTTTAGGTCATACTCATGCACACAGGGTGGAGACGGCGTCACGCCGCCCCCACCCTGTCGATCATGCCGGAATCAGGCGCCGCGCAGGCTCGCTCCAACACTCTCGTCGACGGCGCGCACTGCCGCGTCGCGTGCCGCGTTCACCTCGTCGGTCGTCAGCGTCCGCTCGGGGGAACGGAAGAACAGGCGGTACGCGAGGGACTTCTTGCCCTCACCGACCTGATCGCCCGTGTAGATGTCGAACAGCGCGACCGACTCGAGGTGTTCACCGGCCCCCGAGCGCAACGCCGTCTCGACGCGAGCCGCAGGGACGGACGCGTCGACGACGAGCGCGACGTCGGAATGCGCCTGCGGGAACGTCGCGATGCTCGAAGCGACACCGGGGCGCTCGGCGTACGCCGACAGCGCGTCGAGGTCGAGTTCGCCCCCGACCGTGCGGGCCGGCAGCGAGAACGCCGCGACGACCTTGGGGTGCAGCTCGCCCGCTGCGCCGATGACGGTGCCGTCCGGCAGCGCGATGCTCGCGCAGCGTCCCGGGTGGAACGGCGCCACCTGCGCCTGCTCGATCGTCAGGTCGACGCCGAGCACGCGCCCGATCTGCAGCGCCACGGCGATCGCGTCGCTCCAGTCCGCGCCGCGCCCGGCACCCCACCAGCCTTTGCGCTCGCTGTCACCGGCGGCGACCCAGGCGACGTGGCGCGGCTGCGCCGGCACGGCCGAGCGGATCGCGTCGAGCACCTCAGGCGCCGGGTGCACGCCGACCGGTGACGTCGGCGCCTGGCCCGCCTCACCGGCGACGACGAGACCGATCTCGAACAGCGCCACGTCCTTGAACCCGCGCGCGACGTTGCGCTTGAGCGAGTCCATCATCGTGGCGAGAACACTCGTGCGGATGAGCGGCAGCTCGTCCGACAGCGGGTTGGTCAGGCGCACGCTCGTGCGCCGCGCGTCGTCGGCTGCGAAGCCGAGCTTGTCGTGTACGTCATCACTGACGAACGGCAGCGAGATGATCTCCGTCAGGCCAGCCATCGCGAGCGCATTCGCCACGTTGCGGCGGTAGCGCTGCGACGCCGTCAGCCCACGCCCGGCGAGGGGTCGCGGCAGGACGGATGGGATGGCGTCATACCCGCGCAGACGCGCCACTTCCTCGACGAGGTCGGGCCCGCTCGTCAGGTCGGGGCGCCACGTGGGCGGTGTGACGCTCCACAACGGTTCGTTGCGCTCGACCCGGCACCCGACGGCGTCAAGGCTCTCGGCGACCTCGTCGTCGGAGTACGCGACACCGACGAGCCGCGTCGGCTGCTGCGGGTCGAAGTCGATCGGCTGCGGCGCGCGCGTCGTGTCGAGGTCGGTGACGCCCTCGTCGACGGCGCCGCCGCCGTACTGCACGAGCAGGTCGACGGCGAGCTGCGCCGCGGCTGCGGCGATCTGCGGGTCGACGCCACGCTCGTAGCGCTTGGACGCCTCGCTGCCGAGCTTGTGGCGGCGCGCGGTGCGGGCGACGGAGACCGGGTCGAAGTGGGCGGCCTCGATGAGGACGTCGGTCGTCGAGTCGCTCACCTCGCTGTCGGAACCACCCATGACGCCGGCCAGCGCCAGCGGGCGCGCACCGCCGTCGGTGATGAGCAGATCCTCGGCGAACAGGGTGCGCTCGACGCCGTCGAGCGTCGTCAGCTTCTCCCCCGCGCGGGCGCGTCGCACGACGATCTCCTCGCCCAGCGCCCCGAGATCGAACGCGTGCAGGGGCTGGCCGAGCGCCATCATGACGTAGTTGGTGACGTCGACCGGCAGCGAGATCGAGCGCATGCCCACCTCGGTGACGGCCGTCGCGAGCCACGCGGGCACCGGTGCGTTCGGGTCGATGCCGCGCACGACGCGTGCGACGTACCGGTCGCAGCCGACCGCGCCACGCAGCCCCTGGGGGTCGTCGACGCGCACCGGGTAACCCAAGTCGTTCGCTGCCGGCGCCCTCGTCGTCAGCGCATCGACCGGGTCGGTGAAGCTCGCGCCAGTGGCGTGGCCGTACTCGCGCGCGATGCCGCGCATCGAGAAGCAATAACCGCGATCGGGGGTGACGTTCACCTCGACGGTCTCGCGGTCGAGCCCGAGCAGCGGCAGTGCGTCCTGGCCCGGCGTGAGCGACGAGGCGTCGACACCGAGGCGCTGCGGCAGCAGGATGATGCCGCCCGAGCCGTCGTCGGGCAGGCCCAGTTCATCTGCGGCACAGATCATCCCGGCCGACAGGTGACCGTACGTCTTGCGGGCGCTGATGGCGAAGCCGCCCGGCAGCACGGCACCCGGCAGCGCGACGACGACGGTGTCGCCGACCTGGAAGTTGTGCGCGCCGCACACGATGCCCTGAGGTTCACCGGTGCCGTTCGCGTCACCGACGTCGACGGTGCACCAGTTGATGACCTTGCCGTTCTTCTGCTCCTCGGGCGTCTTCGTCAGCACGCGGCCGACGACGAGGGGGCCGGTAACGCCGCCGCCGTGGATGGCCTCCTCCTCGAGTCCGACGCGCACGAGGTCCGCTGCGACCTGCAGGCCGGTTGCCCCTTCGGGCACGTCGACGTACTCGCGCAGCCATTCGATGGGAACTCGCATTGTCTCAGACCTCCAAGCCGAACTGGGCGTCGAAGCGGACGTCACCCTCGATCATCTCGCGCATGTCGGATGCGCCCGTGCGGAACATCAGGGCGCGTTCGACGCCCATGCCGAACGCGAAACCGCTGTACTCGGCCGGGTCGACGCCGCAGGCGCGCAGCACGTTCTCGTTGACCATGCCGCAGCCGCCCCACTCGATCCAGCCGGTGCCGCCGCAGGTGCGGCAGGCCGCGTCCTCCCCACGGCAGACGAAGCACCGCAGATCCATCTCGGCGCTCGGCTCGGTGAACGGGAAGTAGTTGGGGCGCAGGCGCGTCGTGATGCCCTCACCGAACAACTGCGTCGCGAGGTGGTCGAGCGTGCCCTTGAGGTGCGCCATCGTGATGCCCTTGTCGACCGCGAGGCCCTCCATCTGGTGGAAGACGGGCAGGTGCGTCGCGTCGAGTTCGTCGGTGCGGTACGCCTTGCCGGGCGCGACGATGTAGAGCGGCACCCCACGATCGAGCATCGAGCGTGCCTGCACGGGCGAGGTGTGCGTGCGCATGACGAGGCCGCCGTCGGCGGGGTCGAGGTAGAACGTGTCCTGCATCTGGCGCGCGGGGTGGTCCTCGTCGAAGTTGAGGGCGTCGAACACGAACCACTCGGCCTCGACCTCTGGCCCTTCGGCGACCTCCCACCCCATGCCGACCATGAGGTCGACCATGAGCTGCTGCATGAGTTCGACGGGGTGACGCCCGCCGACGGGGCGACGCAGCGCGGTCGCCGTCGTCACGTCGACGGCCTCTTCGGTGAGGATGCGCTCGTCGCGCTCGGCCTCGAGCTCGCCCTGGCGGGTCTTCAGCGCGGCGCCCACACGGCCACGTGCCTGGCCGACGCGCTTGCCCGCCTCGGCCTTCGCCGACGGCGGCAACGCGCCGATCTCGCGGTTGGCCAGCGCCAACGGGGACTTGTCACCCGCGTGCGCCGTGCGCACCTCCTTGAGCTCCTCGAGCGAGGACGCGGCGGCGATGGCCGCGAGAGCGGCGGTGACGTTGGACTCGACCACCTCGGGGTCGAGGGCAGCGACCTCGACGGGGTCGTAGTTCGTGTTGGGGCCAGACATGCGCCCGAGTCTATCGAGTGCGCGCAAACCGATTCCCACGCGTCCGCGCGGGCGAGGGGTGCTCAGTTCTGGGCGGCAGCCGAGGCGTAGAGGCAGACGGTGGCGGCCATCGCGAGGTTGAGCGACTCGGCGTGGCCGTAGATCGGCACGCGGACGACGTCGTCGCACTGCTCGCGCACCTCGGGCTCGAGGCCCCATGCCTCGTTGCCCATGACCCACGCGTGCGGGGTGGCGAGGTCGACGTCGGGCAGAAATGTCTCGCCAACGCCGTCGGCGGCGTGCAGTGTCAGCCCTGCGGCGCGACAAGCGGCGAAGATCTCCTCGATCGACGACCCGCGCGAGATCGGCAGGTGCCACAGCGAGCCGACGCTCGAACGCACGAGCTTCGGGTTGTAGAGGTCGACGCTCGCGTCGCTGAGGATCACGGCGTCCGCCCCCGTCGCATCGGCGCCGCGGATGACGGTGCCCGCGTTTCCGGGGTCGCGCACGTTCGTGCAAATGACGACGAACTTCGGCGAGCCCGCGAGCACGTCGGCCAGCGGGCGATCGATCGGCCTGGCGACGGCGATGATGCCCTGCGGCTGTTCGGTGTCGCACATCGCGGCGAGCACCTGCGGCGAGCAGTCGTGGACGAAGCGCCGCTCGCCTGCTGCGGCGCCGTCAGCCCATTCCCCGGCGAGTTCGCGCAGGTCGGGGTGACGCTCGGCGGCGTCGGCGTCGAGGTAGACGTCGCGGATCGACATCGGCGCGAACCGGATGAGCTCGCGCACGGCCTGGCGCCCCTCGACGAGGAACAGCCCGGCCTTGTCACGTGCAGAACGCCGCCCCAGCGCCTTGACCTGCTTGACCCGATCGGAACGGACGTTCGTGATCATGGTCGAGCGAGCCCTTCGGCGTGGAGCGGCGTTCGGTGCGAAAGAGGTGCCTGGATCAGGCAGCCGGCGTCTGGGCCGGGACGTTCGCCTTGGCGATCTCGACGAGCTTGGCGAAGGCCGGGGCGTCGTTGACGGCCAGCTCGGCGAGCATGCGACGGTCGACTTCGATGCCGGCGACCTTCAGGCCCTGGATGAAGCGGTTGTACGTCATGCCGTTGAGGCGAGCCGCAGCGTTGATGCGCTGGATCCAGAGGCGACGGAAGTCGCCCTTCTTGGCGCGACGGTCACGGTAGGCGTAACCGAGGCTGTGCGTCACCTGCTCCTTGGCCTTGCGGTAAAGGCGCGAGCGCTGGCCGCGGTAGCCGCTGGCCTGCTCGAGAACGGTACGACGCTTCTTGTGGGCATTGACTGCCCGCTTCACGCGTGCCACGTGATCACTCCTTGAGTGGGGCGGCGGCGCCTGACGCCTGCCGCGAAGTTAGTTGGTGGGTGTGGACGGCTCAGAGGCCGAGAAGGCGCTTGATCTTCTTCTCGTCGGCCGGCGCGAGAACGACGTCGTTGACGAGACGACGCGACTGACGCTTGGCGCGCTCTTCGAACTTGTGCACGTGGCGGGCGCGCTGCCGCATGATCTTGCCCTTACCGGTGACGCGGAAACGCTTCTTCGCACCGGAGTGCGTCTTCATCTTCGGCATGGCCGACTCCTTCGCTACCTCGACGCGCTCGTGTGCGCGTCGGCTGTCTGACTGCCTCGCCCGATCACCCGGGACGAGGGTTCTCCACCCGAGGGTGAAGGGGGTGTTACTTCGCAGCCTCTCCGGCCGCGACCTGCTCGGCCTCAGGGGCCTCGCTCGAGACAGGCGTCTCGGCCTGCGGCTCCGGGGCGGCATTGGCTGCCTTCTCGGCCTCACGACGACGACGGTCCTCGGCGCGCGCCTCGGCCTTCTTCTTCGTCGGGCCGAGCACCATCACCATGTTGCGCCCGTCCTGCTTCGGCGCGCTCTCGATGAACGCGAGCTCCTGCACGTCCTCAGCGAGCTTCTGCAGGAGGCGGAAGCCGAGCTCGGGGCGCGACTGCTCACGGCCGCGGAACATGATGGTGACCTTGACCTTGTCACCGGCCGACAGGAACCGGACGACGTGACCCTTCTTGGTGTCGTAGTCGTGCTGGTCGATCTTCGGTCGGAGCTTGATCTCCTTGATGACCGTGTTGACCTGGTTCTTGCGCGACTCGCGCGCCTTCATGGCCGCTTCGTACTTGAACTTGCCGAAGTCCATGAGCTTGGCGACGGGCGGCTTGGCCTGGGGGGCCACCTCGACGAGGTCGAGGTCGGCCTCGGCGGCGAGGCGCAGCGCGTCCTCGACTCGGACGATGCCCACCTGCTCACCATTGGGGCCCACCAACCGAACTTCCGGGACTCGGATTCGGTCGTTGATGCGTGGCTCAGCGCTGATGGCCTGCTCCTTCACGAGTGTGATGTTCACGAGTTGTTGCGGTGTGCCCGGCCACCGACGGTGTTCGGGCAACAAAAAAGACTTCTTGCGAGCGCAAGAAGTCTTCGTTCAACACGCACGACGCGATGATTATTCCGTCGCCATCGAGGCGGGTGCCTCGTCGTGCATCGTGACCAAGACCCTGCCTCCCGAAGGAGACCGAGGGTGGAGACCGAAGCCCCTCTTGCGCACCGAGCGCTTTCACTGCCTCGATGAGGCCATGCGAACGTTCGGCTGGTTGCCACTACGATAGCAGCCGGTGTGGCTCCGCCCTAATCGGCGCGGCGGGCGGTTTCGACGTCGGTGCCCTGCGCCTGTGAAGACGCCGGCAGACCGGCCCGTCGTGACCGCAGCCCCCGTCGCGCCCCGACCATGACGGCGCCGAGGCCGGCGATGGCCGCCCCCGTCAGCCCGACGGACGCGAAACCGCCCGCGAAGCCGTGACGGTCGATGAACACGCCTGCGAGCGGCCCACCGAGCGCACCGCCGAGGGTGAGGAACGAACCGTGCCACCCCATCGCCTCACCGCGCACCCGTTCGGGGACGACGCGCGTGAGTGCATCGACGGACGCAGTCATCGTCGGCGCGCAGAACAGGCCCGCGACGAAACCCCACACGCACAGCCCGAGCACGCCGTGGGCGAAGCCGATCGGCGCCGTCGTCAGGGCGAGCAGGACGAGCAGCGCGAACATGGGCGGAGGCGACGTCATCGCGCCGTAGACGAGCCCACCGAGGACGGAGCCCAGCCCCCACACGGCCAGCACGAGGCCGAGCTGGGCGGATGCGTCGAAGTGACGGGCTGCGGCGACGAACGAGACGTCACTGCCGCTGAGGACGACGACGGCCGCGAACCCGACGAGGCACACCGCCAGGAAACGCGGCGTCACCCAGCGTTCGCGTGGCAGGTCGACGTCCGCGGCAGCCTCTTCGTCGAGCGCCTGCCGGATCGGCGGGTCGATCCACCACAGCAGCGCCGCGAGCGCCGCGGAGGCCATCTCGAGGCAGAAGATCACCCACGACGTCGGGAAGTGACCGCCGAGAGCGATCGCGATGACGGGCCCGAGCATGAAGGACAGCTCGACGATGATGCCGTCGGTCGCGAGCGCCGTGCGGCGATCCTCGTCGCTCGTCGCGGCGATGATGCCCTGACGGATGACGGTGAACGTCGGCACGGCGAACAGCCCGGCCAGTGCCGCGAGCATGAGCAGCGGCACATAGCCGACGAAGGGCGCCACGGCCCAGCACCCGGCCGTGACCAGGATCGACGGCGCGACGACCCGGCGCAGCCCGAGGGTGTCGAGCAGGCGCCCGCGCCACGGCCCCGACAGCGCGACGGCGAGGGTCGAGGCCGCCGCGACGAGACCTGCCTGCGACCAGGTGCGGTGCAGCGTCTCGACGACGTGGATCGTGAGCAGCACCGACACCCCGAACGTCGGGATGCGGATGGCGAAGCCGAGCAGCAGCAGCTGGCGGGTGCGGCGGTTGGCAAGAACGCGGCGGTAACGGGTGGCGGGCATGGTGGCGTCATGGTGTCACGGGCGTGCGGTGGTGGGCGAACCCCTTTCGTCCACCGCCTCGAGGTTGCCCGTTCAGCCGTGCAGTTGCCGCTGCAGACGTAGGTAGCGCTCGTAGACCGCGCGTCCGGCGGTGACGTCGTCGTCCGTGGCCTCGAGTTCGTGGTCATAGGCGACATGCCAGGCCGGAGGCTCGTCACCTCCGGCCAGCGCCCACGCCGCCTGGCGCGCCGCGCCGATACCGACGTACTCCCCCGGCGCCGGGATGTGCACCGGCAACCCGAACAGGATCGGTGCGATCTCGCGCACCGCCGCCGAAGCCGCAGCGCCCCCGATGAGGACGATGCGTCGCGCGCTCAGGCCGTGCTGCTTCAGCCCCTCGACGCCCGCGACGAGGTTCGCGAGCATCCCCTCGACGCAGGCGCGCGCAAGGTTCTCCGGCGTCGCGTTCGCTCGGGTGAGGCCGCCGAGCGTGCCCGTGGCGTCGGGCAGGTCGGGCGTGCGCTCACCGTCGAGGTAGGGCAGCAACGTCAGGCCCTGCGCGCCGATGGGTGCCGCGAGCGCGAGGCGGGAGAACTCGTCGAGGTCGACGCCGAGCAGCTGGGCACCTGTCGTCAGCACGCGGGCTGCGTTGAGGGTGCACATGAGCGGCAGGTGCCGCCCGTCGGCCGAGGCGAATCCGGCGATCTGCCCGCTCGCGTCCCGCGTCGGCGTGTCCTGGACGGCGAAGACGGTGCCCGACGTGCCGAGGCTGACGACGACGTCGCCGGGCTGCAGGCCGAGACCGAGCGCCGCGCCCATGTTGTCGCCCGTGCCCGCCCCGACGACGAGGCCCGCGTCGGTGACGCCGGCGGGCTCGGCGGGGCCGAGGACGCGCGGGACGCCGAACTCGCGGCCCAGGGCGAGACGTTGGATGCCGGCGTCGTACTCGCCGGTGACGGGTGACCAGTACCCGGTGCCGCTCGCGTCGCCACGGTCGGTCGTCCATCCTCGCAAGCCGCCGCCGGCCTGCAGGATGCGCCCCGTCAGCCAGTCGTGGGGCAGGACGACGGTGTCGAGGCGGGCGGCGTTGTCCGGTTCGGAATCACGCAGCCACCGCACCTTCGCGACGGTGAACGCCGCGACGGGCACGACGTCGAGCCGATCCACCCAGGCGCCCGCTCCCCCGAGTTCGTCGACGAGGTCACGCGCCGCGCCCGCCGAGCGAACGTCGTTCCACAGCAACGCCTCTCGGATGACGGCGCCGTCCGAATCGAGGGCGACCATGCCGTGCTGCTGACCGCCGACGGCGATCGCCTCGACGTCGTCGAGCATCCCGTCCGCCGTCGCGTCCTCATAAGCGCGCCACCACACCTCGGGGTCGACGCTCGTGCCGTCGGGGTGAGGCGCGCGCGAGGTGCGCACCACGGCGCCCGTCTCGGCATCACAGACGACGATCTTGGTCGATTGCGTGGACGAATCCACTCCGGCGACGAGTCGAGGTGACATGGTTTCCCTTCTCAGGCGTCGCCGGGGGCGACGCGCGGTTCGGACGGCGGTAACCGTACGGTGAGATCAGACCGTCGGCAGTCCGTTCGGATAGATCATGGCCTTGACGGATGCCGGGTCGTCGAGGCCCGCGCGCAGGGCCTGCTCGCCGTCGGCGAGGTCGAAACGCCCCGTCACGAGATCGTCGACCTCGACGACGCCGCCCGCGAGCATCGCGAGCGCCTGCGGCCATGTGTTCGCGTAGCGGAACACCCCGGTGACGCTGACCTCACGCTCCTGCAGCGCAGACAGGGGCAGTTCGACGGTGTCGCCGCCCATCCCGACGAGCACGGCGCGAGCGCCTCGCGCCAGGGCCCGCATCCCGGCGAGCGTGACTGAGGCGACCCCGGAGCACTCGAGCAGAACGTCGTACTCGCGCTCGTCGAACCTCTCGTGACGTGAGTCGACGACCCGCGCACCGAGCGCCCGGGCACGCTCGAGGCGTTCGGGGTTGAGGTCGACGACGGTGATGTCACGCGCGCCGCGCGCCCGGGCGGCCAGCAGGCACATGAGCCCGATGGGGCCGCAGCCGGTGATGAGGACGCGATCTCCGAGCGTCACATCGGCCTTGCGGCAGGCCCACAATCCGACCGCCAGCGGTTCGACCATCGCAGCAGCCTCGTCGCTCACGCCGTCGGGCAACGGATGCGCGAAGGCGGCGTCGTGGACGATGCATTCGGCGAGCGAGCCGTCGTACGGCGGCGTCGCGTGGAACACCATGTCAGGGCACAGGTTGTAGGCGCCGGCGAGGCACTGCGCACACGTGCGGCACGGCACGCCCGGTTCGATGCTGACGCGCTCGCCGATGCGCGAGGCGTCGACGCCCTCACCGACCGCTTCGACGACACCGGCACCCTCATGCCCGAGCACCATCGGGTAGTCGACGGCGTAGCTGCCGATGCGCCCATGCGTGAGGTAGTGCGTGTCACTGCCGCACACGCCGACGCACGTCATGCGCACGAGCACCTGCCCGGGGCCGGGCGTCGGCACGTCACGCTGGGTCAGGGTGAGCGTCTCGGGTGCGCTCAGTTCGAGCACGCGCATGGGGTTCCTCTCGTCACACGTCATCCGGTCTCCTCTGTCGTCCTGGGGTTCCATTCACCCCCGAGGACTCCGACGCGGCCGGCGCCGCAGGCACGATGCCGGCGGCGCCGACCACGCCTCGTCAGGTCACCCCGACGTCACCGTGCCGGCTCACGCGCCGGGGCGGGCGTCCTGGGCGGCGCGGGCCTCGAGCGTGGCTCGGGCTCCGACCTCGTGCAGCGAGTCGAGTGCCGCGACGTAGGCCGTCGTGAATCGTTCGTCGTCGACGAGGTCGCCGAAGAAGTCCGGGTTGCGCAGGAACGCGAGCTTGTCGTCCTGCTGCGCCGCTGCGGCCGCCATGACGGCCTCCTTGGCGCGATCGTTGACGTCGATCGGGTCGCCCTGCTCGTCGGCGCCCTCGGCGTAGCGCGCCCACGACGCGATGACAAGGGCCGAGCGGTCGATCTCGCCGCCGTGCGCCAGGTTGTGCTTGACGACCGGCACGAGCCACTTGGGGATGCGGTCGCTGCTCTCCATGCACAGCCGGGCGAGCGTGTCGCGCACCTCGGGGTTGGCGAACCGCGCGATGAGCTCGTGACGGTAGGCGTCGAGGTCGACCCCGGGCACCTCCGGCAGCGTCGCCGAACCCTCCTTCTCCATGTAACCGAGCAGAAAGTCGACGAACAACGGGTCGCTGCACACCTCGTGCGCGTAGCGGTAACCGGCGAGGTAGCCGACGTAGCAGAGCGTCTGGTGGCCGCAGTTGAGCAGGCGCAGCTTCATCAGCTCGTACGGTTCGACGTCGTCGACGATCTGGACCCCGGCATCCTCGAACGGCGGGCGCCCGTTGGTGAACTCGTCCTGCAGCACCCACTGGGCGAACGGTTCGCACACGACCGGCCAGCCGTCCTCGACACCGAACGTGTCGGCAAGCTCGGCGATGTCCTCCGGCGCCGTGACGGGCGTGATGCGGTCGACCATAGAGTTCGGGAACGCGACGTGATCGCGCATGTACTGCGCGACCGACGGGTCCTTCAGCTCGGCGTACGCCGTCATCATGCGCCGCGCGATCTCGCCGTTGCCCGGCAGGTTGTCGCAGCTCATGACGGTGAACGGCGTGAGCCCCGCGTCGCGACGGCGTCGGATCGCCTCGACGATGAGCCCGAACGCCGTCTGCGGTGACGCCCCGTCGGCCAGGTCGTGCTGGATGCCCGGGTTGGATGCCTCGAACTCCCCCGTCACCTGGTTGACGAGGTAGCCGCCCTCGGTGATCGTCAGCGAGACGATCTTGACCTCCGGGCTCACCATGAGGTCGATGACCGCGTCGGGGTCGTCGGGCGCGAACAGCATCTTCTGGATCGAGCCGATGACGCGCGGCTCGCGGGTGCCGTCCGGGTGCTTGAGGACGAGGGTGTAGAGCCCGTCCTGCGCATTGAGGGTGTCGACGATGCGCTTGTCGTGCGGCAGCACCCCCACGCCCGTGATGGCCGAGTCGAGGGCCTCGCCGTCGTTCATGAGACGATCGAGGTACATCGCCTCATGCGCGCGGTGGAAGCCGCCGACGCCGAAGTGGACGATGCCCGTCGTCAGCTTCGCGCGGTCGTAGGTGGGGCGCGCCACCTGTTCCGGCAGCTCGGCCAACGTGGATTGCAAAAGACGGACGGCCATCAGCGAACAGCTCCCAGCGACAGGCCCTGGACCAGCTTGTCCTGCGCGGCGAAACCGGCGGCGAGGACGGGCAGCGACACGACGATCGACGCGGCGCACACCTTGGCGAGGAATAGGCCCTGACTCGTCACGAAGCCCGTGAGGAACACGGGCGCGGTCTCCGCCACCGTACCGGTGAGCACGCGGGCGAACAGCATCTCGTTCCAGCTGAAGATGAAGCAGATGAGCGCGGCCGAGGCGATGCCGGGCATGACGACCGGCGCGATGACCTCACGCAGCGTGCGCACGAGACCGGCGCCGTCGACCTGGGCGGCCTCGAGCATCTCGCTCGGAACCTCGGCGAGGAAGCTGCGCAGCATCCAGATCGCGATCGGCAGGTTCATCGACGTGTACAGCAGGATGAGAAGCCAGATGTTGTCGAGCAGGTTGACCTTCTGCGCGAACAGGTAGATCGGCAGCAGCGCTGCGACAACGGGCATGAACTTCGTCGACAGGAAGAAGAACAACACGTCCGACCACTTCTTCACCGGACGGATCGACAGGGCGTACGCGGCCGGCAGGGCGAGCAGCAGGACGATGAGGGTCGAGACGACGCTCGCCGTCAGCGAGTTCGCCAGGGACGGCCACGGGTTCGAGTCGAAGAAGTTCTTGTAGCCCTCCGTCGAGAAGGGAGCGTCGAACTTGGGCGGGTTGGTGGCCGCGTCGTTCTCGGAGTGGAACGAGATCCACACCATCCACACGACGGGCAGGACGAACAGCAGGCCGATGATCCAGGCGAGGACGCCCAGCAGGGCGCCCGACCTCTTCTTCGGGTTCGGCGTGTACGCGGGCCCGGAGGACTTCGGCGTCGCGGCGGGTGCAGCGGCCGCGGAGGCGGGAGTGCTCATCAGTTCTCCTCCTTGAAGAGGCTGAGGACGGTGCGCAGAGCGGCCGTCGCGATGATGATCGTGCCGAGGACGACGATCACACCGGCTGCGGAGGCCTGACCGTAATCGTGGGCCTGGTAGAAGGTCTGGTAGATGAGGTACGGCAGGTTCGCAGTGCCGAGACCACCCGAGGTGATCGTGAAGACGGCGTCGAAGTTCTGCACGATGTAGATCGCGCCGAGCAGGGTGCTCAGCTCGATGTACGGGCGCAGGTGCGGCAGCGTCATGTGCTTGAAGATCTGCCAGTTCGACGCACCGTCGATGCGCGCGGCCTCGACGACGTCCATCGGGCGCGACTGCAGACCCGCGAGCAAGATGAGCATCATGAACGGCGTCCACTGCCAGATGAGCGAGACCGCCACCGCGAGCAGCGGGTTGTTCGTGATCCAGTCCGGCTGCGGAGCGTCGTCGCCGAGAACCATCTTGAGGAATCCATTGAACAGGCCGTACTCGGGGTTGAACAGCGCGTGCTTCCACAGCAGCGCCGCGGCGACGGGCACGATGAGGAACGGCGTGATCATGAGGGTTCGGACGATGCCGCGGCCCTTGAACTTGCGATCGAGCAGCAGCGCGATGCCGAGCCCGAGCAGCAGGCTGATGATGACGACCATGAGCGTGAGCAGGATTGTTACCCAGATCGCCTTGCGGGTGTTGACGTTCGTGAACACCGTGACGAAGTTGTCGAAGCCGGCGAATCCGACGTCATCGGGGTAGTACGCGTTCCAGCGCATCATCGAGATGACGATGGTCGCGACGAACGGCAGCTGCGTCGCGATGATCATGAAGATCAGCGCCGGCAGCAGCGGCGCGCGGCGCGCCCACGCTCCCGTCCGGGCCAGGGCTGTCTTGCCGCCCGGAGCCGGTTCGAGATCGTGGTTGTCGGGGTCGCGGTGATCGAAGTCGTCCTCGCCCCCTCGTGCGAGCGCGTTGGTGCTCACGTCACTCACTTCCCTTCACGCTTGCGATAGTCCTCGGCCACGTCGCTCGCGAGCTCCTGGCCCGTCTCGAGCGCCGCGTCGACGCTCTGCTTGCCGGCGATGGCCGAGCTGACCTCCTGGCTGACCTGGGTGCCCAGGGCCGGAAACTCGGGGATGTCGACGAACTGGATGCCGCCCGCGGGTCGGGGCTGGACGCCCGGGTTGTCGGGCTGAGCCGACTCGATGGCCTTCTTCGCGGGTTCGGCGAACGCCTTCGCGGAGGCGACGTACTCGGGGATCTCGTACGTCGAGGCGCGCTTGCCGGAGGGGACCGACGACCAGCCGATCTTCTCGCCGACGAGCTTCTCGTACTTCTTGCCCGAGGCCCACGAGACGAACTTCCAGGCGGCGTCCTTCTTCTCGGACTTCTGCTCGATCGCCCACGCCCAGGCGTACAGCCAACCGGCGTTCTTCGTCTTGACGACGGGAGCCGGCGCGTAGCCCATCTTCCCGGCCACCGGCGAGCCCTTGGCCTCGAGGGAACCGGCGGCCGACGTCGCGTCGTACCACATCGCCGTCTTGCCCTGCTGGGTGTTGTTGAGGCACTCGGTGAAGCCCGCCTGCGGCGCTCCGGCCTCACCGTGCTTCCTGACGAGGTCGACGTAGAAGTTCGTCGCCTGCTTGAACTCGGGCGAGTCGACCTGCGCCTGCCAGTCCTTCGTGAACCAGGTGCCCCCGAAGGTGTTGACGACGGTCGTCAGCGGCGCGAACAGCTGACCCCATCCTGGCTGACCACGCAGGCAGATGCCGCGCATGCCCGGCTGGGCGCCGTCAACCTTGGCCGCGATGTCGGCGACCTGCGGCCACGTCGGGTTCGCGGGCATCGTGATGTCCTTCGACGCGAGGATGTCCTTGCGGTACATGAGAAAGCTCGACTCGCCGTAGAACGGCTCGCCGTAGATCTTCCCGTCGACGCTGAGCGCCTTCGTCATGGGAGCGAGGATGTCGTCCTGGTCAAACTGGGTGTCGGCCTTGACGTGGCTCGTGAGATCCGCGACCCAGCCGGCCTTCGCGTAGATCGGGATCTCGAAGTTGCTCAACGTCGCGACGTCGTACTGACCGGCCTGGGCGCTGAACTCCTGACTCGTCTTGTCGCGCAGGTCGTCCTCCGGCAGCACCGTGAAGTTGACGTGGATGCCCGTCTCCTTCTCGAAATCCGGCGCGAGCTTCTGCAGGTCCATCATCTGCGGGTTGTTGACCATGAGGACGTTGATGCTGTCCTTGCCACCCGATGAGACCCCGCCACCCCAGCCCGCGCACGCGGTCGTAGAACCGCCCACCAGTGCTGCCGCGGCGAGGAGGGCGATGCCATTTCGTCGTCGTCCCACGAAACCTCCCATGTCGTCGTGCCTGGTGTGCAATGCTCGAACGAGCACCATGCTCACTTGAGCACTAGCAGGCACATATGAGTAAAGTGTGATTCGACACACAATGTCAACCCACGATTCACGCTACGAACGCCGGGAGTTCCCATGGTCGACGCGAGCGCACCGCAGCATCAGCGCCTCATGGTCCACGCAGCACGTCGCTACTACCTCGACGACGCCTCCAAGGTGGCCATCGCCGAAGAGCTCGACATCAGTCGGTTCAAGGTGGCGCGCCTGCTCGAGGAGGCCCGCGACCAGGGAATCGTCCGCATCGACGTCGTCGACCCCGGCGCCGGGTGCGAGCACCTCGAACGCCGCCTGCGCGACGCGTTCGGGCTCGCACACGCCGTCGTCGTCGACGTCGAGGAACTCGAGACGGACGCCGCGCAGGACGAGCTCGCCCGCCGCGGCGCCGACCTCATGCGGCGCCTCGCGCAGCCGACCGACGTCATCGGGCTGCCATGGAGCCGGATGGTCGCCAAGGCGGTGCGCCACTTCGACGGTCTGCCACCCGTGCCGATCGTCCAGCTCTCCGGGGCCCTCGACCTGCCGGCGTACGAATCCTCCCCCGTCGACGTCGTGCGTGACGCCGCCCGCCTCACCGGCGGAGAACCCCGCGTCTTCTACGCGCCGCTCGTTGCCGACGACGCCGCTGCGGCCGCCGTCATCCGCGCTCAGGCGAGCGTCGCAGGCACCCTCGACGACGCCAAGCACTGCTCCCTCGCACTCGTCGGCGTCGGCGGGTGGAGCAGTGGCGAGAGCACCCTGTTCGACCTCGCGAGCGACGACGAGCGCGACGATCTCGCGCGCCTGCAGGTCGTCGGCGAGATCGCCGGCTCCCTGTTCGACGTGACCGGCGCGCCGGTGCACGCGGGCCTGACGGCCCGTCTGGTCAGCATGCGCCCCGACGACCTGCGGCTCATCACCCACGTCGTGGCCCTGTCGCACGGTCGGGCGCGCGCCGCGGCCGTCGCGGCCGGCATCCGCGGGGGCTACCTCACCTCGATCGTCGTCGACACGCCCTTGGCGCATGAGCTGCTCGCGCAGCACACCGAGGCGGCGGACGACTGAGCCCCACGCGCCGCGAGGCGCACGGGAACGGTCGGGACCGGGCGCCGCAAACTTCTACCCGTCAGTAACTACCTGCACTCACACCCTGCGCCCCGATGGGTCTAGGCTCTGCCTCGTGGCCAATCATTTTGATGTCGTCGTCCTCGGCGCCGGCCCGGGTGGGTACGTCGCGGCTATTCGCGCCTCCCAGCTCGGCCTGAGCGCCGCCGTTATCGAGCAGAAGTACTGGGGAGGTGTCTGCCTCAACGTCGGGTGCATCCCCTCGAAAGCTCTGCTGAAGAACGCCGAACTCGCGCACGTGCTCACGCACGAGAAGGAGAAGTTCGGCATCGAGGGCGACGCCACGATGGCGTTCGGGCCCACGCACAAGCGTTCCCGTCAGGTCTCGTCGAACATCGTCAAGGGTGTTCACTACCTGATGAAGAAGAACAAGATCACCGAGATCAACGGTCACGGCACGCTCAAGGCCGACCACTCCATCGACGTGAAGGGTGAGGACGGCTCCACCCAGAGCGTCACCTACGACAACCTCATCATCGCGACGGGCGCCACCGTGCGCACGATGCCCGGGGTCGACCTCAGCAAGAACATCGTCTCCTACGAGGAGCAGATCCTCTCGGAGGAGCTGCCGGGCTCCATCATCATCGGCGGTTCGGGCGCCATCGGCGTCGAGTTCGCCTACGTCATGAAGAACTTCGGCGTCGACGTGACGATCGTCGAGTTCGCCGACCGCATGGTGCCGACCGAGGACGCGGACGTGTCCAAGGAGCTGCTCAAGCAGTACAAGAAGCTCGGCATCAAGGTCATGACCGGCACGAAGGTCGAGAAGGCCGAGGACACCGGCTCCGGCGTCAAGGTCACCGTCTCCCCCGCCAAGGGCGGCGACTCGCAGGTGCTCGAGGCCGACAAGATGCTGTCGGCGTTCGGCTTCAAGCCGCGCGTCGAGGGCTACGGCCTGGAGGATCTCGGCGTCAAGCTCACCGAGCGCGGCGCCATCGAGATCGACGGGCGCGGCCGCACCAACGTCGACAAGGTCTACGCCATCGGTGACGTGACGGCGAAGCTCATGCTCGCGCACACCGCCGAGGCCATGGGCATCGTCGCCGCCGAGACCATCGCGGGCGTCGAGACGATGGAGATCAACTACGACATGATCCCGCGCGCGACGTACTGCCAGCCGCAGGTCGCCTCGTTCGGTTACTCCGAGGCTCAGGCCAAGGAGAAGGGCTACGACGTCAAGACGGCGACGTTCCCGTTCTCCGCGAACGGCAAGGCGCAGGGCCTCGGCGAGGCCGTGGGCTTCGTCAAGGTCATCGCAGACGCGAAGCACGACGAACTGCTCGGCGCCGCGATGATCGGCCCCGACGTCACCGAGATGCTCCCGGTGCTGACGCTCGCGCAGCAGTGGGATCTGACGGCCGACGAGGTCTCGCGCAACATCTTCGCCCACCCGACGCTGGGAGAGGCCGTGAAGGAAGCCGTGCACGGCATCGCCGGGCACATGATCAACCTCTGATCGCGCAGATCCACTGATCGCGCCTGTACCTCAGCGCGATCGATTCGAGACCGCCGGGTCCGGAGCTCATGCTCCAGACCCGGCGGTCTCGTTGCGTCACGTGGTCGAGCGGGCCGCCCGCGTCAACCGGGCGAGACCCCGGGGCGCCCTCGCGCGTGCCCGTCCGGCAAAGAATCGCCGCACGGGAGGTGAACTTCCGGTGAACAGATATCGGGCGCTCCCGCGAATTTCCCGTAGTGCCAACACCCGTTTGCGTACAGCGCACTCGGCGGCCACTGCGCGGTTGCACACTTTCCGTGTGGATTTCTCGTTCATTCTTCTCGTGCTCGTCATCGTCACGGCACTGGCGTTCGACTTCACCAACGGCTTCCACGACACCGGCAACGCGATGGCGACGTCCATCGCCACCGGTGCCCTCAAGCCCAAGGTGGCAGTCGCCCTCTCCGGCATCCTCAACCTGATCGGTGCCTTCCTGTCGGTCGAGGTCGCCCTCACCGTCACCAACGCAGTCATCAAGATCCAGGCCAAGGACGGCGCTCCGAAACCGGAGTTCCTCGCCGACCACGGCCAGGCCCTGCTGCTCATCGTGCTCGCCGGCCTCGTCGGTGGCATCGTGTGGAACCTGCTCACGTGGCTGCTCGGCATCCCGAGCAGTTCGAGCCACGCACTGTTCGGTGGTCTCATCGGTTCGGCCATCGCCGCGATCGGCATGGCGGGTGTCAAGTGGACGGGTGACGGTTCGAAGCTCGATGGTGTCGTCGGCAAGGTCATCATCCCCGCGTTCCTGTCGCCCTTCATCGCGGCGGTCGTCGCGGCGCTGGGCACGAAGCTCATCTACGCCATCACGAAGAAGGTCAGTCACGCCGAGTCCGAGCGTGGTTTCCGCTGGGGTCAGATCTGCAGCGCCTCGCTCGTCTCGCTCGCTCACGGCACCAACGACGCGCAGAAGACGATGGGTGTCATCACCCTCGCCCTCATCGGCTACGGCTCCTGGACCGACACGCACAGCGTTCCGCTGTGGGTGAAGTTCGCCTGTGCGCTCGCCATTGCGGCCGGCACCTACCTCGGCGGCTGGCGCATCATCCGCACGCTCGGCAAGGGCCTCGTCGAGATCGAGTCGCCGCAGGGCATGGCTGCCGAGTCGGCCAGCTCCGCCGTCATCCTCGTCTCGAGCCACCTCGGCTTCGCGCTGTCGACGACGCACGTCGCGACGGGTTCGATCCTCGGTACCGGCCTGGGCAAGAAGGGCGCGGAGGTCCGCTGGGGTGTCGCCGGACGCATGGTGCTCGCCTGGTTCATCACCCTGCCCGCCGCCGCGGTCGTCGGTGCGCTCATGTGGTACCTCGGTGACGTCATCGGTGGTGGCGCCGGCGGCATCGTCGTCTTCGCCATCCTGTGCGCGTTCGCGGCCTACATGTTCTACCACTCGCGCAAGACGCCGGTCGACCACAACAACGTCAACGAGGAGTGGGACCCGCAGGACCTCGCGGCGACGCACATCCCCGACGTCGTGGCCGAGTCCGACCGCAACACCGTCCACCCCGCGACCAAGGTTGGTTCCCGATGAACACTCTCTCCCTCGCGTTCGAGAGCGCCTGGAAGGTGCTTCTCATCGCCATCGTCCTCGGTGCAGGCGTGCCTGCCCTGTTCGCCTTCGGCGTGCGTGGCTGCGCCGCCGGTGAAGGGGCTCTCACGACCGGCGAGAGCGCCAAGTCCTGGTGCAAGCCCGTCGGCCTGCTCTGCTTCGCGCTCGTCGCCGTCGCGGTGGCGCTGGGCCTCGCCATCATCATCGCGTCGGGCTTCGGCTACAAGGTGTCGTTCGAGCACGTGTTCCCGACCTTCGCCGAGAAGAAGTGAGGCGATGAACCCGTCCCTCGAGCGCATCGTCAACTGGCTGCGCGTCAGCTACCCCACGGGGGTACCGGAGCGCGACTACCAGCCGTTGCTCGCGCTCATGCGGCGCCGGCTCTCTCCTGAGGAGATGCACGAACTGGGCAACCACCTCGTCGCCGACGGGCTCGTGCCCGCTGACCGGGTCGATGTGGGTGTCGGCATCACGAAGGTGACCCAGGAGCTGCCCAGCCCACAGGAAATGGACCGGGTGCTCGACCACCTGCACGAGTGCGGGTTCCCGCTGCACGACGAGTTCGACTGAGCACGACGTCAGACCGCACGCCAGGTGTCGACGCGCCGACGCATGACGCAGGGGCCGGACGGTGAGATCTCACCGTCCGGCCCCTGCGTCATGTGCCCCCCGGCTCTTCCGGGGTTTTCAGTGCCGCCCGCGCCTCACGCCGCGACGAACTCGAAGGCGAGAGCTTCGATGCGGGCGCGAGTCTCACCGTCGGCGGCCAGCCGCTCGCCGACGCGTGTGGCGAGCGCGCGGACCTCGTCCTGGCTCAGACCCGGGGCGAGGGTGAGACGCAGCCGCAGCACGCCCTCTCCCCCGTCGACGCACTCCTGCGCGAGCACGGCCTCCTCGACGCGCACAGCCTGCCCGATGGCGGAGCGCACGTGCGTGTCACGGTAGGCGGGCACCCAGGCCTGCTGCTGCGCGAGCGCCCAGACCATGCTCGCGCGCACGACGACGCGATGCTCGCTGGCCATGTCGAGCAGCAGGACGTCGCATTCCTCTGAGATGGCCGCCTGCGCCGCGAACGCGGCCTTGACGGGTGACGGGCGGGCCGCCGGATCCCAGGCGGCGAGCGCTTCGAGGCTCGTGAAGACGGGCAGGCCCTTTGTACCGTCCGGCGCGGTCAGCGTCACGACAGCCATGTCGGTCGACTTCTCGACCGCGTGCTCCCCGCTCGTGTCGACCTCGGTGGGGGCGGCGACGATCGGCACGAGCAACCTGCTCTCGGCCAACGCTGCGACCCACGCCTCCTCGTCACCACTCGCCAGCGCCGCCACGAGAGCCGCATCGGCCTCGCCGCGGTCGTCGTCGAAACCGGTGCTCGTCACCTCGCGGCCGTTGAACGGGATGCCGGCCGTGTCGCTCGGCCCCGTGTCGCTCTGCCCCGGGCCGCTCACTCGGGGCGCCCCGCGACGTCGAGGGCGTCGGCGAGCGTCATCGTGCCCTTGTAGAGGGCCGAGCCGATGATGGCGCCTTCGACCCCGTACGGCACGAGCTCGCGCAGCGCGCGCAGGTCGTCGAGCGTCGTCACGCCGCCGGAGGCGACGACGGGGCGGTCGGTGCGCTCGCACACCTGCTGCAGCAGCGCGGTGTTGGGGCCGGCGAGCATCCCGTCTTTCGCGACGTCGGTGACGACGTAGCGCGCGCAGCCCTCACGGTCGAGGCGGGCGAGGGTCTCCCACAGGTCGCCGCCCTCCTTCGTCCAGCCGCGGGCGGCGAGGGTGGTGCCGCGCACGTCGAGGCCGACGGCGATGCGGTCGCCGTGCTCGGCGATGGCGGCAGCGGTCCACTCGGGGTTCTCCAGGGCTGCGGTGCCGAGGTTGACGCGACGGCAGCCCGTGGCGAGCGCAGCCTCGAGTGACTCGGCGTCACGGATGCCGCCGCTCATCTCGACCTTGATGTCGAGCGTGCCGACGATCTTGGCGAGCAGGCCGCGGTTCTCGCCGCGTCCGAACGCGGCATCGAGGTCAACGAGGTGCAGCCACTCGGCGCCCGCTTCCTGCCACGCGAGTGCAGCTGCGACGGGGTCGCCGAACTGGCCGCCCGTCCCGGCGATGCCCTGGACGAGTTGGACGGCCTCACCGCCGGCGACGTCGACGGCCGGCAGCAGTTCGAGGCGGGGTTCGGTGGTCATGGTGCTCCTTCGAGCCGTCGGATCGGGGTGGCTGGGCATGGCATCAGAGGGTGTCGAGCCAGTTGGTCAGCAGCGCGGCGCCGGCGTCACCCGACTTCTCGGGGTGGAACTGGGTGGCGCTCAGCGCACCCTGCTCCATGGCCGCGGCGAAGGGGGTGCCGTGCGTCGCGAGCGTGACGCGGGCGCCCGAGTTGAGGTCGGCGACGGTCGCGGGGGCCGCGAACGAGTGGACGAAGTAGAACCGTTCGTCCTCGACACCGGCGAACAGTCGGCTGCCGGGCGCCGGTTCGAGCTGCGACCAGCCCATGTGCGGTACGACCGGGGCGTCGAGACGCTCGACTCGACCATGCCACAGCCCCAGCCCGTCGACCGGCGACGGCGACGGCTCGCTCGAGCCGTCGAACATGACCTGCATGCCGACGCAGATACCGAGCACGGGGGCCTGACGTGTCAGTCGCTCTGCGATGAGCTCACGCCCGCCCGCGGCGACGAGCCCCGCGGCGCACGCGTGGAAGTTGCCGACGCCGGGCACGAACAGCCCGTCTGCGCGCGCCACGGACGTGGGATCGGCGGTGAGTTCGACGTCGGCGCCGATGCGTTCGAGCATGCGCACGGCGGAGTGGATGTTGCCGCTGCCGTAGTCGAGCACGGCGACCTTCTTCATCGCTTCTCCTCCATCAGGGCGTGCCCTTCGATCTCTCGCCGTTCTTCGCGTTCCTCGCGGGTGTGCTTGTCGAATCGTCGTACTGCCTTCGCATCAGGTTCGACGAGATCGGCCTCGATCGCCGCGCGCGGATGCAGCGCGAGCAGATGCCCGGCGGGGATGCCGAGGGCGACCATGACGCCACGCAGCACCTCGATCGGCTCGGCGCCGCGCTGCGCGAGGACGCGTTCGAGGGTCTCCGGGTGCGAGTTCTCCCCCACCGCGAGCAGATCCGCGAGGCTCGCCTGCGGCAGCGCCGCGCGCACGACCCCGAAACCGCGGCGGACGACGAACCAACGCGGCAGGGAGCGCCACCGTCGCGGCTGGACGAGGACGACGGCGTCGTCGCCGTGCACGAAGAACCCGGCGGCCGGGCGCATCATCTGCGGAACGGGGCGGGCGACGAGCACCGTCGCGGCGTCGTCAAAGGGCGCGGCCGCATGCCCAGGGCCCGCCGCGACGACGGCGCACCACGGCCCGTCGAGGTCGACGACGTACGCGGGCACGGTGCCCTGTTCGACCCAGCGAGCCACACGCTCGGCATCGCCGCGTATGACGACGACGGCGTCGAGCGCGCCGGTGAAGTTCGACTGCCGACCTAGTCTCGGCATGACTCAGAGAGCACCCTTCGCGCTCGGAATTCCCTGCACGCGCGGGTCCTTCGCCACCGCGGCGCGCAGCGCGCGGGCGATCGCCTTGAACTGGGCCTCGACGATGTGGTGCGGGTCGCGCCCGGAGATGACGTTGACGTGCAGCGCGATGCCCGCGTTGTAGCCGAGCGATTCGATGACGTGCTGCGTCAGGGAGCCGATGTAGTTGCCCCCGATGACCGCGTAGATCTGGCCGTCCGGTTCACCGGTGTGGACGACGTACGGGCGGCCCGCGACGTCGACGACCGCCTCGACGAGCGCCTCGTCGAGCGGCACCTTCGCGTCCCCGAAACGCGAGATGCCCGACTTGTCGCCGAGCGCTTCGCGCAGGGCCTGGCCGAGCACGATCGCGGTGTCCTCGACCGTGTGGTGGGCGTCCACGTCGAGGTCGCCGCTGGCGCGGATGCGCAGGTCGATGAGGCTGTGCTTGCTCAGCGAGTCGAGCATGTGGTCGTAGAAGCGCACCCCGGTGCGGATGTCGGACGTGCCCGTACCGTCGAGGTCGAGCCACAGCCTGATCGAGGCTTCCTTCGTCGTGCGCTCGATGAGCGCTGTCCGGTGGTCGGCGGGCACGTCGGGGATGACGAAGTCGGTCGCGTCGCTCATGCTTTCTCCTCCTGGAGGGCGTGCGTGGGGGCGAGGTCGGTGAGGGCCGCGATGACGGCGTCCGTCTCGGCGGGCGTGCCGGCCGTGATGCGCAGGTGGTGCGCGATGCCGACGTCGCGCACGAGGATGCCGCGATCGAGCAGGGCCTGCCACGTGGCGTGCGCGTCGGTGAGACCACCGATGAGAACGAAGTTCGCATCGCTCGGCGTCGGCGTGAGCCCCGCCACTCGCGCGGCCTCGACGATGCGGTCGCGCTGGGCCTTGATCGCATCGACCATGGCGAGCATCTCTTCGGCGTGGTCGAGGGCCGCCAGCGCGGTCGCCTGCGTCACCGACGACAGGTGGTAGGGCAGACGCACGAGACGCATCGCGTCGCAGATCTCGCGCGAGGCGGCCATGTAACCGACGCGCGCGCCGGCGAACGCGAACGCCTTGCTCATCGTGCGGCTGACGATCAGGCGCGGGTGATCGGCGAGCAGCTCGAGGGCGCTCGGCGTGCCCGGGCGCGCGAACTCGACGTACGCCTCGTCGACGATGACGACGGCGTTCGGCGCCGCGTCGTAGATGGCGCGCACGACGTCGTTGCTCACCGCGGTGCCCGTCGGATTGTTCGGCGTGCAGACGAACACGACGTTCGGACGGTGCTCGCGCACCTGGTCGACTGCGAGGTCGACGTCGAGGTCATAGACGCCCTCACGACGATCGCGCAGGCCGTCGACCCATGTCGTTCCCGCGCCGCGCGCGATGATCGGGTGCATCGAGTAGCTCGGCGTGAAGCCGAGCGCGACGCGGCCCGGGCCCCCGAAGGCCTGCACGATGTGGCTGAGCACCTCGTTGCTGCCGTTGGCGGCCCAGATCTGCTCGACGGGCAACCGGACGCCCGTCACGCGATCGAGGTAGTCGGCGAGGGCCGCGCGCAGTTCGGTGAACTCGCGATCCGGGTAGCGGTTCAGCCCGCCCGCGGCCTTCTCGACTCGCTCGACGATGCTGCGCACGACCGTCTCCGGCACGTCGTAGGACGACTCGTTCGTGTTGAGCGCGATGGGCACGTCGAGCTGCGGCGCGCCGTACGCGCTCTGGTTTCGCAGGTCTTCGCGCAGCAGCTGCGTGATCGTGGGTTCGCTCATGCGGGCGCGTTCTCCGTCCCGGCCTCTGCCTCGTCCCGACGCTCGAAGCGCGCCGTCACGGCCTCGCCGTGCGCCGGCAGGTCCTCCGCGTTCGCGAGCGTGACGACGACGTCCGCGACCTCCGCGAGGGCCTCGCGCGAATAGTCGACGATGTGGACGCCCTTGAGGAACGACTGCACCGACAGCCCGCTCGAGTGGCAGGCGCACCCGCCGGTCGGCAGGACGTGGTTCGACCCGGCGGCGTAGTCGCCGAGGCTGACGGGCGAGTAGGTGCCGACGAAGATAGCACCCGCGTTGCGCACGCGCAGCGCGTCCTCGCGCGAGCTGGCGGTGTGGATCTCGAGGTGCTCGGCGCCGTAGGCGTCGACGACGCGCAGCCCGGCCGTGACGTCGTCGACGAGGACGATGGCCGACTGCGGACCGCCGAGGGCCGTGAGCACGCGCTCGCTGTGCTTCGTCGCGCGGGCGCGGCGCTCGAGGGCTGCCTCGACGTCGTCGGCGAGGCGCGTCGAGTCGGTGACGAGGACGGAGGCCGCGAGGTTGTCGTGCTCGGCCTGGCTGATGAGGTCTGCGGCGACGTGCTCGGCGTCCGCGGTGTCGTCGGCGAGGATGCCGATCTCCGTCGGGCCCGCCTCGGCGTCGATGCCGATGAGGCCCTTGAGCAGGCGCTTCGCGGCTGCGACGTAGATGTTGCCCGGGCCGGTGACGAGGTCGACGGGCTCGCACACGCTCGTGCCATCCTTCTCCCGTGCGCCGTAGGCGAACATCGCGACGGCCTGCGCGCCGCCGACGGCGTACACCTCGTCGACGCCGAGCAGGGAGCACGCGGCGAGGATCGTCGGGTGCGGGTAACCGGCGAACTCGCCGGTGTTCTGCGCCTGCGGCGGGCTCGCGACGGCGACCGAGTCGACGCCCGCGACCTGCGCGGGCACGACGTTCATGACGACCGAGCTAGGGTACACGGCGAGGCCGCCGGGCACGTAGAGCCCGACGCGCTCGACGGGGATCCAACGTTCAGTGACGCTGCCGCCGTCGCTCACCTGCGTCGTGACGTCCTCGCGCGCCTGCGCGGCGTGGACGATCCGCACGCGGCGGATGGCTTCGACGAGGGCGTCCTTGATCGCGGGGTCGAGCTGCGCTTCGGCGGCTGCGAGCACCTCCGCGGGCACCCGCAGGTGCGTCGGACGCACCTTGTCGAATCGCTCCCCCAGCTCGCGCAGCGCGTCGGCCCCGTCATGGCGCACCTGCTCGCACAGCGGACGCACGACGTCGAGGGCCGCCTCAATGTCGAACTGTGCGCGCGGCAGCGCATCGCGCAGGCCGCGTGCATCGAGGGAGGTCAGGGCTGAACCACGAAGGTCACGACGCGAAATCACCGCTCCATTCTAGGCGGCGGCACCGAGCGCCTGCCCGCCCGTCTCAGCGTCGGAAGCTCGGTCCGGTGCTGTTGTGAGGATCCTCACCGTAGAACACGCGGTCGACGACGAGCCGGGCGCGCCGCGAGGCCTTGCGGTACTCCTCGCCGAGCTGACGACCGTCACCGGCGGGCAGTCCGAGCAGCGTCGCGATGCCCTCCGCGTCGCGCAGGTCGCTCGGCAGCGACTCGACGGGGCGGCCGCGCCACAGCACCGAGGCGTTGCGCACCCGGGAGGCGAAGGTCCATGCGTCGGCGAGCACTTCGGCGTCGTGGGCGTCCATGAGCTCGAGCTCGGCGAGCAGCCGTAGCGTCGAGATCGTGCCGGTCCGACGCAACTGTGGGTGGGCGTGGGCGTGCTGCAACTGGTGCAGTTGCACGCACCACTCGACGTCGGACAACCCGCCGCGCCCCAGCTTGAAGTGGGTGCGCGGATCGGCCCCGCGGGGAATGCGCTCGGCCTCCATCCGCGCCTTGAGCGTGCGGATGCGACGCACCGCGGCGTCACTGATGCCGCCCTCGGGCCAGCGCAGCGGATCGACGAGGTCGACGAAGGCGCGGCCCAGGTCGGCGTCACCGGCGAGCGGGTAGGCGCGCAGCAACGCCTGGGCCTCCCAGCCCTCCGACCAGCGCTCGTAGTACGAGGCGTAGGAGTCGAGGGAACGCACGAGGGGGCCCTGCTTGCCCTCGGGACGCAGCGCGGCGTCGATCTCGAGCTTCGGGTCTGGCCCGGCGAGCGCGGCGAGGCGTCGCAACTCGGTGACGACGGCGAGCGCCTGGTCCTGCGCAGCACCGGCGTCGGCGCCGTCGCGCGGGCGGTGGACGTACATGACGTCGGCGTCGGAGCTGTAGCCGAGCTCACGCCCGCCGAAGCGTCCCATACCGATGATCGTGACGTCGGTGAGGCGTGCGTCCGAGTCATCGCAGACGGCGCGCCATGCGAGGTCGAGCCCGGTCTGCAGCATCGCGGCCATGACGTCGGTGAGGGCCTTCTCGACGCCCTCGAGGTCGAGTTCGCCGAGCACGTCGGCGATGGCGATGCGCGTCAGCTCGGTGCGGCGGACGGTGCGCGCCGCGAGCATCGCCTTGTCGACGTCGTCGTGGCGACCGGCGACGGACGTCATCGTCGCGCTGATCGCCTTCTCGTCACGCGGCACGCGCAGCGCAGGGTCGGCGAACAGCTTGACGCTCTCGGGCGCGCGTTCGAGCAGTTCCGAGACGTAGCGCGACTTCGACAGCACCTCGGCGAACAGTTCCGCGGTGCTGCCCTCGCGCAGTGTGTTGAGGTACCAGTGCGAGGTGCCGAGCTCGTCACTGATGCGGCGGTAGGCGAGCAGCCCGGCGTCGGGGGTCGGGCCGTCGGCGAGCCACTGCAGGATGACGGGCATGAGCGTGCGCTGGATCTGCGCACGCCGCGACAGCCCCGACGTCAGCGCCTGCAGGTGGCGCAGCGCGCCGCTCGGGTCGGCGTAACCGAGCGCGGCGAGACGATCGCGCGCGCCCTCGTCCGACAACTTCGCCTCATCGTCGTCGAGACGCGCGACGGCCGACAGCAGCGGCCGGTAGAACAGCTTCTCGTGCAGGCGGCGCACCGAGCGCGCGAGCTCCTGCCAGTGGGCGGTGACGGCCTCGTCGGGGTCGCGCATCAACCCGACGCCGCGTCCGAGGCGGCGCAGGTCTGCGCTCGACGTCGGCATGAGGTGGGTGCGACGCATCTTGCTCAGCTGGATGCGGTGCTCGAGCACGCGCAGCTGACGGTAGGAGCGGTCGAGCGCCGAGGCATCCGTGCGCCCGACGTAACCCCACGAACTGAGCGCCTCGAGGGCGTCGAGCGTCGAGCGGGCGCGCACCCGCTCGTCGGTGCGTCCGTGGACGAGCTGCAGCAGTTGCACGGAGAACTCGATGTCGCGCAGACCGCCCGGGCCGAGCTTGATCTGGCGTGCCTGCTCGCTGACGGGCACGTGCGACTCGACGCGACGGCGCATCGCCTGCGCGTCCTCCACGAAGTTCTCGCGCTTGCTGGCCTGCCACACCATCGGCCGCATCGCGGCGATGTAGGCCTCGCCGACCTCACGGTCGCCCGCGATGGGGCGCGCCTTGAGGAGCGCCTGGAACTCCCAGCCCTTCGCCCAGCGCTCGTAGTAGTTGCGGTGGCTCGCGACGGTGCGCACGAGGGGGCCCTGCTTGCCCTCCGGGCGCAGCGCGGCGTCGACCTGCCACAGCGAACCCTCCCCCGTGCTCGCCGAGCAAGCGCGCATCAGCTCGGTCGCGAGCTCCGTAGCGAAGCGCAGGGCGACGTCCTCGTCGACCCCGTCCGCGGGCTGCGCGACGAAGATGACGTCGACGTCGGAGATGTAGTTGAGCTCGCGCCCGCCCGTCTTGCCCATGCCGATGACGGCGAGTCGAGCCTGCTCGGCGCCCTCGACGCTCTGCGTCGCGATGTGCAGCCCCGCCTCGAGCGCGGCACCCGCGAGGTCGGCGAGTGACGCTGCCGTCGCGGGCAGGACATTGGCGGGGACGTCGGTGACGTCGAGCGCCGCGATCTGCACGAGCTGACGACGGTAGGCCACGCGCAGCGCGTCGTAGGCGCTGACGTCGTCGTCCCGCCCGTCGATCTCGGCGATGAGCGCCTGAGCGAACGCCGCCTGGTCGCGACGCTCCGCGGCGACCACGTCGCGCCACTGCTCGGGCTTGGCGACGAGGTGATCACCGAGGGCGCTCGAGGCGCCGAGCACGCCGAACAAGCGCGCTCGTGCGAGCGGCTGCGTCAGCGCCTCCGTCAGCGCGCGCCGGCCGGGAGCATCGAGCGCCTCGCGCAACCGAACGAACGCGAGCAGCGCCTGGTCGGGGTCGGCGACCGCGCCCGTGACGTCGAGCAGGACGTCGGTCGGGACGAGGTCGGCGACCTCCTGGGCCAGCGAGCCGGCGCGTTCGGTGTCGGTGTAGCCCGCCTTGCGCCAGGCCGCGGAACTCTTGGTCTGCTGCGTACGACTCACAACCGGCGCAGATCCTGCTTGATCTCGAACTCGGTCACCTGGTCGCGGTAGGCGGCCCACTCGTTGTGCTTGTTGCGCAGCACGAAGTCGAAGACGTGCTCGCCGAGCACCTCGGCGACGAAATCGCTCTCCTCCATCGTGCGGATCGCCTCGTCGAGCGAAGCCGGCAACGGTCGGATGCCCATGGCGCGACGCTCGCGCTCGGTGAGCGTCCACACGTCGTCCTCGGCCTCGGGCGGCAGCTCCATGCCCTGCTCGATGCCCTTGAGGCCTGCGCCCAGCATCACGGCGTACGCGAGGTAGGGGTTGCACGCTGCGTCGAGGGTGCGCACCTCGATGCGCGTGCTCTGGCCCTTGTCGGGCTTGTACATGGGGATGCGGATCATCGCGCTGCGGTTGTTGTGCCCCCAGCAGATGTGCGCCGGCGCCTCGGAACCGCCCCAGATGCGCTTGTAGCTGTTGACGAACTGGTTCGTGATCGCCGTGAACTCCGGCGCGTGGTGGAGCAGGCCGGCGACGAACTGGCGGCCCGTGCGCGAGAGCTGATACGGCGAACCCGGCTCGTGGAACGCGTTCGTGTCACCCTCGAACAGCGACAGGTGCGTGTGCATGCCGCTGCCGGGCTGGCCTGCCATCGGCTTCGGCATGAAGCTCGCGAAGATGCCCTGCTCGAGCGCGACCTCCTTGATGACGGCCTTGAACGTCTGGATGTTGTCGGCCATCGACAACGCGTCGGCGTAGCGCAGGTCGATCTCGTTCTGCCCCGGCCCGCCCTCGTGGTGACTGAACTCCACGGAGATGCCCATGTTCTCGAGCATCGTGATGGCGGCGCGCCGGAAGTCGTGGCCCGTGCCGTGCGGCACGTGGTCGAAGAACCCGGCCGAGTCGACCGGCACGGGACGGCCGTGGTCAAGGTCCTTCTCGAACAGGTAGAACTCGATCTCGGGATGGGTGTAGAAGGTGAACCCCAGGTCGGCGGCCTTCGTCAGCGAGCGACGCAGCACGTCACGCGGGTCGGCGAGGCTCGGGGTGCCGTCGGGCAGCAGGATGTCGGCGAACATGCGCGCAGTGCCGGGGTTCTCGCCGCGCCACGGCAGCACCTGGAACGTCGAGGCGTCCGGGCGCAGCAGCATGTCGGCCTCGTAGACCCGCGCGAGACCGTCGATCGACGAACCGTCGAAGCCGATGCCCTCGGCGAACGCCCCCTCGAGTTCCGCCGGCGCCACGGCGACCGACTTGAGGGTTCCGAGCACGTCCGTGAACCACAGACGCACGAATCGGATGTCACGTTCCTCGATCGTGCGGAGCACGAACTCTTGCTGACGGTTCATGACGCCATCCTGCCTCACCGCGTCACCCGACGACGAGCGGCCCCGGGGATGATCCCCGGGGCCGCTCACATGTCGGACTCAGCCGCTCGCCTCAGCGCGTCAGCGGCGGAAAAGCACGTCGAGGTGCGCCTTGTCCTTGCTCACACCCCTGACGGTGACCTGGACGCCGCTGCCTGCCGTCAGCGTCGAACCCGTCGGGTTGGAGGCGTCGTAGTAGTTCGTCGCCTTCGTGTCGTCGAACGTCGACACGCCCTTGCTCTTCGGGAACGTCGTGGCGTCACCGTTGCGGTGCAGCGTCAGCGACGGCATCGAGGACGAGCCGAACACCGCGTCCCAGGGCTGCAGCTTGTTCGACACGAGCGCGCCGTCCTTCCACTTCATCGCCTGCGCGTGCGAGTCGATGGGCAACACCTGGCCGTGGCCGGGGTGCTCGGAGACGTTGTTGTTCGCGTACTCGTTGTCGACGTACCACATGAGAACACCGGGCTGGAAGGCGAAGTGCTCGACACGCTCTGCCTGCTGCTTGAGATAACCGAAGTTGTACGGACCCGTCTTGAGGTAGCGGTCGTAGCCGTTGTACTGACGGTTCTCTGCGAGGTAGTAGTGCGTCTTCTTCTCGCTCGTCGTGCCCGATGAGAGGGTGAAGCCCTTCGCGACCCAGCCGTTCGTGCCCTTCTCGACGTCGTCCGACAGCAGTGTCGCGCCGTCGGCGACGATGCGGATGTCGTCGAGGAACGGGCCCGCCCCGTGGACGCCGCCGTCACTCGCGTAGCGGAAGCGGAAGTCGACCTTCTTGCCCGCGTAAGCGCTCAGGTCGTACGTGAGGTCGCTCCAGTTCTTCTTCTCACCGGAGACCTCCTTGCCCACCTGCGCCCACGTGGCGCCACCGTCGGTGCTGACCTCGCCGTAGAAGAAGTCGTAGCCCTCCTCGGTGTCGTACCAGGCGGCCGTCGTCACGCTCGCGGACTTCTTGCCCGTGAGGTCGATCGAACGCGTCAACGTGGAGTTGAGGTTGTCGGCGCTGCCGCCCCACCACTCGTTGGCCCCCGACTTGGGCTTGTTGTACGTCGTGGTGATCGTCTTGTCTGGCAGGTTGATCAGGGCCGCCTGGCCGAGCGTCGCCGAGTCACGGTCGCTCGGGCCGATCTGGACCTTCTTGCTCTTGCCGTAGCTGACCTTCGTGGCGTCGAGCCAGCCGAGCTGCAGCTTCTCCCACGGACCCATGTAGCCAGGGCGCGAACCGATGTCGGTCTTGCCGTCGCCGAGCCACGAACCGGCGCTCATGAGCGACCAGTACGAGACGTCGTTCTGAGCCTTGTTCGTCGTGTCGTACAGGTCCGGCAGGCCGAGGTCGTGACCGAACTCGTGCGTGAAGACACCGAGACCACCGTTCTCCGGCTCGGTCGTGTAGTCACCGATCCACAGGCCCGTGTCGCCGAGCGGCACACCACCGAGCTTGTTCTGCGACGGGCCGGCCTTGCCCGCGAGGTTCTGGTACGCGTACCAGCGGTGGCTCCAGATGGCGTCATCACCCTGGGCGCCACCGCCGGCCTCTTCGCCCTCGCCGGCGTGGATGGCCTGGAAGTGGTCGATGTAGCCGTCGGGCTCGTCGAAGTTGCCGTCACCGTCGTAGTCGTAACGGTCCCACTTGTCGAAGCTCTGCAGGTACGCCTTGATCTGGGCGTCGCTCTTGCCCGCTGCCTTCTGCGCGTTGACCCACGCCGTGGCGCTGTCGGCGATGAAGGACCAGGAGCCCTCGGCCTCGCTCGTGCCGTCACCCGAGACGGGGTTGTGGCCGTAGCGCGCCTCGTTGAAGGGCACCTTGACCCAGTCGCTCACGTCGCCCTCGACGTCGAAGCGGCCGTTCGACTGCTTGGAGTAGAAGTCCTTGAACGACTCCGAGCTGCCGAACATCATGTCGAAGTAGTGCTGACGGTTGAAGTCGGCCTTCCAGATCGTGCTGTTGTTGTCGGTCGCGCCGCCGTCCATCTTGCGGTCGGGCTGGGCGATCTTGTTGTGCAGCGGGCCGGGCGCGCCACCGGCGGCGGGCTTCGTCTGGTCACCGAACTCGACGAGGAAGCTCAGGATGTTCGCCTTCTGGTTGACGTCGTACTGGACGTAACGCGGCTTCGTCTTGCCCTTCTTGTCCTTGCCCTTGACCTCGATGACGCGCTTGCCGTTGACCTTCTTCGTGGCCGCCTTGCCCGTGACGAGAGCGCTGACGGCGGCGTCACGCAGGTCGGCCTTCTTCTCCGCGAGCGGGTTCGGACGGTCGTCGGACTTGCCGACGCGGGTCTGGCCCTCGCCTGCGGGCGGGGCGTTGTTGGCGGAGGCGACCGGGGCTGCGATGAGACCGAAGGCCGTCACCGTGCCGACGAGAGCCGCGGCCATGCGCGGCGTGTTCGAACGACGATGTGTCATGAGTACTCCAGGAGCAGAAGGGCGCCCACGTCCAGCGCGTGAACACTGTGAAGATACCCAGCCTCCCCTCAGCGAACGGTGATGTCGCTTACAACATTTGCGTAACGAAGGGTGCTATCACGATCCGCCCCCGCCAGCGGATGGGAACGGCTCCAACGGCTGCTGATTACGCTGGAGCCATGAGTGAAGAGGCCGCCCCGTACCGCACCGCCGAACGCAAGCGCATCCGCACCGTCACGCTGCAGCAGTTGAAGGAGCGCGGTGAGCGTTTCTCGATGCTCACCTCCTACGACATGTACACGGCCGAGATCTTCGACGAGGCCGGCATCGAGACGCTCCTCGTCGGCGACTCGGCGGGCAACAACGTGCTCGGTTACGACACGACGCTGCCCGTCACCCTCGACGAACTCATCCCCCTCGTGCGTGCCGTCAGCGGCGCTGCGCAGCACGCCCTCGTCGTCGCGGATCTGCCGTTCGGCAGCTACCAGGAATCGCCGCAGCAGGCGTTCGCGAGCGCCGCGCGACTCATGAAGGAAGGGCGCGCTCACGCGGTCAAGCTCGAGGGCGGGGCGCACATGGCGCCCACCGTCGAGCATCTCGTGCGCGGCGGCATCCCCGTCATCGCGCACATCGGGTTCACGCCGCAGAGCGAGCACACGCTCGGCGGGTACCGAGTCCAGGGCCGCGGCGACGACGCCGAGCGCATGGTCGCCGAGGCGCGGGCGCTGCAGGACGCGGGGGCTTTCTGCGTGCTCATGGAGATGGTGCCGGCGCCCGTCGCGCAGCAGGTGACGGACGCGCTGCGCGTGCCGACGATCGGCATCGGCGCCGGCGCCGGATGCGACGGTCAGGTGCTCGTGTGGACCGACTTCGCCGGCCTGCGTGACGGCCGCTATCCGCGCTTCGCCAAGAAGTTCGCCGACGTGCGCAGCGTGCTGCTCGACGCGGCGCGCACCTACCGCGAAGACGTCGCCTCCGGCACGTTCCCGGCGCCCGAGCACAGCTTCGAGAGCTGACGCCCGCGCTCGTCGTTCGCGCGGGACGCGAGAGGATCGGGTATGTCAGCGCTGGTGTGAGGGTGTTGAGTCGGCGGCGTCAGGTTCGGGCCGGGCGGCACCCCATCCGGCGCGCATGAGCTTGGCGGGCCAGTAGGCGAGCATCGCGGCGGCGAGGACGCCGAAGATCGCGTTCACGACGACGGCGGCGCTCAGGCCGGCGAGCGCCGTCATGCCGGACAGGGCGAGCGGCCCGATCGTCGAACCGGTGTCACTGAGCTGGCGCCACAGGCCGAGGAACGGCGCGCGTCCGACGTCGGGCGAGAAGTCGGCGCCGAGCGTCATCACCATGCCAGAGCCGATGCCGTTGCCGAACCCGAGCGCGCAGCTCGCGGCGAGCACCGCGGCGAAGGTGTGGGCGAACGGCAGCGCGACGAGGGCTGCGGCCATGATGAGCATCGACGGTACGGCGACGGCGGCGCGCCCCCGCACGTCCATGACCTTGCCGGCCGGGTAGAACACGAGCATGTCGATGCCGCCCGCGATCCCGTAGATGGCGCTCGTCGACTGCTCGTCGAGGCCGATGTGCGTGCACCACAGCGGGATGACGACCTGCCGTGTCGCGCGCACGGCCGACACGAGCAGGACGCCGAGCCCGACCGTCAGCAGCACGCGCGCGAACGAGCGTGCGACGGTGCGGGTGGAGACCCGTTCGACGGGCCCGGTTCCGGCCCGCTCGACATCCTCCATGAGCAGCGCGCACCACGTCGCGAGCGCGAGGAAGACGATGGCGAGGACGAAGACGGAACGCCCGCCGAACACTCCGATGAGGGCGGCGCCGACGAGGGGGCCGACGAACATGCCGATGCGACCCACGCCGCCGAGCAGCGACAACGCGCGCGCCCGGTGCGTGGGCGGGACGGCCTCCGTCAGGTACTTCTGGCGCGCGAGCATGTAGACCGACGACGCCATGCCGATGATGACGACACCGAGCATGAGCGCGACGAGGCTCGGCGCGAGGCACAGCAGGCATCCCGCGGCCGTGACGACGCCCGCGAGCACGAGCGCGCGACGTTCGCCGAGGCGCTGCGTGATGAGTGAGGCGGGGATGTTCGACACGAGCGAGCCGAGCCCGATGAGCATCGCGACGAAAGCCGCGAGCGCCACCGACGCGCCGCGCGCCACGGCCGTCGAGGGGATGACGGGCAGGATGGCGCCCTCAGCGGCACCGAACAGCAGCGTCGGGCCATAGGCGGGGATCGCGAGCCGCCGCAGATCGAACCCGAGCTCGCTCACCTGTGCTCCCCTCCTTCGCACCCGTCGTTGCATTGCGATGCTATGCGTCGATGGCGTGGGGCGCGTCAGCGTCTCACGTGGGGCTCATGGGCGGCCCTACCCGGCAGGCAACGGTGACATTCCTGGCCAGATGCGCGTCGGATCAGCCGCATCACGCCGCGCCAGATCATGACGACGGGCCGCATCCCTCGTGGGATGCGGCCCGTCGCGCGTGGATGGGTGCGTCAGTCGTCGCCGTTGAAACGACGCTCTTCAGCGTCCCACTCCTCGCTGCGCTTGTGCGCGGATTCGATGGCGTCGCGCGCCGCGGCCTCGGTGGCGTAGGGGCCGAGCATGTCGCTCTTGGCGTTGGTCTCCTCCCCCTGCTCCACGGCACCGGTGTTGACGTTGTACCAGTAGGCCATGACGGCTCACCTCCTCGCGCCTGCGGGCGCGTCTTGTGCGGGCGCCGAGCCCTGTCGGACCCGGCCTCTAGACTCAACCCTATGACGACGACGCGCTCCACGACCACGTCCGGCCGCACGATCACCGCGGGCACGATCAGCCCGCGCCGCAGCGTGCCTCAGAAGATCGCCCGCCCCGAGTACGTCGGGCGCGACGAGGCGCGCGAGGGCTTCGAGTCGTACGTCAAGGACGCGGAGACGATCGAACGCCTGCGCGTCGCCGGGCGCATCGCCGCGGGCGCGATGGAGGAGGCGGGCAAGGCCGTAGCCCCCGGTGTCACGACCGACGAGCTCGACCGCATCGCCCACGAGTACATGCTCGACCACGGCGCCTACCCCTCGACGCTCGACTACCTCGGCTTCCCGAAGTCGCTGTGCACGAGCGTCAACGAGGTCATCTGCCACGGCATCCCCGACTCGACGGTGCTCGAGGACGGCGACATCGTGAAGCTCGACGTCACGGCCTACAAGGACGGCGTGCACGGCGACAACTGCGCGACATACCTGTGCGGCGACGTCGACGACGAGTCGCGCCTGCTCGTCGAACGCACGAAGGAGGCGATGATGCGCGGCATCCGCGCCGCGAAGCCGGGGCGGCAGGTCAACGTCATCGGCCGTGTCATCGAGCAGTACGCGAAGCGGTTCGGCTACGGCGTCGTGCGTGACTACACGGGCCACGGCATCGGCACCGAGTTCCACAACGGCCTCATCATCCCGCATTACGACGCGGCGCCCCACTACGACGACGTCATCGAGGTGGGCATGGTCTTCACGGTCGAGCCCATGCTCAACCTGGGTTCGGGCGAGTCGGCCCCGACCTGGGACGACGGCTGGACGGTCGTGACGGCCGACGGCTCGCGTTCGGCGCAGTTCGAGAACACCCTCGTCATCACCGAGACGGGCCCGCAGATCCTCACCAGCGTCGACTGACGTTCCTGCAGGCCCAGCGCCTGCGCACGAGGGCTGACGGGCCGCGCGGTTAGGCTGTCGACGAGTTCGTCGCCGCACGCGAGATGTCGGTGGCCCCGTCCCGTGCAGTGCGATTCCCCTGCAGTTGATCAAGGAGCCCGAGCATGACCCGCACGTCCTATCCCCTCGGCATCGACGTCGGCGGAACCGGCATCAAGGGTGCCCCCGTCGACCTCGACAAGGGCGCGTTCGCTTCGGAGCGCATCCGTTTCGAGACGCCCGCGGGTGCCTCGCCTGACGCTGTCGCGGACGTCATCGCCCAGATCGTCGAGCACTTCGCCGACATGATCGGCGACGAACCGATCGGCGTGACGATTCCCGGCGTCGTGCAGCACGGCGTCGTGCGTACGGCCGCGAACATCGACAAGGCGTGGATCGGGACGAACGCCGAAGAGCTCATCTCGGCGCATATCGGGCGCGACGTGCTCGTGGTCAACGACGCCGACGCGGCCGGCATTGCAGAGAACTTCTACGGCGCGGCGAAGGACACGGACGGGCTCGTGCTCGTCACGACGCTCGGCACCGGCATCGGCACCGCCGTCATCAACGACGGTGTGCTCGTACCGAACTCTGAGCTCGGCCACATCGAGGTCGAGGGCCACGACGCCGAGACGCGGGCCGCTCACTCGGCGAAGGAGCGCGAGGAACTGTCGTACGGCAAGTGGGCCAAGCGACTCACGAAGTACTACACCTCGCTGGAGAACCTGCTGTGGCCCGACCTGTTCGTCGTCGGCGGTGGCGTGTCGAAGAAGGCCGAGAAGTTCCTGCCACTGCTCGACATCCGCACGCCCATCGTGCCCGCCAAGCTCGAGAACGCCGCCGGCATCGTCGGTGCAGCGCGCCTCGCGCACGATCGGCACGTGAAGTAGCGGCCACTGCTCGGCCGTCACCTGCGACCAGGCGCGCCCGAGAACTCGCCCGATGACGACGAGGCCGGCTTCCCGCAGTGTGCGGGAGCCGGCCTCGGTCGCTTCGTGGCGTGCTCACCCAGGGTGGTGGTGCGCGGCTGTTCGGGCCGTGGTGGGGCTCCGAGTCACCTGCCGGTTCGCGCACTCGGGGTGGTGAGCGCGTCGAACGCGATGCCTCAACTCTTGCAATGTCGATCATGCTGCGCAACACCCACCGCCTTGATTGGTCATTATGATCAAGGTGGCGGGGCGTCATGCGTCGTTGCTTGGCCACGACGCCCAGGTCGGCAGGCACCGGGCCCTTCCAGCGTCAGGCTCGGGTGGGCGTGAACTGCTCGTGCGACCTGCGCGGGGCAGCGCACTGCACTGTGCTTCAGGCCATGGATGCGGTGCGCTGAGCACGCGTCACGACTGGAACGAGGATGATCATGGATCGACGCTCCTACGCCCGACGCGGTGCAGCTCGACAAACAGACACGGGGCCACGCACGGCGACGACGTCCGCGACCGCGACGTCATCTGGGTCGCCGCGCCCGACCTCACCGCCGCAGCTCGACGAGACGGATCGGCTGCTCCTGCTCGCTCTCGACGAGGACCCGCGTATGACGACGATGGCGCTCGCGCAGCGTTGCGGCCTGGCGCGCGGCACGGTGCACGCGCGGCTGGAGCGGTTTCGCGAGCGCGGCATCCTGCGACTCAACAGTGCGCGCGTCGACCCGGCGACGCTCGGACGGCCCATGAGCGCGATGGTGGCGGTCGAGCTGGATCAGCACGACATCTCGGGCGCGATCGACGGGTTGGCGCAAATCCCCGAGGTGCTCGAGTGCTTCGCGCCGGCCGGCGAGACGGACCTGCTCGTGCGCGTCGTCGCGCGCGACCCTGACGACCTCTATCGCGTCAGCGAGGAGATCCGCCTGTGCCCCGGCGTCACTCGAACCCGCACGAGCGTCTACCTGCGCCGCGTCATCCCCTACCGTATCGACCCGCTGTTGCGCGAAGGCATCGACGAACCGACGTCTGCGCGCGACCGGCGGGGGTGAGGCGGCGGGACGGGGCGGGCGACGACGTCGTGGGTGCGTGAGGCGCATCGCGGTGTGGAACCGAGCCACGTGCTCGAGGAGCTGCTAGCAGTTCCGGCGGTCAAGCGTGGGAGCCGACGCTGCACCTCACGCAGTCGCCCGCGGTGCTGGGCACGGCGGAACCGAGGCGACCGACACGCTCCCAGCACGGGCGCGGGTGTGGTCGACTGGAGCCATGAGCGACGACATGACGCAGCGTCCCGGCGGGCGGCCCGATCCGATGCGCACCCTGACGGCGGCGGAGGTGGCCGCGCAGGCCCCGGCCGGGTGGACGCCGATCATGGGGTCACTGCGGGCGCGCTACCGCACTGGCGACTTCGCGACGGGGTTGCGGCTCGTGAACCTCATCGGCGAGTCGGCGGAACGGTGGGATCACCATCCCGACGTCACCCTGACGTACGGGGACGTCATCGTCAGCCTCGTCAGCCATGACGTCCGCGGCATCACGAGCCGCGATCTACGGATGGCGAGGTTGAGCGCCGAGCACGCGGCGCACCTGGGCCTCGAACCGGACGTGGCCGGTCTCACCCAGATCGATCCGGGGCTCGACACTGCACACGCGGACGAGGTCGCTCCGTTCTACTCGGCGCTCTTCGCTGCGCCGCTGCGTGACGGTGAGCCCGTCGACCCGAGCGGCCAGACGCCGACGGTGTGGTGGCAGGCCCCGGATGATGCAGACTCCCCCGATGGCGATGCGGCCGACGATTCCCAGCTCCCGCCGGCGGATCACGAGCAGCGTTGGCACTTCGACGTCTGGGTGGCGGCGGAGGCCGCCGAGCAGCGGCTGGCAGCCGTTCTCGATGCCGGCGGCCGCCTCGTCAGCGACGCCCACGCCCCGTCGTTCTGGGTCGTCGAGGACGCCGACGGCAACCGTCACTGCATCTGCACGCCCGCCGGGCGATGAGGGACTGGGCCGACGTCGCGGAGGGCTACCGCCGATCGTTTGCACGGGCTTGCGCGGGCGCCACCGGGCCGCTCCTGGCCGCAACGAATGACCAGCGCGGCCACAGCGACGACGTCGTGCGCCATCTCGACGTCGGGTGCGGCGACGGTCGCTTGGCCGCTGCCGCGTCAGAGACCGGTCGTGCGGTCGTCGCGTGCGACGCGGACGCGACGATGTGCGAACTCACCCGCTCTTCGGCACCCCACGTGGCCACTCTGAAAGCAGCGCTGCCTGAACTCCCTTTCTGCTCCGGCAGCTTCGACATCGTGACGGCCAATTTCGTCATCAATCACGTCGAGGCACCGTGCGCGTCGATGCGCGAGCTGTCCCGCGTCTGCCGTCGTGACGGGATCGTGGCGGCGACGATCTGGCCCGCCGGTGGCGCAGGGTTCGGCCCCTTGCTCCGCGAGGTGCTCTCCTGCCCCGATCTGACGCCGCTGCCTGACCAGTCCCTACCTGCCGATCAGGACTTCGAGCGAACCCGCCGGGGCCTCGGTTCCCTCTTCGCCGCGGCGGGGCTCGACGATGTCCGATCCACCGACATCAGCTGGACGTGGACGGTGACGCCCGAGGACCTGTGGGCGGGCATCACGGCCGGCGTGGCGACGCCGGGCATGACGTACCTTGCTCAATCACCCGAGGTGAGGGCCCGGATGCGGGAGCTCTTCTTCGAGACGGCCCGCACGATGAGTGCCGAGGGGACGCTGACCTTCGATGCTCGCGCCGTGCTGGCGACCGGGCGCATTTCGTGAACCTCCGGTGGGCCTGACCGTGCGATGACGCGTGGCGTTTCCTCGGCGCAATGGGGTCGGCGGCGGGACGGGCCATCCCGTGACCGACGGTGCGCGACAGCGGACGTTGACTCAGTCACAGGCCCGCTGCGCTCGGCATCGCTGGGGTCGCTGCACGGCACCATAGCTGGCGAGGGGCAGCCGATCCGCTGGGGGTTTCTCGCAAAGGTACGGACCAGCCCGGCTTCGACCGGTCAACCCGGCGTGCAACAATCTTCCGTCATTCGAACATATGTGCGATAATGCAGCATGGACAGCATCGTGCGGGAGAGCCTCGAGGCGCTCACCTGCCTGCCCGGCGACGAACTCGTCGAGACATGGCAGGCACTGACGCGCGTGGCGGCAGACCGGGCGCTCGCGAGCGGTTCCGCGCTGACGTCCGATGCGGACGACGGCGTGACCCTCGACGACCAGTGCGCAACCCTCGCGGCGACCCGCCGCGACCTCGAGCGAGCGGCAGAGGCGGCGCGCATGGTCACCCGGATGGCGCAGACCGTCGTCGACCTCACCGCACATGCTCATCACGACACGGTGCGGGCTCAGGATCATCTTGAGTTCGAACGCTTCGCACGTGCTGACGAGTCGTACCCGCTCGGGCCAGGCGAGTTCGCCCCCGCCCACCTCGCTGCGGTGCCCGGGATGCAACCCGGTACGGTCGCGGCGATGTCCGATGACGTCGCCGCACTGCGCAGCCGCACCCGCGGTCGCTCGAGCAGCTGCACACGGTGACGCGCGCATGCCTGCGGTGCGCGCCATCCTGCACGAGCTGCAGCACCTCGAGCCCAAGGTCGCGTCCGGCATCGAGGCCGACCTGACGAAGGCCGGCGCCCACCGCCTCGGAGCCGACGCGGCACGTGCGCGGGCGCTCACCCTGCTCCACCGGCAGGGTCTCGCGAAACCGCGCGACCCTGATGAGACCGCACGTGAACACGCCGTCTGGTTCACTCCGCACCTCGATTTCGACGCGTTGACGCAACTGCACGTCACCCTCGACACGGGCGACGCGGTGGCGCTCAACGCCGTCATCGAGGAACACGCGCAGTCGTTGCGCGAGAACAGCCCGCCCGGAGCGGCTCCCCCGGCCGGATCGCTGCGCGTCAAGGCGCTTCTCGACCTCGCACTGGAGAACAGCCGCGTCAGCACGACACTCCACCTGTGGCTCACCTACCCGGGCTGTCACATCGAAAAGGCCGCGCCGCGCTTCCACGCGGCATAGTGGGCCGCGGAAATCACGCGCGCGAGGCTTCGCCGCTTCCCGCATCGTGGCGGACGGCCTCGCGAAATCAGCGGCAACGCCCGGCAGGCGATCTTGAGGCTTCTGGGCAGCCGATGGCGACGTCGCCGTTCGGCCTCGAGGTGGGTCGAGCGGAAGCGACGTGGCAGGGCACACGAGTCGACAAGTCGCTCGGTGGCAACCGCCGTCGTACGCGCCGAGGAAGTCAGTCAGCCAATGCCGGTTGCCGTGATGACGATCGCCGGCAGGCGCCGAATCAGTGAACTGAGCCGAACGAGCGCTCCTCGCCGTCCGACGCGAGGGTCAGCCAGCTGGCCCCCGCCGCGGCCAGCCCCGACGACCGGCAAGGAGCGGCGGCGTTCGGCCGCGCAGGACAAGGCATGCGCAGAACAGGCAGTCGACCGCCGCGCAAACTCCGGCTCGCCACACGTCGAATAACCGACGACCCACCCGATGGGACATCAGGCGGGTCGTCGCGGGTCAGGTCGGCGTCAGTCGAGGCGGTGCCACGCTGCGTCAGCGCGCTTGGCGCGAACGTCAGATGCCTTGGAGCGGGCGCCCGCTGCGGCGCCGACGAGCGTCCCCTTCGGGTCGTTCTTGAGCGACACAGCCGTCTTCTTCGCCGCGGGCACGCCGCGCTTGAGCGTCGAGCGCACCACGGGCAGGGCCGTCGCGAAAACGGGGAACATCGGCGAGAGCGACTTGTCGTACGTGCCGACGAGCATGTCCTCGTGCTTGGCGAACTGGCGCTTGAAGTCGCTGATGCCGTCATTGAGGAGCCCGTTGAAGTCATAACGTTCGACGCCCTGCGCCTTGACGTGCGTCATCGCCCAGAACTTGAGGCCATAGTTGAGGCGCAGCTTCATGCCACGCGGGCTGACGCCGCCGTACAGCTCGAACGCGGTCTTGCCGGAGACCACGAGCCACACGAACGCGACGACCTCGTCGCCCTCCCACGCCGCGATGAGCTGCGAGGCGGGGCCCATGAAGTCGCGGATCTGCTCGTGGTAGAGGTCGGAGTGGACTGCGAAGTTCGCGCGCTTCGCCGTCTCCTTGTTGATCGCGAGCACCTGATCGAGATCGGCCTGCTCGGTGACGAGACCGAACCGGACGTTCTCGGCCTTGAACGACTTGCGCACGTTCTGACGGGTGGAGCTGCTCAGCTCCTTCATGATCGTGTCCTCGTCACGAGTGACGTCGACGATCAGCGTGTGCGGGATGAGCCCCGTGTTGTCACTGCGCACGTACCCCGCAGCCTCGACGTCGGCGAGCCACCCGGACGTCGGCCGCGCGACGAGGGACGCGATCTCGTCGTCGGACGCGCCCTTCTCGAGCGGCGCGAACGGCGCCTCCCAGTCGGGCTCGATCGTCAGGCCGATCGGGCCGTGCGTGTTCTTGACGTGCTGCGCGAGCGCCGCGACGACACGCGCGCGGTCTGCCTCGGCGGCCTGCGGGCCACGCGGCACGTAGGCGAGCGACTTGAACGGGGCCGGTAGGCGGCGCAGCAACACCTGCGCCGAGCCGACGACGTCGTCACCGTCACGCACGACGACGCGGTCGGCCGACCACTCGTACTGCGACTTCAGCTCGCCCCAACCCCACAACTGCAGCGGGTGGCCGCCGGAGGAGTTGACGAGGGCATCCCACTCGTCGCGGTCGTGGCACGAAGTCACCGAGAGCGTCATGCGCCCAGGTTATCGGCAGGCGCCAACACCCCACAAAGCCCGACGCCCCGGCCGCGACACGTCGCGTCGGCGGCCACGCCTGTCGGGCACTCGCCGGGGACTATCCCACCGAGCGGGCGCCGTCGGCTGCACTCTTGTGCGACGACAGCCTGATCCCCCCGCCCAGCGCTGCCGGGAGCCCAGCTAGCGGCTCCCATTCATTCAGCACGTGTCCGCACACGGCGTCATTGGCAGCACTGAAGCGGCCTGCCGCCGATCGCACCACCCGCGTCATCCCGGGCGGGTCAAGCGGACAATTCGACGCTGTCGCCGACGGGCACATCGATGACGTCGACGCCGCCGTCGCGGCCGAAGTCGGCGACGTGGTTCAGGAAGATGCCGCGCGCGGCGGGGGCGATGATCTGGTCGTGGATCGGCACGACGTGCTGCGGCGCGACGGCGCGGACGAAGGCAATGGTCTCCTTGACGGCCGACCACGGCGCGGCGAGCGGCACACACAGAAGATCGATGTTCTCGGGGCGCCCCTCGAGCGAGTCACCGGGATGGAAGACGCGCGGCTCACCCGGCGCGCTCACGACGATGCCTACGTTGCCGACGCGCGGGATGTAGGGGTGGATCTCGGCGTGCGTCGAACCGACGCCCTCGAGCGTGACGCCCGCGACGTCGTACGTCTCGCCGGCCTTCGTCGCGGTGGCCTCGACGCCCTTGTCCGCGAGCAACTGTGCCGTCTGCGGCTCGGCGAACCACACCGCATCAGGGTTCGCGGCCCGCAGGCTGTCGATGGCGTCGGGGTCGAGATGGTCGGCGTGCTGGTGCGTGACGACGATCGCGTCGACGCCCTTGACGTCGTCGAACGAGCTGAACGTGCCGGGGTCGAACAGCACGCGAACGCCGCCGGCGTCGAGTTCGATACAGGAGTGACCGTGATGCGTGAGCTTCATGCCTCAACCGTAGGCCCGCCGCCGCCCCCGCGTCTGCTCGGGACGGTCGCGGCGGGCCGTGTGGCCAGCTGCCGGCCCCACACGACGCCGGGCAGGCATCCGTTCGGGCATTCGGGCGAAGGCCGCCTCGAACAAGAAAGACCCCGCAATTCCGCGGTTGTCGGCGCGTCAGCCTAGGGTGAGTGACGTGGAACTCATCACCGGAAAAACGGCCTACGACCTCACGTACAACGACGTCTTCATGGTGCCGTCGCGCTCGCGCGTCACGAGCCGTCTCGATGTCGACCTCACGACGAACGACGGGGTCGGCACGACGATCCCGCTCGTCGTCGCAAACATGACGGCGATCTCGGGTCGCCGCATGGCCGAGACGGTCGCCCGGCGCGGCGCGGTCGCCGTCCTGCCGCAGGACATTCCGATCGCAGCCGTTCAGGAGACCATCCGGCAAGTGAAGGCGAGCCACCCGACCTACGAGACGCCGGTGACGATCGCGCCGGACGCCCCCGTCAGCGACGTGCTCGCGCTGCTCGGCAAACGCGCACACCGCGTCGCCGTCGTCATCGGCGACGACCGCCGCCCCCTCGGCCTCGTGAGCGAGGCGCACTGCCTCGAGGTCGACCGCTTCAGCGTCATCGCCGACGTCATGACGCGCGACATCACGACCGTGGAATCCGGAGCCGACCTGCACGACACGTTCGACCTGCTCGAGCGTATGCACCGCGACATCGCCGTCGTCGTCGAGGCGGGCGGCGCCCTCGTCGGTGTCCTGACGAAACGCGGCATCCTGCGCTCCACGATCTACTCCCCCGCGCTCGACCCCGACGGCAAGCTGTCGATCGGCGTCGCCATCGGCATCAACGGTGACGTCGAGGGCAAGGCGACGACGATGCTCGAATCGGGTGCCGACGTCCTCGTCGTCGACACCGCCCACGGGCATCAGGAGAAGATGATCGACGCGCTCGGCGTCGTGCGGGCAGCCCGTGACGCTCACGAGACGTCCTCGGGGCGCCGCATCCCCATCGCGGCGGGCAACGTCGTCACTGCCGACGGTGCCCGTGACCTCGTCGAAGCGGGCGCCGATATCGTGAAGGTCGGCGTCGGGCCGGGAGCGATGTGCACGACCCGCATGATGACGGGTGTCGGGCGCCCGCAGTTCAGCGCGGTGCTCGAATGCGCAGCCGCGGCGCGCGAACTCGGCGCTCACGTCTGGGCTGACGGCGGCGTCAAGTATCCGCGTGACGTCGCGCTCGCCCTCGCGGCCGGGGGCGCGAGCGTCATGATCGGGTCGTGGTTCGCTGGCACCTGGGAGTCGCCCGGCGACCTCAACCGCGACGCCGACGGGCGCCTCTACAAGGAGTCGTTCGGCATGGCGTCGGCTCGTGCCGTGCGTGGCCGCACGTCATCGCAGGGTGCGTTCGAGCGTGCACGTTCGGCGCTGTTCGAGGAGGGCATCTCGTCCTCGCGCATGTACCTCGACCCGCAGCGGCCGGGTGTCGAAGACCTCATGGACTCGATCATCGCCGGCGTGCGCAGCTCGTTCACCTACGCGGGCGCAAAGACGATCGACGAGTTCCACGAACGTGCCCGCGTGGGTGTGCAGAGCGCCTCGGGCTACGACGAAGGGCGCCCGCGCCACACGAGTTGGTGACGGCGGAGCCTGCGCAGGCCGGCCTCACCCGGGCCGCATCGAGCACACGATGCGTCACCGGGATGGGGCGGGCTGGTCCGTCTGCGACGGTTCGAGGGTGAACTCGCGCATGCTGCGGATGAACAAGGGCACGACACTCGCGATGAGAAGGAAGCACGCGGCGACGGCAATGACCTGGCGGGCGCCGAACGTCTGGGCAAGGGGTGCGGCGAGCACCGAACCGAGCGGTAGCGCGACGAAGGACATGAGGATGTCCAGGAATGCACGCGGCCCTGCAGCTCGCCGGGCACAGCCTGCTGAATGGCCGTCTCCCAATGCACGTCGTAGAAGAGCAGACCCGCGTATCCGACGGCGGCGAGCACCGCGATCGGCCACACCGAGTGAAAGACCGCGAAGCTGAAGGCCCACAACGGCATGAGCAGCAGCGGCGCCCACCCGCTGAAGAGCGGACGTCGCAGGTGGATGCGCGACCCGAGAGCTGCGCCGACAAACCCACCGAGCCCCTCGGCGGCGGCGACGATGCCGACGGCGTGGGCGCCACCCGCCTCTCTGGCGACGAGCAAGGGTGCCAGCACGAGGATCGCGCCGTTGCCGATGTGGTAGAAACCGGCCGCGAGCAAGCCGAAGAGCAGCCACGAGCGCGAGCGCACCGCGCGCCACCCGGCGACGAGTTGCTCGCCGAAGCTCTCATCCACTTCGGTGCCCTCGCCCGCTTCCGTGAGCTCGCTCGCCGTCGTGTCGACCTGACCCGCCCAGACGAGCACCGCCCCCAGGGAGACGACGAACGTCGCCGCGTTGACGGCGAAGCCGACTCCCGCGCCGGCGAACCCGACGACGGCTCCCCCGAGCACCGGGCCCAACATGAGCATGAGCTGACGCAGGCTCGTGATGGTCCCGTTCGTGCGCCGACGCGCCCCCGCCGGCACCACGGCGCGCCGCCACGTCATGAACGCAGGCCCGTAGAACGCACCGGCAGCCGCGGTGACGAAGGCGCATCCGACGATGACCGGCGTCGACCATGCGCCGGCCCAGAAGCAGCAGGCGAGGACGAGCCCGCACGCTGCGCGCACCGCGTCCGAGGCGGCCATGACGATGCGTGGCTGCACCCGATCCGCCCAGACCCCACCGAACAACGTGAACACGAGGCGTGCCACCGTCGTCGCGGTGATGGCCGCGGCCATCTGCCCGGCGCTACCGCCCGCCACGACGATCGCCACGGGCAATGCCACCACCTGGAAGGCATCACCCAGCCAGCTGAGCACCTGCCCGGTGAGCACGGCCGTCATGCGTGTCGTCATCGCGCCAGTATCGTCGATGTGGGACGGGCGGTGAAGCAAACGGGGCACCCCTGGGGGTGGGAGCGCCCCGTGCGCTCACCGTGTACTTTTCAGGCCATGAACGAACGTCCTCGCGTCCAGATCCGTCCCGTCGGGGGCCTGCCCGGGTGTCTCGGCATGATCCTGTTCTCGGTCATCGCCTCGATCGTGCTCACGCTGCTGCTCAACATGTGCAGCAGCGCGGCGACGCACTGACGGCCCCACGATCGCGACAGGCAGGAAGGCGCCACTCCTGCCGGATGGCGCCTTCCCGCCTGCTGTTGCGGGCTGGCGCCCGCGATGTTCGGGGGATGAGTCGGCCTATAAGCCGGGTTGTGGCGGCGCCATTTCGGCCCGTTTCTGGCGAGTGCTGCCAACCGCTGTTTGCCCAGCCATTCCGGGCAAATCTGCCCACCCTGCCTACTGGCGACTACTGCCCAGATCGGGCCGTTCTCAGACGTTCTGCGGACTATTTGCGGACAGCAACGGACCCGCGAGCCATGCAGTAACTCGGGGGTCCGTCGGGGTGGCGCTGGAGGGCTCGACTGGGGAATTTCCCCACTCGGCGAGGTGGGAAAGATTTCCCACCTGATCCCACCCCGGCCGCCGACTAGCCGGTGACCCGCTCGAGCAGCACCTCGTAATGGTGGAGCCGTCCGCCGACGCTATGCGGCTCGGGCTCCCCTACGACCTTGTACTCGAGGCCGGAGACAGTGACGGTGCTGGTGGCCGTCATCGTCAGCTTGCGCGGGTAGAACAGACGAAACCGGGTGATGACCTGATCGCGGCTGCCGTTGTCGGTCTCAGCACCGCTCAGGGGCCGCAGCTCCCCCCGGAAGGTGACAGACCGGGGCGGTAGAACGATCTCGTTACCGAAGTCGTCGTATTCACCCGATGGGCCGCCAGGAACGGTCGTCGTGACCTTCGTGTGAAAGATCATCGCGTCCGCCGGCGGTAGCGGTTCAGCACGAACAGCTCGGGAAGCGTCCACCCCTGGAAGCCGTCTGTCTGCACGCCGCCGACCGTGACGCGCAACTGCTCAGGGTTGGCGACGAGTCGCGCCGTGGCGGTCGTGATCACAGCGTCGATCTCATCGGCTGCGACGCCGGAGAAGCCGTTCCCTCGCGTGTACGAGCGCGCCAGCGCGGTGATGATCGTGACGGACTGCCCCGCCAGGGCGACGAGCTCGGTGTCGTCGCCCTGGCCGAGAAAGTCGGCTACGTCCTGGCCGGTGACCATCAGGCCGGCGTGATGCCCGTGAGCGTGACGATCGCCTGCGGGTTCATCGGTGCCGCGTCGTAGCGAGCGACAACACGGATCGCCTGCTGGTCGAAGTCGGCGTAACGCTCGGTGAGAACCTTCACGGACGGCGCGGCGTCGCGGGCAACGGCGATCTGCGAGAAGTCGACGAGCGCAGCGCGGCCCGTGGACGACGACCCGCCCGTGTCGGGCACGCGACCGGAGACGACGACCGGAGCACCGAACAGGCGGAAAACACCGTCGAGGGTGGGGTCGGGCTGGAGCATGTAGCGGCCGTCGCCGTCCTTGAGCTTGCGGAGGCTGACGAACTCGCGGGGGGTCATAACCCACTTGAGCGAGGTCATGTTCACGTTGGCGGTGAGTGCCTTGCCCCAGGCGTCGAGGAGGGCGTCGAGGGTGAGCTTGCCGGCGACGGCGACGTTCTGCACGCCGCTGTAAGCGAAGAGGCCCTTGGGGGTCGTCACGCCGTCACCGCCGGCCGAGAGGAGCTGGGTGTCGATCTTGGACGCGACGTCGGTGACGAGACGTTCCTGCAGTGCCGCGTCGAGGCTGACGACGGACTGACGGGCGAGCTCGTTGGAGTAGCGGGTAATCACCTTGACGGACTTCATGGTCGAGGGGAGCAGTTGAATCTCGTCGAAGTCGACGTCCTTCTCGGTGATCTGCTCGTTCTCGCCAATCCAGTCGGGGTTCGTCGCGCCGCCGAGCTTGGGGATACGAACCGGCGACGCCGAGTCGAAGATGCGCGGGCCTGCGGCGAGGAAGATGGACGCCGTTTCGAGCGGCTTCACGAGGACGTTCTGAACCTGCTCGCGGGTGAGCTCGGGTGCCGTGGTGGTGGATTCAGCCATGATGGGGCTCCTGTACGTGAGAATCGGGTTTCGATCACGCTGGACGCCAGGCCCAATAGTGAAGGGGACGAGCGCCAGGCCCGTCCCCCTCACTATCTCACAATATGAGAACCGTTCTCAACTACCGGCGCTCGGACTGTCCGATACCGTGTTCTGCGATCTTGTCCAGCTCCTCAGCAATCGCGGCCAGTGCCACGACGTTGGCTGCGGCGATCCGCTGATCAACCGTGAGCTTGTCGAGTTCGAAGCCGATGTACCCCTTGCTGGCGCCGCCGTTCAGAATCTCGTAGATGTTCTCGTAACTTGACATGCCCGTTCCTCTCACTGTGCGTTGTGCCGGAGGATCCCGGCGAGGCTGACGCTATCGGCAGGAGCCGTCGCACCCTGCCCGATTGAGCCAACCGGGCGACGTGACGCGAGGTGAGGCTTGCGGGCAAGAAGAGCATCGACGGCCGCGTTAAGCGCGTCCGCGTCCTCGAGGTGAGCGTCATCGAACGGAAGGTCTGACGGGTCAGCGAGGCGGCCCGTCGCTGCCACGAGAGCCGTATGCAGCCGTGCGGCCAGGTCGTCGGCGCGCTTCGCCTTCACGCGGGCGTCGGCGGCCTCCTTGCGCAGCTTCTCGACGTACTCGCGGGGGAACGTCTCGGCGTCGGAGGGATCATCTGATCCGTCGACGTCGACGCCCTCGACGTCCTCGGGGGCGTCCTCGGGGGCGTCAGCCGCAGCGACGTCCTCGGGGGCGTCCTCGGTGACGATCTCAGGTGGAAGATTTCTTCCACCTGCCGTGTCGCGCTCGTCGGTCTCGGTCGTCAGGTCCTCGGTCATCGGTTCCTCCGTCAGCTGCTTCTTGGTCATGCTCGCCCCTTCTCAACAGGTACTTGGCTACAGGTGCAGCCCTTGTGCGTCGGCATCGGATGATCGGCGGGCCACACCTGCCCGTCACGCCGCCACCAGTCGCACAGTTGGCACCCGGAGCTGGATACCGAGCGAACCCAGCCCTTGACGTGCGGCGACTTCTTGATTCCCTCACTGAACGCCGTAGACGCCGCGTCGATCGGCTCAGCCCGGGCGAGGCGTTGCACACGCTCGAGGGTGACGTCAGGGATGCTCAGGATCGTCGCTGCGGCCTTGTGCAACCGGGCGACGTCCCGCGCGTCAGGGACGAGACCCAACGTCGCCACCGGGACGCCCATCTGCTCCATGAGCGTCGCCGCGAGAGACAAGTCAGCCAGAGCGACCGCCCTCGAGTTCGCGCCCGCGATGAACGTGGCCAACAGGTCGACGGCTTCATCGGTGGAGATCAGTGCTTCCTGCCACGACGTGAAGATCGCCGTGACCTGCTCGGCTGCCTGCTCGCCCAGCGCCCGAATCTGCTCGCGGTACGTCACGACGCTGCCAGCTTCCCGAGATCGACCGCAGCCGCGTCGAGAGCGTCACCGCGACGGGCGGCCCGGACGCGCTCCACCTGCTCGGGACTCATGCCGAGCGTGTCAGCCAGGACGACCGACAGGGGCACGCCGACGCCGACGAGCTTCGCGGCCGCGTCCGCCGCCTGCGCGGGCGTGCGAGTCTCCGGGTTCGCCCACATCGGCTCCACGTCCAGCGTGCGAGGGTCAACACCATCACGGACGGCGAGCATGAGACGAGCGACCGACGCCCACGCCGTACCGAACGTGCGGTGCAGCGCATACGCGCGAGCGACAAGGGAAGCCTCGGCCGAGCGGATCGCGTCCGCCGACGCAGGCTGATCACCGTGCAATCCCAGGTAGTGCGGCGGTAGGCCCGTGAGAGCGCCGATCTGCTGCGTGATGAGCGCGGCCGCGTCGGCGTACCCGTCGAGACGAGCGGCGTCGAACTGCCCGAACTTCGTGTCAGCTGCCTCCGACTGCCACACGTCATCGAGAGCGGCGCTGAACGGCTTCACCGGGTTGCCGTCCTCGTCCTCGACGACCTCGAGGCCCGTCGCCCAGCGGCGGGGGCGAGCGTAGAACTCCGACGTCACGAGCATGTCGAGGTTGATCTTGTTCAGCGCGTCGGTCAGGTCAAGAATGTCCGCCATCTCCGACACGCCGTCAACGTCGAGCAGACGACCACGGTTCACCACCGGGACGACCGGGACAACGCCGAGCGGGTTCGGGATCGTCTCAGTCACCGTCCAGCCCGTCGAAGGCATCGCAGCCGCGTCAACCATCGTGCCGGGATGCTCGAGCATCGTGATCGAGTCCCGCTCGTACAGGACCGCCCGCGCCGTGCTGCCGTCGATCCACCGCTTGAGCGCGGCCGTCACCTCACGCGACGCCGGGTCGCGCAGAACGGCCACCTGCAGCGGGCTCTCGACCGTCACAACCGGAGCGCCGGCGGAGTCAGCCCACACGATGACGAACGAACGCCCGTAGGCGAGAGCGTCGACGTGAGCCTGCGCCGATGCTTCCTCCATCCCGCAGCGACGCCACACGTTCCACAGGTCAGCGTCGGGCTCAGCGTCCGCGCCACCGGTACGAAAGCCGGTCAGGTCGAGACGTTCCGCCAGGGCCGTGACGGCGAGGCGGGGGAAGTTCACCGACACGCGGCGCAACCGGTCGCCCAGCGCCTCGCGTGACTCGGTAGACAGGAACGCGGCGGGCTGCCGCCCGCTCCAGTAGGCGTCGAGCTCAGCGAGCTTCGGGACGGTCGTGTCCAGCTTCTCGCTCAGGGTCTTGATCGTGGTGGTGTTCATCGGAAACTCACTGCCCTTCTCTTGGCCGGCTTGTTGGTGTGGAATGACGCCCGATCGAACGCGATGATCGCTCCGACAGCCGCGTCGATCTTGCGGGGACTGCCCTTCTTGTCCTTGCTCACGAGGTCACCCATCGGTGTTCGCTTGGCGATGCAGTGCGCGACGTGCGCTGCCAGGTCCTTGTTGCCGTCGTGCGTGACGGTCTGCTCTTGCGTCGCCGTGTAGAGACGATCGGTCGCGGGTGCCATGCGGTTCGCGGCGGCGGTGTTCCACATCAGCACCCGCTTTTCACCGTGACGCGCCGCCCACGCCTCGATCTCAGAGTTCCAGCCCCACGGGTCAGCGGCGAGCTCGAGCACGTCGTACTTCTGGAAGGCGACGTCGACGGCGTTGCTCACGTCCGCACGCGGAACACGCCAGCGCGGGTCGCCAGGGTTCTCCCACAAGCCCTCGACGAACAGGTGCGGGTCGTCCCCGACCGTGCAGCCAATGAGGGCCGTCGAGTCACCCGACGCGGAACCGTCGAACGCGAGGACGACGCGGGCGTTCTTCTCCACACGCCGTTCCGGGTCCGCCAGGGAGTCCCACGTACCGAACGGGAGCCACGACTCGGAACCGCTGACCCACTGGCCGAGACGCAGCTGACGGAACACCGGCTCGCGCAGCGTGCGACGAGCGGACGCGAGGCCGTCACGGCTCAGGAAGTCATCGAGCGCAGGGTTAGCCTCAGCCCACGCCGCTTCGTCGTCGGTGGCGCACCCGTCCGGCGCTTGGAACTCTCGCAGGAAGAACGCCGGGTCATCGCCACGGCGACCGTGCTCGATGAGACGCCACATCACACAGTCAGGCGACGTGGAGGGCGTGGAGATCGCCAGGGTCGTCGACTCGGGCCGCTTGCCCTGCACCGACGTCACGGCCTCCCACACGGCTTCGCTGACGACGTGAAGCTCGTCCACGATCAACAGCGACGGGTCCCACCCGTGAAGCGCGCCAGGGTCAGCCGGGAGCGCGATCATCGTGGCGTCGTTGTGGGGGACGACGATCTTGTCGCTGAAGACCTGCGCCCGCTCGGCAAGCTCGGGGGAGAGCTCGATCATCCGCTTCGCCATACGCAAGGCGATGTTCGCTTGTCGCTGGTCAGAGGCGACGACGAGCACCTCAGCCGAGGGCGGGCCGACGAACAGCTCGGCCACGGCCAGCGCAGCCGCCAGAGCGGTCTTGCCGTTCGCACGCGGCAACGAGACGAGAGCGGTACGAATGCCCTCAGCGAACGCGCCGGCGACGATCTCACGCTGCCAGGGACGGAAGCGCATCGGCTCCAGAGCACCGACACCCTTCGGCGTCACGACGTACTCGTCGACGAACCGGATGCGACGCTCAGCACGGGCCGTAGTCCAGCCCGAGAAGTCGAGAGGCGCGGCCTCGATGTTGCCCTTAGGGCCTGCTCTCACGCCTCAGCACCCCCTAGACGAGAATCGTTCTCAAATAGTGTCTCACATTCTGACTTGTCATAGGCTCCCGCTTGACTTTTTTCCGCCCCTTCCCCCCTGGTTCGTGCAGCGCCGCGTCGGGAGTTGCACGCTCGACACACGACGTCGACGTCCTCGAGGCGGATGGAGAGGCCGCGTTCCTTGCGCTTCCATGCCTCGGGGGAGTGGTCGCAGGTGAGGTCGTCGCGGGTGCCGCAGTCTGAGCAGAACGGCTGGAGCTTGCGTGCTCGTCGGCTGAGTCGATCCCAGGCCGTGTCATAGCCTGCTGCTCGTGATGGTCGGGAGACCGCTGGTCGTCGGTGCTCGTCACATCGTGGGCCGTTCGAGGGTTCACCACACTCGAGGCACGGGGTCATGGTCATGCTGCGTTCCTCGCTGACTTACAGGTCGGGCACTTGCTCACGGTGCCGTCGGAGTTGTTGATCCATCCCAGATCGCATCGATGCTGGGCCGCCGTCGCGTCGCGGTCTTGGTGCGCGTGAGCGTCGCCGTCATCGGCCAGGGCGAGCGCATGGGATGGAGAACTGGGATATGTACTGGGATGGAGTACGTCTCCCGTACCAGTTGAGTCCGTCTCCCGTACCAGCTGGTCCGCCTCCCGTACCAGTGGAGGAGCTGTTAGTACGTCTCCCGTACCAGCGGCTAGTACGTCTGGCGTACCAAGGCGGTGCTCAGGGATCACGAGGCCGTACGTCGTGGGACGCCTCGGCCTGCGCTCGACTGCCACGAGATAACCCTTGGTCTCGAGGCCCTTGAGGGCACGGTGCGCGGCGTCCTTCGACAGCTTGGTCCGCTGTCGAAGGCGCTCACCAGTGACCCACGAGACCCGCTTGTCGTGGGCGTGATCGGCGTAGACGGTGGCGACGAGCACCTCGAGCGGCTTCAGGTCGTCGGCGGTGTAGATGCTCTCCATCCACTTGGACCGCCACCACAGTCCCGAGCCAGAACCCGGGACCGTGGTCGTGACGCTCGGCATCAGGCGGCGATTCCCTCGCCCGTGGCACCGACCCAGACGCGGCCTAGGGAACCTCGACGCTGCCGGCGGCGGGAGTTCATCACACCGACGGAGACGATGACGCCGTGCGCTTGCGCCTGCTGGAAGAGCATTCCCCAGTAGGCGGGCTTCACCGGTTCGTCGAGGCCGTCGGCTCGCAGGTCGTCGGCGGTGAACGGTGCCCCGGACGCCGCGCGAGCCGCTAGGATGATCTCAGCGTCTCGCCACCACGTCTGTTGCCCGTTGTTGGGTTCGTTAATCTGGTGCACGGCATTGCCCTCCAGGTGATCGCCGCTTCGAACGCCGTCGAGCTGCAACTCGGCGGTGTTCGTTTTTGTTGAGTTACACACGGAGCCCACCCGCTTTCTGCAGGTGCGCCAGCGCCCCGGTGACCGCATCCGCGAACGCGGGCATGTCCTCGGCGCGAAACACGTCATGCGTCTGAACGTCGACGTGGAACACGTCCGGTGCTTCGTCGGAGAGGTGGAAGACCTCCACCGACCACTTGGGGTTCGTGACCTTGAACTGCGTGATGCTCTCGACGGCTTCCTCGGCCGCGAGCACGTCGTCGATGGTGCTCATGCTTCGTTCTCCTTCGTGGCGCCGCGTCAGGCGGCGGTGTTGGCGGGGTCGTTCTCGAACTGGGCGTCGAGCCAGGCGTCGACGTCACGCTGCCGGTACATCACGCGGCCGCCGATCTTGGCCGACCTGGGGCCGGTTCCTGCATATCTGAGCCAGCGCATCTGGCTGGGCGTCTTCCGCAGGTACGCGGCCACCTCGTCAAGCGTTCTCAGGTCGTTCATTCCTGCTCCTTCACAACAGGGCGCTATCCGCCGCTGACAAAATAATGTTTACACGACCAGGCCCTCACGCGCAAGCACGGCGATTCTCGCGAGTAACAAATCGATGTAGCCTGGGACGGTGACAGACAACGAAGCCAGCACCGAACCGATGCTCCTGACCCCCTGGGAGGACAGCTTCCGGCAGCAGATGGAGCAGCTGCGCCGAGCTGCGGGTTTGACGCAACGCGACCTGGCGAAGGCGCTCAAGACGCGCTACGACCTCGCCTTTCATCAACAGACGGTCCAGCGAATTGAGGACGGGAAGCGCCCCGTGCGTCTGAATGAGGGGTTCGCTATAGCTGATTTGCTCGGAGTCCCCCTGGACTCCATGGCATCTGCAAGCGCTCGGGCTGACGTGCAGTCGGCCCGCTATGCCGTGGAACGACTGAGGCGGACCTTTGCACGGGCAGGCGCCGGAGTGGATGATTACCTGGCGGAACTCGAGGAAGACATCGAGGCCACCTTCTACGTAGTTTTCCCGGACGGCTACAGGCGCGAACTCCTCGACCACCTATCAGCCGCAGAGTCCTGGGCGCTTGCCTGGGTGCTATTCGCTACTACCCACTGGCAGCGAATTCACGGGGCCAGACGAACGCTTATGACCCATGGCGGCCTGCCGGACGAACAGGATTCACGGGGCGGCCTTAGCGTGATCGGCGAGGTTATGACGATCCGCAGATTCATCGAGCGAGAGCGCCCCGATCTACACCGCTTGCTCGAAGCGGGGTCGCTGGAATACCTCAAGGCTGCGATGGACGACAATGCCGAGTAGCAGCATCACCCGGCGCCCGAACGGCAAGTGGCGCGCCCGGTTCCGTGACGAGGACGGCAAGGAGTACGCCCGGCACTTTGACCGCAAGCTCGATGGTCAGCGGTGGCTCGACGAGAACCGCGCCCTCATGCTCACGGGCATGTTCGTGAGCCCGAACGCGGGCCGGATGACGTTCAAGGAGTACGCCGAGCAGTGGCGCGCCCTGCAGGTGCATCACCGGCCGGCGACGGCTGACGCGGTGCGTGTCTCGCTCGAGAAGCGCGTCTACCCGCGCATCGGCGACAAGAAGGTGCGGTCGATCCGCTCGGATGACATCGCGGCGATGGTGGCCGAGCTGTCCGAGACCTACAAACCTGCGACGGTCACGCTCACCTACTCCTACGTGGCGACGATCTTCAAGGCCGCCGTCGCGGCTCGCGAGGTCGCCCGGACGCCATGCATCGGTATCAAGATGCCGGAGGTCGCCGACGAGACGGTCGACCCCAAGGACGTCCTGACGGTCGAGAACGTTCACGCGCTGGTCAAGGCGACGCCGGAGCACTTCAAGCCGTTGGTGATCCTCGCGGCCGGCACCGGTCTTCGCCAGGGTGAGGCGTTCGGTCTGACGCGGGATCGCGTGAACTTCCTCAAGCGCGAGATCGTCATCGACCGTCAGCTCGTCATGCGCAACGGCAAGCCGTCGGAGTTCGGGCCGACGAAGACGCGTTCGTCGAATCGCGTGATCCCCCTCCCCCAGGTCGTCGCCGACGCGCTCTCAGCGCACATCGAGGCGCACGAGATCGGCCCCGAGGATCTACTGTTCAGGGGCTCTCGCGGCGCCACGATGCGTCGCAACACGTTCTCGCCGTTGTGGCAGGCGGCGACGACAAAGGCCGGCCTTGAGGGGTACACGTTCCACGCGCTGCGTCATCACTACGCGTCACTGCTCATCGAGCACGGCGAGTCCGTGAAGGTCGTTCAGGCCCGGCTCGGGCACAAGTCGGCGGAGGAGACCTTGAACACCTACGCCCGGCTGTGGCCGAACACGGAGGACCGCACGCGACAAGCCGTCGACGCTGCGCTCGGGAACGTTGCGGACTATTTGCGGACTGAGGCGTCCTAGGAACGCAAAAACCCCCGGCATTCCGGGGGTAGCGGGATGAGTCGGCCTGTAAGCCGGGTTGTGGCGGCGCCATTTCGGCCCGTTTCTGGCGAGTGCTGCCAACCGCTGTTTGCCCAGCCATTCCGGGCAAATCTGCCCACCCTGCCTACTGGCGACTACTGCCCAGATCGGGCCGTTCTCAGACGTTCTGCGGACTATTTGCGGACAGCAACGGACCCGCGAGCCATGCAGTAACTCGGGGGTCCGTCGGGGTGGCGCTGGAGGGCTCGACTGGGGAATTTCCCCACTCGGCGAGGTGGGAAAGATTTCCCACCTGATCCCACCCCGGCCGCCGACTAGCCGGTGACCCGCTCGAGCAGCACCTCGTAATGGTGGAGCCGTCCGCCGACGCTATGCGGCTCGGGCTCCCCTACGACCTTGTACTCGAGGCCGGAGACAGTGACGGTGCTGGTGGCCGTCATCGTCAGCTTGCGCGGGTAGAACAGACGAAACCGGGTGATGACCTGATCGCGGCTGCCGTTGTCGGTCTCAGCACCGCTCAGGGGCCGCAGCTCCCCCCGGAAGGTGACAGACCGGGGCGGTAGAACGATCTCGTTACCGAAGTCGTCGTATTCACCCGATGGGCCGCCAGGAACGGTCGTCGTGACCTTCGTGTGAAAGATCATCGCGTCCGCCGGCGGTAGCGGTTCAGCACGAACAGCTCGGGAAGCGTCCACCCCTGGAAGCCGTCTGTCTGCACGCCGCCGACCGTGACGCGCAACTGCTCAGGGTTGGCGACGAGTCGCGCCGTGGCGGTCGTGATCACAGCGTCGATCTCATCGGCTGCGACGCCGGAGAAGCCGTTCCCTCGCGTGTACGAGCGCGCCAGCGCGGTGATGATCGTGACGGACTGCCCCGCCAGGGCGACGAGCTCGGTGTCGTCGCCCTGGCCGAGAAAGTCGGCTACGTCCTGGCCGGTGACCATCAGGCCGGCGTGATGCCCGTGAGCGTGACGATCGCCTGCGGGTTCATCGGTGCCGCGTCGTAGCGAGCGACAACACGGATCGCCTGCTGGTCGAAGTCGGCGTAACGCTCGGTGAGAACCTTCACGGACGGCGCGGCGTCGCGGGCAACGGCGATCTGCGAGAAGTCGACGAGCGCAGCGCGGCCCGTGGACGACGACCCGCCCGTGTCGGGCACGCGACCGGAGACGACGACCGGAGCACCGAACAGGCGGAAAACACCGTCGAGGGTGGGGTCGGGCTGGAGCATGTAGCGGCCGTCGCCGTCCTTGAGCTTGCGGAGGCTGACGAACTCGCGGGGGGTCATAACCCACTTGAGCGAGGTCATGTTCACGTTGGCGGTGAGTGCCTTGCCCCAGGCGTCGAGGAGGGCGTCGAGGGTGAGCTTGCCGGCGACGGCGACGTTCTGCACGCCGCTGTAAGCGAAGAGGCCCTTGGGGGTCGTCACGCCGTCACCGCCGGCCGAGAGGAGCTGGGTGTCGATCTTGGACGCGACGTCGGTGACGAGACGTTCCTGCAGTGCCGCGTCGAGGCTGACGACGGACTGACGGGCGAGCTCGTTGGAGTAGCGGGTAATCACCTTGACGGACTTCATGGTCGAGGGGAGCAGTTGAATCTCGTCGAAGTCGACGTCCTTCTCGGTGATCTGCTCGTTCTCGCCAATCCAGTCGGGGTTCGTCGCGCCGCCGAGCTTGGGGATACGAACCGGCGACGCCGAGTCGAAGATGCGCGGGCCTGCGGCGAGGAAGATGGACGCCGTTTCGAGCGGCTTCACGAGGACGTTCTGAACCTGCTCGCGGGTGAGCTCGGGTGCCGTGGTGGTGGATTCAGCCATGATGGGGCTCCTGTACGTGAGAATCGGGTTTCGATCACGCTGGACGCCAGGCCCAATAGTGAAGGGGACGAGCGCCAGGCCCGTCCCCCTCACTATCTCACAATATGAGAACCGTTCTCAACTACCGGCGCTCGGACTGTCCGATACCGTGTTCTGCGATCTTGTCCAGCTCCTCAGCAATCGCGGCCAGTGCCACGACGTTGGCTGCGGCGATCCGCTGATCAACCGTGAGCTTGTCGAGTTCGAAGCCGATGTACCCCTTGCTGGCGCCGCCGTTCAGAATCTCGTAGATGTTCTCGTAACTTGACATGCCCGTTCCTCTCACTGTGCGTTGTGCCGGAGGATCCCGGCGAGGCTGACGCTATCGGCAGGAGCCGTCGCACCCTGCCCGATTGAGCCAACCGGGCGACGTGACGCGAGGTGAGGCTTGCGGGCAAGAAGAGCATCGACGGCCGCGTTAAGCGCGTCCGCGTCCTCGAGGTGAGCGTCATCGAACGGAAGGTCTGACGGGTCAGCGAGGCGGCCCGTCGCTGCCACGAGAGCCGTATGCAGCCGTGCGGCCAGGTCGTCGGCGCGCTTCGCCTTCACGCGGGCGTCGGCGGCCTCCTTGCGCAGCTTCTCGACGTACTCGCGGGGGAACGTCTCGGCGTCGGAGGGATCATCTGATCCGTCGACGTCGACGCCCTCGACGTCCTCGGGGGCGTCCTCGGGGGCGTCAGCCGCAGCGACGTCCTCGGGGGCGTCCTCGGTGACGATCTCAGGTGGAAGATTTCTTCCACCTGCCGTGTCGCGCTCGTCGGTCTCGGTCGTCAGGTCCTCGGTCATCGGTTCCTCCGTCAGCTGCTTCTTGGTCATGCTCGCCCCTTCTCAACAGGTACTTGGCTACAGGTGCAGCCCTTGTGCGTCGGCATCGGATGATCGGCGGGCCACACCTGCCCGTCACGCCGCCACCAGTCGCACAGTTGGCACCCGGAGCTGGATACCGAGCGAACCCAGCCCTTGACGTGCGGCGACTTCTTGATTCCCTCACTGAACGCCGTAGACGCCGCGTCGATCGGCTCAGCCCGGGCGAGGCGTTGCACACGCTCGAGGGTGACGTCAGGGATGCTCAGGATCGTCGCTGCGGCCTTGTGCAACCGGGCGACGTCCCGCGCGTCAGGGACGAGACCCAACGTCGCCACCGGGACGCCCATCTGCTCCATGAGCGTCGCCGCGAGAGACAAGTCAGCCAGAGCGACCGCCCTCGAGTTCGCGCCCGCGATGAACGTGGCCAACAGGTCGACGGCTTCATCGGTGGAGATCAGTGCTTCCTGCCACGACGTGAAGATCGCCGTGACCTGCTCGGCTGCCTGCTCGCCCAGCGCCCGAATCTGCTCGCGGTACGTCACGACGCTGCCAGCTTCCCGAGATCGACCGCAGCCGCGTCGAGAGCGTCACCGCGACGGGCGGCCCGGACGCGCTCCACCTGCTCGGGACTCATGCCGAGCGTGTCAGCCAGGACGACCGACAGGGGCACGCCGACGCCGACGAGCTTCGCGGCCGCGTCCGCCGCCTGCGCGGGCGTGCGAGTCTCCGGGTTCGCCCACATCGGCTCCACGTCCAGCGTGCGAGGGTCAACACCATCACGGACGGCGAGCATGAGACGAGCGACCGACGCCCACGCCGTACCGAACGTGCGGTGCAGCGCATACGCGCGAGCGACAAGGGAAGCCTCGGCCGAGCGGATCGCGTCCGCCGACGCAGGCTGATCACCGTGCAATCCCAGGTAGTGCGGCGGTAGGCCCGTGAGAGCGCCGATCTGCTGCGTGATGAGCGCGGCCGCGTCGGCGTACCCGTCGAGACGAGCGGCGTCGAACTGCCCGAACTTCGTGTCAGCTGCCTCCGACTGCCACACGTCATCGAGAGCGGCGCTGAACGGCTTCACCGGGTTGCCGTCCTCGTCCTCGACGACCTCGAGGCCCGTCGCCCAGCGGCGGGGGCGAGCGTAGAACTCCGACGTCACGAGCATGTCGAGGTTGATCTTGTTCAGCGCGTCGGTCAGGTCAAGAATGTCCGCCATCTCCGACACGCCGTCAACGTCGAGCAGACGACCACGGTTCACCACCGGGACGACCGGGACAACGCCGAGCGGGTTCGGGATCGTCTCAGTCACCGTCCAGCCCGTCGAAGGCATCGCAGCCGCGTCAACCATCGTGCCGGGATGCTCGAGCATCGTGATCGAGTCCCGCTCGTACAGGACCGCCCGCGCCGTGCTGCCGTCGATCCACCGCTTGAGCGCGGCCGTCACCTCACGCGACGCCGGGTCGCGCAGAACGGCCACCTGCAGCGGGCTCTCGACCGTCACAACCGGAGCGCCGGCGGAGTCAGCCCACACGATGACGAACGAACGCCCGTAGGCGAGAGCGTCGACGTGAGCCTGCGCCGATGCTTCCTCCATCCCGCAGCGACGCCACACGTTCCACAGGTCAGCGTCGGGCTCAGCGTCCGCGCCACCGGTACGAAAGCCGGTCAGGTCGAGACGTTCCGCCAGGGCCGTGACGGCGAGGCGGGGGAAGTTCACCGACACGCGGCGCAACCGGTCGCCCAGCGCCTCGCGTGACTCGGTAGACAGGAACGCGGCGGGCTGCCGCCCGCTCCAGTAGGCGTCGAGCTCAGCGAGCTTCGGGACGGTCGTGTCCAGCTTCTCGCTCAGGGTCTTGATCGTGGTGGTGTTCATCGGAAACTCACTGCCCTTCTCTTGGCCGGCTTGTTGGTGTGGAATGACGCCCGATCGAACGCGATGATCGCTCCGACAGCCGCGTCGATCTTGCGGGGACTGCCCTTCTTGTCCTTGCTCACGAGGTCACCCATCGGTGTTCGCTTGGCGATGCAGTGCGCGACGTGCGCTGCCAGGTCCTTGTTGCCGTCGTGCGTGACGGTCTGCTCTTGCGTCGCCGTGTAGAGACGATCGGTCGCGGGTGCCATGCGGTTCGCGGCGGCGGTGTTCCACATCAGCACCCGCTTTTCACCGTGACGCGCCGCCCACGCCTCGATCTCAGAGTTCCAGCCCCACGGGTCAGCGGCGAGCTCGAGCACGTCGTACTTCTGGAAGGCGACGTCGACGGCGTTGCTCACGTCCGCACGCGGAACACGCCAGCGCGGGTCGCCAGGGTTCTCCCACAAGCCCTCGACGAACAGGTGCGGGTCGTCCCCGACCGTGCAGCCAATGAGGGCCGTCGAGTCACCCGACGCGGAACCGTCGAACGCGAGGACGACGCGGGCGTTCTTCTCCACACGCCGTTCCGGGTCCGCCAGGGAGTCCCACGTACCGAACGGGAGCCACGACTCGGAACCGCTGACCCACTGGCCGAGACGCAGCTGACGGAACACCGGCTCGCGCAGCGTGCGACGAGCGGACGCGAGGCCGTCACGGCTCAGGAAGTCATCGAGCGCAGGGTTAGCCTCAGCCCACGCCGCTTCGTCGTCGGTGGCGCACCCGTCCGGCGCTTGGAACTCTCGCAGGAAGAACGCCGGGTCATCGCCACGGCGACCGTGCTCGATGAGACGCCACATCACACAGTCAGGCGACGTGGAGGGCGTGGAGATCGCCAGGGTCGTCGACTCGGGCCGCTTGCCCTGCACCGACGTCACGGCCTCCCACACGGCTTCGCTGACGACGTGAAGCTCGTCCACGATCAACAGCGACGGGTCCCACCCGTGAAGCGCGCCAGGGTCAGCCGGGAGCGCGATCATCGTGGCGTCGTTGTGGGGGACGACGATCTTGTCGCTGAAGACCTGCGCCCGCTCGGCAAGCTCGGGGGAGAGCTCGATCATCCGCTTCGCCATACGCAAGGCGATGTTCGCTTGTCGCTGGTCAGAGGCGACGACGAGCACCTCAGCCGAGGGCGGGCCGACGAACAGCTCGGCCACGGCCAGCGCAGCCGCCAGAGCGGTCTTGCCGTTCGCACGCGGCAACGAGACGAGAGCGGTACGAATGCCCTCAGCGAACGCGCCGGCGACGATCTCACGCTGCCAGGGACGGAAGCGCATCGGCTCCAGAGCACCGACACCCTTCGGCGTCACGACGTACTCGTCGACGAACCGGATGCGACGCTCAGCACGGGCCGTAGTCCAGCCCGAGAAGTCGAGAGGCGCGGCCTCGATGTTGCCCTTAGGGCCTGCTCTCACGCCTCAGCACCCCCTAGACGAGAATCGTTCTCAAATAGTGTCTCACATTCTGACTTGTCATAGGCTCCCGCTTGACTTTTTTCCGCCCCTTCCCCCCTGGTTCGTGCAGCGCCGCGTCGGGAGTTGCACGCTCGACACACGACGTCGACGTCCTCGAGGCGGATGGAGAGGCCGCGTTCCTTGCGCTTCCATGCCTCGGGGGAGTGGTCGCAGGTGAGGTCGTCGCGGGTGCCGCAGTCTGAGCAGAACGGCTGGAGCTTGCGTGCTCGTCGGCTGAGTCGATCCCAGGCCGTGTCATAGCCTGCTGCTCGTGATGGTCGGGAGACCGCTGGTCGTCGGTGCTCGTCACATCGTGGGCCGTTCGAGGGTTCACCACACTCGAGGCACGGGGTCATGGTCATGCTGCGTTCCTCGCTGACTTACAGGTCGGGCACTTGCTCACGGTGCCGTCGGAGTTGTTGATCCATCCCAGATCGCATCGATGCTGGGCCGCCGTCGCGTCGCGGTCTTGGTGCGCGTGAGCGTCGCCGTCATCGGCCAGGGCGAGCGCATGGGATGGAGAACTGGGATATGTACTGGGATGGAGTACGTCTCCCGTACCAGTTGAGTCCGTCTCCCGTACCAGCTGGTCCGCCTCCCGTACCAGTGGAGGAGCTGTTAGTACGTCTCCCGTACCAGCGGCTAGTACGTCTGGCGTACCAAGGCGGTGCTCAGGGATCACGAGGCCGTACGTCGTGGGACGCCTCGGCCTGCGCTCGACTGCCACGAGATAACCCTTGGTCTCGAGGCCCTTGAGGGCACGGTGCGCGGCGTCCTTCGACAGCTTGGTCCGCTGTCGAAGGCGCTCACCAGTGACCCACGAGACCCGCTTGTCGTGGGCGTGATCGGCGTAGACGGTGGCGACGAGCACCTCGAGCGGCTTCAGGTCGTCGGCGGTGTAGATGCTCTCCATCCACTTGGACCGCCACCACAGTCCCGAGCCAGAACCCGGGACCGTGGTCGTGACGCTCGGCATCAGGCGGCGATTCCCTCGCCCGTGGCACCGACCCAGACGCGGCCTAGGGAACCTCGACGCTGCCGGCGGCGGGAGTTCATCACACCGACGGAGACGATGACGCCGTGCGCTTGCGCCTGCTGGAAGAGCATTCCCCAGTAGGCGGGCTTCACCGGTTCGTCGAGGCCGTCGGCTCGCAGGTCGTCGGCGGTGAACGGTGCCCCGGACGCCGCGCGAGCCGCTAGGATGATCTCAGCGTCTCGCCACCACGTCTGTTGCCCGTTGTTGGGTTCGTTAATCTGGTGCACGGCATTGCCCTCCAGGTGATCGCCGCTTCGAACGCCGTCGAGCTGCAACTCGGCGGTGTTCGTTTTTGTTGAGTTACACACGGAGCCCACCCGCTTTCTGCAGGTGCGCCAGCGCCCCGGTGACCGCATCCGCGAACGCGGGCATGTCCTCGGCGCGAAACACGTCATGCGTCTGAACGTCGACGTGGAACACGTCCGGTGCTTCGTCGGAGAGGTGGAAGACCTCCACCGACCACTTGGGGTTCGTGACCTTGAACTGCGTGATGCTCTCGACGGCTTCCTCGGCCGCGAGCACGTCGTCGATGGTGCTCATGCTTCGTTCTCCTTCGTGGCGCCGCGTCAGGCGGCGGTGTTGGCGGGGTCGTTCTCGAACTGGGCGTCGAGCCAGGCGTCGACGTCACGCTGCCGGTACATCACGCGGCCGCCGATCTTGGCCGACCTGGGGCCGGTTCCTGCATATCTGAGCCAGCGCATCTGGCTGGGCGTCTTCCGCAGGTACGCGGCCACCTCGTCAAGCGTTCTCAGGTCGTTCATTCCTGCTCCTTCACAACAGGGCGCTATCCGCCGCTGACAAAATAATGTTTACACGACCAGGCCCTCACGCGCAAGCACGGCGATTCTCGCGAGTAACAAATCGATGTAGCCTGGGACGGTGACAGACAACGAAGCCAGCACCGAACCGATGCTCCTGACCCCCTGGGAGGACAGCTTCCGGCAGCAGATGGAGCAGCTGCGCCGAGCTGCGGGTTTGACGCAACGCGACCTGGCGAAGGCGCTCAAGACGCGCTACGACCTCGCCTTTCATCAACAGACGGTCCAGCGAATTGAGGACGGGAAGCGCCCCGTGCGTCTGAATGAGGGGTTCGCTATAGCTGATTTGCTCGGAGTCCCCCTGGACTCCATGGCATCTGCAAGCGCTCGGGCTGACGTGCAGTCGGCCCGCTATGCCGTGGAACGACTGAGGCGGACCTTTGCACGGGCAGGCGCCGGAGTGGATGATTACCTGGCGGAACTCGAGGAAGACATCGAGGCCACCTTCTACGTAGTTTTCCCGGACGGCTACAGGCGCGAACTCCTCGACCACCTATCAGCCGCAGAGTCCTGGGCGCTTGCCTGGGTGCTATTCGCTACTACCCACTGGCAGCGAATTCACGGGGCCAGACGAACGCTTATGACCCATGGCGGCCTGCCGGACGAACAGGATTCACGGGGCGGCCTTAGCGTGATCGGCGAGGTTATGACGATCCGCAGATTCATCGAGCGAGAGCGCCCCGATCTACACCGCTTGCTCGAAGCGGGGTCGCTGGAATACCTCAAGGCTGCGATGGACGACAATGCCGAGTAGCAGCATCACCCGGCGCCCGAACGGCAAGTGGCGCGCCCGGTTCCGTGACGAGGACGGCAAGGAGTACGCCCGGCACTTTGACCGCAAGCTCGATGGTCAGCGGTGGCTCGACGAGAACCGCGCCCTCATGCTCACGGGCATGTTCGTGAGCCCGAACGCGGGCCGGATGACGTTCAAGGAGTACGCCGAGCAGTGGCGCGCCCTGCAGGTGCATCACCGGCCGGCGACGGCTGACGCGGTGCGTGTCTCGCTCGAGAAGCGCGTCTACCCGCGCATCGGCGACAAGAAGGTGCGGTCGATCCGCTCGGATGACATCGCGGCGATGGTGGCCGAGCTGTCCGAGACCTACAAACCTGCGACGGTCACGCTCACCTACTCCTACGTGGCGACGATCTTCAAGGCCGCCGTCGCGGCTCGCGAGGTCGCCCGGACGCCATGCATCGGTATCAAGATGCCGGAGGTCGCCGACGAGACGGTCGACCCCAAGGACGTCCTGACGGTCGAGAACGTTCACGCGCTGGTCAAGGCGACGCCGGAGCACTTCAAGCCGTTGGTGATCCTCGCGGCCGGCACCGGTCTTCGCCAGGGTGAGGCGTTCGGTCTGACGCGGGATCGCGTGAACTTCCTCAAGCGCGAGATCGTCATCGACCGTCAGCTCGTCATGCGCAACGGCAAGCCGTCGGAGTTCGGGCCGACGAAGACGCGTTCGTCGAATCGCGTGATCCCCCTCCCCCAGGTCGTCGCCGACGCGCTCTCAGCGCACATCGAGGCGCACGAGATCGGCCCCGAGGATCTACTGTTCAGGGGCTCTCGCGGCGCCACGATGCGTCGCAACACGTTCTCGCCGTTGTGGCAGGCGGCGACGACAAAGGCCGGCCTTGAGGGGTACACGTTCCACGCGCTGCGTCATCACTACGCGTCACTGCTCATCGAGCACGGCGAGTCCGTGAAGGTCGTTCAGGCCCGGCTCGGGCACAAGTCGGCGGAGGAGACCTTGAACACCTACGCCCGGCTGTGGCCGAACACGGAGGACCGCACGCGACAAGCCGTCGACGCTGCGCTCGGGAACGTTGCGGACTATTTGCGGACTGAGGCGTCCTAGGAACGCAAAAACCCCCGGCATTCCGGGGGTAGCGGGATGAGTCGGCCTGTAAGCCGGGTTGTGTTCCGCGCGCCATTGCTGGCATCGCTTCGGCGATCATCCATCTAGGCCCTGCATTGCTGCAGGGCTCGAGCGATCTACCCACATGCTCAGCGGGCCGCTTCGACGCATGCTGTCTGATCTTGCTCCGGGTGGGGTTTACCGAGCCGCCCCAGTCGCCTGGGGCGCTGGTGGTCTCTTGCACCACCGTTTCACCCTTGCCGCGCTCATGAGCGTGGCGGTCTGTTCTCTGTGGCACTTTCCCGCGGGTCGCCCCGGGTGGCTGTTAGCCATCACCCTGCCCTGTGGAGCCCGGACTTTCCTCGGCGAGAGCGAACTCTCGACGCGACCGCCCGGCCGACTCATCCGCGCGCAAGCTTACCTTTGCCTGCGGGTGCCGACGCATCCGACCGGCCCATGACGGGCGACGACCCAGCTGCGTCACATGATGCCGCCCGAGTCGGTCACGCCTGACGCACCCAGCACGATGTGACGCAGCGAGGCGTCAGTACCTCACGCGAGGGCGAACGTCAGCTTCCCCGTCGCGATGTCGGCGCCCGTCAACGTCACCTCACACGCCTCACCGAGCGCAGGGGCCGCAGCGTCACCGACCTTCACCGTCGCGACAACGGCGTGGTCGACGAGCTGGATCGTCGGCTCGCCCTTGCCGTGGCCGTGGTCTCCGTCCTCGACGACGAACGCCGCGAACGTCTCCCCGACGTCGGACGACAGCGCGGCCGCCTCGACGCGGTCGACGCACGCGCGGTCGATCTTGCGCGCCAGCGAGTCGGTGCGCTTCATGATCTCGGGCAGCTCGACGAGCGCCTCGCGCGCCCAAGCCGGTACCTCGCGTCCGTTGGAGACGGCCTCGCAGATGACGAGCCCGAAGCGGTCGACGAGCCGCCGCAGCGGCGCGGTGACGTGCGCGTACGGCGCCGCGACGGCGGCCTGCTCGGTGATCTCGGGCGTCGCGATGGCCGGGTTGTCGCGGTCGAACGGCGTGTACGCGGCACCGCGGAACAGCCCGACGGCCTCGTGGACGAGCGCGAGATGGTGCGGGTCATCACGATCGAGGGAGCGCAGGAACGCGCCGTACGTCTGGTCCTCGGCCCATGCCACGCCGAGCGCTTTCGCCTGCAGGCGGAACCGCGCGACGTCGCGCTCGTCGGCCTTCGGCATCGTGCGCAGGATGCCGATGCCGGCGTCGAGCATCATCCGCGCCGCCACCATGCCCGTCATGAGGGAAATCTGCGCGTTCCAGTCCTCGCTCGGTACGGGTGGGCGGAAGTGCACCTCGTAGTCGCCGGGGCTCGGCTCGCTCACCTCCTGCTCGGGCATCGGCAGCGACGCGCCACCACGCTCGATCTCCAGCTGCGCGCGTAACTCACCGATCTGACGCAGCAGCGCGAAGCGCTCGTCGACGGCGCCGCCCATCGCGCCCCCGCCGTCGACATTCCCCTGCACCTGCGTGTAGTCGAGCCGTTCGACGCTGCGGACCTGCGCGCGGTACAAACTCGCCGACGTCACCTCGCCGCGTGCGTCGAGATGCATGTCCCACACGAACGCCGAGCAGATCTGCCCCTCGAGCAGGCTCGCCGCACCTTCACTGAGTTCCTCGGGGTGCAACGGAATCCGCATGTCGGGCATGTAGATCGTCTGCCCGCGACGGCGCGTCTCGGCGTCGAGAGCGCCGCCGGGACGCACGTACAGCGGCACATCGGCGATGGCGTAGCGCACGTGGAAACCCTCGCCGTCACGCTCCAGGTGCATGGCCTGATCTAGGTCCATCGAACCGGCCGGGTCGATCGTGAAGAACGGCACGGACGTCTCGTCGCGCTCCGGTTTCTCGACGTGCGCGAGCGCGTCGAGAGCGTCGGCCACGGCGTCGGCCGGGTAGTCGGTGGCCAGCTCGTTCTCGGCGCGCAGGGCCTCGAACGAGCGCGCGAGCTCGCCGGAGGCGTCGGTGTTCTGCAGCAGGATGCGTGTGCTCGGCATGGCCCGAGCCTACGCGGCGAGCGCCTCGGCATGGCCCGTTCCACACCGGCACGCGACGCGGCTGCCCCCACCGCGCGCGAAGGCGAGCGACTCAGCGCCGGCGGGTGACCGAGCGCCTCGCCCACTACCCTGTGCCGGTGATCATCCTTCTGCCGCCGTCGGAGACCAAAGCGACGCGTGCCCGCGGTCGCGCCATGAACCTCGACTCGCTGAGCAACCCCGAACTGAACGACGCGCGCCGCAATGTCATCAACGCCCTGACGGCGGTGAGCGCTCGCCCCGACGCTGCGTCCGCCCTCAACGTCTCCCCCAACCTCACCGACGACATCGCCCGCAACACGCGCCTGACGACGGCACCCGCCCTGCCCGCGTCGGGCCTCTACACCGGCGTGCTCTACGACGCGCTCGATCTCGCCTCGCTCACCGGGGCGGACAAGACACGTGCCGGGCGGCGCGTCGTCATCTCCTCCGCCCTCTACGGAGCCGTGCGTCTGCGCGATGCGGTCGCTCCATACCGGCTGTCGATGGCCGTCAACCTGCCGGGCATCGGCCCGCTCGCGAGCTTCTGGAAGCCACTGCTCGACGCGCCCTTGACCGAGGCCGCCGGGCGCGGCCTCGTCATCGACTGTCGATCATCGACGTACGCCGCGTCGTGGGCGCCATCCGGCGACCTTGCGAAACGCTGGGTGCACATCCGGGTGCCCGGGGCGACTCACATGGCGAAGCACACGCGTGGCCTCGTCACGCGCGCCCTCGTCACCGACCCGCGTGACCCGCGCACGCCGGCAGCCCTCGCCGAGCAGCTCGCCGAGACGTTCGACGTCGCCCTCACCGCGCCCAAGAGCGCGACGAAACCGTGGATCCTCGACGCCACGGCCCGATGACGACTGCCCACACCAGGTGCACGACGCGGTGTTCTCATGCATGAAGCGCTCGACTTGCTCGCCCGGGTGCCGGGCGTTCTCGCGTTTCTTCTGGCGCTGACGATCGTCGCCGAATGCTGCTCCGCCGCAGGCGTCTTCGACGACCTGGCCCGGCGTCTCGTCACTGTAGGGCGCGGTCACGTGCCCGCGACGTGGCTGCTGTTCCTGCTCACCACCGGCGTCGTCACCGCCCTGCTCGGCCTCGACACGACTGCCGTGCTCATGACGAGCGCGGCCGTCGTCGTCGCGCGTCGACTGCGGGCGCCGGTCGCGATGTTCGCCTTCCCGACGCTGTGGCTCGCGAACATGGCCTCGCTGTGGCTGCCCGTCTCCAATCTCACCAACCTGCTGGCGCGCGGGCACCTGGACACCACGAGCAGCCTCGGCTTCCTCGCGCTGGCGTGGCCCGTCGCACTGACGACGACGCTCGTGCCGCTCCTGTGCGCCGCCGTCATCTGGCGCCCCGCATTCCGGCCATTCGACTGGCACGATCGCCCCGGGCGGCAATCACCGTGCACCACGGCGCCCGATGACACATCGGCGTCAGCACCACTGCCGCAGCAAAGATCCGCGCGTCGAAGCGTCGCCGTCATCACCCTGCTCATGTGCGCGGCGATCTTCGTCGTCGAACCGTGGATGACGGCCGGCGTCGCGGCGCTGTGCTGCGTCCTCGCTCTCGCACTGCTCACCCCTGAGCGTCTCCGCGAGATCACCCTGCCGTGGCGCAGCCTGCTCATCACGACGGCCCTGTTCGTCGCCGTCGCGGTGCTGCATGGGTCCGGCGCGCTCGACCCGCTCGTCCGGACGCTCGACGACGCGCCCGCCTGGGCCCTCACGCTCAGTGGCGCGGGCCTCGCCAACGCGACGAACAACCTGCCCGCCTACCTCGCCCTCGAACCCGCCGCCCACGACGCGACGCGTGTGCTCGCCCTGCTCATCGGCGTCAACGTCGCAAGTGGGCTGACGTGGTGGGGGTCGGTGGCGACGCTGCTGTGGCGCGAGCGCCTGCGCCGCGAGGGCGTCACCGTGTCCTGGCGCCGTCACCTGCTGCTCACCGGATCGACGACGTTCATCACGACCGCCGCGGCTCTTGCCGTCCTCGCCCTGACGCGATGAGCTACTGGTCCGTAGCTGCTTGACCTGCTGGCCCCAAAAGCATGACGCATGGCGCCGGCGACCCCCGTCAGCCGAGAGCGACCTGCAGCGCCTGACGGACGTCGTCGACCAGATCACCCGCATCCTCGAGCCCGACCGACAGGCGCAGAGTGCCGTCCGTGATGCCGATCGCGGCCCGCGCGTCGGCACTCATCCGACGATGCGTCGTCGTCGCGGGGTGGGTGATCATCGACTTCGAATCGCCGAGATTGTTGGAGATGTCGACGATGCGCAGCGCGTTCATCAGGGCAAATGCCTCCGCCTTGTCACCGTCGATCTGGAACGTCACGACCGAGCCGCCACCGCTCATCTGCCGTTTCGCGAGCTCGTGCTGCGGGTGCGAGACGAGGAACGGATGCACGACACGTGACACCTTCGGATGCGCCTCGAGCACCTCGGCCAGCTTCAGCGCTGTCGCCGCCTGCGCCTCGACGCGTAGCCGCAGCGTCTCCAGGCCCTTGAGCAGCACCCACGCGTTGAACGCCGACATCGTCGGGCCGGTGTGGCGCACGAGGTTCTGCACCGGCCCGTCGATGAACTCGCGCCTGCCGAGGATGGCGCCACCGAGCACGCGTCCCTGCCCGTCGATGTGCTTGGTCGCGGAGTAGACGACGACGTCGGCGCCGTGGTCGAGCGGCCGGCTGAACACAGGCGTGCCGAAGACGTTGTCGACGACGACCTGCGCCCCGGCCGCATGGGCGAGGTCGCTGACGGCGCGCATGTCGACGAGTTCCTGCATCGGGTTGCTCGGCGACTCGAAGAACACCGCCGTCGTCGGCTGCGACAGCGCCTGGCGCCACTGCTCGAGGTCAGGCCCGTCGACGAAGACCGTCTCGACGCCCCAGCGCGGCAGGATCTCGTCGAGGATGACGAAGCACGAGCCGAACAACCCGCGTGAGGCGACGACGCGGTCGCCCGCCCCCAGCAGCGCGGCCAGGGCCGTGAACACCGCCGACATGCCGGACGCCGTCGCCGTGCACGCCTCGGCTCCCTCGAGAGCGGCGAGCCGCTCCTGCAGCATCGCCGTTGTCGGGTTGCCGTATCGGCTGTAGACGAACCGGTCGCTCTCACCCGAGAACGCGGCCTCGGCGGCCTCGGCGGAGTCGTAGACGAACCCCGACGTCAGGTACAGCGCCTCCGCCGTCTCCTCGAAACCGCTGCGCGCGAGGCCGCTGCGCACCGCGAGGGTGTCGGGTCGCCAGTCTTCTTGCCCGCGCTGAATATCCATAACTGCAACTTATGGATCTTCGGCGCCGCTCGCCACACAGGATGGATGATCGTCCGCGCACCGGACGACCCGCCTTGGACGCCGGCGCACGCCCCTTGACGCCTGCATCGGAGGCTCTGAGGCTCTGTCAGCCCCGCAGGTGATGCGTGTCGTTCGTGAACGCGACCTGCGCGTTGCCGTCGCGCCACACCTCGATGCCGGTCAGCGACGCCGGGGCCGCCGCAACGCGCCACGCGCCGTCCATGCTCAGATCGAGCACCTTGGCGAGCACCGACATGATGACGATGCGGTGCGTCACGATGATGACGACACCGCCGCGTTCCACCGCCCGACCGAGGGCTGCAGCGACGCGCTCGTCGAGCTCGTCGCGCGTCTCGCCGCCCGGCGCGCGGTGAGTCGGTTCGTGACGCAGCTTCGACAGTCCCGCCGCGTCCTTGGCGCGGATCTCCTTGAACGACAACCCGTCCCACTCGCCGAAGGCCTGCTCGTCCCAGTCGGCGTCGACCCGCGGCGTCACCCCGAGACGTTCGGCGATCAGCGTGCCTGTCTCGACCCCACGGGCGAGCGACGACGTCACGACGTGCACGTCGCTGTCACCGACGAGCCCGTCGAGCGCGCCCGCGACGCGGCGTGCCTGATCGCGACCCTCGGTGCTGAGCGACGGGTCCGCGCCACCGCGACCGTCGAGCAGCCCCCTCGTCGTGAAGTCGGTGACGCCGTGGCGCACGAGGACGATGCGCGTCGGCCGTCCGAGATCCGCCGGCCCCCTCGGCTTCTCGTCGGGCTCAACGACGGCCTCGCCGCCCACTTCGCCCCCACCGTTCGGGTCGCCCGCACCCGCGCCCGCGCTACTGGCGCCGTCCACGTCAGCACCAGCACCGTCAGTGCGCTCGCCACCACCACCCTGCGACGCGCGCTCGACGTCGTCACCCCATGTGTCGCGTCGCACGGTGACGCCGTCCATGCCGTCGTTGGACAGCTTGTCGGCGTCCTTGTTCTTGGCACGCGGGATCCACTCGTACGTGACGGCGCCGCCCGCGCTCGAGATCTCCGCCGCGAGCGCCTGGGCCTCGGCGGCGAGGCGTTTCATGTCCTCATGCTTGATCTTCCAGCGGCCCGACATCTGCTCGACGACGAGCTTCGAATCCATCCGCACCGTCACGGCAGCGCCCGGGGCATGATCGACGACGGCCCGCAGCCCCTCGATGAGGCCGGTGTACTCGGCGACGTTGTTCGACTCCTTGCCGAGCGGCGCGGCGCGTTCGGCGAGCAGCGCACCGGTGTCCGCGTCGCGCACGAGGCTGCCGTACCCGGCGACGCCGGGGTTGCCGCGCGAACCGCCGTCAGCTTCGACGATGAGACGTCGCGTCATGATGAATCTCCTTCGCCCACAGGCATTTCGGACGACGAACAGCGCCCGGCGCCGTCACCGCGAGGCGACGCGCCGAGCGCTGTACTCTCTGCCCGGTCAGAGGTCGGATTCGGCCGTGCGCACGAGGATGCGTCCGCACTCGTCGCAGTAGACGACCTGGTCGGCGGCGCTCGAGCGAATGCGCTGCAGATCCGAGTGGTTGAGTTCGAGGCCGCAACCGAGGCAGCGACGACCGTGCAGCGCCGCCGCGGCGACACCGCTGCGGGCCCGGATGCCGTCGTATTCCGCGAGCAGGTCGGCGGCGAACGACGGGGCCATGTCGTCGCGCTTGCGCTGCACCTCGGCGCGCTCGGTCTCGAGCTCCTTGGCTGCCTCGCCCATCTCCGCCTTGAGCTGCTTGACCTTGGCCTCGGCCTCGTCAGCGACCGTCGTGAACGCGGTCAGCCGCTCGCGCAGGCCCTCGGCGCGCTCCATGATCTCGAGCTCGGCGTCCTCGAGGACGACCTGACGGCGAGCGAGCGTGTCCGTCTCGTGCTGCAGCGCCTGCAGATCCTTCGCGCTGCCCTCACCCGAGGCGAGGCGCTTCTCGTTGCGGGCCATGCGGTCGCGCACCTGCTGCACGTCGGCCTCGCTGCGCGCGATCTCACGCTCGACGTCCATGACGGCCGTCTGCGCGAGAATCATCTCCTCCGTCGCGGTGTCCGCCTTCTTCGTCAGCTCCGCGAGCTCCTTCGCCTGCGGCAGGTTCGCGAGACGGTGATCGATCTGGTCGAGGCGGGTGTCGAGCTTCTGCAGGTCGAGCAGCCTCCACTGCTGCTGAAGTTCTGCCTTCACTGCATCTCTCCTTCATTGGTGGGCACGAGGAAATTCCAGGGGTCGGTGCACGTCGTCGAGACGTGCACCTCGATGTCGCCGCCGCTCTCGCGCACGGCCTTCACGAGACGCTCGCAGGCGTGCTGCAGCCACAACCATTCGGTAGCCCAGTGTCCGGCGTCGACGAGGAACATCGGCGCCGCCGGGTCGTCCTCCTCGCGCGCCTCGATGGCGGGATGATGACGCAGGTCGGCGGTGACGTAGACGTCCGCCCCCGCGCGTCGTGCCGCGCCGAACTCGCCGTCACCGGCGCCGCCGAGCACCGCGACGCGCTGGACGCTCGCCTCGGCCTCTCCGCTGACGCGCAGGCCGACGGGGGCGGGTGGTAGCGCCGCGGCGAGGCTTTCGCAGAAGGCGCGCAGCGTCATGCTCTGAGGCAGCTCACCGACGCGGCCCAGCGGCTGCCCCTCGCTCTCGACCAGGGGTTCGACGTCCTGCAGGCCGCATGCGGCCGCGAGCGCGTCGTTGACGCCGGGTGTGGCCACGTCGGCGTTCGTATGCGCCGCGTACAGGGCGACGTCGCCGACGACGAGCGCTGTCACCGCGCGCCCCTTGCCTGACGTCGTCGCGACCGACTTGACCCCACGCATGAGTAGCGGGTGATGCGTGACGAGCAGGTCGTAACCGCCGGTGACGGCTTCGTCGATGACGCTCATCGCCGGGTCGACGGCGAACAGGACACGTTCGATCGGCTGCTCCGGGTCGCCGGTGACGAGGCCGACGGCATCCCACGACTGAGCCGTCGACGGCGGGTAGAAGCCGTCGAGGATTCGCGTGACGTCCGCGAGGGTCGTGGTGGAGTTGTTCATGTGGGCCCCGCCGGGATCGAACCGACGACCGACGCGGTGTAAACGCGTTGCTCTACCAGCTGAGCTAGAGGCCCTGAGCGCGCGCCGAGACGGCGCGGATGCAGCTGAATCCTACCCGCCGCGTGGCCACGTCGAGTTCGGCGTCATCGAGGGGCGGCGCCACGACGCCGCGCCGCGTCACAGGTTCTCGGCCACCTCGAGGGCGGGCGAGAAGTCGCGCGCCTCGCCGGGGCCGTTGATGAGCGACCAGAGCACCGTCATCGACGCGTCGATGAGGAAGGTGCCGCGCACGGCGAACCCGCGCTCGTCGTCGAAGACGCCGTAGGCGCGCGCGATCGCGCCGTGCGGCCAGAAGTCGCTGAGCAGTGGGAAGTCGAAGCCCTCGGCGTCCGCCCACGCGCGCTGCGTGAACATCGCATCGCAGCTGATGCCGACGACCTGCATCGCGTCACCGTCGTAGCGGGGCAGGTTGTCGCGGATGTGGCACAGCTCCCCCGTGCAGATGCCGGAGAACGCGAAGGGGTAGAAGACGAGCAGCGTCGGGCGCTCGGCGACGAGGCCGGACAATGTCACGTCCTCACCGAACTGGTTCCTGAGCGTGAAATCGGGCGCCGCAGCACCCACCTCGAGACCGCTCATGTCACTCCCTCTTCGTCTCGTGCGGCGGCCGCGCTCAGCGCTGCTTCGCCGCGCCACCCTGGACGAGCTTCGTGCCGATCCAGTCGTCGCCGACCTTGAAGGTCGAGCTGGCCTTGAGACCGGCGGTCGTCGCAGCTTCCTGCACGTCCGCGGCGTCGATCGCAAGATCCGAGCCGGCCTTCGGCGTCATGAGGAGGACGAACCCCTTGTCCTCCAGCGTGGCGAGCGCGTCGACGACGTCGTCGGTGAGGTCGCCGTCGCCGTCACGGAACCACACGAGGACGGAGTCGACGACGCCGTCGTACGTCTCGTCCTCGATCTCGGAGCCGACGATCTCCTCAATGGCTTCGCGCCACGACTCGTCGACGTCGTCGTCCCAACCGATCTCCATGACGATGTCGTCCGCGGAGAAGCCGATCTTGGCCGCCGGATGTGCCCCTGCGGTCTGGTTCACGTGCTGTGCTCACTTTCTGTTCTGGACGCTGCGACCACGCCGGGTGGATGCAGCCTTGTTCGAAGGGTAGTCCACAAGGTTGTCTCGCGCATTGCAAGAAGGCGCCCTCATGACGACCGTCTCGTGGGCCCGGTCGCCCTGGCCTGATGAGCCTCGAAACCCCTCGTCCCGCCCGCCAAACCGAGTACCCACGAGTAACCCCGTCCCGGTTTCGCGCAGGGTGCTCACGGGGGGCAGGATGGGAGCATGTGGCGCGTGCCAGGTAGCGCCGACGCAGTGGACGAGAGGACGTGACCTAAGTGTCGCTTGAGGAAGCCGGCCCGATCCTGAATGGCATTCCCAGTCAGTTGCCGGACATCGATCCCGACGAGACGCAGGAGTGGCTCGACTCGCTCGACGGCCTCGTCGACGAAGCCGGACGCAACCGTGCCCGCTACGTCATGCTCAAGCTGCTGGAGCGCGCCCGCGAGCAGCAGATCGGCGTGCCGTCGCTGACTGCGACCGACTACATCAACACGATCGGCCCCGAGGCCGAGCCGTGGTTCCCCGGCGATGAGGAGATGGAGCGCAAGTACCGCGCCTGGATCCGCTGGAACGCCGCCGTCATGGTGCACCGCGCGCAACGCCCCGACATCGGCGTGGGCGGCCACATCTCGACGTACGCCTCCGCCGCGACGCTCTACGAGGTCGGCTTCAACCACTTCTTCCGCGGCAAGGACCACCCGGGCGGCGGTGACCAGGTCTTCATCCAGGGCCACGCCTCCCCCGGCATCTACTCGCGCGCCTACCTCGAGGGCCGCCTGACCGAGGAGCAGCTCGACGGCTTCCGTCAGGAGAAGAGCCACTTCATCGACGGTGAGTCCGCCGGCCTGCCGAGCTACCCGCACCCGCGCAACATGCCGGAGTTCTGGGAGTTCCCGACCGTCTCCATGGGCATCGGCCCGATGAACGCCATCTACCAGGCGATGGTCAACCGCTACCTCAACGACCGCGGCCTCAAGGACACGTCCGACCAGCACGTCTGGGCCTTCCTCGGTGACGGCGAGATGGACGAGGTCGAGTCGCGTGGCGCCCTGCAGTGGGCCGCCAACGAGGGCCTCGACAACCTCACGTTCGTCGTCAACTGCAACCTGCAGCGTCTCGACGGCCCCGTGCGCGGCAACGGCAAGATCGTGCAGGAGCTCGAGGCATTCTTCCGCGGCGCCGGCTGGAACGTCATCAAGGTGCTGTGGGGCCGCGGCTGGGATCCTCTGCTCGCCCAGGATCGTGACGGTGCGCTCGTGAACATCATGAACAAGACGCGTGACGGCGACTACCAGACGATCCGCGCCAATGACGGTGCCTACGTCCGCGAGTACTTCTTCGGTCAGGACCCGCGCACGGCGAAGATGGTCGAGAACTGGTCCGACGACGACCTGTGGTGGAAGCTCAAGCGAGGTGGCCACGACTACCGCAAGGTGTACGCCGCCTACAAGGCTGCGATGGAGCACACGGGCCAGCCGACGGTCATCCTCGCGCACACCATCAAGGGCTACAGCCTCGGCACGCACTTCGCGGGCCGCAACGCGACGCACCAGATGAAGAAGATGACGCTCGAGGACCTCAAGCAGTTCCGCGACTCGCTCGACATCCCGATCAGCGACGAGCAGCTCGAGAAGGACCCGTACCGTCCGCCGTACTACCACCCCGGCAACGACGACCCGGCGATCAAGTACCTGCTCGAGCGTCGCGCGAAGCTCGGCGGTGGGCTGCCGTCGCGCAAGGGCCGCAGCTCGCAGCTGCCGTTGCCCGGTGACGAGGCGTACAAGATCGCGAAGAAGGGCTCCGGCAAGCAGGAGGTCGCGACGACGATGGCGTTCGTCCGCATCCTCAAGGAGCTGATGCGCGACAAGGAGTTCGGCAAGCACATCGTGCCGATCATCCCCGACGAGGCGCGCACGTTCGGCATGGACGCGTTCTTCCCGACGGCGAAGATCTACAACCCGCACGGGCAGCACTACCGCTCCGTCGATGCCGAGCTCATGCTCGCGTACAAGGAGAGCCCGCAGGGCCAGCTGTTGCACCTCGGCATCAACGAGGCCGGCTCCGTCGCGGCGTTCACCGCCGTCGGCGCCGCGTACGAGACGAACGACATCCCGATGGTGCCGGTCTACGTCTTCTACTCGATGTTCGGCTTCCAGCGCACTGGTGACTCGATCTGGGCGGCCGCCGACCAGATGGCCAAGGGTTTCCTCATCGGCGCCACCGCGGGCCGTACGACGCTGACGGGTGAGGGTCTGCAGCACGCCGACGGTCACAGCCACGTGCTCGCCGCGACGAACCCCGCCATCCGCTCCTACGACCCGGCCTACGGCTACGAGATCGCGCACATCGTGCAGGACGGCCTGGAGAAGATGTACGGCGAGAACGCCGAGAACGTCATCTACTACCTGACCGTCTACAACGAGCCGATCGTGCAGCCGGCCGAGCCCGAGAACGTCGACGTCGAAGGTATCAAGCGCGGCATCTACAAGCTCAAGGACGGCTCGTTCGACGGCCTCGGCGACGACGCGCGCCGCGTGCAGCTGCTCGCCTCCGGCGTCGGAGTCGCCTGGGCCCTCGAGGCACAGGAACTACTCAAGGAGGACTGGGGCGTCGTCGCCGACGTCTGGTCCGTGACGTCGTGGAACGAATTGCGCCGTGACGGCCTCGAGGCCGACGAGCACAACTTCCTCCACCCCGAGGACGAGCGCCGCGAGCCGTTCATCACGTCGCGCCTCAAGGACGCACCCGGTCCCGTCATCGCGACGAGCGACTCGATGCGCCAGGTGCACGACCAGATCCGCCAGTACGTGCCCGGCGAATTCCACTCGCTGGGCGCCGACGGATTCGGCTTCTCCGACACGCGAGCTGCAGCACGACGCTTCCTCCACATCGACGGCCCGTCGATGGCGGTGCGCGCCCTGCAGTCGCTCGCCGACCGCGGCGAACTCGACCCGTCGATCCCGCGTCAGGCAGCCGAGAAGTACGAGCTGCTCAACGTCAAGGCCGGCACCTCCGGCAACGCCGGCGGAGAAGCCTGACGGGCAATGCGAACAGCGACGGGCAGAACTGGGCGACGGTTCTGCCCGTCGGGCTTCTGCGCCAAATGGTGCGCGGAGAAGCCTGACGATTCCCTCGCGGCGTCTTCCATCGGTCCGGAGTCGCAAGCTCTCCCGGCCCGAGGTGCGACACCGCCACGGGGGCGCGTCCACGTCCCCTGCATCGCACGTTGGCCGTGCGCACTCACCGTCCGTGAGTGCGCACGGCTTCGTGCTTTCCGGGGTCGGTCGGCCGACCGGTGTCGTTGCTACTCGTGGGTTCCCACAAGGCTCGGTTACGGTGACGGGCATGGCGGAACCCAGGGTGCCCTCGCGTGAATCTCTGACGGCGATGCGCCGCGGCGTCGGGGCGATGGCGACGTCGGCCGCGGCGCGCGTCGAAGCCGACCACGCCTGGTTCGCCGCGCTCAGCGCCGAGGATCGCAGCTGGATCGGCGTCATCGCGCACGGCGGCATCACGTCGTTCCTGTCGTGGCTCGAGAACCCGCACGTCGAAGGCGCCGGCGCCATCGACGTGTTCGCCGACGCACCAAGCGAACTGACGCGCAGTATCAGCCTCGAACAGACCCTCGACCTGCTGCGCACCGTCATCGAGATCGTCGAGGACGAAGCACCCGCCCTCGCGCGGGCCGACGAACGCGCGGCCGTGCGCGAAGCTGTCCTGCGCTACTCCCGTGAGGTCGCGTTCGGCGCCGCCCACGTCTACGCGCGCGCCGCGGAATCGCGCGGCGCGTGGGATGCACGCCTCGAGTCGCTCGTCGTCGACGCCGTCGTGCGCGGCGAACCCGACGAGACGCTCGGCTCCCGCGTCAATGCCCTCGGCTGGGCCGAGGTGCGCGGCGTCACCGTCGTCGTCGGCGCGAGCCCTCTCGGCAGCCAGACGAGCGTCGTCGACCCACTACGACGCGCCGCGCGTCATGCCGGGCTCGAGATCCTCGTCTCCGTCGAAGGACGGCGGATGATCGCCGTCGTCGGCGGGCTCGACGCGGCCACCCTCGCGACGCCACGCAGCGGCACATCGTCAGGCAATGCAGCAAGCACGTCGTCTCAGGCCGCCCCGCACGCCGACCCGCTCGCCGCGGCGCGACTGCTCGCCGACCACTTCGGCGACGGCCCCCTCGTGTGCGGGCCCCGCGTGCCGCACCTCTATGCGGCGGGCCGCTCTGCACGGGACGCGCTGCGCGGCTACGACGCCGCGCCGGCGGCCACCTCCTGCCGCCGCCCGGTGCACAGCGACGACCTGCTCGCCGCACGCGCCGTCTCCGGTGACGACAAGGCACGCCGCGCGCTCGCCGCACGGGTGACGGCCGCGCTCCAGCCCGATTCGGTCATGCGCGAGACGGCGCGCGCCTACATCCGTCTCGGCTCGCTGGAGGCCACGGCGCGCGAGTTGTTCGTCCATGCGAACACCGTGCGCTACCGCCTGGGGCGCACCCACGACCTCACCGGTTACGACCTCACCTGCCCCGAGGACGCCTTCGCCATCCGACTGGGCCTCATGTACGCCGACCTCGACGCAGCTCGGTCCCGCCCGCGCACCCGGCCGGACGCCTCCCGCGCCGCACGGGAGCAACCCAGCCAGGTGTGATTGGAGGTTTCCTACAAATCACACCGGCGAAGTTCGTCGGCCCGCTCGTCGCCTCGCCCACCACCTCCAGGGCAAGGTTGAGGGGTGCTAGCGATCGTGTGCCCCGGACAGGGCTCTCAGACCCCCGGTTTCCTCCGCCCTTGGCTCGAGCTGCCAGAGTTTCACTCCCGCATGGCGTGGCTGTCGGCCTGCGCCGGGATGGATCTCGTCCACCTCGGCACCGAGGGTGACGCGGAGACCATCAAGGACACCGCCGTCGCACAGCCCCTCATCGTCGGGAGCGGCCTCGTCTCGATGCTCGCGCTGTTCGCCCACCCCGTCGACGGATTCCGTTCCGTCGGTGTCGGCGCCGGCCACAGCGTCGGTGAGATCACTGCCGCGGCCTCGGCCGGCGTCCTGAGCGCCGAGCAGGCCATGGTCTTCGTCCGCGAGCGCGGTGCGGGCATGGCGCAGGCCTCGGCCGTCACGCCGACCGGCATGGCCGCCGTCGTCGGCGGCGAGGCGAAGGACGTCGTCAGCCACCTCGAAGCCCTCGGCCTCACGCCGGCCAACATGAACGGTTCCGGTCAGATCGTCGCGGCCGGCACCCTCGAGCAGATCGAGCGGCTCAAGGCCGAGCCGCCGGCGAAGGCACGCGTGATCCCGCTCCAGGTCGCGGGTGCCTTCCACACCGAGCACATGACGCCGGCCGTGGAGCGGCTCAGTGTCTTCGCGCGGGCCATCTCGACGCACGACCCTCGCATCCCCCTCGTGTCGAACAAGGACGGGCTCGTCGTCCACGACGGCACGCGGGTGCTGCGCCGCCTCGTCAGCCAGGTGAGCAACCCGGTGCGCTGGGATCTGACGATGGAGACGTTCAAGGCGATGGGCGTGACGGGCCTCATCGAGGTGCCGCCGGCCGGCACCCTGACGGGCCTCGCCAAGCGTGCCCTGCCTGGTGTCGAGACCCTGGCGCTCAAGACCCCCGACGACCTCGACGCGGCGCACCGCATGGTGCGCGAGCACGGCCAGGTCGACACCGATCTCGAACCCGCGTGGCGACTCGTCATCGCGCCGGCCAAGGGGACGATCGAGCGCGCGCCCCTCGACGAGGGCGACACCATCACCCCCGGCGAGACGATCGGACAGGTCGTCACGGCGCGCGACGCGTACAACGTCGTCGCGCCGCACGGCGGGCGCATCATCGAGTGGCTCGTCAGTGAGGGCGACCCTGTCTCTCCCGGCCAGCCCCTCGTGCGTCTTCATCCGAAGGAGGCGCAGTGAAGGCCCTCGCGCAGCGCACCGGCGCGCAGTACACCCGCATCCTCGGTTTCGGCGGTTACCGCCCGCAGCGGCTCGTGCCGAACAGCGAGATCGTCGAGGCCATCGACTCCTCCGACGAGTGGATCCAGGAGCGCTCCGGTGTCCGCACGCGTCATTTCGCGCGCGACGACGAGACGATGCTCGACATGGCCGAGTCGGCGGCGCGCGACGCGATCGCACGCTCCGGTGTCGACCCGGCGACGATCGACGGCGTCATCCTCGGCTCGGTCACGCACGACATGTTCACGCCCGCCGCTGCGCCGATGCTCGCGGATCGACTGGGGCTGGACTCCCCCGTCGCGTTCGACCTGTCCGCCGCCTGCGCCGGGTACTGCCACGGCATCGGTGTCGCCTCCGACCTCGTGCGGGCCGGTAGCGCGAGCACTGTCCTCGTCCTCGGCGCCGAGCGCCTGACGTCCGTGCTCGATCCGAGCGACCGCGGCACCGCCTTCATCTTCGGTGACGGCGCGGGCGCGGCGATCGTCGGCGCGAGCGACCACGTCGGCATCGGCCCGACGATCTGGGGCAGTGACGGAGCGGCGTGGGAGGCCATCCGCCCCAACGTGCTCGAGGACGGCTCGCCCGGCCCGACGATCACGATGCAAGGTCAGAGCGTCTTCCGCTGGGCGGTGTGGAGCATGGCTCCCGTCGCGCTGCGCGCCATCGACGCCGCGGGCCTGAGCGTCGACGACATCGACGTGTTCATCCCGCATCAGGCGAACGTCCGCATCATCGACGCCATGGCCAAGCAGATGAAGCTACCCGAACGCGTCGTCATCGCGCGCGACATCGTCGACACGGCCAACACGTCCGCCGCGTCGGTGCCGCTCGCCGCCGAACGACTCGTGCGCGAGGGGCAGGCCAAGAGCGGCGATCTCGCGCTGCAGATCGGTTTCGGCGCGGGCCTCGCCTACGCGGCGCAGGTCGTCGAGATCCCCTGAGCCGCACCGCGACTCAGCATTCAGCTCCCGCGCCTCGGCGGGCCATCCGGGGCAAGGAAAGAACCGCAGACGGAGTCGATCGACGAACGGTCGACGTCACGACAAGGAGAAACACCATGGCTGCTTCCGAGCAGGAGATCCTCGCCGGCCTCGCCGAGATCGTCAACGAGGAGACCGGCATCGACGCCGCCTCCGTGCAGAGCGACAAGTCGTTCACCGACGACCTCGACATCGACTCGCTGTCGATGATGACGATCGTCGTCAACGCCGAGGAGAAGTTCGGCGTCCGCATCCCCGACGAAGAGGTCAAGAACCTCGTCACCGTCGGCGACGCCGTCAGCTACATCAAGAACGCCCAGGCCTGAACGGCCCCCGTCGACGCGCCGCCCCGGCACCTCGCCCGCCCGGGCGGCGCGTCGCACCCCATTCTTTCGTGCCCCACCAAGGAGCCAGCATGACCCCGAACCGCGACGCCCGCATCGTCGTCACCGGCATCGGTGCGACGACCCCGCTCGGCGGCACCGCACCCGAGACGTGGGACGCCCTGCTCGCCGGTCGTTCCGGTGCTCGCGCGCTGCCCGCCGAATGGCTGGAGCAGTTCGAGCTGCCCGTGACGTTCGCCGCGTCCATCGCCCAGGACCCGGCCGAGGTGCTGACGAAGGTCGAGACGCGCCGCATGGACCGCAGCGCCCAGTACGCGCTCATCGCAGGGCGCGAGGCGTGGGCAGACGCGGGCAGCCCCGAGGTGGAGCCGGAGCGACTCGCAGTCGCGTTCGGCACCGGCATCGGCGGGGTGACGACGCTGCTCGACCAGTGGGATGTCATGCGCGAGAAGGGCCCGCGTCGCGTGTACCCGCTGACGGTGCCGATGCTCATGCCCAACACCTCTGCGGGCAACCTGTCGCTCGAGTTCGGTGCGCGCGCAGGCGCCCACACGACCGTCTCCGCGTGCGCCTCCGGCGCCGAGGCGATGGGTCTCGCGATCGACATCATCCGCTCGGGCCGCGCCGACGTCGTCATCGCCGGCGGCACCGAGGCGCCGATGCACCCGCTGCCGTTCGCCGGGTTCGCGGCGATGAAGGCCCTCTCGACGCGCAACGACGACCCGCAGGCCGCCTCCCGCCCGTACGACACTGGCCGTGACGGCTTCGTCATGGGCGAGGGTGCTGCGGTCGTCGTGCTCGAGTCCGAGGAGCACGCGAAGGCGCGCGGCACGCGGATCTACGCCGAGCTCGCGAGCATCGGCATGTCCGCCGACGCCCACCACATCACCGCGCCCGAACCCGAGGGTGCCGGTGCCAAGCGGGCGATGCGTCAGGCCGTCGATGCCGCCGGTCTGACGCCCGCCGACATCTGCCACATCAACGCCCACGCAACCTCGACGCCCGTCGGTGACGTCGCCGAGGCGAACGCGATCCGCGCCGCGTTCGGCGCCGACGCCGACCACATGGCGGTGGCCGCGACGAAGTCGATGACGGGTCACCTGCTCGGCGCTGCGGGCGCGCTGGAGGCCGTCATCACGGTGCTGTCGGTGCACCACCGCCTCGTTCCGGCGGCCATCAACATCGACGACCTCGACCCCGCCATCGACCTCGACGTCGTGCGCAGCGAGGCCCGCACGCTGCCCGAGGGCGACATCGCGGCCCTCAACAACTCGTTCGGCTTCGGCGGCCACAACGTCGCCCTCACGATTCGGAGCGCCTCATGAACGCCCTCACCGCCACCGCGCCGGCCGAGGCCGACGTCGACCCGCGCGACCCGTATCGCCGCCTCGAGAACTTCCTCGACGCCGGCAGCGTCGACGTCATCGCCGAGGTCGAGCGCTCCGGCTTCGTCTCCGCTCGCGGCACCGCCGACGGCACGCCCGTCGTCGTGTTCTGCTCCGACGCGCGGGTGCAGGGCGGCGCGATGGGTGTCGAGGGGTGCAAGGCGATCGTCGAGGCCTACGAGATCGCCCTCGCCGAGAACCTGCCCGTCATCGGGCTGTGGCACTCCGGCGGTGCGCGACTGGCCGAGGGCGTCGTCAGCCTGCATGCCGTCGGCGAGGTGTTCGCCATCATGACGCGGGCGTCGGGCAAGATCCCGCAGATCTCCGTGGTCATCGGCGCCGCCGCCGGTGGTGCCGCCTACGGGCCGGCGCTGACGGACGTGGTCATCATGGCCGATCAGGGCCGCATCTTCGTGACGGGCCCCGACGTCGTGCGCTCGGTGACGGGCGAGAACGTCGACGCCGCACGCCTCGGCGGGCCCGAACCGCACGGTCGACGCTCGGGCGTGGTCCACGTCGTCACGGCCACAGAGGATGAGGCCTTCGAGCGAGGCCGTCTGCTCGCCTCGCTCATGGCGAATCAGGGCGAGTTCGACCTCGGATCGCTCGAAGAGCGCGACCTCGGCGCCACGTTCCCCGAGAACCCGAAGCGCGCCTACGACGTGCACCCCCTCGTCGACGACCTGTTCGACGATGCGGGTGAGCAGGTCGAGCTGCACGCGAAGTGGGCGCCCAACATCGTCACCTCGCTCGGGCGCCTCGGCGGGCGCACCGTCGGCGTCATCGCGAACAACCCGATGCGTCTCGGCGGGTGCCTCGACTCCCCCGCCGCGGAGAAGACGTCCCGTTTCGTGCGCATGTGCGACGCGTTCGGCATCCCCCTCGTCGTGCTCGTCGACGTCCCCGGCTACCTGCCTGGCGTCGGTCAGGAGTGGGACGGCGTGGTGCGCCGCGGCGCGAAGCTGCTGCACGCGTTCGCCGAGGCGGTCGTGCCGCGCGTGACGCTCGTGACGCGCAAGACGTACGGCGGCGCGTACATCGCGATGAACAGCCGCTCCCTCGGCGCGACGCGCGTGTTCGCGTGGCCGAGCGCGGAGGTCGCCGTCATGGGTCACGTCGCTGCCGTGCGCATCCTGCACCGTCGCCGGCTCGCGGAGGTCGACGAGGCCGCGCGTCCCCGGGTCGAGGAGGAACTAGCCGCCGAGCATGCCGTGCTCGCGGGTGGACTGGAACGCGCCCAGGAGATCGGTGTCGTCGACGAGGTCGTCGAGCCGGCCGAGACGCGCGGAGCGCTCGCTTCGGCACTGGCCGCCGCACCCGCGCGTCGCGGGCAGCACGGCAACATCCCACTGTGATCTGACGCCCACCCGGCATGACGAAGGCCGCTTGCTCCCCCAGAGAGCAAGCGGCCTTCGACGTGTGTGGTGCGTCAGCCGACGCGGTGCAGCCAGCGCACGGGAGCGCCGTCGCCGGCGTAGCGGAAGGGCTCGAGCTCCTGGTCCCAGGCGGTGCCGAGCAGCTCGGCCATCTCGGCCCGGAACTCCTCAGGGTCGCCCTGGCTCGCGACGAGGGCGCTGCGCAGGCGGTCCTCGCTGACGACGGCGTCGCCGCTCGCCGACGTCCACGTGTGGTGGATGCCGAGGTTCGGGGTGTGCGACCAGCGTGAGCCGTCGTTGCCGGGTGAGGGTTCTTCGGTGACTTCGTAGCGCACGTGATCCCAGCCGCGCAGCGCGCTCGCGAGCTTTGCGCCGCTGCCTGGTTCGCCGCTCCAGCTGAACTCGCTGCGCACGAGGCCCGGCGCGACGGGCTGCTGCGTCCACTCGAGGTTGACGTCGGCGCCGAGGACGCTCTCGAGCGCCCACTCGATGTGAGGGCACAGCGCAGCGGGGGTGGAGTGCACGAAAACCACCCCGCGCGTCATGACGCGAGTCATCGACATCCGAACCTCCTGGTGTTCGCGAGGGACGTCTTCCCCAACGACCTCAGCCACACCCAGGAATCCGATGATGTGTGCCGCCATTCTGCACGATGGCGACGCTGCAGGCCAGCACCCGTGCGGCGTGGCGAAGAATCAACCTGTCACTCTGGCGCATGCGGTGCTCACCCCGTGGGAGCGACACGCCCGCGTGTCCTGGCGAGCTGTCTCGCAGTGCCCGCTCAGAGGATGTCGTCGCTCTCGGGCGCTGCGGCCCGGTGCGACGCCGTCCGGCCCCGTAGTTCCGCGACGTCGGCGCGCAGGGCTCGGATCTCATGGGTGAGTGCTTCGACCTCGTCGCGCATGCGGTCGTCGGCGGCGACCTCGCCGTCCTCCTCGCGGACGCGATCGAGGATCCATGACGCCACCGAACCCGTGACGACACTGAACAGCGCGATGCCGCTGAACATGAGGCAGGCGGCGACGACACGTCCGCTCGGTGTCACGGGGTGGTGCTCGCCGTAGCCGACCGTCGTGATCGTCGTCGTCGCCCACCACAGGGCGTCGCCGAAGGTGTGGATGTTGGCGCCCGGCGCCTTGCGTTCGGCGTCGAGGACGGCGAGTGCGCCGAGCAACAGCACCGTCAGCGTCGCGAACCCGAGGTAGGCGACGATGCGGCCGCGCAGGGTGCGTCCGAGGCGCTTGTCGAGCAGCCGCAGCAGGGCGATGAGCTGCATCGTGCGCAGCGGTTGCAGCGCGGGCAGGACGAGGACGAGCACGTCAAGCCCGGAGTGGCGCAGGAAGCCGCGACGGTCGCGGGAGAGGTGGAGGCGCGCGAAGTAGTCACCGACGAACGCGAGGTAGGTGATGACGTTGAGTGCATGGAACGTCAGGATGACATCGGTCGGCAGGCTCGGCCGGAGAATGGGTGCGGCATACGAGGCGATGAAGACGAGCGCCAGGATGCCGAGAGGGACGCGCGTCGTCTCCTGCCACTTCTCCCGCGCGCCTTCACCGGATGATGCCGGGCCGGTGCTCACCCACGGCGCGTTGCTCATGCGCCCATCGTAGCGAGGCGCGCCCTCGCGCACCGACGGCCGCCGACATACGCCCTGCGAGAAGGCGGCTCGCCTCGAGATGACGACGTCCTCGGCGTGACGGCGTGACGACGTCCGAGTAGGGCGGGCGGGGCTTGAACCCGCGACCCAGGGATTATGAGTCCCCTGCTCTGACCAGCTGAGCTACCGCCCCTTACGTTGCGAGACAACGGAATTCGCCTCACCAACTACGCCTGTAGCGTACCGCTGTTGTCTATCTGTTGGTCTTTACGCGGAACGCTATGCGGCGTTATGCAGAGAATCGTACTGCAGGGACGTAGAGTGGTTTGGTGCAGAAGCCAGGGAAGTCAGGCCGCAACCGGGGCCTCGTCAAGATGGACGGGACCCCAGAACCGAAGCCATACCGACGCCCCCCGACTGCCGACCCTGGCCAGGACAGGAAGGTCAACTACGGCCTGGGCTGGGAGATCACCATCCGTATCTGGCGCTACAACGGCCGACTGGTGGACTACGCCATCAACCAGCACTGCGAAGGCGACGACACTGGCGCCAAGGTGAAGGACATCGCCCGGATCGATTGCTGTCACCATCACATCCACGAACACCAGTTCTTCAAGAACGGCAACCCGCAGTGCTACGTCAACATCAAAGAGCTTGAGCAGTCGACGGCGTGGACTACGATGCAAGAAGAACTCAAGGTCTCCCAAGAGCACATGCTCGACAAATGGGATTGGCACCAAGAGAGGTGGGAACGTGGCTACTGAACGAACAACTCTGACCGAAGAACGCCGCGCGACAGCCCGCGCCGTCGCCGACGCCCTCGCCTTCGGATCGCCAGCCCTGACGGACTTCGTCGAAGAGCGCATGGACGCAGGCGACCCCATCATCGCCGTCGAGTACGAAACCCCGGCACGCGAAGTTCGCGAGATCCTCCACCACTACTACATGCTGGGTCAGATCCACACTGTCATCCTCATGCGCAAGGGGGACGAACTGGAGTCCATGCTGTCCTCTTACGACGGCATCGACCGCCCCGTGCAGGTGCGCGGCTCGGAGATCCACGACGACAGCCCGATCGGAATGGTCTTCGAGGCGCTGGAGATGTCAGTTCGCGCCCAGCGCGCCATCCCAGCCCACATGCGACGCCGCGTAGGCGTACGCGAGTACGCGATGTCGATGGCGTGACAGCCACACGAAAACCCCCGAGCCAACTTGGCCGGGGGTTTTCGCTTTCCGGGGCTCGCGGAGGCCCTACCCTGAGCACATGAAGAAGCTCGCCGCGCTCGCAGCCCTGCCCCTGTTCGCCCTCACCGCCTGCTCGAGCGGATCGAGTGACGCGACCAAGACCGTCACCGTCAGCGCGACACCGTCAGGCGCCGCATCCCCGAGTGATACGCCATCGAGCGCAACGAACACACCGACCGATGCTGCGGACGACACCACCGCAACCACCGAGACGGACGATTCGGCGGAAACGCAAACCGCAACGAGCGACGCCACCGAAGCCGCGAGCACGAGCGACTACCCGACCAGCGACACCGCCGACACGCCAGGAACCGAAGCGGCGGACACGACGACAAGCGACGGCCCCACCGACGAAGCCACAAGCGAATCCCCCGCCGATACCCCAGCCACAACCGCCGAAACGCCAGCGGCCGGCGGACAAGTCGACTCCGCGATATCGTCCGCGCGCAGCTACCTCGCCTACTCGGCGTTCTCCAAGCAGGGGTTGATCGATCAACTCTCGTCACCCTACGGCGAGAAGTACCCACTGTCGGTCGCCACCCAGGCCGTCAACTCGCTGACGGACGTTGACTGGAACGAGCAGGCCGTTAAGTCCGCCCAGAGCTATCTCAAGACGCAGGCCTTCTCGTGCGCCGGGCTGACCGATCAGCTCTCGTCGGCCTATGGCGAGAAGTTCACGCCCGCCCAGGCTGCGTACGGCGCTTCACAGACGTCGGCCTGCAAGTAACCGCCAATCATCAGCGCCCCCGCCATCTCGGTGGGGGCGCTTTCGTGTCTCCATGTCCCTATCGCAACGTCATGCGGCCTTGTGGCACATCCTCCACGCGACGACCATGACGAGCGTGACGTCGAGTTCCTTCGCCAAGGCGCGCGGGTCGTGACCGACGATGCGCTCGGCGCGACGGTAGGCGTCCTCGCTGATCAGTAGCTTCGCCGCGTACATGTTCGCGCTGCGCTCCTGCGCCAGGTAGTCATCGTCCGGCTCATGGTGGAGCGCGGCGTGCCCGAGCTCGTGCGCGAGGCTGCATCGCGTGACACAGTCGCCGCGCCCGTCGGCCATGCGGATGACGCGCCGCGCGTGGTCATACTCGGCCGGCACCGGCAGGTCGCGCCCCCACTCGACGTGTACCCCCATCGCCTCGGCAAGCAGCACCAACTCGGCGATCTCGATCACGGTTCCTCCTGGCGTCCCTCGACCTCTTCGTCTGCGCCGACGTTCGAGTCGGCAACGGCCCTGAGGTTACGAGGCGGCACCGACAACCCCGCCTTGTCGCGGCGAGCGGCGAGCTCGTCGGTGCGCTGCCGCGTGAGGCGTGCGCGCTCCGCCACCTCCTCCAGCATGCTCAGGCCGGACGTGAAGCCCAGGAGGCTTGAGATGCTGTCCAGCTCGTCAAGCGTCCATGAACGCTTACCGTTGACGCGCTCGGACACGTACGCCTGAGTGCGCTCCAGCCGCTCGGCCACTTCGCGCTGCTTCACGTCGCGCTCCCGCAGCATCCCCGCGATGAAGCGGCTGATCTGCCTGGAGAACTGGCCCTGCGCGCGCATCTGCTCGTTTTTCACCATGCGATAAGAGTAGCACCATCACGACGTTTTTTATCGCGCACGTTGCTCCGTCATCGCATATGCGTTACTGTCATGCCATGGAAACAACACGGATGATGTTTGCCCGGGCAGTCAATGTCCGCCTCGAACAGATCGGACTCAGCAAGGGAGAGTTCGCAGCCAAGCTCGGCATCAGCCAGGCCACCCTCTCCAACCGTCTCGCCGGCCGCCGTCGCCTCGACACCGACCACATGGACTCGATGGCGCAGGCCCTCGGCTTCAAAGACGCGTTTGCCTTTATCGCATATGCGAAGAGTCTCGACGAAATGGCAGCGGCATGACCGCCCAGCCCCAGCGCGACGGCCAGGACCGGGCGGTCACCGGACGACTACTACCTCGCTGCCGAGCGCGCCTTCTCAATGCGGTCGCGAAGGTCATCTGGGACATCACCGTCGAACTCGAACATCAACGCCGTACTGCTCGGGATCAAGAAGTAGGTCACGCCATCCCCCCCTTCGTTCGCCCATCCGAAGTTCGCCTCCCCGTCTTCGGCGAACTGCGTCCTGGTCTGGACAAGCATGTCGGCGAGTTCCGCGTCGGTTTTGAAGTTCAGGACGACGGGGCCGCCGGGGGTAAGGAACTGCATGCGAGCCATAAGGGCTCCTCCATTTCTTCAGGTGGTGGAACTCCTGAAGGTAGCGGAGCGGGAGCCGCTTCGGGCGGCTCCCGCGACGCAACACCGGGCGGTGACGCCTGATGCTGTACCAGTTCCTCCCCCGCCTCTCGGACGACGAATACACGTCGCTCGAGAAGTCGATCCGCGAGCACGGCATTCAGGTGCCGATCGTTGTCGACGAGAACGGCTCGGTCATCGACGGGCACCACCGCAAGGAGATCGCCGACCGCCTCGGTCTGCCGTGCCCTCGCAACACGGCACGCGACCTCGACGAGACGGGCAAGCGCACCCTCGCCTGCAGCCTCAACCTCGACCGGCGCCACCTCAACCGCGAGCAGAAGCGCGAAGTCATCGCGAAGTCACTGATGGCTGACCCGCAGCTCTCCGACCGGCAGCACGCCGAACGCGTCGGCGCGAGCCCGACGACGGTGGGCAACCTGCGGTCGACGCTCGAGGAAATGGGTGAACTGTCCAAGTTGGACAGTCGCCTCTCCGCCGATGGACGCGAGCGCCCCGCGACACGGCCCACCCCAGCCGCCGACTACGTCACCGACCAGGCCGCCGACTACGTCACCGACCAGGCCGACCTCGACACCGCGCTCGCGGACGCCGGGTTCGATACGCCGGACGCAGACTCGCCCCCAGCCCACTCGGCTTCCAGCCCCAACGGCAAGCAGTACACGCGCCCCGAACCGCAGACGCCGCGCCGCGCGCCCCTACCCGACGCATTCTGGCGCGCAACCTACGACCTCACAAAGGTCACCGAACGACTCGGACGCCTCACCCAAGACGACCGATTCCCCCAGAACGCGGAAAAGGTCGCCACAGCGAACCGCAGCGACCTTCTCCGAGCAAGCGACCTGCTCCACCAGGTCATCGATTCCATCCCTGAAATCTGAAAGGCAGTCTACCCATGTCCAGCTACGCCATGAACCCCGTCACCTGGAAGCGCGCCAAAGTCATCGGCCCCCAGCAAGGCTTCATCGTCGCCACACCCGACTGGGCGCAAAGCGTCCTCGACCACCGCAACAACAACAACCGCAACATGAGCGAGCGCCACATCAACCGACTCGCCCGCGACATGAGCAACGGCACGTTCGTCTACAACGGCGACAACATCCGCTTCGCCGCCGACGGAACACTCCTCGACGGACAACACCGCCTCGCCGCGATCGTCAAATCCGGCATCAGCCTCGACCTCGGCATCGTGTGGAACCTGCCCAACTCCACCCAGGACACCATGGACGACGGCCGCAAACGCACCATGGCGAACGTCCTCGAACTGTCCGGGGAAGGCTACAAGGCAAAGACGACCGCCAGCATCCTGCGACGCGCCGTCATGCTCGAACGCGGCAACCTGCACAACAACAGCTTCGCGCCCACCAAACGCGAAATGCAGGCCTACCTCGAAGCGCACCCCGAGGTGAAGGACTCCGCCGCCATGGCCGAGCACGTGCGCAACGGTCACGGCGTGCGCTGCGCCGCCTCAACCCTCGGCCTCGCGCACTACATGTTCTCGCAGAAAAGCCGCAAGGACGCAGACCTGTTCTTCCAGCTCCTACGCACCGGAGCAGGCCTCGACGCGGGCGACCCGATCCTCGTCCTGCGCAACCGACTGTCCGTCGAAGGATCGACGCGCCTGTCCGGTGAGCAGCGCGAAGTCCTCGCCTGGTTCATCAAGGCATGGAACGCGTGGCGCCAGGGCAAGAAGATCAAGATCCTGCGCCACAAGTCCGGCGAAGCATTCCCCGAGGCGATCTGACATGGGCGCCCTCACCCCCGCCGAGTTCGCCGAGCAGTGCGAGCAGCAAGCGCGCGAAGCCGACGTCGAGTGGGCCGGCAAGCACCCAGAGCTGTGGATGGATCAGTGCGACTGCCCGCCCGGGCTTCTCGACGATGGCCTCGGGTGCCGGAACGAGCGCTGCCAGCGCTGCGGCCTCGCCGTCGCCGACATGCCCACCGCCACCGTGTGCGGCATTGACATGCCGCAGAGCAAGGGATTCGGCCTCGTCAGTCCCGACACCGCAACGACCTACTGGTGGACGACCTGCCCCGACTGCTCGAAGCAGCTGCAGCGCCGCCACCTCACCACCGTCAAGGAGGCCCCGAATGCCTAAGCAGAAGACCCAGGAGCCGTTTGTTAGCCCGTGCGGGAAGGCGCTGCACAGCATCCAGGACGCGGCCGAGTGTCACGCGGCGTCGGAGCGGGTGATCTTCGCGGCGATCAAGTCGGGCGAGCTGCCGGCGGTGCAGCATCCCGGCACGAAGTGGTCGATCACGTGCGAGGACTTGTTCGAGTGGCGCCGCCAGTACGGCACCCCGAACCGCGCCGAACTGGAGCGTGCGTCATGACCCCGATGACGATCACGAGCGACGTCGACGGTCTCGGCGTCACCGTCACGACGGACACCGATCAGGTGCTCATCACACCGCGCATCCTCGCAGCGTTCGCCGATGTCACCGCCGCTGGTGACATGCCCGACCTGCTGGCCATGATGCGCCTCGCGCAGTCGCCGTGCAGCCGCTGTGGGGACGTGCCGTCCGTCGGCCGCGACGAGTACGACGCGCCACGCTGCCAGGTGCACGAGGACGCCGCGAACGCCGCAGGTTGGAGCGCGTCATGACCCTCGACGTCTGGCTCGCCCTCGCCTCCCCCTTCCCCATCTTCGGCGCCCTCGCAGGCCTTGAGGCGCTCGGCGACTGGTGGTGGCGCGAATGAGCCGCGAGTTCGGTCCCGCCGACCACCACCCCGCCGAATACGACGCCCTCACCGACTGGCTCCACGAGCGCCCTGACGCCGACCACCCAGACCCCGACGACGACCGCGACTGCGACTAGGAGGCACCGAATGATCACCGTCACCTGCGCGACATGCCACACCGCGCACACCGCCCGCTTCCTGCCCGCGCTGCGCTGGAAGCTCGGCCACACCTGCCAACCCGCGCGCCCCGCCGAAGCATCCGCGTACCAGCCGCGCCGAATGAAAGGCGACTGACATGACCACCGCCGAAGCCCGCAAACAGCAGCGCAAGCGCAGAATCGCCACCCGCAAACAGTTCGCCAAGGACGCATCCCGCTTCTCGGACACGGAACTCAGGATCTCCATCTACCGGAACGGGCACTGCAACTCACGCCGACCTAAGGTCAAGTACCTCTCAGCCGGGGAAGCGTGGGCAGCCATCGTCACCATCTACCCGGACGAGCCGAACATGCACGCCTACTGCTGCGAGCACTGCCACACCTGGCACATCGGGCACGCAAAGTACCCAGACTGGGCATACATCGAAGCGATGCGTGAACGCGTCGACATCGCACGCGGCCCTCATGTGAACCAATGCTCGTGGCCCATCGTCGACCCAAACGTGCCGACAGCAAACCTGCTCGCCGAAGCTCTCGACGATCTGAGCGAACACCTCAAGAGCGCGCGCCGCGAGATGGTCGGATTCCCGCAGTTCTACATGTGGGACGGGCTTCTCAAAGCCAAATACCTCGAGCAGGTCGCCGCATGAGCGCCCGCCGCCCCCACATCCTCATCGAGGACGTCACCTTCATGCTCGCCACCGGTGAGCACCCGTGGCGCATCGCCCAACGCCTCGACATGACCCTCGCCGCGATGAGCCGTGCCCTACGGCGCGCCGGCCGCCACGACCTCGCACGCCTCTTCGAGCGCATCGGGGTGACCGCATGAGCAACGTCGCCGAACTCGCCGCACTCCTCATCCTCGCGCTCGCACTCGTCGCCTGGATGATCACCCGCTACATCGACGAGAACAAGGAGGACTGATGATCCAGCACACCAGCGGCATCCACGATGTGCCCGAGAGCGACTACCACGGCGACCGTCGCAGCCTCTCCGTCAGCGGCGCCAAGGTTCTCCTCGACTGCCCCGCCCGCTACCGATGGCAGCAGGACAACCCGGTACACAAGGACGCCTACGACTTCGGGCACGTCGCCCACGAACTCATCCTCGGCAAGGGCGCCGGGTATCGCGTCCTCGACTTCGACTCATGGCGATCGAAGGACGCCCGCGAAGCGAAGGAGCAGGCCCACGCCGACGGCGTCGCGCCCATCCTCACCGCCGAGCACGAACGCGCTCTTGCGCTCGCCGACGCGGTGAAGGCGCACCCGACGGCCGCGGCGATCCTCGCTAACGGTCACGCCGAGAAGGCGATCTACGCCGAGCACGCCGACACGGGCGTCCTACTGCGGGGCCGCGCCGACTGGATCACCAAGAAGGCAGACAGCACCCCCGTCGTCGCCGACGTCAAGACCACCGTCAGCGCCGCCCCGAAGAACATCGACCGCGCGATGGCGGACTACGGGTACGCGATGCAGGCCGCCTGGTACATCGACCTGCTCGCCCTCAACGGGACACCCGACGCGTCCTTCATCTTTTTGTTTGTCGAGAAGACCGCACCCCACTTCGTCACCCTCGCCACGCCGAGCGACGACGCCCTCGAATGGGGCCGCGCGAAGAACGAGAAAGCGATCCGCCTCTACGCCGAATGCGCCAACACCGACACCTGGCCCGGCTACCCCACCCACGAAGCGAACGTGCCCGCCTGGGCATGGAAGGACATCGACGAAGCATGAGCAACGAACTCGCACCCCAGAACACGCCGTTCGCACCGAACCAGCAGGCGATCGCGCAGTACCTCGGCCTCAACCCGAACGACGCCAAGAGCCACGCCGTCGTCGCCGTCTGCGAACGCTACGAGCTCGACCCCGTCCTCAAGCACGTCATCGTCATCCCCAAGGGCGGCGTCTACATCACCCGAGACGGGCTGCTGCACATCGCGCACCGCTCCGGCCAGCTCGACGGCATCGTCGTCGAGAAGAACCCCGTCATCGAAGACGGCGAGTGGGTGTGCACCGTCAGCGTCTACCGCAAGGACATGCGCTTCCCGTTCACGTTCCCAGGCCGCTACCCCGTCAACGGCGGCAACAAGCAGTACGCGCAGGAAATGGCGCTCAAGGCCGCCGAATCCCACGCGCTGCGCCGAGCCTTCGACGTCAACGGCATCCCCTCGATCGACGAGACGAGGGAGGACGGCGGCCCTTCCCGCCACACCGCGACCCGCCAGGCCCCCGCGATCAGCGCCGCCGACTTCGGCATGCCCGATGCGACCGACGAGGAACCCGCGGTCGACACGACCACCGGAGAAGTCATCGAGGAGCAGGCATGAGCACCCGAACGGTCGACGTCGGCGACGGCCACATCGTCACGCACCTCGACGAACCGGCACCGCTGCACCCGGAACGCGCGGCCTGCGACATGGTCACGCACAAACTCGTCACGACAACACCCGCGACAGGCACCACCGACTGCGAATGCGGACACGTCAAGCTGCAAGGCCTGCACACGCACATCTACCAGTGCTCCGTCTACGAAGCCTCGCATGGCAGCGAAGTCGGTAAGCGCATCGGATACGAACGCAACATCGCCGAGTGGAGCGTCTGCGACTGCCACCCCGCCGCGGAGGTGACCGCATGAGCGACTTCGACACCGAAGGCCCCGTCAGCGGGCAGCAGCAGATTCACTGCCCGCCATGCCCGTTCAAGGCGTGCGCGTGGTGCCCGTACCCCAGTACGCAGCAGGCCGGCACATGAGCACCTGCCCGCGCTGCCACCCCCGCTACTGCGCACCCGCCCGCTGCTACTGCGGCCACCCAGAATGCCCCGCACACGACACGTACGTGCCACGCATCCGCACCGAAACCGGCCGCGATACCCGCGAGTAACTGAGGGAGATACCCATGAGTAACCACCGAAACGAGGGCCGAAACCAATGGCGTGGTTCCGCACAGATGACACGCTCCACAGCCACCCGAAAGCACGCCGCGCCGGACTCGAAGCCATGGGCCTGTGGTGCCTGTGCGGGTCGTGGTCGATGCAGTACAAGACCGACGGCTTCGTGCCCGAATGGTTCGCCCACGACTTCCCACGTGGCCGCAAACTCGCACAGTCGCTCATCGCGTCTGGCTTGTGGCACAACGGAACTCGTGACGGCGAGGTTGGCTATCAGTTCCACGACTGGCTCGATATCCAGCCGTCGTCCGACGAGATCGAACGCGACCGTGAGCGCAACCGTGAACGTCAGCGGGCCTGGCGTCAGCGGCTTCGCGAAGGCAAGAAGGACGACCCCGCGTAACGCCGAACGTAACGCGTTACTAACAGGGGTAGTAACGGGACCCGTACCGAACCGAACCGTACCGAACCGGGCCATTCCCTTAGCGGTGGTCACTGTTGCCGCCGAGCGTTGCGGTAGTAACGCGCGAGGCTCGCGACGCGACGGCGGCCACGAGAGCGATTCGAGGTGGGTGGCGTGCTGACACCTCGCATGCGGGCGGCGCTCGTCACGACGATGGTCGAAGCGCGCGACTGGAATCCGAAAGCGTGCGGCGAAGCAATCGACCGCATGGACGCCACCGGACGCTTCCAGCACCAGGCGTTCTACGTCAGCGTCGTCGGCCGCTACGTCAGCGCACTCACCGAAGACGGACGCCCCCGCTTCACCACACCAGCCCTCCTCGCCGACGAAGGCGAGCACTGGACACACACACCCATCGAAGGCCGCAAAGCACGCGCCATCTGCACCACGCATGGCCTTCCGTTCCCCTGCGACGACTGCAAGACCGACCCCAACCTCAAGCCACTCGACGACCCGAAGTCATGGCGCGCGACGTACAAGCAGCGACGCGAACAGGAAGCCCAGAAGCGCCGGCAGATGACCGCCGACCAGGAAGCACGCCGAGACGCCGCACGACACGAAGCCGCACGCAAGAAAGCCCAACAACTCGACGCAGCCCGCGCCGAACTACACCAAGGAGAAAAGCCATGACCACCCTGAAGCCCGGCGACATCGTCCAGCACCCCGAGTGGGGACCTGGCCTCGTAGGAGGCGGCAAGCAGATCTTGTACCTCGCTCGTGACGGATTCGTGTACGCCGCCTTCGACCCCGACGGCTGGGAGCGCGTCGAGACCTGCACGGAGCGCGAACGCACGATCCTTGACATCTACCAGCGTGTATCGAGGTACGGGTACACGTACGTCGACACCAGCAACAACGTCGTCATGGAGCGGAGGAGGGCGGACGAAGAATCGACCGCTCAGCGCACCGAGAGCACGCCGCCCGCCGACGAGAAGCCCACGAACGCCACCGTCACGCTGCCCTGCCCCGACTGCGGGGAAGCGATCACGCGCACCGCTCAGGTGTGGACCGGCAGCCCGCGCACCCTCGCGTGGGTGACTCTCGAATGGCACACCTGCCCGCCCGCGCAGCCCGACGAGCCGCAGGAGTTCGGCGCGCGCATCGTCGTCACCGATGGCCTGTCCGGCAAGGCTGAGCGGTGGTGCCGCCAGCACGACGGGTACTGGGCCAACGAAGACAGTGAACTCATGACGTGGGCCTACCTCTGCGGACGCGGCACCGTGACGCTCGGCTGGGACGAGTGAGCGCCACCATGCCCGTGAAGCGCCACCAGCGCGATTCTCCCGGCCTCTGACACCGAAAACGTCTCCCAGTACCCCCACGACCACGAAAGGCCCTCAGATGCCCCATTCACCGCTCTGGCTCCCACCGAAGCCCGCACCGTCCACGCGTGGAGATGACTGGCACAACCGCGCCGCATGCATCGGCCACGAACGCACATTCGACGACGCCGACCTCGAACAGCACACCACGAGCCGCAAACCAACATTCGACGCCACCAACGACGCCCTCGCCATCTGCGGAGGGTGCCCCGTCAAAACGCAGTGCACCACCGACGCGCTACGCATCGAAAAGGGCACACGCAGCGCAGAACGCTTCAGCATCCGAGGCGGACTCACCCCAACCGAACGAGCCAACACGAAGAAGGCATGACCATGAACGAACCCAAGACCACCCTCGTCGGCAACCTCGTCGCGGAGCCTGAACTTCGATACACCCCGAACGGTGCTGCCGTCGTCAACCTCACCATCGCGCAGACGCCGAAGGTGAAAGACCAGTCCGGGCAGTGGGTCGACGGCGAAGCGCTCTTCGCGCGCTGCACCGCCTGGCGTGACCTCGCCGAGCACATCAGCGAGTCGCTGACGAAGGGCACGCGTGTCATCGCCGACGTGCGGATCAAGTCGCGCTCGTACGACACGAAGGAGGGCGAGAAGCGCACCGTCACCGAGTACGAGATCGACGCGATCGGCCCCGACCTGCGCTACGCGACGGCGAATGTGGCGAAGGCGGAACGCAAGCAGCAGGGCTACACCGGCCATCAGCGCGACGACGGCTCATGGACGCCGAACCGCGAGTCGTCGTTCAACTCGGCGACCGGCCGCGGCGGGTTCGGGCAGCAGGGCGGCGATGACCCGTGGGCCGGGCAGGGCGGCACGTCAGCGCCCGCCCCGTTCTAGGCCATGCCCCAGCGGACGCCAGGCCCCATCGTCGCGGTCGAGGTGCCAGCGCCCCTCGGCCGCGACGGGAAGGCCGCATGGCTCACCCAGAACCAGCGCCTGCACCACCGCGTCAAGGCGCCCATCACGAAGGCGTGGCGCCAAGCAGCAGCCGACGCCGCTGAGCCCATCGCCGCCCTGCACGTCTTCGCGCGGCCCGTGCACATCACCCTTACCGCGCACCGCACCGGTCGCGCCCTCGACGCCGACGGGATCGCGCCCTCAGCGAAAGCGGCGATCGACGGGCTCGTCGACGCCGGGCTACTGCCCGACGACTCGCCCAAGTTCGTTCACGCCGTCACCTATCGCACCGCACCTAAGGCGAGCGCCAACGTGCTCGTCATCGAGATCAAGGAGACACGATGACCTACTACTGCGCATGTTGCCTCAGCGAGCACGAGAGCCCCGACTTCGTGTGTGTCGACTGCGAGGGAGACCCGATGGCGACGATGCACGAGCGGCCAGCCGCCGGCGTAGATGCGTGGCTGCGATGGCTCGACGCTCCCGCACACCCCGTCGGCACCGCGACCATCCGCGACGACGGCGCGACCGCCATCGTCAGCTACGAAGTCGTCGCACAGATCAGCCACGACCAGATGCTCGACCTACTCAAGGAGACCCGATGAGTGCCCGAATCCACGTCGACGAGCACATCGAGAGCTTCATCAAGCTCGGACACTGCACGCTCGACCAGAAGACGCCCGAAGTGTCCATCCACGTCGAATACGACCAGAGCGACATCGACGACGCCCTGCGCACTCTCGCCGCCGCCTACCGAAGCATCGTCGCGCAGATCGAGCAGACCCGATGAACAGGAAGCTCACGCCCGACCAGCTCGACGAGATCGAGGCGGCGGCGCGCTCCGAGATTACGGCACGTGTGACGGCGCCCAGCATCGACCAGGTTGGGCGCGTGCGCCGAGAGTGGGAGACGTTCCTCAAGGCCGCGACGCCGATCAACGTGCTCGCGCTCATCTACGACCTGAGGGAGGCCGACGCGACGATCGAGCGGGTGAGGGAGTTGCACCGGGAGAACGCGTACCCTGACCGGCCCGTGTCGCGCTGCCGCGACTGTGATGACGTGTGGCCGTGCGAGACAGCCCGGGCGCTCGGGGAGGAAGCATGAGGAAGCCTGGCGACGTCCGAGCCCGTATTGCGATCGCCCGATATGACCGCCGCCTCGCCTTCGCGCGGGGAGGCCGGCACCTGCCAGAAGAGCCGATGGCAAGCCTTGTGTACCTGCGGCTTCTACACGGCATGAGCCGCGCTGACATGGCACGAGATATGGGCGTCTCGGAGGCTGCCGTCACGGAGTTCGAGACCAGCCAGGCCGACGTGCGCATGAGCACTGTTCGCCTATACGCACTAGTAGTCGGCGCTCTCGTCCGATACGACATCGTGAAGGAGGAAGCGTGAGCGCGCCGCTGTTCGGAACGCCGGTTGGCCCGTGGTTCCGGTGGTTCGCGTGGCGACCCGTGAGGACTGCCGACCGCGGGTGGCGCTGGTTGATCTTCGTGTGGCGACGCCGCTACCAGACGAAGCTCAACCTCCCCGGACCCGTCGACCAGTGGTTCCATACCGTTGTCGATCGGGAGGAAGCATGAAGCCGTGGAGCATGTGGCGCGACCCGTGGTTCATCGCGCACATGGCCATAGCCGTGCTGACGCTCGTCGGCATCGTCACTGTCGGTGTCATCGCAGTGACGCATGACGACTCGCCCGGCCCCGAGTGGGTGCATGACCGTGGCTCGATCTACTGGACGTGCACGTCGGATGGGCACGCGCTCATCAAGGACACCGATACCGGCTCGACGATGCTTGCGCGTGACGACCGCAAGTGCGACTCGGGAGGGTGACCGCGAGCGCCCCGCCATCGTGCGGGGCGCTCGTGTTCGTTTCTGTTGAATCCAACACTCGACGGGTAGAATCCAACATGCCCCGCCACCTCACAGAACGGCCCGCCCACCGTGACTGCTGAACCGCTGACGCCCGCCCAGATCGCCGGCCGCATGACCGCCGCCCTCGCCACCATCACGTCGCTGTGGCCCGACATGCTCGAGCCCACCGGTACTGCCACCGGTGGCGGGCACGGAGACCCACGCGTCATCCAGGTCTGCAACGTGCGCCAGGAAGTGAACTGGCAGGTGCGCGGGTGGTGCCAGGTGCTCATCGAAGACCACGACCTCGACGATCGCACGCCCGACGGCCACGACACGCTCGGGCTGTGCGCCTACCTGCGCAAGCACGTCGACCTCATGTCCACGCACGAAGCCAACCTCGACGCGCTGCAGGAACTTGAGGACTGCGCCGACGCCGTCACCAACGTCGTCTTCGGGCACAAGCGGCCACGCCTCGCGCTCGGCGCGTGCACCATCACCGCGTGCGACGGCATCGTGCGAGACGCTGGCCAGGACGACGACGGCCACCAGATCGCCAGGTGTACTCAGTGCGGAACGACAGCAGGCGTTCGATGGTGGGCTGAGCAGATGCGTATGCCCGTGCGTGACACGCTCACCGGCGCCGAACTCATCGTTCTCGCGCACCAGCAGTACGGGCGGCGCCTCACCCCGTCAGCGATCAAGATGGCCGTCAAGCGTCAGATGCTCACGCCCCTGCCGAACACGCGGCCACAAGCGTTCACGACGGCGCAGTGCATCGGGTACTTGACACGGGCGACGATATAGCCGATAGTCACAAGTGAGCAGCACCAGTGTCTCTACTGGCAGGCGCTCCTTCCGACGCCCCGAGTCATTGTGACCGGGGCGTTTCGCGTGTCCGGGCCTACTCGTGGCGAGGCCAGCCCGGTCGTTAAGCCAAGTCCACGTGCACGCGCCCACCTAGCCTCTGGCATCGGACGCAGCGTGTGGCCCACCATCCGGCAAGCCGCAGCGGATGGCGTGACACACCCCGCGCGCCCTAGGGAATGGCGGGGAGCTGCGGCCACAACGTGAATGGGGTGAGCGCGTGCGTCGACGCTGGACGTTCAACCTGTCGCTCACCATCGGCCCCGAGCCTGACGAGCACCCACAGCAGTACGACGACAAGACGGCATACACGCAAGCCGAGCAAGCCCCCGACTACCACCCGCCCGAGATGCACATCGGATTCAGGGGGCCGTGACGTGAGCAAGCGTGACACCTACCGCGAGCACATCGACTGGGCCGACGTCGAACGCGCGTACGCCGAGCAGCGACACGAGCAGGACATGCGCGACCTCATGATGCCCGAGCGTGGCGTCATCGTGGATGAATGCAGGTGGGGCAAGCAAGGGAGATTGGCATGAACAGGTACGTCATCGACGGCATCACCCGCGACGCGCAGGCAGGCAAGCGTGTCATCTGTGCTATCCCGTCCCGCGAAGTGCAGCACATCATCACCAGGCTTGAGAGAGCATCAGGCATTTCACTGCTTCGCCGCTCGCACGGCGACGAGCGCGTGATGTTCACCAGCGGCGGCGGCATCATCTTCGTGCACCCCGAGCGGGGCGGCGGGCGAGGGCACAGCGCCGACATCGTCGTCATCGACGACGTCTACTACCTCGACCAGATGTTCAGACTGCACGCCGATCTCAAGGCGATTGTCGCAGCGGCGAGCGGCGAGATCATCACGTACACGTGAGCAACCCGCGTCGCGCGAACGGCAGCAAGCGCGACAAGGTCAGGGCACGCGTCCTGCGCGAGGAGAACACCTGCCACCTGTGCGGCCAATGGGTCGACGTTCGCCTACCCCACGGCCTGCCAGGCTCACCCGAGGTCGACGAGCTCATCCCCGTCACGTACGGCGGCTCACCCTTCGACCGTGCCAACTGTGCACTGAGCCATCGCTACTGCAATCGGCTCCGCTGGCACGGCCCGATCCATCTCGCTCGTGCTCGGCTCAAAGCAGACCAGCCGCGCTTCGACACCGCCGGCCAACGCGTCACGACGACGCTCGAGCCAACGACAAGCCGCGACTGGTTCGTCTGACCCAGGGGGGCATCCCCCAAGCCGCGCTCTCAGGCCCACTCAGGGCATAGGGCCTCTCTCTCCCCGGCTCAGAAAAAACGTCCCTCGTAGGAGGTGGTTGGCATGTCTGAACGCCACCTGCGAGACGCTACGAATGAGCCGGCTCCGGTCAGGGAGCCTGAGACCGTCGTTGAGGCTGCTGACGCGTCTGAGCGGGCCCTGCTGGTCGCTCTGCGCCGCCACCTGGCGCGCGAGATGGACGCTGGCAAGGTTCCTGCGCATGCCCTCGCGAGCGTGTCCGCGAAGATCCGCGAGTACGACCGCGAGATCCGCGCGCTCGACGCTCGCGAGGAGCAAGAGGCCGCGAAGTCTCAGGGTGGGCGCGCGGTGGCGGTCGTGTTCGATGCCGCGGCTATCTGAGGCTGCGCGTCACCTCGTCATTCCCGATGGGATCGTGACGACCGACTGGCCCATCGTCGATGAGCGTTGCCGCGAAATGGGCGTCGTGTTCGACGATTGGCAGCAGGGTCTCGGCGCGGTGACGTTCGGCAAGCGTTCCGATGGCAAGTACGCAGCGACTGTGGGCGGCGTCGTCATGTCGATTCCCCGCCAGGTCGGCAAGACGTTCTTCGTCGGCATGGTCGTCATCGCCCTGGCGACGCTGTACCCGGGCATGACGATCTTGTGGACGGCGCACCGCACGCGCACGAGCACACAGACGTTCAAGACGATGCAGGGCATGGTGCGGCGCAAGAAGATCGCGCCGTTCCTCGCCCCGACGCAGAACAACGGCGTACGCTCAGCCAACGGCGAGCAGGAGATCCTGTTCGCGAACGGCTCCATCATCATGTTCGGCGCTCGTGAGGGCGGCTTCGGCCGTGGCTTCGACGAGGTCGACATCGAGGTGTTCGACGAGGCGCAGATCCTCACGGAGAAGGCCCTCGAGGACATGGTCGCGGCGACGAACCAGTCGCGGCACGAGGCCGGCGCGCTGCTGTTCTTCATGGGCACCCCGCCGCGCCCTGTCGACAACGGTGAGGAGTTCCTCAACCGTCGACGTGAGGCCCTGTCCGGCGAGAGCGAGGACATGGTCTACGTCGAGTTCTCGGCGGACGCCGGCGCGGACATGAGCGACTGGGAGCAGGTCGCGAAGGCGAACCCTTCCTTCCCGGCGCGCACGTCCAAGGAGAGCATCAAGCGCCTCGCGAAGAACCTGACGTCGCTCGAGTCCCGTCAGCGCGAGGGCCTCGGCATCTGGGACGAAGAGGCCGCGTCAGAACGCGCCATCGACCCGAAGCAGTGGGACGCGCTGACGATCCCCGCTGCGCCTCCCGAGTGGAAGCTCGCCGCGATTGGCCTCGACATGGACGCCGCTGGGCGCATGTGGCTGTCGATCGCTGCGCACGCTGACGGTGGCGTCGTGCACGTCGAGCTCGTCGACCATGATCCGCTCGATGCGGGCGTCGACGCTGCTGTCGCGTGGCTGTGGCGCCAGTGCCGCCGCCGCATCCCCGTCGTCTTCCCGGCCGATTCGGGCGCGAGCGTCCTCGAGGCGCCGCTGCAGGCCAAGGGCATGAAGACCTATCGACTGAACATCACCGAGATCGCGCAGATCTCGACCGGCCTGGCGCAGGCAGCGCGTGACGGCACCGTCTCGCACGTCGACGACGCCGTCCTCGAGACGTGCGTGCGTGAGTCGACGCGCCAGGGCGTGAAGTCCGGCGGCTGGCGCATGGCGCGCGTCGGAGACCTGCAGTCCGCTCCCCTGTACGCCGCCGCGTGCGCACGTCACGGGGCAGTCAAGTGGAGCAAGCGCCGCACGGGCGGAACCGAGAGCAAGGGTGAGGTGGTGGTGCTGTGAGTATCGTCCCTGCGCAGATCACCGCTGGTGAGGACGCATTCGCGCTTGTCAAGGCACTCACCGAGGGGCTCGAGTCGCACAACCAAGCGAACTTCGAGGCCAATGCCTACTACGAGGCGAACAAGAAGCTCGGCACGCCTGGTTTCGCTGTCCCTGCTGAGGTCGCCGGCCGTATCGCGCCCGTGACGGGCGCTCCCGGCATCGTCGTCGACGTGCTCGAGGAGCGCCTCGACTTCACTGGCTGGGATGACTCGGGCGCGACGTCCTACGGGCTCGACGCGATCTACGACGAGAACGAGCTTGACTTCGAGTCTTCGCTCGCTCACCTCGACGCGCTTGTGTTTGGTACGTCGTTCGTGCGTGTCGGGCGTAGTGAGAGCTCTGACACGCCCCTCATCACCGTGCATTCGCCGATGACGACGACTGGCGTGCGTAACCCGCACACGCGCCGCCTCGACGCGGCGTGGACGACGCTGCTCGTCAAGGATGGGCGCTCCGAGCGTGGCGTTCTTGACCTGGCCGACGCGAGCATCACGCTGCGCCGCAGTGGTAGCGCGTGGATCATCGAGGACATCGACGAACACGGCATGGGCCGCGTGCCGGTCGTGCAGTTCGCCAACCGTGCTCGCGCTTCGCGTCCGGGTGGGCGCTCCGAGATCACCCGTGGCATCCGTTCGCTGACTGAGGACATGATGCGCGCCGGGCTTGGGATGAACGTCAACTCGATGTTCTACTCGATCCCGCAGCTCATGCTGCTTGGGCGTGGCGCCGATGCGTTCAAGGACCGCAACGGCAACCCCGTCGCCGGATGGAAGATTCTCGCCGGCCACGCCCTCGCCATCGACAAGGACGAGGACGGCGACGCCCCCGATGTCAAGCAGCTGACGACCGCGTCGCCGACGCCGTTCATCGACCAGTTGCGCGAGTTCCGCATGCAGATCGCGGCCGAAGCCGGCATGCCCGCCGACTACCTCGGCATCCAGACGTCGAACCCGTCGAGTGCTGACGCGATCCGTGCCGGTGAGGCCCGCCTCGTCAAGCGCGCTGAGCGTCGCCAGGCGACGTTCGGGCGTTCGTGGATGGAGGTCGCTCGGCTTGCGCTGCTCGTGCGCGACGGCGAGATCCCCGCTGACTTCAACTCTCGTGTCACGGCTGAGTGGCAGTCCGCCGCGACGCCGACGCGCGCCGCGACGGCTGACGAGGTGACGAAGCTCGTCGGCGCGAACATTCTCGCGCCCGACTCGGTCGTCACTCGCAAGCGCCTGAACCTCTCACGCAGCGAAGAGCGCGCGCTCGAGGCCGAGGCTCGTCGCAACGCGGGCCGTTCGCTTGTCGAGTCTCTCATCGCCACCCCTGCGCCGCCGGCGCAGGACGTGACACCGCAGGTCGCCGCCGATGCTGCCGGCCGAAGCTGAGCAGCGTCAGGCGCTCGCGCAACTGGTGGCGCTCGCACAGCGTGACCTCGCCGCGTTCTGGCAGGCTGCTGGCGAGTTGCCCGTCGGCCAGTTGCGCGAGGCCTTGGCCGAGGTGCTTCCTGGCATTGGGCTGACGTACGGTGACGCGGCCGCGGCGCTCGGCGCTGAGTGGTTCGAGACGGCGCGTGAGGCATCTGGTGCGCCGGGGTCATTCGCTCCGGTGCTCGCTGAGCAGCCTGACCAGGGCCGCTGGGCGTCCCTGGCGAACTGGGCGACCGAGTCGATGCTCAAGCCTGATCCGCCGAAGGACGTCCGGCGCATCGTCCTCAAGCGTGTCGACGGCGGTCTGCAGCGCAGCATCGCCGCGCAGCACCGCGAGACGATCATGCGCTCGTCGATCGCCGACCCGGCCGCGAAAGGCTGGAAGCGCGTCGGCAGTGGCGACACGTGCGATTTCTGCGCGAAGCTGCTCGGGCGCGGCGCCGTCTACACCGACACGTCAGTGCATTTCCGCGCGCACGATCACTGCTCGTGCGCAGCAGCGCCGGCGTGGGATCCGCGACGCGTCGACCGCTCGCACGTCAACGACGACTTCACGCACTCGACACGCTTCCGCAGCGACGAGGCGCGCGTGAGGAATGCGCGCCTGTTGCGCGACTACTAGACCACCCCGCCATAGGGCGGGGACCACGCATCACACGGAGCGGTCAATCCGTGGCCTGAAAGGGGAAACCATGTCCGACGAAGCACCCGAGCAGACCGAACAGCAGCCTGCCGAGGTCGACGCCAAGAAGTCGGAGGACTTCGAGCCCATCACGTCGCAGGAGGACTTCGAGAAGCGTCTCGGGACCCGCCTGCAGCGCGAGCGCGCGAAGTTCGCCGACTACGACGACGTCAAGGCCAAGGCCGGCAAGTTCGACCAGCTCGAGCAGCAGAAGAAGACCGAGCTCGAGCGCATCGCCGAAGAGCGCGACTCGCACAAGACGCGCGCGCAGGACGCCGAACTCGCTCGCGACCGCCTAGAGATCGCGCTCGAGAAGGGTCTGACGAAGACGCAGGCCAAGCGCCTCGTCGGCTCGACGCGTGAGGAACTTGAGGCGGACGCCGACGAGCTGCTCGCGGATCTGGCTCCGAAGGCGAGGTCTCCCCGTCCCAACCCTGCCCAGTCGGGCGGGGACGCAACCCCCCAGGGCGACTGGCTGCGTGCCAAGTTCGCCAACTCCTGAACCGGAAGGTAACTAGATCATGGCTGGATTCGCCGAGATCGTCGGGCGGGCTGAGGTCACTGACCAGCTCATCCCCGACCAGCACATCAACGAGATCCTGCAGACGACGCCCGAGGACTCCGTTGTCCTCTCGCGCGCGAAGCAGGTTCGCATGTCCTCCAAGAAGGCCAAGCAGCCCGTCCTCGCGTCGCTGCCCGAGGCTTACTGGGTCGACGGCGACACGGGTCTCAAGCAGACCGACTCGGTGTCGTGGAAGGGCATCACGATGACGGCCGAGGAGCTCGCCGTCATCGTCCCGATCCCCGACGCCGTCATCGACGACTCGAACGTCCCGCTGTGGGACGAGATCAAGCCGCTGCTCAAGGAGGCCATCGGCAAGAAGGTCGACCAGGCGACGCTGTTCGGTACGGACAAGCCCGCGTCGTGGCCCGAGGCGATCGTCCCCGCGGCGATCAAGGCCGGCAACGTCTCGCAGCTGTCCGCGACGAACAACCTCGCCGACGCGTTCCTCGAGACGGCTGCGAAGGCGTCCGAGGGTGGCTTCGGTGTTAACGGCTTCCTCGCGACGCCGGGCCTGAACTGGCGCCTGCGTGGGCTCAAGGACAAGAACGGTCAGCCGCTGTTCGGCTCCCCCACCGCTGGTGGCAACTCGACCCTCTACGGCTACACGCTGGACGAGGTGCGCAACGGCGCGTGGAACACGGCCGCCGCGACGGGTATCGCGCTCGACTGGTCGAAGTTCGTCGTCGGCGTCCGCCAGGACATCACGTACGACATCTTCAAGGAGGGTGTCATCTCCGACTCGACCGGCAAGGTCGTGCTCAACCTCATGCAGCAGGACACGAAGGCCCTGCGCGTCGTGTTCCGTGTCGGCTTCCAGACGGCTGTTCCGATGACGCGCCTCGGTGGTTCGTACCCGGCCGGCGTCATCACTCCGGCGGCTGCGTGATGGCGGGCATGATCTCGCCCGAGGGTGAGCACCACGAGATCGACGCTGAGGGCGTCGCTGCTCTCGAGGCTCTCGGCTGGGAGCGCGACGAGTCCGAGACGCGTCCGCGCTCGGTCAAGAAGTGACGCGAGGGGGTGACTGTGGTTCATCTACTTGAACCGAGCGACCTTGAGCCGTTCGCTGACATCGAGCAGGCGAAGGCTCTGGCGATGATCGAGGATGCCGAGGCTACGGCCGCCACGGTCGCCCCCTGCATCCTCGAGGACGATTTCCTCGAAGACGCGACACGCAAGGCATACGTCAAGGCCGTCATCCGCGGCGCTGTCCTGCGCTGGAACGAGTCCGGCACTGGCGCCTACCAGGCGCAGACGGCCGGCCCGTTCGGCGTCACGATGGACACGCGCCAGCAGCGGCGCGGCATGCTGTTTCCGTCCGAGATCGAGCAGTTGCAGGAGGCGTGCAAGCGTTACCGGGCTGGGGACGGTTCCGGTGACGGTGCTGCCGCGACGATCAGCATGATCCCGAACATGACGCCGGGCTCACCGCTCGACGGCGTCGTCGTCAACGGTGACGCGAGCGGCCTGACGCCGATGCGCTCTGGTCTCGAGTGGTGGCAGCGGTGAGTCTGCCGACGCCGTGGACGCTCGCTGTGCGCACCCGCACCGAGGGCGAGCTGGACGAGTTCGGCAACGCCACGACGACGACGAGCGAGCACGAGTGGCCGGTGAGTTTCATCGCGCCGGGCGCGCTCACCGACGTCGACGACGGCACCCGCGACCTGTCGAAGGTCGCGTTCACGATCGGCGCGCCGAAGACCGGCCTGGTGCCCGGCTACCGGGACGAGGTGCGCATCGACGGCACGTGGTACGCCGTCAACGGTGCACCGAAGGATTGGACGCGCGGCCCGTTCGGTTTCGCGCCGGGCGTGACCGTGGAAGTGGAGGTCGTCGATGGCTGAGCAGTCACGTGTCGAGGTCACCTTCAACGGTGACGCGATCGAGCGTCTCCTCACGAGTCCCGCGATGGTGCAAGATCTGCGCCGGCGTGCTGAGCGTGTCGCGGACGCCGCGAACCGTGAGTCGTCGTGGGGCGGGTATGTGTCGGACGCGTCCGGTGAGGGACGTCGCGCGCACGCTCGCGTGTGGAACGTCAAGGCTGGCGCGGCTGACGACGAGTCACGCAACAATCGGCTCATTCGCGGGCTGGACGCGGCTCGATGAGCGACGTCCTGCCCAACCTCGAGGCCGCGCTGGTCAAGTACCTGCGTGACGAGCTCGGTGTGCAGGTCGGGACGCGTGTGCCTGCGACGCGCCCGGCGTCGTTCATCCGTCTGACCCGGACGGGTGGCGCGCCGTTGGATCGTGCACAGTCGCGCCCGACGGTGCTCATCGAGTGCTGGGGCAGCGACGAGACGGCCGCGTGGTCGCTCGCGTCGAAGGCGTGGCCGCTGCTGGCGAGCCACCGCGACGGTATCCGCATGGGCGCCGTCGACGTCACCACGGCGTCACTCACTGACCCCGTCAACTATCCGGACAGTGCGACGGGGACGCCGCGCTACCAATTCATCTACTCCCCAATCGTCATCACCGAAGGAGCATCGCTGTGAGCGACCAGCCCACCACGAAGACCGTGTATCACCCCGACTTCCCCGACCACACCCGCGAGGTTCCGAAGGCCGACGCGGATGCGTGGAAGGAGGCAGGCTGGCGCCTGTCGGCACCCGCGAAGAAGGCGGACGCTGACAAGCCGGCCGCGAAGCCCGCGAGCGACCCGAACGTGACGGTCGCGCAGGGCTGACGCGCCCCGTTCCCCTGCTAGGCGGCGACGCTCGGGCAGGTTCCGAAATAACACCCCAGGGCCAGCACCTCTGGAGGAATCATGGGAGCCAACAACGGCTCGAAGGTCGCCGCCTACAGCCCGAAGGCGGGCGGCGGCGTGTTCTGGGCGCCTCGAGGCACCGTCCTGCCGACGGATGCGTCGACCGCGCTCGACGAGAAGTTCAAGTGCCTCGGCGCCATCTCCGATGATGGCGTGAAGCCGAGCATCGAGGCGAAGACCGATCAGGTCAAGGAGTGGGACGGCAGCACGCTCGCCAACCTGCTCACCGACGAGTCGCGCTCGTTCGAGTTCACGCTCCTGTCGCCGCTCGACAAGGACGTCCTCGAGTTCGCGTTCGGCGCGACGAACGTCACCGTCACGGCGCCGACGCCGACGTCGGGCACGAAGACGGCTGTCCTCGACAAGGGCGGCAAGCCCGACCAGGGCGTCCTCGTCCTCGACATGAAGTTCGGGTCGAAGAAGATCCGCAAGATCGTGCCCGTCGCCGACCCCGTCATCAAGGGCGAAGAGGCGTACGTCCTCGGCAAGCTGTCCGGCTACTCGGTCGAGGTCGAGGCCATCAAGGACGCCACCGGCGTGCGCGTCTACGAGTACAGCGAGGACAGCGACAAGCTCGCTGCCTGACCTCCCCCCATCTCAGCCCCTGACGCGCTCATGTTCGCGTCGGGGGCTGACTCATACCACCTGCCCGGGGTTCCACGCTGGCCCGCCCCGGGCAGGTGCTCCACCACCAGGGCCAGTAGAGAAAGAGGCCAGCAGCCATGAGCACCACCGCGAAGAAGACCGCCGTTCCCGCCGGCGTGAAGAAGCCCACCGACCACCAGGCGAAGGCCGAGGATGCGCCCGCCGAGCTGCGCTGCACGCTGCGCGGGCGCGAGTGGGTCGTCCCCGCCGACGCGCTCGACGACTTCGAGCTGCTCGACGACTTCAACGCCCTCGAGCAGCACCAGAACGCCGCGCGCTTCCCGTCGATCCTGCGTCGCCTGCTCGGCAACGAGCAGATGCGTGACGCGATGGACGCCCTGCGCGACGAGACGACGGGCCGCGTCAGCATCGAAGCTGGCGCCGACTTCGTCGCCGAGCTCATGCAGGAGCTCAACCCTTCCTCCTGACGCTCGCGCGCCTGCTCGCCGAGCACCGATCGGCCCTCGTGGCCGACCTGCACCGCTATCACGGGGTGCGGCTCGTCGAGGTGCGCGAGCACATCACCGCCACCGAACTCGCCGACTGGGTGGCGCACCTGCCCGATGACGCGGCCACACGCCGCGCCGTCGACCCGGCATGGCGCCAGACCGACTCCCTCGAGATGCTGCGCGCGATCCTGCTGCGCCTCGATTACGCGCTCTGGCAGAACGGCGGCGGCAAGGGCGAGCCGCCACAGCCGATCTCCTTCGCGTGGGAGCCCGACCCGGACGCCGAAGACCGGCCCGATTCCATGACGACCGATGAACTCGCTGACTGGCTCGGCGACGAGCGATTCCGCGAAGTGTTCGAGAACATGAGGTGACCTGTGTCCGGTGTTGAGCTCGCGACCGCGTACGTTTCTCTCGCAGCGTCCGCTCAGGGCCTGCGTGAGAGCGTGCGCGACGAGTTCCGGCTCGTCGAGCGTGACGCGCAGAGCACGGGGCAGACGATCGGGCAGCACCTCGTCTCGGGCGTCTCCCAGTCCGGCTCGGCCATCACGTCGAACATCGAGAACGCCCTGTCGAACGGCTCCAACGCCGCTGAGGGCGAGGGGCAGAACGCCGGCACTGGCTTCGCCGCTGGCCTGCGTTCGCGCATGGCGTCCGCGTCGACGTCGTTCCGGGGCCTGTTCTCGGGTGCGAGCGCGCCCGCTCAGGCTGAGGGCGAGCAGGCGGGAACGTCATTCTCGCGGGGCATGGCGTCGAAGTTGAAGGACTCGACGAAGCTCGTCGCGGCCGCCGGCGTGGGCGGCCTGGGCGCGATGATGGCCAAGGGCTTCGCCGACACCCTCAACCTCAAGCAGGGCACCGCGAAGCTCACCGCGCAGCTCGGCCTGTCGCAGGATCAGGCGGCTCGCGCCGGCACCGCGGCAGGCAAGCTGTTCTCCAGCAACATGGGCGACTCGGCCGACATCAGCGAGGCCATGAAGTCGGTCATCCAGGACATCGACGGCATGCGTGGGGCGTCGGATAAGACGCTCGCAGCGATGTCCGGCAAGGCCCTGACCGTGTCAAAGACGTTCGACCAGGATCTCGGTGGCGTGACGCGTGCCGTGTCGCAGATGATGCGTACCGGCATGGCGAAGAGCGCCGATGAGGCGTTCGACATCATCACCAAGGGTTTCCAGTCCGGCGCGAACAAGAGCGATGACCTGCTCGACACGCTGAACGAGTACGGCACGCAGTTCCGCAAGGTCGGCTTGTCTGGTGCGGACGCGACGGGCCTGATCAACCAGGGCTTGCAGGGCGGCGCGCGTGACGCCGACCTCGTCGCGGATGCCGTCAAGGAGTTCTCGATCCGCGCCGTCGACGGGTCGAAGACGACGGTCGCGGCGTACAAGGATCTCGGCCTCAACGCTGAGCAGATGACGTCGAAGATCGCCAAGGGCGGCCCGGCAGCCAAGCAGGGTCTCGGCGAGATCCTGACCCGTCTGCGCGCGGTGAAGGACCCCGCGCAGCAGGCGCAGATCGCGACGTCGCTGTTCGGCACGCAGGCCGAAGACCTCGGCAAGGCACTGTTCTCGCTGCACCCGGAGACGGCCGCCAAGGGTCTCGGGCAGATCGCGGGCGCAACCGACAAGGCGAACGCCGCGGTGAACTCGACGCCGCAGGCGAAGCTGCAGAACTTCATCCGCTCCCTGCAGGGCGGCCTTGTCGAGGTGCTCGGCACGAAGGTCATCCCTGCGATGGAGAAGTTCCAGAAGCAGTTTGAGGACGGCGAGGGCGCGGGCGGGCAGTTCCGTGACGCCCTCGAGAAGGTGCGCGGCTCGCTGCAGTCTGTGTCCTCGTTCGTGCAGGCGCATCCTGACCTGACGAAGGGTCTCGTCGGCGGCCTCGGGGGATTGTATGCGGCGAAGAAGGCCGTAGACGGTGTTTCGTCGGCGTTCCGTGGCGTGAGGTCTGGTGTGGACGCTGCGAAGGCTGGCTGGGACGCGGGAAAGACTGCGATCTCTGGCGTGAAGTCGGCGGCTTCGTCGACGTCGAAGGCGCTGTCTGGGCTCAAGGCGGGCTTGTCGGGTGCGAAGCCGCCGAACGCTACGGCGTGGACTGCGGCCGGTAACTCGATGCGCAATGCAGGGTCGGCGAGCAAGGAGTTCGCGAAGAACGCGCTTCAGGCTGGGCGCAACGCGGCGAGCGCCGCGTTGAACGTCGGGCGCCAGGGTGCGGCGTCGGTGATCGCTGCGGGGAAGGCCAAGCTGATCTCTGGCGCGACGAAGACCTGGGCCTTGGCTCAGCGCATGCTAAACCTCGCGATGAGCATGAACCCAATCGGGCTCATCATCCTCGCGCTTGTCGCCCTTGGTGTCGGCTTAATGATCGCGTGGCAGAAGTCTGAGACGTTCCGCAACATCGTCACGGGCGCATGGGAAGCGATCAAGGGTGCCGCGCTCGGCGTGTGGAACTGGATGCGCGATTCGCTGTGGCCCGGCATCAAGGGCGTGTGGGACAACATTTCCCTGGGTTTCGTAGTGGTCAAGGATTCCATCGTCGGAACGTGGAACAAGATCACTGGAAAGTTCACCGAGGCTTGGAATTGGGTCTCTGGCGTTTTCAAGTCCTGGTGGGGCGGAATTGTCCGGATTCTTTCTTGGCCGATTGACTCGGCTAAGGGTTGGATTGTCAAGCATTGGGACGGAATCGTCTCGAAGTTTACCTCCGTCAAGGACTGGGTGATCGGTGGGTTCAAGCGGACTTGGGATACGGTCAAGACCGTTCTTTCTGCTCCTCTTGGTTGGGCTCGAGATGAAATCCATCAGCGTTGGGAAAACATCAAGACCAACTTTACTACGGTAAAGGACTGGGTGATTGGTGGATTCAAGCGCGCCTGGGACACGCTCAAGACCGTTCTTTCTGCTCCTCTCGGTTGGGCTCGAGATGAAATCCATCAGCGTTGGGAAAACATCAAGACCAACTTTACTACGGTAAAGGACTGGGTGTTCGGCGCTTTCAAGCGAGCTTGGGATGGACTGAAGAAGCTCATCACCTCTCCCGTCGATGGGGCCAAGACCGCCTTGAACAACATCCTCGGCAAGGACGACAACGGCGGAATCCGTGGCATGTTCAACTCTGCCGTCAAGGCTGTCGGCAAGATCTGGGACAAGCTCAAGGGCATCGTGACGACGCCGATCAACGGCGTCATCGGCATCATCAACAACCCCTTCATCTCGGGATTCAACAAGCTCGGCAAGCCATTCGGGCTGCACATCGACGAGCTGTCGAAGATCGGCGGCAAGGCCGACGGTGGGCGCATCCCCGGACGTGCTGGCGGCGGCACCATCCCCGGCCCGTGGCGCGGCCCGCGTGCGGACAACGTCCTCGGCATCTCCGACAAGGGCGTGCCGACGGCGCGTGTCAACCCTGGCGAGTACATCACCAAGGTGGCTTCGACGCAGCGCATGGAGCGCAAGCACCCCGGCGCCCTCGCGTACATCAACCGTCACGGGACGCTGCCGGGGCACGCTGACGGCGGCTTCGCGGGCATGCCGCACGCGAATACCGGTGTCGGGCACACGGCTAGGGGCCGCTACGAGTCCTATAGGCCGTCGGTGTCCATCGTCGCGCTCGGGAAATGGCTGCGCGAAAAGGGTTTCGACGTCGGTCAGCACCCTGCGTTCGGTGGCGTGGCACCGCGTCCGACGCACATGGCAACGTCGCTGCACTATGTCGGCCAGGCCTTGGACGTCAACGCCGATGGCATGGCGGGCGGCGAGGCGGCGGCTTTTGATCGTCTCGCTCCCGCGCTCATCGACGCCGGGTGGGCGACGATTTGGCGCGGGCCGGGCCACTACGACCACCTTCACGTCGACACAGGCCTTTACGGCGTGCTGAATGAAAAGCAGTACGGCCCGATTTCGAAGACGAACATGATCGTGGAAGGTCTCAAGAGCGTGGGCGGCGCGATCATGTCGGCCGTCTTCGACCCGCTGAAGGCTGGCGCCTACAAGCTCATCGACGGCGCCGTCGGCAAGTTCGGTGGTGGCGACTTCACGAAGAAGATCCTCGGTGGCATCGCGAAGAAGGCTGTTGACGGCGCGATTGGCTGGGGCAACGGTAAGTCGTCGGATGCGACGCTCGAGGGCGGCGAGGGTGCTGGAACGAAGGCTGCCGCCGCGTGGCGTCCGCAGATCGAGGAGGCGCTCAGGCTCAACGGGATCACGCCGACCGAGGCGATGGTGCAGAAGTGGATCACGCAGATCGGGTGGGAGTCGTCGGGCAACCCCAACGCCGTGCAGGGCAACATCGGTGACATCAACAACAAGACGGGCGACCTCGCCAAGGGGCTCGTCCAGGTCATCGGTTCCACGTTCCGCGCGTACCACGTCGACGGCACACCGAACAACGTGTTCGACCCGATCGCGAACCTCGCTGCGGGCATCAACTATGCACGGCACCGCTACGGCCCCGGCATGGGATACATCGGCCGTGGTGCAAGGCACGGCTACGCCGACGGTGGCATGGTGCGCGACGTGCCGGTCTTCGACCGTGGCGGCACGCTGGCTCCCGGCATCAACGTCGTGCACAACAAGCTCGGGCGCCCCGAGCCGCTCGTGCGCGCCGAAGACGTCCTCGGTGATCGTCGCGGTGACATCAACGTCAACGTCACCGGCGTGAAGTACGACTCCGCGCCCGACATCGCCCGGGAGATCACTCACGAGCTGCGTCGTCATGACGCTGCCGGCCGCTACCGGGAGGTGTGGGCATGACGATGTTGCTCGAGGAGGAGTTCGAGCTCGACGGGTACGTCTTCGGCGGCATTCACGGCTACCACCGGCGCGTGACGACGCTGGGCTCGGGTGTTGACCCGGGCTCAGTGTCGATCCGCGCGCAGGACGCCGAGATCGACGGCTGGGACGGTGTGCGCTTCGGGCGTGACGTGCTCGGTGCGCCCGAGTGGAGTTTCACGCTCGGCGTGCGCTCTGACCTCGACGTGTGGGAGGAGCTCGCGGGCCTCACTCGCGTGTGGCGTGCCCCGTCGAACCGTCGCCCTGGCGGCGTGTCGGTGTTGCGATACCGCAGGAACGGGCGCTCGTATCGCATGTACGGGCGCCCTCGAAAGCTCGACCTGAAGCCTGCCGCGCGCAAGGACGACGGCTTCCAGCAGGTTGTCGCGACGTTCATGCTCGCCGAGCCGTCGATGTACCTCGAGACGCCCCGTCAGGGCGCGAATGTCGTCGACTTGACGTTGCTGCCGACGGACACGTCGGGAGGTCTCGTGTGGCCGGCGATCGCGCCGTTCGAGTTCCGGGCTGGCTCGTCGACGCGTCACGGCGGCACCGTCGTCGGCGGCACGGGCGATGCGCCGTTCACTGCGACGATCACCGGACCCGTCTCGGGCGCCTTGTCGCGTCCGCGCATCGCGGGTGGCGGCTGGGAGATCGCCTCGAGCGTGACGGTGCCGCCCGGCTCGACGCTCGTCATCGACACGCGCACGCAGACGATCCAGCTCGACGGCGTCAACGTGCCCGGCAGCCTCTCGCGTGCCTCACGGCTGACGGCCCGGCTGACGCCTGGCGCGCAGACTCTCACCTTCGCCGGGTCGGACCCGTCGAACACGGCACGCTGCCGGTTCGAGTGGTTCGACGCGGTGCCCCTCTGATCGAAAGGCTTGACGATGACTCTTTCCCCGGCGTGGGCGGTCGATGGTGGGCGTGTGCCCGCAAGCGTGGCCCGGATGCTCGCGTGGGCGGCGACCAACGGCTCGAACGGGGTCGTGCAAGCCACTGACCTCGCGGTGACGGCGCTGCCCGTGCCCGATGGCGCGGTGAACGTCGCGCCCGGTGGCGCGCTCATGGTCAACCGTTTCGGCGGCCGCGCGCAGGCGCAGACGTACGTCACCGCGAACGACGCGACGATTCAGGTGGCGATCCCGCCGACGTCGAGCACGGCGCGCACCGACTACCTCATCCTGCGCGTCGACGACTGGCACTTCGACTCCTCGCAGCAGCCCAGCAACCCGCTCGATGCGACGTACTGCTCGCTGCAGCGCGTGACGAGCCTGACGGGCATCGCGTACCCGTACGTGCCGCTCGCGAAGATCACGATCCCCGCGTCGACGGGCACGATCACGCCCGCGATGATCACCGACCTTCGCCAGGTCGCGAACCCTCGCACGAAGCGCGTGCTACGCCCGAACGCGCTGATCTGGACCGAGAAGGAAACCCTGTCGAATGCGACGGCGCAGGGCGAATACTGGCCGAACAAGGGCGGCACGCAGGACGTCTTCATCCCTGAGTGGGCGACGCGCGTGAAGATCCGCGCCGACTGGCTTTCGATCCTCATGCCCGCCGGTAACGTGCAGGGCCGCGTGTGGGTCAGCTTCGGTGACTGGGACGGCAAGTCGTGGGGCAAGGCGTCGCAGGACTTCGCGTTCGACAACGTCCAAGCGTCCAACCCGAGCCGACAGAACATCACCGTCGTCGACGAAATGCTCATCCCCGCGAACCTACGCGGCCGCTCGGTGCATTTCCAGGCGTGGGCGAAGAAGCTCGGAAGTGTCGGCCCCGTCATCGACGGCTGGTCCGGTTTCTCGCTCGACCTGACCTTCGAGGAAGTCGCGGACTCCTCCACCACCTGACAGGAGGGTCGACATGCTTGAGCTGCAGCCGACCACGGCACGCACCCTCAGCCACACCGGCGGGTACGAGGCATTCCCCTACGCCGCGACGAATGGCGCGTCGACGCTCGCGCTGTGGCGCTCCGCGAAGGCATACGGGCACGCCGACGACCCGGCGGCGATCATCCGCGGCGCTCGCTTCGACGCGCAGTCGCAGGCGTGGTCTGACGCGGTAGCGCAGTCTGGACCGCCGCCGGGTACGGCACCTGCTGGTCTGGCGTGGGATCCGATCGGCAAGCGGTGGGTCATGCTCGGCCTGTCGGCAGCAAGCGGCCTACGCTCGAGCCTATGGACGTCACCGTCCGGCGGGTCGTGGACGCGTAAGGTCGACCTCGCCGAGCGGTGGTCGTGGTTCTTCGCCTGCGACCTCGCGATCGACGCTGACCTGTGGGTCGTCGCTGGGTACGGCGCGCTCACGGGCGGGCGCACCTGGCAGCCGATCATCACGACGACACGCGACGGCGGTGCGACATGGAGCGCGCCGACGATCCCGGCGGGCCTGCCCGACTTCGGTGAGAAGGGCTGGTCAGAGCCGCAGGTCGTGAAGCTTCCCTCGGGTCGGTGGCTCATGGCGATCCGCAACGACCTCGACTACGGCATCCATCTCGCCTCCTCCCCGGATGGTCTGTCGTGGACGTACGAGCGGCGCATCGCCTCGGACGTGTCCGGCTCGCCGGAGATCGCCGTCACGGCTGACGGTGTCATCGTCATCCTCGTGCGCCGCCGGCCCGCGAAGGTCGAATGGCATGGCGAGTGGGCGTGGCTCGTCAGCTACGACGACGGCGCTTCGTGGGCTCGCCGCGATGACTTCCCCTCCGATGGGCGCTTCATGCTGTACGGCGCGCTCGCACAGTCCCCGCAGGGGCTGACGTGCGTGTTCGCTGCCGAGGACGACGTCACGAGGCCGTGGGAGTCGTCGTCGATCCTCGTCACGACGCTCGAGCGGCGCGACAAGCGCGTCGAGCTACCCGACGCGCCCGCAGTCGTCTCACGCGTCGACGCGCAGCGCGCGAAGGAATGGCAGCCCGCCGCGTGGCGATTCTTCGCGACACGACTGCACGGCGACGGCACCGAGACGATGCTGCACCCCGACCTCCCCCTCGCCGACGTCGAACCAGAGTTCACGCTGTCAGGTACGTCGTCGCTGCGCGCGACGATCCCCGTCGAGGTCGCCAACCTCACCGACGCGGGCCTCGACGTGCTCATCGCCTGGTCAACGGTGATCTGGGTCGAACTCGACGGGCGAGCGCGCGGCGCGTGGATTCTCACCGACGTCGAGAAGGCTGGCCCCAAGCTCAGCTTGTCCGGCCTCGGCTTCGTCGGCTTCGCGAAGGGCACCCCGTACGGCGGGGAAAAGAGCTTCGTCAACACCGACGCCCTCGACGTCTTCCGCCACGTGTGGGAGCACATTCAGGCACAGCCGGGCGCGAATCTCGGGCTGACGCTCGAGTCTGACAAGTCGGGCGTGCTGCTGGGCCGTCAGAGCGTGGACCAGTTGCCCTTGTACGTGGACAACTCGCGTTTGCCTGCGCTCCCGGCAGAGGGCACGTTGTGGCGGTTTCAGCGCACGAAGACGCCCGCGAAACCGGCGGTGAAGGTGAAGCGGGTTGACCCGAAGACGAAGAAGGTCACGGTGACGACGACGCCGGCGAAACCTGCCGTGGTCGAAACCCTCTACGGCGAATCGCGGCGCACCGTGCCCAAGCCACTGCCTGCTGGGTCGGAGGTGATCGTGCGTGAGCGTAAGAACACCCAGGTCTCGTGGGTGGAGGGCCCGGAAGACGGTATCCCGGCCGACCTGTTCGACGTGGTCGGTATCGCCACGAAGCAGGCCCCGAAGGAGGACACGGAGGGCGAGCAGCTCGAGCCGTTCACCCTCGCCTGGTACGCGGACGCTGACCTCGGCGCGAAGCTCGACACGATCTGCGAGCAGGGCAACTTCGACTACGTCGAGGATCACTCGTGGGACGGTGACGCGCCCCGCCATGTGCTGCGCTTCGCCGCGCCGCTCGCCGGGCGGGTGCGTGATGACCTGCGCTTCGTCGTCGGCGAGAACATCGTCGAGGCGCCTGCGCTGACGGAGAAGGCCGAGCAGATCGCGACGGAGGTCGTCGTCCTCGGCGCCGGTGAGGGCCGCGCGATGGTGCGCGGCACCTGGAAAGCGTCGACGCCCGGCCGGCTGCGCCGCGTGAAGACGGTCACCGACAAGAGCCTGCGCACGAAGGCCGACGCTGACGCCCGCGCCGCACGTGAGGGAAAGGCCGCGACGCTCGGCGCTGACATCGCCTCCATCGTCGTACGCGATCACCCGAACGCGCCGCTCGGCTCATGGGGCTTGGGCGACACGATCACCGTCCGCGGCGACGGGCAAGGCTGGGCGGGTGACTGGACGATGCAGCTACGCATCATCAGCTACACCCTCAGCCCCGACAAGGACACAGCCACCCTCACGGTGGCTCGAGGAGAGGTGACGACATGAGCGGAGAGTTCCGTGAGCTCGCCCGGCGCCTGCGCCGCCTCGAGGAGGGCGTGAAGGCGCAGAACGTCCCGCAGCTCGCGCACTCCTCGGTCGAGGACGGCGCGATCGAACACTACGACGCCGACGGGCAACTGACGGCGATCGTCGGCAAGCAGCACGACGACACGACCGCGCCCGTCGTCGTGACCGGCCCACCCCCGCCGGCGCCGACCGGCCTCGACGTCGTCGGCGGGCAGCTGCAGGTGACGGCGACGTGGGACGGCTCGTGGGCGGACGGCGCCGTCGCACCGATGGACTTCGCGCGTGTCGAGGTGCACGTCGGCGCCTCGCAGGACTTCGAGGTCGACCCGCTGCCCATGTCGACGACACGCGTCGCGACGATCGAGTCGCCTGGTGGCGCGTCGGTGACGTGGATGGCCGAGCCGGGCGAGGTGTGGGTGACGATCGTCGCACGCTCCCTGCCGGGCAAGGTCAGTGAGCATCGCGAGCTCGTCATGGTCGAGGTGGGCGCAGCCGTCGACCCGGAAGTCTTCGAGCAGCTCAAGGTCGACCTCGCCGAATCAGCGGCGCGCGTCGATGCGCGCATGGAAGAGATCGCGACGATGCCGCTCGACGCGACTCGGATCACCGACGGCTCGATCTACGCACCGAAGCTCGACACGAACAGCCTCGGCGCGCTCGTCGCTCAGATCCTCACGCTCGACGTGTCGCACCTTGTGGCGTCGGACGCGAAGATCGGTGACGCCGTCATCGAGAAGCTGACCGCGCAGATCCTCGCCGCGCACAAGATCACCGCAGACGACATCGACGCCGGCAAGATCGCCGCGGCGCTCGCGACGATCCAGACGGTCAAGGCCGAGAATATCCAGTCGGGCTTCTTGAACGCGTCGATCGGCATTGGCACGACGGGCGCGATCATGGCGGGCGACTGGTCGAAGTCTTACGCACGCATCGACGACAAGGGCTTCTCGACGTACACGGTCGCCGAGGACGGAACGCAGTACATGGCGACGGCGCTCGGGTCGGCGGCGACGAACTCGCTGACGATCGCGGACTCGGCGGGCGTGACGCGCGCTTCGATCAGCCCTGACGGTGACGTCGCCGCGAACTCGGTCACGGTCGCGGATGACGTGTCGATCGCGGGCGCCGACCTCATCGGCCAGCGCCTGCCATACGCGGGATCGTCGGGCGCGTCATGGCTCGACACGCTGCCGTGGGCGCTCGCGGGCATCAGCAACATGGGCAAGACCGTCGCCGGGAGGGCAGTTACCGCGCAGACGACGGAAGTCATCACGCCGCTGCATGTGGTGACCGCGACAGTGTGGCCCGGACGCACCTATCAGGTGACGATGCCATATGCCTACTACGTGAACGCGCCTTCGTCGGGCGCGTCTGTTGGTCTGTGCCTCTACACGGCGGTTGGCACGCAAGCGTCGCCGTCGCCTGCGACGCCGACGACGACGTCGCCGACCGTGTACAGCGTAAGGCCCTCGACCGCGGCGGGTGGGCCTGTCAGTGACACGCTCGTGGCGACACTGACGCCGCAGATCGAGGCGGGCGGGCCTGTGCAGATGAAGATCCTCGTGGCGAGCGCCGTGAAGAACGCGACGATGACATACTCGGTTCCAACGGCGGCGGCGTGGCTGCTCACCGTGCAGGACATCGGACCGTACGTGCCCGACACGGGTTACCCGGTCGGCGGTGCGGCTGTCAGCCAGTTCGTCAGCCAGTGGAAGGCGTCGGTCAGCCGCTCCTTCGACAAGGCCGGCGCCGACTCCAATGCCGACTATCAGCAGGGCATCCTGCGCCACGGCGGCGACGCCCTCACGCACTCAGCGTTCGTGTGCAATGACCCCGCGTTCTTCGGCGAGAAGGGAAAGACGATCGCGCAAGCACTCACCGGCGCGACGGTCACCAAGGTCGAGATCGGCGTGCAATCGCTGTACTGGTCGAACGCGACAGGCGGCACCCTCACGCTCCTACCGCTGGGTGCTACGTCGATCCCGGCGACGGACACCAGCCCGGGCGACCCGAAGAAGGGCGTCGAGAAGAAGTTCACGACGCGCTCGCAGTGGCAATGGGTGACGGTGCCGACGTCGTGGATCACCCCGACGTCAACGGGCGTGCGCCTCGGCCCGACATGGTTCTACGGCGCCACGAACCAGGGCTACTTCGCGAATCACCGCCACCCGAGCGCACCCCCGCAGATTCGCATCACCTACACGCGCGCCGACAAGGGCTGAGAGGACACCACATGTCATGGACCATCACCGGCACGATCGTCGACCCGGACGGCACCCCATCCGACGGTGCGATCGTCGCGATCGTGTCGCCCACCCCGGCGCGCTCGACGAGCGGGAAGCTCATCGACAATGACCGTGTCGCGATCCCCGTCTCGGGTGGGCAGGTCGGCGACGTTGCCCTCGAGTCCGTGCCGGGCGCGACGTGGACATTCCTCCTGCCACGCAGGCAGCGCGTCGAGATCGCCGACCCTGGCGACGGATCGGTCATCGACCTCGCCGCCGACGTGTCGACGGTAAGGCCGCTCGCCCCGGACGAGGCATCCCTGCTACGCGAGGAGATTAAGCGCCTCCAAGCCGAGGGACTGCGGGGCGACCCTGGGCCTGCGAACACGCTGAGCATCGGGTCAGTAACGAGCGGGCCGACAGCTTCGGCTTCGATTCGCGGCGCCTCGCCCGACCAGATTCTTGACCTCGTGCTACCGAAAAGTGACGGCGGCGGGAGCGGCACGAGCTCTCCCGGCCCCGCGAACGTGCTCACCATCGGTAGCGTGACGTCGGGCGCTCAGGCCGCCGCGTCGATCACGGGCACATCGCCGAGCCAGGTACTCAACCTGACGCTACCCAAGGGAGACCCAGGCCCCCCCGGCAAGGACGGCGCATCACCGCCCGCGCCAGTGTTCACGGCGTCAGCGTCGACGCTCTCGGCCGGGGCTGCCGCGACTGCCGCAGTTTCGGGCACGTACCCGAATCTCGAGCTGACGTTCGGAATCCCGCGTGGTGCCGACGGTGCCGGCGGGTCGGGAACAGGGCAGACGGCGTACGAGATGCGCGGCACAGGCTCACCATACGGCGTCATCACCCCGCCCGCAGCAGGCACCTGCTACACCGACACGGCAGGCACGAACGGCGCATGGCGCTGGATCGCTACGGGCACGTCCAGCAGCTCGTGGGTAGTGGTCTACGGATGCACGGGCTGGCGACGAATCACGACCGACCAGCCCGCCGCATGGTCCTCGCTCATCGTCCTCGCCCGCTGGGAGCCTGGCATCCTGCGCCTCATCATCGACGGCCTGCTCGACGCAGGAGCCTCCCGCTGGGATGTCCCGCTCGACTACTCAACCCCATCTCAATTCTTCGTGCCGCTAAAGGGCGCGGAAGGCTGGGTGCTCCCCAATGGCCGGTTCAGAATCGACCGCACGGGGGGGAGGCACGCGGACAAGTCACCATCCCGTCCCCCAGATGGCCCACAACACTCCCCGGCACTCCCGCCTAAACCCCCAACCCAAAAGGATCCATCATGGCAACCCTCGCTCAGCACATCGCCGCACGCAACGACAACGACCTCCTCGCCCGCTTCATCGCTGCCGCCGAAGTCGCCGGTATCGACAACCCCCAGGGGTGGGCCGAGCAGCACCGTGGCGAACTCGTCGCCGCCCGGGTCGACGACGACCATACCCTCAGCGACGTGCACGCTTACGCCGTCGCGACCTACCAGCCCACCCCCCGCCCCGGCGCCAACCCGGAAGCCGTCACCGACGACCAGATCAAAGCAGTCGTCCAGAAGGTGCGCGAGGCGAGGGCCGAGGGGTGAAACGCCGCCGGCTGCACCGCTTGCGGCGCGGCTCATGGCAGCCCGCCAGGCTCACGAGCGCCGACCACATGCTCATCCTGTACGCCCTGATGATCATGCCGATCGTCAGGGCATTCGACTACAGCAGCGGAGACGACGCTTCGGCCTCGCTCACCGCAGTCGAAGGCTTCGCGCCGATGTGGGCGTGGGCGATCTTCTTCTACCTCGGCGCGCTCGTCCTCGCCTACGGCGTGCGCGCTCGCCGCCACCTCATCGTCTACCTCGGGCACAGCATCCTCGCGGTGACGTACTCGGCGCTCGCGGTCGGCATCCTCGCCGCTTCCCTGACCCGCCCCTGGCTGGACGGGGTGCGCGGCGCGTCGGTACTCATCCTGCCGACGCTCATGCACTGGCTGATCTGGTGGCGCACGGGCCCGGCGCCGATCAAGGCCGGTGAAGCCGTCACCGTCGAGAAAGTGGAGGGGCCGAGGTGAACGAGGTCGACGTCAGCCAGTCGAGCATCATGATCGCAGCGACGATCTTCGCCGGCGTCCTCGGCATCCTCTCGCGCAGCTTCTTGTCGACCTTCCGTGAATGGTCAGACGCGAAGCGACGCACCGCAATCGAACGCGACGGCGCCGACATCGCCGACCTGCGCCGCCAGGTCGCAAATCTCACGGAGCGCATCGAAGCGTCCGACGAGCGTGAGCGATCACAGCGCCACTACCTCACCGAGCACGCCAAATGGGACCGCAAGGCCTACGCGGCACTCGTCCAAGCGGGCATCGACATCGACCCGCCGCCGTCCATCTTCTGACCCCCACACCATCCACGCCCCGCGCCACCTGGCCGGGGCGTTCGCATGCCCCGCGCAAGGAGAAGCGATGTCCCTGCCCATCACGACGATCCCGTCCCCGAACTTCACGCGAGGCCGCGCCCGCAACGTGCGTGTCGTCGTCATCCACACCGTCGAAGCACCCGAGCGCGGCACGATCGCCGAGGACGTCGCGCGCAACTGGTTCGCAACCGCGGCCGCCCGCTCGAGCGCGCACTACGTCGTCGACAGCGACTCGATCGTGCGCTGCGTCGACGAAGCGAACACCGCGTGGGCAACCCCCGGCGCGAACGCCGACGGCCTCCAGATCGAACACGCCGGTTACGCCGCACAGAACCCCGGCCAGTGGGGCGACGACTACTCCCGCGCCATGCTCGAGCTGTCCGCGCGCCTGACCGCCGACCTGTGCCGCCGATACGCCATCCCCGCCGTGCACCTGACGCCCAGCCAGCTCGCTGCGGGCGCTCGCGGCATCATCGGCCACGTCGACGCGACGAACGCCTATGGCCCCCGAGGCGGGCACACCGACCCCGGCCCGTCGTTCCCGTGGGACACCTACATCGCGAAGGTGCGCGGCTACCTCGGCCAGGCCGCGGCCGTTGCCCCGAGCAACACGTTCCCGCTGCCCCCCGGCCACTGGTACGGCCCCAACGACGGCACGGTGCGCTCGCACTCCGGCGTGCGCGTCGCCGACAAGGGCGTCGTAGCGCGCATCCAGAAGGCCGTCGGCGCCAGCGCGGATGGCATCTACGGCCCAGCCACGAAGGCGAAGGTCGCCGCATGGCAGGCCGCTCACAAGCTCACGGCTGATGGCCTGGTCGGCCCCCTCACGTGGAAGGCGATGAACGTCTGATGGTCGATTCCGCATGGGCTGACTCCAAGCTCGCAGCCGCCCACCTCCTCGCTGCCGTCAACGATCTCAAGGCGCTCGGCTGCTACGCGCTCGAGTATCCGAAGGCGAACCCGTCGTTCCACATCAACGGTTCGCGACACGCCGCGACCGGCTACGGCGGTCGCGCGTGCGCGTGCGACGTCAACCGCGACCCCCGCGGTCCGAACAGCGAAGACGAGCGCGCATGGTTCGAGAAGGTCGGCCAGCACATCGCATGGGGCCACGGCCTGTCCGTGACGTGCGGCATCTATGGCTACGTCGAGAACCACTCCGGCGCGAACATGCATTTGCACATCGACGACGGCCCCTGGTCGAACGTCGGCGACAAGCGCGGCGTGTTCCGCACCCCGAAGGCAGCGCGGCCTACCCTGCCCGCATGGCCCGTGCGCGCGTTCCAGAAGGCACACGGCCTCGTCGTCGACGGCATCCCCGGCAAGCTCACCATCTCCGCGCTGCAGAAGCTCGTCGGCGCGAAGGTCGACGGCATCGCGGGCCGCGAGACGTGGAGCAAGGTGCAGGCGAAGGTCGGTGCAGTCGTTGACGGCATCCCTGGCGGCGAGACGTACTTCAAGCTCGGCGTCGCCATCGAAGGAGGCGAGCTGTGACGAGCACGGACAAGATGCCGACCACGAAGGTAGCGGCCGGCGGTGCGGTCGGTTTCATTACGGCCCTGATCATGTGGGCGATCACCGCGTCCGGCGTCAGCGTGCCCGACGCGGTGATCGCGGGTATCCCCTGGCTCGCTGGCGTCATCGCCGCGTACCTCACCCCGGACAAGCTCGTCGAGTACGGGCGAATCCTGCGCGACAGCGAGGACGAGCATGCACGCGGTGGCCGTCACGCCGACAACGGCAACGGCATCCCCGACGACGCGGGCGACCACCTGCAGGTCATCCCCCCCGACCAGACGGCGAGCGATACCAAAGCCGACGCTGCACGCTGACTCTCACTCTCACACTTCAGTCGCACTCTGGTGCAACTCTGAGTGAGAGTGAGAGCCCGACGCTGCTGGTACGCTGTAGCCCTACCGTGCAAAGTAGAGCACCCCGGCATCCGCCAGGTGCAACGAAGCGCCCCCCACCTCATCGCGAGGTGGGGGGCGCTTTTCGTGCGTCTACAGCACCCGCTCCACTCTCACGCCAGCGAGCGCCGACACCGGCACGCCATCCGCGCGCACGTACACGCGATCGCCCGAGCGCATCACCGACTCGACCACGACGACGTCACCATCCATGACGACACGGTCGCCCGCGCGCAGATCAGCCGCCGTCACGACCTCGACGTCCTGCGAGACCTCGCCCTCAGCGGGCGGCGTCGGCGTGGGGTGGGAGTCGATGTCCATCAGGGCGCGTCCTTCTTCTCGAGCTGCTTCGTCGCCTTCGTCAGCAGCTTCCCGACCTTGTCGATGCCCTTCCGGCGGATGTCCAACTCCGTCCGAATGTAATGCGCGTCGGTGACCTCCGGGTTCTCCTGCCCCAGAATGTCCGCGATGATGCGTGACGGCACGCCAGCGTCGGAGAGCATGCTGCCTGTCGTCTTGCGGCACGAGTGCACCGACACGGGCTCAGCGATCCGTGCGAGGCGCTGATGGTTCTTCCACTTCCGCGAGTCGACTCCGGTGTTGGCGGGGCCGAACACTAGGCCCGTTCGCGGGCTACCAGCCTCCACCCAGTAAGCGTGCAGGTCGGCATACAGGTCGTTCATCATCGGCACGCTGCGCACCGACCGCGCCGTCTTCGGAGTCTGCAGGATGTACTCGCCGCCGACGTACGCCTGAGCCTGACGCACGTGGATGGCGCGCGCCGCCCAGTCGACGTGCTCCCAGTCCAAGCCGAGCGCCTCGCCCTGACGCAGCCCACCGAGCAACGCCACCGACCAGCGAGCAACCTCCTTCGGTTCGCGGTTCTTGCGCAGCCATGCGAGGACGGTCGCGCATTCGGCCACGCTGAGCCGCCGAATCTCGGGCGGCCCGGTCGTCTTCGGCGGCTCAACGTTGTCGCACGGATTCCGCTCGATTTTGCCCTCCATCGTGGCGACCTTCAGGCAGCGCGACAGGATGACGTGAACCTGGCGGATCGTCGCTGTCGAGTACTCGCGCTCAGCGAGGTCCGCGTAGAAGGCGCGCACGTGCTCGGGCTTGATGTCACGAAGCCGGCGTTGCCCGAGCGCCGGGATGATGTGCTGCTCCATCTTCGAGCGGTGCGACTGCAGTGTCGTCGGCTTCACCCTGGTCGTGCAGATCTCGTCGAGCCAGTACCGGCCCCACACCGACAGCTTGGTAGCTCCGCCGGCGCCGACACCTCGTGCGACTTCGGACTTGAGCTTCTCGACCTTCTTCAGCAGCTCCTTGTGAGTTGGCGCGCTGACGGATCGGGTGCCGCCACCGTCGAGCTTCATCGTGAAGACCTCGACGCCGTTGGGCCGAGTCCAGTAGGTTCCTTCGCCGCGGCGTCTGCGTGGCCGCGTGCGGTGGTCGTCGTCCGTCATTTTCACCCCGTGCTGTTGTCTATCTGTTGTCTATCGCACGCTGTCAGACGCTAGCGTGCGCCACCGACAACCCGGCAGGGTGAGACGTATTCCGTTGCAGTGCAACGCTTTTCGAGACTCGCTTCGGCTGACCAAAGATCGTTCGAGAGGATTATGAGTCCCCTGCTCTGACCAGCTGAGCTACCGCCCCTTACGTTGCGAGACAACGGAATTCGCCTCACCAACTACGCCTGTAGCGTACCGCTGTTGTCTATCTGTTGGTCTTTACGCGGAACGCTATGCGGCGTTATGCAGAGAATCGTACTGCAGGGACGTAGAGTGGTTTGGTGCAGAAGCCAGGGAAGTCAGGCCGCAACCGGGGCCTCGTCAAGATGGACGGGACCCCAGAACCGAAGCCATACCGACGCCCCCCGACTGCCGACCCTGGCCAGGACAGGAAGGTCAACTACGGCCTGGGCTGGGAGATCACCATCCGTATCTGGCGCTACAACGGCCGACTGGTGGACTACGCCATCAACCAGCACTGCGAAGGCGACGACACTGGCGCCAAGGTGAAGGACATCGCCCGGATCGATTGCTGTCACCATCACATCCACGAACACCAGTTCTTCAAGAACGGCAACCCGCAGTGCTACGTCAACATCAAAGAGCTTGAGCAGTCGACGGCGTGGACTACGATGCAAGAAGAACTCAAGGTCTCCCAAGAGCACATGCTCGACAAATGGGATTGGCACCAAGAGAGGTGGGAACGTGGCTACTGAACGAACAACTCTGACCGAAGAACGCCGCGCGACAGCCCGCGCCGTCGCCGACGCCCTCGCCTTCGGATCGCCAGCCCTGACGGACTTCGTCGAAGAGCGCATGGACGCAGGCGACCCCATCATCGCCGTCGAGTACGAAACCCCGGCACGCGAAGTTCGCGAGATCCTCCACCACTACTACATGCTGGGTCAGATCCACACTGTCATCCTCATGCGCAAGGGGGACGAACTGGAGTCCATGCTGTCCTCTTACGACGGCATCGACCGCCCCGTGCAGGTGCGCGGCTCGGAGATCCACGACGACAGCCCGATCGGAATGGTCTTCGAGGCGCTGGAGATGTCAGTTCGCGCCCAGCGCGCCATCCCAGCCCACATGCGACGCCGCGTAGGCGTACGCGAGTACGCGATGTCGATGGCGTGACAGCCACACGAAAACCCCCGAGCCAACTTGGCCGGGGGTTTTCGCTTTCCGGGGCTCGCGGAGGCCCTACCCTGAGCACATGAAGAAGCTCGCCGCGCTCGCAGCCCTGCCCCTGTTCGCCCTCACCGCCTGCTCGAGCGGATCGAGTGACGCGACCAAGACCGTCACCGTCAGCGCGACACCGTCAGGCGCCGCATCCCCGAGTGATACGCCATCGAGCGCAACGAACACACCGACCGATGCTGCGGACGACACCACCGCAACCACCGAGACGGACGATTCGGCGGAAACGCAAACCGCAACGAGCGACGCCACCGAAGCCGCGAGCACGAGCGACTACCCGACCAGCGACACCGCCGACACGCCAGGAACCGAAGCGGCGGACACGACGACAAGCGACGGCCCCACCGACGAAGCCACAAGCGAATCCCCCGCCGATACCCCAGCCACAACCGCCGAAACGCCAGCGGCCGGCGGACAAGTCGACTCCGCGATATCGTCCGCGCGCAGCTACCTCGCCTACTCGGCGTTCTCCAAGCAGGGGTTGATCGATCAACTCTCGTCACCCTACGGCGAGAAGTACCCACTGTCGGTCGCCACCCAGGCCGTCAACTCGCTGACGGACGTTGACTGGAACGAGCAGGCCGTTAAGTCCGCCCAGAGCTATCTCAAGACGCAGGCCTTCTCGTGCGCCGGGCTGACCGATCAGCTCTCGTCGGCCTATGGCGAGAAGTTCACGCCCGCCCAGGCTGCGTACGGCGCTTCACAGACGTCGGCCTGCAAGTAACCGCCAATCATCAGCGCCCCCGCCATCTCGGTGGGGGCGCTTTCGTGTCTCCATGTCCCTATCGCAACGTCATGCGGCCTTGTGGCACATCCTCCACGCGACGACCATGACGAGCGTGACGTCGAGTTCCTTCGCCAAGGCGCGCGGGTCGTGACCGACGATGCGCTCGGCGCGACGGTAGGCGTCCTCGCTGATCAGTAGCTTCGCCGCGTACATGTTCGCGCTGCGCTCCTGCGCCAGGTAGTCATCGTCCGGCTCATGGTGGAGCGCGGCGTGCCCGAGCTCGTGCGCGAGGCTGCATCGCGTGACACAGTCGCCGCGCCCGTCGGCCATGCGGATGACGCGCCGCGCGTGGTCATACTCGGCCGGCACCGGCAGGTCGCGCCCCCACTCGACGTGTACCCCCATCGCCTCGGCAAGCAGCACCAACTCGGCGATCTCGATCACGGTTCCTCCTGGCGTCCCTCGACCTCTTCGTCTGCGCCGACGTTCGAGTCGGCAACGGCCCTGAGGTTACGAGGCGGCACCGACAACCCCGCCTTGTCGCGGCGAGCGGCGAGCTCGTCGGTGCGCTGCCGCGTGAGGCGTGCGCGCTCCGCCACCTCCTCCAGCATGCTCAGGCCGGACGTGAAGCCCAGGAGGCTTGAGATGCTGTCCAGCTCGTCAAGCGTCCATGAACGCTTACCGTTGACGCGCTCGGACACGTACGCCTGAGTGCGCTCCAGCCGCTCGGCCACTTCGCGCTGCTTCACGTCGCGCTCCCGCAGCATCCCCGCGATGAAGCGGCTGATCTGCCTGGAGAACTGGCCCTGCGCGCGCATCTGCTCGTTTTTCACCATGCGATAAGAGTAGCACCATCACGACGTTTTTTATCGCGCACGTTGCTCCGTCATCGCATATGCGTTACTGTCATGCCATGGAAACAACACGGATGATGTTTGCCCGGGCAGTCAATGTCCGCCTCGAACAGATCGGACTCAGCAAGGGAGAGTTCGCAGCCAAGCTCGGCATCAGCCAGGCCACCCTCTCCAACCGTCTCGCCGGCCGCCGTCGCCTCGACACCGACCACATGGACTCGATGGCGCAGGCCCTCGGCTTCAAAGACGCGTTTGCCTTTATCGCATATGCGAAGAGTCTCGACGAAATGGCAGCGGCATGACCGCCCAGCCCCAGCGCGACGGCCAGGACCGGGCGGTCACCGGACGACTACTACCTCGCTGCCGAGCGCGCCTTCTCAATGCGGTCGCGAAGGTCATCTGGGACATCACCGTCGAACTCGAACATCAACGCCGTACTGCTCGGGATCAAGAAGTAGGTCACGCCATCCCCCCCTTCGTTCGCCCATCCGAAGTTCGCCTCCCCGTCTTCGGCGAACTGCGTCCTGGTCTGGACAAGCATGTCGGCGAGTTCCGCGTCGGTTTTGAAGTTCAGGACGACGGGGCCGCCGGGGGTAAGGAACTGCATGCGAGCCATAAGGGCTCCTCCATTTCTTCAGGTGGTGGAACTCCTGAAGGTAGCGGAGCGGGAGCCGCTTCGGGCGGCTCCCGCGACGCAACACCGGGCGGTGACGCCTGATGCTGTACCAGTTCCTCCCCCGCCTCTCGGACGACGAATACACGTCGCTCGAGAAGTCGATCCGCGAGCACGGCATTCAGGTGCCGATCGTTGTCGACGAGAACGGCTCGGTCATCGACGGGCACCACCGCAAGGAGATCGCCGACCGCCTCGGTCTGCCGTGCCCTCGCAACACGGCACGCGACCTCGACGAGACGGGCAAGCGCACCCTCGCCTGCAGCCTCAACCTCGACCGGCGCCACCTCAACCGCGAGCAGAAGCGCGAAGTCATCGCGAAGTCACTGATGGCTGACCCGCAGCTCTCCGACCGGCAGCACGCCGAACGCGTCGGCGCGAGCCCGACGACGGTGGGCAACCTGCGGTCGACGCTCGAGGAAATGGGTGAACTGTCCAAGTTGGACAGTCGCCTCTCCGCCGATGGACGCGAGCGCCCCGCGACACGGCCCACCCCAGCCGCCGACTACGTCACCGACCAGGCCGCCGACTACGTCACCGACCAGGCCGACCTCGACACCGCGCTCGCGGACGCCGGGTTCGATACGCCGGACGCAGACTCGCCCCCAGCCCACTCGGCTTCCAGCCCCAACGGCAAGCAGTACACGCGCCCCGAACCGCAGACGCCGCGCCGCGCGCCCCTACCCGACGCATTCTGGCGCGCAACCTACGACCTCACAAAGGTCACCGAACGACTCGGACGCCTCACCCAAGACGACCGATTCCCCCAGAACGCGGAAAAGGTCGCCACAGCGAACCGCAGCGACCTTCTCCGAGCAAGCGACCTGCTCCACCAGGTCATCGATTCCATCCCTGAAATCTGAAAGGCAGTCTACCCATGTCCAGCTACGCCATGAACCCCGTCACCTGGAAGCGCGCCAAAGTCATCGGCCCCCAGCAAGGCTTCATCGTCGCCACACCCGACTGGGCGCAAAGCGTCCTCGACCACCGCAACAACAACAACCGCAACATGAGCGAGCGCCACATCAACCGACTCGCCCGCGACATGAGCAACGGCACGTTCGTCTACAACGGCGACAACATCCGCTTCGCCGCCGACGGAACACTCCTCGACGGACAACACCGCCTCGCCGCGATCGTCAAATCCGGCATCAGCCTCGACCTCGGCATCGTGTGGAACCTGCCCAACTCCACCCAGGACACCATGGACGACGGCCGCAAACGCACCATGGCGAACGTCCTCGAACTGTCCGGGGAAGGCTACAAGGCAAAGACGACCGCCAGCATCCTGCGACGCGCCGTCATGCTCGAACGCGGCAACCTGCACAACAACAGCTTCGCGCCCACCAAACGCGAAATGCAGGCCTACCTCGAAGCGCACCCCGAGGTGAAGGACTCCGCCGCCATGGCCGAGCACGTGCGCAACGGTCACGGCGTGCGCTGCGCCGCCTCAACCCTCGGCCTCGCGCACTACATGTTCTCGCAGAAAAGCCGCAAGGACGCAGACCTGTTCTTCCAGCTCCTACGCACCGGAGCAGGCCTCGACGCGGGCGACCCGATCCTCGTCCTGCGCAACCGACTGTCCGTCGAAGGATCGACGCGCCTGTCCGGTGAGCAGCGCGAAGTCCTCGCCTGGTTCATCAAGGCATGGAACGCGTGGCGCCAGGGCAAGAAGATCAAGATCCTGCGCCACAAGTCCGGCGAAGCATTCCCCGAGGCGATCTGACATGGGCGCCCTCACCCCCGCCGAGTTCGCCGAGCAGTGCGAGCAGCAAGCGCGCGAAGCCGACGTCGAGTGGGCCGGCAAGCACCCAGAGCTGTGGATGGATCAGTGCGACTGCCCGCCCGGGCTTCTCGACGATGGCCTCGGGTGCCGGAACGAGCGCTGCCAGCGCTGCGGCCTCGCCGTCGCCGACATGCCCACCGCCACCGTGTGCGGCATTGACATGCCGCAGAGCAAGGGATTCGGCCTCGTCAGTCCCGACACCGCAACGACCTACTGGTGGACGACCTGCCCCGACTGCTCGAAGCAGCTGCAGCGCCGCCACCTCACCACCGTCAAGGAGGCCCCGAATGCCTAAGCAGAAGACCCAGGAGCCGTTTGTTAGCCCGTGCGGGAAGGCGCTGCACAGCATCCAGGACGCGGCCGAGTGTCACGCGGCGTCGGAGCGGGTGATCTTCGCGGCGATCAAGTCGGGCGAGCTGCCGGCGGTGCAGCATCCCGGCACGAAGTGGTCGATCACGTGCGAGGACTTGTTCGAGTGGCGCCGCCAGTACGGCACCCCGAACCGCGCCGAACTGGAGCGTGCGTCATGACCCCGATGACGATCACGAGCGACGTCGACGGTCTCGGCGTCACCGTCACGACGGACACCGATCAGGTGCTCATCACACCGCGCATCCTCGCAGCGTTCGCCGATGTCACCGCCGCTGGTGACATGCCCGACCTGCTGGCCATGATGCGCCTCGCGCAGTCGCCGTGCAGCCGCTGTGGGGACGTGCCGTCCGTCGGCCGCGACGAGTACGACGCGCCACGCTGCCAGGTGCACGAGGACGCCGCGAACGCCGCAGGTTGGAGCGCGTCATGACCCTCGACGTCTGGCTCGCCCTCGCCTCCCCCTTCCCCATCTTCGGCGCCCTCGCAGGCCTTGAGGCGCTCGGCGACTGGTGGTGGCGCGAATGAGCCGCGAGTTCGGTCCCGCCGACCACCACCCCGCCGAATACGACGCCCTCACCGACTGGCTCCACGAGCGCCCTGACGCCGACCACCCAGACCCCGACGACGACCGCGACTGCGACTAGGAGGCACCGAATGATCACCGTCACCTGCGCGACATGCCACACCGCGCACACCGCCCGCTTCCTGCCCGCGCTGCGCTGGAAGCTCGGCCACACCTGCCAACCCGCGCGCCCCGCCGAAGCATCCGCGTACCAGCCGCGCCGAATGAAAGGCGACTGACATGACCACCGCCGAAGCCCGCAAACAGCAGCGCAAGCGCAGAATCGCCACCCGCAAACAGTTCGCCAAGGACGCATCCCGCTTCTCGGACACGGAACTCAGGATCTCCATCTACCGGAACGGGCACTGCAACTCACGCCGACCTAAGGTCAAGTACCTCTCAGCCGGGGAAGCGTGGGCAGCCATCGTCACCATCTACCCGGACGAGCCGAACATGCACGCCTACTGCTGCGAGCACTGCCACACCTGGCACATCGGGCACGCAAAGTACCCAGACTGGGCATACATCGAAGCGATGCGTGAACGCGTCGACATCGCACGCGGCCCTCATGTGAACCAATGCTCGTGGCCCATCGTCGACCCAAACGTGCCGACAGCAAACCTGCTCGCCGAAGCTCTCGACGATCTGAGCGAACACCTCAAGAGCGCGCGCCGCGAGATGGTCGGATTCCCGCAGTTCTACATGTGGGACGGGCTTCTCAAAGCCAAATACCTCGAGCAGGTCGCCGCATGAGCGCCCGCCGCCCCCACATCCTCATCGAGGACGTCACCTTCATGCTCGCCACCGGTGAGCACCCGTGGCGCATCGCCCAACGCCTCGACATGACCCTCGCCGCGATGAGCCGTGCCCTACGGCGCGCCGGCCGCCACGACCTCGCACGCCTCTTCGAGCGCATCGGGGTGACCGCATGAGCAACGTCGCCGAACTCGCCGCACTCCTCATCCTCGCGCTCGCACTCGTCGCCTGGATGATCACCCGCTACATCGACGAGAACAAGGAGGACTGATGATCCAGCACACCAGCGGCATCCACGATGTGCCCGAGAGCGACTACCACGGCGACCGTCGCAGCCTCTCCGTCAGCGGCGCCAAGGTTCTCCTCGACTGCCCCGCCCGCTACCGATGGCAGCAGGACAACCCGGTACACAAGGACGCCTACGACTTCGGGCACGTCGCCCACGAACTCATCCTCGGCAAGGGCGCCGGGTATCGCGTCCTCGACTTCGACTCATGGCGATCGAAGGACGCCCGCGAAGCGAAGGAGCAGGCCCACGCCGACGGCGTCGCGCCCATCCTCACCGCCGAGCACGAACGCGCTCTTGCGCTCGCCGACGCGGTGAAGGCGCACCCGACGGCCGCGGCGATCCTCGCTAACGGTCACGCCGAGAAGGCGATCTACGCCGAGCACGCCGACACGGGCGTCCTACTGCGGGGCCGCGCCGACTGGATCACCAAGAAGGCAGACAGCACCCCCGTCGTCGCCGACGTCAAGACCACCGTCAGCGCCGCCCCGAAGAACATCGACCGCGCGATGGCGGACTACGGGTACGCGATGCAGGCCGCCTGGTACATCGACCTGCTCGCCCTCAACGGGACACCCGACGCGTCCTTCATCTTTTTGTTTGTCGAGAAGACCGCACCCCACTTCGTCACCCTCGCCACGCCGAGCGACGACGCCCTCGAATGGGCCGCGCGAAGAACGAGAAAGCGATCCGCCTCTACGCCGAATGCGCCAACACCGACACCTGGCCCGGCTACCCCACCCACGAAGCGAACGTGCCCGCCTGGGCATGGAAGGACATCGACGAAGCATGAGCAACGAACTCGCACCCCAGAACACGCCGTTCGCACCGAACCAGCAGGCGATCGCGCAGTACCTCGGCCTCAACCCGAACGACGCCAAGAGCCACGCCGTCGTCGCCGTCTGCGAACGCTACGAGCTCGACCCCGTCCTCAAGCACGTCATCGTCATCCCCAAGGGCGGCGTCTACATCACCCGAGACGGGCTGCTGCACATCGCGCACCGCTCCGGCCAGCTCGACGGCATCGTCGTCGAGAAGAACCCCGTCATCGAAGACGGCGAGTGGGTGTGCACCGTCAGCGTCTACCGCAAGGACATGCGCTTCCCGTTCACGTTCCCAGGCCGCTACCCCGTCAACGGCGGCAACAAGCAGTACGCGCAGGAAATGGCGCTCAAGGCCGCCGAATCCCACGCGCTGCGCCGAGCCTTCGACGTCAACGGCATCCCCTCGATCGACGAGACGAGGGAGGACGGCGGCCCTTCCCGCCACACCGCGACCCGCCAGGCCCCCGCGATCAGCGCCGCCGACTTCGGCATGCCCGATGCGACCGACGAGGAACCCGCGGTCGACACGACCACCGGAGAAGTCATCGAGGAGCAGGCATGAGCACCCGAACGGTCGACGTCGGCGACGGCCACATCGTCACGCACCTCGACGAACCGGCACCGCTGCACCCGGAACGCGCGGCCTGCGACATGGTCACGCACAAACTCGTCACGACAACACCCGCGACAGGCACCACCGACTGCGAATGCGGACACGTCAAGCTGCAAGGCCTGCACACGCACATCTACCAGTGCTCCGTCTACGAAGCCTCGCATGGCAGCGAAGTCGGTAAGCGCATCGGATACGAACGCAACATCGCCGAGTGGAGCGTCTGCGACTGCCACCCCGCCGCGGAGGTGACCGCATGAGCGACTTCGACACCGAAGGCCCCGTCAGCGGGCAGCAGCAGATTCACTGCCCGCCATGCCCGTTCAAGGCGTGCGCGTGGTGCCCGTACCCCAGTACGCAGCAGGCCGGCACATGAGCACCTGCCCGCGCTGCCACCCCCGCTACTGCGCACCCGCCCGCTGCTACTGCGGCCACCCAGAATGCCCCGCACACGACACGTACGTGCCACGCATCCGCACCGAAACCGGCCGCGATACCCGCGAGTAACTGAGGGAGATACCCATGAGTAACCACCGAAACGAGGGCCGAAACCAATGGCGTGGTTCCGCACAGATGACACGCTCCACAGCCACCCGAAAGCACGCCGCGCCGGACTCGAAGCCATGGGCCTGTGGTGCCTGTGCGGGTCGTGGTCGATGCAGTACAAGACCGACGGCTTCGTGCCCGAATGGTTCGCCCACGACTTCCCACGTGGCCGCAAACTCGCACAGTCGCTCATCGCGTCTGGCTTGTGGCACAACGGAACTCGTGACGGCGAGGTTGGCTATCAGTTCCACGACTGGCTCGATATCCAGCCGTCGTCCGACGAGATCGAACGCGACCGTGAGCGCAACCGTGAACGTCAGCGGGCCTGGCGTCAGCGGCTTCGCGAAGGCAAGAAGGACGACCCCGCGTAACGCCGAACGTAACGCGTTACTAACAGGGGTAGTAACGGGACCCGTACCGAACCGAACCGTACCGAACCGGGCCATTCCCTTAGCGGTGGTCACTGTTGCCGCCGAGCGTTGCGGTAGTAACGCGCGAGGCTCGCGACGCGACGGCGGCCACGAGAGCGATTCGAGGTGGGTGGCGTGCTGACACCTCGCATGCGGGCGGCGCTCGTCACGACGATGGTCGAAGCGCGCGACTGGAATCCGAAAGCGTGCGGCGAAGCAATCGACCGCATGGACGCCACCGGACGCTTCCAGCACCAGGCGTTCTACGTCAGCGTCGTCGGCCGCTACGTCAGCGCACTCACCGAAGACGGACGCCCCCGCTTCACCACACCAGCCCTCCTCGCCGACGAAGGCGAGCACTGGACACACACACCCATCGAAGGCCGCAAAGCACGCGCCATCTGCACCACGCATGGCCTTCCGTTCCCCTGCGACGACTGCAAGACCGACCCCAACCTCAAGCCACTCGACGACCCGAAGTCATGGCGCGCGACGTACAAGCAGCGACGCGAACAGGAAGCCCAGAAGCGCCGGCAGATGACCGCCGACCAGGAAGCACGCCGAGACGCCGCACGACACGAAGCCGCACGCAAGAAAGCCCAACAACTCGACGCAGCCCGCGCCGAACTACACCAAGGAGAAAAGCCATGACCACCCTGAAGCCCGGCGACATCGTCCAGCACCCCGAGTGGGGACCTGGCCTCGTAGGAGGCGGCAAGCAGATCTTGTACCTCGCTCGTGACGGATTCGTGTACGCCGCCTTCGACCCCGACGGCTGGGAGCGCGTCGAGACCTGCACGGAGCGCGAACGCACGATCCTTGACATCTACCAGCGTGTATCGAGGTACGGGTACACGTACGTCGACACCAGCAACAACGTCGTCATGGAGCGGAGGAGGGCGGACGAAGAATCGACCGCTCAGCGCACCGAGAGCACGCCGCCCCGCCGACGAGAAGCCCACGAACGCCACCGTCACGCTGCCCTGCCCCGACTGCGGGGAAGCGATCACGCGCACCGCTCAGGTGTGGACCGGCAGCCCGCGCACCCTCGCGTGGGTGACTCTCGAATGGCACACCTGCCCGCCCGCGCAGCCCGACGAGCCGCAGGAGTTCGGCGCGCGCATCGTCGTCACCGATGGCCTGTCCGGCAAGGCTGAGCGGTGGTGCCGCCAGCACGACGGGTACTGGGCCAACGAAGACAGTGAACTCATGACGTGGGCCTACCTCTGCGGACGCGGCACCGTGACGCTCGGCTGGGACGAGTGAGCGCCACCATGCCCGTGAAGCGCCACCAGCGCGATTCTCCCGGCCTCTGACACCGAAAACGTCTCCCAGTACCCCCACGACCACGAAAGGCCCTCAGATGCCCCATTCACCGCTCTGGCTCCCACCGAAGCCCGCACCGTCCACGCGTGGAGATGACTGGCACAACCGCGCCGCATGCATCGGCCACGAACGCACATTCGACGACGCCGACCTCGAACAGCACACCACGAGCCGCAAACCAACATTCGACGCCACCAACGACGCCCTCGCCATCTGCGGAGGGTGCCCCGTCAAAACGCAGTGCACCACCGACGCGCTACGCATCGAAAAGGGCACACGCAGCGCAGAACGCTTCAGCATCCGAGGCGGACTCACCCCAACCGAACGAGCCAACACGAAGAAGGCATGACCATGAACGAACCCAAGACCACCCTCGTCGGCAACCTCGTCGCGGAGCCTGAACTTCGATACACCCCGAACGGTGCTGCCGTCGTCAACCTCACCATCGCGCAGACGCCGAAGGTGAAAGACCAGTCCGGGCAGTGGGTCGACGGCGAAGCGCTCTTCGCGCGCTGCACCGCCTGGCGTGACCTCGCCGAGCACATCAGCGAGTCGCTGACGAAGGGCACGCGTGTCATCGCCGACGTGCGGATCAAGTCGCGCTCGTACGACACGAAGGAGGGCGAGAAGCGCACCGTCACCGAGTACGAGATCGACGCGATCGGCCCCGACCTGCGCTACGCGACGGCGAATGTGGCGAAGGCGGAACGCAAGCAGCAGGGCTACACCGGCCATCAGCGCGACGACGGCTCATGGACGCCGAACCGCGAGTCGTCGTTCAACTCGGCGACCGGCCGCGGCGGGTTCGGGCAGCAGGGCGGCGATGACCCGTGGGCCGGGCAGGGCGGCACGTCAGCGCCCGCCCCGTTCTAGGCCATGCCCCAGCGGACGCCAGGCCCCATCGTCGCGGTCGAGGTGCCAGCGCCCCTCGGCCGCGACGGGAAGGCCGCATGGCTCACCCAGAACCAGCGCCTGCACCACCGCGTCAAGGCGCCCATCACGAAGGCGTGGCGCCAAGCAGCAGCCGACGCCGCTGAGCCCATCGCCGCCCTGCACGTCTTCGCGCGGCCCGTGCACATCACCCTTACCGCGCACCGCACCGGTCGCGCCCTCGACGCCGACGGGATCGCGCCCTCAGCGAAAGCGGCGATCGACGGGCTCGTCGACGCCGGGCTACTGCCCGACGACTCGCCCAAGTTCGTTCACGCCGTCACCTATCGCACCGCACCTAAGGCGAGCGCCAACGTGCTCGTCATCGAGATCAAGGAGACACGATGACCTACTACTGCGCATGTTGCCTCAGCGAGCACGAGAGCCCCGACTTCGTGTGTGTCGACTGCGAGGGAGACCCGATGGCGACGATGCACGAGCGGCCAGCCGCCGGCGTAGATGCGTGGCTGCGATGGCTCGACGCTCCCGCACACCCCGTCGGCACCGCGACCATCCGCGACGACGGCGCGACCGCCATCGTCAGCTACGAAGTCGTCGCACAGATCAGCCACGACCAGATGCTCGACCTACTCAAGGAGACCCGATGAGTGCCCGAATCCACGTCGACGAGCACATCGAGAGCTTCATCAAGCTCGGACACTGCACGCTCGACCAGAAGACGCCCGAAGTGTCCATCCACGTCGAATACGACCAGAGCGACATCGACGACGCCCTGCGCACTCTCGCCGCCGCCTACCGAAGCATCGTCGCGCAGATCGAGCAGACCCGATGAACAGGAAGCTCACGCCCGACCAGCTCGACGAGATCGAGGCGGCGGCGCGCTCCGAGATTACGGCACGTGTGACGGCGCCCAGCATCGACCAGGTTGGGCGCGTGCGCCGAGAGTGGGAGACGTTCCTCAAGGCCGCGACGCCGATCAACGTGCTCGCGCTCATCTACGACCTGAGGGAGGCCGACGCGACGATCGAGCGGGTGAGGGAGTTGCACCGGGAGAACGCGTACCCTGACCGGCCCGTGTCGCGCTGCCGCGACTGTGATGACGTGTGGCCGTGCGAGACAGCCCGGGCGCTCGGGGAGGAAGCATGAGGAAGCCTGGCGACGTCCGAGCCCGTATTGCGATCGCCCGATATGACCGCCGCCTCGCCTTCGCGCGGGGAGGCCGGCACCTGCCAGAAGAGCCGATGGCAAGCCTTGTGTACCTGCGGCTTCTACACGGCATGAGCCGCGCTGACATGGCACGAGATATGGGCGTCTCGGAGGCTGCCGTCACGGAGTTCGAGACCAGCCAGGCCGACGTGCGCATGAGCACTGTTCGCCTATACGCACTAGTAGTCGGCGCTCTCGTCCGATACGACATCGTGAAGGAGGAAGCGTGAGCGCGCCGCTGTTCGGAACGCCGGTTGGCCCGTGGTTCCGGTGGTTCGCGTGGCGACCCGTGAGGACTGCCGACCGCGGGTGGCGCTGGTTGATCTTCGTGTGGCGACGCCGCTACCAGACGAAGCTCAACCTCCCCGGACCCGTCGACCAGTGGTTCCATACCGTTGTCGATCGGGAGGAAGCATGAAGCCGTGGAGCATGTGGCGCGACCCGTGGTTCATCGCGCACATGGCCATAGCCGTGCTGACGCTCGTCGGCATCGTCACTGTCGGTGTCATCGCAGTGACGCATGACGACTCGCCCGGCCCCGAGTGGGTGCATGACCGTGGCTCGATCTACTGGACGTGCACGTCGGATGGGCACGCGCTCATCAAGGACACCGATACCGGCTCGACGATGCTTGCGCGTGACGACCGCAAGTGCGACTCGGGAGGGTGACCGCGAGCGCCCCGCCATCGTGCGGGGCGCTCGTGTTCGTTTCTGTTGAATCCAACACTCGACGGGAGAATCCAACATGCCCCGCCCACCTCACAGAGAACGGCCCGCCCACCGGTGACTGGCTGGAACCGCTGACGCCCGCCCAGATCGCCGGCCGCAGTAGACCGCCGCCCTCGCCACCATCACGTCGCTGTGGCCCGACATGCTCGAGCCCACCGGTACTGCCACCGGTGGCGGGCACGGAGACCCACGCGTCATCCAGGTCTGCAACGTGCGCCAGGAAGTGAACTGGCAGGTGCGCGGGTGGTGCCAGGTGCTCATCGAAGACCACGACCTCGACGATCGCACGCCCGACGGCCACGACACGCTCGGGCTGTGCGCCTACCTGCGCAAGCACGTCGACCTCATGTCCACGCACGAAGCCAACCTCGACGCGCTGCAGGAACTTGAGGACTGCGCCGACGCCGTCACCAACGTCGTCTTCGGGCACAAGCGGCCACGCCTCGCGCTCGGCGCGTGCACCATCACCGCGTGCGACGGCATCGTGCGAGCGCTGGCCAGGACGACGACGGCCACCAGATCGCCAGG